>NZ_SNAQ03000010.1 GCF_004375085.3 Lewinella sp. W8
TCTTGACCAAGTAGGGGCTTACCACTTTTAAGATGGTCTGCTAACAGCTTTTGGAGATCCGCTGGTAATTTGTCTTTTGCGCTTTTCATTCTTAAAGATAGTAGACACACTTACTTGAACAGTCTCTCTTAATTTAAGAACGGCCTACTTAGGGAGCAAGCCTTTTTCGGGCATATCATCATCAAGTGATACGATTCACCACTTTAAACTTTCATTCCGAGCGGTCAACCCTTCTTATCAAGCGAGGATACCCCTAGTACCTGTGCCCCAACCTCTACATCAAACATCAAACATCCTCCCCGGGGAACTACCGTCCTAGTACCTGTGCCCCAACCTCTACATCAAACATCAAACATCCTCCCCGGGGAACTACCGTCCTAGTACCTGTGCCCGAACCCCTACATCAAACGTCAAACATCCTCCCCGGGGAACTACCGTCCTAATACCTGTGCCCCAACCTCTACATCAAACATCCTCCCCGGGGAACTACCGTCCTAGTACCTGTGCCCCAACCTCTACATCAAACATCAAACATCCTCCCCTGGGCACTACCGCCCTAGTACCTCCGCCCGAACCCCTACATCAAACGTCAAACATCCCTACCCTCTATTCCGTAGATCATCAATGAACCGCGTCAGTTCTGTCTCGTCGTAGACGAGGACTTCCCGGGGCTTACTGCCCTGAGCGGGACCCACGATGCCGAGTTGTTCCATCTGGTCCATGATGCGGCCGGCGCGGTTGTAGCCGAGTTTGAGGCGGCGCTGGATCATACTGGTGGAACCGTGCTGCTGGGAGATGATGAGGCGGGCGGCATCTTCGAACATATCGTCCAGATCGGCGTAACTCAGGTGGCCGGCGCCGCTCATTTCCTCGTCGGTATTGTACTCCGGCAGGAGGTAGGGCTCCACGTAGCCGCGTTGCTTGCCGATAAAGTCAATCACCTGCTCCACTTCGGGGGTGTCAACGAAGGCCCCCTGGAGGCGGACGATGTCTCCTCCATTGCTGAGCAGCATGTCACCCCGGCCGATCAACTGATCGGCTCCGCCGGCGTCCAGGATGGTCCGGCTGTCTACTTTGGCGGTTACCTTAAAGGCAATCCGGGCCGGGAAGTTGGCCTTGATGACGCCGGTAATGATGTTCACCGACGGGCGCTGGGTGGCGATCACCAGGTGAATGCCCACTGCACGCGACAGCTGCGCCAGGCGGGCGATGGGCATTTCAACTTCCTTGCCCGCCGTCATGATCAGGTCGGCAAATTCGTCGATGACCAGCACGATGAAGGGGAGGAATTTGTGCCCCTTTTCCGGGTTGAGCCGGCGAGCAACGAACTTCTCGTTGTACTCCTTGATGTTCCGGGCGGCGGCTTTCTTGAGCAAATCGTACCGCTGGTCCATCTCGATACAGAGGGAATTCAGAATGTGAATCACCTTGGTAGTCTCGGTCGTGATGGGCTCGGTCTGTCCGGGCAGGAAGGCGAGGAAGTGACTTTCCAGCTTGGCGTAGGGGAAAAGCTCCACCTTTTTGGGGTCGATCATCACCAACTTGACCTGACTGGGGTGCTTCTTGTAAAGCAGCGACATCACGATGGAGTTGATCCCCACCGATTTACCCTGACCGGTGGCACCCGCTACGAGCAGGTGAGGCATTTTTGCCAGGTCAGCCACGAGCACTTCGTTCTTGATCGTTTTACCCAGCGCCAGGGGAAGGTCCATCTTGGCGGTGCGGAACTTCTCGCTTTCCAAGACCTCCCGCATGCTCACCATTTGGGGATTTTTATTGGGTACTTCAATACCGATGGTCCCCCGGCCGGGAATGGGCGCAATGATCCGGATGCCGAGGGCCGCCAGCGACAGAGCGATGTCGTCTTCCAGGTTCTTGATCTTGGAGATTCTGACCCCGGGCGCGGGAACAATTTCGTAGAGGGTGACCGTGGGGCCGATGGTGGCCCGAATCTTGGTAATCTCAATTTTGTAATTGAGCAGCGTCTCAATGATCTGGTCCTTGTTGGCTTCGAGTTCGGCCCGGTCCACCTCGTGTTTTCCGGAGCTGCGGTCTTCCAGCAGCATCATGACCGGCTTCTCGTAGCTGGGTAAATCCAGGGTGGGATCGTAGGGTTCGCTGTGGTCCTTGTTCTCTTCGGTGGCGGCCAGTTCCGTATCGGGGCCTTCACCGGCACCCGCCACGATGAGGTTGTCACCACCCACCGCCAGGGGGTCCGGCTGAATGATCTCGGGCATTTCCACTTCCTCCAGTGGCATGGCCATCTGGTTGCCGGGCAACTGCTCAATGCCCCGGTCCGAGGGGAGGGCAGGCTCGTCCATGGAAATCTCAAAATCGCTGCCGTCACCGGGGGCCAGAGAGGGGGGCGTATTTTTTGGCGTGGCCGCAGGTGCCGTGCTTCCGGTAGTGGCCGCGGCCTTAGCGGCGGTAGGCTCAAAGGGCTTGGGGCGTGGCTTGCCCCAGAACCGGACGCGCTCACTGAAGTGGTCAACGATGTCGTTTTGGATCTGCCGGGGTGAGCCGTTGAAGTCGATCCGGGCCTCAAACACCAGGTAAAGGCCTACCAGGGTAAGCAGGAGCAAAATCACCCCAAACCCTCCGAGAACCCCCGTCAGGTGGCTGACCAGGTAACGCCCTACGCCACCGCCCAGGGGGAATTCCGTCAGGGCGCCAAAAGCAAATTCGAATAGTACCGCCAGGCCAATGGTGGCCAGCATAATCTTTACGAAGAGGTTGGCCATCTTCCGCAGGGGCAGGCGCCGCAGGAAATTCAGCCCCATTCGCCAGATGAAGTATACCACCAGGTAACTCGGGAGCCCGAACAGGTAGTACATGTACCAGTTGGAAAGGTAGGCGCCCAGACGACCCAGGGCATTGTCGACCGTTGGGCCGTCATTGCGCAACAACTTCCAGTTGAAGCGCAGAACACGGTCCTGATCCACCTTCCAGTTGAAGAGGTGGGAGGTAAAGGCCACAAAAAGGAAGATGGCAATGAAAATCAGGAGTAACCCGAAGAGCTTGGGAATACGCTCGTCGTTCAGCCCCATCTTGAGACCTAACTGGTTCGGGTTTTTCTTCTTTGCTCTGGCCATACAGTAAGTAGGAAAAAAACGCTTAGAGTTGGAGGGTTGCGGGGCTCAAGGCCAAGATTGAACGGGCCAAAATGAGGTAAATTCCCAGAATAACCAACAAACACTTACCGCGAAAATAAGGAAAGTAGGTCACTTTCCCCTTTCGGCTGACTTTGGCACCGCCGCAGTGTAGGGGAATGGACCGGTAAAAACGGAACCCTCCGGGAGTGGGGAATGATTTACGATCCCTCCCGAGAAAAAATTATCCCCACTCAGTCAGTCGGTTAGGCGGCGGATCAAACCAACCGACAGGTTCAGCAGAAAGAGGAATTGACTAATTACTACCGCCACCACCAGGACCGAAATCACGGCGTTGATACGGGCAAAAAACCGGAAGTCACCCAGGCTGAAGTAGGAAGATAGCATGATCCCCACGCCAATGGCCAGAAAAAATAGCACGGTGAGAAAGAGATGGATGGCGGTCATCCAGGGCACCAATCGCAAGCTGCGGGCGAGCCAGTATACCAGACCAATAATAAAGAGAACCATGGCCAATAAAAGACCAAGGTGCACCGAAGCACTTACGAAGTAGGTATCATGGAGCTGAAAATCAACGATTGAGCGCGCCGAAAGGAGCGGGAGTACGAATACGATCGGTGCGGCGACCCAGGCAAAGCGGTAAGGTCGATTGGATGGGGCGAACATCAGGCGAAGGGTTTGTCCCCCAAGATAAGACAGATGCCCGATTTCGCTATTCCTGTTTGGGCCGCATTTCGCGGAAGAAGATTTTACTCACAATCTTCCATTCCCCGTCAATCTTGAGCAAATTCATGTAGTCAATAAAGCGGAAGGTAGGATAGTCGATTTCCAGTCGTGCCGAAGCGGCGTTGCCGTTGATTTCAATGGAGGATACCCGCGTTTGTCGTTTCGAGGGTGGTCCGGGCTTCATCCCCTTGCGGAAGAATTCCACGGCGTTGACCGAAACGTGCTCTCCCTCTCCGTTGATGAACTGCATACTTGCTTCCGGATGAAAAGCTTTCTCCAGGGTGGCAAAATCGTTGTTGGTGCCGCCGTCGAGGTAATACCGGACGGCCTGCTGTACGCCGGCATAATCCTGGGCGTTTTGTGCGGCCAGATTGCCGAAGGTGAATAAGGTGGCGAAGGCGAGGAAAATTCTGGTCATGATGGTGGTGTTGGTGATGGTTACCTACGAGGGTAGGGCACAGTAAGGAATCTTACCGTTCCTAGTCCATCACGAAAAGACCTGATTTGGCGCGCAGGGTTGCATGCTTGGGGCGCGCATACCCTTTTCCTCGGTTAGGAGCGCTTACTCCTTCTCCCGCCTCGCCGCTGATGATGGCCGCCCTGCTTTTTCTTCCAGCGTTTGCTGGGCACCAGGGGGCGGGGGTAGTCCACGCCGATCTTTACGCCCAGTCGGGATTGGTCCTGATCGCTCAGTTCATCGGGGGTATGGACCTGATCCTCGGAGAGAGTTGATAACTCCGGGCACCATAGTTTCACGTAGTCACCGTTGCCGTCGTAGCGTTGTGCCTGACTGAGAATGTTGAAGTAGCGGTCTTCCCTGGGATCGGAACCGACGCCAGCCACGTAATTCCAGTTGCACCAGTTGCTCGTCACGTCGTAATCGACGAGCTGACTTTCGAAATACTCGGCGCCCATGCGCCAGTCGATGTTCAGGTCCTTGACCAGGTAGCTGGCGACGTTTTGCCGTCCGCGGTTGCTCATGAAGCCCGTCCGGGCAATTTCTCGCATGTTGGCGTCGATGAAGGGCGTACCCGTAGTACCGTCCACCCAGCGCTGAAAGGTCTCCTGGTCCTTGCTCCAGGCCCGGCTTTCTCCCTTGGTTCCCCCCTTGTGGAAGATCGCGTTGCCGTGCTTTTTGCCCATGAGGCGGAAGAAGTCGCGCCAGAGCAGTTCAAAGATGACCCAGTAAGTACTCTTGTTGGCTCCGTTCTTCTCTTCGTATGCCTTGATTTCCCAGTAAATTTTCTTTGGGGACAGGCAGCCGTACGCCAGCCAGGGGCTGAACTTGGTGCTGTAGTCCGCGCCGATCAATTCATTGCGGGTTTCCTTGTAGGTAGCCACCGCATGAGAATCAAAAAGGTAGTACGCCAGGCGGTCCAGTCCGGCAGTTTCTCCACCCTCGAACTGAATGGCCGCCCGCTCATCACTGGGGGGCTCTGAGATGCCAAAATCACTTAAGGAGGGAAGTTCTCCGACGTCGGGAAGCCCACTGGGGTCGAAGCTGATGCGCACCGGAGTGGGAATCGGTTCCCGTACCGGGGTGATTCTTTCCGTCTCTTTCCGAAACTGGGTAAAGACGTCAGGGGTCTGGGTGATGGGGAAGGGCAGGTCCGCCGTGTAGTAGAGGAGCTTACCGCGGGAATAGTAGATTTCCCGCCCGATGGCCCAGAGATTTTGCTCCAGGTTGGATTGCACCCGGCGCTCTTCGTCCATTCGTTCCCGGTTACAGAATACCCAACTTGCCCGGGATTCGATGGTGAGGTCAACGATCACCTCTTCGGGTTTACCAACCCTGATGATGAGATCCGCGCCCCTTTTTCGCAGATTCTTCCGTAAGTCGGCGACCGCTTCCAGGACAAACTTCGCCCGGTGGCCGCCCATCTTCGGGCAACCCGTATGGGGCAGCGTGCCCCGCCACACCCGGGGGTCAAAAACGTACACGGGCAGCACTTCATCGGCGTGCTTCATGGCGTCGGCGAGTGCTTCGTTATCGTGTAACCGAAGGTCCCGACGGAACCAGACAATGGCGGTACGTTTCTTCATAATGGTATCGTATTACGGGCAAGTTTGTAACGGCACCCCTCGCCGTTGGTTGCGAAAAAACCAGGATTCTACCCACCGATTTGACAATGCCGTGATGGTCCCGTCATCCCGTGGCCCACGGGCCGCGGATTTACTCGGGAGCGCCGTATTCCCGCTGGTAGGGCTCGTACTGCTTCAGGTATCGCGGTACCGAAAACCGGGGACCGTAACGTTCCTCCAATTCTCCGCATCGGTGCACGAAATCCTCCACGCCATAGGTCTCCAGATACTGTAAAACGCCACCGGTGTAGCCGGGGAATCCCCAGCCGTAAACACTGGTAAGGTTGACGGCCGCTGGTTCCGTAACGACCTTCTCCTGAAGGCACCAGCCGGATTCAATCACCTGGCAGAAAAGGAAGCGATCCTTCATCCGTCGCCGGTCGTAGTCCGTTTTGGTGACCGGAAAGTGTTTGCCCAGGCCCGACCATAATCGCGGGGCCTTGCCGTGCGCGTATTCGTAGAAACCGGCCTGCTTGCCTTTACCTCCCCGTTCCAGATCCTTCAACATGGTTTTCAGCGCGGGCACGGCGGGGTGCTGCTGATACTTATCTCCGTAATGGTCGGCGGCCTGCTGTTCGTAGCGCATCACCAGCTTGAGCCCCAGTTCGTCGGCCAGGGCGAGGGGGCCGGTGCGCATACCGGCCTGGCGACCGAGGTTTTCGATCAGGGCGGCGGGGTAACCCTCGTTGAGCATGGTCACTCCCTCCAGGATGTAGGTGTTCAGCACCCGGGCGGCGAAAAAACCCCAGGTATCCTTTACGATGATGGGGACCTTACGGATCGCCAGGGCAAAGTCAAAGGCGCGGGCAATGGTTTCCTCGCTCGTTTTGGCTCCACGGATAATTTCCACCACGGTGGTTTTCTCCGCGGGAGAAAAGAAGTGGATGCCCACGTAATTGGCGGGCCGAAGACTCTCCTTTGCCAGTTCCGTGATGGGAATGGAAATCGTATTCGTGGCGAATACCGAGTATTCGTCCAATTGTTCTTCCGCCTCCCGGGTGACTTTGTGTTTCACCGATTTATTCTCAAAGACGGCCTCCACCACAATGTCGCAATCCCGAAACTCTTCACTCTTGTCCGTCGTGGTAATTCGGCTCAGCAATTCCTCCCGCTCCGAAGGCTGGAAAGTTCCCCGGTCAATGTATTCGTCAATGCGTTCGACGACGTAGTCCCGGCCCCGATCGGCAATGGGCTGGCTGACGTCCTTCAGAACGACCTCCAGTCCGTTACGGACGCACAGGAAGGCAATGCTGGACCCCATCTGCCCGGCGCCGATAACGCCCACCCGCCGCGGACGGAACCTGCCGTATCCCCGTGGCCGGCCCTTGCCCCGACGAACGGCCTGTTTGTCGAACCAGAAAGTAGAGATCATACTCTTACTCACCGTCCCCGTAGCCACCTGGGCGTAATAGCGGCTATCGAGCCGATAGGCGGTTTCAAAGTCTACCTTCGATGCTTCGGCCAGCAAGTCCAGGATGGCCCGCTTGGCGGGGTAGAGGTCGTTGGTGTCCGCCGACAGCCGGGCGGTCAGAAGGCGAATCCGGTGGCCCAGGTTGGGGTCGGCGGCCGTGCCGCCGGGAATCTCCTGGGAGGGGTCGTCCCACGGCCGCCGCGTGGGCGGATTGCCGAGCAGAAAGGCCTTGGCCTTCCGAATCAGTTCGTCTTCGTTGGCCGCAAGGTCATCGATGATGCCCACTTTAAGGGCCTCCTGCGGACTGTACCGCCGGCCCTCCATCAGCAGCGGATAGGCCCGCTCGATGCCGAGCAGCCACATCAGGCGGATCGCGGCGCCGCCACTGGGAATCAGCCCGATCTTCACTTCGGGGTGTCCGAGCCTCATTTTGGGGTCGGCCAGGGCCACGCGGTGGTGGCAGGCCAGGGTCAGCTCGAAGCCCGCGCCGATGGCGTTGCCGTTGATGGCCGCCACCACGGGGACTCCGGGCTCTTCAATGTCCCGCAGGAATTGTTTCAGTTGCTGCGAAGCCTCGAAGGCTTCTTTGGGATCCGTCAACTCCAGCAAATATCCCAGGTCACCCCCCTCTAAAAAGGTATCCTTGGCGGAGGTGATGATCACTCCCCGCAGCCGACCAGCTTCTTTCTCTGCCTTCAGGTGCTTGATCACCGGTGCAAAGGCCGCCACCAGTTCGTGGTTCAGCAAATTGTCTTCCCGCCCCGACATGTCCAGGAGCAGGGTAACGATGTTATCCGTGTCTTTGCGGTAGTAGATCATGGCGTCAGGCTAGGCGTTCGATAATGGTGGACACGGCCAGTCCGGCACCGGCGTCAATGGTCAGGCTGCCGAGCGCCAGGTCCCGCCGCTCCAATTCGTCCAGTAGGTGACAGAGCATCATGCCGCCAACGGCGCCCAGGGGTTCGCCGAGGCTGATGGCCCCACCCAGCGCATTGTACTGATCGTCCGATAGGTCGAGCTCCCGCTGGAAGCGGATGGCGGGCGCCGCAAAGGACTCATTGAATTCCCACAGGTCGATATCCTGGCGTTCCAGCCCGGCCTGGCCGAGGGCCAGTTCCGCGGCGTTAAGCCCACCCGTCAGGAGGGTCGCATCCACGGTGCTCAGGGCTACGGCCCGGATGCGGGCGCGGGGCTTGAGCCCCAGCGCTTCTCCCGCCGCCGCGTCCCCGAGGAGGCAGAGCGCACAGCCGTCGGCGGCCGGACTCGTATTGCCCGTGGTGTGCAAATGGGTAACGTGATCCACCAGGGGAAAACGATGCAGCGCCATTTCGTTGAAGCCTGCCAGTCCCATTTCGGCAAAGCGGGGAGACCGTTCGGCCAGCGCCTCCAGGTTCAGATCGGCGTCGGGGAGGGTGTCGTGGTCCAGAATGACCAGTCCGTTGACGTCATAAATCGTTTCGAGGCTCTTACTGAAGTGGCCCGCTTCCCGGGCCGCCAGGGCTCGCCGGTGGGAGCGGAGCGCAAATTTATCGAGGTCTTCCTGACTCAGGCCGTAGGTGCTGGCCACGAGGTCGGCGGCAACCCCCTGGGGGATGTAGTGGCTGTTGATCACCGTCGCCGGATCGTTCATCATGGGGCCACTGTTCAGGTAGGTCGGTACCCGACTCATGCACTCCAGTCCGCCGGCGATGATGGTCTTTCCGTACCCCGCCGTGATCCTGGCGGCGGCCAGGTTGATGGCCTCTAGGCCACTGGTGTTGAAGCGGTTGAGCTGCAGCCCACCCCGGGCTTGGGCCCAGCCGGCCTTCAGGAGGGCGGCCCGGGCAATATTGTAGCCCTGATCTCCCGCCGGGGTATTGACGCCCACCACAAAATCATCGATGGCGGCGGGTAGGTCGGGGCGGTCCGTCCGGCGCTGAAAGGCCTGCAGGCACTGGCTGAGCAGGTCGATGGGCTTGACTTCATACAGATCAGCGGTACCCTGGCCACGGCCACGGGGACTGCGCAGAACATCGTAAATGAAAGCTTGGGTGGGCATGCGACAAAGGTAGTCAGGCCACACCGAGTAGCCCAGCGCGGACTACCCAATATTTTTTCTCCCCGGTATATTTGCTACCGAAATGAAAAAACTTCCTTCTCCCGTTCTACCCACAGCATCTCCACGAACGATCTAAGGGACTAACGAACCAACAGACCAAAAGACTAACCGACCAACTCCCTCCCCGTCGACATAATCCCCCAATTCGTAGATATAACTTTCTCCTTATCTTTTGGGCACCGTTATTTGGGGCCAGATAACCTCTAATAAAGATGCCAAAGACAAAACTAACCCCCTTTAGTCGCCTCCTGTTGTTCCTGCTGATCTTCGTGCCGATCGCTTACGTGGGCGCCAGTTACTACAACGGCGAAGATCCCGTGGCCAACATTAAAAAGGTACTGGGAATGGACCAATCCAACGCGGCTGCTACCGAATACACGGCACCTGCGACCACGCCCAATTCAGGCAGCTCCGAAACGGGAACTACTACCTTTGAAAGCGTACAGAAACTGCGGGAAGAAAACACCCGTTTACTGCGTGATCTGGCGGTTGCCCGGGAGGAACTTGCCCGTTGTCAGGCCAAAAATGTAGAATAGGACGGTGGAGCGATTACGCTACGGAATACACGAATTTTTCTATACCCTGCTCGCCTTTCCGCGGGCCTGGCGCTTCATGGTCAACCAACGCCTGTGGGTAGGCCTGAAGGACTACGGCTGGGTGGCGCGCTTCCTCGTTTTCGTCGGGGTTCTGCTGGGCGTGACCATGATCAACGAGATCGTGGAGTGGTTCTCGAGCCACGAAAACGAACCGCTGGCGGCCATGATGATCGGAGCCGACAGCCTGTTGGTCCGCCTGTTTAACTTCATGGCGGAATCCATGTCGAGCGGCGCCCTGAACTGGGTGACCCTCGTCCTGCTCGAAGTGGTGATCTACCACTTTATGCGGCGGACGCTGCAAATCATCCTCAAAAAGAACGTCGAGAAAGCGCACACCTTCCGCCCCTTCTTCGACGCCCAGCTTCGGATGATTAAGGTGTCGTTGCTGGCCCTGGTCGTGCAGTCGGTCATCCTGGGGATCGCGGGAATTTTCCTAAGCGGTTCCCTGGAATCCCTCTTTGCCGTTGGCGTGGAATCCATGCTGCTGGGCTACGCCATTGCCGATAATTACAACGAACAGTTTGGGCTCACCATCGAGCAGAGTGCCCGTAACCTGCGGATGAATTACCTGGGCATTTGCCTCGGCCTCGGTATGCCGCTCTTCCTCATGCTCAAGGTTCCCGTGTTCGGCACCATCCTCGGGCCGCTGGTTACCTCGGTGGCCGCCGCCATCGTGTTGCGGGAGAAGAGCGACCTGCACATCGTGGGCTATCAGATGAGCGAAAAGGAACGGGAAAAAGAGAACAAACGCCTGGCCAAAGAGCACAAAAAAGCGGTGAGGAAAGCCCGCCGGAAGGGGCTGCCGATGCCGCCGGTGCCGGAGCAGGTGTAGGGAGCAAGAATATTTATTTGGGCGCGGAGCGTGAAGCGAAGCGGAATACTCGGCTAAGCCGGTGCTGGTGCCAAGAAATCGGTGAGGCGCTAAGTAGGGAAAGGGTTCGTGTATCCTATGAATTAAGGCTTTATGATTAAAGAGAGTTTTAAGAGCAGAAACGGGAAGTCATATTCCTCTAGTTACTACGACTACTTTAGCTTAGACTACGTTAAAAACTTAATCGCGGATGAGGAGACTACTTACGAGGAGGAGTTAGGACAATTATTTCCTTCATTCACCGGAGCTGAGGTTTATTCACTTAGAAATGGTGGTTTTCTAATATCCCAACCAGATTGTGCTTCAATCTATCCAGACCTGGAGACCTTCAGTGCCTGGATTTTGGAAAGCAAACAGTATAAATTCTTAGTAAAAGACCGGAAGAATCCCTTCATAATTGAGGATCGAATAGCGGAAGTATTAATTGAAACTGCGGTAATTGAGAAGGATCCTGAGGACACCAGGGTAGTATACGTTCTCATGGGGAAAGGAAAAGTGATTTTTGATGAAACCGAGAATGTTTATCAATTTGTTCCTGGATAATCCCAGAATTTCCCCTGATCGATATTCACCCATATCGTAGCACTTCAGCGTCGAACTGGCCACCTTCCCGCCGTCGCAGGGCGCGCGTGTCGCGCTCCTCATTTGACAGAGGACACAGGAAAAGTTCTATCCACCAGCAGCATCTGACGCTTTTACGGCAGTAAACGGACTACATTCGCACAACGAGGACCGCAGGCAAATGAAGAAATTTGGAACTTTTGGCGGTGTTTTCACGCCTACGCTACTGACCATTCTCGGGGTAATCATGTACCTGCGCCTGGGGTGGGTAGTCGGTAATGCGGGACTACTGGGCGCCTGGCTAATCATAATTTTGGCGTTTGCCATCACTTTGTGCACGGCTTTGTCCATGTCGTCCATTACGACGAATACCCGGATCGGGGCGGGCGGTGCTTACGCCATCATTTCCCAGGCCCTTGGCCTGGAGGTGGGGGGCAGCCTGGGGATTCCGAGATACATTTCTCAGGGCCTCGCCGTAACCATGTACATTTTCGGCTTTCGGGAGGGGTGGCTTTCTATTTTTCCGCAGCATCACGCCTTTTTGGTGGACCTCCTGGTCTTCATTTTACTGTACGCGATTGCCTACAAGAGTGCGGATCTGGCGATCAAGACCCAGTACATCATTATGGGGATCATCGGCCTGTCGTTAGTCTCCATCGCCTTAGCGGCGGGTTTTGGGTCCATGCAGTATACCACGGCGGAGGCGGCAAGGTTCGGGACTTACGCCGGGGTTGCAGCGGAAGGTTCCGAAAAATTCTGGTTGGTTTTTGCCGTGTTCTTTCCCGCGGCAACGGGTATCATGGCGGGGGCAAACATGTCGGGCGAATTGATTGATCCCCGGAAGTCGATTCCGGTAGGCACCCTGTGGGCGATTGGCGTTAGCTTCCTGATTTACATGGTCCTGGCCTACTGGGTGGCGCGTTCTGCTTCCGAGGCGGAATTAATCGGTAACTACAACATTATGATCGAGCGCTCCTTTTTCCCGCCCCTGGTCATCGCGGGGGTGTTGGGCGCTACCTTTTCCTCGGCGCTGGCGTCCATCATTGGCTCTTCCCGAATTCTGTACGCCATGGGCCAACACCGGGTATTACCGAAGGGGGAGTGGCTGGAGTATCAGAACGAAGCGGGGCAGCCGCGGAATGCGATGATTGTGACCGGGGTACTGATTTTTGCCACCATGTTGCTGCGTGACCTTAATGCCGTGGCTCCCCTGGTGACCATGTTTTTCCTGATCACCTACGCAATGCTCAACATCGTGGTGATCATCGAGCAAAAACTCGGCCTAATCAGTTTCCGGCCTCAGTTCAAGGTGCATCCCCTGATTCCCATTGTCGGATTAGTGGGTTCGTTACTGACGATGTTCATCATCAATCCTATGATCAGTTTGGTATCCTGGGCCCTGATGATCTTCGTATACGGAGTGCTGAGCCGCCGCAAACTGGAGGTAAAAATTGAGGACGTCCGTAGTGGCCTGTTTACTTCTTTCGCGGAGTGGGCGGCCAAGCATACTTCCGGAAATGCTTTCCCGCAGGAACGATCCTGGAAGCCAAACCTGTTGGTGCCCGCCACCGACGGGGCCTCCGTCCAGGGGGCTTTCTCCATCATCAAAGATCTCGCGTATCCCAAGGGTGGAGCCGTCTTGATGGGCATCGGACCGGGAAGGGGGAAACGGAAAGACCTGGACGAAAAACTCCGGCACTTGTCGCAGGCTTTCCGCAAGGATAATGTCCACTCTTCGGTTGCGATGATGCAGACTACGTCCTACGCGACCGGGGTAAACCTGGGCAATCAGGCGTTGATGGCGTCTTACTTTCGTCCGAACATCGTTTTCCTCAATCTGCTGGAGCCTCCGGAAGTAGTGGCTGATTACTCCGCCATCATTACGGAGGCCGAGCGTTTAGAGCTCGGGGTTATTCTGTACGCCCCCCATCCGCGGGCCATGCTGGGGCAGCAGCAGGCGATCAACGTCTGGATGCGACCCCAGGGGCCACAGTGGAAGGTCGCCCACGCTCACCAAACGCAGGACCTGGCCTTACTGCTCGCCTACAAACTAAAGCGGAACTGGAATGATGCGCACATCCGGATGATGACCGTCATTGAGGACGAAGAAGATCGGCCAAAGGCCCAGGCATTCCTCCACGAAGTGATTGAGTTGGCCCGCCTGCCGATTGACGAGACCCTGGTCGCCGTGGGGGACTTCAAGACCCACCTGGAAGAAGCGCCCCTCGCGGACATTAATTTACTCGGCATCACCCCGGGGCGCGACATCGATGCTTACCGGGAGATCGCGGTCATGGTCGATACCACCTGTTTGTTTGTCCTGGATTCTGGGCACGAGAATATTTATGCTTAGGAGGGGCATTGGTGCCGTGACAAAGCAGCTTGTTTCCGTGGGGAATGGTGGGTGAATAGGGCCTTGCCGCAAAAGCAAAAGCCCGTTCAACTTTCGTCGAACGGGCCTTTAGTGGAGAATGCCGGAGTCGAACCGGCGACCTCTTGCATGCCATGCAATAAAGGACTTGATAAATAATTGATAGTCAGTAAGTTAATCACAAGGATGTCTTTGCCATTTTAAGAATCTTTGCCACTATGATTAACGTTTATCTGAGGTTAGACACCTCCACGAAGCTCAAAAAAAGTGGGAATCACCCCGTCGTTTTGATGGTCACCTGGGGAAACAACGTAAGACGCAAGAGACTTAAGGGCTTCTCTTGCAAGAAACAATCCTGGGACTTTGACCGCAACCGTTTCCTTCATTCTGAGCGCAAAAATGACCTGCTCGATGCCTACGAGAAGAAGGCTCGGAGGATTGCGGACTACATGGACGAATGGGACTACAACCACTTCGTCAAGGAGCTGAACCGCTCTGAGGAAAAGAAGGAGCAGAAGTACAAAAGGCTTCTTGCTTACTTGAAGGAACTGGAAGAGTATTACTTCGAGAACGACCAAGTAGCCTACGCCAACGACTTCAAGGGGCTTTCATCCTTTCTCAACAAATGCTTCACCAAGGACATGCGGCTACAAGACTTTGGGGATCGTGAGCTGAAGATCATTCTCAAGGAAATGGATAAAAGAGGTATCAAAGGTTGGAACTATCTCAAAACGCTCAAAACGGCCCTTTGTGAAGCGATGCAGAAAGGCTACCTGAAGCCTGAGGAATGCCCGATCAAAACACAGTATTCACCAATTGGGTATAACATCAACAAGCGTCAAGCTAAGACATCGGGTAGGTCAAACAAGAACAGGATTAAGGACATGACTGAGGAGGAAAAGGAAATGGTGGTAGACTTCTACTACAAGGCCGACATCCCTCCCGTGGAAAAGAAGCATTTGGCATACTGGGTGTTAGGGTACAAACTCTTTGGGGTCAACTTCATCGACTTAGCGCACCTTAAATGGTCTGACATCAATAATCAATATTGGAAGTACAAAAGATCAAAAACAGGGGTTGGTAGTGCTAGTGGAAAGCCTGTACCCGAAGAGGCTATGAAGATTCTTAAAGAGTATGATTCGGGCGGGAAGTATATTCTGGATGTACTGAACGGCTACGAAGACAGTGCAGAAAGTAAGCATGTTAGGCTTCGTAATTATTCCTCAAATCTGAGAAGGTCTTTGAGAAGGGTGTCTAAGCGGATCAACTTCACGGATGATAGGTACATCACTTGGTACACGACAAGGTATACTTCGATCACACTGACTATTGAAAAGGGAGTCGATCTTAATGTGGTCTAGACTTTGGCTGATCACTCCTCGATCAAGACTACTTCTAAGTATGTCGGGCTTGTGAGGGACAGGAATAAGTTGAAGGATGCTATGGATTTGTTGTAGAATAAGCTTTTACCTTATTCCATCATAAAACAGACCTCATTTGAAGAGTCATCATTATTCATATCAAGAGATAGCTGCGGGTAGAAAATAAACTAGGTAGAAATTTTAATTATCAAATGTACAAACTGTTTTATGTATACCCTTCTTTTTAAAGTCGCAATATTTTATGAACAAAAGGAAAATGTGTAGATTTGACTACTAACCTGATACAACAAAAATACTTTTATGATTAATCAAATAATTATTTGGTTCAATGCAATAAGTAAAAACATAAACAAGGATTTTATCAAAGGAATATCTATTGGATTAATCCTTATGATGTTCTACACCGTATACGATGCATTTGAGACTGCTGAGTTTATAGTAAAGCCAATGATTTTTACTGGAGTAGGATTAGTAACTGCTATTGTTATGGCAAGCATCTATATCGATAAGAATAAGGAAATATTTAAGAAATATGTAGAGGATAACGTTGATGATTTCATTGAAGATGAGCAGAGAGTAATTATAGAAGTTGTTGAGGCAACAATGAGTCCTCAAAGGGCCAAAAAGGTACCTAAAGCACTGAAAAAAAGTAAATCGCTAAAGGCAATAGCTAAATTATCGCCGATAGTAGCTGGGCTAATAGCTCGCTTCTTCGCATTAAGTACACTGCTAAGCGTACTTGGGGCAACTGTAAGCTTAGCATTATTTCTAGCCACCTACATGCAAGTAAAGCACTTAGAAATACAAAACGATCTAATTTCAGCACAAAATAAAAAGATTGACGTACAGAACAATCTTGCCGAGGCTACACGAAGGGCTGCTTTGATATATGAACTGACCGCAGTTTTAGATGAGATTGATGAAGAGCTAGATATACTTGAAAAAAAAAGAATTAAAGAGAAGATAAATATTAAATCACTAAAATTGGATACAGTAGATTATGAATATGAAGAATATTTAGAAAAGCTTGGACTTGTTAAGAACACTTTTTGGGGCTATTTTAACACTGAGAGATATGAAAATGAAATTTCTTCTAGATTAGTTGGTCGAATTATTGCTCTTTCAAAAGTCCTTAGACCATATAGACAACTTAGCAATGATACTACCCTAAGCACGTATCTTTCCCCTGAAAGAGGGCAGCTACTAGTTTCTTTAGTCGAGTCTAGTTTGAATTTCAATTCACTAACGAATGGTGATTTTTCCTTTATGGCTTTAGCTAATTTAGAAATTGGCTCTCCGGATTTTGTGTCAGAAGATTATATGCGAAGTAAAATTAAAGATTTAAGATATCTTAAAGCTCAAAATTGTAATCTTAGCAATGTCATTTTTTACAAAACATCATTCAGCAACAGTGATTTTAGTGAAGGCTCACTTGTGGATGTAGAATTCAATGAAAATGACTTAAGCAGCGTCGACTTTTCTAGTACAAACATTGTAAACTCAAAGATGACACATAGCTATATATATCAGCTGTACCTAAACGATGCATACCTTGACGGTTTAATAATCGAAAACAGTTTTCTATATGGATACGGCGCGCCTTTATTAGTAGATAGTACTTCTAATCCAATAATTTTCAAAAATAGTTTTGTTGACTCTTTGGCTTTAGATGGGCTAAGAAAATTTTTCGATATAGGCGAATTGGAAATTACACTAGTGAAAGAAGAAGAATCAAATAGAATCATTACAGATGAGGAAGAAGAGTACTTAAATACACTTACAAGCTATGACCATATGAGAGAAGAAATGAAAGTAGGCATGTTTAAGGTAAATGGGAAAGTAAAGGTAAATAAATCTCTATACTAACCAATGCACCATACAAAATACTCAATAGTGATATGGTGATTTTAAGTAAATATGTAGTGGCAGAGACCGTTGCAAAAAGTGTGTCACGAAGTAAACCCATAACTTTCCTAAACACACTGAGTCATGAAGTATAACAATGAATTTAATATGGAAAGCTTCCGTAAGGAAGCGATTGCCAAATTATAGGCTGGAGAAGGCTTGTTGGTGAAGGGCGGAGCCTTCACGCCTCTTCTCAACGCTTTTTTGGAGCAAGCCCTGGAGGGTGAAGAAGAAGATCATATTGCAGAGGATACACTGTTGCCTGGTGACGACTTATTAAGGCTAGCTCTAATTGGTAATTAAAACGCCTATAAGCAGTCCAATTCCTACGCCACCAATTCCTACGCCTATTTTTTCTAGGGTAGTTGCTCTTTTCAAGCTTTCAGTTAGATTGATAGACTGGTCTAATAAGTTGTTAGCATTCTCTAGCGTTTTGTTATTCTGAGTTAAAGACTGAATAGTGAGCTCTAGTGAATTGTTTGCTGAATTAAAAATTTCATCATTAAGATTGTCCGATTTTGAAAGTATTTCAACTAGTTGCTCAGATACTCTTTGATTATTTAAGATGATTTGTCTGAATTCTTGAATGAGCTTTAATTCAAAGACTCTGTCATTCGACATTGACTTCTCTAAAGTTTCATATGTTCTGAACAGTAACGGACTAAGAATGAATATTGAATCGGTTTCATTGATAAGTAAATCACCATCAAATTTTGTTGAGTTTAAAGCACCTGGAGCAGAAAACGATTGAGGGACAATTAGAGTATCTGAATGAATTTTATCCTGTGAAAAGACTGTTCCACATGGAAATAGAAAAAGAGAAAAAATTGTTAGGATGGTTGGGTTAATCATTTTTGATCGGATTTTCTTTGTTTTTCTGAGATAGAAGGTCTAGTGTTTTTTCTATTTCGTTTTCAAATTCAATCGCTCTTTCTTCTAAGGTAGTTAGCTTTTCAAGCGCGTTCTCGTTACCTCTTTTAATCGTCAACAAGCCTGAGTCCCTTGCTTCTCGAAGCTTTTTTATATCTTCTTCGTAAGCTCTAATCTCTGACTGTAATGCACTTAAGCTTTTTATGGCCTCTGTGTTTATACGTTGAGCCTCTTTAATTTGTGTTTTTGTCTCGTCTAGAGATTGAATTATAGTCGAGAAGTCGCCCCTTGATATGAACATAAAATACAGTGTTCCAAGTCCAACAATTAGGAGTAATATTAGCAGAATATCACTTAAACTCTTCATTCTAATGAAATTGTAATTAAACAGGCGTAGCATATTTTCATCCTGGCTACAAATATTAAGGCTATTATTTAACCCTCTAATTGTGTTAAGATATAGCTACTCCATTTGTGTTTATTTCGGCGGAAAGACCCCAATTGTTTGATTCTATCTGAGTCAAGAGGCATTGAGTTCTGTATATAGTTTTTCTTAGAATTGGTCGGTTGTGTTTGGCAAGCCAGTTATGCCTTGTTTCAACATATTGCTTTATCCAGACCTTTTCCCTCCCTCCATTAACAGGAGGATATTCAGAAAACCTCTTTCTTAAAAAATTAAATATTCCTCCAGAATGAATGAAACTATCATAAACCACTAGTAGGCTAAGATTTTCTTTAAACCCATGACCTTCAAACCAAATTTTTGCTGGTTGGTAATAGTAACGATCAAAAAACTCGTCTTGAGCAGTTCGCATAACGGGATCATTGTTAGCTGCTTCTTTCAACAAAGACCGAAATCTTTGATCATGCCTAAGTGAAGGAATTTTGCCAATTTTGGCTAGGTATTCAGCAAATGCAGAAGCATAAATCCCGTTTTTTGAAATATACATTTCAATGAGTCTTCCTAAATTCCCAAACTCAGTTGTTTGACTTCTTCCATAAGTTATTTGATAAATTGCTTTTCCATCTATACGAGGGCCATCTTTGTATACGGCTATAGCATCGTATTTTCCAACTTTGGTGCCTGTTTCGAACACATTAACTATCTCCTGAATCTTCTTTTTATTGATGGGCATATCATAAGTGTTTTAGTTAAGTTAACTAATAACTAGTAAGTCAACTCTAACCAAGGTGTTACTTCAAATATACAAACTTTTAAATCTATTTAGGCGGTTTGTGACTAATCAACGCTATAATGCGTAATATTTAAAGGCGTTCTTTTGGGGAAATGTGCTTAAAACGGGCTAAGCTTTGTTCAAAGATGCCGGAATATTTATCTTAACCAGAACCGAAGCGACCTACCTACCTGATACTTTAACTAAGCCTATAAGATTGTACTCGAACGAGCCTCCCAACGCTATAATGAAGCCCCCTTTATAATGGTGCTCCTGCTGCTTTAAAAGCTTAGGCGAAGCAATCTAAAACTAGTACAGCTAATCAGCAAACACGACAAAAGAAACACCTTGCTTACTGGGTTTTAGAATACAAGCATTTCGGAGTCGGACCGGCGACCTTCCCGCTGGCGCGGGACGCTCGAGTTGCGCTATTCATTTGGAAGGAGGAACGGATTAGCAATGTACCCATCAGCTAATTCGCGCAGATAGTCTTTTGATTTGCGTCGCTTGATCTGAGTTTCTCGTTGATAGGCAACACTTGCATTATCAAACCGCTCCAAATAAACAATCAGCCACGGGCTACCGGATTTTGTGCTTTTGGAGCGACCAGTTTGGTGCCGCTGAAATCGATCGGCTAACTGACGGGTATACCCAACGTAAAATCTATCCTTACTGGGGGAGTAGAGCACGTAAACGAAGCAGCTCGATTTCATGATGAATGGGTTTTAAAAGGGTCTTGGATTAAAAACAAAAGCCCGTTCAACGCGAAGTCGAACGGGCTTTAAGTGTAGCATTTCGGAGTCGAACCGGCGACCTTCCCGCTGTCGCGGGACGCTCTGGTTGAGGCTCATCCAGTAAAAGCAAAAGCCCGTTCAACTTTCGTCGAACGGGCCTTTAGTGGAGAATGCCGGAGTCGAACCGGCGACCTCTTGCATGCCATGCAAGCGCTCTAGCCAGCTGAGCTAATCCCCCAGATAGAGCTGCTTAATTGGTTAAGCGGACGCAAAGATATATTGCAATTGGTAAATGCACAAGCAAGGGCGAAAAGTTTCTTCATTTTTGTGAACAGCCTCGGAGAGTTTTTTGAAAAACTTAACGCCGATCATGTACCCATCCGGGGGGCAGTGGCGTCTTAAGGGGGATTGTAATCCCAAGAATCACCGGTGGAGCGGTGGGGAAACCCACCCTCCACCCGTTAACAGCTCGTTAACCGGCCGACCCCGGTTTTTGGGCTATATTTGTGCACATAAATAATGATCCACATGAAAAGAATTATCCTATTTTTCGCCCTGGTAGCCACCTTTAGCGCAACGGCTCTGGCCCAGAACAACGCCGCTGCTCCCGTTGATGCAGTAGAAGAAACCACCGAAGTCCAGCAGGACGGTCCCCAGATGTCCTTTGAGGCCATGGAGATCGATTACGGTAAAATCGAGCAGGACTCCGACCCCTACCGCGTATTTAAGTTTACCAACACCGGTACGGAGCCGCTGCTGATCACCAACGCCCGTGGTTCTTGTGGATGTACGGTACCCAGCTACAGCAAAGCCCCCGTGGCTCCCGGTGCAACCAGTGAGATTAAAGTACGCTACGACACCCACCGTCTCGGTCAGTTCCGCAAGCGCGTAACCCTGACGACGAACGTTGGCGACGAGCCCATCATCCTGACCATCAAAGGTCTGGTGGAAGCCAAGCCCGCCAAGCCCGAAGCCGTACCCGCCGGTGAACAGGGTATGTTCAACAACGGTGGCGGCAAGTAATTCTTGCTTCCCTCCTTGAAACACTAAGCCCTCCGCCGTAATTGGCGGGGGGCTTGTTGTTTTTGCCCCACTTTTCCGATAATTGTACCATGATCCACCCCTACCGCCAACGTAACCTGCAGCAAGTCGCCGACCGACTGGGCTTTTCCTTTCTCGAAAATGACGACTGGGGCCTGGAAGGGCAGTTGAAGGACTTCCGCCTCTTTAAAAAGGGGTACAAGGGGGAAGTGAAGCGGATTCTGCGGAAACAAGACGGACTGATGGAATTCGACATCTCCATCTTCGATTACCGCTACAAGAACTGGACGGGCTCCGGAGACGATAAGTACACCTACCAAACGGTCTTCTTCCTCCAGAGCGCCAAGCTCTCCCTGCCCGAACTCCTCATGCGCCCCGAAACCCTGGGGGACAAGTTCCTGCAACTCCTTGGCGTCAAGGACATCAACTTCGTGCGCTACCCCAAATTCAGCGGGCAGTACGTCCTGACCGGAGACGACGACGAGTTTATCCGCCATCACTTCACCGATGAAGTACTGGAATACTTCACCATCAACAAGGGATGGACGGTGGAAGGACTGGGCTTCTATCTGCTCATCTACAAGTCCGGCACCCTCATGCCCAGTGCACAGGTGGAAGAATTTTTTAAGCGCGGACAGCAGATTTACCAGCTTCTGACCGACGAAGATGCCCAAAATCGCATCTTCGGAACGTGATCTGGCACAACAACCCCCTAAAACGCCCCTTTCCCGATCGGGAATTCTCCCGCGCCACCGTCCTGGGTATGGCACGGGTGGCCCTCTTTGTCTTCCTCGCGCTGTTCCTGCTGCGTCCCTTTGGGATGCAGGTGGAGGGGGACCGTTTCCTGACCTGCCTCGGCTACGGCCTCGTAACCTTTCTGGTGGGCACCGCCTACGCCTACGTGACCACCCGCTTGCTGGGGTGGAATAAGTCCGGCCCCAACTGGACCTTGGGCAAATGGATCATCGACGCCGGCCTGCTCCTGGCCTGCATCGCCGTCGGCAACTTTCTTTTTTATAACCTGACGGTGGACTGGCGGGCCATGGACTTACTGGCACTCGTCTACATTACCATCCCCACGGTCCTGATCGGACTCTTCCCAATCGCCTTCAGCGGGATGGCGGTGCAGATGCGCGCGGAGCGGGAAAACCAGAAGGTGGCCGGCGAAATGCAAATTGCCACCCTACGAAAATACGCTCCGGCCTCCACCAGGCTGGTCGACCTCGGAGAAGGCCAACTGCTGCTGGACCCCGAATCCATTCTTTTCTGTGAGGCCCGGGGAAATTACCTGCGCTGCGCGTACCTCCAGGAGGGAAAGGGCACCGAACAGACCATCCGGGCCACCCTGAGTAGCGTGGTAGAAAAGCTGGACAATACCCCCATCGTGCGCTGCCACCGGTCTTTCGTCGTCAATACGCACCTGATCGCCCAGGCCAGCGGGAACGCCCAGGGCCTCCGGCTCAAAATGCAGGGCTGGCCGGAGGAAGAAGTCTCCGTTTCGCGGACTTACGTTAAACCGCTGCGGGAGAAAATCGGCTGAGTCCTGATTACTGGAATTGCTGTCTGTCCCCGCGCCTTGTCACTGATCACTCAGGCCTTGTCATTCGTCCCGGGGCCTTGAATGTACTGGGGGTGACGGCCACCTTTGGGGAAACGTCAATATCATGGACCTCCTCGTAAAGTACCTACTGATCGCCCACGTGACCGCTGGCTTCAGCAGTTTGGGGTTATTCTTTATTCCCATCCTTGCCCGCAAGGGCGGCAAATGGCATAACCTGGCCGGACGCTGGTACGTCCGGGGCATGTGGGCCGTAATGGTGACCGCCAGTCTCCTCTGCATCATTCGCTTCGGGCAGGGCCAGACCGTAATGGCTCTTTTCCTCGGCTTTCTGGCCCTGCTGACCAGCCGTCCACTCTACTACGGCATCGCCGTACTCCGTAACAAGCGCGGGCCTTCGGCCCGCATGCAATTCATCAGCGACGCCCTGGTGTTGGCCCTGGCCATCGGAGGACCGGCCCTGATCGGTTTTGGCTTCGGGTGGTGGGGACCGGGGGGACACCCACTCCTGATCATCTTCGGCACCCTGGGTACGGTCCTGGCCCTCCCCAGCTTTTACGACCGCCTGCGGGGACACCAACGTCCCTACAATTGGTTACACGAGCACCTTTCGGGCATGCTGGTCTCGGCCATCGCCGCCTTTACGGCCTTCTTCGCCTTTGGTGGAAGGGCCCTCTTCGGTAGTGCCTTCGGGGGGAACACGGAGGTGATTTTTTGGGTGGCCCCTACCATCATTGGGGTAGCCATCATCCGCTGGTACAAGTGGAAGCTGGGTGGCGTGGCCAAGAAGTCGGCGGCTGGCTAATTATTTCTATTCTATGTGCTGTCGCTCAGCTATTCGCCGAGATCTGGTCTTTTTCCAGAGCGATTATTCTAACTTTTTGCAACGGTGTGCAGGTGCCAGGGAACTGGGCAAGGCGCCATGTTTTCTGCCTTCCGGGTTCCGGGAAAATATCACCTAGGTCGTACTTCTACATATCTACGACGCAGGCGCCCCGGGAAGCCTCGTTTTGTCGTACTTCTACATATTTACGACAACCAGCAACCAGCAACCAAGTCACACCCCTAAACCCCGTGATGCATCGGATGACCCTTCGCGTTTCGCTAAGATATCCGATGAACGCTGCTTCCTTCTTCCTTCTTTTCTCTTCCTTCTCCTTCCTACCACCCAATACTCAATTCACTCTCCCGGTAGCCAATCCGTTGCGCCACGGCCTTGAGCGTGTCTCCGCGGGTGTAGTCGATGGGTTCGGTATATACCTCCCAGGTATTGCCCGACTCCGCTCCGGGAGGGACGATCTGGTAGGCAATCCGGGCGCCGGGTGTTTTGCTGGTCAGGACGAAGCGGCCAATGCTGTCCCGGCGGAGTTGCACCCGACCGGTCTGCGGCATCTCTTCCCCTCCGCTCCAGAACCGATCCACCAGCTCGATTTCGGGGATTTCTCCAAGATCACCCACCCGGGCCAGCCAGTTGTCGAGTGCTCCGCGAAGCTTAACCAGCTTATCGGCGTATCGGGGATCGGTGGCCAGGTTTTGTAACTCGTGCGGGTCCTCGTGGGTGTCAAATAGCTCCTCGGTGGGCTTGGATTTGCGGAACCACTGGGCCTGGGCGTCGGTCAGCTCCCCGGCGTCGCGCAGCCGCAGTAACTCCTGCATGATGGGCATCTGTTCACGGTAGGCCAGCGGCAGGTAGTACCCCTTTTCGGGATAGTAGTTGCGGATGTATTTGTAGCGCCGGTCCCGGGCGGCCCGCTTCCGGTCGTAGTGCTCGTCCAGCCGGTCGGAAGCCCCAAAAACGTAGTCCCGGGGCGGAGCGGCCGCCGGTCCCAGAATGGCCTGCCCCTGCAAATAATCGGGTAGGGGAATATCACAAAGACTGAAAACGGTTGGCGCCAGGTCCACAAAACTGAAGAGGATGGAGTCAACCTCTCCCGCCCGCCGATCGTCGGGCCAGGCCACGATCATCGGTACCCGGAGACCACTGTCGTAAAGCAAGCGCTTTTGGCGGGGCAAAGGTCCTCCGTGGTCACTGTAGAAGAAAATGATGGTATTGTCCAGTAACCCATCCGCTTCCAGTTGGTCCAATAGGAAACCCACCTGCTGGTCCATGATCTGGATGTTACTGTAGGCCCGCCGGACGTCCGTCCGGGCAATCTCGGTATCGGGCAAGTAGGGCGGAATGGGCAGTTCCGCGTCGGCCGGGACGGTGAGGGGCGGACGACCTTCGTCCGCCAGCACATCCCCCCAGCGGTACACCGTCGCCGTGTCCCGCTCGAAGCCGGGCCGGAAGCGGAGATTCCCCTTTCCGGTCATCCAAATCTGACTTTCGTGGGTGATCTCCATGTTGAAGATGCTGAAGAAGGGTTGATCAGGGTCCTCCCGGTGCCGCCAATGGGCCCGCGGACCAATATCGTCCCAGGCCGTTTTCGGGTGCTCGAACTGATAATCGGTCTTCTGGTTGTTGCTGGCAAAGTATCCGTGCTCCCGCATGATCTGAGACATCATCTTCACCTCGGGTGGCGGGAGGGCTCCGTAGGGCTTCAGCCCCACCTTGGCCAGAATTTCCGCGTTCCACTGGGTACGCATATTGTGCCCACCAATACTGATGGGGTACATGCCGGTGGCGATGGCGTTTCTGCTGGGCGCACAAACCCCCGCCACCGAAAAGGTATTCGGAAAGCGTACCCCGCGTGCCGCCAGGCGACTCAGGTTGGGGGTCTCAATGGTACTGTCACCGAACATCGGGAGGATCGGACTGATGTCCTCACAGGTGAGCCAAAGAATATTGGGACGGCGGTCCGTTGCGGTGGCCGCCTCGGCGGCCGGTTCCGTGGGTAGACACCCGACGAGCAGTAAGCCGGTGAAGGCGAGAAGAAGAATACGATCCATGTGGCTAAAATAAGAGCTTGTTTAGACTTTAGTAATCGACCTTCATTTGGCCTTTTTTGGCGCTAGCTTCGTTGGTAAAATCCTCATTTAGCGCTGCTAAACTCCGGTTTCGCTTCGCGGCTACTTCGTGGTTCCCGCCTTGCTACCACCAAAAAAATCTCAAATTCGGCCAGACGACCAAAATCGAAACAAGCTCTAAGTGAATATCCCGGCCAAACGGAACTACCCGGCACCTGCACCACGTTGCCCCAACTTTTTCCTCCGCTTCACACGGTAACGGCCATTAGTCCTTCCCCTGACACTGCTCCCGCAGTTTTCCGGCGCTGACCAGATACAGGTTGGCGTTTCCGGCGCTAGCTTCCTTCGTCCGGCGATTGCTGGTGAACAGCAGGTAGGCGCCGTCGGCCGTGACGAAGGGGCCGCCCTCGTTGGCGGCGGTATTCACGCCGGGGACCTCCACGGCCTCCGTCCAGCTGCCGTCTTCCTGCTTGCACGAGCAAAAAAGGTCGGTATCCCGGCGCCCCCGGGCACGACCCTCCATAACCGCGAAGGTGGCGTCGGGCGAAACGTAGAGGTAGGAAATAAAAGTTTGATCCGAGGGGTCGGGAATGCTGTTGTCCAGCCGAATGTCTTGGTCGGAAAGACGGGGCAAAACGTAGCGGGCACCGCCCCGGTAGGGCTGCCGAAAGGAGTAAAAATAGAGTTGCCCGCTATCGTCCATGGCCGGACCGAATTCGTCCTGACCCACGGTGGGTTCTTCGTCGGTATTTTGGGAGGGAACCGCGAGGAATTCCGGCTGGCTCCATCCCGTCGCGGTTCGACGCGATTGCCAAAGGTTGATGGCGTTGCTGGGGTCCTCCGGCGTCGGTCGCCTGGAATCAAAAAGCAGGGTGTTGCCGTCGGGAGATAAGTAGGGGGCGGCATCCCGATACTGACCGGAGATGTTGATGATTTCCGGCCTGGTCCACGCTCCGTCCATCAGCTTGGACCGGTAAATGGTTTAGTCAAAGACACCGGGCGTTCTTCGCATGAAGTAGAGCTCATTTCTCGCCGGATCGAATGTCGGACTGTATTCTCCCATCTTGGTGGATACCAGCCCGGGCGCAATGAGGTGGACTTCGTCGTCGGCGTAGCGGTGCGGGAAACCATTGGCCGTCGGGCCTTCGGGTTGGACGGGAGAAAAGATACTGAACAGGGTAATTAGGATGACGTATTGCATTAGGGGGGGATTTGGTTGTGGCCAGAACGATTGCCGTGGCGAGGGCCTAAGTGACATCCGGGGTGTTTGGTTCATCCATCGACCGATCTTATGATTCCGGTAAGAACTCCAGGCAATGATCTCACTTCCCGGAAGCATGATGTTGCCACTTTGCTTCCCCTGCAGTAAGCGCTCACTTGTCTCCGGAGAAAACATGAATTATTTTACCCCCAAATAATCCCCTTCTACCCGTGCAAAATCTGCAATTCCCCCTCACCTTCAACTTCAAGATTACGCTGGTTACGCCCAAGTTTACGGTGCACGATTCCCTGGGGCGTTCCGTCGCCTTCGTGAAGCAGCAGGTCTTTAAGCTGCGGGAGAATATTCGGGTATTCAGCGACGAGTCGGAGCGGGAAATGATCTACAAAATCAAGGCCGATCGGTGGTTGGACTGGAACGCCAGCTACGCCTTTACGGACGCTGCCGGACGGGAATGCGGGCGCATTGCCCGCCGCGGCGCACGTTCGCTCTGGAAGGCCCATTACGACCTGATCGACGAAAACGGGAACCAGGATTTAAGCATCCAGGAAGACAACGGCTGGGTGAAGGTCCTGGACGGGATGCTCGGCGAAATCCCCATTCTAGGCTTTTTGACCGGCTACTTTTTCAACCCCTCCTACAACATCACCCGACCCGACGGAAAGCTGGTTGCCGTCTTCACCAAACAACCGGAATTATTGGGCCGAACCTTCACCCTGGAACAGAAAGCTCCCTTCGAGGAAGGAGAAGCTACCCGCATCCTACTGGGTACCATGATGATGGTGTTACTGGAGCGGGATCGTGGATAGCAGGGGCGCTACAGAGTATAGCTAGCACTTAGCCCCACGTCAAGGCCCGCGGCAGAAACGCCGCTGGAGAAGGTCCGGTAATGCCGGTCGAGCAGGTTTTCGGCCTTGAGGCGTAGCGCCCAGCGGGACGATGGACGGTATTCGGCGTAAACGTTGGCGGTCCACCACCCGTACGTTCCCGCAAATGCGCCGGTTATCGGGTCGACGGGACTCAGCTCCAAATTGTCGGAGGTACCGGTGCGGTCGAGCGTGTAGCCCGTTCGGGCGGTACCGCTGATGCTGCCGACGGCATAATCTTCCGGGGCTTTGGCCAGCTGGTAGCGGAAGCGCGTTTCCAGGGTCCACTTGGCCGCCCGGTAGGTCAGGGAGGTGGTGCCGTAAGCGGGAGGAATGTGGTCCTGGGGCAGTTCAAGTACCGCGCCGTCCGGCGGCAGCTGCTTCCGCCGGCCGCGCAGCCAGTGGAAGTTGGAAGCCAGCCGGAGCTTCTTCCGCACGTCCCACCGGAAACCCAGGTCGAAGCCGTACACCCGCGCACTTTCGGCGTTGACGTTGGTCTGGGTACGGAGGGTGTCTCCCCGGCTGACGAAGAAATCCTCCCCGCTGGGCAGGGTGCCGTCGCGACGGACGATGGCCTGGTTCAACCACGTATGGTAAAGGCCGCCGGTAAGGAATAGCCGCCCCGTGGCGTCGGCCCAGCTGTAGCCCGTTTCGAGGGTGTTGGAGCGTTCGGGAGAAAGGTTGGGGTTGGGGACCAGAATGAAGCCGTTGCGCTCACGGAACTTGGCAAAATCGTCGATGTTGGGGGCCCGAAAGCCCTGGGAAAATTGCAGCCGCCACTGATTACGGACGCCGTTGTACCGCAAGCCAAGTGCTCCGGTCATGGCCTGGTCAGCATTGGTAATCCCCGCCAGGTAAGCTGCGGGCCAGTCGATCGGGTCATCGGTACCGAAGGTGGCCCGCAGTCGCTGCCAGCTGGAGCGCAGTCCGCCGCGCAACAGCCAGGACGGGGCAAAGTGGTAGCTCAGGTCGCTATAGGAGCCCAGGGTGGTCAGGGAGCTTCCGCCGGAGGGGTAGCGGCTGTTCAGCCCGGAAATACGCTCTCCCGATCCGGTAATGTCGGTGAGAAAACCCTGGCTGTCCACCTCGTCGTGTCGCGCATCAATGCCGTAGCGGAGCTCCAGTTTGCCGAGGTCCTTAACGAAGTCGATCTGCAGATTGTGGGAGTATACGTCCACGAGACTGTTTTCCCGGAGGGGGTCCCCGAACCGCCGTTGCAGCCGATCCTCCTCAATGAACTGGGTGCTGATGAGGTAATTGGCCACGTCGTAATATTTGGTGGCTCTCCGGTCGGTGAGTCGGGCACTGCCCATCAGGCGGGTTTGGGGGCCGTAGTCCCATTCGGCCCACCGCAACTGACCGTCCCGGCGTGCCGTGAGGGCATCATACCGGGGGATATTGGAGCTGGTACTGTACTGCAGATTAAGGTCCAGTTCTAACTGCTCCCGCAAGCGGAAGCGGAACTTCTGTAGGAGGTTGGCCTGACGGTAGCCGGTGCCTACCTGCACTTCCGGCCGGTCGTTAGGCACCACCTGGTCCTGGCCGTTGATCCGTTCGACGAATTCATTGCGTTCGCCGAAGGAGGGAAAGCGACGGGGCCTTTGGGCGCCGGAGCGCAGGTGCGAGGCATCGGCGTAGGACAGCTGGGTGAGTCCCGCCCAGCGTTTTCCCCCGTATTCCAGCCAACCCACGCCACTTTGCGTGCTAGCGGCCGTGGCGTAGCCGAGGGTAATTCCTCCGGAAACCTGGTTTTTGCTCGTTTGGTAGCGGGGGCGTCGCGTCCGGAAATGGACCACGCCGCCGATGGCGTCGCTGCCGTAGGCCAGCGCCCCGGCACCGTAGATCAACTCCAGTTGCTCGAGGGCATTCGGATCGACGGTAATCGCGTTTTGCAGGTGCCCGTTGCGATAAATGGCGTTGTTCATCCGTACCCCGTCCACCACCA
The DNA here is from genome assembly GCF_004375085.3 of Lewinella sp. W8. Classification (GTDB taxonomy): domain Bacteria; phylum Bacteroidota; class Bacteroidia; order Chitinophagales; family Saprospiraceae; genus Neolewinella. Next base: position 29,429 of record NZ_SNAQ03000010.1, read on the forward strand.
GAAGTACCCGGTTGGCCTCGAAGCCCCGAATCACGGGGCTCCCGCCCCCGAACTGGGATTGTTGCACGAAGACCCCACTCAGGTTGGCCAGGGCGTCGGCACTGGTGCGGCTCTGCAGCCGTTCGATCTCTTCGCCGGTGACCACCTCCGTGGCGTAAATCAGGTTGGGAGAAAGTTCGTCGCGCCGCCCGACGATCACCGGAGTTTCGAGGGTGATGGAGAGCGGCGAGAGTTCCAGAAGGTAATTCCGGTTGGCCAGTTCCTCGAGGGTGATCATGGTGGTGGCCATCGCCGTATACTGGGCGATCAGGGTATCCTGACGTTCAATTTGTGGGGGGAGGATCACCCGGCCGTCAAGGTCGGTGGTCAGGAAAATGCTTTTTGCCGGCACACTCAGCGTAGCAAAGGGAAGTGGCGTTCCGGTGTCACTGCGCAGATATGCCGCCTGCTGTGCCATCAACCCGGAAGGGAGGGCCAACAGCAGGAATAAAGTCCCGAGCATAACCATCATTTCTCCCGGCCGCATTCGGGCCGGGCTGACGAATGAGTCCATCAAAGCCACGCTTGTCAAGTGATTACCTTATCAGACTAAACTGTCCTTCCCGGATTTCGGTTGCGTCAGCGTTCGGATATCGAAACGCCATCCGGTAGAGGTATACGTCCGAATTCTGTGGGATGCCATTGACGGAGCCATCCCAGGCCTGGTCGGGGTTCGTACTCTCAAAGACGACCTGCCCCCAACGGTTGTAAATGATCAGGGTGTAATCCGTTGGGGAGCAGTTGGTGTACAGCCGGAACAAGTCGTTGGTACCGTCACGGTTGGGGGAAAAAATTTCCGGGATCTCATCTTCACAATCGCATTCTTCGGTGAAGGTAAAGTCCGCAAACAGGCGAATACTGTCACCGCACTCTCCGATGACGTCCACGAAGTATTCCTCGTCCGGCAAGAGGTTCACGTCCAGCGTTTCCTCCGTACTGCCGTCAAACCACTGGATCAGGGCCAGTTCGTCCCGCCCCTGATTGAGGACCGACAGTTGAACGTCATCTCCCGCGCACACCTCCCCGGTGGGACCGTCAATGGCCAATTCGGCGGCAAACCTTGGGGCGATGAAATCCAGCACCGATGCCGAACGCACGGTTCCACAACTGGCAAATCCGGTAATGCTCACGTTGATGTTCGGGGAAGCCAGGGGAGCTTCAATGGTATCGGTGGTGAAAATGAAGGGGTCGGGAGTACCGGGAAGACTGATGGTCCAGCGAATACTGTCGTATCGGTTGGGACCCGCAAAACGCAGGAGTAAAAAATCTCCGTCACAGCCCCGGTCTACCTCGTCGAGGATCCGGAATCCGATCGTCAGTTCTTCCACCCGCTGGCAATCGACGGTGGGCTGACAGCCGCCCGTAACGGTCACGCAGTAGGTGCCGGGTACCGAAACCGCTAGCGAATCAGCGGTACTGCCGTCAGTCCAGAGAAATTCCGTGCCGGCTTCCCGGGGACGCAAAGTCAGCGAGGAATTCGGGCAGAGGTCCACCATCAGGGTGTCCAGAAAAAGGGTATCCTGTACGACGGGGCGCTTGAAAATGGCGTCGACGAATTGGGGCGGTGAAAACGACGCAAACTCATCGCCGTTTTCTTCCGTCAGATCGAGTACCAGGCGGTTAACTACGGGGACCGGACTGGACACACATTCGATCTCACTCAGTCCATAGCGTTGTTCTAGCCCCAGATTTTGCTCCAGAAAGTAGATGTTACCGTTGGGCCCGATCTGGAAGGGGCCCGCCTGCAATACCGTCACGGCAGGGTCTTCCTCCAGCCGCGCCACGTCAATCTTGGTGAAGTCTTGCATGTCGTAGCGAACGATGAGTTCGCCGAGCACGAAACTGCCCTCGGTGGTGTACAGGTACCGACTGTCGGGGGTAAAGGTGACCGCCACGTCGGAGATGTCGGGGAGATTGGCCAGGGTGTTGCCTACCTCGCCCGTGCTGGGGTCGAATTCGTAAATGAAGCCGTTGTTGAACAGCAACGATCCGTCGGGGGAGAATTTGATCTTTCCTTCTACCGGATTGGGAACGGAAACGGGAGTGGGGGTACCCACGCCGTTAGCCGTCAGCGGGGTGACGACAAAATTGAAGTCTCCCTGCGGGGTAATGTTCTGACAAATGATCCAGTATCCTTCTCCGTCGGCCATGGGCGTCGCGTCCAGGCCTTCGTAACTGGGGGTAAAGATTCGCTGATCCGCAAGGACGACTTCACCCAGTCCGCCGTTTAGCGACATGTCGATGGTGAAATAGGATAGTCCTCTTCCGAGGGGCTGACCGGGAACGCTGCCTCCGATGTTGAATTCCGTTTCTTCCATCGTGAAGAGATAGTAGAGGTCCGGATTATTGCCGGGCGCGGGCATTGCGATGGCACTCTGGCGGGCGCTGAATCCACCGCCTTCTTCCCCGCGCATATCGTACATGACTTCGTGGTTGCGGTTCCAGATGGTGCCACCATTCTGGCCACTCATGCCCGGCGGGCGTCCACCACCGTTGGTGTAAAACAACAGGTTGCCCAGCGTATCACTCAGGGACACGACGCCTTCAAATCCTACGATGGCGGAAGGTGGATTGAGCACTGGCTGGCCGTCAACGAAGCGGACACTGATTTGGGAACCGAAGTGCCAGTTATTGGCTTGTGCGGGCTGGGCCAACAGCGCAGCGGGTAAGCAACCGATGGTTACCAGGGCGAGTACCCGGCAGAATAGATTCATGGGAAGGGATGATTGTCGGGGATACCCCAAAATTACGGCAAGGCCGGCCACCGTCACAATCAATCCTTGATTGCCGGCAAGAATTGTCAATCCTGATACAAAGGTAAGGATACTGCCAGCAGCCGTAGGTTCGGATGCCTCAGAGGGCCGTGGGCGAGGGTTGATCCCCCTCGTCGGCCTCTACCACAACTTTTTCCGCGGGGGCCTCGGCTGCAGGCTCCTTCTCGGGTTGCTTCTTGAACGCGAACGGAATCATGATGAACATACCCGCCATGATGGCCATGTCGGCCACGTTGAAGATACCGGTCTGAAGGCTGCCCACTTTGAGGTGAAGCATGTCAACCACGTGCCCGTACAGTAAACGGTCAACGATGTTGCTGAGTCCACCCCCGACGATGAGGGCCAGGGCAACGGTTTGCCAGCGGTTGAGGTCTTTTTCCCGGAAGATGTACCACAGGAGGCCAATCAGGAGGATGGCCGGAAAGGCATTCAGCAGCAGGGGACGCAGGATCGGGCCGAGCTCGGACCCCAGCGACAGAAAGGCACCAGTATTGCGGGCAAAGGTGAGCCGCAGGATGTCGTTCAGATAAAACTGGTCGGGCTGCCCCTGAAGCATATTCGTGGCCAGGTACTTCGTCCACTGGTCCAGGCCAACGGTAATGGCTACCACGGATCCTACGGTGAGGAGACGAGTTTTAAAATCTTTCATCAGGAGTAGTTAGCGGCCGGGGGCCGGAGGGGGGTAAAGTTCGGGGTTATTTCGTAGAAAATATCTCAGCTAGCTTGTCTTCCAGGGCTTTCCCCCGCAGGTTGCGGGCCAGGATTTTACCTTCCTCATCCAGAAGTACCGTTTGCGGAATGCTGGATACGCCGTACTGTTTGGCGTATTTGCTTTGCCAGCCCTTGAGGTCGGAAATATGCAACCAGGTCAGTTTGTCGTCCTCGATGGCCTTCACCCAGCGGTCTTTGGTGCGGTCCAGGCTCACGCCGAGAATCTCGAAGCCCTTGTCCTTGTACTGATTGTAGAGCCGCACGACGTTGGGATTTTCCCGGCGGCAGGGGCCGCACCAGCTGGCCCAAAAGTCAATGAGTACTACTTTTCCCCGCAGGTCATCCAGCGCGATCTGATCTCCTTCCGGGCTTTCACCGGCAAAGGTGGGCGCGACGGCACCGATGGCAAAGGTGCGCAGGTTGTCGACCTGGGCGATGATGGATTTCATCGGGGTAGGGTAGGTTTCCGCGAACCGCTCCACCATCGCCTCGGCAATGATGGCCGCAGCGGGGTGTTTGGCGGCCGTGAGGGCGGACAGCCCACCGTTCATGGCGAACAACTGGGCCTTGCTGCCCGCGGGCCAGCGATCATAGCCGGCCATTAAGATCTCAGCAAGCTGTTCGGAGCGGATAGCCCGGGCCAGGGTGTTGGCGTAATTGCGGTTCCCCTCGTAGGTCCAGGGCAGTTCGTTGTAAACGGGATCCTGGTAGTCGACGTACTGGAAGTAGGTGTTGACAAAATAATCCAGCTCGTTGGTGAAGCGGCCTGCGTTTTCGTTCAGGAAACTCAGGTAGGTATTCATGGAGGCTACCTGCGCCAGCAGGGGACCATTAGTCTTGGCGTCTTCCAGGAGCTGCTTCTTTTCCTGATCAATGGCGGCGAGTTCCGCAATTTTTGCGGCTACGGTAACGGAATCCTGCTTCCGGATGGCCATTTGGTAGCCACGCATGGCGGAGGAGAATTTCTGGTTCTGCCGGGTAAATTCGCCCTTCAGCTTGCCGTAGGCAATGTTGGCGGGCGATTTGCGGACTTTGGCCACCCGCATGCGACCACAAATACCGGAAACATTAATGGAGTCCTCGGCGCCGAGGATGATGGCCAGGGCGTCATCGGGCTTGCTGCCGACGTAACGGAAAATGGGACCTTCGGTCGCTACGTCTACCGTCCAGTTACCGTCGTCGGTAGCCTTTAGGGACTGAAGCTTTTCCATCCCTACGCCATTAAATGCGTACAGGTTGAGTTGCTTGCAGCCGGTGGCTTCAACGGTGAGGTTGGTGGTCCGCTGCGCCATCAGGCAGCAGGGAAAAAGGAGGATAAGGGAGAATACCAAATGCTTCATTGCCACAAAATTACGAAATTGGTCGGTGGAAGACTCACCAGAAACGGTCCTTAATGGGTAAGCTGACGTCCTTACGGCGATTTTTCCCGGGTACTCGTCGGCAAAGTCAAACCGGGGAGGAGGTACCCACGTTTACTTTTTACGGTTCCTGATTAACTTGGCGACCCGGGTAAACGGGAACCATCCGGCATATTGCTAACAAACCACCTTGTCCAAAGATTTATGGCTTCACCACGTTCTCCTTTCGATCGTTCACCCCTTGGCGGGATTGGCGGATTCATCATCGGCCTGGTCGTCCTTTACGTGCTCTTTAAGCTGGCCAGCTGGTTCTTCAGCTTATTGTGGTGGGCGGCACCGATCATCTTCATCGCCTCCCTGATCATTGATCACAAGGTCTTTCTCGGATATGTCGGCAGCATTAAACGCCTCTTTGAGCGCAACTGGCTGATGGGCCTGGCCGCCGGCGTATTGAGTATCGTGCTGTTTCCCATTGTAGCGGCCTATTTGCTGGGCATGGGGCTGTTCAAGAAGAAACTCCGGGAAAGAGCCGAGCAGGCCGACGTTCGCCGCAACGGAGAATGGGCGGAATTTGAAGACGTTTCCGAAGATTCCATGGACCTGGAGATCCCCTATGAAGAACTCCCTCCGCCACCGGAACCCGAAACCCGCAAGGGCCGCGATACGAACTACGACGAGCTCTTCGAGTAGCCCCTAATTTTTAACTTTCTTCCGATGGCCGACTACCTTGCCCTGGCCGCAATGAGTCTGGTGCTGGTCTACACTTTCTGGCAACTGAACAACTTCCGGAAATGGCAGGAGACCGGTAAATTGGTGGAAGATCGCACCGGAGGCCCCTGGCCGTTTCTGACGCTCATCATTCCCTTTCGCAATGAAAGGGAGCATCTGCCCGACCTCCTGAAGGATTTACGGGCCCAAGACTACCCAACGGATCGTTGGGAAGCCATCTTTATTGACGACTTTTCTACGGACGGAGGAGCTTCCTTTCTGGAGGAGCGTACCGACGAGCACATCCACCTGTTGCACCTGGTGGATGCACCGGACGCCCTGACGACTATCGCCCACAAAAAATCGGCCATCACCCTGGCCATTTCCCGCAGCCGTGGCCAGGTCATGGTAACCACCGATGCCGACTGCCGGTGGCCTTCCGACGGCCTGACGCGGATTGCCGGGGAATTCCGGTCGGGGAAGGAGGTCGTGCTGGGGCCGGTATTGATTGATCCGGTGCGGGACATCTGCGAAGGATATCAGGCCCTGGACCTGATGGCCTATCAGTTTCTGACCCGCGCCAGTATGCGTGGGGGCGCACCGATTCTGGCCAATGGCGCGCACTTTGCTTTCCGTAAGGAGCTTTTTCTGCGCGTGGGTGGCTACGCCGGGGTAGATCACCTTCCCTCCGGCGATGACGTGTTGTTGTTGCATAAGTTTGCGCTCGAGCGCCCCCGGTACGGGTACGTGCCGGGGACTCCCGTGATGACGCGGCCCGTCCGGGGCTGGAGGAACCTCTGGCGACAACGACTGCGCTGGGCGGGAAAGGCCGGCAACTACACCGAGCCTCGGTTGAAGTGGGCGCAGGCCCTCAGTTACCTGACCAGCCTGAGTCTGGTGGTGGGCACCCTGGGGACGCTCTGGCACCCGCGGTCCCTCGCCATCGTATTGATCGCCTGGATCCTTAAGGCGCTCGTGGACGGCTTTTGCCTCGACCACATCGCCCGTCACTACGGACAGCGTGACCGGATGCGGTGGTACCCCACCACGGCACTGATTTATCCCATTTTTCTGGTGGCGGTGGGCACGGCGGCGCTGCTGGGCCTTCGGGCCGACTGGAAGGGCCGCAAAGCCGATGGGTTGCCGGGGAATTGAGTAAGTTTGTGCACTACCCCAGAACCGACGTTTATGCCCCCGAAACAACGATGCCTCCTTTTCCTATTATTGCTTTTGAACGGTACGGTGTGGGGGCAAATCTGCGGCGGAAACCTGGGCGAAAACATCTTTGACGCCGGTGATTTTGGGTCCGGTACGGATAATATTCTGGTGCCCGACCCCGGCATTGCCCCGGGTTTCATCTACGAGACCAATCCGCCGCCCTTCGACGGCTTTTACACCATCACCAACAATACCGGTGCCTGGGAGAACCTTTACGGAGACTGGCTGGCCATCGGCGACAACAGCGAAGATCCTTTCGGGTACATGATGGTGGTCAACGCCAGTTTTAATCCCGGACTGTTCTACGAACAACGGGTGGATAACCTCTGCGAAAATTCGGTGTACGAGTTTTCCGCCGACGTCATCAACCTGTACCAGACGGGGAGGAACGGCATCCGCCCCAACATTTCTTTCCTCATCGACGGAGTGAATTTTTTCACCAGTGGCAACATCTCCGAAGACGAGACCTGGAAGACGTACGGCTTTACCTTTACCACCGGTCCGGGCCAAACTTCGGTAACCCTCTCTCTGCGCAACAACGCCCCCGGAGGAATCGGTAACGACCTGGCCATCGACAACATCAGTTTCCGGGCTTGTGGCCCGGAAGCCCTCATCCTTCCGCTGGAAATCAGCAACATCTGCGAAGACGGCGACCCCATCACCCTGGACGCTACCCTCAACGGAGATCAGTACGACAACCCCGCCATTCAGTGGCAGGAAAGTACGGACGGAGGAGACCGGTGGACCGACATCCCCGGCGCTAATTCCTTCTTGTATACGCACACCAACGTGGCGACCGGAGATTACTACTACCGCTACCTGTTGGGGAATGGGGTGACCAACCTCGCCAATCCCAACTGTCGGGTAGTGTCCAACGAAAAGGTAGTTCGCGTGGTCCCCAAAGCGTATTCCGTTACCGATACCATCTGCGCGGGGCGAAGCTTCGCGGTTGGCAACCGGACCTACGACCAATCGGGCACCTACGTGGACACGCTGGTCTCCTCCATCGGTTGCGATAGCATCCTTACCCTACGACTGACGGTGGTAGAAGACCCGGGGCTAAGCCCCGACTTCAACCTGACGGATCCCAGCTGTTCCTACACCACCGACGGCAGGGTAGAGCTCCTTTCGGTGGCCAACGCCACTTTCCCATTGAGATTTACGTTTGAAGACAGCCTGTTCCTGGGACCCCGGGCCTTTTCCGGACTGCCCGCCGGAACTTATTCTTATTCGGTGGTGGACCGCTACGGCTGTGAGGCCATTGGCACGGTGGCGCTGCAACTACCCTTTCCCTTCGTCGTTGACCTGGGCGCCAATCAGGTGGCGGAGCTGGGGCAAACGGTGCGCATCCCGGTATCCTCCACGGAACCCATCGCGGAATACGGTTGGAGCCCGGCCGAATTGATAGACTGTCTCCCAGCTTGTGATCAGGCACTGATCGTCCCGCCGGAGGCCCTGACGGTGGCGCTGACCGCCACCTCCGCGAACGGTTGCGTTACCGAAGATTCTCTGCGGATCTCGGTGGTAAAGAACCGACGGGTTTACTTCCCGACCGGATTTTCGCCCAACGGCGATGGCGTCAACGATTTCTTCACGCTTTTCGGGGCCACTCCGGGAGTGGAAAGCATCCTGAGCCTGGAAATCTATAACCGTTGGGGCGTGCAGGTATTTTCTCAGACCAATGCAGCCGTGAATGATCTCGCGGCGGGTTGGGACGGAAACCTTAACGGAACACCCGCGGCGATCGGCACCTACGCCTACCGGGCGGAGGTCCGCTTTCTGGATGGATTTACGAAACAGTATCGGGGAAGCGTCGTCCTCCTGCGCTAGCGCAAAAAAAGGTTGCGCACTACCAGCAACTAGACTAACCAGCAACCAGCACCCTACTTATCCGAGCCCGCCGCTTCCGGCAGCTCGTAGCTGATGTCGAAATCGTCGAGGACCATATCCAGAATCCGGTCTTCGCCGACGGTGTATTTCTTTTTCAGGTGGTGACCGTAGAAGACGGCGAAGGTTGCCCAGTAGCGGGCCGTCAGCCCGCCGCGGAGGTCCTTGATCAGGTCGTATATCGGTACGTCCAGCTCCCGCTCGATCATGGCGATGAGGACTTTACCCTGGGTTTTGGACATCTTTTTCAGCGGGTCTTCAAACTTCTCCTTCAGTTCTTTCTGGAGGTTTTTGATGTATTTGCGCCGCTCGCGGTTCGACATATTCTGGGTGATGTACTCCGTTTCCCGGAAGATCCGGATGGCGTCCACCGCATAGGGGTAAGCACGCTGGGCGTAGATGCGGTACCGGCGGTACTGCTTGTATTCTTCGTCGGAATTGAAGACTTCCGGAGAGCTTACCGATACGTCTTCCAGCTGCGCCAGAATCAGGGTATCCCCACAGTCGTCCACGGTGTAGGGGTAGTATTTTCCGTTCACTTTCGTGTAGCCGGTTTGGGCGAGGACGCAGGTGCCCAGCGTTACCAAAGCGAGCAAGGTGAGTAGGATACGCATGGATAAGAAGCTCTGTTTCTGTTGTATAGAATGCTTTTCGGGGTCTTCTGGGTGTGGTAAAGGTGTTAAAATATACCAAGAGTTTGGCTATCGCTGAGAAATCAGGGTACCAACGGTATTCAGGGCATTGTAAAATTCTTCACCGGGGTCAAGGGTTCCATCATCGCCCATTATCCTTCGATAGTTGCGGGTATACACTGAAGTAATCGGGGAGCCTTCCTTTACGTCCCAGGCTGCGATACCGACTTCTGCTGGCATATATTCCAGGTCTCCGTTGATGTTTATGATGACGATTACGTCGTAAGGGCAATTCTTGGGAAAAAAGCTGGGCAATTCGGGGACTTTATCGAGACCATCAAAGTACATCTTCGACACCAGGGAGGACTCGTGAAATTTACGCTTAAACCCCGTGGCGGTTGCCCGACCTTCCCAATCGGCAAATTTGATTACCTGACGGGTAAATGATTCACTAAACTCCCCAAACCCAAGGCCTTCGGTGAAATAGACGGCCACTGCAATCTCACGATCGTCCGTGTTTTTCATGAAGTATTCTGAGCTTTCGTCCTCGAAGGTCAACAGGTCATCATAGATTTTTTTCCCGGTAGGATCCGTCTTTTCCTCCGGAGCGTCGTCCTCCTTCCCCTCGGTATTTGTTTGGGTGGTGTCGTTGTCCGGGGTGGCGGGAGTCGGTTGTCCGTCGCGAATGCCCCAGATGACGATGATGGCCAGCAGCAGGATACTTGCGGCCCCAATCACTATTTTTCCCGGAGAGAGCGATTTTTTCGCGGGTGACTGAGCGGTGGCGGGTGGCGCGGATTCCAGACGGTCAACATAACTCAGCAGGTCGCCGGTGAGTCGGGACTTTTCTACCGCAAGGATGTGTCCGTGCTCGCTGTTGCTTTCTTCTTTACGCAAAATTTCGGTCCACCGGCGGCGCAGGTTTACCAGGTCATTCCGGGACACCGACGAGGCGGCGTGTTCCGATAGCGCTTCGAGGGCCCCGTCGATGTTGTTCTCGGCGATGAGGTTACGGATGGCGTCAAAAGATGGGAGAGGGGGCATTAAAACTTACCTGGAATGATGGACAAATATAGGCCAATGGTCAGCGAATCACTATTGCTTCAGCGCCCATAGTTTTTTGTTGGCGAACTCCCGCAGCACTTCCGTAGTGGTGTAGAGCACGTCCTTGCCGGGAAAGCCCGATCCCGTCTTTACCTCCACATTCTCGCGCACATTGTGCGCCGTTTGGGTGGAGAGGTCAAAGAGGCAAACCCGAAGCTCCGCCCGGTTGAGCTTGACGTTGCGCAAATCCACCATGATTAGGTAATTGGCCCGTTGGGGTGAAAGTCGGGCATCGGAGCGATCTCCCCGGGTCATGATGGTATTGCGGAGGCTGTTGGTGTGAAAGCCGGAGAGCAAAACGTCAGGGCTTACGGTCACCCTGAATTTTTCCGTAAGGTAAGTCGACATCTCTTTCGTGATCCGGTCCACGTATTGCGTGGCGCCGGAGCCCTTATTGTAGTAAAAAGCCAGTCCGGCGTTGACTTTCTTACCGGCACTCATGAATTCGTTCCCCCGAAAGAGGGCCAGATTGGCCTTCAGGATATCCGGGTTTACGGTCAGGGGGCGATCAACGTCGAGAACGGCCCGGTCCTGCAGCTTTTCCGCCAGGGAAGGATCGATGGTAATGCTTGGGGTGCCCCGTTCGTCCGCAGGATTGGTTGCTTCCTTGCCGGGAGATTCTTCCGTGGGGGCTGGCCGCCGGGGATCGCGCTCGCTTACCTCCGCCTGCGTGGGCTTCCCGGGATTGTTGTTGGATAATTTTTGCGATATCCAGTACGCGGAAAAAGCCAGCAACAGGGCCAGGGCGGCTCCCAGGACCCAAACCACCGGTTTGGCTTTTTTGGGAGCCGGCGGTCGGGGGGCAGAAGCAGACGTTGCAGTTTCTTGGGGTGGCGACGGTGGTAGTTCGGTGGTCGGGATTTCCGCCTGATGGCTGGCCACTTCCATCCGGTCCAGCAGAGCAATCAGGTCTTCGATGACCTGATTCTCCTCCACCCGCATAATGTGTTCGTGCTGAGACTGGTTGAGGGCCTGGGTTTCCAGTACCCGCCACCGCCGCTGCAGGAGCAGCAGGCTGGTCCGAAACTCCCCCGTAGGCCCCAGATTATCGGTTGCCTCCAGTGCTTCCGGAATGCTGTTTTCTACAATCAGTTGTCGAATGTCTTCGTACATGGCAGTAAGTTACAAGTTTCATGCACAAGACACCAGCCTTTAACCCGTCAGCTCCGGAGAGTACTTACTGATTTTCTTCGAAGGTCACCTTCAGGTTGAGTTCTTCCAGCTGATCCTCGTCTACCCGCGCCGGCGCGTCGATCATCACGTCACGTCCCTGATTGTTTTTGGGGAAGGCGATGAAGTCCCGGATGGAACTCTGGCCGTTCATGACCGCGCAGAGGCGGTCAAAGCCGAAGGCAATACCGCCGTGGGGAGGGGCACCGTATTCGAAGGCTCCCATCAGGAAGCCAAACTGCTCTTCGGCCTCCTCCTGGGTGAAGCCAAGCAATTTGAAGTTTTTCTCCTGCAGGGCGCGGTCGTAGATCCGGATGGAACCACCGCCGATTTCGGCGCCGTTGATGACCAGGTCGTAGGCGTCGGCTTTGAGGGACTTCATCGTTTCGTGGTCGCCGGTGAGCATCCGCTCCACTTCTTCCCGCTTCGGACTGGTGAAGGGGTGGTGCATGGCGTGAAAGCGCTCGCTTTCTTCGTCCCATTCCAGCAGGGGGAAGTCTACCACCCAGAGTGGCTTGAAGCTTCCTTCCGGAATCATGTCGAAGGATTCGGCGACGTGAAGACGGAGGTTACCCAGTTGCTTCCGGCTCTTTTCGTCTTCTCCACTGATGACCAGCAGCAGGTCGCCAGCCTGGGCGCCACACTTTTCGGCCCAGGCGGCCAGGGCCTCCTGATCGAAGAATTTGTCGACGCTGGATTTGAAGGTGCCGTCGGGATTACACTTGACGTAAACCAATCCTTTGGCACCGATCTGGGGGCGCTTGACCCACTCGGTGAGCTTGTCGATTTGCTTGCGGGTCAGGTCCGCCTTACCGGGCACCGCGATGCCCACCACCAACTCGGCGTCGTCGAATACCTTGAATCCCTTCTGCTGGGCGACGTCGTTCAGCTCCACGAGTTCCATGCCGAAGCGGAGGTCCGGTTTGTCGGAGCCGTACCGCCGCATGGCGTCGTCGTAGAGCATCCGGGGGAACTTCCCGAGTTCAATGCCCTTGAGTTCCTGAAAAACGTGGCGGGTGAGGCCTTCGAAGGTGTCCAGGATTTCATCCTGGGTCACGAAGGCCATTTCACAGTCAATCTGGGTGAATTCCGGCTGGCGGTCGGCCCGCAGGTCTTCGTCGCGGAAGCACTTGACGATTTGGAAGTAACGATCGTATCCCGCAACCATCAGCAGCTGCTTGAAGGTCTGGGGGCTTTGCGGCAGGGCGTAAAACTGCCCTTCGTTGAGGCGGCTGGGGACCACAAAGTCACGGGCGCCTTCGGGCGTTGACTTGATCAGGAAAGGGGTTTCTACTTCTACGAAGTTTTGTCCTCCCAGGTAGGCCCGCACCGCCAGGGCCAGCTGGCTGCGAAAAATGATGTTGCGCTGCAGGGGGCCGCGCCGCAGGTCGAGGTAGCGGTACTGCATCCGCAGGTCGTCTCCGCCGTCACTCTCGTCTTCGATGGTGAAGGGGGGCGTTTTGGCCCGGTTGAGAATGATCAACTCCCGGGCTACGATTTCCACGTCACCGGTGGCCCGGTTGGGGTTTTTATTGGTCCGCTCGCGTACTTCACCGTTTACCTGGATGACCCACTCCCGGCCAAGCTTTCGTGCACGTTCGGCGAGCTCGGCGTGGTCGTCCTGATCAAAAACGATCTGGGTGATCCCGTAACGGTCGCGAAGGTCCACGAAGGTCAGACCACCAAAGTCGCGACCAATCTGGACCCAGCCGCTCAGGCTGACTTCTTTACCGACGTCGGTCAGGCGGAGTTCACCGCAATTGTGCGTACGAAACATGCTTTTGAAGTTTAGGCCCGCAAAAGTAAAGCGGAATGTTCACAGAATGGAACCAATTCGGGGAAAGGTTTCGGTTTTCCTTACGGGAGGAAAGCGGCGGGGCTTTTCGTCAGGGTTTGCGACGCCAGACGCGAAGTTTCTCTCCGATCGTATCGTAGGGCTCAAACTCCTCAAAGAGAATTTCGGTGAGGGGCGTGTCGGCCCATTCATCTTCCGTGCGCCCGACGAGGAAGGTCAGTTTGGGGTTGTCCAGCAGTCGCTGGGCTTCGGCCCGCTCGTCAATCTGGAAAGCCCGAACGTGGTGCGGCAAAAAGAGGAGGGAGGAGTGGACGTAGGGAGTGGGAACCCGGCGGTCCAGCAGGTGGTAGGTGATCTGAAATCCATTCAGGGGTAGAAAGGTTTCTCCCGGCCCGAGTTGGGCTTGCAGGTACTGGACAATTTCTTCGGGCTGGTCTTCCTTGTGCTCGTACTTGAAGAAGAACACGGTACCCAGCACCAGTGCGAAGGTGGTGATTATGGCCGGCGCCCAGCGCCGCAACTTTTCGGACCGTAGGAAGCCGAGCGACCGCATGCCCGGCAGCCACCACATGGCGGCCATCAGGCTGAGGACGGGATGTAACTGAATCTGGTAATGACCAAAGCGTTTTCCCGGGGTGATGACCATCAGGGCCACCAACAGGCATTGCAGGAGCAGGAAGGTGCCCCAAATTCGGGTGGGATGCGTGGCTTTTTGGCGAAAAGCCTGCACCAGCGCTGCGCCGCCCAAAATGACGAAGGGAATGAACCGGGCTACGTAATCCAGCAGAAACAGCAGCCGCAAATGCCAGGCGAGTTCCACGGGATAAGCCCGGCTAACTTCCCAGCTGTAGAAGACGAATTCTTCCAATAATCCCAGGGAAGCGTAATAGTAGTAGACGCCGACAAGCGGAAGCGCAAAGCCGAGCAGCAGCGTGATGCCGTTGCCGAACATGGCCCCCCATTTTCCCCGACTGCCGTAGTGCCAAACCAGGAACAGTCCGATGGCCAGCGACTCGGCGGCCACGAAGGGTTTGATCACCACGGCCATTCCGAGCAGGAGGCCGGCCAATGGCCAGTGCCAGGCGGGATGGTCTTCTTCAGGGCGACGGACCCGCGGCGCAACCGCCAGCGCAACGGCGGCGATCGTCAGCACGTTGAAGTAAATTTCCGTGTTGGGACTCAGCCCGTAATAGGTGAAAATGGTGCAAACGAAACAGTAGATGATACCCGCCGCCAGGCCCGCCCGGGAGCTTCCCGTAGCTCTGCGCGTACCCCAGTAAAGGCCCCAGCCGCCGAGGGCGACGAACAACGAGGCGGCCAGCCGGAGTGCGGGAATGCTGCCCCCCGTGATTTTAATCAGGGCCGCATAGATCCAGAATATTCCGATCGGTTTGGTGTCGATGACGTCCTTGAGGTAGGTTGCTCCCCGCACCAGTTCTCCGGCAATGACGATGTAGGTACTCTCATCGTGATTGATCACGGAATGAAAGAAGGAGCCCCACCGCAGGGCGATGGAAAATAAAACCAGAGCCAACAGACTCGCCCAGGGATTTGCGTGAAGGTTGCGCATGGCGCAAAGGTAGCATCGCCGCTTTTCTTCCGCACTAGGAGTAGGTGTTCCGTGAATTAATCATTTGGCAATCAAGTCCTTGAATTTTTTAGTAGCGGCAGGTAATTACCTGCCGCTACCGTTTGCCCCGTTGAACTGCCGCGATTCCGCAGGAATCGCTGATGAAACCTTACGGAACAGCCTGGTACTAAGAGTCAGTACTCGACCTCCAGTTGGCCTTTTTCGGCGGTGGCTGCGCTGGGAATATCCTAACTTAGCCCTGGGCTTTGGTCTTCCCGCCTGGCCATTATCTAAAAAGGCTCAAATCCGGCCAGAAGGCCAAAACCAAAACAAACTTTACGTTGACGGGGAATTACCCGCTGCGGCGGACTCAGGTGGTCGGAAGGGGCCCGAGGGCCGCCGTGGGAATACGGATGGGGGACGACGGCATGGGCTCTTCTCCATAATTGATGTGGAGGGTCACCCGGGTTCCCGTGTACTCCTGGTCCGGGTAGAGGTCTTCGGTAAACAGACTGATGGTGACCGTATCGTCCGTGGCCAACAGCGCCTGCCGCTCCTTCAGAATCTGCGTGGCACGGGAGATGTGTTTTTTATCGGCGGAATTTTGCTTGATCTCCTCCGCCGCCCGCCGGCCGATGCCGTTATCCGTAACGGTACAGACGATCATGTCTTCATATTCCCGGGCCCGGTAAATGGCAATCGTCAGCTCGCCCGTATCCGGCAGGTTAAAGAGTCCGTGGGTGATGGCGTTTTCGACGATGGGCTGCATGAGCAGGGAGGGAACATCATCGTATCCGGGCTCGATGTTGGGGTCCAGGAGTAATTTGAAGGAAAACTTTCCGGGATGCCGCAGCTGTTCCAGTCTCACGTACCGCTTTAGCATGCTGACCTCAATTTCAATTTTTGTAAAGCGGGAGCGGCTGGATTCGAGGAACTGCCGCATCAGGAGGGTGAAATCCCTCAGATAGTCTGCGGCGACCTGGCGGTCTTTTTTCAGAATGTAGCGGCGAATGGAGTACATCGCATTGGCCAGGAAGTGAGGGTTGAGCTGCTGCCGCAGGGCGCGAAGTTCCAGTTCGAGCACCTGTTGCTCGTGGGCCTTCTTCTCGGCCATCTTCCTTTTCTCCTCCCGAAGCTTCCAACGGTAGTAGGCCGTGGCGGCCAGCACGGCCAGTACCATCAGGAGGGCGTAAAACCAGTACTCTGCGGTCCAGTGCTTTCTCACCCGGATGGGGAAGGAAATGACTTCCGGTGCCTGCTGGCCGCGGGCGTCAAAGGCCCGCAATTCGAAGGTGTAGTACCCCGGTGGCAGGCGGGTGTAGCGAACGGTGGGGTTATCGTTGATGGGCGTCCAGTCGGGGTCGTACCCCCGTAACCTGGTCTGATAACTCACCTCCCCCGGGTCACGGAAATCGGGTAAGCTTAATTCGAGGGTGAAGTAGATTACGCTGGGGGCAATGGAGAGCCCTTTGGTCGGCACCCTGGACAGCGGTAGATAGATTTCCTGCTCCTCCTTTTCGTCCAGGATATTCATCCCGGTAATCAGGGCGCGGTGGGGGCTGGGGGGAGGAAGCAGGGAGTCCAGGGAGAATTCCGTAAACCCGTTGATGGTGCCGGCGTACCAAAGGTCGCTGGCTTCATTGTAGAAGAGGGAAGGCGTATTGAATTCATTGGAGGGCAGGCCGTCCTTTTCGTTGAATACGTAGGTCATGCCTTCCGGCCCTCCGTGGAGAACCAGGCCGTTAAAGGTGGAGATGAGCAGGTAATCATCTTTTGTTAGGGCGGCGGCAGCAACATCATCGCTGGGGAGGGGGATAAAGAAGGAGGGTTCTTCCCGGCGGTTTTGGCTAATCCCGCCCACCAGGGTGAATTCTTTGGTGGCCGGCTCAAAAAGGAAGAGTCCCTCGCTGAGGGTGCCAACGAGTAGATTGCCATCCTTTATGAGGACGATTTCCAGCACGTGGGTCGTGCGGAGGTTGTCGAAAACGTGTTTGGTGAGCAACTCCGAATCGAGGTTGTATTCGTAAAGTCCCACCGACGAAGCGATCCACAGTGTGTTGCGAGTGCTGTCAAAAGTGGCCTTTCGGATGCTACCCGCCAGGGCCTCTTCCCCGTGGGGGAGGATGGGCGTAAACACTTCGCGGGTAAGGTCGAAGAACAGGAGTTTTCCCAGGCGCAGGTCGCGAGCATCCTCCAGGGCCAGGATGAACTCTCCCGGCCGGTTGGTGAGTTGCAGGCCGCGGATTTTTTGGTTCAACACCGGTGCTTCCCACCTTTTCCAGCTATCGTCGGCGGGCCGGTAACGGTAGAGGTGGGTGGTATCCAGGCTCCCCAAACGACAGTTGTGCCCGTAAATGTCTCCCCGGTAGTTGATCAACTGGGTGCCGCAACCAAATTGGTTCACCACCCGATTTTGATTATCCCGGATGAGCATGGTGTCAATTGAACCATCCCTGATGTTCAGGCGCGGCCACCAGGGGTCTTTGGAGTCTTTGTTGGTGTATACGTTACCTCGATTATCCGCGGCGAAGCCGCGGATAATGTGGCCAAACCGACCGGGCGTGATTTGTTGCTCAAAGTAATTGGTGAAGATCTTTCGGTTGGCACTCGTCAGGTCAATGATGTACAGGCCGAAATAAGAGTTGACGCGAATCTGCTTCTCAAAATTGGTGCCCGACAAAGAAGTGAAACTGGAGTCGATCTGAAGCTGCCATCGCCAATCCCGGACGGAGTCGTCCCGGATTTTGATCATGTCCTTTACCCAGCGGTTGGTGATGTTGGCGAATAGCAGGTTCCCCACGGCATCCTCGGCCGAAAAATTAATGATGCGCCCGGAGGGTAGGGCGGAGATGGGATCAAAGGATCGACGATACTTCTTTTTGCGATAAAGCTCCCCGTCCTTACTGGCCCAGACGGTCCCCGAAGCATCCTGGTGGAGTAAGTCGAAGGGAGGTGAAAAAGGAAGTTTGGCCACTCCGGGCACGCCACCGTGTTTGTAAATAACCTGGTTGGTTTCCGGCCGGTAGATGGAGAAGCTCCGCTCATCAGCGTACAGCAAGCGGTCGCCCAGCTGAATTTCGCGGTACAGGGAATGGACCTGGCGTAGTTCACCCTCCACCGAGAATTTGAAAATGCCGGCACCGTTAGCAAAGTATAGTGGTTGATGGTCGCGGTGGAACATGCCGGCAAAGACTCCCGGTCGTAGTCCCGATAGCCGCACGCCGTGGGCGGTAAAGTCTTGCGGATTGAAAATCTCAATGGAATCCGGATAGTTGAGGGGTTGGCAGATCAGAAAGCCCCGGTCATCAAAGTGGAGGGGACCGACAAACTGTTGGGGATGTTCGGTGAATTCTACGAAGCGATGCCCGTCGAAGCGGGACAGTCCGGCATCGGTGGAGAGCCAGATCAGCCCATTGTCCTGTTGGGTGCTGGCCTGTACCGTGCGGTGTGGAATGCCCTGCTCCAGGCTGAAAAAGTGGTGAATGGTGTCGGACTGAGCAACACCGGATGCGCCTCCGCAAAGCAGGAGGCACAGGAAAGCCGGGATCAGGAAATGGCCCGGTGGACAATATCTAGTGGTGTTGCACTTGGGCATAGCGGAAGCAGAGGGAATACTGGGAAGGCAGAAAACTAACCACAAAATAGGGGGATATTGAGTATTTTCGTCCAACAAGCACTATCAAATTGACCGCAATACTCGTTGACGACGAAGCTGCCGCCCTGGCCGAGCTTCAATCCTTGTTGGATGAATTTTGTCCTACGGTAAACGTGATGGACACCGCAAATTCGGCGGCGGAGGCCCTGAGGAAGATTGCCGCCATCGAACCCGATCTCCTTTTTCTTGACATCCACATGCCCAAGGAAACGGGCTTTGATCTGATCAAGCAGTTGCCCAAAGGGAACCGGCCGGAGGTCATTTTCGTGACGAGTCTGGAAGCCTATGGGCTGGAGGCCATTCGCTCCAGTGCCATCGGGTACGTGATGAAACCCATTGAGCTCAAGCATTTATTACGGGCGGTCCAGTTGGCGGAGGAGCGGGTGAGCCAGAAGAACAGTGCCAAACGCCTGGACGTCCTGCTGGGCCATCTGGCCCAGCCCACGGGGGGAAGTCTGCCCATCGGCATTCCCACCGAACAGGGCATTGATTTTTTTCCCGCCGACGAAATCGTCAACTGTATCGCCGAAGATCGGTACACACGCATCCGGCTGACACGGGAACGGGATATTCTGTCTAGCTACAGCATCGGGGAGTTTGTCAGGATGCTCGAGCCCTTCGGCTTTTTGAACGTGCATCGCGCCCATTTGGTCAATCGGATGCACATCCGAAAATTTGATCGTTCGGGTTTCCTCATCATGGCCAATAAGGACGAGGTGCCCGTCAGTCGCCGTCGCCGCCCCCACATCTTGAAGATTCTGCAGGAAAATCGGGTGTGAAATAGGCCGGAAAATTCCGGAAGAAACCGCTTTTGCGGCATCGGAAATACTCCATTAAACGATCAAATAACCGTTCGTGCTACGAGATCAACCGCTCGTGGAATGGAGGTGGTTTGGGGTAGGCTAGTCGTTTACATTTGCAGCAAGAGTTTTCGTGAATCCATTATTTGTCGATTTGGCTATTGACCCACCTTCCTGGATTTAAACTCCGTTGAGAGAACGCTATGAACACTTAATGATCCCAGAAGAACACCACGATAGCCAATTGACTTGGCCCGATTGTCAACTGACAATTGGGCCGTTTTTATTTAGGGGCTTCCCGGTCGGAGGAGGAATTTACTGATGGCCAAAGGCAGGTGCCGGGGGTATACCGGGGGCCGGCCCATGGGTTTTGCAGTCGTAGGCCGAGGCGGATGGCGAGGATGGCATCCCCGGCGGCAACAGCTATCTTTGCGGCATGTACAAAAGTCTTGTGATCAAAGTAGGCACCAATGTGCTCACCCGCCCGGACGGCCGACTGGACGTGACCAACATCAGCCACCTGGTGGACCAGATCGCCCTGCTGAAAAAAAATGGGGTATCGCTGGTGTTGGTCTCTTCCGGAGCCGTCGGCGCCGGCATGGAGTTGCTGCCCAGCCTGGTGACCGAGGATGAAGTGGCCCGCCGGCAGGTATTTTCCGCTACCGGACAGGTCCGACTCATGGAGCTTTACCGGCAGCTGTTTGCCGGCCACGACCTGGTGTGCGCCCAGGTGCTGGCCACGAAGGGCGACTTTCGAGACCAGCGGCATTATGACAATATGTACAATTGTTTCCGGGGATTACTTGGGGATCAGATTGTCCCGGTGGTCAACGAGAATGACGTGGTGGCCGTCACCGAGCTGATGTTCACCGATAATGATGAACTGGCCGGCCTGGTGGCCCGGATGCTCCGGGTCGAAGCCCTGGTAATTCTTTCCAGCGTGGATGGTCTATATGACGGTCCGCCGGAGGACGAAGCGAGTGCACTCATCCGGTTGGTGGAGGCCAACGACAAGACCGTCATGGAGTTTGTCCAGGAGAAAAAGTCATCGCGGGGTCGTGGTGGCATGGCCACCAAACTGAAAATTGCCACGAAAACCGCCCGCGAGGGCATTCCGGTCTATCTGGGGAACGGCCGCCGGCCGGGTATTCTGAACGCCCTGGAGGCGGCCTCCTGGCCGGGAACCATCATCCGCTAAGGTCGGGATAAAGGACGTGCCTGCGTCGAAAGGGAAGATTTATGTGGTCTCGTCCACGCTTCCTTGCCCTTTTTCGTTATTTCTTTGCACCTGCGGTCCCTCGCCCCCGCAACATACCCCCGAGGAACAAGTAATCTTTATGAACAGTCTGCGCCCCCTTTTATACCTGATGGCACTCTGCTGCACGCTGGTGATGGCCTGCGAAGTGGAAACGGAATTTGTGACCGGTGAGCAGGTCGAACTACGTTTCAGCACCGATACGGTGACCTTCGACACGGTTTTTACCGCCCGGGGAAGCGCCACGCGCTCCTTCAAGGTGTACAACGACGGCGAGCAGCCCGTCAAGATTGATCGGGTGCGGGTCGGACAAAGCTCCGGCGTCAATTTCATCTTCAACGTGGACGGGTTTCAGGGCCCCGAAGCCGAAGACGTCATCATTTGGGGAGAAGACAGCATTTTCATTTTTGTGGAAGTCTTCGTCGACCCCACCGACCCCGAGGAGGTGAGCCCCTTCATCGTGGAAGACGCCCTGATCTTTGAGACCGGCAATGCCGTGGAAGAGGTGACCCTGATTGCCTTTGGGCAAAACGCCAACTACATCAATGGATTCAATCGCGGGGAGTTTTTCCGCATCACCTGTGACAATGGCGTCGCCGTGCTGCCGCAGGAGTTACCGACGGTGGTTTACGGTTCGATGTTCATTGACAGTTGCGTCGTGCAGGCCCTGCCGGGGACCCGACTCTACCTTCACGGTGGGGTGCAACGCAACGAATTGATTGGGGGCAGCGGCATCTTTAACGACGGCTTCATTTTTACCCAGCCGGACGGAAGTCTTCAGTTGTTGGGCACCCTGGAAAACCCCGTCATCGTCCAGACGGATCGGCTGGAAGAAGAGTTCGCCGACGACCCGGCCAAATACCGGGGATTAATCCTCGGGCCAGGGAGCGAGAATAATGTCCTGGAAAATGCCCAGTTGTTGAATGCCATCGTTGGGATCACCATCGATAGCGCCGCGGAGGTGAGGGTGGAAAACAGCATCATTGCCTTTTCCGGTGGTCCGGCCATTTCGGCCTATCAGTCCGACGTGACGGTCCGCAACTCGCTGTTTCATTCCAACTTCGGCAATACGGTGCAGTTCGTCAAGGGCGGCACCCTGCGGATGCAGCATACGACCATCGCAAACTACGGCGTGGACGCCAGCGGGCTGGTGCTGACCAACTTCGATTGCGACGAAAACGGAGAGAATTGTGTGTTCTCCCCGATGGTGGCCAGACTGGAGAACAGCATCGTCAGCGGCTCCCGGGCCAGTGAGATTATTCTGGTGGATATCTTTCAGGGGGAGGAACCCACCACTTTTGACGTCCAAATCGATAATTCCGTGGTGCGCACCGACAGTCGGTTCCTGACGGACCAAAACGGGCTGTACGCGGACTTCTACGAAACCATCTGCCAGAATTGCGTTAACCTGGAATTCAGTGACCCGCTGTTCGTCTCCATCGAGGAGGACGACTACGCGCTGGACTCCCTCAGCGTGGCCCGGAACCTGGGCGTTTTTCTCCCGGCCTTACCCCAGGACTTGCGGGGCAACCAGCGGGATACCGAAAGCCCGGATGCCGGTGCTTTGGAGTGGCAGCCGCAGTAGGCGTTTGCCGGCGAGAAACTGAACCAAATGGGATAAATTGCTGCTCGTTTAGGGAAATCGGGCAACTAAATATTTGTACTTTTGTTGCCAAGACAACTATCGGTTGATTATACCTCCCAAAATCCTTCCTTATGCCCATTTATCATCGTCTGGGGAATTTGCCGCCGAAGCGTCACACCATTTTTGAAAAGCCCGACGGCGGACTGCACTACGAGCAACTATTTGGAACGATTGGCTTTGACGGCATGTCATCGCTGCTGTATCACCTGCATCGCCCGACCATGGTCAAGCAGGTAGGGGAGAGTGTGGACAAGCGGCCCCAGGTGGCCGTTGAGCGAAACATGAAGTCGCGGAAACTTCATGGCTTCAAGGTGGCTCCCGTAGATGATTTCCTCGATTCCCGGGTGCCGGTGCTGATCAATAGTGACGTGCACGTGAGCCTGGCGGCGCCGCGACATTCGATGACGGACTACTTCTACAAAAATGCGGATGCCGACGAGCTGCTGTTCGTGCACGAAGGTAGTGGGACACTGAAGAGTATGTTTGGGGAGGTACCCTTCGTGCCGGGAGATTACGTCCTGATTCCGCGGGGTGTCATCTATCAGATGCACTTTGATACCGAGGATAACCGCCTGTTGATTACGGAGTCCTTTCATCCGATCTACACCCCGAAGCGTTACCGCAACCACTTCGGGCAGTTACTGGAACACAGCCCGTTCTGCGAACGGGATTACGTGCTGCCCCGAAACCTCCAGGCCCACGATGAAATGGGGGATTTTCTAATCCGCATCAAGAAGCAGGGGCAAATTACGGATTACGTCTACGCCAGTCACCCCTTTGACGTGGTGGGCTGGGACGGCTACAACTTTCCCTTCGGGTTTTCGATCCACAACTTTGAGCCGATCACCGGTCGGGTACACCAGCCGCCCCCGGTGCACCAGACCTTCGAAACCAAGGCCTTTGTGGTGTGCAGTTTCTGTCCCCGACTGTACGATTATCACCCCAAGGCCATTCCCGCTCCCTACAACCACTCTAACATTGACTCAGATGAGGTGCTGTACTACGTCGATGGAGATTTTATGAGTCGCAATGACATTGGGCCGGGAGTGATCACCCTGCATCCGGGGGGTATCCCCCACGGACCACATCCGGGAGCCTATGAGCGCAGTATCGGCAAAAAGGACACCGACGAACTGGCCGTCATGATTGATACCTTCAAGCCACTACAAATCACCCAGGCAGCCCTTGATCTGGACGATGGCGTCTACTGGAAGAGCTGGATGGAACATTGATGGTCTGTTGGTTCGTTGGTATTTTAGTCTGTTGGTAATTTAGTGCGTTAGTATTTCAGTCTGTTGGTATTTTAGTTTAGCGGGGGTAAGCTTTAACTTCTAACAGACTAACAGACTAAGATTCCACCTACCCGTTACTCCGTTGTTTCAGGGCATCGGCGCGCAGCCGGCGGAGGAAGGGACTGGCGAAGATGAAGTCTTCGAGTACCTGGTTATCACTTTCCAGTACCTGACTTTTGTTTCCGTGCCAGGCGATCAATCCGTTTTTCAGTAGGATGATGTTGTCTCCAATGCCCATCACCGAGTTCATGTCGTGGGTGTTGATGACGGTGGTGATGTTGTTGCGGTTGGTGAGGTCGCAGATGAGTTCGTCGATCAGGATGGAGGTTTGGGGGTCCAGTCCGGAGTTAGGCTCATCGCAGAAGAGGTATTCAGGTTCCAGGACCATGGCCCGCGCAATACCGACGCGCTTTTGCATACCACCGGAAACCTCCGAGGGGAAGCGATCGTTGATGCCTTCCATGTTGACCATTTCGAGGCATTCGTCCACGCGTTTCCGCTTCTCTTGGGCGGTCATCTTGGTGAACATATCCATGGGGAAGCGGATGTTTTCTCCCACGGTCATGGAGTCGAACAGGGCGTTGCCCTGGAAGAGCATGCCCACCTTCATCCGAATGACCCGCAATTCTTTGGGGTTGAGGGCATAAAGGTCCGTATCTCCATAAAAGACCTTACCGGAGGTTGGGGTGAACAGTCCGATGAGCAATTTGAGCAGTACGGTCTTGCCCGCTCCGGAACTACCGATGATCAGGTTCGGCTTGCCCGCGTAGAACTCGGTCGTGATTCCCTTGAGGACTTCATTGCTGCCAAACGTTTTCGTGATGTTTTCCGTGCGTATCATACGGGGAGGTCCTTTTAGGTCAGCAAGAGCGCAATGATGAAATCAAACAGCAGGATGAGCACGTTGGAGATCACCACTGCATTGGTACTGGCCTGGCCCAGTTCGATGCTACCGCCCTTAACGTAGTAGCCCAGGTAACAGCTTACGGAAGTGAGTAGAAAGGCAAATACACTGGCCTTTACGAACATCATGAAAACGTAGCGGGGAACGAAGAAGGAGCGCAATCCCAGCACGTATTCGGTGTGCGAAATGGTGCCCGGTAGTACGGTGGCGATGTAGCCACCGATGATGGAGATAAAGGCAGAGATGGCCACCAGGAGGGGAATGACGATCACGGCGGCCACAATTTTGGGCATGATGAGGTAGGCCGCGGTATTCACGCCCATGATTTCCATGGCGTCGATGTGTTCCTTTTGGCGCATCCCCCCGATTTCGGCGGCCAGATTGGAGCCAACCTTTCCGGCCAGTACCAGGCAGGTAATGGTGGGGGCCATCTCGATGATGGTGATATCCCGAACGATATAACCGATGTAGTAGGAGGGGACGAAGCTGTCGCCCAACTGATCGGCAAACTGCACGGCCGTTACCATACCGATGAAGACGGAGATCAGAATGACGATAAAGACCGATCCGACGCCGATGGCGTCCATCTGCCGCATGGTCTCCTTGTAGTACATGGAGAACCGCTCGGGACGGGCGACGGCCGATTTGAGCAACAGGAAATACCGGCCAACGCTATAAAATATTTTCTCTAGGAGCATAAAGAGTTTCTCGACACGCTCTGTAACGTGATGGCAGAGACATAGGTTTTGCGGGCGGCGAAAATACTACAATCCTCGGGGCTTCTCCGCCAGAAATGGCCTATTCCTTCAGGCTAACGGCTTCCTGGGGGCTGGATTCGGAAGAATCCTGGGAGACATCGAAGTAGTACGCCACCAGTCCCGCCACCACGTTAAGCAACCCGAGCAGGCTTTCCAGGGGTTGGTTGATGAGTAGGTAGCCCAAGGACCAGGCGCTAAAGGCCAGAAAGATAATCTGCGGGATCGGGTAACCGGGAGAGGCGTAGCCGGCAGCTTTCGGCTGCCGTGACCGGAGGAACAACAATCCGGCTACCGCCAGAAAGGTAAACAGTTGCAACACGAATCCGCTGTAGAGCAATACCCGCTCAAAGCTGGAAGTAAACACGAGGAACAGGCTGATCCCTCCCTGTAGCCAGGTGGCCCGCAGAGGGAGACCTCCCCGCGACAGCTGGCCGAAGGTGCGCCACAGCTGGTGCTGATCCCCCATGGCCCGGACCACCCGGGGGCCAACCCAGATCATGGCCGAAATGCCCGTCAACAACAATACACCGATCAACAGACTGACGTACTCCCCGACCTGCCGGCCGAACATGGCTTCCGCGGCGACCTGAGCGACGTCGATCTGCCCCGTCAGGGCGGCGGCTCCGGCCTGCTTCAGGAAGCCGTATTGCAGGAGGATAAATAGGCCCGTGACCAGCAGGGTGCCCACCACCAGTGCCCGGGGCAGATTTTTGCGGGGATCCTTGATCTCTTCCACGATGTAGGCCGCGGCGTTCCAGCCGGAAAAGGCGTAGAAAACGCTGATGAGGGCCACGGCGGCACCGGGAGACCACAGCATATCGATGCTTTCCATACTCCAGGAAACCTCGGCGCTGGCCGGCGCCGGCAGAAGGATGCCGGCCAGTCCCAGGCAAAAGACCAACAGCAGTTTCATGCCCGTGAGCACGTTCTGGAGACGGCTCGATTCCCGGGTGCCGAAACTGTGGGCCAGGGAAAGGAGCACAATGCTGCCCACGGCCGTCAGCATGGGAGACCAACCGGTCCAGACCGAGAGGTACTGCCCCACGGCCATGGCCGAAAGAGCCACTGCGGCCGCGAAACCCACGGTAAGACTGACCCAGCCGCTTAAAAAGCCGGCCAGGGGATGGAAAATTTCACTCAGGAAATGGGCCTCACCACCGGATTTCGGCAGTCGGGTGCCCAGCTCAGCGTAGGATACGGCACCGCACCAGGCCACCAGCCCACCGATGCCCCAGAGCAACAACAGGACCAGGCCGGAGGAAATCCATTCCAGCTGGAGCCCGAGGGTAGTAAAGGCCCCGGTACCAATCATGTTGGCCAGAACGAGCGCCGTGGCACTCTTCCATCCGATTTTATCCGCACGGCTTCCCATAGGGAAAAGAAACTCTTTTCAACACTTAAAGCTGTTACGAAAGCCCGGGCGTAACCTTATTTTAACGTATGCTAAGGTGGAGTGGGCGCCATACGTATTTTCGGGACGAGCACCGATTCAACGTTTCCGGAGCCGGTAAGGGAATGAAATTTAAGCAAGGGGCGCAAGCGCGGGTGCCAGGCTTCTGGGCGGGAGCAAGAGTTGTGGGGAAGAAAGAAGGTCTTTAACTAAATTTCCCTGCACTTCACCCTGGATCATTGCACCTGCGTCCGCGACAAAAGGTCGAGATCCTCATGCTCTGCCGGCGATTCGCCGCCTTGTTATGAAACCGGTGATCCCGATGGGTCTGGTGGGACTTGGAATCATTCTGCTAATTCCCCACTTTATGCAGGGAGGGTACCGTCAGGGCGATGGCCGTACCGGCCACAAAACCAACCAGGACGTCAGTGAAAAAGTGGCGACCGGCACGCATCCGACCGTAGGCCACCGTAGCCGGAATGAGGGCTGCCGTGGCCCAGACCAACGGACGGGCCTTACTGTCCGGGTGGAGATCGCTGTATAATTTGGCCGTGGTAAAGCTGAAGTAGGCCGAAGTGGCCACGTGCCCCGAAAAGAAGGAGTACCGGCTCGATTTCCGCATCTTGGTATCGAGGGGAGCATCCGGATTATAGTTGTAGGGTCGGGGGCGCTTGGCGAGCACTTTGGTCAAATTGATGAGGCCACTGTTGATGAGTGCGCCCTGGAAAACGACCAGCGCCATGTCGTCGAAATTATCCCGACCAGGTTCGTCGAGCAGCAGCAGGAAGGGGCTAGCAAAACTGGTGACCAGCAGCTTGTCGGTGAACTCATCGGCGGGCAAGGAAAGGTGCCGGGTAGAAAACCGGTCAATCCCCCAAATGCGTTCCAGGTCCAGCATCTTGATGTCTTCTTCCGTCATGGGCTTGACGCGGCGATCGAGCATAACCGAGCTGACCGTCAGGCTTCCCCCGATGCCCAAAAGCACGGCATTGGTGCTGCCGCTGGGGTCGTAGACCCTAAGTCCCTGGGCGGGTAGCAGCCCGCTGACCAGCAGGAGTAAAAGAAACAGGATGCGGGAGAAGTACAATCTTTGGGACATAAATAAAGGTTCTATTCGGTGTGAAGCTTAAAGGTAACCTACCCGGGCGGTTAGCCCGATAGATTGGGGGATTCCCCGGGATAAAACTACTGAAGGGGTAGTCCTAATGAAGCGCGTCGGGGAGCATCCTCCCGGCCGTTGAGGTTCCAGTATGCTTCCATCACCTGATGGGTGAGTATGGCCCGGGTGGTCAGCCGTTTTCCCCGGCTAGAGTAATTTTCCTCCCACCCCCGAATCACGTAGGGGCTTTCGGCATCAAAGACAATCTCGACGGTTCTTTCCTGGCTGGGATACTCAATTACGTAGGCCTTCAGGGGAGCATCAGATGTGTATTCCGACCCCGAGTAATCCTTGATGGAGAGCTTCGCCTCCGCCGCCCGGTAGGGCTTGTGGGTCATCAGGAGGTAGGCCGTGCCGGGAATAACCGAAAAGGTACCCGTAGGGAGGCCCTCCCAACCCATTCTGATTCGGTTGAAAATTTCGTCTTCCAGGAAGTCGGCATTGAGGTTGTTGTTCTGATCATTCTCCCGCTCGAAGTAGGAGCGCAATTGCTGTTTCCAGACCTTGTCTTCGTCGTAGTTCAGCTGGGTGAACGTCTGTCCACACCAATCCTGCAGACTGGTGGTGACCTTTAATGTGTGGGGTTGCTTGTCGGTAGCCGTTGGGGTAAACACCGAGCTCATGATGGAGTAATCGTATAGTCCCGTCGTAAAGCGGCGGAACATATTTGTCTTGATGATCGGGGCAGAGTTGGGGTTGGTGTAGTTATCGTTTTTCACCTGCTTGTCCGTGAGGAAATCTTCCGACACGAAAATCAGGGTTGCCTGTCCGGGGTGCACCTCACCGTAACGGATTTGCTCCAGTTCGTAGGTGTTTAACTCAGCCTTCCCCTGGTACCAGTACTCGGGCAGCACCCCACTAAAGTGGCCCGGGGACATTTCCGTTGTTCCGGATCGGGAGGCCAGGCTGGCCTGGTTTACGTTGTCGGCGGGCGCCTCACACCCGAAGAGGAGAAAAAGAATAAACAGGGGAAGGATCAGCTTTCTCATACTTGCGCAACAAGGATTTTGTGGGGGAGGTTTTGTCTGCCCGAAGAATAGTTCAGGCATGAATATGGACCGTTTTCGTGGGGTTGGCGAATACGCATCTGCCCGTAAAATGGGGGTGATTCCCAAAAAAGTACCTACATTAGCGCCGATAGTTTACTAATGCACTCATTTTATCTTGAGGCCCCGCTTTTGGCGGGGCCCAAGCTTTTTTTGGAGGCATGAATGCTATTCTTAAAGCCCACGGATCATGCTTAGACACCTGCTGCTGACCGTTCTCCTTTTCTCTCTTTTCATGCCAGATGCCGGGGCGCAGCGACGCGATAACCTGGAGCAGGCCATGGAGGCCTACGAAGATGGTGTCAATTTTTTATTAGCGGGGAAGGCTAAGAGAGCTTCCAAATCTTTTACCCAGGCCGTCCGGCTGGATACGGGCTTCGTGGCGGCCTACCGGTTCCAGGGCATTGCCCTGGAATTACTGGGGGATTACCCGGGAGCAGCATCGGCCTATCAGGAAGTACTGAACCGTAACCCCTACTTCTCCCGGCTGCTTTACTACCAGTTGGGCATGGCCTATTATCGAATGTCCCGCCCCAAAATAGCCCTCCATTACCTCGAACAATTCCGGGATTTGCAGGAGGAAAATATTGGAGTATTTGGCCGCAATGGAGAAGAGGAAGCCGAAGAAGAGGCCCGGGTGTTGAAGCGACTGGAGGGAGATATCCGCTCGGCCAAAATCACCCAGGACAGCAGTCAGTTCATCAACGTGACGGAGATTAGTAACCTGGGGCCTCCCATCAATTCTCCCCGACTTGATCTTTTTCCATTCTTTAGCAGTGACCGCAAGGAGTTGATTTTTACCCGGAGGGAGAGTTACGTCGGTGATGAGGATTTTCTTCGGGGGCGTCGGCGCGACCTGGCGGGTAATTTCACGATTGCTCCCTTCGTCAGCGTAGACAAGAAACTGGGGGAAGGAATGCTGAGTATCGTTCGCGATGGCGAACGCATTTACTTCACCGTTTGCTCGAAAGAAGACCAAGGTGGCGGCTGTGATTTGTTTACGGGTATTCTGCGCAACAATAAGATTCAGTTGGTGGAGCCGCTGCCGGAGTACGTCAATTCTCCGAGCTGGGACAGCCAGGCGGCCATCAGTTGTGACGGGCAACAGCTTTTTTTTGCCAGCTTTCGCCCCGGTGGGGTAGGAGGAAGTGATATTTATACCTGCCATAAAATGCCGGATGGCAGCTGGTCGGAACCCAAAAATTTGGGGACGGGGGTAAATACTCCCTACGACGAAGAGGCTCCCTTCCTGAGTGACGATGGGAATACGCTCTACTTCACCAGCAACGGGCATTATTCTCTGGGCGATACTGACATCTTCATGAGCTGGTGGGACCGGGTGGAACAACGATGGACCCGGGCCATCAATTTGGGGCCGCCGGTGAACGGCCCCCACCGGGAGCTGGGTTTTCACCTGAGTTCCGATGGACAAACCGGCTATGTGGCCAGCGATCGCCCAGGAGGACTGGGGGACCTAGACATCTACACCTTCAAGCTGGCCGACCGGCTGAGCAGCGAGCCGGTCACCTACGTTTCCGGCTACGTTACGGATAGTCTTACCGGCACGCCCATTCCGGACTTTCCCATCCCAGTTGCCGACGGAGCCACCTATTACACCAATGATCAGGGACGGTTCTTTATCTGTGCTCCCTCGGATGGGGTGCTTCCCCTTTCGGTCGACCACCCCGATTATCTTCCCTACCAGCGCGACTTCGCAATTCCTAGCTGGGAAAACCTAAAACCCTACCGCATCGACCTGTTGCTCCAAAAGGAATACGTACCGCCAGTAGCAGAAGAGGTGGTGGAAGAAGAGGAGCCGGAACCCAAAGATTCGGTGTCTTACATTCCCCGCCTGGTCAAGCCCTCTCCCTACATTGTCCGCTTCAATTTTGATGATGCCAGCCTCACCGTCCGGGAGATTGAGGGCATCGAAAAGTTTGTCGAACGCATGAAGGGAAAGAACATTGATGAGATCATCATTACGGGCTATACGGACGACATTGGGGATAAGGGATACAACTATAAGCTGAGCCAGCAGCGTGCCAAGGCCGTGGGTATTCATTTGCAGGGGGCTGGTCTGAAGGCAAACGAAATAAATATTGTTGGACTGGGAGAAATTCAGGGCGCCCTTCAGCGGGCACTAAACCGAAAAGTTGAAATTCAGGTAACGTATACGGAGTTGATAGAAGTAAGAAATTAATTTAATGGGTGTAACTTTAAGGAGATTTATGCGTCTACAAGTTGACTGTACCGAACTTTTCCCCGGCTATTTCATGTAAATAAACCAACGACTTACAACGATATACCAATCATGAAATATCTTATTACACTATGCCTGGCAGTTGTGATGACTGCTGGTTTGACGGCCCAAACCGAAAAGCCCGCTTACTGCGAAGAGGGTCCATCCACTTACGGCAGCGTCGCCGCGATTCCTGGAGGAAGTACGGCTCCTCCCTTACCGCGCTTTTCCACCACTCCGACCAAAGAATACAAAATTCAGGTAGCCATTCTCCGGTATACCGACCCGGCAGAATATCCGTTTCACCCCAAGCTGGTGGCCCGCTATCGTCCCTGCGAAGAGGTTTGGGTCATTGAGAGCCGGGAAAGTTTTTCCAACAAAGCGGACGCCGTCGCTCTGCAAAATGAGCTCAAGAAACTGGGCTATGAAGGTGCCTATCTGACGGAACTACTGGGGTATCAGTAACCGGCTGGCCGGTGCTGGACGCGAGGGGTTTGATTAATTTCAAAAGCCCTTTTCTTCTCGCTGATAATCCATAACTTTGTGGTCCGTTGGCATTAGCCCGGAGAATAATCGATAAAAGTGACCCTTGTCGGTCAATAACCGCCCTGTACTATGCGATTCTTGTGCTTGTTGTTCTGCTTTACTCTTTTTGTTGCCTGTGCTAACGAAGGCCAGGAAGTAGCCACCGAAGAAACTGAAATGACTGCTGAGGCGGTTGAGACGTCAAACATTTTTGGCGAACCCTTCGAAGCCTCTGAGATCATGGCCGTCAATGATTTCTCTCAGAAGGTCGCCATGGAGGGACTGACGGATACCCTGGAAACCACGCTGCGGGGCACGGTAAACGAAGTTTGCCAGAAGAAGGGATGCTGGATGACCATTGCGGCCGGTGAAGAGGAAATGATGGTCCGCTTCAAGGACTATGGCTTCTTCATGCCGATGGACATCAGCGGCCGTGAAGTCGTGATGCACGGTAAGGCCTACGTGGAGGAGACTCCGGTAGACGAGCTGCGTCACTACGCCGAAGATGCGGGCAAAAGCGCCGAAGAAATCGCGGCCATCACGGAACCCAAGCGGGAAATGAAATTCCTGGCTTCCGGCGTGGAATTGCTTGAGGCCAGCAAGTAAACTTGCGGCGACCTTCGGGTGTACTGGAAGGTGCCATGAATGATCATTTTCTCCGCGAGCGCTTCGCGGACCACCAGCGGACCAACAACCTTCCCTCTCCTCGCTTAATCGCGGAGTGGTTGGAGGGGTTACTGCAGTTCCTGTTTCCCGAATACAGCCCGGTCCGGTTTGCCACAGAACGTGCCTTCCGGCTGCACTACCAGACAAATGACCTTAAACTGGTCACCATTTTGGATGGCCTGCACGAGGATCTCCCCAACACGGCGGAGCACATCCGCCGTACCTTTGAAGATCAGCTTCCGGAAATATATGCTCGGCTCAGGGAAGATGGTGAAGCCATCCTGGCGGGAGATCCCGCGGCACTTACCCTGACGGAAGTCATCAGTACCTACCCCGGCTTTTATGCGTTGGCGGTGCACCGCATTGCGCATGCACTTTGCGGGCTGGGGGTGCCTCTGGTGCCAAGGATGCTTAGTGAAATTGCGCACAGCAAAACGGGCGTAGAGATCCATCCCAAGGCCAGTATTGGTCATCGCTTCTGTATTGATCATGGCACCGGCATCGTCATTGGCGAGACGGTGAACATTGGTGACGACGTAAAAATGTATCAGGGCGTTACCCTTGGTGCCCTCAGTGTCCGGAAGGATATGGCTCGTACGAAGCGGCACCCCACCATCGAGGATGGTGTCGTTATTTATGCGGGAGCTACCATTCTGGGGGGAGACACCGTGATTGGGGCTGGTTCCATTATTGGGGGTAACACCTGGTTGGTGAAGAGCGTTCCGCCCAATAGCCGGATATACTACAACTGGCGGGCGTCGGAGCCCGGGGCGGAATAGTGGTTTACATAGACGGAAATGGATGTTCTACTGGCCCGCAGCCTTCCGTGGGCGACGGGGCGCAGGTGCCGGGGTAGATGGAATAAAGCAGGGGACTTAGGAATTTCGGGTTACCGAATTCATCGTAGGTATGTAGAAGTACGACAAAGTTGGGTTTGGGTCGCCGGATCCAACGTAGATATGTAGAAGTACGACAAAGTTGGTTTTGGGCTGCCGGATCCAACGTAGATATGTAGAAGTACGACAAAGTTGGTTTTGGGTTGCCGAATCCAACGTAGATATGTAGAAGTACGACAAAGTTGGTTTTGGGTTGCCGAATCCATCGTAGATATGTAGAAGTACGACTTTTTTCCGTCCTCAACTTTTTCAATAAATGCCCCCAATACGCTCCCCGTCAGGAATTATCAAATCCAAAGAGTCGCTTGCAACCGTAAACGCCTCTTCGTTTAGTTGATATCCCGATTTCCCGGAGGGCAGCAATACGTGTTCGATGAAACCTAGCCGGTCTAATAAGTTGAGGTGCTGTTGTAGGGTTGGCCTGGTCAAAGGGATGCCTCCCACAAGCCCATTGTAATTGGTAGCGCCCTCCCTTAATCGCTTAACCATGATGACTCGAGCCGGATGTGCCAGGGCATGCCCCAGCGTGGCTAATTGCTGAAATTCAGCAGAAAACGCAATGGATTTACTTTTTGCCATTTTTAGGTGTTTTGCAATAAATATAAACAGAAAGTTTTAAATTCGCCCCCGATCCACGCTGCACCT
This sequence comes from Lewinella sp. W8, assembly GCF_004375085.3. GTDB lineage: Bacteria > Bacteroidota > Bacteroidia > Chitinophagales > Saprospiraceae > Neolewinella. The sequence goes on from NZ_SNAQ03000010.1 coordinate 63,270, forward strand.
GCGCCCCGTCGCCAACAACTGCCATCACGCCACCGGCTTCATCCCCTGGTCAAATAGCTTACATCAAGTCCAACCTCAGGACCTTCAGGAGACTCCGCGGAAGGACCACCGCATTGTCAAAAGATTGTAGAACGCGGCTCCCCGGAGTTGCTGTGCCTTACCTTCGCTACCGTAATAATCAGGCCAACATGATCAGACTTTCCGTAAACCTGAATAAGGTAGCGCTCATCCGGAACAGCCGTGGGGCTAATTACCCTGACCTGATACAGGTAGCGACCGATTGCGAACGCTTTGGAGCTCAGGGCATCACCATCCATCCGCGCCCCGACCAGCGTCACGCCCGCTACGACGACGTGGCGGCCCTGAAGGAAGTGGTTACCACCGAACTCAATATTGAAGGCTACCCTTCGGAAAAATTTCTGGAAGTGGTATTGGCTCATCCTCCCCATCAGGTAACCCTGGTGCCGGACGCTCCGGGCCAACTGACCAGTGATCATGGCTGGGATACGGTCAATCGACGGGATGAACTGCGGCGAATCATCGATCCCCTGAAGGCTGCCGGAATCAGAACGTCCATTTTTGTGGACCCTAGTCCCGAAATTTTGGAGGGAGCCGTAGCTACGGGAACGGACCGGATTGAATTTTACACCGGACCCTTTGCCCACCAGTACCCCCAAAACCCGCAGGCAGCCGTGGAGAAATTCACCAAAGCCAGTCAAATGGCAATGGATTTGGGGCTGGGAATTAACGCTGGCCACGATCTCAACCTCGACAACCTTACTTTTTTTGCGGCCAACATGCCCGGACTGCAGGAAGTCAGTATCGGGCATGCTTTGGTGAGTGATGCCCTCTACTTTGGACTTGCCAACGTAATTCAGATGTATTTACGCTGTTTACATAACGCCGTTAGCCTCAGGGGCTAGTGGCCGATTTCCGGTGACTGTCGTGGCCTCCTTAGGGCCCAAATCCTGAGCTTTTTTATCGATGGGAGCCCGGAAATAATCGACCAAATTATTGTTAGGCACGATGACATTCATCACGATTTAAAAGTTTGTAGTTTGTCTAGGCAGCGAAATATTTTAACTTTGCGTTCACATTTTGGCGGAAACGCTGTTCTATTAACAAGCAGTTCCCGCGACAATCAACTTTGCGTAGAAGCTTAAACTCGGTTATCAAGATTTTTTTCCCACACACTCTAATCAAACTACACACTCACTATTTTTCTCTACGCCCCCCATTCAACCAAATTGAAGATTTAAAGGATAAGACTCCTTGTTTAAAGAAACAAGGCGGGGTTTCCCGCCGTGTACGTCACCTTATTTCTTAACCATTTGAGACTAGTAATCAACTAAATTTCAGCTAGAATGAAGAAAATTTCACTAGTGATTGCTTTCGTCTGTTTCGCCATGAGTTTTGTAGTGGCACAGACGATCTCCGGAACCGTTACGGACGAATCCGGAGAGCCGCTGATCGGGGCATCACTCCTGGTCAAAGGCACCACTTCCGGTACGGTAACTGATATCGACGGAAATTTTTCACTGGCCGTTCCGGCCAACGCCGAAGTACTTGTCGTTAGTTACACCGGTTTTGCCACACTTGAGTATCCCATCGGATCCGAAACGAGTGGTGTAACCATCGTACTTTCCGAAAGTGCTGCCCAACTTAACGAAGTTGTGGTAACGGCCCTCGGTATCCGCAAGGAGAAGAAGGCCCTCGGTTATTCCGTAGCTACCATCGGCTCCGGCGAAGTAGAGCAACGCGTCGAGTCTGACGTGGGCCGTATCCTTCGCGGTAAAGCTGCCGGTGTAGACATCACCCAGACTTCCGGTGTTGCCGGTTCTGGTACGAACATCATCATCCGTGGCTACTCTTCCATTAACGGAACGAACCAGCCGCTTTTCGTTGTTGATGGTGTTCCCTTTAACACCAGCACCAACAACGACCGCAACTTCGTAACTGGTGGTGCTACCGCTTCCAGCCGCTTCCTTGACCTTGACCCCAACAACATCGCTGAGATCAGCGTACTGAAGGGTCTGTCCGCTACCGTACTGTACGGTGAGCAGGGAGCCAACGGTGTAATCCTCGTAACGACCAAGAACGGTCAGGGCGGGGCTGACGCTCAGAAAGGCTTCGAAGTAACCCTCCAGCAGGGTATCGCTCGTACCGAAGTGGCTAACCTTCCCGACTACCAGAACACTTTCGGTAACGGATTCTCCGGTAACTTCGGATGGTTCTTCTCCAACTGGGGACCTGCCTTCGACGTTCGCGGAAGCAACGGTATTGCCGAAGACGGTACGGTAGAGCACCCCTACGATCAGGATCAGTACGCTGCTGCTTTCCCTGAATTCCAGGGCGCTCGTTACCCCTACCAGCCCTACGATAACGTAGGGGAGTTCTTCCAGGCTGGTACGGTTTACAACACCAGCGTAAGCATCGACCGTAACTTCGGTAACGGCATCAGCCTGAACGCTAACTACAGCTACCTGGACGACCAGGGCTTCGTTCCCCAGAACACCTTCGCCAAGCACAACGCTGGTATCGGTGGTAAAGTGGACCTGAGCAACGGTCTGAAGATCCAGGCATCTTTGAACGTAGTTGCTTCTGACCGGGTTGCACCTCCTGCTTCCGTAGGTTTCGGTTCTAACCCCTCCGGTCCTTCCGTATTCGCCAACGTACTCTACACGCCTCGTTCCATTGACCTCGCCGGTCTGCCGTTCCAGAACCCCATTGACGGTTCTCAGGTGTACTACCGTCGTGGTTCCGCTATCCAGAACCCACGCTGGGGTCTGAATAACATGTTCGACCGTGAGGCCATCAACCGTTACTTTGGTAACGTAAGCATGAGCTACGAACTTACCGACTGGCTGACGGCTAGCTACCGTATCGGTGTTGACACCTACTCTCAGGAGTCTCGCCGTGAGATCAACAAAGGTGGTTCTCAGCTGGCTGACGGACAGCTCGTTACCACCCAGCGTAGCAACACCATCGTTGACCAGGTACTGAACCTGAGCTTCGACACCGACCTGAGCGAAAGCTTCAACCTGAGTGGTGTAGTTGGATACAACGAACGCGTTGACAAATTCCGTTTCACGCGCGTTAGCTCTTCGCAGCAGTTCATCTTTGGTCTGTTCGACCAGGATAACTTCATCGAGCACATCGGTAGCGGTGGCGTTACCGACGAGGCTTACCGCGGTGTTTACGCTAGTGTAACCGCTGGCTACAACCGTTACCTCTACCTGACGGCTTCTGCCCGTAACGACTGGAGCTCTACGCTGGAAGCAGCTAACCGTTCTATCCTCTACCCCTCCGTTAGCTTGAGCTTCGTTCCCACGGATGCTTTCGAAAGCCTGCAGGGTAGCCGGGTACTGAACTACTTGAAACTGCGTGCCGGCTACGGTACCTCTGCCCGTTTCCCCGCTCCTTACACGACGCGTGCCATCCTGGCCAGCGCCACCAACGTAAGCCAGACCCCCGGTGGTCAGGCCCTGAACACCAACTCCGTGGCAAACCGCCTGGGTAACACTGACCTGAACCCCGAGATCATCGGAGAACTCGAATTCGGTGTGGAAGGTCGTTTCTTCAACAACCGTGTTGGTATCGACGTGAGTGTATACGACAAGCAGTCTAGCGACCTTCTGGTTGACCTGCCGCTTGACCCCGCTTCCGGATACCGGACCACGCAGATCAACGCGGCCGAGGTATCTAACAAAGGTATCGAAGCTAACCTGAACCTGATTCCGGTTAAGGGAGACTTCACCTGGGACATCACCCTGAACTTCACCCGCAACGTAAACAAGGTAGAAAGCCTTGCTGACGGCGTAGAAGAGATTGCCTTTGCTGGTTACACCAACCTGGGTAACTTCGCTATCCCCGGTGAATCTTTCGGTGCCATCCAGGGTTCTGCCTTCGTTCGTGGCCCCAACGGCGGCCTGCTGGTAAACGCTGCTGGTGAGTACGAAGCTACCAACGACATTCAGATCATTGGTGATCCCGTACCTGACTACCAGGCAAACTGGATTAACACCCTCAGCTACAAGGGTCTGCGTCTGGGCTGGCAGTTCAGCTACACCGCCGGTGGTGACATCTACTCCGTAACTACGGCTACCATGCTTGCTCGTGGTCTGACCACGGATACCGACTTCGACCGCTTCCTGCCCCTGATCCTCCCCGGTGAAGATGCAGAAGGTAACGAGAACACGGTACAGGGTTACGCTGGTGACTACTTCTTCGCCGCTTACTTCGGTGCTGACGAAGGTTCCATCTTCGACGGTACGGTAGTACGTCTGCGTGAGGTATACCTGAGCTACGACCTGCCCAGCAGCCTGCTGGACAAGCTGCCCTTCGGTTCCGCTTCTATCCGTTTCACGGGTGAGAACATGTGGTACTACGCACCCAACTTCCCCAAAGGTGTGAACTTCGACCCCGAAGTACTCTCCCTTGGTGTAGGTAACGGTCGTGGTTTTGACTTCCTGACCGGTCCCACGGCCCGGAAGTACGGTGCTACGCTGAGCCTTACGTTCTAAGCAACCAGATTAAAGAAGACAATTAAGTAACAAGAAATATGAACTTGTTTAAGAAAATCGCACTAGCGGTTATCGTCCTCTCCATGGCCGCCTGTGCCGATCTGGACGAACTGCTGGTCAACCCAAACGGGGTTAGCCCGGATCAAGCCGACGCTTCCTCGCTTTACAACAACATCCAGCTCGAGTTCCGGAATGTATTTACCGGTAACTACTTCTTCACTGCCGGCCTTGCCCGGATGGACTCGGAGACGGGCGGATTTACCTACCAGGCCCACCACGGTCCTACGGAGTTCGACGCGTTGTGGGAAAATGCCTACTCTGACCTGCTTCCCGATATCGAGGCTTTCCTCAATATTGTGGAGCCTCTGAACCTGGATGCCGCCGCCGCTTCCGCCAAAATCATGAAGGCTTACACCTACATGACCCTGGTTGACCTCTTTGGTGACGTACCTTTCTCTGAAGCCCTGACTGGAGATGATGGTAACACCAACCCCGTAGATGATCCGGGTGCTGACGTTTACGCAGGTGCCATCGCGCTGCTCGACGAAGCCATCGCTCAACTCGACGGTGCCGCCGACTTTGACGTTGCCTTTGACAACTTCTACGGTGGTAGCGCTTCTGACTGGGCTACCTTCGCCAAGACGCTGAAAATCCGCGCTGCGGTAAACACGCGTCTGGTAAGCGGTTCTGCCGCTGCTGACATCAATGCAATCACCTCTGGTGGCGACTTCATCGCCGCCAACGGTCAGAACTTTGAGTGGCAGTACGGTACCAACCGGGCTAACCCCAACAACCGTCACTTCTTCTACAACGACAGCTACGAAGTAAACGACGGTGCTTACCAGAGCAACTGGTACATGTGGCTGCTGGCCGAGTCTAAGGGTACGCCCGATCCTCGTACGCGCTACTACTTCTACCGCCAGTCACTGACGGTATTCCCCGACCAGACTTCTGACGATCCCAACGCTTTCGACTGTATCTTCACCGCAGTTCCCGATCCGGACTTCCTGCCCGCTCACTACGAGGCGGTAAGCGAGGATATGCCGTACTGTCTGGGTAGCTACGACCAAAGCTACTTCGGTCGTGACCACATGAACGGTTCCGGTATTCCACCTGACGGAAACTACCGTACCGTATTCGGTCTCTACCCCGGTGGTGGTAAGTTCGACAACGGTATCGCCGCTGGAAACGTGCTGAACGCCGGTACTGACGGTGCACTGGGTGAGGGTATTCTCCCCATCTGGCAGGCTTCCTTCACGCACTTTATCCTGGCAGAAGCCGTACTGACGGTTGGTGCTGATGGCGACGCCCGCCAGCTCCTTTCTGACGGTATCGATCTCTCCATGGATCGCGTACGTGCCTTCGAAGGCCTCGTAGACGGTGCGGAAGTACTGGCTACGGTACCTACGATCGTAACGGTTGAAGATACCTACCCGGTTGATTCAGTATTCACGCAGTACCGCGACGCTGTACTCGCTGAATACGATGACGCTGCTTCTGACGATGATCGCCTGGCCATCATCGCCCGGGAGTACCTGATCGCGCTTTACGGTAACGGTATCGACGCGTACAACCTGTACCGCCGTACCTGTTTCCCCGCGAACATTCAGCCCGCGATCGACCCCAACCCCGGTCCCTTCATCCGTTCTGCCCTGTACCCCGCCGTACACGTTCAGCGTAACCTGAACGCTTCACAGAAGGAGTCCTTTACGGAGCCGGTATTCTGGGATACCAATGACGCCAGCTGTAACTACTAAGTTGCTGCGATAAACTTTCGATATATGGAGGCGGGTGCCCCGGTACCCGCCTCCCTCGAAAACAAATCCTAAACTTTAGCTGCTCCCCCTCCGGCAGCAGCAAAAACATAAACAATGCTTAAGAAATCACTATTTCTACTAGCCGCCTGCGCCATCGTGCTCACCGGCTGTACGGATGAGGAACTTGCGCCGGTTGTTACCCAGGATACGCTCCTCTTCGGTGCTTTCCCCCGGCTGCAGGAGCTTCGCGCTGCGGAGTTTGACCTCGCCGACCTGGCGGGTTCCGCCTACTCCATGACGGTTGACTTTGTCGACAACGCCGGTGGTGACCTCGTTGGTCAGTACAACGTCTACGTTGCCTTTGACGACAACAACCCCGACAACGGTGACCTGTCTACGGAAACGATGCTGTGGAAATCTTTCACGGCAGCCGATTTCTCCGCCCAGAGCACGGGTAACCTCGGTCTCGATGTGGAAATTCCCTTCTCTGAGATCGCTGCCTTCGTGGGTGCCGGTAATGCCGGTGACGTGATCTCCGGTGACCGTTTCCTGTTCCGCACGGAAATCGTTCACTCTGACGGACGGGTTTTCTCTTCCGATAACTCTACGCCCGCCATCACCAACGCTTTCGGTGGTATCTGGAACTTCAACGTAAACGCTACCTGCCCCCTGGCCGACGATCAGTTCGCCGGTGACTACGCGGTGGAGTACGGCACGGTATACGACGAGTTTGCCCTCTTCGGCGCTCCCGTTCAGGCCCTGGGCAACCCCCCACTGAACCTGACCGTAACCCTCGGTCTCGTTTCTGGTTCTACCACCCGTCGCGTGTTTAACGTAGGTACCACGGTAAACCCTGGATACGGTTTCGGTGCCAGCGACACTACGCTGGAATTCGCCTGTGACATCGTTACTTCTACGGCCATCGACTCCGGTGCCGGTTGTGGTGGTGGCTCTATCGCCGCCGTTCAGGTGGCTGCTGATCCATTCGATCTGAATGACGACAGCACCTGGACCATCAACTACGTGGAGTACGGTGACAACGACGGTGGATGTGGCGTTGCTGCCATGGAATACTCACTGGTATTCTCCAAGCAGTAAGCTAATTCACGCTAAAGCCCCCGGGCTTTAACCCAGAAGGGGTACCGTTCACTTGGACGGTACCCCTTCTTCATTGTACGGATGTGGGCGTAATTCGGATACGTTTACCACTTTATGGTGTAAGAATACCTTACCTGCTCCGGTGTGGAACCCTGGGAATCGGAACCCTTTTTGGTGGTGGTGTAACTTACGGAGAGTTGTTGCGGAGCGGGCTTGGTCTTGGTATTGGGCAGCTTGAAATTGATGGTAATATCCTGATGAATACGCACCTTCTTTTTTCGGGATTGGGGAACTTCGAAACGCAGCAATTTCACCACTCGGAGGGCTTCTTCATCGCATCCGTACCCTAGCCCCCGTTTGACCTTTGCGTCGACTACCTTACCCGTATAGTCCAGCGAATACCGGACGGTCACGCTACCTTCTACCTTAGCGGAAAGGGCCTCCGGAGGATACTTCAGCTGGCTGGATACGAATTTCCGCAGGGCCTTGTTTCCTCCCGGATAAACCGGTTTTGATACGTGGGTGGGGCGATTTTTTGCCATGGGATAAAGTTAAGGATTGAAGGAAGGAATGACTGAATGATCTAAGAATTAGGGAAGTTATGCTGGGTAGGGTGATAAAAATTTACTGTTCAGACCAGGGTAAATCGTGGTCGGAAGCCCGTTTTGCGAGGGCGTAGCCGAGTGAAATGGCGTCCGAACACTCTTTGATGTATAGCTCAAGCGCGAAATTTTTATCACCCAATATCCCCGGGGGATATTCCTTCATTCAACCCTTCAACCCTTCAATCATTCAATCATCCATTCCTTATCAAGGGGGCGAGGGACCGCAGGTGCCGGGTACTTCCCGAAAAAGCAATGAGTTGTCACCTCTATCCAGTCTCCATTCCCCCTGTCGTGGCCTTTCGCCGAAAAGCCACTCAACCAACTTCGGTTTTCCCAACAAGACTTCCTCCATTAGGAGTTTACTTATTACTGCGTACGCGCAAACCAGTACGGAAAGAAATGTGGTGATTTTTCGGCGAAAAGTCACACCAGGATTAATCCTTTATCCTGAACCCTTAAACCTTAATCCTACTACACGGCACCTGCACGTCGCCGCATTTTTTTAAAATCGGTGATCCCGACGAGCTGTGCGGAACTCGGGACCGTTGCCCACTTTTGGGATAAATGGGAACTTAGAGCTTGTTTAGACTTTAGAAATCGACCTCCATTTGGCCTTTTTTGGCGCTAGCTTCGTTGGGAAAATCCTCATTTAGCGCTGCTAAACTCCGGTTTCGCTTCGCGGCTACTTCGTGGTTCCCGCCTTGCTACCACCAAAAAAATCTCAAATTCGGCCAGACGACCAAAATCCAAACAAGCTCTTAGTTTCTTGCGATTCCTCCTACGAAATTGTGGGTGAGCGGACCGAAGAAAGCCGTCTTATTTGAAAGTGGCCCAATCAAGGGAATACTCGAGTCGGGCTGCTTATCTTAAGGTCTTAAAACATGGACAAAACGTGCAAATAAAGACAAGTAGTAAAACCTACGATGCCGTAATCGTGGGTTCCGGAGCGGGTGGCGGAATGACCGCCAAAGTCCTCTCCGAAGCGGGCTTAAGTGTGGCCATTATTGAGGCGGGGCCCTATTTCGATCCGGCGGATCCCGAACACAAAACGCAAATGCGCTGGCCCTGGGAAAGTCCCCGGCGGGGGGCGGGTACCACCCGACCCTTCGGAGATTACAACGCTGCTTTCGGCGGCTGGGAAATCCCCGGAGAACCCTACAGCCGGGCGCCGGGAACAAAATTTGACTGGTTCCGCAGCCGGATGCTGGGGGGCAGAACGAACCACTGGGGGCGCATCAGCCTGCGCTTCGGCCCCGATGATTTCCACCGGAAAGACCTTGATGGACTCGGGGAGAACTGGCCCATTCGTTACGAGGATATTTCTCCCTATTACGATAAAGTGGATAAACTCATCGGCGTGTTTGGTACCAACGAAGGACTGCCCAACGATCCCGATGGTTTCTTCCTCCCTCCCCCCAAACCCCGGTTGCACGAATTGTACGTAACCCAGGCGGCCACTAAGGTGGGGGTGCCGATCATCCCGGGTAGACTGTCCATGGTCACCAAAAAGATCAACGAAGACCGGGGCGTGTGCTTCTACTGCGGACAGTGTAGTCGTGCCTGCGCGGTATACGCGGATTTCTCCGCGGGAAGCTGCCTCATTTTCCCCGCGATGAAGGGGACCGGACAGATCGACCTCTTCACGGACTGCATGGCCCGGGAAGTGATTACCGACAATACGGGTAAGGCGACGGCGGTCAGTTATGTCTCCAAGGCCGATCGGCGGGAATACCAGCTGAAGGGTAAGGTCATCGTCCTGGCGGCCTCGGCCTGCGAGACGGCCCGCATCCTGATGAACTCGGAGGCCCCCGGCCAAACCAACGGCATGGGTAACGGCAGCGGCACGCTCGGTCGGTACCTACACGACAGTACGGGGGCCGGTGCCGGTGCCTTCATCCCCGCCCTGATGAATCGGGAGCGCTACAACGAAGACGGCGTGGGGGGAATGCACGTCTATGCTCCCTGGTGGGGAGACAACAAGAAGCTGGACTTTCCCCGGGGGTATCACCTGGAAGTCTGGGGGGGCATGGGTATGCCGAGCTACGGCTTCGGCGGAAGTCACCTGGCGATCCAGGAGAAACTTGGCTATCGTGTCGGAGGGTATGGTAACCCGCTGATGAAGGAGGTTAAGCAGGTCTATGGCGCCGTCGTCGGCATGAGCGGACGCGGGGAGGCCGTCGCCCTGTACGATAATTACTGTGAAATTGATCCCGGTCAGGTGGATGAATGGGGAATCCCCACGCTACGCTTCCACTACAAATGGTCCGATAATGAACGGCTGCAGGCCAAGCATATGCAGGAAACCATCCGGGAGGTCCTCACCGAAATGGGTGGGGAAGTCTTTGGCGATATGCCCGGCCCCGAGCAGGACTACGGATTGCTGGCCCCCGGGCGCATCATCCACGAAGTAGGTACCGCCAGAATGCACGACGACCCCAAGCAGGGCGTGACGAACCGGTGGGGACAACTGCACGAAGTTCCCAACGTCTTCATCACGGATGCGGCCACCTTTACGAGTCAGGCGGACAAAAACCCCACCTGGACAATCATGGCCCTGGCCTGGAGAGCCAGTGACCACATTATTTCCGAACGCAAAAAAATGAACATCTGATGGATCGCCGTAAAACATTAAAGACCCTCCTGGCGGGGACCGTCGGGACGGCCCTCGTGGCCAAAACTACGGGTTGTGAAACGCCCACGGGGGAAGTGGTAAACCCCGGTCCGGCACCGGGCGCCACGGAGGCGCAACCGCTGGGCTACGGTCTGCGGACGGCCAAGGAGGTTGAACACGACGCCAAGGTGAAGGCCGCCCGTTTTTTCACGGACGCAGAACTGGCAACCATTGCCATCCTGGCGGACATCATCGCTCCGGGTGGAGACGGTGAGCCTTCGGCCACCGAGGCCGGCGTACCCGAGTGGATTGAATTCATGGCCAACGACCAGCCGGACTACCACCAAACCAAAATGCGGGGCGGCCTGATGTGGCTTAATATTGAAAGCAGCCGTCGCTTTGGGGGAAAAGTTTTTTCCGAATTAACGGAAGCCGAACGCCTGGAAATCGTAGATGACATCGCCTGGCCGGAGGAAGCCGAGGGTACGGAGATGGAGGCCGGTGCGAATTTCTTTTCCCACATGCGATTCATGACGGTCTCGGGCTACTTCACCAGTAAGGAGGGCATTAAAACCCTTGACTACCAGGGCAATGCCGCTAACGTCTGGGACGGCGTTCCCCAGGAAGTGCTGGACAAGCACGGCCTTGCCTACGACGAGAAATACCTGCCGCTTTACGTCGATCAAAGCCGCCGGGAAATTATGGCGGAATGGGACGACGAGGGCAATCTGATCAGCTGATGCTTCTTCGGAGAAGAAAAAGTTTGCCAAGTCTACCGCTAATTGGAGGAATGCATTACCTTTGTGCCCGGGCGGCATACGGTCAGCTCCTCCTGAACTCCCCCAGGGCGGAAACGCAGCAAGGGTAGGGAGTTGTAGCGACCGGTATGCTTGCCCTTTTTTTATGCCCTCTGGCGAAATGAAAAGCCCCGGTACTTGAGCGTGCCGGGGCTTTTTTTGTCAATTATCGTAGAATCATTTATCCAATGACCAAAGGAAATTTTGACCTGGGAATGCTGGTGCTTCGTATATGGTTTGGCCTCGAAATGGCCATCGCGCACGGGATGCCTAAACTGATGAAATTGCTTAACGGTGATTTCGGCTTCGCTGATCCCATCGGGGTTGGCCCCACCCTGAGCCTGATCCTGGCCGTTTTCGGAGAGTTCATCTGTGGCATTACGATTGCTCTGGGCCTGTTCACCCGGCTCTCCGCCATTCCCTACCTGATTACGATGCTGGTGGCCGCCTTCCTGGTACACTGGGGAGACGGATGGTCCAAAATGGCCTACCCACTGATGTATGCCGTCGCGGCCATCGTTTTGCTGATTGCCGGTCCGGGAAAATACTCGCTGGATCAACGATTGTTCGTCAGTAAAACCGCCGGATAAGCGGCCTACCGTAGAATTACGATTTTCCCCAGCTCATTTTTGAAGAAGGCTGCGTTGCCATCATCATATTTCTCAAAGGCGGTACCCTGATCATCCGTAGTAATAACGCGATAGAGGTACACCCCGTTGGCTAGGGGATCGCCGTATTCGTCCGTACCGTCCCAACTGAACTCGGTTTGGTGGGTGCCAATATCAATGGTTTCGTAGTCGAGCAGGTTGATGTCCCGAACGACCCGGCCGGAAACCGTCATGATCTGGATACGGAAAACGGAAGGTGGCTCACTACCCGTTACGGTATAGACGAAATGTGCCCGGGTAGAGAAGGGGTTAGGGTAGGGGAGCACGTTGCCAATACCCCGGCGATTGATGACGGAGAACGACTTTTCAAAATTCAATCGGCCCGCCGGATTGCCCGTGCGATCTTGCCCGCTCACCTGGAGTCGGTAGGTGCCGTCTTCATCAAGAGAGGGACGGAAGAAGACCTCCGCAAGATTTTCTTCGCCCCCCGAAGCCGGAAGGAATTCTACCCGGTCATCATCAAAAAAGATGCGTTCGCGACTGCCACTGGGCGCGATCAGATCCAGGCGAAAGTCCGCCGTGTCGTTCAGCGGGCGGAAGGTATTCTCGTCCCGAAGCTGGAGGTGGATTTCCGGCCGGCTGGACACCAGTTCTCCTTCATTTATGCGCCTGCCGTCAAAAAACACCTGTAGGCTGGGAGGAACCCGATCTTCCTTTATGGACGTGCTTCCCGTCAGGGTGTTGTTGAACAGTATGCGTTCGGTTTGGTCCTGATCGGGATTCAGCCGTAACTGGAGCTGATAAAGTCCCGAAAATTCATCCGTGGGGATCGAGAAACTGACCTCCCCCGTGGCCCCACTCGGTAGGGGCGGTTGGCGTAGCTGGCGCAACTCCGGTTGGTTATTTTCGTCGATGAGTAGGAGGTTCACCAGCAAGCTGTCCATGTCGGTTCGGCTAATGTTTTCGTAGCCCGCCCGGAGGGTAAAGGTCTGCCCCCGCTCCAGGGAGTCCGGGCTGGCATAGGCCAGTTGCGGATTGATGGCCACGTCGCCGTATTCCTCGAAATCAAAGTAAAGCCCGCTAATGGTTGGCACGGACCTGCCGGTAATGTCCTGAAACCGGAATTCCAGCTGCAAGTAGGGATACTGTGCCGCATCAAGGGAGGCGAGGGAAAGGCGGTAATCCAGTTGCTCGGGTAGCGTCAGGGAGTCGCTCATGAGCAATACCGGCGGCGCATTTTGCGCCGTTCTCCCGTAGAGGTAATACCAGGCGGTGTCGGAGGCCGTCAGGTTGCGACTGCTTACCGTAAAGTCGAGGCCGGACCAGGATTGGGCCGGCCCTACCGGTGGCGAAATCCACTCTCCCCGTTCCCAGTTGGAGCGTAAGACGGCCCTCACCACGGCCGAATCGGAGGGGGTTTCGGCCAGGGCCTCCGAGATCGTTCCGAGTCCCTTTTGGTAGATCAGGGCGTAGGGAACCGATCCCAGATTTTCAATCCCCCGGACTACCCGGGCCCCTTCACTCTCCAGGACGCCGAAAAGGGTGCGGCCGATTTCGGTGCTGTCCGACAACCAGCTTTCGTTGAAATACTCGGTGTTATTACCGCGCTGAGCGGTATAGAGCAGTACGTACTGCCCGGTTTCCACGACGTTCTCCAGAAAGTTAATCAGGTCCGCCCGTGATTGCTGGTTACGGACGTCATAGCTGAAGACGTTGCCGAGGGTGGAGGGAATGGAACCATAGAGGCCCTCCTGGTCAATCAGCCACTGGAAGTTGAGACTATCGTAAACGATGACCTGGATTCCCGCACGGACCCGCCAGGGAAAGGGAGATCGGATTCTCAAACCGTTCCGCTCGAGGCGGGGGAAATTCACGTTTTCGTAGAGTCCGTTGATAATCTTAATGTCCTGGGTCGTGCGCAGGAAAGCCCATCCGGGGGTGTCGCGGTTACCGCTAATGTTGGTAAAGGTACCGTCAATCGTTTGGCCCTGATGCTGCTGGGCCCACTGTACGCGATCCGTAGGTAGGGCTTCCAGGTAGGTGAAGCTACTCTCGCCCCAGATAAAACCGGCTCCCTGTGTATTGGCAGTGTCGGGGGATATACGCCAGTAGTAGGTTGTACTGTCCCGGAGGTCAAGGGTGAGGGGAAAGCGAATCAATCCACCGGGACTGGTCAGGGTAGTATTGATCAGCGGAGCGGCAAATGAGCGGCTGGTATCGACCTGGAGGATGTACTCGCGGTCGGGAGCCAGCGCATCGGTGGTGGAGGCCACCAGCGTAATCGGACCACCCAGGCCCGCATACTGTGGGGGGAAGGCGGGTCTGGCGGTGTTGGCGATCACCGTCAGGGGAACGCCCAACTGGCCCCGGGTGGTCAACTGGTTGTTGAGTTCGGCCGATGGGTTGGGGGCTTCGGGTAATTCCCTTTCGCTGTCCACCGTGATTAACAGTTGGTTGATGCCAACCGCAGCCAGGCCCAGGTTAGGTAACCGAACGCTTAGCTCTTCGGCGAAGGCGGGGACCACCAGACGTTGCCGCGTCAAATCCGTCAGGGTGCCGTCCGGAAGGCGCTGCTGGAACAGCAGGTTGACGCTGTCGGAGGGGGTCCCGGTGCCGGACCCAAGGTTGGCGACCCGGAGCCGGACTTCATAGTCTTCGTCCTGAGCGGGAATGACCTGGGGGGAGAACCGCACCGAACTCGGATCAATTACCAGATCAGGCCCCGGCCGGGGGTGCAGGGAATAGGCGGGATCCCCGCCGAGGGCAAACTGCTCCAACAGGATGGCCAACTGATAGCCGGAAGCATTTTGGTTGACCTCAATGGCGCGACGCATGGCGTCGCCGATTCCCCGGCCGTAGAGCTCGTTGCCCATGGCGTCGTAAAGGTCTTCGGCCCAGATTTCCAGGGAGGTGATGAAACCTACGCCCTTGGAGGCGGCAAAGGCGATGGCCCCCTTGTCCGGCAGGAAAAGAAACCGCTCGCTGATGGAACGCTCCGGCGTAAACGCATCACCCGAATAGCACCCTAAACTCAGCATGAAGGGGTACTTGCCGAAGTTGGCGTAGTTGTCCGGGTCATCGATGCTGAAGTCAAAGTTCTGGGTACTCGAGTGCCCAAAGAAAGTAATGACCGAAGAGCCGTTGTTGATGCGGTTGAAAATGGCTTCCTGCCGGCTTTGTTCAATCGGCTCACTACTCGTTTTGAAGAACGAACTGACGTTTCCTCCCAGGCGGGAACGCTCGATGACGTTTTCCAGCAGCCCCAGACCACTCTTGATGCTGGTCTGTTCTCCCGGAGTGATTCCTCCGCCCAGGTGGATAAATTGTTTCATCCACTCCCGGTCTTCCAGGCGTTGCTCCCCCTGGTTGACCTGGGCTTCCACGTCGCGGAGTTTACGCAGGTAGAGGGCAATCTCGCCGCGGTTGATGACGGGCAACCTTCCGGTGGAAAGGGTGGGGACTACGGAGCCCAGGGGCGCGGAAATGAGGTTGTCCGAAGCCGGAAACCCGAAACTGGGCACGAAAAAGGTACTGCGGGCACCGGCGAGTTGCTCCGCGCTGCGCAGCACCCGGTATTCCCGACCCTTACCCACGATGAGCAGGTACCGTAATTCGGGATGGTCAATTTGAATGCGGGAAATATAATTACGGAGTGCCATGGGATGGCGACGAATGCCGTAGCCAAAGGTTTCGTACAGGTCCTCGACGTAGGTAAGGTGAACACCATAACCTCCGCCCGCGGTGGAGCGGCGGTAGTTAGCATAGTCCTCCAGTTCGTTCCCGGCCAGTCTCCGACTGCTGATGATTAAGTATTCCGTCCGACCGTTCGGGGGGAGGAGCTCGGAAAAACTGGCGGGCTCGACGGTTGCCGTCGGGGGTGTGCTGGAGGGGCGGCGAATGAGGAGCTCCAGGGGCGTAGCGCTGGGCGGCAGGACATAAGTAGCCGTACCCTCCGGCGTTACGGTGGCCGGAAAACGCCACCCTTGTTCCTGGCTGTACAGGGTGACCTGGGCACCTGCGTCCGCGCCCAATCCCGTCAAGGTCAGACTACGTACCTGATTACTGGCGGTTACCCGAAATTGCTGCAGGCTTTCGTCGGCTACGGGATTGGCGGGATAATCGGCCCGAATCCACGCTACGTTGGCCCGGTCCTGATCCCCCCCGGAACCCCGGAAGCCCAGACTCACCCGGCCATTATCGGGCTGAAAGCTGTACCGGGGAGATTCCACGCTCCAGCCAAAGCGTTCCATCGTTTCCACCACGGTACCGTTTACGCTGACGTCAAGCGTGTGGGGACCGATGCCCAAACCAAATCTTCCCGTGATTTCTCCGCCCTGCCCGTTGCTCTGCGGTAATTCCAGGGTGTGTTCGCTTTCGGTGGGCGCACTAATGGAAATGATGTCGTTCACCGACAGGCTGCCGTAGCCCTCCGCGACGTCATACTGCGAGAAGTAAATACTGAAGCCATCGGCCCGGATAAGTTCCTTGCTCGCCGCCGCTGAATACACCAGTTCGGCGCTACGCTCGATGGTGGAGACGGCAGTAGTGGGGGTACCGGTGGCGGGATTCGTGTAGGTAGGTCCCCCGGATTCCCGCAGCCCGAGGTAGTAGACGCTGGTGTCGTTATAGATGCTATACCGAGGGTTGAGCTGCTGGCTTTCGGGGTCAGCAAACAGGTAGCTGTCCATCTCCCCACGATTCATTTCCCCGTAGAAAAGAAGTTGATTTTGGCCTACTTCCAGCGGGACGGCTTCTCCTTCACGGATCAGTACCCATCGGCTTTGGTTTTCCGGGGTAAGTGCTTCACCGATTTGGCTAAGGAGTTGGTTGTCAATGCTGTACCAGCCATCTTCCGCTACTGCAATGCGCAGGTAGGTCTGTCCGAAATCAATCCACTCATCCCCGTAGCGGACGGCGCCGGATGGAGAGGGCATTTGGGCCAGGAGTAGCCAGGAAAGACTGCCGAAGAATAGTGATAGTAAACTGCGTAGCATCCAGGGGGTAGTTATGGGATCGGGGCTCTGCTTGGCGAAGGAAAAGGTAATCTGCCGCCAGGGGGCGGTTAGCTGACAAAGATAAGGACCAGTTGGGGGCTGACCTATCGGGTGGGGATCGGGTGAGGTGGATTGCCGCTGAGCCGACGATTGGGTGAATTGCCCGGCGCGGCCCCGGTAGAGCATGAGGGGCTCCATCTTTTGCCGCGGACGCAGGTGCCACACCTTCGCGCGAGAAGCCATGAGTGGACAGGGACCGGATGAAATTCTCCGAAGGGCCGTAGCTTGCCACCGGAAAACAGGACCACCAATGAAAATTCCGGCCATAAAAAAATGGCGGGCCATCCGGGACATTCCCCGCCTGGCCCGCCAACCCGTCACGGTGTTCTCCGGCTACCACCGGGAACTGGGCGATAATTTTCACTTCTCCGTCAGTAAACTGCGGCGAACCCACATGACCACGGACGCCGATGTCGTGCAGCACGTCCTCCAGCGTAATCATCGCAATTACGAAAAGAGCGAGATTCAGGCCGATCAGATGGCCCTGTATCTGGGCAGAGGTCTACTGACCAACAACGGCAGCAGCTGGCTGCGGCAACGCCGCCTGATTCAGCCCGGTTTTCACCGTCAACGGCTGGCGGCGCTGGTTAAAGAAATGAATGCCGTCATTCAGCAACGCTGCGACTTTCTCGACGGAAAACTGGCCCGGGAGGAGCCCGTTGATTTGTATTCCTTTACCCAGCAGGCGGCGTTTCAGATTATCAGTCGGGCCATCTTTACGGACAGTTTTGACGAGGCGGAAACCCAAAGGCTGAACCAGCTTATGGACGACATTCAGGGGTACATGATTTACCCCATCCGGATGCCCTTCCTGAGAAAGCCACTCCGGTGGCTGGGCCAGGAGCGGAAGCACCTGGCGCTATCTCAGCAGGTACGCGATCAGCTACTGGAGATCATCAACCAGCGTCGGGAAAGTGGTACGGTAAAGGATGACTTGTTGCAGATGCTGATTGAAAGCCGCTACGAGGACGACGGCAGCCCCATGACCGACGAGCAACTGATCGATGAGATCATCATCCTCTTTGCGGCGGGCTACGAGACTTCCGCCAACGCCCTTTCCTGGATTTTCTATCTGCTCACCCAGCATCCCGAGGTGCTGGATAAGGTTCGTCAGGAAATCGAGACGGTGAAAAGAAAGGGGCCGATTGACTTCGACAGCGTACGCGAACTGAAGTACCTGACCCAGGTGATTGAGGAAAGTATGCGACTCTATCCCCCCGCCTGGATTACCGACCGGGTGGCCCTGGCGGATGATGCGGTAAAGGATATGAAGATCGAGCAAGGGACCGTGGTGGGTATCTTCATTTACGGTGTCCACCACTCGGAGCGCTACTACGAATCTCCCGAGGAGTTTCGTCCCGATCGGATGTCCCCTGAGGCCAAAAAAGATCGCCATCCCTTTGCCTTTCTGCCCTTCGGGGGCGGCCCCCGCCTCTGCATCGGCAATCATTTCGCGATGTTGGAGATGCAGCTACTTCTTTCCAGTGTGCTGGACCGCTACGACTTCACTTTGGTGTCGGGCCAGGAGCAACCGGGGCTGCGGCCCATCATCACCCTGCATATGGACCGGAGGGTCCGGATCAGAATTAACCATCGTCTTAAAAGTCAATCCGTTGACGCATGAGTAGGACCGTTACTTTTCGTCCGGGTAAGCAGGAAGATGCTGCGGTTATCGCCGAAATACACTGCCGGAGCTGGCAGCTGCATTACCGGGGAGATTTTACCGACGATTACCTGGACCGGGAGGCTCCCTCGGAACGCTTGCTGGTATGGAAGGACCGGTTAGCCCGGGATAATCCCAGGATGCTACTGGAGCTGGCCCTTATCGACGGGGAAGTAGTTGGTTTTTCCTGCGTTTTTCTCGATCACCACGAATCATTTGGCCACTTGCTGGATAATCTGCACGTCCGCCCCGGGTTCTACGGGGAAGGAATCGGGAAGCAGTTGTTGCTTCGTTCCATGAGTAGCGTATCAAAAGCTAGGGGAGCAAAGGCCCCCTTTTATTTGTGGGTCCTGGAAAGTAACGAGCAGGCCATCGGTTTTTATGACCGACTTCGGGGACGTCGTGGCATCACGGAGACCCATCATTTTCCGGGGGGCAATACCGTTCAGGCCATTAGTTACCATTGGGAAGCGGAACAAATGGAGCGCTAGGGAGCGGGGAGTATAATGGCGGAAACCAATGCGCTTTGTCCCCGAAGGGGGGGCATACCCTGGTAGCCCAGTCCCAGCTCAATGTTAGTTTTTCCCAATACCGCGTCCTCCGGGATGGTAATGGTCCCCGCAAAGAGCAATTGTTCCGAGTCAGCGGGAAGGATATTGCTGATGAGGGGACGCAGCTTGACGAAGTCCATCACCTTTTTGTGATACAGGGTGATGAACAGGTCCATCGGCAAGCCCCGGTGGAGCTCAACGGTATAGTCCGGTTGTGCGGGCCGCTGGACACTTATTTCTATCGGATATTCTGCTCCCGCGATCAGCGTATCGGGAAGGCCAACCCGCCAATTAAGGCGGGTACCCCGTAGCATTTGCATACTGTCAATGGGCATAATGCGCATATCCAGGTCCCGGTAGACGAATGGTTCGGCCGCGGGGTAGTACCAGGTGTTTTGTCCCATCATCAGTACGGACTGATTATGGTAACGTGCTCCACCCGGCCAAAGGTCGTACTGATTGAGGCGATAGAAGACGTCGGTAGTCGTCCAGGCCGGTTTCCCGGTGTAGTAAGTGTACAGGGAAGCAAGACGGTAGCTATTCTGGACAATGACCGGGCGGTCTCCGGCCAGCTCCGCAAGGCGTTCCGTCCAGGGCTCGTGGTCGAAAGGTTTGGGAAAGGGGATCCAGGTTCTGGGAGCGATCAGGAGCAACCGGAAAACGAGTAAAATGCCTCCTCCCCACAGGCATAGTTTCCATAATTGCGGTTGCCATTGGGGGCGATTGTCCACTGCCGCCCGGAAAACGAGATAGATGAGGGGAATACTGAGCAGGGCGGTCCACTGGGCCTCCGTTCGTCCCTTCAAGGTGCTGACCAGGAAGAAGATCAGGAAGGAAGGCACCAGCCAACGCAGGGCTCCGGCAAAGGCTTCCTTGCTCCGGACGCGGAACAAAGTGTTCCAGTAATGATAGAGCAAAAAGGGACTGAAAACCACGAGTTGATTGAGCAGATAACTAAGGGTAAATTCCAGTCGATAGGCGTCATCACGGCCACTCAGGTGGTAGCGAAAGGAGGGAAAATCATGGGCGTACTGCCAGTAAAGGTGGGGAACAAACAGTAATGCGCCGCCGAGGGCGGCGATCCAGGCCCCGGGCTTCCGGATCAGGTAGCCGATCTGCGGCAACACGGTAAGCAGGATGAGCAGGACTCCGTGGTATTTACTGTACAGAAGACCGGCCATGGTGATCCCCCACAACAGACCGTGCTTAATGGTGCCCTTCGCCAGGAAATTTCGGTAAGCGATCAGATACAGGGCAGAAAACAACAGGAGTGGGCCATCTGGAGTGGCGATAAATCCGTAGACGTGCAGGATGGGCTGGACGAAAATAAGCGCGGCGGCCAGCCACAATAATTGTCCTTTGGGGTGATCGAGCAGGTGCCAGATGGCCGCCAGCGTCGCCGTGCCCGCCAGTACGTGCCCAAATCGAACGCCCAACGCGCCGGGTAACCAATCTTTGCCCATCGAGATCAGCAGCGCAACCATCGGCGGGTGGTCAAAATATCCCCAATCCAGATTATTGGAGTACATCCAATAATAGGTTTCGTCGGCATCCAGTGGACTTGCCGCGGCCTGGATCAAATTGATCACCAGCCAGGTGGCCAGCAGCCAAAGGGGAGATATTTCTCGGCGGGGCAATTGCATGATAAAAGAATGCGGTAACTGCAAAAATGGATTGGTGGGTAGATAGTTCTATTCCCTGATTTATTGTGGCGCTTGTCTGATTATTTTCGGATATTTGCCCGACTATGAGAACCATATTTTCTGCCACGGGTCTGTTGCTTCTTTGCTTTCTCGTAAGTTGCCAGGGTGACCCTCAACCATCCGAAACAGCTCCGGCGGAGCTAAGCCTGGAAGAGGCGATGTTGGGTACCTGGGAGACGATTGAAATCGAAGTTCATTCTCCTACCTATCAGGGAGGCGACACTGCGGTGCATCAGCTGATCAAGGAAGCCGATTGGGGCAGGGTATATGGTGTCCAACCTTCCCGGACGGTCTTCACTCCGGACGGTAAACTAAAAAGAACCCATAAACTGTCTGATGGCCAGATGGCCGGTGTGATCAATGGCCTCTGGAAAGTGACGGAAACGGATAGCTTGTTCATCATCGAGCCAGAAGTTACCTACACATATGCTCCCCTCATGGAGGAGCAAAGACTTACTTTGCGGGGTGTAGTAGACTATGATTTCGACGGGGAGAAGGACGATGAATACCGGTCCGTGATGCGGTTAGTGAGTCGTACATCCAATTAGTGATCGTCAACGAAAACGCCGGAGGAT
This sequence comes from Lewinella sp. W8, assembly GCF_004375085.3. GTDB lineage: Bacteria > Bacteroidota > Bacteroidia > Chitinophagales > Saprospiraceae > Neolewinella. The sequence continues at coordinate 84,815 of NZ_SNAQ03000010.1, forward strand.
GCCTGCATGGCGGCCAGGAATTGTTCCCGGTCTACTCCGGTCCGATCGTGGCCGAAGTAGTGGATCATATTTTCGGTGGGCATATTTCCCGTTAGTTCGTCCTTGGCCATGGGACACCCCCCGAAACCCCGAATGGCGCCATCAAAGCGTACACATCCGGCCATGGCCGCGGCTTCAATTTTCTCTTCCCAGGTGCTGGGGGTGGTGTGCAAGTGCGCACCAATTTCCAGTTGCGGGTATTCGGGGATCAGGTTGGAGAACAGGTATTGAATGCTGGCGGGTGTACTGACCCCGATGGTATCCGAGAGCTGAAAGATGCCAATATCCAAACCGGCAAGTTCACCGACCCACCGTTCTACTACTTCTACGTTCCATGGATCTCCGTAGGGGTTGCCAAACCCCATACTCAGATACACAACCATCTGTTTTCCGGCGGCGACGGTGAGTTCCTGGATTTGCTTGACCCGGTCCAGGCTTTCACTCAGGGTAGCGTTGGTATTCCGTAATTGAAAGGTTTCGCTGACGCTGAAGGGGTACCCCAGAAAATCAATTTCCGAATGCTCCAGTGCCGCTACGGCTCCCCGGCGGTTAGCCACGATGGCAAGGAGTTTGGTGGAAGTCTGTGATAGGTCCAGTAACGACAAGACTTCCGCGGTATCCCGCATTTGGGGAATGGCCTTGGGGGAAACGAAGCTACCAAAGTCCAGCGTATCAAATCCACAGGCCAGCAACTGCTGCAGATAGGCTGCTTTGGTTGCCGTGGGGATGAAAACTTTTCGGCCCTGCATAGCGTCGCGCGGGCATTCGATGATTTTGATGGGACTGGGCACGGTTATATTTGGTGGCTGGTGGGCAGAAAACTCAGGTAAAGGTAAAATTACCTTTCTCCCGCTCAACACCTTGGCCTACGCAGTAGTTTTACCATAAATAGCTAAACCATGCTCAAGCACTCCGCCACCCTAACCGTTGTTGGTTTTGTCTTACTCTTTGTCGGTATCCTGACGCTGTTCCTCAACATGGTGGGCGTAGACCTGGTATTCATGAAGTGGCTTTACGAAACCAACCCCGCCCTGTCTTTCATCATCCGCCTCGTTATGGTTATCGCGGGGCTGATCATGATCTACGTCGGACAGACGGACTGGGACCGGGAAGAAGCCTGAGCCCATCTCGCTTGATGAACACTCTTGTCGGAAAAACTACCAGTGGAAGGTCCCGGACAGACTCGGCAGGATGGGGAGCTGGTTGATCCGTTCGTTGGAAACCCGATCCACGTAGAAGATATTTTCGCGATTGTAGGCATTCGTTACGCTGGCGGTTACCTCCAGTCGGGTGTAGTCTCCGAAGCTGAAGGTGCGCTTCAGTGAGAGGTCAAGACGGTGGAAATCAGAAAGTCGCCCACCATTGCGATCGGGGCTTAACAGAATGCCCAAATCACCGTTCCCCGTCAGAATATTGGGGAGTACCGGGGCGGAGTTCAGGTCCGGATCTTCAATGAAGCCCAGGGTTTGGGTGAAGGGGAAGGCGGAGCCGAAATTGTAGCGGAACCCGAATTCCCAGGCATTGTCATTTCCGAAAATGTAGGACCCGTACGCATTGACGTTATGTCGTCGGTCAAAGCTGGTAGGAAATTCTTGTTCGCCGTCATCCCGGTTGACAAAACCGAGGCTGTAGTTACCCGCCAGCAACAGGGCGTTTTTCCGGTATTCAAAGGAGATGTCCCCACCGTAGGCAACACCGTCGATGGTTACAAAATCCGGATCACTGGCCCGCAGTTTGTTGCGGTTGAGTTCGATCAGCTGGTCAAAGCCTTTATAATATCCTTCCAGGTTAAAGGTCAGATCATCATTGGCGTCCACCTCTACGCCCACTACGGCGTGAGTAGCCCGCTGGAGGTTGTCGCTGGTTGGAGTTACGCCATCCTTGTCGAAGATGGTGCTCTCGGGGCCGACGAGGAAGCCGGAGAAGAAGTTGACGATGTCCAGATCATTTTGGGTAGAGATCAGGTTCTGGCTGTAGAGCCCACCCGCGGCCTTAAACCGGACACTGGGCGTGGCATTGTATTTGATACCCATGCGGGGTTCCAGGGAAACCGTATTCTGCGATCCGTAGAATTGGACCCGTAAGCCCGGCTCCAGAATGAGATTGCCCAGGGTTCGTTTATACTTGATGAAACCATTTAATTCCGTGGTGAAGTTGGCCTGATTAAAGGTTACTCCAACGGGGTTCCGGAACTGAAAGTCAGTGTTGAGTCCGTTGAATTCAACGCCGTAGCCAATCTCATCCTTGTTGCCGAAATAGGTGAAGTTCAGCTGAATTCGGTAGTTGCCGAGTTGGCTGCGGCGGGGCGCATCGGTAAGGTCACTCAACCCGATGTCGTAGGTGCTGGCGTTGACCACCCCGTCAATGACCACGTTACTGCTGGGGGGTACCAGGAGAAAGCTCAGGCCCGCACCGGAATTCGTCCAGTCCAACCGGGCCAGGCTGGGCACCTCAAAATCATCGGTGTAGTTGAAGCCAAAAAGATTAAGCTTGGAGCCGTTGCCCCCCACCAGGCTGATTTTACCGTAGATGTCCTGATAGTTGTAGGGAAGCCCGATATCTCCTGCGGTCAGGGAGCTGGTATCACTCAGGTTGAAGAAGTTATCCTGTACGGCGTATTCGTAGAGGGTTTTGCTGGTTTCCGGGAGGATACTTCTCTTGGCGGTGACCAGGTAGGAAATGCTGCTGCCGGTGGCCGGGTCGAGGGATTTAATGGGACCTTCCGCCAGTACTTTGGCCTGAAACGGACTAGCGGATACCAGCCCTCCGAAGCGTTTTTTATTGCCCTCCCGGGTCTTGATGTCCACGATGGCGGATATCCGCCCCCCGTAGTTGGCGTTAAATCCCCCGGTGTACACGTCGGCGGAGCGGATGGCCTCGGTTTCGAAGACGGAGAACAGGCCAATGGAATGGAAGGGATTATAGACGGTCATACCGTCCAGGATGAGCTTGTTCTGCACCGGGCTTCCTCCCCGGATGTAGAGCTGACCGCCCTGGTCGCCGGAGCTGACGATGCCGGGGATAACGGTCAGGTACTGAGCGATGTCGGGCTCCCCGCCGGTGGCGGGGACGGCCTGGATATCCTCACTGCTGAAGGTTACTTTGGAAACGGCGACGTCCGAACGAGCCCGCTCCCGCCGGGCGCTGACGTTGACCGTGTTCAGGCTAACCCCTCCGGCCGTCAGGGTGATGCGTTGGTATTCAATTTCATTTTCGACCGCCAGGTTGACCTGCACCACGGCACTATCGTAACCGAGGTAGGTAGCAATCAGGGTGAAGTCACCGATGGGAAGGTTGGCAAAGCTGAAAAATCCGTCTACGTCGGTGTTGGCTCCGCGCTCCAGGCCACCCGGTCCCTTAAGCTGGATGGTGCCAAAGGCAATGGGGTCTCCGTTCCCTTCGTCAAAAACGTTTCCGCGAATAATTCCGCTCTGGGCAAAAACGAAACTAGCGGAAAGGAGGAGGCAAAAAGTGAGTAGATAGTGGCGCATAAGGTCGAAAAACTAACGGGCGCAAACATACCGCTTTTAGCAGTCCCCGGACCGCTTTCGGAACAGATAGTATTTGTCGGTCGTGGAACCTAACGTTAAATGATGGAGGCAGAAAATGGTGCTTTCTCCGTGTTGGAAGACAGGCAGTGGGATGATGAAGCCCAGGTAGAGCACATGGGGGCCATCGTTTTGTCGCGGACGCAGGTGCCAGGGTGATGGGTAAATAGCTGGGCGGGAGAGAATATTGTTGTAGAGGGGGTGGGTTAAAATATTTTGACTACATTTTTGTCTTATTATGTTTATTTACAGATGTTTACGAATTAAATTAATTTTTATGTCTACAGAGTCTACATGTAGACTCTGTAGACGAAAAATCGACAGTTTTTTCCGCGGCCCTCACCCGCCAACCTGGCACCTGCGCGCCGTCGCCCTACGTTAATTCCCTTGGTCACAGCCAATGACCGCTAGGTAGGGGCTAGCCAAATCCACCCCGCTGGACAAATATCCGAAAATACCGAAGCAGCAGCTAGGAATGAATCTTCCCTTCCGCTCGTAGCAATTTGCGTGTGCGGTCAGTAGGAAGCGGAAATACCGGGGCGTACCATTCCGGCTTTCGCCCCGATAGCTGCTCATTTCTAACGATGTAATTCTATCGGACTACTGCAGTACTCCGGCGCCTTCTCGTTGTAGTACGGGCTCCGATCCAGTACAATCGATGATGGTGCTCGGCTCAATTCCGCCCATGCCGCCATCAATTACGGCATCCACCAGTTTTCCGTACCGTTCGTAAATATCCTGTGGGTCGGTGTAGTACTCCGCAATCTCATCGTTGCTCTTCAGACTGGCCGTCAGGATGGGCCGCCCCAATCCACGGACCAGCGCATCCACAATGTTGTTGTTAATGATGCGCACACCGATGGTTTCCTTGCGGTTTTTGAGGATTTTCGGCGTCTTATTGTTGGATTTGAGAATGAAGGTGAAGGGGCCGGGCAGGTTGTGCTTCATGACGCGAAATACGTCATTGTTGATCATTGCTGAATAGTCCGTTACCTGACTGATGTCCTGACAGATGAAGCTGAACATGGCCTTGGAAGGATCCATCCCCCGTAGCCGGGCGACCTTCTCAACCGCATTTTTGTTGGTGATGTCGCATCCAATGCCGTAGACGGTATCCGTTGGGTAGATGATGACGCCGCCATCCTCAAGGATTTCAACTAATTGCTTGATAAGACGTCCTTGGGGATTGTCAGAATTGATGGAGACAAGCATGGGCAGCAAAGTTTTTGGTTAAGGGCATTTACCCCGGTGGGGAAATACTCGCGAAATAAGGTTTTGCCAGGTAATAAGGGGAGAAGTTGGAACATTTCCAAAAAAACTTGAACCGCCAGTTGGGGTGTTAGCCGTGAACCCAATGTTAGGGGGAGAATTCCCCCAATTGATACAGTTTACTCCTCTTCCCCGATGGTCTTCAGGTCCCGGTGAACGGCAATGGCCGCGTTCAATTCAAAGCCGATGATCAGAATCAGGGCGTTCAGCTGGAGCCAGAGCATGACGATGATGATGGTCGCAATGGAGCCATAAAACTTGGTGTAGGTGTCATAACGGTTAAACCCGTCCACGTAAAAGCTGAAGGCTACCGAAGTCAGCAGAGAGAGGACGGTTGCCAGCGTGACACCCGGACTGAAATAACTGAACTTTTGAAAGGTAGCGGCTCCGTAGCGGTACAGGCTGCCGATACTGACGTAATACAACACCAGCATGATGACCCAGCGCAGGAGGTTGAACAAAAAGCTGGTAAAATCACCGATGGACAGCAGGCTGGATAGCCAGTCGATGATGTTACCCCCCAGGATAACAAAAACCACGCTGGCTACGATAAACAGGCTGACCTGCAGGGTCAGTCCGGCGGCAATAAGGCGTTTGCGCAGGGCATTGCGGCGCTTGAAGGTCTTGACGTAGCTCTTCTCGAAGGCCTGCATCATGGCCATCATGCCGTTGGTGCTGAAGTAAATGGACAGCAGGAAACCAAAGGATAACAACCCGAATTTGGGCTGATTCGTAATGTCCTGCACGAAACCGAAAAGAATATCTCCCGCCTGCCCTGGCATCACCTGCTTGATCTCTTCGTAAAGGATGGTATTGAAGTTGCTCAGTTCCGGAAACCAGATGGTAAAGAAATCCAGCAGAAAGGGCACCAGGGTGAAAAGCGTCAGAATGGAGGGGAAGAGAGAAAGGAAAAAACTGAAGGCGATACTGTTGGCCCGCGTAAAAAGGTCATCCCTCCGCACTTCGTGAAAGACAAAGACAACGACGTCGTAAATCGGGACGCCGTGAAAACCGATAAAGCTGTTGTGCTTGGCGTAGTGTACCAGCCCCAACCACCACGGATGGCGGGTGAAGAAAGTTTTTATCTCCGCAAGTTTCGGCAGCCTAATCTTCAAAATGAGGGCGCAGTTTTTCCAGTAGGTAGTCCGGCGCAGCGGTCGTACGACCGGAAGCTACTTCAACAAAACACAATTTGACGGACCCTCCGTTGACCAATTTACCCTTTTCGTTACGAATTTCGACGTGAAAGGTAATTGTGTCGACGGGCAGACGCCGTAAAGTAGTCTCGATGGTCAGCAATTCATCGTAACGCCCCGGACGGACGAAGCGCTGGTTGAGCGACATGACGGGCATCATCACCCCATGTTCTGCTTCCATGGAGGCATAACTCAACCCGATGTCCCGCAGCATTTCCACCCGGCCGATTTCGTACAGCATGGCGTAGCGGCCGTAGTAGAGGTAGCCCATTTGGTCCGTTTCTCCGTACCGTACGCGATGGGTAGTGGTAGAACTTAGCATGAATCGTCCGACAGTTGTTGTTTGACCGCAAATTTAGCGTTAGTGGTCCAGTTGTAGGTTTATGGGGGCGGAGTGGCGTTTTGCCGGGGTCCGTGAAGCAGCGGATTCCATCGATTTTCCCTATACTCGCAATCCAGTTTAAAGTAGATACACAATGTCCAGAAAAATTAGAATGGGAATGGTTGGCGGAGGCCGTGGAGCCTTCATTGGTGCCGTTCACCGCATCGCCGCAGCCATTGATCAGCAAATTGAACTCGTATGCGGAGCCTTCAGTTCCAGCCCCGAAAAATCTAAGGCGAGTGGGGAAGATCTATTCCTGCCCGCCGACCGGGTTTACGGGAGCTACGAAGAAATGATCCTGAAGGAAAAGGAATTGCCGGAGGACGTGAGGATGGACTTCATCTCCATCGTGACCCCCAATCACGTGCACTTCGGGCCCGCAAAGATGGCCCTGGAAAACGGCTTTCACGTCGTTTGCGATAAGCCGATGACCTTTAGCGTGGAAGAAGCCAGAATGCTGGTGAAACTGGTGGAGGAGACCGGACTGATTTTCGCGCTTACCCACAACTATACCGGATATCCCATGGTCAAGCAGGCCCGGGATATGATCAAGGCGGGAGATATCGGTAAAGTCCGCAAGGTCGTCGTGGAATACCCGCAGGGGTGGCTGGCCACCAAACTGGAAGATTCCGACCAGAAACAGGCCAGCTGGCGGACCGACCCCAGCAAATCCGGACTGGGCGGGGCCATGGGAGATATCGGCACCCACGCCGAGAACCTGGCCGAGTACATGACGGGACTGCAAATTGAGTCCGTTTGCGCGGACCTGACGAGCTTCGTCCCCGGCCGTCGCCTGGATGACGACGCCAATATCCTGCTTCGCTTTGCCGGAGGGGCCAAGGGCGTCCTACACTGCAGCCAGATTGCCGTTGGGGAAGAAAATGGCCTCAACATCCGCGTGTGGGGAGAAACCGGAGGCCTGGAATGGCACCAGCAGGAACCAAACACCCTCATCGTGAAAAACCTGGAGGGCCCCGCGACCTACTACCGAACCGGCGTAGGGGAACTTTCCGCCGCCGCCCAGGCGGCGCAGCGCGTTCCCGCGGGACACCCGGAGGGCTACCTGGAGGCTTTCGCCAACATCTACAAGAACTTTGCCCACTGCGTGCAGGCCCGCCTCGCGGGTAAAGAACCCGATCCGCTGTATACTGACTTCCCCGACGTGCACGACGGACTGCGTGGAATGGTCTTCGTTGAGCGAGTGGTGCAAAACAGCCAGAGTGACGATAAGTGGACCACGATTTAATCCATGGTCCCCAGGCATAAATTAAGGTGGCGGCTCCCTGCGGGGGTCGCCACCGCTCGTTTTAGCCGCAACTTTCGGAGGTGGGTTCCGGGTTATTTTCCCAAATAACCCCTAACCAAACCACCGTTTATGCAGCCCCACCAATCTTTTCGCATCTGGTTTACGCAACGCAGTGGCAGCACTTTGCTGTGTAAGGGACTCGAAGACACGGGCCTTACGGGTAGACCCGGAGAGTTCTTTAACCTTTCGATGGAGGAAACGCTGTGGGATAAATACGGCGTGACATCTTACGACGCCTTTCGGGAGCACCTCTGGAAGCTGGGCAGCAGTTCTAACGGCGTCTTCGGCATCAAACACTCCGTTCACCATACTTACTACCGCCACTTACTGGGAGAAATTGCCGCACTTGACGGAGCGCCGGAATACCGTGAGGGAGATCCGGAATCGGTGCTTGCCGATCTGTTTCCTAACTGTAAGCACATTTACCTGACCCGCAGGAATAAAATCCGCCAGGCGGTTTCCTGGTGGAAGGCGATCAAGGACGATGTTTGGCACCTTTCGTCGGGGCAGACCCAGGAACAGACGGAAGATTTTTACGAAGAGCACTACGATTTTGACGCGATCATGCACCTCTTCAAGGAAGCAAACCTCAAGGAGTGCACGCTGCAGGATCAGTTTGATCAGTATGCTCTGCGTCCGTTGGTGGTGGTCTACGAAGACATGATCAAGGACTTTCCCGGCACCCTGACGCGCATTCTGGATTACCTGGAGATCAAGGGCCCCACCACGCTTCCGCCCAAAAATTTACAACGGACCGCCAACCAATACTCCGAACGCTGGGTGCAACGATTTCGTACGGATTTACAGGCGGCCATGCCCCACCAGGTATGGTAGGCCCTCACTCCTATGGTAAGGCATTGGACACGGAGTGCAGGTGCCAGGTACGTCCCTGCGAAGCCGGGGTTACGGGTGGTTTAACGGCAGCATCATACTAATTGGGCGTTCGTCCATTAATGGTGGTCATTCACCGAAAACCGGATGCCTGGCCTTCCCGGAAGCTTGATATTTGTGGTGGATTTAAGATCAACTATCGGAACCTGTCCTTGGCGTCATTCGTGAATCACAACATTCCGGACTCCCATTGAACAAGGTCAAAACCCCAACCTTTTGCTGAGTAGCATCTCACTGATTTAACACCCCGCCAAATGAAATCATTTTTACGTTTTAGCATTCCCAATTTCCCCAATCCAAATCAGTTTCTCTCGAGTAACACGAACGTCCGGCCTTTCGGTCGGCGTTTGTTGTTTCTCGTCCTCGGTTTAGCCCTCTGCTCCGGAGTTTTTGCTCAGGGCAGCATCAAGGGCCAGGTGCAGGATGCCGATGGAGCAGCCGTGCCCTTTGCCAACGTTGCCCTTTACCTGAAGGCCGACTCCAGCCTGGCCAAGGTGGAAACCACGGACGATGCGGGTATTTTTCAGATGGCCCAGGTGGCCGCCGGAACCTACGACCTCGTCGTCACCTATCTCGGGATGCCGGATCTCCGCCAACCCGGACTGGAAGTTGCGAACAATGACCTGATTGATCTCGGAGTACTCTCCATGGAGCCCGCGGGCATTGAGCTGGAAGCGGCTACGGTAACGGCCACCCGCGCCCTGGTGGAGATCAAACCCGACCGGACCGTTTTCAACGTTCAGGGGACGATCAACGCCGTGGGCGAAAACGGTCTGGACCTGCTGCGCAAAGCTCCGGGGGTAACCATCGACAATAACGATAACATCAACGTGCTGAGCCGCTCCGGCGTACTGGTCTACGTAGACGGAAAGCGCCTTCCACTGGCCGGAGATGATCTGTCCAACTACCTGCGTAACCTCACCGCCGAGCAGATCGACCGCATTGACATCATTACCAACCCCAGCGCCAAGTACGAGGCCGAGGGCAACGCCGGAATCATCGACATCCGGTTGAAGAAAAACGAAAACGAGGGGGCTAACGGAACGGTATCCGGCACTTTCAGCCAGGGGCGGTACTCCCGCTTCAACACCAACTTTACGGGGAACTACCGCAACCGGTTCATGAACGCCTTTGCGAACCTGACCTACGCTCAGGGAGAGTCGTGGAATAATTTCTTCTTCGACAGTTTTCAAAACGGACTTTTCCTCGACGAAGAAACGCTGGTACGGGGAAGCGATCGCAACCCCAGCTACCGCGCCGGCGTCGACTTCTTCTTAAGTGACCAGCATACCATCGGTTTCCTCATCGGAGGAGGCTATCAGGACAACGAAAGCCGGGCCAGCAACGATATTGACCTCTATTCCGTAACCAATGGCGTGGTTAATGCGGAGGCCGACAGCCTGCTGCGGGCGGCCACCTTCGGTCGCTCTGATCGTAGCCAGAATACCTTCAACATCAATTACCGTTACGCCATCGGTGAGGGAAAGTCCCTCAATGTTGACCTCGATTATGGCCGGTTCCGCAACGACAACTTTCGGGACCAACCCAACGCTTACCTCAGCCCCGACGGAAGTACCGTCCTTACCCAAATTGATAATTACTTCGACACCCCCATTGACATCGACATTTCCACGGCCAAAGTGGACTATGAGCAACCCCTTTTTGGTGGACAGTTCAGTACCGGCATAAAGCTCTCTCAGGTGGGGACGGACAATACCTTCCTGTTCTACGACGTAGATGCGGACGGTAACCGCACCTTGAACGATGCCCGCTCCAACCAGTTTGATTACGACGAGCGCGTCTACGCCGCCTACCTCAGTTTTGCCGGCAAAATCAACGACAAGATCAGCTATTCGGCGGGACTACGTTCCGAGCTCACCGACGCCACCGGTGACCTGCGGGCCTTCCGGGTTGACCTGGAAGAGCCTCCCGTAGAACTCAATTACCTCAGCTTTTTCCCCAGCATTGGGTTCACCTATGCGGTTAACCAACGAAAGGGGAATACCATCGCCCTGAACTACGGACGACGGATCAACCGGCCGGATTACAACGTCCTCAACCCGTTCCGGAACCAGATCAGCCAGTTGAGCTACGAAAAGGGTAACCCCTTCCTCAATCCCGAAATCGTGGACAATGTTGAATTGGGCTACACCCTGGCCTACCGCTACAACTTCAAGTTAGCCTACAGCCGTACCAGTAACCAGATTACCCGCCTGATCGGACCCGACGATATCGACCCGCGTGCCGGATTCATCGGGTGGGACAACCTGGCCACCCAAACGAACTACAGCTTCAATGCGTCATTGCCCTTCACGGTGACCAAGAAATGGAACGCGTTTTTCAACGTTTCGGCGGGGTACCTGGATAACCAGGCGGACTACGGAGACGGCGCCGTCATTGACCTTCAGGCCTTCACCTACAGCCTGTTCTCCCAGCATACCTGGCAACTGCCCGGTCAGTTCACCGGTGAAATCAGTGGGTTCTATTCTGGGCCCGGGGTGTGGGGAGGAGTCTTTAAGTACGAAGCACTGGGCTCCCTGAATCTTGGCCTGCAGAAGAAGTTCATCAACGACCAGATGAACGTGAAGCTGAGTGCCAGTGATATCCTCTTTACCTCCAACTGGCAGGGAGGTTCCGAATTTAACGGCCTGGTGAGTTCCGGAAGGGGATTCCGTGACAGTCGTCGGGTGACCCTGAGCATCAGCTACAACTTCGGTAATCAGAAGGTGAAAAGCCGTAAGCGCAATACGGGGCTGGAAGACGAAGCCAGCCGGGTAGGCAGTAAGTAAGCCATTGCGCCACCGGAAGGAGAATTCCTTCCCTTTAGAAGTAGGCTGTTCCGTGAGGTTTCATCAGCGATTCCTGCGGAATCGCGGCAGTTCAGAGGGGCAAATGGTAGCGGCAAGGCATGTGTGGGATGGCGTAGAGTTATACACCTTCTAGAGGCTAAATTGTGTCCAGTAATATTGTAGTCTAAATTTTTAGGTTCCGGGCGTCTTGTTAGGTATGATCATCTGAAGGTCGAAATCACCCACCCTTTGGAAAATCTTGGTGTCGCCTTTCCCCGAAAGGCGACCACACCAGCAAAGAAAGTAAGATTAGACAAGATCGATTTGTCACATTCTTTTGCGGAAGGTCCTTTAGTTATCCCAGTCTAATTCGGTTTCCTTTCGGGGAAAGGAAACACCATTTAACCTCAATTATTTGCTAATTTCCTCAAGAGGAATAATTCAGAATAGGTGATTAACTCATTAGACTAATGGCTACGGTTCACTGACGATCCGACACACCTGAAGGTAGCAAAGGAAATACTTCATGGGGCACAGAGTACAATGCAATATACAGTCGTAACTCAACGCCACTACATGGGTTACAACTTTGTGCTAACCAACACATGCCTTGCCGCTACTAGTAAATTCAATGACTTAATGGCCAGAGGGTTAATTCACGGAACAGCCTACCTTTAGCAGACTCATTCCTGCGGAATTTTCGAACCCCGTGCGAATGAGTCTTCTGCGTTTAGACCCTGATCCTGTGGGGGTTAAGGGCTGACCATCGGGCGGTTGGTATAGGCTCGGGGGGCATTCGTCCGCCGCTGGTGGCCGTTCGCCGAATGCGGGGATTTGTGGTGCAACGGGAACAGGGATTGCCAGTCCTTTTGGGTGACAGCTTACTTTTTGACGTAACACCCTCCAAATGAATTCTTTTTTACCTTTTTCTCTTCTCCGTTCCCCCCTTCCCTTTAACCAGCCGAAACGACTGTTTCTGCTGGCTTTCTGGGGGCTACTGGGCACCTGCGTCCTCGCCCAAAGTACCATTAAGGGCCAACTGCAGGATACGGATGGCCTGGCGGTTCCCTTCGCGAACGTGGCCCTGTACCTGAAGGCGGATTCCAGCCTGGTCAAGGTGGAAACCACCGACGACGCCGGTATTTTTCAGATGCAGCAGGTAGCTCCCGGAGACTACGATCTGGTGGCCACCTACCTTGGGATGCCGGACTTGCGCCGCCCCGATCTGCAAATCGGGGAAAATGACCTGATCGACCTTGGGGTACTCAGCATGCAGCCGGCGGGCATCGAGCTGGAAGCCGCCACCGTGACGGCCACCCGGGCCCTGGTAGAGATCAAACCGGACCGGACCGTCTTTAACGTGCAGGGGACCATCAACGCCGTGGGCGAAAATGGCCTGGACCTGCTGCGGAAAGCCCCCGGAGTAACCATCGATAACAACGACAACATCAACGTCCTGAGTCGCTCGGGCGTGCTGGTGTACGTGGACGGTAAACGACTACCGCTTACCGGAGACGACCTGGCAAACTACCTGCGCAACCTCACCGCCGAGCAAATTGACCGGATCGACATCATTACCAATCCCAGTGCAAAGTACGAGGCCCAGGGCAATGCCGGAATCATCGATATCCGACTCAAGAAGAACGAGAATGAAGGGGCTAACGGCACCGTTTCGGGAACCTTTAGTCAGGGACGGTACGCTAACTTCAATACCAACGTTACGGGCAACTACCGCAACAAATTCATGAACGCCTTCGGTAACCTGACCTACGCTCAGGGCGAGTGGTGGAACATCATGGATTTTCGGAGCTTCCAAAACGGCCTCTTCCTGGATCAGGGAGCCGTCATGCGGGGAAGCAGAACGAACCCCAACTTCCGGGTGGGGGTTGATTTCTTCCTCAACGACCAGCAAACCCTGGGCTTCCTCGTCGGGGGCGGCTATCAGGACATGGAGCAGCGCGACCAGAACGACGTGGATATTTTCTCGGTCAACAACGGAGTGGTAAGTGCCACGGCCGATAGTTTACTCCGGGCATCAAGCTTTGCCCGGGCGGACCGGGGGCAGAATACCTTCAACGTCAATTACCGCAACGATATGGGACAGGGCAAGTCGCTGAACGTGGACCTGGATTACGGGCGATTCCGCAACGATAACCTCCGTAACCAACCGAATACTTACCTCAGCCCCGACGGCGCCACCGTACTGAGCCGGGTGGATAATTACTTCGATACACCCATCGAAATTGACATCGCGACGGCAAAACTGGATTACGAACAACCCCTGCTGGGCGGGCAGTTCAGTACGGGGGTGAAGTTGTCCCAGGTGGGAACGGACAACACCTTCCTGTTTTATGACGTCGACGCCGAAGGAAACCGGGAGCTGAACGACGGACAATCAAACCAGTTTAACTACGACGAGCGGGTGTATGCGGGCTACGTATCCTACGCCGGAAAGCTGAACGATCAGATCAGCTTCTCGGCCGGACTACGGTCTGAAATTACCAACGCTACCGGCGACTTGCGGGCCTTCCGGGTTGACCTGGAAGAACCCCCCGTGGAGTTTAACTACGTAAGTTTTTTCCCCAGCGCGGGCATCACCTACGCGTTGAACGCCCAGAAGGGCAACACCGTTTCGCTGAACTACGGTCGGCGAATTAACCGTCCGGATTACAATGTGCTGAATCCGTTCCGGAACCAGATCAGTCAGCTGATGTACGAGAAGGGTAACCCCTTCCTCAGTCCGGAAATCGTGGACAACCTCGAACTGGGGTACACCCTGGCCTACCGCTATAACTTCAAGCTGGCCTTTAGCCGGACGAGCAACCAGATCACCCGTCTGATCGGACCGGACAACGTCGATCCCCGGGCAGCCTTCGTCGGATGGGATAATCTGGCGACCCAAACGAACTACAGTTTCAACGCCGCCCTGCCCTTTACCGTGACCAAAAGCTGGAACGCCTTTTTCAACCTGTCCGGAGGTTATCTGGATAACCAGGCGGACTACGGAGACGGGGTGACCATTGATCTGCAGGCCTTCACCTACAGTATCTTCTCCCAGCATACCTTCCAGATGCCCGGAGGATTCACGGGGGAAATAAGTGGATATTTTTCCGGCCCCGGTGTGTGGGGAGGCGTCTTTGAGTACGAAACCAGCGGCTCCTTCAACCTCGGATTACAGAAGAAATTCCTCGACAATCAGATGAACGTGAAACTGAGCGGTAGTGATCTTTTCTTCACCACCGGCTGGCGGGGAACCTCGGAATTCAACGGCCTGGTGAGCTCCGGCCGGGGCAACTGGGACAGCCGTCGGGTGACCCTGAGCATCAGCTACAACTTCGGCAACCAGAAGGTGAAGAGCCGCAAGCGGAACACCGGACTGGAAGATGAAGCCAGTCGGGTAGGGGGGTAGGCCTAGGCTGTTCCGTGAATTAATCCTTTGGCCATCAAGTCATTGAATTTACTAGTAGCGGCAAGGCATGCCTTGCCGCTACCATTTGCCCCTCTGAACTGCCGCGATTCCGCAGGAATCGCTGATGAAACCTCAGGGCACAGCCTAGGGCTAGTCCTACCGGACTGAATAATTATTGGGGTAGTTCGTTAGTGTTCCGGGGAACCTAATGAACTACCCCAATACTGTTTATCTTGCTCCCATGAAATACTGGATGCTACTGGCCCTGGCGGGGCTACTATACGGATGCGATCAAGCCATCGATTCAGCGGAAGTGGAACAGTCTACGGACGAGGTAATGGCCGTGGAGCAGGAGACCACTACGGACGTGGAGGCCATCCTTGATTCGCTGGGGATCACCCTGCCCACCCCGAGTAAGCCCGTGGCGAACTACGTGAACGCGGTCACGACCGGTAAGCTGGTTTTCCTGGCCGGGAAGGGCCCCACGCGTGCCGATGGCACGCGGGTCACCGGCAAGCTGGGGCAGGACCTCGACATCGAAGCAGGCTACGCAGCCGCCAGGTTGGTGGGCGTCAACCAGTTGGCCGCCCTCAAGGCCGAAATCGGTGACCTGAACCGGGTCCGCCGCATCGTCAAGGTGCTGGGGATGGTGAATTCCACCCCCGACTTCACCGATCAGCCCAAGGTGATCAACGGCTTTTCGGACCTGATGGTGGAAGTCTTTGGCGAGCGGGGTAAACACGCCCGCGCCGCGGTGGGTATGGCCGCCTTACCCAGCAACATTGCCGTAGAAATTGAAATGATCGTTGAATTAAAGTAAAGTGCGGCGAATCAGCGTTCGCTGCCGCCCAACCAACCTCCCTTGAATGAAAGCTACTCCCCTTAACGTGCGTTCTTTTGCCCTCATTTGTTCTTTGCTCCTTGGCCTGGGGCACGGCACCTGCGTCCTCGCTCAGGTCGACCCGGCCTACTTTGCGGAGCACAGCTTCAGCCGTGCCGACAGCCTGCGGGGGGCACTCCGCCCGGAACGTACCTCCTTCGACGTGACCTATTACGAGCTTCACCTGGACGTGGACGTGGAGGACCGGGAACTGGAGGGTAAAGTCGTCATGGAATACACGGTGGTGGCGCCCACCCGGCGCCTTCAGCTGGACCTGTTCCGGAATATGGGGCTGGACCGTATCGTTCAGGACGGTAAGGAATTGCGTTTTACCCGGATCGAGGATGCTGTCTTTGTGGACCTGCCGGAAATCCTTCCCGAAAATTCCCGTCACGCGATGACCATCTATTACGGGGGCAAGCCCATCGCGGCGAAGAACGCTCCCTGGGACGGTGGCTTCGTCTGGAGCCTCGACCAAAAGGACCGCACCTGGGTGGGCGTGGCCTGCGAGGGCACCGGAGCCAGCCTCTGGTGGCCCAATAAGGACCACCTCAGCGACGAACCCGATTCGATGCTGATCAGCGTGACGGTACCGAAGCGTTTATTCGTGGCCAGCAACGGTAACCTGCGGGCCGAGGAGGAAGTGGGCCGTTGGAAAAAGCGCTACGACTGGTTCGTATCCTACCCGATCAACAACTACAACGTTTCCCTGGGCATCGGTCATTACGTCCACTTTGATTCTACCTACGTCGCCACCGATGGAGAAGAACTCGCCCTGGACTATTACGTCATCGATTACAACGAAGCGCGTGCCCGTAAACAGTTTCGTCAGGTTGGTCCGATGTTGCGGGCCTATGAGCATTACTTCGGGAAGTATCCCTTCTGGGAAGACGGTTTTGCCCTCATCGAAACCCCCTACCTCGGCATGGAACACCAGAGTGGAATTGCCTACGGCAACCGCTACATGCGCGGGTACCTGGGGGGGCTGATCCCCGAGGATATGGACTGGGATTACATCATCATCCACGAGACGGGGCACGAATACTTCGGCAACTCCATCAGCGTGGCCGACCACGCCGAAATGTGGATTCATGAATCCTTCACCACCTACATGGAGGCGCTGTACGTGGAATTTCTCTACGGGCAGGCGGACGCGATACGTTACCTGATGACCCAGAAGCGATTCATCCAGAATGAGTCTCCGATCCTTGGCCCCCTGGACGTCAATTTTGACGACTTTGGCAGCTCCGACCACTACTACAAGGGGGCCTGGGTGCTGCACACCCTGCGGCACGCGATCAATGACGATCCGCTCTTTTTCGGTATGCTCCGGAGTTTTTACCAGGATCATGAACGGAGCATCGTCAACACCCAGCAGGTGATCGACTACTTCAGCCGTTACGCCCAGCGGGATTTAGGACCCTTCTTTGAGCAGTACCTGATGCATCCGGAGGTTCCCCTGCTGCTACTGCGGGAAAATGATGGTGCCGTTGAGTACCGGTGGTCAGTGGCCGCCGAATCCTTCAATATGCCGGTTCAGGTTTGGGTGGATGATGAGCCCATTCGGCTGCAACCGGTGCCGACCGAGTGGCAGGAACTGGGCTGGGGGTTCCGTGCTCGTGATGTTAGGCTGGACGGCCGACGGTTTCTGGCCGAGATCGAAATCGTGAATGCACCCTGAACCCCCCGATTTTTCTACCTTTTTCGGTGGAAAATGACGGGATTTTCCCATTCTTGATATTTATCATTTTTCCCTTTGATGGCCATCATGGAGTAGGGTAGTGCTTTGCCGCACCTTTGGAGAGTAATCCTGAAGAAGCAAGGATTCTATTCAATTATGCTCGTACCTCCAACGACCAATGGCTACCTGATCGAGAAGTATGACCGGCCCGTGCCGCGCTATACCAGCTATCCGACGGTGCCCTACTGGCAAAAAACGCCCCCGACGCAGGGGGAATGGTTGGCCGCCGTCAATCAGCGTATGGAGGAAAGCCAGGACATCAGCCTGTATATCCACCTTCCCTTTTGCGAAAAACTCTGTACCTATTGCGGTTGTAATAAACGCATTACGATTAATCACGGTGTAGAGGCTCCCTACGTGAACGCCGTGCTGGCGGAATGGAAGTTATACGTCGAGGCGATGAACCATCGTCCCCGCATCAAGGAGCTTCACCTTGGCGGGGGTACGCCCACCTTCTTCAGCCCGGAAGAACTGGGGCGCCTCATTGACGGAATCTTTGTTCACGCCGATCGGGCGGATAAATTCGACTACAGTTTCGAGGCCCACCCCTCCAGCACGAGCAGGGAGCACCTTCAGGCCCTGGCCGACCGCGGATTCGACCGACTGAGCATCGGGGTTCAGGATTTCAACCAGGCCATTCTTCAGCTCATCAACCGCGATCAGACGCATCAGCAGGTACTCGATACGGCGGATTACGCCCGGGCGACCGGCTACAAGTCGGTGAATTTTGACATCATTTACGGGTTGCCCACCCAGACGCGCGAAGACATCATCAACACCGTGCAACGGATCGATGAGCTCCGCCCGGAGCGGATCGCTTTTTACAGCTACGCTCACGTGCCCTGGGTTAGTCCTGGACAGCGGGCCTACGACGAAACGGATCTTCCTCGCGGTCTGGAGAAACGAGCGCTCTACGAGCTCGGTAAGGAAATGCTGACCGACATCGGCTACCAGGATATTGGCCTTGACCATTTTGCGTTGCCCGAAGACGATTTGTATCAGGCCAGCGAGGCGGGCGAATTACACCGCAACTTCATGGGCTATACGGCACTACCCACCAAGATGACCATCGCGCTGGGTTGTTCCTCCATTGGAGACAGCTGGGATATGTACGTCCAGAACGAAAAGAAGGTGGAAGACTACCAGAAAGCCGTCTTCGTAGAAAAGCGGCTACCCATCATCAAGGGGCACCAGCTGACGGAAGAAGACCAGGTTGTACGGCAGCATATCCTTAACCTGATGTGTCAGCACGCCACCGAGTGGAGGGCAGAACATCTACGGGCTTCGGCCCTGGAGCGGGCCGTTCCACTGTGGAACGACATGGCCGCCGATGGACTCTTACGGCGATCGCCCTACCGCATCGAAGTCCGTGAGGAAGGGATGCCCTTCCTGCGGAATATTTGCCTGCCCCTGGACGACTACTTTTGGAATCGTCGTCCGGAAGCCCCCACCTTTAGTCAGTCAGTGTAATGGGACAGGATACGGCCAGCCCCAACGATATCGTCCGGGCCCTTGAAGTGGACACCGTTTCGGATTCCTCCGCCACGGTAAAAGACAAGTCTGCCTGCCGTCACTGCGGCGATCCCTGTCCGACGCCTCCAATCAGCAGAGGAGAAGATAACTTCTGTTGTGTGGGGTGCGCTACGGTATTTGACTTGTTGCAGGCCAACGGATTGGGCGATTTCTACCAACTCGATGAGGCGGCCGGCCGCTCCCAGCAAAAACGGGGAGACGCCAATTACGACTGGCTCGACGTCGAAGAACTTGCCACCCCCTTCGTGCAGTACCGGGACAATCAGCAGACCCGGGTGGCGCTTGAGTTACCCCAGATACACTGTACTTCCTGCGTCTGGTTGCTGGAGCGGTTGCCCCGGCTGGCCGAAGGCGTGCACGCCGTTACGGTTAACTTCAGCCGGAGAACCGCCACCATCGTGTTCCGCCAGGATACCATTTCCTTCCGGGAGCTGGCCGAGTGGCTGGCCCGCATTGGTTATCCCCCCGTATTCCACGAGCGCGATCAGGGCGACGCCCGCAAGCCCCGGAACCGCAGACTTATTTATCAGATTGGACTGGCGGGATTCACCTTCGGTAACGTGATGTTGCTGAGCTTCCCCGAATACCTCGGACTGGGTATTGACCTGGAGGGAGGAACCTTCGCGCGGGCGTTTGGCTACCTGAACCTGGCGCTCAGTGTGCCCCTGTTATTGTATAGTGGACAGGACTACCTGCGGTCGGCCTGGTCCGGCCTGCGGGCCGGAATGCTCACCATCGACGTGCCGATCTCGGTGGGCTTGTTGGCCCTGTTCGGCCGTTCCACCTACGAAGTTCTGACGCATACCGGAGCGGGATACTTCGACAGCCTGGCCGGTTTACTCTTCTTTCTGTTGGTCGGCCGCTGGTTTCAGGACCGCACCTTCGATCGGTTGTCCTTTGACCGGGACTATCGCCACTACTTCCCCATCGCCGCGAACCGCTATGATGCGACCGGGGCCCAGACGGAGCCCATCGCCCTGGCGGACATTAAGGCGGGAGACTGGCTACTGGTCCGACCCGGAGAGTTGATTCCCGCCGACGGTAAACTGCTCAACGACGCCAAAGAGGGAATTGACTACAGCTTCGTCACGGGAGAAGCCGAACCCCAGCCCCGGGAAGCCGGTGACCAGATTTATGCCGGTGGCCGGGCCGTAGCCACGGCCCTGGACCTGCTGGTAGAAAAACCCGTCGATGACAGCTACTTACTGCAGCTATGGCGACAGGAGGCCCGGGAAGATGCCGTGCGCAACCGAAACCTGACGGATCGGATCAGTCAGACCTTCACCCTGGTGGTGCTGTCCATCGCCCTGCTCACTTTCCTGTTTTGGTGGCCTACGGACGCGGGAAGGGCCCTGAATGCCGCTACGGCCGTGTTGATCATTGCCTGTCCCTGTGCCCTGGCGCTGGCCATCCCGTTTACGTACGGATCGCTGATTCGCCAGTTGGGTAAGCACGGACTGTACCTGCGCAGCGTTGCGGTGGTGGAAGCCCTGCACGGCATAACGGATTACGTACTGGACAAAACCGGAACGCTGACCGAGCCCGGACTGGGCGCCCCCGCCGCCGAGGAACCGTCCCTGGACCCGCTAACCGCCGCGGTGGTGCTGGCGATGGTGCGGCAGTCGAATCACCCCAAGAGCGCGGCCCTCGGCCGATTATTGGCGGCGGACGGTGTCCGCCCGCTGGCCACCGGGACGGTGGAAGAAATTGCGGGTAAGGGGTTGCGGCTTGACCATCAGGGAATCGAGTACCGGGTGGGAAGCGCCAGTTTCTGCGGCCAGCCCCAGCACGAAAACCATAGTGTTTACGTCACCGCTGACGGAGAGCTGAAGGCAGCCTTCAGCCGGGAATTACCCCGTTTGCGGGAGGGTGCCCTGCAGCTTCTCGATAGCATTGATCACCGGAGCCTGCACCTGCTCTCCGGGGACGAGCCACATACCGGGGAGTTCTGGATGACCTATTTTGACGACTCCCGGATGCACTTCCGGCAAAGCCCCTTTGATAAGCAGCGCTACATCAAGCAACTGCAGGGTGATGGCCAGCGGGTTCTCATGTTGGGCGACGGCCTCAATGATGCGGGGGCACTGCGCACCGCGGAAGTCGGGGTGGCAGTTAGCGAGGATATGGCGGGGTTCTCCCCGGCCTGCGACGGCATTCTGTCCTCCGACGCCCTGCCGAAGCTGCCGGAAATGCTGCGGAGCATCAAGCGCGCAAAGATGGTGCTTTACGTGGCCTACGCGCTGGCTTTCCTCTACAACGTCGTTGGCCTGAGCTTCGCGGTACGGGGGCTGCTGTCTCCGGTGGTGGCCGCCATTCTCATGCCCCTCAGCTCCATTTCTATCGTGGTGGTCGGCATCGCCGGGACGAATCTGGTTGCTCGCCGCTGATCTTCATCAGGGCGATCACCGCAGGTGCCGGGCCTCCCCGTTAAAGCAGTAATGATCACCGTGACGGATCGATGAATGAGGTGCCGCCTCTTTACTGCTGGCTAGCCGGATATTCTCTTGTTCTCTCCGGAATTTGCTTCGTGCAAGACGGCAGTTCTATGCTCTCATCCGACCAGCGTGTACGGCCTGTTGCTTACGGATGGATTCTTCAATTTTCGGAGGATCGTTCAAGCTTTGTTGGTGCTTAATTTAAATGTGTAATGTGTTGAAAAATAGGAATTTGTTGACCTTCGTCGGGCCCTTGATGCATAAATGACATAGATCACTATTGGCCTTGATTCGGGTCATGAAAATCGCTTAGGGTGCACGCTACCTTGCGGCACATAAAAGCACAGCGATGAAAGTAATTCTGCTACTGATTGGTCTTAGCCTCGTGGTTGCCCTCATTTTCCTGGCAGCCTTTTTTTGGGCGGTCGATGACGGTCAGTACGAAGACGAAGTAACGCCTTCCATCCGGATGCTTTTTGATGAATCACCCTCCACCTCTTCTAAATCCTCGTCTAATGACTAAGACGGCTACCAAAACGGACGCCCTTGGACTTGAGCATTTCAAGTACGACAACGACATCGTCCGGAAATTTGCCTACGCAACGGCATTTTGGGGTTTGATCGGCATGACGGTAGGTCTTCTTGCTGCCCTGCAGATGATCTGGCCGGCCCTCAACTTTACCCCCGAGACCACCTTCGGTCGTGTTCGCCCCCTTCACACTAATGCTGCCATTTTTGCCTTCGTGGGCAACGGCATCTACATGGGGGTTTATTACTCCCTTCAGCGCCTGATGAAGGCCCGGATGTGGAGTGACTTATTGAGCACCCTGCACTTCTACGGCTGGCAGATCATCATTCTGGCGGCGGCCCTTACTCTTCCGCTGGGCATCAGCACGGGTAAGGAATACGCCGAGCTGGAATGGCCCATTGACATCGGGATCGCGCTGGTCTGGATTTTCTTCGGCATCAATATGTTCATGACCATCATGAAGCGCCGGGAACGCCACCTCTACGTCGCCGTGTGGTTCTACATTGCTACCTGGATTACCGTTACGGTACTTCACGTGGGTAATAGTCTGGAACTGCCCGCCACGCTGTGGAAGTCCTACCCGCTGTTTGCCGGGGTACAGGATGCGCTGGTGCAGTGGTGGTACGGGCATAATGCGGTGGCTTTCTTCCTGACCACCCCTTACCTGGGCCTGATGTATTACTTCCTGCCCAAGGCCGCCAACCGCCCGGTATACAGTTACCGCCTTTCCATCATCCACTTCTGGGCCCTGATCTTCATCTACATCTGGGCCGGTCCTCACCACTTGCTGTACACCAGTCTCCCCGACTGGGCGCAGTCTCTGGGTATGGTCTTTAGTTTGATGCTCATCGCCCCGAGCTGGGGTGGGATGCTGAACGGTCTGCTGACCCTGCGGGGTGCCTGGGACCGGGTGCGGGAAGACCCCGTGCTGAAAATGATGGTAGTGGCCGTCACGGCCTACGGGATGGCCACGCTCGAAGGGCCCCTGCTGTCCATCAAGTCCGTCAACGCCATCAGCCACTACACGGACTGGACCGTGGGCCACGTACACATCGGTACGCTGGGCTGGAACGGTATGCTGACTTTCGGTATCCTCTACTGGTTGTTCCCCCGTCTCTTTGACACCAAATTGTACAGCAAGAAGCTGGCGAACGTCCACTTCTGGATTGCGACCCTGGGGATGCTCTTCTACGCCATTCCCCTGTACTGGGCGGGCTGGACGCAGAGCTCCATGTGGAAGCAATTCCTGCCCGAAGGGATGCTGCAGTACGGTAACTTCCTGGAAACGGTTACGGCGATCCTGCCGATGTACATGATGCGGGCCTTCGGTGGTGCCATCTACCTGGCCGGGGTCATCCTGATGATCTACAACCTCATCAAAACCGTCAAACAGGGTAACTTCATCGGCGATGAAGACGCCTCTGCACCGCCGCTGCAGGGTGCCGTGGAAGCCCACAAAGGGGAGCACTGGCACCGCTGGATTGAGCGCCGTCCGGTGCAGCTGTTAATTGGTTCGGCGGTAGTCGTCCTGATTGGGGGCATGGTAGAAATCTTTCCCATGGTTATGGTGGAGGATAACGTTCCGAAAATCGAATCCGTCCGCCCCTACACCGCCCTGGAACTCAACGGCCGGGACCTCTACATCAAAGAGGGATGTAATACCTGCCACAGCCAGATGATCCGACCCTTCCGCTCGGAGACGGAGCGCTACGGCGAGTACTCCAAGTCCGGAGAATTCATTTACGATCGTCCCCACCTCTGGGGCAGTAAGCGTACTGGTCCGGACCTGCACCGGGTCGGACAGAAATACCCCGATAGCTGGCACTATAACCACATGATGGACCCCCGGATCACTTCGCCGGGCAGCATCATGCCTCCCTACGCCTGGATGCTGGAAAAGGATCTGGACACGCGTTACACGCCCGCCAAGATCCGGACCCTGATGACGCTGGGCACGCCCTATCCGGACGATTATCCGGAAACGGCCGCCGAGGACATGCAGCGGCAGGCCAAGGAAATCGCCGATCGCCTCCGGGCGCAGGGCGTCGAAGAGCCGGCCGAAGGCCGCCTGGAAGACAAGCAGATCATTGCCATGATCGCTTACCTCCAGCGCCTGGGTACCGACATCAAAACCACGGTAGGAGAGCCTACCAAAAAATAATGGCCAGTCCCGCACCGGAGCGCTCGTAGTTCCGGTGCGGGCCCAAAAAATATCATCATGGCAAAGTATCTGCTCGTGGGAGAAAATATTAACTGGATGGCCATTATGGCACTGGTGACTTTCTTCCTCATTTTTTCCCTCACCCTCATTATGGTTTTTGGTCGTAAGGCAAAGCAGTACGACCACGTGTCCAGCCTCCCGCTGGACGATAAGCCTGAACTCCCAAAAGAATAGTCGTCATGAACAGTACCAAAATTCGTAAAGCGGGCGGCTTTATCCTACTCCTGACTACTTCGGTTACGGCCGTGGCTCAGGAAGCTACCGAAGCCGCCGTGACCGCCCCCACGGGGGGCGCCCTCGGGCTTGATCGTTTCTCGTCCATGGAATTGTTGCTGCTCGGTCTCATTGGCACGATTCTCCTGCTGGGAGCCGCCAGCATCATCAAGCTGAGCTTCTCCCTGCTGGAGATGCAAAAGCTACGGGTACTGGAGAAATACTCCCCCGAACAACTGCAGGAAATTGGCGTCGCCAATGTGGTCAGCACCGAACCCTGGTGGAAGGAAATGTACAAGAAGTGGACCAACGTTGTCCCCGTGGAAAAGGAGCAGGACATTATGCTCGACCACGACTACGACGGTATCCACGAATTAGACAACAGCCTACCTCCCTGGTGGCTGGCCATTTTCTACGTCACTACTGCCTTTGCGGTCTTTTACATCGGTTACCAGCACTTTTCCGATTACGGAACGTCCAGCCAGGAAGCCTACGTTATGGAAATGGAGGAAGCCGAAGCTTCGGTCAAGGCCTTCCTGGCCACCCAGGCCAACGCCGTGGATGAAACCAACGTCGTGATGCTTGACGACCCGGAAGCCATTGGTCGGGGAGAAATGACCTACATCGCCAAATGTGCCGTCTGTCACGGCCAACTCGGGGAAGGAGGTATCGGCCCTAACCTGACGGACCAGTACTGGCTGCACGGTGGATCGATCGCCGACGTCTTCAAGACCGTGAAGTATGGCGTACCCGAAAAGGGCATGGTACCCTGGAAGAATGATTTGCGCCCCGCGCAAATCCAGGAGGTCGCCAGCTTCATCAAGACCCTGGTGGGCACCAACCCACCTAACCCTAAGGAAGCACAGGGAGAGATCTACGTGGATGATCCCGCGGAAACGACCGAGGAGCCCAGTGAAGAAAGCCTCTCCATGAACGAGTAGTTTCAGACTTAACACCGCGGTTGTTCCGGGCCGCCAACTAAACCACCTATCGCTTATCTGCACTCACGGTGGCCCGGACAACCACTTTTCCCTGATCAATCAAATAACTACACCCATGCAAGCTGTCGGTGACGAAAAAGGGACTTATCGCGACTCCATCGCGACCGTCGGTGACGACGGGAAACGACAATGGATTTACCCCAAGAAACCCAACGGCCGGTTTTACCGCTGGCGCACCTGGGTGAGTTGGGGACTGTTGGCCATCCTGTTTGGCTTACCCTTCATCAAAATGGGCGGCGAGCCCCTGGTACTCCTCAATGTCCTGGAGCGCCGCTTTATTCTCTTCGGACTGCACTTCACTCCCCAGGACTTCCACCTCTTTGCGATCCTGATGATAACCGCAGTGGTGTTCATCATCCTGTTTACCGTCATCTGGGGCCGCCTTTTTTGCGGCTGGGTTTGTCCCCAGACCATCTTCATGGAGATGGTTTTTCGCAAGGTAGAATACTGGATTGAGGGAGACGCCAACGCTCAGCGCCGCCTGAATAAAGCGCCCTGGAACGCGGAAAAAATTCTCAAGAAGGGAGGGAAGCAACTGATCTTCATCCTCATCTCCGCCCTCATCGCCCACACCTTTTGGTCTTACCTGATCGGCGTGGAGCGCGTACAGGAAATCGTTACCGGCGGTCCTCGCGAAAACTTTGGCCTGTTTACCGCCATCGTTGCCTTCATCGGGGTATTCTACTTCGTGTTCAGTTACATGCGGGAGCAGGTCTGCATTGCTGTGTGTCCGTACGGGCGGCTGCAGGGAGTCTTGCTGGACAACAACAGTGTAGCGGTCATGTACGATTGGGTGCGGGGAGAGCCCCGCGGGAAACTCAAGCGGCAAAAAAAGAAAAAGCCGGCAGCGACTCCGAAGAAGGAAAAAGAGTGCAGCAATTGTGCCAACTGCCGGGACGGAAAGGACGGCTGCCACGATGATGTGCTGAACAAAATGGCGAGTGCATTGACGCAGCTTGAAGGCACGGCCGCTCCCAAAGCCACGGCACCTGCGGCCACGCCCATGAAAGTTGCTGCGAACCAGGAGATCATGACCCTGGAAGAACCCAAGCCGCTGGGCGACTGTATCGACTGCAATCTCTGCGTGCAGGTTTGTCCTACGGGAATTGATATCCGTAACGGTACGCAGCTGGAGTGTATCAACTGCACGGCCTGTATCGACGCCTGTGACGAGGTGATGGACAAAATCAAGCGCCCCCGCGGCCTGATCCGTTACGACAGTCATACCGGAGTGGAGCAAAAGGAAACCAAACTCTGGTCTCCGCGGGTGATGGCCTACAGCGCCGTACTGGTTGCCCTGATTGGACTGAATATCTTCCTGCTTACCGGCCGCGAAGCCGTGGATGCCGTCCTGCTGAGGACTCCGGGGCTGCTCTATCAGAAAAACGAAGACGGCACCCTGAATAACCTGTACACCTTCCAGTTGCTGAACAAAACGACGGGGGATTTACCCATTGAGTTCCGACTGCAGGATCGCCCTGATGGCCGGGTACGACTCGTCGGTGAACCGCCAATCGCCAAACCACAGCAGGTACTGGAAGGGGCCCTGTTCATTGATCTGCCACCCACCAAAGGAGCGGGGGCAAAAGTAAAGGTAAGGGTCGAAGTATGGTCCGGTGACGAAAAGCTGGACGTGCTGAAAACCAACTTCATTCAACCCATAAATTAATTCGCCATGAAATTCAATTGGGGACACGGCATTTTCCTCTTCTACAGCCTCTTCGCACTCTCCCTGATCATCGTGGTGATCAAGAGCACGGAGTTTGACAACAGTCTCGTCGCCGAAGACTATTACGCCAAGGACATCACTTATCAGCGGATGATTGACCGCAAGGCCAACAGTCGGGCCCTGGAAAATCCGGTTGAGTTGCGACGGATGGAAGGGGGCTTCAACCTGATTTTTCCGCAGGCGGACCTGGCGGGCCCCGTATCGGGGACGGCCCATTTCTACCGTCCCAGCAGCAGTGACTTTGACAAGATGGTGCAGCTGAAGACCAGTGAAGCCGGAAGCATGTATCTGGCCTCCGATGACCTGGCGGCGGGTTTCTACCGACTCAAGGTAGAGTGGAACGCCGGGGGCAAGGAGTTTTTCGATGAATTCACGATGCAACTACGCCCCTAGATTATGTTACTCTGGACTGCCTTTCTGTTGGGACTAGTCGGTAGCCTGCACTGCGTGGGGATGTGTGGTCCGTTAATGCTGGCCTTGCCCTCTCCGGACGGTGCGCTTACCCGCGCGAGCCGGCTGATGTTGTATCAGGGCGGACGGATCACCAGCTATATGGTGCTCGGTTTCCTGCTGGGGTGGCTGGGGTGGGGAGCCAAACTGTGGAACGCCCAGGGAATCCTGGCCTGGGTATCCGGTATCTTACTGGTGGGCTTCGCCGTCCTGCGGGTGGACCCCGGAAACTGGCTCCAGCGACTGCCCGCCTTCGCCCGGTTTCAACTTTTTCTGCGCAGCGGTTTTGCGCGTCTTTTTCAACGGGGTGGAGGCGTTAACCATTACGGCGTAGGAGCGCTGAACGGCCTTCTGCCCTGTGGGTTGGTCTACGTCGCGGTCATTGCCGCGGCCAATGCCGGCAACCCGCTACTCGGAGCCGCCTACATGGGAGTCTTCGGCCTGGGCACCAGCCCCCTGCTGGTAGCTAGCGTATGGCTAGGGAAGGGAGCACTGAAAAAATTTGGGCTGCGCCTGCCATCCTGGGCTCCGCTCATCGTGGCGGCCGTAGGCGTATTGTTGATCTGGCGGGCCGGACAGGTACAACTTCCCGCAGATTTCGACTTCTTTCAGGCCACCAACTTTGCCCCCATGTGCCATTAATTGACCTTTGCCGCACGAAATATGTGTTCCCACCGTGCATATCCTTGGTCGGGAAGGCCTATATTCCCGCCGAATTGAAAACTACCGGCAAGCATGCCCAACAGGCAATCCCAGAATTCTCTTGATGATTACAAACGTCTTCAGGCCCTTTTTGAGATGGCTACGGACGGTATCATCACCATCAATAATCGCGGGGTAATTGAGTCCATCAACCGGGCCGGTTGCAAGCTTTTCGGGTATGCTGCGGAGGAGGTCCGGGGAAAAAAGGTCAACATTTTAATGAACGACCACGATCGGACTCATCATGACCAGTACCTGGATCGCTACGAAAGAACCCATGACCCGCACATCATCGGTATTGGCCGGGAGGTAGTAGGACGGAGGAAAGACGGTACGTTGTTTCCCCTGCGCCTGGCCGTGAGCGAGGTAGTGCTGGAAGACGAAACGGTCATCTATACGGGAATACTGCACGATATTTCGGCCATTCGGGAAGCCCAGCGCAAGGTGGAGCAACTCAATGCCGAACTGGAAGAGAAGGTAGAAGCCCGTACCGCCGCACTCCGGTTGCGGGAGCAACAGCTCCGGGAAGCCCTCGGCAAGGAGAAAGAACTCAACGAATTGAAGAGTCGCTTTCTGAGCATGGCCTCCCACGAATTTAAAACGCCCCTCAGCACGGTGCTGAGCTCAATTGAGCTCATTGAAATGTATACCGAAGGGGAACAACAACCGAAGCGGGAAAAACACACCGAGCGGATCAAAAAAGCGGTCAGCCAACTGACCGATGTGCTAAACGATTTTCTCTCCCTCTCTAAACTGGAACAGGGTAAAGTAGACGTAAGCCTGAAACAGGTGAACGTGCGGGCCATCGTGGCTTCCAGCATCGAGGCCGCCGAAGGGCAATTCCGACCCGGTCAGGAGGTCATGCTGAAAATTGACGAACAGCCGGCACAGATCGAATCGGACAGTAAGTTACTGAAGCATATTCTCATCAACCTTATCTCTAACGCGGCCAAATACTCCGATAACCATAAGACCATTACCATCGGTGGTGGTCTGGATGGAGATGCTTACCAGATTTCCATACGGGATGAGGGGATCGGCATTCCGCCCGAAGATCAGGTCCATCTTTTTGACCGCTTCTTTCGGGCCCGCAACGTAGAGAACGTGAAGGGAACGGGACTGGGACTTAATATTGTGAAGCACTACGTGGAATTATTGGGAGGCTCCGTGACTTTTTCCAGTGACCTGGGATCCGGTACCACCTTCTACGTGCACTTGCCCTATCAAAAAAGCTGAACATGGAAAAACAAACCTCCATACTCATCATCGAGGATAATCCCGAGGTGCGGGAAAATTTGTCGGAAATCCTGGAACTTTATGGATATGACATTCGGGAAGCACCGAACGGAATGGAAGGCGTAAAGGCCGCCAAGGCCGCTCCGCCGGACATCATTCTTTGCGACGTCATGATGCCCGAACTCGACGGCTATGGGGTGTTGGATATCCTGGCCGGTGACCCGACCACGGCGGGAATTCCCTTCGTGTTCATTACCGCGCGCACCGAAAAGGAAGATATTCGTCGGGGCATGAACCTTGGGGCTGATGATTACATCACCAAACCCTTTTACAAGGATGAACTGCTGGCCGTAATCAAAACCAGACTCAAGAAAGCCCAGTTGCGGGGCGCTGCGGCGGGACCGAAGAAAACCTTGCTGGACCCCGACGGCGGTCTGAAAAGGCTTTACGAGGTATTTGCCGAGGAAGGCCGGGTGCAATCATTCGTCCAGCGGGAGCGGATTGTGCACGCCGGAGAATTACCCCGCTTCCTGTTCCTCATTGAAAAAGGGCACGTTCACCTCCGGCGGTCTCATGAATACGGAAAGGATTACATCCTTAAAGAACTGGGGCCGGAGGAATTCCTGGGACTCCCCTCCCTGGTGGAACAAAGCGTCTACCCCTACGATGCCCTGGTGGCCGCCAAGGAGTGTACGTGCCGGATGCTCGCCGCAGAGCGCTGCCGTAGTCTGATCGGGGAAGATCCCGACGTGGCGGCGGCCATCACCCGCCTACTGGCCGGCCGTGTCCTGGAGAACGAGGACCACCTCGTTCATCAGGCATACGACAGCGTCCGCCGCCGGACCGCGCTGGTCTTATGTGATCTGCAGGTTCGCCACGAAGGGGAGCCCATCGTCATGCCTCGGGAAGACCTTGCTCAAATGGTGGGCACCACCAAGGAAAGCGTTATTCGGGCACTGTCCGATTTTAAGCGGGAAGGCCTGGTGGGAATTCAGGGCAGCAAGATTGAAGTGCTGGAGCTGAAAGCCCTGCGCGAATTATTGGTGTAGGTGCCGGACTAGCCCTTAATTGGGTAACTCCTCCACTACCTCCGGACTGCCGAACAGGGCCAGTAGTTCCCAGAGAGCGGTACTGACCTCGCTGGAGGCCTCCTGGGCGCTACACTGGTCTCCTTCCTCCAGCTTGCCGACGAAGAAATTTATCTGTCGCTCCAGCTCGGCGTGGGCCGTAGCAAAGGCGTCGTGGTCAAAGTTGGAGGAATTGTAGAGCAGTGGGTCGGGAGAGTATTTTTTGACGGCACGCCACTCAATGCGGGCCTTTTTGGCCCACCAGGTAAATTCTCCCCATTCCATCAGGCAGAGCATCTGGTCGTTCACGATGGTCTCCACTTCCTGCCAGGTACTGATGAAGTCGTAGAGCCGTCCGACGTGGAGCTCCTGAAAAGCTGCGGGGTCCGCAGCGTAGAGCTCATAAGTAGCCCGGTCCAGCAGCACCTTCGCCCCCTCGAGGTCGCCATTCAGGATACTGGAGCGCACGTCTCCGTAGGCAACTTCCGCCTTGTCCAGGTGATAGCGCAACTCTTCCCGGGCCCTTTCTCCCATCGGGCGATACCACTGCCCGCGGAGGTGCTCAAGTTGTTTGTCAAAATTGGCCATCGATACCTTGGCGGCGGCCGTGTCGCCGGCATGAAGATCGCTCATCAGGTCAACGTACAATTGCTCCGCGACGCGCCCCTGTACCAGTTGCTCCTGCGTACAGTGAGTAAAGGGTAGGGTGAGCAGCAGGCAGGGCAGCAATAATTTTTTCAGTGGATGCATGGCCAATTAATTTATCGGATGAGGAATGGGGCAAAGGAGCGGATGATGAAATAGATTATTTGGCACCACGGTGCAGGTGCAACGATATTCCGTACGGCCAGGGAGACCGGGAAATTTCCCGGGTTAATAATCTACCCAGGCATCGGCCTCCGTGTGTAGTACGAGTAACGGTCGTTTGGTCGTAAGGGCAAGATCCTGCGTCAGGCTCCGGTGTACGAGCGCTCCCCAGCGGGATCTGCGGCGGTTCACGATGATCAACAAATCCGCCTCCCGTTCTTCGGCGTAATCCTCCAGCCCCGAGGCAATATTGTTGTCCTCTACGTTAGCAATTTCGTAGGCAAACTTTGGTGCGGGTTTGCCGTCGATGAGCTGCTCCATCAATCGCCAGGGAACAAAATTGATGGTCTTGGCCTCCGTTGGGGTGACGATGTGCACGAAGTGCATGGAGGCTCCGAAGAGCTCGGCCCATGACGATAACTGATCGAGGACCAACGGCTGGGCCGTTTCGAAGTTATTGGCCACCACCATGCGGTTATACGGAGTGTACTGAACCCTGGGCGGAATGAGCAACACCGGTTTGATACAGGATTCAGACACGGTCGCTGCCGTCGACCCCAGCCACTTGGCTACGGGGCCATTGTGGCTGTGGGTGGCCATCACTACCAGGTCATATTCCTTACTTGCCGCCATTTTGTTAATGGCCGCCGAAGGGGTAAGCGAAATCCCCGTCGTGTAGGATACGGTGACGTCTTCCGGTATTTCAAACCAATCGTAGGCGGGCGCCAGTGGGTTGGGCTGAGAAAACTCCTGCAGGCGGCGGTGAACACTCCCCTGAATGGACCCATCGCCGGTAATGATCAGCGGTTTGCCGGGGGTGATGGAGCCTCCGTAATAATGGACCAGGTCTACGTCCAGTCCCAACTGGTCCGCCAGGTGCAGGGCATAAACGTATGCATTCTTTGAGGAGTAGGAGAAATCTACGGGGACTAATATTTTGGACATGACCTACGCTTTTGATTGATGGCTAAGTTCCTGGTATTGAAGAAGTAGGCAGTTGCGAAAAATCAATCTCATCCATGATCGTAATCAATTCAGTGGGAGGCGCCAGGAACGAAGTTTGTTGTACCCCAGCAATCCGTAAGGGGGTAATCACCAAGCCAACCAAATCATGCGAAATATTAAATCCATCCTCGTTCCTACGGACTTTACCGATGTGGCTTCCAATGCCTACACCTTTGCGCTGCGCCTGGCCGATAAACTGGGGGCGGGCATCGATTTACTGCACTGCGTGCCCCCGGCAACGGCTTCCGTAGAAGCCTTTTCCTTCCAGCCCACTTTTCTGAGTGATCTGATCGATACTTCTCAGAAAAATATGGAGCAGTTTGCCAAAATGGGGCTTACCGCAGTCGCCAGTCAGCTGGAGTTGATGCCCCCGGTAGACCACGACGTGAAGGTGGGAGACCTGAACGCCATCCTGCGCGACACCGTCGAGGAAAATAACTACGACCTGATCGTGATCGGTACCCACGGAGGCCACGGCTTCTGGGATGAATTACTCGGGACGAATACCACGAGCCTGCTGCGCAACGCTCCCTGTCCGCTCCTGATTATTCCCAAATCGGCCACCTTCGCAACCATCGAACGGGTCTGCTACGCCACCGACCTGCGGCAAATGGATGCCTTTGAGGCTGGCCGCCTAATTCGCTCGCTGTTCCCCTTCAAGCCACACCTGCATTTTGTCCACGTGGATGCGGTGGAGGAAAAACCCGGCAAGTACGACCTGGAACTGGTACGGGAAATTTTCGACAAACCCGAATCCGGATTCTCGGCCACCTTTACGGAACTCAAACGGGAAAAGGTCACCGAGGCGGTCCTGGAATATGCCGACGAAGAGGACTGCCAGATGATCGTCATGACCCGGCCGGACTACTCCTTCTTTGACGAGTTGTTCCACAAGAGTCATACCCGCGAGGCTGCCATGGCCGCTACCCGACCGCTGCTGATCCTCGGAAGCGGAGACCTGGAATAGGGTAAAGAATAATGTGTTGTTCATTGGTTGATGGCCAGGGTAGAAATGCTTGTGGCCATTAACTATTTCACCGGGGAAATCTATTGTCGCCACTTCACCAGCTCCTCGTAGACCAGATCAACGGGTAGCCCCATCACGTTCGGGTAGGTGCCGTCAATGCGGTGAATTTTGGCCAGGCCAATCCATTCCTGGATGCCGTAGGCACCCGCTTTGTCATACGGTTGGCAGTGGTCAACGTACCACTCCAGTTCTTCCGTTGTCGCCGCCCGCATGTATACATCACTCCGGCCGGAGAAAACCCGTTCTTTTTCGCCATTTTTCAGGCAGCATCCGGTGACGACCGTATGCATGCGCCCGGCAATTGTATGCAGGGTCTCCAGTGCATGGGCCCGATCCCGGGGTTTGCCATAAATTTCACCGTCCACAATCACCACGCTGTCGGCCGTCAGTAAAACCTCTTCGGAAGAGTGTAGTAGGTGTTGGGCGGCCCGGGCTTTCAGCCGGGCCAGGTAGGGGGCTACCTCCAGGGCCGGCAGGTCTTCCGGATAGACCTCTTCAACCTCGGTGGTGCGAACGGTAAACGGGATGCCAGCCTGCTCCAGGAGGTAGCTGCGACGGGGAGACTTGCTGGCCAGAATCAGGGAAAGGGTAGGGGGGATAATCATGCCGCAAAAGTAAGACGCTAAAGAAAGAATAGCTTTCCTCCTATCCGCAACGTTTCCACCTTGTCGAGTGTTTGTACCTTTACGCGCATTGGTGCTTGCACCACCCCCCCACGTTAACTAAAGGATCGATATACTGATGCCCAATATCCCCGAAGCGGACAACTTTATCGAAGAGTTTATCGTCGAAGACCTGAAGAACGGTAAACATAACGGAAGAATCCACACCCGCTTCCCCCCGGAACCTAATGGCTATTTGCACATCGGCCACGCCAAGGCCATTGTGATTAACTTTGAGATCGCCAAAAAATACGGAGGGAAGACCAACCTCCGGATGGATGATACCAATCCCACCACCGAAGAAACCCACTTCGTCACCAACATCGAAAACGATATTCGTTGGTTGGGCTATGAATGGGAAGGGGATACGCTTTACGCTTCCGATTATTTCGCAACCCTATACGAGTACGGGCTTCGCCTAATTGATAAGGGACTCGCCTACGTGGATGACTCGACCCCCGACGAAATTGAAGCCCAAAAGGGAGACATCGGGATTCCGGGGACCAACAGCCCCTACCGGGACCGGAGTATTGAAGAAAACCGGGACCTCTTTACCCGGATGAAGGACGGAGAATTCCCGGACGGCAGTAAGGTGCTGCGGGCCAAAATCGACATGGCCCACCCTAACCTGCTGCTGCGTGATCCCGTGCTCTACCGCATCAAGCACGAGGATCACCACCGCACGGGTGATCAGTGGTGCATTTACCCACTATACGACTTCGCCCACGGACAGTCTGATTCCGTCGAAGGCATCACACATTCGCTCTGCTCCCTGGAGTTCCGTCACCACCGTGACCTGTACAACTGGCTGATCGAAGCACTGGAAATATTTCCCAGCCGCCAGATCGAGTTTGCGCGCATGAACGTCGATTACCTCATTACTTCGAAGCGGCGCCTCAAGAAGCTGGTGGAGGAAGGCATCGTCAGTGGTTGGGACGACCCCCGCATGGGAACCCTGGCCGGTATGCGTCGCCGCGGATACCCATCGCTGGCCATCCGGAACTTCTGTATGCGTACGGGGGTGACGAAACGGGAAAACCAGCAGGAGTTCGGGTTCCTCGAACATTGCGTGCGGGAAGTACTCAACGAGTCCGCCAACCGATACATGGCGGTCCTGAATCCCGTGAAACTGGTCATTACCAATTACCCCGAAGGACAGACCGAAACCTTCGTCACGGACAATAACCCCGAGGACGAAAGTCAGGGAACGCGCGAGCTTCCCTTCAGTCGGGAAATCTGGGTGGAGCGGGAAGACTTCCGCAAAGAACCCCAGAACCGAAAGTACTTTCGGTTGGCTCCGGGAAAGGACGTACGGCTGAAGTCGGCCTACATCATTCACGTAGACGGGCACGAAGAAGATGAAGACGGGAACGTCACGCAGATCAACTGTACTTACTACCCAAACAGTCGCTCCGGCGAGGATACCTCCGGCGTCAAAGCCAAGGGGACCATTCACTGGGTATCCGTGGATACTGCGATCGATGTGGAAGTTCGCCAGTACGAAAACCTGTTTACGGATCCCACGCCCATGGACCACGAGGGAAAGGATTTCCTGGAGTTCATTAACCCCAACAGCCTGACGGTCATCGAGGCCAAGGGCGAACCGGCGCTGGCAAAAGCCGAAGCGGGCCAGACCTTCCAGTTTCTGAGAAAGGGATACTTTACCGTAGACCCCGACTCCACGGAAGAAAAAATGGTTTTCAACTCTACCGTAGGACTCAAGTCCAGCTGGAAGGGGTAGCTGCCTGACATCCAGAAACAAAAAGGGCCTGAGGAGTAAATTTCTCAGGCCTTTTTTCTTTTCCGGTCTCCTTATCCCCCGGACTTCTTGGTGTTTCGGTAACCCATTTCCTGCAGTAGGTTCACGACCTTATCCCGCTTGTTACCTTGGATGATGATTTCCCCATCCTTCACCGAGCCCCCCACGCCGCAACGGGTTTTCAGGGTTTTACCCAGTTGCTTGAGCACCTCTTCGTCCCCCTCGAACCCGCGCACAATGGTAGCTTCTTTGCCACCCCGTTGTTTCCGATCGAGAAAAACGCGTAACACCTGGCGGCTACGGTCATCATCATCTTTTTCTGTGGGCTCCTCTTCTGCCGGGGGCAGGTCCGGGCCTCCGGGAAGCTGCCCACTCAGACCACTGAGGG
The DNA here is from genome assembly GCF_004375085.3 of Lewinella sp. W8. GTDB lineage: Bacteria > Bacteroidota > Bacteroidia > Chitinophagales > Saprospiraceae > Neolewinella. The sequence continues at coordinate 121,029 of NZ_SNAQ03000010.1, forward strand.
CCGCAAAGGGGTTGTCACTTCCCCCATCATTCCCCGTGGAGAAGTCGAAACCAGATCCCCTGTTTTTTTTCTTTTTGGCCATACTGCTGTCTTTTTGGACGCTTAGAGCTTGTTTGAATTTTGGTCGTCTGGCCGAATTTGAGCATTTTTTGGTGGTAGCAAGGTGGGAACCACGAAGTAGCCGCGAAGCGAAATTAGAGTATAGCAGCGCTAAATGAGGATTTTCCCAACGAAGCTAGCGCCAAAAAAAGGCCAAATGGAGGTCGATTACTAAAGTCCAAATAAGCTCTTACAGTTTAAGCAGGCGGATGCTCTTTTCAAAGCTCGCGTGCCGCACCCTCAGGTAATATACACCGTTTGGGCGCGAGCGCAGGTGCAAGGTTCCGCTCTCAGGAGCCAATTCCCCGGATTCGAGTAGCTGGCCTCTGCCGTCAAAGAGGGAGTACGGAAGCGCCTCTCCCAGCCCGTGCTGGTAGGAGTACATCCCATCTCCCGGATTGGGGAACACGGCGAGGAAGTCCGTCGCCCCGCCGCCCAGGCGGGCCCGTCGGATGTCCGAGTAATGCACGGTGCCGTCGAGGTCCGTTTGTCGCAGTCGGTAGAAATAGTCCCGGTTGGGGAGGGCCTCCCGGTCAGCGTACTGATAATCAGCACCCGCGGGTACGAATCCCAGGGTCTGCCATTGGGGGGCATTGATGGAGTTACTCCGTTCAACGTAAAAGCCCTTGTTATCTTCCTCTTCGGAGGTCTCCCAGGACAATAGGATGTCCTTCTCCCGTGCCTGAGCGGTGAAAAATACGTAGCTGACCGGCAACGACCGATTTTCCAAACAGGCCTTAAGACTAAACGTATTCAGGCTTCCACCATCTAGGTTGGCCAGGTCCCTGACTTCCAGAATCCATTTGCCCGTAATGGAATTTCCGTCGTAGCCACTGAGGGGAGCACTAGGCGGACGAACGAATATTCCGGGAGCCGTTGGCGGACAATTGAAAGAGTTGGTGGAGGCTTCGTCATCAAAGCTCATCAACAGGTTGTCATTGGCCCCACAGGAACGATCAAAGAGCAGGGTCGGATTTCCCTGGGGACTGATCAGCCGAATTTCTAGGTCATTCAGGTAGGTGTGGTCTACTTCCAACTGGTATACGTCCAGATCGAGGATACTACCGTTTACGGGAACGTTGACGGACATTTCTGCGATCTGCGTAGGCGGGCCGGTGCTGATGGGCACGGGAGCATCACTGCTGGAAAACACCAGGCAATCTCCGGTGGAAAAACTGGCTTCCGTCCAGTTGCTGACGCCACAACCACTCGTTCCGTTGGCGGAGCGAATTCTCCAATAGTAAGTCTTATTCCCAACCAGATACTCAGAGAGGGTATACTCTGGCTCCGTGGTGGTAATGTCCAGGAGCAGGTCCGAAAAGTTTGGCATTTCGGACAATTGGATGGTATAGGTGTCGGCCCCCGTATTCTGTCCGCTCAGGGTTGGGCGCAGGTCAATCCCCGCCCCTGATGGACCAAAGACTACCGGGCCAGAACCACCACCTCCGCTCTGCTTGGTAATTTCTACGTCTGCGATGAGGTTGGCTTCACCACTCAGGGCGTTTACCGAGAATGGGTAAGTCCCCGCCGGGACGGAAGACAGGCCCGAAATGGTGGCCGTAAAGCTGCCTCCGGGACGCGGAGCATCGGGCACAAAAACCACCGATGCTCCGGCGGGCAGCCCGGTAACCGAAAGGGAGAGGGGAGCCGATGCGCCACCGGCACTGGTCGTTTGGAAGGTGAAGCTCACCTCATCGTTGGCAGAAAAACAGTCCGAAATGGCCGTGGCACCGACGGGGGAAAGGGTGACGGTGGGTTGCCCGGCATCCGTAACGATGACGTGATTTTGCTCGCTGAGGTTGAAAAACACGTTGCCGGTACTCTGCACCAGTACCCGTACCTCATTACTGAGGGTGGAAGGAACCGGAATCTCGGCAAATCCGTCGTTGGGGGTGCCGGCCAGAACGGTTTGGTAGGTCTGCCCCCCGTCGAGAGATAAAAGGATGTCGACCTCCGGGGAGTTGAAGGCCGGAGCATCCGTGCCTGCGACCTCCCACTGGATTTGAGCGATCTGTCCGGCACTCCACTGCGTAGACCCGATGGGGTCAACTACCCGGAAGGGACCCTGTTGACCGTCCACGGAAAGTATCACTTCGTGCTCTCCCGCGCAGCCGTAGGTGGAGTTGGCGTTGCGGGTGGTCAGCCGGAAATTCATGTCCCGGGCCACTTCCGGGAGTTCTTCCCACTGCGGGTCGATTCCGTTGGTGAGGTCCGGCAGGTTGGGGAAATACCTCACCGGGTCATCGGTTGGCCGAATACTGCGAAACATGGGGCCCTGGGTATTGGTACTCTGGGGAGGCATGGTGCCTTGTTCCACGTCGTACTGGTCCCAGCCGTAGGTCAGGTTACCATTGCCGGAGGCGACCCCCGTGAGCCGGAAGGGGGTTTGGCGGGGGATCAACTGATCGGCCGGACCGGAAACCGTCGGGTTATTCAGGCTACTGTTGACGACGGTCGCGCAACTTCCCCCACTGCCGAATTCGATAAAATCAGTAATCTCCTCAATACTACGGCCATGGAAATAATCGTCACTCCGGTTTTGAACGTTGGGCGAGCAAATCCCCGCATACCCCATAATGGTACTGGCACTTCCGGGCTCCATACCGGCAGAACTACTGTAATTACAGCTGTTGTTTTGGGTGTGATTAGCCCCCAGTTGATGGCCCATTTCGTGCGCTACGTAGTCAATGTTGAAGAAATCGCCCTCGGGAGCGCTCCCACTCGTGGCTCCCGCCCCGGCCGAGCCGGCATCACAACCGGACCGTAACCGGGCCACCCCGTTGTTGCCGGCACGGGTGTATACGTGTCCAAGATCAAAAGACCCTGGTCCCAGCCGATCATTTTGGATGTCCGTGTTTTCACTCAGCAGGGTTCCGACTCCGTTATCCGAAAACGGATTGTCGGCCTGACTGTAAAAATACACGGCATCGTTTCCGGCGATCAACTCCAGTCTCAGGGAGATTTCCTGGGTGAACACCTGGTTTACCCGGTTCAGACTGGTCACTACGGCACTTTGGACAAAAGCGGCGTCCGCCGGAACAATTGCGCCGTGGTAATTACTGTACTCCACGGTGGCACTGACGGCTACCGTATACTGCCTCAGAACGCAGTCACCCGCCAGATTACTTCTTTCTCCTACCTCCACGTCGTTGGCTTCTTCCCCCGGCGTTTCGCAGTGAAAGGGAACCGCCGGCTCGGGCAAATCTTCCCGACGGTAGAGTTGATAGTAGGCAAGCTCTCCCCGGAAAAGAGGGTCAATGTAGTAGGACGGACCATCTCCTCCCCGGACGGACGCGTGGAAACCTCGCTCGGTCCAGTCCAGAAAAATGGTTTGCGCCGGATTATCCGTATTGTAGCCGTACCAGGTCCGAATATTCGGAAAGCGCTCCCGATCCTCGGCGGCCATCAGGTCATAAGCGACGATGCGGAACTCGACCGTGCCGCGGCCAGGAGCGGGAAGGATGAGGGGCATACCCCCGGCCTCGGGAGATGTTTCTGCTTCGTGCGGGGCCAGGAAGAGACTTGATCGAAGAGATTCCGGATCAACCTGAAGTATCCGTGCCTGCTTGGGCACTATTCGACGGTCACCGCTCAGCCCTTCGGGATTAATTGTTTTCCAGGTCTGACCCTGCAGGAAAGTAGTCGTCAATACCAGGGACACCAACACACATAAATAACGCATCGTAAATGAATCTAACTCAGTGCAAAAAAGACGATCATGAGATTACACCCCAATCAAAAGGAGCGCTAAGTTAGTTCAATAAAATCCAACCAGACGGGGCATTAATCAATTGGTTGCCGATCAGTGAGAACTGGTAGCTTTGGGGGTGGGTGCCGTGATGGTGCCCGCATCTACTCCCTCCGTAAATTCTTTCTGGTAAGGCGTGACCATGTAAAAATACAGGGCCCGGGAGAAGCGAAACCACCATACGAACAGCAATGCTCCTACGGTGATCAGGGCGACAAAGGATGTCGCCAGCGAAAGGTCAAAAACCCAGTGCAGTAACATCACAAACCCGAGGCAGAAGAAACCCGAACCAATGTAGGATAAGAACATCGCTCCCCAGTAAAATCCGGGCTCCGGAAAATAATCCTTGGCGCATTTCGGACAGTGTTCGTACTGTTCGAAGGGCTGCTTAAACGAAAAGGAACCGGTAGGAAACAAGTCTCCGCGTCGGCATCGGGGGCAGCGTAAGCCAAATAATCCGGAGAGCAGTGATGGGCGTGAGGGCATGGGGGCTTGATTGATTACCGCAAAGTTACCTAGCGCAAAAAGGGTGATCTGCGATATTGATCACAAAAAAGATGAGAATCATCATTTTCTGATTCACCTACCCGCCGAGATGCCGACTAATCCTGGTGAACAGCCCCAGGTAGCCATCGTCGTATTTCCTGCCCAGGCGGACGATGATGACCTCCCGGTCGGGATCAACAAACAAATACTGATTCATGATGCCCAGGGCATAAAAGTCATTGGAGGCGTAGTGAATGTGCCACTCGTTGGCGCCCGCCTCCAGCGGGTCAACGTAGAAGTGGGGGATTCCGAGTGATCGAGCGCCCTCGACGGCCGCCAGGGAGTCGGGATAGGTGTATTGCTGCCCATCCTTGCGGGCGATTCCTCCCCGGCCGTACCACTGGTACTGGTAATTGTCATTTTCCATATTCGGAGTGGTGGAGGCTTCCACCCACTCCCGGGAGATGATCTGCTGACCATTCCAGTTCCCGTCGTTCAGGTATAACCGGCCAATTTTGGCCAGGTCCCGTGCCGTAGCGTTAAGGCAGCAAAAGGTCTTTCCGGATCGGTTCTTCTTGTCGTCAACACTCCAGGTGGCGTCGAACTCCATTCCCATCGGCTTCCAGACCTTCTCTTCGAGGTATTGCCCGATTTCCAGGCCGGTTACCTTCTCCACCGCGATGCCCAGCAGGGCCGTTGACACACTTTGGTACTGGTGGACACTCCCGGGCTCAAAATTGAATTGGTACTTGCTGATCTGCTTGAGCTGATTGGTGCCATAGTACAGTTTGGCCACGTGCGCAAAGGGCGATCCGTAGGCCTCCCGGAAATTCAGTCCGGATCGCATATTGAGCAGGTGCTTGATGGTGAGCTTTTGCCAGTCGGGGTCATCCTGTGGCAGCTCGGGAATGTATTTGGTGATGGGGTCATTGATGTCTTCGATGAGCCCCTCATCAACCGCAATGCCCACCAGAAGACTGGTCACCGATTTGGAAACGGAGAAAAAGGTGGAAATGTCATCCGGCTCCCGCCCCTCAAAGTAATTCTCGTACACGATACTGTCCCGGTGCACGACCAAAAAGGCCGTGGTTGAGGTCTTGTCCAGCAGGGTAGTAAGGTCCTGAGCCTCGCCGTGATAATTGTCCCGAAAATTGGCCAGCGGCCGCTTTTTCGCCGGGGGGAATTCAAAGGTGTTATCGGGATTAGTACCTACGGGGGTGTAAGGAAAAATTTTGTAGTCGGTAATGTTGGCCTTGTTCCGGGTGAAAAATCGGGGGACGTGGCAGGCCGAAAAAATCACGGACAGCAATAGGGTAGGGAGAAAGAGTTTTTTCATGATTTCCAGTAATCTTCAAATCGGGGCTTAGCGGGCTTAATTAGCCGAGGATCGGCAAATTACGTTATCCAGAAGTTTTGGCCACTATCCGAACGACTTGGCACCTGCGTCCCGTCGCCCACAACTAATTTTGCTTGGCCCACGAACTACTCCTTAGCCCGGTAGAGGAGTGACTAAAATCATCAATCCAGGACGTGAAATCCAACCCCCACATCATTCAGCGTCCCCAAAAGCAGAGAATCTCCTTTCCTTTCAACGCTGGAAATGCCCGAAAATTCGGGGGAGAGGTCCGTCCAGAACTGCAGCATCTCTCCGCCGTCGGAGAGGGCCAGGATCTGGTTACCCTTGACGGGCTTCGGCCACCAACTCCGGGGCAGTTTCGTGGTGAGCCTCCGCGTCCACGGCCGGGGTAAAATGAAGTCGTGCAGCCCGGTGCGCGGACTGATGAGGGTCAGGTAGAAATTACCGTCGGACCCCAGGCTGATGCCATCCGGCCATCCGGACAACCCCTCGATGAAAATGTCATGACTCCCGGCCTTGGGGCCGGAAATCCAGTAACGCAGGGTACGAAACGCTCCGGTCTCGTTGACCAACGCAAAGCTGCCGTCCGGACTGACCGCCACCCCGTTGGCAAAATGCAGGTCGTCGATGAGCCGCTCCGTTTTTCCGGTCCTGGGCTCGTAGCGGTAGAAAGCTCCGTTGCCCCGTCCTTCCAGTAGGTCCAGCTGAAGGTCCTCGTCTCCGTATTTGTCGGAGGCATCGGTAAAATAAATGCGACCGTCCGGGGCAAGGTCCACGTCATCGGTCAGTTGAAAGGCTTTCCCATCGTATTCACTGACCAGTATCCGATGACCGCCGTTCCGCAAATCAATCACCGCCAAGCCATCCCGTTCCACGCAAACGTACAGGAGGGTGTCTCCCACCAGGTCCATGCCGATGGGGCGGCTCGGAAAGCTATCGATGACGACCGTAGGACCGGAATCCTTCAGGTCAAACCGCAGGATACGCCCGTCTTCGTGGCCCGTGTACAGCCAGCGTTTATTCGCGGAAAGGTCAATGTCTTCGCACCCGGAACAGTATTCCGTAAAGCTGACCGTAAGCGTTGATAATGCGCCATTATCCCCCAACTCCTCGCGGGGAAACTCCAGGGCCACGGGGTCAATTGGAGCGGGCGTGAGCAACAAATAGAGGAACAGGACCACCAAAAGGCCCAGAAGGGTAAGTACAATTTTCCGCATGCCGAAAGATAATGGCTGGCGGAAGGTTCGTCTGGAAGAACTTACTCGTCGAGCTCCGTCGCCGAGGAGCCCTTCATGGCCGCGGCGACGTTGCGATCAAGGGCCTCGTGAGCCAGCGGAGTGGTAAAATCATTGAGTTCCTGCAGGGCCTGGTTGATGGCGTCCTTGTCGGTTCCCGCTACAGCTTTTGCCAATTTCAGGGCTTCCCGCTCGATGGCTTGCACCTGGTCTTCGGAGAGCCAGGATTGGTTTTGTTCGAGGAACTTTTTGGTACTCAGCAAGACATTGTTGGCTTCGTTACGCGCTTCCACCAGGGCCCGGGCGGCCATGTCACCTTCGGCGTTGGCCAGGCTGTCGAGCAGCATCTCGGCCATTTCCTCTTCGGTGATGCCGTACTGACTTTTGATCGTTACGCTTTGGGACTGCCCGCTGCGGTGCTCCATGGCTTTGACGCGCAGGATGCCGTCGGCGTCAAGGTAGAATTGTATTTCGATTTGGGGTATCCCGGCGGGCATCGGGGGGATGTCGCTGAGGATAAACTCACCGAGTTTACGGTTGTCGGCCACCATGTCGCGTTCCCCCTGGTAGACGGCAACCTTCAGATTCTTCTGCCCGTCCATACTGGTGGTGTATTTACGCCCGACCCGGGTAGGAACCTTACTGTTCCGGGCAATGATGGGGTCCATCAGGCCGCCCACCGTTTCAATACCCAGCGAAAGCGGGGTAATGTCCAACAGCAACACGTCTTTCTGATTGCCGGCCAGTACGTCCGCCTGAATGGCCGCGCCGAGCGCCACCACCTGATCGGGGTCCAGGCTGTCGTTTACCGCCTTGCCGAAGAAATCACCCACCCGTTGCTTGATCAGGGGGACCCGGGTGGAGCCGCCCACCATGATGACGTGATCGATGTCTTCGGGCGTGAGGTCCGCATCTTTCATGGCGCGAGCGCAGGATGCCAGGGTACGCTCCACGAGCGGTGCAAACAGGTTTTCTGCCGTAGTGCGGTCGAGCGAGAATTTTCCGTCTTCCGAACGGTAGACCTCTTCCGTGGAAAGGGCCTTTTTGGCGCGTTCCGCTTCCAGGCGGATGGCTCCACGCTCTTCGGCGCTGTTGAGTTCTAGCTGCTGCTCTTTGGTCCAGTGGTCAACGATGGCCTGGTCAAGATCATCGCCGCCCAGGAAGGTATCCCCGTTGGTGGACAGTACTTCAAAGATGCCCTGTTCGATCCGCAGAATGGATACGTCGAAGGTGCCCCCACCGAGGTCGTATACGGCGATGGTCCGTCCTTCGTCCGTTTCCTTGAGCCCGATGCCGTAGGCCAGGGAACTGGCGGTGGGCTCGTTGACGATCCGGAGGACGTCGAGGCCGGCCAGCTTGCCGGCGTCCCGGGTTGCCTGACGCTGAGCGTCGTTGAAGTAGGCCGGGACGGTGATGACGGCCCGACTGACTTCCTGCCCCAGCTCAGCTTCGATGCGCTGCTTGAGGTGGCGAAGGATGTGGCCCGACAATTCGATGGGACTGTAGTAGCGGTCCTTACCGTCGGCTCCGGGGACGGCAATTTTCACCAGCCGGTCTTCATCTTCGTCGATGATGCGGTAGCCGAAGCGCTCACTGAATTTTTTCAGGTCCCCGTAACTCTTGCCCAGCAGGCGCTTGACGGAGTAGATTGTTCGCTCGGGGGCCGTGAGTAGTTTTTCGCGGGCTTCGTCTCCCACCAGAATGTCTCCGTCCTCGGTGAAGTGTACGATGCTGGGCACCAGCACGTTTTTGCCGTCTTCTCCCGCAACCGCAATCGCCCGGCCATCCGCTACGTGAGCAACCAGGGAATTGGTGGTGCCCAGGTCAATACCGACGATGAGTTGACCTCGGGAGCTGACGGCTTCGTCCTCCTTTACGTTTCCGGCCTGTAAGTCGATACTGAATTTAGCCATAGTCTGCGGTTTGGGGTTCGGGGAAGGCAACGCGGGAAGGGGATACCTGGTTGACCACGCTGGTGGAAAAGGAATAATCCTGGTGAATCGGGGAAGGTGACTCCGGAGAGCGCGGATGTTTTATCACGCTCCGCTAAGAGCTTGTTTGGATTTTGGTCGTCTGGCCGAATTTGAGAATTTTTTGGTGGCAGCAAGGCGGGAAAATCGGAATATAGCAGCGCTAAATGAGGATTTTCCCAACGAAGCTAGCGCCAAAAAAGGCCAAATGGAGGTCGATTATTAAAGTCCAAACAAGCTCTAAAGCAAAGGGCGATGTCGGATTGCCCGACATCGCCCTGCTTAGTGGATTGGAGCTTATCGCTCCGCAAGAGGTTTACGCTACGCTGCGTTCCTTCATAATCTCTTCGTACATCTTCTGAAGCTTCTTACGCGCAAAGAAGATACGGCTCTTGATGGTACCCAGTGGGCTGCCGAGTTGCTCGGCGATCTCATCATACTTGTAGCCCTGGTAGGCCATCAGGAAGGGCACGCGGAAATCATCGGGCAGACGATCTACCAGCTGCTGTAACTCATTAAAGGTTACTTCGCTTTCACCGTCATTCAGGACCGTTTTGTTACCACTGTTGATGTAGTAGTTATTCGGCGTTTGGTCGATAATCAGATTCCGACGGACTTTCTTACGGTAGTTATTAATAAAGATGTTACGCATAATGGTCACCGCCCAGGCCTTAAAGTTGGTGCCGGGGTTATACTTTTCAGCGTTGGTCATGATGCGGAGGGCCGTATCCTGATAAAGATCTTCGGCGTCATTCATATTACCCGTCAGCTTCAGACTGAAGGCGCGGAGGCTGTTCGTAATGGAAGCCAAAAGGTCTTGAATATCTTTCTGTTGTTTCTTAGTCGCTGTCATTTGGGAATTACTTTTCTGGAGTTGTAAAAATCTTTGACAAAAATAGGGGTTATTTAGACCTTTTGCAAATAAGATCGGGCCTGCATGCCACTATTTGTACTATATTGTTACAAGAACCCTGCCATAAATGATCGTTCGGGTAAAAAAATTTTACATTTATCAACCATTAGGGTCATTTAAGTGTAAATTCGATACAACAGTTTACGAGACTATATGGAAATCGAGGAAGTTACTCCGTCTGAGGTTCGGACGCCAACGGCTTTGCCGAACTTCATTGCCTCCAATATCCGTTTGCTTCGCAAGCGGTTGGGGTGGTCTCAATCCGAACTTGCCGACCGGGTAAACCTTAACCGGGGGAATATCGCCAGTTACGAGAGCGGCTCCGCGGAGCCAAGTATTTGTAAATTGCTGAGAATCAGTAACGTGTTTCACGTAACTACCCGGGATATTACCCGCCTGGACTTGCGGGATAAAGATCAACTACTGTTGGCGAAACGAACCCACGCGGCCGAGGCACGGAAGGAAAACGAGCGTTTTCTGGCCTTTCGGGATCGCGCCGATGAACTGGGGGAATTGGTCAGCAGCAGCCGCAAGCTGTTCGATTACAAGCGAAGCCACCTCGAGAATCCCTGTAAGGAAGCCGAAATTTTCGCGGTTCAGTACCAGCAACTCTACGAGGTGACCCAACAGCTCATGAAGGAGCACCAGGAACTCCTTGGCAGCCTCGGCTGTCAATGCAAGCAGTAATTATTGCATTTTGCTGACTTTTTGGCAGCTTCTTCTCCGGCCCTGGCAGCTTCCGGACGAATTGCTTATTCGATTTAGCCCAAATATTTAGCTGAGTCCCGGGCCTTACGTATCCTCAAGATAATTAGGTCTTAGCGCGGTGCCCTTGCTCGTTCTGCGAACGGTCGGCCAACCCCGCTCCGCGACCAGGAACGGCCTTCCAGGTCGAAGGAGGTATGCTTAGCATTAGTTCCTTAGCCTTCCGCCTGCGAGGCAGTGATGAATCTTGGCGGGGTTTGGTTAATACGGAAGACCTTTATCAGGTTTCCTCCGCCTCCGCCTCAGCCTTGCATTACATCCAGTAGCCAATTCACCGCGCTGAAGAATCCCCAAAGGATAATTCCGATCAGCACGAGGATCATAATGACCACCGCCAGAATCACCGGCCAGACGCTTCCCCGGTGCTTCCCGACTTCATAATACTCTCGCATGAGCAGGGCGTTCCGGTAGTTGGCTTTGTACACCAGGTCAAAAATGTTTCCGAGCACCGGGATGGTGCCGACCAGAGCGTCGAGCCCTACGTTAAAGAGCATCCGCGCCACCAGGCGCGGACTGGCACCATGCTTGGCCATGGTGGCCACCAGTACACCCGACATGGCAAGCGAAATAAGATCTCCCGCGCCGGGAATGAGGCCCAGAATGAAGTCAGCCCCAAAGCGAATGTCGGTGCCGGGAATGCGGAATCTGGTGTCCAGTAATCGACTAAAGCCGTCTACCCAGGCTAATTGGGGGACGGACCGCTGCTCTTCGGTGAAGATGGGAGCATTGGAAGAAGGATTATTCATGGCCTAAAGATAGCGGGTGCGTTTAATCATCGATTAAAATGACCAATTCGTGGGGAGGTGTTTATCGGCTGCGCCTAACTTGCAAACGTAATTAAACCGCCAATTGCATGAATCCACTGACTAAAATTTCCACCCTCATGACGACCGACCTGGTGGTCGTAATGTCGTCTACCTCTCTGGCTGACGCCAAAGCTCTCTTTGACAAGCACGGCATCCACCACCTCCCCGTGGTGACCCCCGAAGGAAAAATCGAGGGTATGTTGTCTACCTCTGACTTCTACCGCCTCGCCGAGAAGGGGGCCAATCCGACCACCGTGGGCGAAATAATGACCCGTGGCCTGGCTAAACTGGAGTCCTACGAAACTGTCCGCACGGCGGCCAACGTCTTTGCGTTGAATCGTTTCCACGCCCTGCCCGTGGTAGAAAACGAAAAACTGGTGGGCATGCTGACCACCCTCGATCTGATCAAGTTGCTGGACAACGAGAAAATTGACCTGGCGGATTACAAGAATCCCTAGGGAGTTCGCCAATCCATCACCGGAAACAGAAAGCGCGGAGAAACAGGAAGTTTCTCCGCGCTACTTTTTTTGGCGACTACGGTACGCTTAATTCATCAGGGTGCGTACCCACAATTCTCCGAGCGGATTGAGTAGAGCATCTTTCCACAGGGTGTTGCCCTTCCAGCGTTGCCGCTGAGGGCCGGCATCCGAACCTTCGTTCTCCTGGGTCAGAAAATCTTCTTTGCTTTCCCAGCTGATACGCTGACCTTCCGCAAGCTTTTCGTTCAGTGCGGCGACCGGTCCGTTGATCATGGCCTCGAACGTGGCCAGGGTCTTGGCCATTTCTCCGTGAATGCGTTCGGCTTCTTTCCGCTGGCTCTCGGAAGGTTCTCCGGGGAAGGAACTGATGTCGAAGTAAAGATTACCCATCTCTTCGCGTAGACGGCTTCCTTCGTTAACGTACCCATCACCCCCCAGAAAGACCAGACGATTCATTTCTGCTTTGGCCGCCTGGTGGAGGGCGTTAGCCATCTCCTGCAGCTTTTTCTTGCGCAAATCCATCCCTTCGGTGGCGGTTTTGATCTTGCCGAGTACGTGGTAGACGTAGGCCAAATCTTCCGTGTCATCGTAGACCTGCATGAGCAGTTTGCGCTGAGCTTCCCGCTTTTCAACGGTATAGATGTCATCCTCTTCGGTAGTCAGCTCAAATTCGGTCTCGTACGTTTCCTTACCCTTAATGAGCTTCACCTGATAGGTTCCGGCGGGCAGACTAGGACCCGAAAGGGTGCCAAACAGGGCCATCCGGTTGTCACTGGGGGCCGCCTTGGGCTTTTCGATGGTGGTCGGCAGGCTCACCACGTTTAGGCCCGCGCCCTTGCCGGCCGGGAGGGTGCGCAGGAGTTTCCCGTCCTTCCAGATCTCCACGTACATTTTTCCGAACATGTGTCGGCGCTGATTGTAGTACATGATTCGTGCCGCCCGACTGGGATTCGGCCCAACGAAGGTGCCGCTGCCGCCAAAATCTCCGTTGCCAAGACCAATGCCGCTACCGAGGTAGGCGGGCCGGGTATGGAGGAAGGCAAACTTTTGGGCGGTGACTTCGGGCGTCAGCTGACGCAGGGCTTCGATATCGTCCAGAATGATGATGCCGCGGCCGTGGGTGGCCATCACCAGATCGGCCTCCCGCTCCTGAATTACCATGTCCCGGATACCCACCATGGGCACGTTATTCCGGAAGGGTGCCCAACTTTTGCCTCCGTCAAGACTGAGGTAGAGGCCGAACTCGGTACCCAGGAAAACCAAATTCTGGTTTTCGAGATCCTGGCGTACGCTCAGCGCGTAGCCGCTGATGTCTTCGGTAATGAGGCTGGTCCAGCTCTTACCGCCGTCACGGGTGACGTACAGGTAAGGCGTCATGTCTCCCGTCCGGTGACCGTCAAAGGTGACGAAGGCGGTATTGACGTCGTGGGGGCTGGGCTCCACGAAAGTCACCCAGGTATTGGCGGGTAGGTCGGGAATGTTGGCGTTCAACAGCGTCCAGCTCTTACCGCCGTCGCGGGTCACCTGCAGGTTGCCGTCGTCGGTGCCGACCCAAATGACGTTGTTATCGAGCGGGCTTTCGGCCACGGCATAGATCGTCGTATGGTTTTCGGCCGTGGAGTTGTCAATGCTCAGTCCTCCACTTTGGGCCTGCTTCTGCTTTTCGGGATCATTGGTGGTCAGGTCCGGGCTGATCCGTTCCCAGCTGTCGCCGTCGTCGGTACTGCGGTAGAGGTACTGGGAGGCGAAGTAGAGCCGCTTACCGTCTTTGCTGATCAGTAAGGGAGCATTCCAGTTAAAGCGCAGGGGGTCTTCGCCCGCCGTAGCGTAGGGGGGAATGGCCTTGGCCTGGCCGGTCCGTTCGTCGAAGCGGACCAGTTTACCGCCCTGGTATTCACTAAAGACAATGTGCTCCTTGTTCGGGTGACGGAAGCTGTAGAAGCCGTCTCCGCCGAAGGTTTTCTTCCAGTCCGAGTTGGTGATGCCGCCGCCGGACCGGCTCGGTCCAAACCAGGAACCGTTGTCCTGAAGGCCGCCGTAGACCCGGTAGGGCTTCGCGTTGTCCACGCTAACGTGGTAGAACTGCGAGAGGGGTAGGTTCATCCACATCTTGAAGGTGTATCCGCGGTCGAAGCTTTCGTAGACGCCACCGTCGGTGGCGACGAGGATGTGCTTGCCGTTACTGGGGTCGAACCAGATGTCATGAAAGTCGGAATGGACGGCACCGTCAAAGGAGCGCCAGGTTTTACCGGCATTTTCACTGATGATGCCGTTGAGGCCGCATTTGGCCACGATGCTGTCGTTGGAGGGGTCGATGGCCACCTTGCTGAAGTAGAAGGGACGAATGGAGGTGTTTCGGTTAGGACCGGTCATGGTCCAGCTCTCGCCGCCGTCCGTACTCCGGTACATGCCCTTGGTCTCGTCGGTGCCCGTTTCCACGCTGGCGTAGACCACCTGCCCGTTGCCGGGGGCAACGGTTACGCCGATGCGGCCTAGGGTCTCGTTGGGTAATCCATTGGTGACCTGCTTCCAGTTGGCGCCACCGTCGGTAGTTTTGTAGAGGCCGGATTTTCCGTGGAGTCCGGAATCGAAGGTCCAGGGTTGGCGGCGGTGGCTCCACATGGCCGCAAAGAGGACGTCCGGATTATTGGGGTCCATGCTGAGGCTGGCCGCCCCGGTATCTTCATCGAGGTAAAGGATGCGTTCCCAGCTGCTTCCGCCGTCGGTGGATTTATACACCCCGCGCTCTTCGTTGCTGTCCCATAAGTGGCCCAGCGCGGCTACGTAGACGACGTTGGCGTCTTCGGGATGCACGAGGACGTCGGCGATGCGCTCGGTGTTTTCCAGTCCGACGGAAGTCCAGTCGATGCCACCGTTAGTGGACTTGTAGACGCCGGTGCCGACGCTGACGCTGTTCCGGGGCCAGGGTTCACCGGTGCCGACGTAGACGACCTGAGGGTCGGAAGCGGCGACGGCAATATCGCCGATGCTCTGGGTATGATCGTCGAAGACGGGGGTGAAGGCGCCGCCCGCCGAGGTGGTCCGCCAAACCCCGCCGCCGGCCGCACCGACGAAAATATTGGTGGGGTCCTGGGGGTTGACGGCCAGGCAGCTGACCCGCCCGCTCATGACCGCCGGACCGATTTGCCGGGCCCGCAGATCACCAAACAGGGCCGTGGTGGTTTTGAATTCTTTCTGCGCGCCAAGGACGCTCAGGCAACTTAAAAAAAGTGTGGTAAGGATATATCTCATAACGGTGAGTTAGGTAGGAAGGGCGACGGGGCGCGGGTGCCATGTTGTTTGGCGGGGCACCGTAGAGACAAGGCATGCCTTGTCTCAGCAATGCCATATCGTTAAAACATAGCACCTGCGCGCCGTCGCAATTGTTCTGATTGGACGGCTCCGATGAATCACTGAATTCTGTACCATCGTTGCCGTATTCATCAGAAACCAGTAGGATGAAAATGGGGAGAACGAAAGGCATCCGGTGGTGATGCACCTGCTGCTGATTCGTTCTCCCCGGGAAGAATTTTTACCCCTGAATCCGGTGAAACACCGGCCTCAGGGATAATCGGAAATTGATTAGTTGTCCTTGGGCATGGAGAACATCTCGGCTTTAACCTCCGGGTTGAGGGTTACCTCCGTGAAGGTGATCTTCTGAATGCTCTGACCGTTAAACTTAACCTCCATAAAGAAGGGCATCATGATGTTTTCCACTTCCTGGTAATCGCTCATGTAGGTTTCCATCATGGCTCCCTTCTGGGGGCCACTCTTGATGGGCGTAGCGACCATGATGGGAATCATGTATTCAGTGTCGAAGTAGTAGGTGTGGTCATACCCCTCTTCGTTGGTTACCCGCACGCCGTAGGTCTCGGTGCCTTCGATCTCCTTGCCTTCCACGGCTTCGAGTTTGAAGCCCCGGGCTTCGGTGTCGATGAATTCAGAAAGGAATTTCTGATCCTTGGCCTGTTCGGTTTCCTCGGGAGACATTTCGGTGGGCTTGGTAATCCCCTGGAAGGGCATCACCTGCCAGGCGACTTCACCGTCGAAGGCCTGGATGATCTTCTGGCCCTGGACGTCCACTTCGAGGTAGGACTTATCGCCCTTGGCGTTGGTCATGGTCATGGGGAATTCCATGCCCTGCATGGCGGCGGTCCCCTTTACTTTGGTGGCTTCGATGGCCTTCCAGGCGTCAACGCCACCGGTGTTTTCGATGTAGGCATCCCCGATTTCCCGGGGCGAGGGAGCGTCCTGGGCGATGGCCTGTCCGACGAAAATAAAGCATAGGGATAGTAGGAGGAAAATCTTCTTCATGTCTCAATTGGTTGGTTTTCCGGCATTGTTAGGGAGCCGAAAAGGTTATTCGTTTGCCCAAATGTATCCCAGTGTATGAAAATAGGCACAGAAGTTTGGATGAATGCCCGTAAATTTTCGATTACTGGCTGAAGTGGGCTTATTGTACAATTAACACTATCTTTGCGATACCAAAATTTTCCCCGTGCCGCCAAGAGAAAGTTTTAACGCTTACTTTAAATCTGCCTTCACGGTAGACAACGTCATCTTCGGGTTTGATGAAGGCAAGCTGAAGATCCTGCTCATTCGGCGTAACGAAGAACCCTACGACAATTATTGGGCCCTTCCCGGATATTTTGTGATGCAGGATGAGGATCTGGACGCCGCCGCCCAGCGCGTCCTGCGGGAAATGGTCGGCCTGGAAAACGTATATCTGGAGCAGGTTCACACCTTTGGTGCTCCCGGCCGCCACGACTTTGGTCGGGTCATCACGGTAGCCTATTACAGTCTGGTGAAGATCGCCGACGTCTCTCCAAAGGCCTCCGGCGTGGCTCAGGAAGTTATGTGGCACCCCGTCCAGGACCTCGGGGAACTGGCCTTCGATCACGGCGAAATCGTGTCGGTCGCCCTGAATCGCCTCAAGCGCAGTATCCGGACCCGCCCCATCGGCTTTGAACTACTGCCGCCGGCCTTCACCCTCACCGATCTGCAACATCTCTACGAAGCGATCTGGGAAACGGACCTGGAGAAACGGAACTTCCGTAAGAAGATTCTGTCCATGGACCTGCTCAAAGACCTTGGTCGTTCCCAGGAGGGCGTTGCTCACCGTCCGGCAAAACTCTACAGCTTCGACGAAGACCGCTACCAGGCGCTCATGGACGAGGGCTTTAACTTCGAGCTGCGGGAGGGGAAGCGGAAGTAGGATTAAGGATCAAGGATTTAGGATTTAGGATTTTGTGAAGGTCCGTTGGTAGCGACGTTGCGCGTCGTATCGGTGCCGTGCTGGTGCTACGTCCGACACAGCGGATGAGCTTCCCGCTGACTGCCTCCGGGGTAAGACGCATCTTATGAGCGGGCGAGTGGTATACCGCCTTTTTCTTACATTCGCCACAACGTATTTTCCACGCACTGAGTAAAGCCAAGTGAACCACCCATGGCCCTAAAAAAATCTGACCTTTATTCCTCAATCTGGTCCGCCGCCGACGTGCTGCGGGGCGGGATGGACGCCAGCCAGTACAAGGACTACGTACTGACCCTGCTGTTCATGAAGTACGTCACGGACCGGGCCGGGCGGCCCGACAGCCTCATCGAATTACCGCCCCAGCAGCCACCGGAGCCTAAGAAGGACGAGGATGGGAACATCATCCCCGGTCCGCCACCACCCGAGATAGGTTACGGGGGGAGTTTTCACGACATGGTTTACTGGAAAGGGAAACCCGGCATCGGTCAGGCCCTGAACCAGATTGTGGCCCGCTTTGCCCTCCACAACGGCCTGAGCGGAAGCATCACCACGGCGAACTTCAATGACCCGGAGAAACTCGGTAAAGACAAGGAAATGATTGATCGACTCAGTAAGCTGATCGGTATTTTCCAGGACGAGGAACTCAACTTCAGCGGTAACCGCGCCGGCGACGACGACCTCCTGGGCGACGCCTACGAATACCTGATGCGCAACTTTGCCACCCAGAGCGGAAAAAGTAAGGGGCAGTTCTACACCCCGGCCGAGGTGAGCCGGGTGATGGCGGCCATCGTCGACGTGGAGCGCGCCAGCAGCGCGAACTTCTCCGCCTACGACCCCACCTGCGGCTCGGGCTCCCTGCTGCTGAAGGTGGCCGACCGGGCGCCGGTGGACATCACCATCTACGGGCAGGAGCGGGACATCGCCACCACCGGCCTGGCCGTGATGAATATGTGGCTCCACGACCGCCCCACCGCCACCATCAAGCAGGGCAATACGCTTTCAACCCCCTCCTTCACGGAAATGCGAGGCGGTAAGGAAATGCTCAAACGCTTCGACGTCATCGTGGCGAATCCGCCCTTCAGCGTAAAGGAATGGAGCAACGGCTTCAGCCCGGAAAACGACGACTACGAGCGCTTTGCGCACTACGGCATCCCCCCACAGAAAAACGGAGACTTTGCCTTTCTGCTGCACATCCTGGCCAGCCTGAAGGTGGGCGGCACGGCGGCGGTGGTCCTGCCCCACGGCGTGCTCTTCCGGGGCAACGCCGAAGCAGACATCCGCCGGCGGCTACTGCAGGCCGGGGTGATCAGGGGGATCATCGGGCTGCCGGCCAACCTCTTCTACGGCACCGGTATTCCGGCCTGCCTGATCGTCCTCCAAAAACGGTCGTCGGCCGAGGCGGGCAGTAGCCCTGACGCGTCCGCCGACCGTGGTACAAACCCGGGCGAGGACGCAGGTGCCGTCTTCCTCCTGGACGCCAGCAGGGGCTTCCGCAAGGACGGACCGAAAAACCGCCTGCGGGAGCGCGACATCCACCGCATTGTGGAGGTCTTTCGCGCCGGGCGGGAGGAGCCCGGCTACAGCCGCCGCGTGCCCCTGACCGAAATTGCCGACAACGACTACAACCTCAACCTGCCCCGCTACATCGACGGCCGCGAGGCCGCCGACCGTCAGGACCTGGAAGGGCACCTGCGGGGCGGCATCCCGGTGGCCGACATTGACGCCCTGGCCGACTACTGGGCCGTGTTCCCGGAAATTCGGCGGCGGCTCTTCACCGACCTGCGCCCCGGCTACCTGCGGCTAACGGAGGAACGACCCGCCGTGGAGGAGCAGCCCGAGTTTCGGGCCTTCACCGCCCGGCTGGACGCGGCCTTCGACGACTGGTTCACCGGCGTGGAGGAGACGCTGCGGGGCATCGACGATACCACCCACCCCCGTAGCCTCATCCAAGAGCTCGGCACCCGCGTCCGCGCCCACTACCTCGCCCAACCCCTGGTGGAGGCCTACGCCGTTTACCAGCACCTGATGGACTACTGGGAAACGACGATGCAGGACGACGTGTACACCATCGTCGCCGGCGGCTGGACGGCCGAACTGCAGCCCGAAATGACCGGTAAGGGCGACAAACGCAAGGTCCGCAAGGGCTACTTCAGCTGCGACCTGCTGCCACCGGAGATCGTACGCGACCACTTTCTGAGCGACGACGTGGCACGACTGCGGGATCTGGAAAACAAAATCGCCGAAAATGAGGGCGAAATCACCGCTATGCTGGAAGCCGAGGGCCACGAAGAGGGCTTACTGGCCGAAGCGCTCGGTGACAATGGCAAGGTGAACAAATCCGCCGCCAAAGCGAGGATCAAGGAACTCAAGGGCACCCAGGACCCCGAAGAACGGGAAGAGCTTAATTACCTGCGGGAATACCTTTACTTCGAAAATCAAGTGCTGGGCGCTAAACGGAGTCACAAGGCCCACGAGAAGGCCCTGCGGGAACGCACCTACGACCAGTACGAAAGCCTCACCCCCGAACTGGTCCAAGAGCTGGTGGTACAGCACAAGTGGCGGGCCGCCCTGCGGCAGCGTATCGGGGGCGAAACCACCGCCGTGGGCCAGGCCCTGGGCCGCCGCCTGCGCGAGCTGGCCACCCGCTACGACCGGCCCCTGCCGGAACTGGAGGCGGAAGCCGCCCGCCTCGGCGAACGCGTAAACGCTCACCTGGCAAAAATGGGACTGACGTGGTAAGGGAAGGGTACAAAAGGACGGAGGTGGGAATGATTCCGGAGGATTGGGAGGTGGTGACAGTTGATGATGTTGCGAACGTTTTGACTGGATTCCCTTTTCCTAGTTCTAAGTATTCTAACTCAGGAATAAAATTATTACGCGGCTCGAATGTAAAGCGAAACATTCTTGATTGGTCAGTTCAAATAACCAAGTATTGGCCTGAGCTTACTCCTGATATTCAGCAATACATATTAGAGGATGGCGACATAGTGATCGCAATGGATGGATCTTTGGTTGGTAAAAGCTTTGCTCAAATTAGCAGTGCAGATTTGCCACTTTTATTACTTCAACGAGTAGCCAGACTTCGTACATTAAATATTGATCTTGGATACCTCAAGGAATTGATATGTTGTCCAATCTTCACAAAGCATTGTGATGAGGTTAAAACTGTTACCGCAATTCCTCATATTAGCCCAGCTGACATCAAAGGGTACAAAATTCCTCTCCCTCCCACTCGTACAGAGCAGCGCGCCATCGCCACGGCCCTCTCCGACGCGGACGCGGCCCTGGCGGCCCAGGACGCGCTGATCGCCAAAAAGGAGGACTTCAAGCGCGGCATGATGGAGGCCTTACTGAGCGGGGAGCTGAGGTTGGATGGGTTTAATGGGGCGTGGGAGGAGGTGACGTTGGGTGACCATCTAAAAATGCAAGTTGGTGCTCCATTTTCTTCAGCGTACTTTAATAAAAAGGCTATTGGTCTTAGGCTTGTGAAAAACCGTGACCTAAAATCTAGTGATTCAATCACTTACTACTCTGGAAGTTTTTCTGAAGAATTCGTCGTTGAAAGTGGAGATATCTTAGTTGGAATGGATGGTGACTTCATCCTCTGTTGGTGGGCTGGAGGGATGGCCTTATTAAACCAGCGAATTGGCCGGCTACGATTTATTGACTCAACAATCTACCCTGGGTATCTTTATTATTCTTTAAAGGGAAAGCTAAAAGAGATTGAACATGCTACTGCGGCAACAACCGTTAAGCATTTATCTCACTCTGATGTAGAGAATGTTGAAATTACTATTCCCTCCCTCCCTGAACAACGCGCCATCGCCACCGTCCTGTCCGATCTAGACGCGGAGTTAGCGGCCGTGCGGGCGCGGCGGGCGAAGCTGGCGCGGGTGAAGGCGGGGATGATGGAGGCGTTGTTGACGGGGGCGGTGCGGTTGGTTTGAGTACTTTTAGGGAATTAACACCTAGATCATGAATTATCGAGAGTTTGAAGACACCATTTACGAACAGTTAAAGCAATGGAGAACGGCTTACGGCTGGCACTTTTCTATGCGCAAAAATGCCAGTACGGGCTCTGAGCGAGATCGGTTCATTGGGACGTATAAGAATAGTTACGCGGGCACTACTTTCTGGAAAATTAAAGCGGGGTATCCGGGAAGCTCCTCCGATACCATCAATCTGATGTGTACGCTCGAG
Source organism: Lewinella sp. W8 (assembly GCF_004375085.3). Lineage (GTDB taxonomy): Bacteria > Bacteroidota > Bacteroidia > Chitinophagales > Saprospiraceae > Neolewinella. The sequence continues at coordinate 142,341 of NZ_SNAQ03000010.1, forward strand.
GGTGGTGAATACGATTATAAATTTGAACTTAGACACACCCGGTCACCAGAAGACCACCAAAATCAGTTGGTGCTGCGATTTTTGGAACGACTGTCAGAAAGTGAGGGACCACCTTTTGATCGGATACAGCGGACCCCGTCAGACCGCAAGCACCTGGTTGATGTAATCAGGAGCCCCCAAAGAAAATATTCAGAATGGGAAACTTTCTTTGAAGATTTACGGCAGGATTTAGCAGGGTTCATTCCCCTGGTGGACGCAGTACTAGAAGACTTTTGCACGGAATATCCAGAATTTGAGGCCGCTAGGTTGACGGCGGAAGACAGCAAGCTGTTCGAAAATAAGTACGAAGAGCGATTGGCAAAGCACGGAAGAACCAGGCTGCCGGGAGATAACGGTTCCAAATCTTTTGTCCCTTTAGGAAGAAAAACCTGGGAGAGACTACTGAGGGATCAGGAAGTTTTTGAGCCCGATGACGTGGTTTTACTTAAGGTCATCTATCAATCGCCAGACCGGGAGAACAACGCCAAGGCCATTGATGCCTTGATTAAAGGGCTGCCATTTAACGAAGGTGAAAATGTGCGGGTGAACGGCGCCGTTTCTAGATTGGGGAAGCGGATTGGCAAAGCTTTAAGGGAAGAACATGACCTTGTTTTTCCAGAGAATAATGAAGGTAGAGATGTCTACTGGCCATTATTCTTCACTGGAAGAACCCGTGATGGGCTATTCTTCTGGAAACTTCGGCCCGAGCTGGTGGCGGCCATGGAAAGTGTCCTCGATTTTTCTCGGCAAATCAGGAGGTTGGCCAATGCATCTCCCCTCAACCAAATTTTTTACGGTCCGCCGGGCACGGGAAAGACGTACGCGACGATTACCCATGCCGTAGCCATTGTGGAAAACGTGGCGGTAGCTACCGTAGAAGAGGAAGAGCGATCGGAAGTACTGCGCCGCTACCGGCGGTACCAACAGGAAAGACGTATTGCCTTTACTACCTTCCACCAGAGCCTCAGTTACGAGGATTTTGTTGAGGGTTTGAAGCCGAGAATAAATAAGGACTCGGAGGAAGAAGCTGGCGAAGTCGAGTACGAAATAAAGCAGGGCATCTTTAGGGATGCTACTACTACTGCAATCTATTCTGCGGTTGAAGTATCAGAGGCAGACGAGGAAAGAACGGCCCTGAATTTTGCGGAGAAGTACGATGCTTTTGTCAAAATGGTTCAGATGAACCTGGCGGCGGAGGAGCCGGTTGAATTGAAAACCTGGACAGGGAAAAAAGTATACATCCGTGAGTTGTCGGAGAAGAAAAGTATGTGGATTTATCATGGCACAGACGGAGAAACTAAGCATACCGTTTCACGGCAGCGGTTAATAAAATTGAATAATAAGATTAAGGAAAAAGGGGAAATAAATAACATCAACAAGTTTATACCCGAAGCAATCGGCGGGGCAAATTACTCCGCATATTATGCCGCATGGAAAGCCGTGCAAGACTTTGTTCCATCGATCGAAACCGCCCAGAAAGATGAATATTCATCCGTCGATGAAAAGGCAGATATCATTAGTGGGCTTGACCTTAGTGAGCTCAATTTTGACGTTGCCCCGGCCCACGTCCTTATCATCGACGAGATCAACCGGGGTAACGTCTCCGCCATTCTGGGTGAGCTCATCACGCTGCTGGAACCCGATAAGCGCCTGGGTGCCCGTGAGGAGTTGCGGGTAACCCTGCCCTACAGCCGCGAAGAATTTGGGGTGCCGCCCAACCTCTACGTCATCGGCACGATGAACACGGCCGACCGGAGCGTGGAGGCACTGGACGCCGCCCTGCGGCGGCGGTTTACCTTCCGGGAGGTGGCGCCGGATCCGCAAGTGATTACGCGTGAACACGCCACCAGTGGCCAGGTTCAGGTGAGTGATCTCGACGTGGACCTAGGGGAGCTGCTCCAGCTGATCAATCGGCGCATCAAAGTATTGAAGGACGCCGACCACCAAATCGGGCACAGCTACTTCCTGCGGGTACGTGACTGGCGGGGGCTTGCCACCGCCTTCAACGACCGGATTATTCCGCTGCTGCGGGAGTACTTCTTCGCCAACTACGGGCAGTTGCAACTGGTGGTGGGCAAAGGCTTTTGCGCCGTAGAAGCTACCGAAACGACGGACTTCGCCATAGCCGACGATGAAGTGGAGGACTACGGGCGCGATTACCGGAGTTACCATTTTCCCGCACCGAATACGGAGGGGGAACTGGCGGATGCGCTACGGCAACTTGGTTTGTCGTGAGGCCGCCGATTGTTACTTACGAGCACCAGAAGTTGAAGGTGGACTTGAAGGGGACCAACAAAGCGCTCCTCAGCAAACCTGAGCTGGAGGCGCTCACGGCTTTCCACGCCTGTGGCGGTCATCGCTACTACGATCTCATCCACCGGGGCGTGAAGTTTAAAAGCTACGTTGGGGTACTCCGCGTGGGTAAACTAACCATCGAGGTGTTGCCGAAACTGGATAACCATGGCGGTCCGGATTTTTGGCGAAACCGGCTCCTCGATATGTTAGCGGTAGTGCCTTCCGTCACGGCTCTTCACCCAACGAGCTCGCACCTGCGGACTCGCCCAAATTCTATTTTGGAACATTACCTGCTGCTGTACGCCAACGAATTGGAGGTACTGCTACGGGGAGGACTGGCCAAAGCCTACCACGGCCGCACCGGGAACCGTACTGCCCTGCGGGGGCGGCTGGTAATGTCGCGTCACCTCACCGAAAACCTGGTGCACAAAGAGCGTTTTTTTGTGGAGGACACGGTGTACGATTACGACCACCCGCTAAACCGAATCCTGGGACAGGCACTGCGGCTGGCGGGGCGGTTGGCTACCACGGCATCTTTACGCAATCGGTTGGGAGCGCTATCGCTACGTTTCCCGGATCTTCCCGACCAGTGGCCGATCACGGAGGAAACCTTTTCGCGACTACGCTACGACCGGCGCACGGAAGCTTACCGTCCGGCGGTGCAGATCGCCCGCCTACTTCTCCTTAACTACCATCCAGACCTACGTTCGGGGCGCCGGGACGTGCTGGCGCTGCTTTTCGACATGAACAAGTTGTGGGAGGGCTTTTTGCTGCAGAGTTTGCGGCGGTTTTTGCCCGCCTTTCGTGTCAGCGGCCGTACACGCGCAAAGTACTGGCAGGGACGAGGTATTCACGCTGGCCTCGAACCGGACCTTGCAATTTATCGTGAGGAATCCCTGGTCGCCCTGCTGGACGCGAAGTGGAAAGTACCTAAGCGGGACCGGCCTTCTCCGGCGGACCTGCAGCAATTGTTTACCTACGCGGGGCATTTTGGAGCCGACCGGGTGGCGCTGGTGTATCCGTCGGCTTCCGCGACGCGGACGCAGGTACCGGGGGCCTTTGTACGCACTGGAGCGGTGGCCGATCTGCTTTGGTTACCGGTGGGGGAGACCACGACCCGGGCCTGGATGGCCCAAATCGCGGGGGAAGTCGGGGAGTGGTTGGGGAACTGAGTTAGGTTTATTCTTCCTCCCGCCAGCGCGACAGTCGCTCCTCACAGAGTTTAGCCGGTAACCACTGATTGACTTTTCGAATTTCGGTGAGCAGGTGATGGAGCTGGCTGGCGGTGTATCGATTGATGCGCTCGTTTTCGTCTAACAGCCACAAAATGCCGTGCGCTTCCCGGCCACGTTTTCGGTAAGCTTTGACGAGCAGTCGGTCCCCGGAAACGATGATGGCTTGCCTGGTTTCCGCCAGCACTACTACGGTGCAGTCCGGGTCAGAAAGCCGGCGGGATACTTCCTCCCGTAGTTCGTCGACCGCCGACTGCTCCACTTCTTCCAACCTGATGCGTTCAGCGTCAACGTAGGGCTGCCAGGAATTTCGCTGCTCGGCCCTCAATTCGTAAAAAACGTCGTAGGTGGTATAAACATCGTGATCGGGCAAGAGCAGGAGCTCGTGTTCCAGTACGATCGCTAGATCGATTAGGATGTTGGCGTCAGTCACCAGGATTTCGGGCATAGCCCAAAAATACTAATTTGAGGAATATTTTTCTCCTTGCAACAAAACGTCTCTAAAGTCGCCCAGTTTCATGCCGTACAGCTCTGCGGCCTTGGACTGAGAAATGCATTCTTCGGCGATGCCCCGCCCCAGTAACTCCAGGAGGCGGGAAGGTTTTTCTTCACCAATGAATACTTCCGGTTCGTTCTTTCGCCAGCCGATCTGGGAAATAGTGACCATGGCGTTTCGGTGGGCGTATTCGGTAATGATGCCAAGGTCTTTGGCGCGGTAGAGTAGGGCAGCGATCGAAAGCCCAAAGTCCTTTTTCAGGCCAATGAGTTCCACTGGATGCAGCTGCTTTCGGTGACTGCCGATCCGTTCGCGCATCATGCTGGCGGGCACGGCAAAGGCACCGGAGAATCGATTAACGGCGCGTTCCTGGTCTAGCTTCGGAGCAATTTTAAGGTAGTGATGACCGAGTTCGTGCAACAGGGTGAAGCGCTGCCGGTCCAGCGGTTGGTTTCGGTTAAAAACAATGAAGTCCTCCTCGCTATCCGGGGTAGAGGATAATCCATCGAAGGCGGAATGAGCGTCTACGGCTAAAATACGGATACCTTCCGCCTCCATCTCTTCTACTACACTATGGATAGGGTTTTCGCCCAGTCGCCAATCTTTTCGCAATTGGTCGGCGGCAGATTCGGCGTCTTCCAGGGATTTGATCACTCCGGAAAATTCCGGCAATTTTTGGGAGGGGATATTCATGAGGTGCTCCGCCTCGGTGTAGCGCTCCAGGAAGTCGCGGGTTTGTTCGAGGATTTGCTGTTCTACCTTTTTGCCTAGTTTACTGCGCTTGCGAAAAGCAACCTGATTGATAACTTTTGGGGTACGGAAGAAGTAACTATAGGGAAGCTCCATTGCCCGGGCCAGCCACCGCAGTTTGTCGGGAGACGGGGCTATTTCTCCTCGTTCGAATCGGCTTAGGGTCGCGGAGGATACTGCCCCACTGGTAAGACCGGCCAGCTCCTTCAGGGAGTAACCGCGCATGAGCCGCGCTGACTTTAGGCGAGTGGATAGGGACATGATGTGGGTAAAGGACTTAGTGAAGGGCAGTAATAAAACTAAGGTAAATGAGAAAAAATTGCAAGAAAAATATCTTTTTTCTCATGAAGGCCAATCTGTGATCTTTCACCAGGACTTCTCTTCATTACCCAATTCGGGGGGCACCGATGTGGCCTGTTGTGTCGTCGGCAAATAGAAATATTTCCTATATTTCCCGTCCCGACAAACCTATTACCCATGCAAGTCTCTGACCGCGAAAGAGCCACCCAGGAACGCGTTTTGAACCAGCTGAATTTAGAGCTGGGGTGGCAGTATTTAGGGAATTGGCAGTACCGGGAGAACAGCCGCTGCGTGGAACGGAAATACCTGGAACAGTATCTACAAAAACGGGGGTACGCCGCCAACGTCATTCAGCAAGCCATCGATGAGTTGATGTGGTTGGTAGAAGATCAGAGTCGTGATTTGTATCCCATCAACATGGACGTTTACCGAATGCTCCGTTACGGGATTCAGGTAAAACCCGGAGTGGGAGAAAATGAGGTAGACGTGAACTTCATTGACTGGGATAATTTTGGCCGCAACGATTACTATTGCGCCGAGGAGGTGAGCGTAGCCGGAGTAAATAACAAGCGGCCGGATATTGTTTTGTACATCAACGGTATTGCGCTGGGGGTTATGGAGCTCAAGCGGAGTTCGGTGAGCGTGGCGGAAGGCATCCGCCAATTGTACGGGAACCAGAAGGAAATGTACATCCGGCCATTTTTTCACACCAGTCAGCTGTTGGTAGCGGCCAACGAGAGTCAGGGACTCCGCTACGGGACTACCCTTACTCCCGAGAAATACTATCTGCAGTGGAAGGAGGAAACGCCAACTAGGGAGTCAGGTTTGCTTCGCCGAGAAATTGCACAACTCCTGAATCGACAACGTTTTCACGAAATTGTCAAGAACTATATTCTTTTCGATGGAGGGGTGAAAAAGGTTTGTCGTCCCCACCAGTTTTTTGGGATTCAGGCGGCGCGGGCGCGGGTGCAAAGCGATGGCGAAGGCGCAGCGCGTGGGGGCATTATTTGGCATACCCAGGGAAGCGGCAAAAGTCTGACGATGGTTTGGTTAGCCCGCTGGATCATTGAAAATGTTACCGATTCCCGGGTGGTGGTGATTACCGATCGGGATGAACTGGATAAGCAGATCGTGCGGGTATTCGACCAGGCGGGAGACGATATTCGGAGGGCAAAAAGTGGGGCAGATTTACTCAAACTGCTGAACGAACACCAACCAGCCCTGATTTGCTCTTTGGTTCACAAGTTCGGTACCCAGCTTTCCGGCGGTAAGGAAGTCTCCGAAGAAGACTACGCCAAAGAACTGCGGGCGGCCTTGCCCCGGGGTTTCAGGGCTAAGGGCAACGTTTTTGTCTTCGTGGATGAGTGCCACCGAACGCAATCAGGCAAACTAAACGAGGCCATGAAGGAGGTCGTGCTGCCGGAGGCCGTCTTCATCGGCTTTACGGGAACTCCACTTATGGCCAGGGACAAGAAGCGTAGCATCGAGGTCTTCGGCTCTTATATCGGTACGCCCTACAAATTTGATCAGGCGGTAGCCGACGGGGTGGTGCTTGACCTACGCTACGAAGCCCGCGACATCAACCAGCGAATCAGCAACCAGACCAGGGTGGACGAATGGTTTGATGCCAACACCCAGGGATTGAACGACATTGCCCGACACCAACTCAAACAGAAGTGGGGAACCTTACAAAAAGTCTTGAGCAGTAAGAGCCGCCTGGACCAAATTGTCATGGACATCAACCTTGACTTTATCAGCAAGCCAAGACTGAAGGAGGGCCAGGGGAACGCCATGCTGGTGGCGGGGTCAGTGTACGAGGCCTGTCGTTATTATCAACTGTTCCAAGAAACGGATTTGGCCGCCCACTGCGCCATTGTGACGTCCTATTCACCGTCCGCCGGTAAGGTGAGTAAGGAAGATAGCGGTGAGGGCACCACCGAAGAACTGCTCAAGTATGAGGTATACCGTAAGATGTTGGGTGACAAAGATCCGGAGGCTTTTGAGCGTGAAGCAAAACATACTTTCATCAACGAACCGGGGAGAATGAAACTCCTGATCGTAGTGGATAAACTCCTGACGGGCTTTGATGCTCCATCGGCCACCTATCTCTACATCGACAAAAGCATGCGGGACCACGGTCTGTTCCAGGCCATCTGCCGGGTCAACCGCTTGGACGGAGAGGGAAAGGATTACGGATACATCATTGACTACAAAGATTTGTTTAAAAGTCTCGAGAAGTCCATTACGGACTATACCAGCGAAGCTTTCGATAATTACGACGCGGAGGACGTTGCTGGTCTGATCGTGGACCGTATTGCCGCTGGGCGGGAACGCCTGGACGATGCACTTGATGCCTGTGAAGCCTTAATTGAGCCCATCGGTAGCCATTTCATGGAACCTCAGATGGTCTATTTTTGTGGACAGGAAGGTGGTCCAAGCCGTGACGATCAAGAGTTACAGCAACGAAGAAAAGTCTTGTACAAGCTCACCGCTGAGCTTTCCCGGGCCTATGCTGCTCTGGCGAATGACATGGCTAAAGCAGGGTATACTGATGGGCAAACCAGTGCCATCAAAAGCCGGGTAGTACACTTTGAAAAGTTACGCCAAAACGTACAACTGCGTAGTAATGACCGCATTGATATGAAGATGTACGAGGCAAAAATGCGTCGCCTCATCGATATGTATATCATCGCCGAGCACAGCCGAAAAATCTCCGAGTTGGAGGATTTTTCGCTCATTGAATTGATCGTAGAAAAAGGGAAGGCGGCGATAGCATCCCTGCCCGAAAACATCCGAGCAAGCGAAGACAACATCGCGGAAACGATCAATGCCAACATCAGAGATGAGATCGTTGAAAAACGGGCTACTAATCCAGAATTCTTCGAGCGGATGTCATCGCTTTTGGAGGAAATTATTCGACTGCGGGAAGCTAAAGCCATTGAGTACGAAGAATACCTGAAAAGAATAGTTGAATTTACCAGGGAATTGAGAGGAAAGGGCCAGAGCTCCCGGTACCCAGAGAATATCTCAACTCCAAGGCAAGTAGCACTGTACGACAATCTTGGAAAAGACGAAGTGCTGGCCATGATGGTAGAAGATACGCTGCGGCTAAGTGCTCGGGATGGATGGAATGGCCATCCTATGAAAGAAAGGGCAGTCGAGAAGGCAGTTGAGAAGCAATTGGAAGGTACTTCCTTTTCGGTAGATGAAATCATGGCGATCTTGAAAAAACACGAGAATGGGTAGAAAAACTACCGAAAAGGTAGGCGACGTAAGTGTTCAGGTGGAGTATAAGGCAGTCAAACACTTACACCTTAGTGTCCATCCGCCAGAGGGGACGGTAAAAGCAGTAGTACCCATCAATACGGATTCAGAGAAAGCTCGCCTGTTTATCGTCTCTAGGCTAGCTTGGATCAAACGCAGACAACGTGCCATCGCTGACCAACCACGAAAATTACCTCCCCAGTTCACTGATGGGGAAAGTGCCTTTTTGTGGGGGAAGCAGTATCGAATCCGCCTTCAATCGACGGCTGGTCGACACCACGTAAAAACTAAGGGTGGATGGTTGGAGATTTGGGTTCGTCCCGGGACTGACCGGCGAGGAAGGCAAAGAACGTTGCGGAGGTATTATAGGGAGGAACTCATGCGAGAGACTCCTCATTTGGCACAAAAGTGGGAAAAAAGGACAGGATTAAGGGCTTCGGAATACAAGGTGAAATTGATGTATACGAAGTGGGGAAGTTGTAACCCAGACGCTGGTAGAATCTGGCTCAACTTAGAATTGGCAAAGCATAATCGGGCTTGTCTAAGTTACTTGATCCTTCATGAGCTGTTACACCTTCAAATTCGGCAACATACAAGTGATTTTAAGGCACTTTTGACTAAATATCTTCCGACCTGGCGGTCAATTAGGGACGAGCTGAACAATGATTTTCCGGGGCTGCCAATACGGGAATGAGTTTACCACCACCAGCCCTTCCTCAATGCAAGATGTTCCTCCTCCACCCCCGGCCGGAAAAACAATACCCCCAGGTGGTACAAATCCAGCGAGGCGGATACCTCCGGCAGCCCCTTCAGCTCCTCCCACGCCCGTTCCATCCCGGGAGACCAGTGAATGTCTGCCACCACAAAGACGGCGTCCGCTGATCGGTGGGGCAGTAAGGTTTTTACGTAGTTCAGGGTTGGCTCGTAGCGGTGGTCGCCGTCGAGAAAGAGCAGGTCAAGGGACTCAATGGTCCCGGCTTGCTGATCGTTGGGGAGATGCTCCTCCAGCCACTCCGCAAAGCTGGCCCGGTACTGGTGAAGCCCGGGGCCTGCGCCGGCTATTTGGAAGGTTTGTTGGGCGAGTTGGGCGATTTCCGAATTCCCCTCTACGGTGTGCAGCGCTGCCCTGGTGTTGGCGGCGTGCAGGTAAAGTCCGGAGATGCCGACGTTGGTGCCCAGTTCCAGGATAGTTTCGGCGCGGAGCCACAGCGCCAGTCGGAAAAGAAGTTTACCGGTGGAGGCGTCGATGGCGTTTTGCCGGACGAGCCGGGCCACCGGGCGCCGCGGCGCCCGGGTAGTGCGACTGGCGGCCCCCAGGGTTGCGGTGGAGACCGTGCCCGGTTGCCGCCGCCAGTGGCGGCGAATGCTGTTCACCAGGTCAAAGGCGTGGTAGTGGCGGTCATCCAGGTAGACCTCCCGGAGGAATTCTTGCAGGTATTCCCCCCGCACGGCGCGGGGAGATTTTGCCGCGAAGTACCAGCGGAGGGTGGTTTTAATGCGGAAGAGCCAGTATTTGAGAAAGCTCATCATTGTGGGCCGCAAGTTAGTATCCTGCTTATTACTTTAGCGCAGCATCGGAGGGGAACCCCTTCCATTACCTACCTAATCAACGCCCATGTCCCTGCTGGACGCACCTTATCGATTTACCCGACTGCAAAAGGGTCTCCTGTTTTTGGCGGGCCTGGTTCTTTTCCTGGCGGCCTGGTGGTTCCTGGCCGAAAGAATGTCGGTACAGCAACCCGTTGGTACCTTCAATACCCGACCGCCATCCAGCCTCACGACCGATCCGGCGGAAATCGCGTACCGGGATTCCATTCTGCGGGCGGACAGCATCGCCTACGCCAACGCCACCGAATTCAAGAAGGTATACCCCCTGCTGCCACCACCCCATCTGGTGTTTAAGTCCTTACCGGAGCTGATTAGTCCGCCGGAAGGGTCAGTGAACAAGAGCCTGGTCATCCACACCGCAATCTCCATCTGGCGCAATCTCCAGGGGTATTTTTGGGCGGTGTTCATCAGTTTGCTGATCGGCATTCCGATTGCGATCAGTCCGGTTGCCAAGGCCATGTTCAGCCGGCAAATTGATACCCTGCGGTACGTTCCGCTTACGGCACTGACCCCCATCTTTTTGATCATCTTCCGACCGGAGGCCGCCGAGGCGATGAAGGTGAGTTTTCTGGCCTTCGGTATTCTGGTGTACCTGCTGCCCGTGGTGATGCAGCGACTCTGGGAAACCGAAGACGTCTACCTGAAAACGGCCTACACCCTGGGAGCCAGCGACTGGCAACTGGTCAAGAGCGTATACATTCCGGCGGTACTCAGCAAGCTGATTGACGATATCCGGGTACTTACGGCCATCAGCTGGACCTACATCATCATCGCGGAGGTGTACTACCGGGATGATGGACTGGGCTCATTGAGTTACATCCTGGGACGCCAGGGCAACGTAGCGGGCGTATTTGGCGTCCTCATCGTCATTGTGCTGATCGGTTACCTGCAGGATCAGCTTTTTGCCTACATGAACCGCAGGCTGTTCCCCCACCGGGACGTGAAATCCGTCCGCCCGGGTCTGAAGGAAACCCGGAGTGGATTCATGATCATTCTCGGAGTAGTGATGACTTACTTACTCATCAGTGCCCTGGTTGGCAAAGTGGCCATTCTGGGCTTCATCGTCGCGATCATCGTGGCGGCTGCCGCTCTCCTCATCATTTTTGGCGAAATCAAACTGCGCGGAGGCGTCCAAACTGCTTAATCCATGCCAGACTTTCAGGACAGTAATCTCGAGAACATCATCGAGCTCCGGAATATCTCCCAGAGCTACGACGGCGGAAAGAACTACATCATTCAGGGCCTGGATTTTCTGGTCGAGGACAAACCCGCTCAGGGGCAGTTCGTGGCCATACTCGGGGCTTCGGGGGCGGGTAAGAGTACCGTTCTGCGGTACATTGCCGGCCTGCAACAGCCGACGGAGGGTACCGTACTGGTCAAGGGAAAACCGATCCGGGAAGCCCCCCGGGTGGGCATGGTTTTCCAGCAGTACAGTAGTCTTCCGTGGCTCACCGTGCTGGAGAACGTGGCGCTTCCGCTCCAGTATCAGGGAGTGGCCAAATCCGAGCGACTGGCCCGGGCCGAAGAGATGATCGAGCTGGTGGGGCTGGCCGGGCACGAACAGAAATACGCCCAGTATCCGACCTTGTCGGGCGGGCAGCTTCAGCGGGTGGCCATTGCCCGAAGCCTGATCGCCAACCCCGATATCCTGCTGATGGACGAGCCCTTCGGCGCCCTGGACATCAATACCCGCCTACAGATGCAGGATTTGCTTACGGAGGTGTGGCACCGGATCCATCCCACCATCGTCTTCGTGACCCACGACATTTCGGAGGCCGTGTACCTGGCGGACGACATCTACATGATGAAACCCGCCCCCAGCCGTTTTACGGAACACGTCAAAGTGGATCTTCCCCTGAAGCGCGACCGCTCGACGAAGCGCACGGATCGCTACGTGGAACTGGTGCGACTGGTGGAGGATAAAATGATCCAGATTACGAGTGGACAGGGGGAGTGAGGAGTGAGGACTTAGGATTCAGGAGTGAGGATTTAGGATTGAGGATTGAGGATTCAGGAAGAGTGTGTGCCTAAATCCTAAATCCTGAATCCTTGATCCTTAAGCCTGTAATTATTGCACCTGCGCTCCGTCGCCCTACGTGAACAACAGCGTGTAGGATCGTTACTTTTCCCGGGATTTTAGGTCAAAATGCCGAACCATTTGGCAGTTTTTGCCTTCCTGTCCTGACAGATTGGCCCTTCGTGGAGATGGTCCGTCATTTGCACACCGCACGCAAGATGCTTAAACGAGTATTTAACATGGCAAAAAAGAATTCCAACGAACCCATCGTGGATGACGAGCTTCTGGAGCAATCAGGTGCCGAACCGGAAGAGAATACGGTAGCTGACCCCGTCGAGGAAGAGCTGATTGAACAACAGGAACAGGGAGAGCCGGAGAACGAATCAGCTTTTACCCAAAAAATTGCTGATCTCGAAGACCGCAACCTGAGACTTCGGGCTGAATTTGAAAATTTCAAAAGACGCAGCAACCGGGAGAAGCTTGATCTCATCGAAACTGCCGGAAAAAAAACTATGCTCGCGCTCCTGCCGGTGCTGGATGATTTTGACCGGGCCAAACAGCAGGCCCTCAGCGATGAGGGAACGGCGAAAGTTTGGGAAAGCGGCATCGGACTCATCGTCAAGAAGTTGCTGACCAGCCTGGAGGCCCAGGGACTCCGCCCCATGGATAGTACGGGGAAAGACTTTGACGCTGATTTCCACGAGGCCGTAACCGAAATTCCCAATCCTGAAATGTCGGGCAAAGTGGTGGATACCATCGAGCGGGGATACACCCTGAACGGAAAAATCATCCGGCACGCCAAGGTCGTCGTCGGAAAATAACCCCCCTTTTCGGAAGTCTTCCCTTCCCCAATTAATTGACAAGCCCGTCTATGGCAAAGCGTGATTATTATGATGTCCTCGGCGTTGATAAAGGTGCCGACGAAAATACTTTGAAGAAAGCCTACCGGAAGCTGGCCATGAAGTATCACCCGGACCGTAACCCCGGGGATGCGGAAGCCGAAGAGAAATTCAAGGAAGCCGCCGAAGCTTACGATGTGCTCAGTGATTCCGAAAAGCGGGCACGCTACGACCGTTTTGGCCATGCCGGTATGGGGCAGGGGGGAGGATTCTCCGGCGCCGGCGGTATGACGATGGAAGACATCATGTCTCAGTTTGGTGACATGTTTGGCGATGGTGGAGGTCCCTTCGGCTCTTTCTTTGGCGGCAGTGCCGGTGGCGCCGGACGTCGGCCACGCGGGGAGCGGGGGTCTAATCTGCGGATTAAAGTTGCCCTTTCGCTGGAAGAAATCGCCAATGGCGTAACCAAAAGAATCAAGGTCAAGCGCCAGAAAACCTGTGAGGTTTGTGACGGTAGCGGCGCCAAAGACGCCAGTAATGTATCTACTTGTGGCACCTGTGGTGGTGCGGGGGTGGTGCGGCAGGTTCGGTCCACTTTCCTGGGGCAGATGGCCACGACCACGACCTGCCCAACCTGTTCCGGAGCGGGAACGGTGGTGAAGGCCAGTTGTAGCAACTGCAAGGGCGAGGGACGTACCTACGGGGAAGATACCATTGAGGTCAAAATTCCCGCCGGAGTAGAGGAAGGCATGCAGCTGAGTATGCGCGGGAAGGGCAACGCCGGCCGCCGGGGCGGCCCGGCCGGAGACCTGTTGATCAACATTCAGGAAAAACCCCACGAAACGCTTCAGCGGGATGGGCAAAAACTGATTTTTGACCTCTACCTCAATTTCGCGGATGCGGCCCTCGGCACCTCGGTTGAAGTGCCCACCATTGACGGGCGGGTGAAAATCAAGGTTCCCGCCGGTACCCAATCCGGTAAGATTTTCCGCTTACGGGGCAAGGGGTTACCGGCCCTGCAGGGGCACGGCAAAGGTGATCAGTTGATTCACGTGAACCTTTGGACCCCAAAGAACCTCACCAAGGAGGAAACCGCGCTGCTGGAAAAGATGCGTGACATGGAAAACTTCAAGCCCAAACTCGAAAAGGGCGACAAGGGATTCTTTGAGCGGATGAAAGAATATTTCAGCTGATCTTTGCGTCTTCAAGGCCAGAAAGCCCCAAATCCTACTATGAGACAACTGGCGCAAATTATTTTTTCAATCCCTACTCCCAAAGGAAGCGGACGTTGGTTAATGGCTTTTTTGCCCCTGTGTCTGCTGCTGACGGGCTGTGGTCCGGAAATCCTCTTTGAGCGAACGCAAGAGTTGCCCACCGGAGGGTGGGCCTATCAGGATTCCGTGGCCTTCGAATTCAGTGTGCCCGATACCGTTCGGAAATACGACCTTTTGCTGAACGTAACCCACGACCAAAGCTTTCCCTACCAGAATTTCTACGTCAATATTCACACGGACTTCCCCAACGGGCGGCGAACAACCCAACGCGTATCGCTGCAACTAGCGGGTGATTTTGGCGCGTGGCTGGGCGACTGTGGAGGTACAAGCTGTGATTTACAAATTCCCGTGCTCTCCAACGCCCGATTCGCTCAGTCCGGAACGTTTGGCGTTGTGGTAGAACAATACTCTCGTGATGAACCCCTGGTGGGCGTCCGGGAACTGGGGCTGCGGGTAGAGGTGGCCGAAGAACAGTAAGCTCCCGTACCCGAAGGCGAGATTTGACAAGTCCCGGTGAAATGGCTACATTTTGCCAGATTCACCAACCCGCCAAAACGGATGCTCAATAAATTTCGCGACAAGTACTGGCTCCTGGCCTTTGGCGTAGCCCTACTTGTTCTTGGTTCCACGATATTCGCTTTTGACCTGTCGGAGCAAACCCGTAAATGGGTGGTGGGCCTGTTGATCTTCGTCTACATGCCGGCCGTAGAAATACTGTTGTGGTTAAAGCGACGTAACACCGAGTAACCGGCGCCGAACAATTACCCCAAATAACTTTTGAGGAGATGCTTATTACGGCTCCGCCGTAAGCGGCGAATGGCCCGCTCCTTGATCTGGCGGACCCGCTCGCGCGTCAGGTCGAAACGCTCTCCGATTTCTTCGAGATTGAGTTGTTCTTCACCGTCAAGACCAAAGTAACAGGCCAGGACGGTGCGTTCGCGGGGGGCGAGCATATTGAGATTGGAAATTACTTCCTTAGACAGCGACTCCCCCATGATTTTCACGTCCGGGTTGGATTCTCCGTCGGTGGCCATGGTGTCCAGCATGGTAATGTCCGAATCATCGCCGGCAACCGGGGCGTCAAAGGAAAGGTGGCGTTGCCGGCCGCGCAGGGCGCGTTCGACGTCGGCCAGGGAAACGTTCAGCAAATCGGCCAGTTCTTCCGGCTCCGGGTCCCGCTCAAATTCCTGTTGGAAACTGGCGATGGCCTGAGACACTTTGGTGTAGCCGGCTGCCTTGTTGTTGGGCATTCTCACCAGACGACTGTATTCCACGATGGCCTGCATGATGCTCTGGCGAATCCACCAGACGGCGTAGGAGATAAACTTGAAACCGCGGGTTTCGTCAAATCGCTTGGCGGCCTTAATCAGACCGACGTTTCCTTCGTTGATCAGGTCGGCCAGACTCAATCCCTGGTTTTGGTACTGCTTGGCTACCGAAACGACGAAACGGAGGTTGGCTTTAGTCAGTTTTTCCAGGGCCAGTTCGTCCCCTTCACGAATGCGGGCGGCTAGCTGAGCCTCCTCTTCGGGGGTTAGCAGGTCGATCTTTCCGATGTCGGATAAATACTTCTCTAACGCGATGCTCTCGCGCGAAGTGATTTTATTACTGATCTTTAGTTGCCGCATTCCTGGAGCCTTTTCAAAGCTTGTGTTTTTTTGTCATCCGGAGAATGGGAGCATACTCCCGTTTGGTTCCTGATCCCCGAAAAATACATTTCTTAAAATATGTCCTAATATAGAAAAAGTTTCAAGGAATCGCAGGGACAAATCGACCAGGGCGAATTTTCCAATTTTAATTGCCGCCCCGCCAACAGTAATGACGGTGGGTTTCTTCCCGGGTTGCTTCCGGTTTTTCGACGAATGATTTCCAGACTCAGGCCGTGAGGACCTGATGTTTTGCGAGGAAGGAAGGGCCAATGGTCACCCCCGCTCCCGGTCCGCTGGGTACGAGAATCCGACCGGTTCTCACGAAAGGCTTAGACTTCCCAATAGACCGGGAACGGTGGTGAGAAAAGCACGACGTTTCATGGATGAAGGGATTTTTTGTTGCTCGCGCGACTCTTCCGGAGCGGCAGATGGGGCGGAAGGTTTTAGTGTTTCTTTGCACGAGTGGGGATAATCAGGACGTTTTGCCTTCAACTAAACCCTCAGACCTTGAAATTTTTCTGGCCCGTACTCGTATTTCTGGCCTGCTCCTCCACGGAGCCCGGGATTACCGAAGAACTTCCCCAAATGACATCTTCGCTCCCAGTGGTCGTGATCGATACTGCGGGGCACACCGTTGCCACCCGCTTCCCTCCTCCACCCGGATTTGTACGGGCACCATTGCCCGCCGATGGCTACGGGAGCTTTCTGAGGAACCAACCGCTGCTGCCGGACGGAACACCCGTGCGATTGTTCAACGGGCAACTTAAGGGACGGCAAGACGTACATGCTGCCGTTTTGAAGCTGGACGTGGGTAACCGCGACCTGCAGCAATGCGCGGACGCCATCATGCGGCTACGGGCCGAATACTTGTGGCAGGAGGAGCGGTTCGCCGATATTCACTTCAATTTTGTTAGCGGTTTCCGGGCGGACTACGCCCGCTGGCGACGGGGGCAACGGATCAGCGTATCCGGAAACCAGGTGAACTGGACGGCCCCCTCCGGACCCAAAACCAGCTATGAGGAATTCCGGCGTTACCTGACGATGGTGTTCAGCTACGCCGGAACGGCGTCGCTGGCCCGGGAAATGAAGGCAGTTCCCGTTGAGGACATCAGGGTGGGTGATGTCTTTATCCGGGGCGGAAGCCCCGGACATGCGGTGGTGGTCATGGACCGGGTCCAAAACCCGGAAACGGGAGCGGTGCGCGTGCTGCTGGCCCAAAGCTATATGCCCGCCCAGCAAGTGCACGTGTTGAAAAACCCCAACGGAGAAAATGGTAGTCCCTGGTACGACCCCTCACAATCACCGCTGGTGACGCCCGAGTGGACGTTTACGCGGGACGAGCTTAAACGCTTCGCGGAAGAGTAGCCGGCACGGCTCCCTCAAGATTACTTTGCACCTGCACACCGTTGCCCTAAGGCAAGCCGCATAAGTACGCCGTTGCATTTTCTCAAAAATCAACGATCCCGACGAGCTATGCGGCAGGTTTGACGTGAACCAGTCGTCAGATTGCCCGCTGGAACCGACCTATCCTTTTCCAAAAATTTCCCGTTCCACCTCTTCGCAAATGATGTGCCCGAGGAGCATATGACCCTCCTGAATGCGGGGCGTGTCCGTGCTCGGGATATTGATCAGGATGTCCACGAACCGGCCGAGTTGGCCGCCACTGGCCCCCGTCATCCCGATGATGGTGGCCCCGGCCTTGTGTCCCGCAGCCGCGGCGGCCAGCACATTTTTGCTGTTTCCGCTGGTGGACAAGAGGAACAGCACGTCTCCCGGTCGGGCCATTGCCGTTGTCAGGCGCGAAAAGGCGTGATCGTAGCCGTAATCATTGGCCACCGCGGTCACGAAGCTGGTGTTGACGTGCATGGCCTCGGCGAACAGGGGCGGTCGGTCCAGGTAAAAGCGGCCGCTCAATTCGGCGGCGAGATGCTGCGCATCGGCGGCCGAACCACCATTGCCGCAGAAGAGTACTTTTCCGTCGGCCCGAAAGCTGCTGACGCAGGCGTCAATGGCCGCCCTGACCCGGTTCTGGAGCTCCTGATCGGCCAGCATGGCCTGCTTAACGTCAATGGCGGCTTGAATGCGGTCTTGCAATGGTAAAAGACTTAAAACGGTTGGAAAATCACGGGTGGGGAAGGATGTGAATCGCCCTCTTCGCCCGGGCGGTGCGGCGACCGAAGCGCCAAAGTTACGGACTGGAGGCGTAGGGTACGGAACGCTGAAATGGCCTATCTTCCGGCATCGTTCATGTGATAAATTCAGACCACCTTGTCAAACACATCAATCTCCCGGGGTTTTTATGCCACCCTGAGTCTGCCGGCCACGGCCATGGGGTTTGCCCTCTGCGTTCAGATTGCCGCCCTGAGTTGGATTCTCAACACGAAGTATGGCCTCAACATTGAGGAGATTGGCTACGTGTGGCTGGCCGGCCCGGTGGCCGGCATCCTTGGTCAGGTGATCATCGGCGCGATCAGTGATAACGTCTGGCTCTGGGGAGGGCGTCGCCGTCCCTTCATCATCATCGGCGGTACCCTGGCGGCCCTCATGATCCTGGCCCTGCCCTACCTGGACGTGATCAACGAAACGTTGGGCATCGGGAGCATCATCGGCGTGGCGATCACCGTGGCCCTTACCCTTGACCTGGCCATCAACGTCAGCTTCAACCCCGCCCGTTCCATCATCGCCGACGTGACGCCCGCGGGCGATCCCCGCACCAAGGGCTACACCTGGATGCAGACCATCTCCGGCTTTTTTGGGGTGCTGGCTTACCTGATCGGGGCTTTCGTCAGTAATTATTTCCTGATTTATACCGGGGCGGTAATCGTGTTTGTCTTTGCCGTCATCCCGCCCTTCTTCATCCGGGAACCCCGGGAGCTGGAAGGTGAGGCACCGCCCGAAAGTCCGGAGGTGCTTGAAGCCCTGGTGACGGACGTCGGGGAAAATCCCGGGGCCGAAAACCGTTCCGGGGAGGGCAACGATCGCCTGGCGCCCAACAATACCGACTGGACGGCCTTCCTGAAAATTTGCCTGGCCCACGCCTTCACCTGGGTGGGGGTGCAGACGATGTTCATCTACACTTTCGCCTACATCAAGGAAGTGATCATGGGCTACGAAACCACCGCGGAGCTGACTGAGGCCCAAAACAATGAAATTGGTTTCAGCATCGGCATTGCCTTCGCCATTCTGAATACGGTGGGTTTCCTGCTGCCCGCCCTCGTTCTGGAACCCGTCGCCGAACGGATCGGCCGGGTGCGCACCCACACCATCGCCATTGCGGTAAGCGCGCTGGGCTATCTGCTCATCGTTTACCTGGGCACCAGCGTCACGTCCTTCTTTATCCTGATGGCCGTCGTCGGGGTGGGGTGGGCCGCCATCGTGAGCTTGCCGTTCGCCATTATGTCCGAAGTCGTGGACCAACGGAAAATGGGGTTGATGATGGGACTGTTCAACCTCTCCGTCGTCCTCCCGCAAATTGTCGCCTCAAACCTGGGGGGATTCATCGAGGGGTCCGCCGATAAGACCAGCATTTTCTGGATCAGCACCATTACCCTTGGCGTCAGTGCCCTGCTGTGGTTACTGGTCAAGGAGCAATCTAGGGGCGTGACCCCCGGCAGAGCACGAGGGCGCAAGCGCGCAGGTGCCGTGTCCGCCGGTGGGGGGCATTGATGGTCGGTAGTGCTCCTCGTAGCCGCCGAGTGAAACGAGCTGCTCCAAGGTGTCGAGAAGCTAGTTCAACGAATAGCATTCATCGAAAGCAGATTCTTTCGTCGCTACGCCTACGGTCTTCAATAAACCGCAAACCATCGCCCGTTGCACGTCAACAGACGCTGATTACCGAATAACCAGTTTACGGGTTTCGAAACCCGCCCGGAGCAGGTACACGCCCGGTGGTAAACCTTCTACGGAGAGGCGATCTCCGTAGTCGGCGGGCCACGAGAGTAGTTGCTTGCCGCTCAGGTCCAGTAGGGTGATGGGGGAGGGATCATCTTGCCAGATCACCCGCAGGTCCCCGCGGCTTGGATTGGGAAATACCCGGAAGCTGCTCGGGCCGAATTCAAGGCCCACCACCTCGCTGTAGGTGAAGCTTCCGTCCAGATCTTCCTGCCGCAGTCGGTAGTAGTTTTCTCCCGCTAAGGGGGTGTGATCCGGAGCAGTGTAGGCGTGCTGCCCGGGGCGGTTCATGGCCGTTACCCGGCTGATGGCGGTCCAGTCTTCATCGGCCCCACTGCGTTCCAGCACGAAGTGACTGGTCGCAACCTCCTCGGCGGTTATCCAGGAGAGTTTGGCCCATTTGTCGTCCATGTTTTCCCCCCGGAAGGACAGTAATTCCAACGGTAGGGCTGCGGTCAGTTCGCCCTCCGTTACGCGCAGAAACTGATTGGCAGCCACGTCCGTAGCGGATTCCGTGAAGCCGTTTGGCCACCGGATGACCAGACTGTCCACACTTACTTCGGCACCCAATCCGAAATGGGCCGTCATGCTGTTCATGATGCCGTAGCCTTCTCCGGAGCGGACTTCCCGCACCTGAACGCCCCAGGGACCGAAGATTTTAATCTTCGCCCCAATGCCGTTCACGTTACAGTTCGTACCGGTGAGGAGGAGCTTCAAGTAATTGTTGCCCGTCCGTTCGTTGATGAAAACCCGGTCGGGGTTTCCGCTACTCGGAGAATTGTACCCGCCGGCGTAGCCCACGTAGAGATCCATATACCCGTCGTTGTTCAGGTCTCCGGAAGCGGCACTCTGGAACTTGCTGAGGTTGAAGGTCGGGAAAGAGGTTGCGCCGCCGGGGAGGAGGGTGAAGGAGGTTCCTTGCTGGTTGTAGTAGATGCGACTGCCCACGCCCCCATAATGAGTAAGTAATAGGTCTACCCAACCGTCGTTATCAAAATCTTCGAAGTTGCACTGGATTCCGGTGGCGCCGGGCACGAGGATGTCCGTCAGCTGCATGGCCGCCGTTACGTCGGTGAAGGTGCCGTCGCCATTGTTGCGGTGAAGCTGGCTGAGTTTGTCGTGGTTAACGATGAAGCAATCGAGGTCGCCGTCGTTGTCGTAGTCGCCGAAATCGGCGGACCAGCTCTGGGCCAGGGGCAGTAATCCGATACTGCCCGCAACGTTCTGGTAATTGTTGTTGCCGTCGTTTTGCCACATCTGGTTCATGCGGGTTCCGGCCATGGGGTTGCTTTCCCCCAGGCGGCATTTGCTCAGGTACATGTCGAGGTCCCCATCGTCGTCGTAGTCGGTCCAGACGGAAGCGTAATTCCCGGCGTGGTTGGTACCATTGGTGGAGTAGGGCTCGATGAGTTCGGGGGTATAGGTGAGAGCGCCGGTGCCGTCGCCCCGGTAGGCGCGGGAGAGATTGACGTCGTCGCAGGCAAACAGATCCGTATGGCCGTCGTTGTCAATGTCCGCGAAATTGACGCCCTGCAGGAAGCTTACCGTTTCGATGACGTCAGCGGACTGGTATCCGGGGGCGGAACCCACGCTCCGGAGCAGGGCCAGATCATTAAATCCACCGGTAATGAGGTCGTTGAAGCCGTCTTCATTCACGTCCGCCACGGCCAGCCCCCACTTGCCGGACCCCGCCAATTGCCCGTAGGGCAGGCTCGCAAAGGGTAGGGTGGTCGTTTGATAGTCAATGGTGAGGGTCCGGGCATTATCGAGTCGGACGAGGTCATCAAGGCCGTCGCCATTCATGTCCACCACCCCCATGGCCACCCCACTGGAAACGTTGGTGTTGCTCAAATAACTTGTCGTCTGGTCGGAGAAATAGGGCTGGGCGGACAGCAGGCTGGTGCTGAACAGCAGGCATAAGAATGTACGTAACAAGAGCGTGATTTCAGATAGTGAGTGTGTAAATGGGGGGCACACAGGGCACCAACTCTAAAGGTAAACTATTGCTCAGTATTCAACCGGTCGCTGGCGGACAAATCCCCGGAAACGGATAGACGACAGCACCCGCCAAATCCTTTCCCGTAACGAAACTACCTGGTCAGACATAAAGGGGCAGTCAAACGGACCGTTTTCCACGGCCCCAAATGCATCACTCAATATCCCTTATCATGAAAAAATTGTTCTCCTTACTTACGCTCCTGATTTGCTCCGGCATCCTGCTGGCGCAGAGCACCACCCTCAACGTCACGATCACTACCGGTGGTGACGACCTGCGCGGTGGCAAGGATAATGCCAATCTGGTCGTGCTGTTCAGCGATGGCCAACAGCAGTACTTCCGCAACATCAACGGCAGCCAGCGCTGGAAGGATCATACGCCCTACACCGTACGCTACACCGTGCGCCGGCCCGCTTCGGCCATCCGGGGAATCCGCCTGGAAACCACCGCTTCGGGGGGCTTCAGCGGAGATAACTGGAACGTCAACGGCATCAAGGTGTGGGCCACCGGGTCCGAGCGTTCGCGGGTCCTGCTGGACCGAAGGGGTAACCATCTGGTGCGCTTTACCGGCGATAACCGGGTGGAGGAATTCATTTGGGGAAGTAGTGCTCCGGTAGCGGCCCCGGCAAAATTTACCAACTTCGTTCCGGCGCGTCACGGCTTCAAGTTCGTGAACTCGTTTACCAACAAGATCGTTGGCGACATCGAAACCAAGGGCCTGTGCGGGGGGATGAGCTACGCCGCGCTCGATTATTACTATTCCGGCATGGCGATTCCCCGCCAGTCGAGTCAACCCGCCGTGGGTACGGCGCTCCGCAATTATTTACTCGACCGGCAGGTTAAATCCCTTACGGACAACGCCGACAAGTGGTCGGAGCTGATCGGCACCAACTTTGCCGGCAACCGGGACCAGGAATTCTTCAACTGGGGACTACAGGCCGGTTCCGGCCGCCTGGGCGAATTAATGAGCGCCATTGACCGGGGACGCCCCGTGCCGCTGGGACTGCAAACCACCGGAAGTGGTCCGTTCAGCCACCAGGTAGTGGCCGTCGGCTACAAACTTGGCCGCTACCAGGGAGACCTGGGCGCCCACAAAACGGACGTGGAAATCTATATCTACGACCCTAACTACCCGAACCAACGGCTGACCCTGGTGCCGGACCCCGCACGCCGCTGTTACCGCATCAAGGAAAAGCCCCACTGCTACTGGCGGACTTACTTCGTGGACAAGCGCTACCGGGCGCAGCGCCCGGGTACCCGCGCCGCCCGCAAGAAATAAACCAGCCGGGGTTAAATGAGTCCGGGGCCTCCGTCACCATCGACGGAGGCCCCGGCTTTTTTTTGGGTAAAGCTTAATCCTTTACCACGATCAGGTAGCGGCGCTTCTTGCCGTTTTCGATCATAAGGTACCGATCGTGCAGCAGGTCTGAGGAAGTAAGGGTGGCGGCTTCGTCGGTCACTTTCTCCTTGTTTACCGAGATGGCGTTGCCCTGAATGGCGCGTTTGGCTTCGCTTTTGCTGTTCACGATGCTGGTCAATTCGGACAAGAAATCGATCAGACTCGGGGCTGCCGCCAGCGCTTCGGGACTGACTTCAAAGGTGGGGATGTTACCCCCCAGGGAGCCCAGCGTCTTGGCGTCGAGGGCCCGGAGATCTTCGGCGGTGGCACTACGCCCGTAGAGCAGGTTGGTGACCCGTTCGGCGGTGGCCAGGCCTTCCGGACCGTGCACCCGCAGGGTGATTTCCGCGGCGAGCGCCTGCTTGATGGCAATGATGGCCCCGTAGTCTTCACCGGCCTCTACGGTGGCGGCGTCCGCCAGCACCTCCTCTTTGGACCGGAGGCTGAAGTACTTCAGGTACTTGGGGATGTCTGCATCGTCGGAGCGCACCCAGAACTGGTAGAAGTCGTAGGGGCTGGTCAGGTCGGGATCGAGCCAGATGTTTCCCTGGGCGGATTTGCCAAATTTGGAGCCATCGGCCTTGGTCAGCAGTGGCGTGGTTACGGCGTAGGCCTTTTCCCCCAGGTTGCGCCGGATGAATTCGGTGCCGCTGGTGATGTTGCCCCACTGATCGGAGCCCCCCATTTGCACGGTCACGTCCTGCTCCTTGAGCAGGCACTGAAAGTCGTAGCCCTGCAACAACTGGTAGCTGAACTCGGTGAAGGACAGTCCGGACTCCAGACGATTCTGGACGCTGTCCTTGGCCATCATGTAGGACACCGTGAGGGTTTTCCCGACGTTGCGCAGGAAATCCAGCACGTTCATGTCCCGGTAGAAGTCCAGGTTGTTGACTACTGAGTAGTCTTTTCCTTCCTCCACGGCCATACTGGAGAACTCGGCACCCGCGATCGCGCCCAAATTATTGGTCAGCAGCCGGTGCATCTGCTGGGCCTGAAAGGACAGGTTGTTGTCCAGTTCCTCGTAGGATTTCAGCTGACGCTCTTCGCTTTTCCCGCTGGGGTCGCCGATGCGGCCCGTGGCGCCGCCGAAGAGTACCACCGGATGGTGACCAGCCTTGGCCCACAGGGTGAGCAGCATGATCTGGACGTAGTTACCGATGGTCATGGAAGGAGCGGTAGGGTCAAAGCCGATATAGGCCTTGCGCGGAGATTCTGCGAGGTGATCTTCGATTCCCGGGGTGAGCTGGTGGAGCATTCCACGCCATTCCAGTTCTTCGATAAAATCCATGGGGGCTACGTTTAGGGCGGATAACGGACCTGGGGTGTCCTGGGTTCCGACGGAAACAAAAAATTTGCGCAAATATAGTATTCCAGATTTGACTTCGTTTACCAGACGGGAGTCCTATTCCTGTTGTCCGGAGTTCACCGCTTCCCTCCCTGTCCATTATCTTCGCCTCCGACATGAACCTACCCCTTTATCTGGCCCGCGGAGTTGCCCGGGGCGGCACCCAGTCCATCTCCCGTACGATCATCGGCATCGCCGTAGCGGCGGTTACTATTTCCATGGCTACGATGGTCCTGGCCAGCGCCCTGGTGAATGGGTTCAAATCAGAAATCTCCACCAAGATTTTTGGCTTCTGGGGCCACATCCACATTACGGCGGATGCGGCGAGCTACGGCATCCTGGATACCTACAATTTTCCCATTTCTAAGGACCAGGATTTTTACCCCAGCCTGGATACGACGGGCCGGGTGACACTGGAGGGTTTTGGCTCCAGCCTGGGGCTGGATGCCGCCGAGCCCCAAACCAGTAAGGCGGGGATCAAACACATCCAGCAGTTCATCGTCATGCCGGGAGTCGTGTCCGTTTACCAACCCGGTGAACGCCTGCCCACCCAGGAAGCCCTGATTCTCAAGGGCATCGCCGAAGACTACGACTGGGACAGCTTCGGCCGCTACCTGGTGGACGGAGAGATTCTGCGCGTGGACCCCGACTCCACCAGCCGGGGGATCGTCATCAGCAGCATCACCGCCGACCGCCTACAGCTGGCCCTCGGTGACCGCATGGACTTCGCCTGGCTGAACCAGCGGGGTGAAAGCCGGGTACGGGCATTTCAGGTGACGGGAATCTATAAAACGGGACTGGAAGAATATGACCGGCAGTTTGCCCTCGTGGACATCAAACAACCCCGGGCACTGCTGGGCTGGCGTGACGATCAGATCGGTGGGTTCGAGGTAGTACTGGATGATATTGCGGACCTGGAACTCTTTTCCGAGTACATCCACTACGAGGTGTTGCCCCAGGACCTGTACGGTGAGAGCCTACGGAAAAAGGTCAGTGAGTTGTTCAACTGGCTCGATATCCAGGACTACAACTTTGCGATCATCCTCGCCCTGATGGTCATCGTGGCCATCATCAACATGATGACGGCGCTCCTCATCCTCATCCTCGAGCGCACCAACATGATTGGTACCCTGAAGGCGCTGGGGCAGAGCAACTGGAGCATCCGTCGAATCTTTCTGTATTACGCGGCCTTCATCATTGGCTTCGGCCTGCTGCTGGGCAACGGCATCGGCCTGTTGCTGTGTTGGGTACAGGACACCTTTGGCGTCGTCCGCCTCGACGAAGCCTCCTATTATTTATCCGTCGCGCCGATTGCCATCAACTGGTGGACGGTACTGGCCATCAACCTCGGCACCTTCCTCATCACCCTCCTCTTTCTCGTCATTCCGAGCTATCTGGTGACCCGCATCGAGCCGGTCCGGGCCATCAGGTTCAAATAATTCCGGATCAGCCTTTGGGCCCGGCGGGCAGGTGCACGGCTTTTTTGAGAAGAGCAAAGTATTCTGGTGTCGCCTTTTGCCGAAAGGCGACCGGGAAATGTATGAGGCGAGATGCGGTTATTGCGCCTGGCCCGAAGACTCTGGGTGCTGGGGATATTTGAATCTTTAGTTGTGTGCGGGTATGGTTTCCTTTCGGCGAAAGGAAACACCAGCTGGTGTCGCCTTTTCCCAAAAGGCGACCGGGTGATGTTCCTTCTGTTGGCAGATTTTGGCTAAGTGTACCTGGGCCTGAATTTCGAGGTCTTTGAATTTCTCCTGATGCGGATGTGGTTTCCTTCCGGGGAAAGAAAACACCAGTTGGTGTCGCTTAAAATTTAATAATTTAGGTTCAGAGCTAGGTATTTGTTTACGGGCATTTCTTTAGGCCGTTGGAAATCAATAATTTGTGAGGCTTACTTTTTATTCACCTATCGGACCCTAATTATGAGACAGTTTAAAAACCATGACATCACCCGTGATCCAGTACACGTGATTTATCGATTGGAGAATAGCATTCCACGACAAAATTTGATTAGGCTTAGGGAAGCATACCAACAAAACTTACTTCAATTGGAAATAGGTGATAATTCTTTTCAAGACCAATATTCTCAACCTCCAATGGACAAGGAGTCTAGGTTGCAAGAAGAATTTCAATTAAGGTACGATCAGGAATTGCACACCATTAATCAAGGGCCGCATTTATTAGCGAATTTAGAGATCAAAAGAATCATTATTGACGATTGGATTCATTTTCAATCAAAGGGGGTTTTGGAAATTTATGCTATCTCCGTAATGTCTAATCACGTCCATGTTCTCTTAGCTAGTTGTAATCCTTGGGAAAGAATCGATTTCAAAAAATTTATGGCGTCTAGAAAGAGGTTTACGGCAAGGAAAATAAACCAGGTTCTTAAGCGGAGGGGGAAACTTTGGGCAAGGACCTCTTTTGACCGTACTTGTAGAAAAAATCAATTTGGGACAGTGTTTAACTATGTTATCAATAACCCCTTGAAGGCTGGACTTACTAATGACCCTATCTCTTGGAAAGGAAATTATATAAATCCGAATTTCTTATAGGTTTTCCCATGCTCAGTGCGGGCGTGGTTTCCTTTCGGGGAAAGGAAACACCAGGGTGGAGTCGCCTTTCGCCGAAAGGCGACCAGGTGATGTATTCTTTTGAGGGAGATTTTGGCTAGGTGTGCCTGGGCCTGAATTTCGAGGTCTTTGAATTACTCCTGATGCGGGTGTGGTTTCCTTTCGGGGGAAAGGAAACACCAGGGTGGTGTCGTCTTTTCCCAAAAGGCGACCGGGAAAAGTATGAGGCGAGATGCGGTTATTGCGCCTGGCCCAAAGACTCTGGGTGCTGGGGATATTTGAATCTTTAGTTGTGTGCTGGCGTGGTTTCCTTTCGGGCTTGCCCGACTGGCGAGACGGGGAAAGGAAACACCAGGGTGGTGTCGCCTTTCGCCCAAAGGCGACCGGGTGATGTATTCTTTTGAGGGAGATTTTGGCTAGGTGTGCCTGGGCCTGAATTTCGAGGTCTTTGAATTACTCCTGATGCGGGTGTGGTTTCCTTTCGGGGGAAAGGAAACACCAGGGTGGTGTCGTCTTTTCCCCAAAGGCGACCGGGAAAAGTATGAGGCTAGATGCGGTTATTGCGCCCGGCCCGAAGACTCTGGATGCTGGGAATATTTGAATCTTTAGTTGTGTGCTGGCGTGGTTTCCTTTTGGCGAAAGGAAACACCAGGGTGGTGTCGCCTTTCGCCCAAAGGCGTCCGGGAAATATATGAGGCTAGATGCGGTTATTGCGCCCGGCCCGAAGACTCTGGATGCTGGGAATATTTGAATCTTTAGTTGTGTGCTGGCGTGGTTTCCTTTTGGCGAAAGAAAACACCAGTTGGTGTCGTCTTTTCCCAAAAGGCGACCGGGGAATGTATGAGGCTAGATGCGGTTATTGCGCCTGGCCCGAAGACTCTGGGTGCTGGGGATATTTGAATCTTTAGTTGTGTGCTGGCGTGGTTTCCTTTCGGGGAAAGGAAACACCAGGGTGGTGTCGCCTTTTCCCAAAAGGCGACCAGGAAATGTATGAGGCTAGATGCGGTTATTGCGCCCGGCCCGAAGACTCTGGATGCTGGGATGTTTGAATCTTTAGTTGTGTGCGGGTGTGGTTTCCTTTCGGGGAAGAAAACACCAGTTGGTGTCGCCTTTTCCCAAAAGGCGACCGGGAAATGTATGAGGCGAGATGCGGTTATTGCGCCTGGCCCGAAGACTCTGGGTGCTGGGGATACTTGAATCTTTAGTTGTGTGCGGGCGTGGTTTCCTTTCGGGGAAAGGAAACACCAGGGTGGTGTCGCCTTTTCCCAAAAGGCGACCGGGTGATGTATTCTTTTGAGGGAGATTTTGGCTAGGTGTGCCTAGGCCTGAATTTCGAGGTCTTTGAATTACTCCTGATGCGGGTGTGGTTTCCTTTCGGGGGAAAGGAAACACCAGGGTGGTGTCGTCTTTTCCCAAAAGGCGACCGGGAAAAGTATGAGGCGAGATGCGGTTATTGCGCCTGGCCCGAAGACTCTGGGTGCTGGGGATATTTGAATCTTTAATTGTGTGCGGGCATGGTTTCCTTTCGGCGAAAGGAAACACCAGGGTGGAGTCGCCTTTTCCCAAAAGGCGACCGGGTGATGTATTCTTTTGAGGGAGATTTTGGCTAGGTGTGCCTGGGCCTGAATTTCGAGGTCTTTGAATTACTCCTGATGCGGGCGTGGTTTCCTTTCGGCGAAAGGAAACACCAGCTGGTGTCGCCTTTTGCCAAAAGGCGACCGGGAAATGTATGAGGCGAGACGCTGAAAGAAAACACCAGTTCCGTTACCGCTTCTCCGTAACCCGCTCAAACCGATCTTTATACTTTTTGCTTTCGGTGCCCATCCACTCGTCCCAGTAGGTGAAGTAGAGCCCGAAGTTGGTGCGGGCCTGTTTATGGTGCAGGTCGTGGTGGGTCGCTCCGATCAGACGGCGGAGCAGCGGGATTTTGCTCCAGGAGGCCGGGAAGACTTCGACGCCGGCGTGATTGATGGTGGCCGACAGGGTCATCAGAGCCAGGAGAAATAGAAAAATGAACGTCTGGATCGGTAGCACCAGAATAATGAGGGGGATGTAGATGGCCTGAATGATGGCTTCCAGGGGGTGAAAACTAAAGGCCGTGAAGGCGGTCGTTTCAATGCTTTCGTGGTGCCAGGCGTGCACTCGCTCGTAGATGCCGGGCAGGTGCATCCACCGGTGTGTCCAGTAGTAGTAGGTTTCCTGTAGGGCAAGAAAGAGCAGGGGGGAAAGCGGGAGCCAAATCCAGTGATGTTCCCCGGGATCGAGGTAAAGGCGGGTGTGGCCACGCTGCCACAACCAGAGCGTGGCGATACCCGCCACGGCAAAAACCACCGAAACTCCGGCGGCGCGAATAATCTCTTTCCGCATGATCGTCTGCCCGGCGGGACGGTCGTGAAAAATGCGTTGTTGCAGTCGGTCTTTCCAGTGC
This sequence comes from Lewinella sp. W8, assembly GCF_004375085.3. Taxonomy (GTDB): domain Bacteria; phylum Bacteroidota; class Bacteroidia; order Chitinophagales; family Saprospiraceae; genus Neolewinella. The sequence continues at coordinate 171,733 of NZ_SNAQ03000010.1, forward strand.
CGCCGGAACAGGTAATGATAAGCGCCGCTGAAGAGCAGGTAGCGAACAAAAATGATCGCGAACAGCAAACAACTCCAGAGAATGAAATCAGCGGTGGTCATGATATCAACGAAGGGGAGGAATTCCTACACTGCTAGACAAAGGATTGTTTCGGTTCCTCTCCAGCGTAGCGAAATGGAGAGCCCGCCCGGCCTGACTGCCAGTCGGACGGGGTTAGGAGAGGGAGAAACACATTTGTCTAGCAGTGTAGAGAAATTCACAGTTTTGGTGGGCAAAGATACTTCCGGTCGATAAAGATATTTTGCTAAAGCGGCATAGTTATGGGTAGAGGAGATAGGCTTGTCTCTGCTTCCGATAGGCTTCCAGTCCCGGCTGCCAGCTCTCCCGGATTTCTTCCGGCCGCAGGCCGGCCTGAATGGATTCCCGCAGCGAGGAGGAACCCGCCAGGAGGTCGAAAAAATCCGGACGAGAAAAGAGCTCAATGTTCTTGGCCTTCAGGGCCAGATGCGCTTTGAACAGCGGGGCGAGATCGATTTGCCCCCGTTGCCGCATGAGTTGGAGGTCAATTTTTTCCCCGTCTTCGCCCCGGCAACGCTGGCCCTCCAGTTTGGGGTATTGGCTGCCCGGACCGGGGGTGGGGGTGAAGTAGATGTCGCCAAAGGGAAACTCCGGGTGGCCGTACACCTGAAATTGTCGGTCGGTACCACGGCCCACCGAAACGACGGTGCCTTCAAAAAAGCAAAGGCTGGGGTAGAGGTATATGGCCCGTTGGTTGGGTAAGTTTGGCGAAGGTGGAATGGGGAGAACGTATTCGGCGTCGTGCCGATAGTTTGGCATGTCGATCACGGTGAGGTCCGCCGTGAGGTCGTCGGGCAGCCAGCCCTCGCCGTTCACCATGCGGGCGAATTCACCAACGGTCAGGCCATGCACCACGGGAATGGAAACAATGCCGACGAAGCTCTGGAACTCCGGTTCCAGCATCGGCCCGTCCACGTAGTGCCCGTTGGGGTTGGGGCGATCCAGAACCATGACCCGGGTTCCGTACCGGGCGGCGGATTCCATGAGATAGTAAAGGGTACTGATGTAGGTATAAAAGCGGGCCCCCACGTCCTGAATGTCGAAGATGACCACGTCCACGTCGGCCAGATCCGCCCGGCTCGGCTTTTTGTTTTTGCCGTAGAGTGATTTGATCGGCAGGCCGGTCTTGAGGTCGCGGCCATCGGCCACGAGGGCACCGGCGTCGGCGTCCCCCCGGAAGCCGTGCTCGGGGGCGAAAATCTTGACCAGGTTGAGTCCGCGGGCCTGGAGAGTATCCACGAGATGGGTACCGTTTTCCAGCGTGGAGGTTTGGTTGACGAGCAGGGCGATGCGTTGTCCGGCCAACTGGGGGCTCCACCGGTCCAGGTCATTGGCCGCGGGGTGGAAGGGTTTACTGGTTACTGGTTGCTGGTTGCTGGTTGGCTGGTTGCTGGTCGGCTCCTCAACCGATGACACGGCATCCTGCGCGCCGTCGCCCGCACCGCTATTGACACAATTTGCGGTAAACGCGACGAGAAAACAAAAAAATATAGTTACCTTGGCCATTCGGACACTTTGACGGTCCGCCTCACTCGGAAACGCAACCATGAAGAAAAAGGATTACGCGATCATCGACGTCGAAACGACCGGTGGGCGGGCCAACCGCCACCGGATCACCGAAATCGGGATCGTTCTCTTTAATGGCGAGCAAATTACCGAAACTTACGAAACCCTGGTAAATCCGGAAATGCGCATTCCGGCCGGCATCACCGAATTGACGGGCATTACGATGGACATGGTCAAGGATGCCCCAAAATTCCACGAAGTGGCCCGCCGGATCGTGGAGATGACCCAGGACCGTATTTTCGTGGCCCACAACAGCCGGTTCGATTATGACTTCATCCGGGAGGAATTCCGGCGGTTGGGCTACACCTTCAGCCGTAAGCAGCTGTGTACCGTCCGTTTGACGCGCAAGACCTTTCCGGGGCTGCGGTCCTACAGTCTGGGGAACCTGACCAGGCACTTCGGAATCGAGCTGAACAATCACCACCGCGCCCTGGCGGACGCCCGGGCCACCACCGAACTGCTTAAACTGTGCCTGGCCACCCCGGACTCGGATCAGGAGGTGAAACAACTGGTCAATCGCGGCATCGCTTCCACCAAGCTGCCGCAGAACATGAGCCTGCAGCAGATCGAGGATATTCCCGAAGACTGCGGCGTCTACTATTTCCACGACGACACCGGCCGGGTGATCTACGTGGGCAAGAGCAAAAATATCCGTTCGCGGGTGGCGCAGCACTTCAATGACCGCACCACCAAGGGGAAGTCCATTGCCCGCCAGGTGGCGGACATCACCTACGAAGTCACGGGCTCGGAGTTGGTGGCCCTGCTGCTGGAGAGTGAAGAGATCAAACGCCTGCAGCCCAGCATCAATCGGGCCCAGCGGGCCACGCGCTTCCGCTACGCCATCATTTCCTACCTGGACAAAAATGGCTACCTACGCTTCGAGGTGGAACGCAATACCGCCCAGTTGCGTAAGGAAAAGGATATCGTGAGTGAGTACCCCTCCCTCAGCCGGGCCAAGGGCCGGCTGAACTTCGTCCGTAAGCACCTGGAGTTGTGCGGGGAGCTGACCCAGACGGCGCCGAGCAGCTCCGCCTGTTTTTACTATCACCTGAAGCAGTGTCGGGGAGCCTGCGCCGGCGCGGAGGCGCCGGAAGACTACAACGCCCGGGCCGAAGAAGCCCGGCTGCACCTGCGCAACGTATTCGATTACGATTTTCTCCTCTTCGACCGCGGTCGCACCCACAATGAGGAAGCGGCGGTGCTGGTCCGCAACGGCCGCTACCAGGGTTTTGGCTTCGTCTCCTGCGAGGAAGCCCACGACGTCGAGAGCGTCCTGCGCTGCATCAAAACCTTCCAGACCCACCCGGACACCAGCCGCATCATCCAGCGCTTCGTCAGCGAACGGGGCGGACGCATGGTGGATCTGGAAACGGGCAAACGGGTGAGTTTGGTGTGATCTCCCCACTTTAACGATTTCTGGCAGCCGACCCTGTCCAGGGTTTCATCATGCTGAGATTTAACTACCTGGCTTGGCGGAGCCGCCCCGTAAGCTACCTTTCATCCAGTTAATATTACCGTTTCTCACATAGGTTGGCCACGGATTATTCCGGCCTTTACGTTGACCGGGGTATCTTTGGCGGGCAACACGCTGTTTCGCCCTTCTTTTTTATGTGAGATTGCTCCCTTATGAAATCTTTGTTTTTTGTCTTTACCCTGGCGCTTTGTGGATTTTACCTCTGTGGACAGGAAGCTCCTGCTGAATTAATCCCCACCGCAAAAATTGTCACGTCCGGAAACACGGTCCCCGAAAAGGTACCTTGTTCGGGGGGGACGTTGATGATCACCGGAATTAATGTAGAAAACGGTGGCAACGGAGATAATAATCCCGCTAATGGAGCCTTCATGAGCTGGACGGCCTCGGGAAGCAGTACGGGGCTTTACTACTCCATCATTATTGATCCTAACGGCATGGTATGGACCATCGTGCAGGGGGGGACCAGCAACAGCGTTTTTCCCGCCGATGGCAGCGGTAATTTATCGACGAACCTTACGGTCGGCGCCCCGGGCGCCGGCTCGGGCGACTGCCTCCCCGCGGGAGATTACGTACTGCAGGTATGGGAAGTCGAGGATAACAATTCGGACAACCTGCCGGACATTGACGGGGTCACCGGAGACACGCTGGGATGCTACGTGCGGGGAGTATTTACCTTCAATCCCTCCTGCCCGTCCCCCACCACGGTCACCGCCACGGCCAACGTAACCAATATTGGCTGTGTTAGTCCAACCGGAAGCATCACCCTGGAAAACTTCGTAACCAGTAGCCTTTACTGTGTGGAATCCAACGGCGCCGGCGCAACGGTTACCTGGACCGGCCCCGGGGGCTACACCGGCAGCGGCACCTCGATCTCCGGCCTGGCGGCCGGGACCTACACGGCCACCATATCGGATGCCTACGGCTGCCCGACAACCGTATCGGCAACGGTCACCTCCGCCCCGCCGGTGGCCATCTCCTGTTCGGTCATCCGCAGCCCGACGGTATTCGGCGGCTCCGACGGCGCCGCCCGGGTAACGATCAACGCCGGCTCCGGCGACTACACCATCTCCTGGACCGGCGAGACCTCGGGCAGCCGCACCGGATTCGACGGCTCCAATACTGTCCCCAACCTGCCGGCCGGAACCTACACCTTCACCGTAACCGATAATGGGTCCGGCTGTACGGACATGTGTACGGTGACCATTCCCGACCCACCCTGTGAGGTAGACTTCGTGGTGGAGTACACCATGTTCGGGGATATCTTCATCCGTATCCTCAACGGTACGCCGGACTTTTATGTGAATTATACAGGAGACACCTTTTCGCCTTCCGATTACGGTCCCTTCGGTAACGAAGGTTACACGATTCCCGGGTCCGAATTTGTGCCGGGCGACTATATATTCACGGTCTTCGAAGCGGGCCGCACCGACTGTCAGGACGTAGAGTTTTTTACCATCGCCGGACCGGACTGTACGGATCTGATGCTCACCAACGAAGACTCCACCAACCCGAGTTGTAGCGACGTGGATGACGGCACCATCACCGTTGAATTTACGGGGCTGGACAATCCCGTCATCAGCTGGAACGGCCCGGGCGTAACCGGGTCCAACGCCACCACCATTTCGGGCCTCGGGGCGGGGACCTACAGCTACCAGATCATTGACGACGAAGGATGTTTCCTCGACGGCAGCTACACCCTGACGGCACCGCCCGCCCTCACCCTGAGCTGCGACGGGATTAACGAAACCCGCGACGCACTGGACGACGGGATGATCGCCCTCGACGTGGGCGGAGGAACGCCCGGTTACCGCCTCAGCTATACCGCTACGGACGATATGGGGATGCCGCTTCCGCCGGTGACCAACCAGGCCATTACGGCCATCGATACGCTGCGGAATCTGGTGGCCGGAACTTACCAGATCACCATCACCGACGATGCTGGCTGTACGATCGATTGTACCACCACGATCACCCAGCCCAACTGTGACCTCTTCCCGGATTGTGTGCCCACCGATGCGTCCGTCATCGGCGGAACCGGTTCCGTGGAGCTGACCTTTGACGGGACGCCGGACTGGACGGTAACCATCACCGGGCCGGTGGACACCTCCTTCGTTACCTCCAATACCACGGAAGTCATCAATGATTTGCCTCAGGGTGATTATGACCTGGACGTATACAATGACGCCGGATGCGTCGGCGTCTGCAATTTCACCATTGCCGGCCCCAGCTGTGGCATTATGGTGGGGACGGACTTCATGAACCCCTCCTGTCCGGGAGGAGATGACGGCGCCATCTTCCTGGATATTTCCGGACAGGGTGCCGGCCTGACCATTGACTGGGATGATGATATTTACGACGGACAAGACACCCTCCGCGGCCTGGAGGCCGGGACCTACTCGGTGATCGTCAGCGACGCCACGGGTTGTGTTTTGGCACCCCTTGATTTCACGCTGGTGGACCCCGATAGCCTGCGGGCGACGATGAGTATTGATACCGAAATCAGCTGCGCGGGAGACAGCACCGGCGGAATTTCCGTTTCCGTGGTGAACGCCACCCCTCCGCTGTCCTACGCCTGGTCCGTGGATAGCCTGCCAGATGCTCCGGCGGTTGGGGGACTGATTATCGGGACCTACTCCGTAACCGTTACCGACGCCAATGGCTGTACGGTCATCGCTGATACCTCCCTGACGGAACCGCCGGCCTTAATGCTGAGCTGCGGAAGTGTGGCGGAATCCACCATTGGGGCCGACGACGGACGGGTAGGATTTGATCTGTCCGGGGGAACCATGCCCTACGTCATGCAGCTTAATGGCACCACCGTCACGCCCCCGGCGGACGATACCTTCCGGATGCTAATGCCCGGGCAGTACATCATCGACGTCGTGGACGCCAACGGATGTACGGCGAGCTGTACCGCCGTGGTGAATGCGGGAGGTTGTGGAGACTTCACGGTAGCCATCACGGAAACCCAGCCCGACTGCAACAGTGCCACCGGGAGTGCCACCGCCACGGGAATGATGGGCAACGGGATGATAACCTACCAGTGGGACAACGGAGCCACGACGGCTACCGTCACGAACCTCGTTCCGGGAACCTACGAAGTGCTGGCCACGGACGCCGCCGGCTGTACGGCCGTCGATCAGGTAACCATTGTCGCCTTCACGGACATCCCTTCGGTGGCGGTGGGCAGCTTCAGCACCGTCTGTGACGATGCATGCTCCGAAATCACCCTCACTTTTGCGGGCACGCCGCCCTTTACGGTGGACTATGAAATAGATCGCGGCGGAACGCAGGTGCCGGGCCAGTTGACGACGAGCAGTGTTGGCGACACCACCTTCACTTTCTGTCCCGCCGATTTTGGTTTCCCCGATCTGGGAAATAATAGTGTAGTAGGTTTCGCAACGGTTACGGACGGAAATGGCTGTAGTCGTCCGGTCGATCAGCTGGAAGCGATCCCGGCACAGCAAACCCAAACGGGAACCTACTCGGAGACCCGGTGCGAGGGGGATACCCTGCGGTACTTTGGCGAAGAGTTTTTTGCCGCCCGTACCACGGGAGACGTTACCCTGCCCTTCCCCGCAGCCAACGGCTGCGATAGCGTCGTCACCGTCACCCTGAATTTCTTCGCTCCGGCCACGGGCACCTACGCCGAAACGATTTGCGAAGGGGATACCCTGACGTACCAGGGCGAAATCTTCCACGCCCTGCGGACTACGGGCGACGTGGTGATCCCGGATGCCTCGGCTAACGGCTGTGACTCGACGGTTACGGTGACGGTCGACTTTTTCGCACCGGCCACGGGCACCTACGCCGAAACGATCTGCGAAGGAGATACCCTGACCTTCCAGGGCGAAATCTTCCACGCCATGCGCACGACGGGCGACGTGGTGCTCCCGGACGCCTCGGCCAACGGCTGTGACTCTACGGTCACGGTGACGGTCGACTTCTTCGCACCGGCCACGGGCACCTACGCCGAAACGATCTGCGAAGGAGATACCCTGACGTACCGGGGAGAGATTTTCCACGCGCTGCGCACGACGGGCGACGTGGTGCTCCCGGACGCCTCGGCCAATGGCTGTGATTCCACGGTCACGGTTACGATTGATTTCTTCGCGCCGGCCACGGGTACCTACGCCGAAACGATCTGCGAAGGAGACACCTTGACGTACCAGGGAGAGATTTTCCACGCGCTGCGCACGACGGGCGACGTGGTGCTCCCGGACGCCTCGGCCAACGGCTGTGATTCGACGGTCACGGTGACGGTCGACTTTTTCGCTCCGGCCACGGGCACTTACGCCGAAACGATCTGCGCGGGGGACACCCTGACGTACCAGGGAGAGATTTTCCACGCGCTGCGCACGACGGGCGACGTCGTTCTCCCGGATGCCTCGGCCAATGGCTGTGACTCAACGGTTACGGTGACGGTCGACTTTTTCGCTCCGGCCACGGGCACTTACGCCGAAACGATCTGCGAAGGGGACACCCTGACGTACCAGGGCGAAATCTTCCACGCCATGCGGACTACGGGCGACGTCGTGATCCCGGACGCCTCGGCCAACGGCTGTGACTCAACGGTCACGGTGACGGTCGACTTCTTCGCTCCGGCCACGGGCACCTACGCCGAAACGATCTGCACGGGGGATACCCTGACGTACCAGGGAGAGATTTTCCACGCGCTGCGCACGACGAGCGACGTGGTGATTCCGGACGCCTCGGCCAACGGCTGTGACTCCACGGTCACGGTGACGGTTGACTTTTTCGCTCCGGCTACGGGCACCTACGCCGAAACGATCTGCGAAGGAGACACCCTGACCTTCCAGGGCGAGATCTTCCACGCTATGCGCACGACGGGCGACGTGGTTCTCCCAGATGCCTCAGCCAACGGCTGTGACTCGACGGTCACGGTAATGGTCGACTTCTTCGCGCCCGCTACGGGCACCTACGCCGAAACGATCTGCGCGGGGGATACCCTGACGTACCAGGGAGAGATTTTCCACGCGTTGCGCACGACGGGCGACGTGGTGATTCCGGACGCCTCAGCCAACGGCTGTGACTCGACGGTCACGGTAATGGTCGACTTCTTCGCGCCCGCTACGGGCACCTACGCCGAAACGATCTGCGCGGGGGATACCCTGACGTACCAGGGCGAGATCTTCCACGCTATGCGGACGACGGGCGACGTGGTGATTCCGGACGCCTCGACCAACGGCTGTGACTCTACGGTCACGGTCACGATCGACTTTTTCGCTCCGGCCACGGGCACCTACGCCGAAACGATTTGCGAAGGGGATACCCTGACGTACCAGGGAGAAATCTTCCACGCCATGCGGACCATTGGCGACGTCGTTCTCCCGGATGCCTCGGTCAACGGCTGTGACTCCACGGTCACGGTTTCCATTGATTTCTTTGCACCTGCGGTGAGCGCCTTCAATACCACCATATGTCTTAGCGATACTTTCCGGTTAAACGGAGAAATCTTTGATGCGAACCGGACCAGCGGTGACGTAATCTTCCCCGATGCTTCCATTAACGGCTGTGACTCCACGGTCGCCGTCACGATTGACTTTTTCCCCCAGGCGGTAGGCTCGTTTGATACCACCATTTGTGCGGGAGGCTCCTTCACGTACGGTGGACAGGTATTTGACGAGGCGGTGGATCAATTTTTTGTCACGCTGCCACAACCCAGTAGCAATGGCTGCGATAGTGTAGTGGCCGTTTCCGTGACAGTGGAACAACTCCCGAACATCAGCCTGAGTGGTGACGGGATCATTTGTCCGGACGGAGACGTGAGCATTACCCTGGAGTACGACGGAAGCGTTCCGGCCACCGTATTCCTGAGTTCTGACCCCGGAGAGGCCATTACGGTCCCCGTGGGAGGAACTACTATTCAGCGCACGATTGCTGCGGGCACCGCCGTAAGTATCCTCAGTGCGACCACCGCTTCGGGCTGTCCGCCCAACTTCACGGGTGACCTGCTCGTTACGGAAACCGATCTGGCGGTGGGCATTGACATCATGAGCGGCGACGGCATCTTTGCCGTCAGTTGTGCCGAAGGCAGTGACGGCGTGGTGCAGGCCGTCGTTTCCGGGGGTAGTGCACCCTACGAATACACCTGGAGCACCGGAAGCCAGGAGGTCATGGTAGAGGGACTGCCGGCGGGGGATTACTCTCTGATGGTTACCAGCAGCCGCGGTTGCCAACGGGAGGCCTCCATTACGTTGAACAGCCCCGAAATTCTTGCCGTCTCCATCAATGAGGTCCCGGCTAACTGCGTGGATACACTGCCGGTGCTGGTAGTCCAGGATATTCAGGGAGGTGTGGCCCCCTACGTGTTTGGTACGGCCGCTGGGGCCCTGTCGCCGGCGGGTGGCTTCCCGGATTCGCTCCGACTCCCGGTCGGGGAAAGCACCTTTGTATTGGAAGACGTCAACGGCTGCGTGCTGTCGCAAAACTTCACCTTCGACCCCGCTCCCCGGGGAGAGCTGGTGGTTACGCCCGCTCAGTCCATCATTCGGCTTGGGGATAGCGTGGCGCTTTCGGTGCTGACCGACCTGAATACCGACGGTTTCCTGATCAGTCCCGGTCCGGAAGAACTGATTTCGGGTGCGGAGGTCTTCGTGGCTCCCCAGACGTCCACGACCTACACGTTTACGGCCATTGATCCGGAAGGGTGTTCGGCCACCGCCACGGCGAAGGTCATCGTGGATCGATTCGTGCCGATCTACGCTCCGACGGCCTTTAGTCCGAACCTCGATGGCACCAATGACCTTTACCGGGTCTTTGCCAACGACCAGGTGCGGGAGATCTCCGACTTTTTCATCTTCGACCGTTGGGGGGAGAACGTATTCACTTTCCCCGGTCCGGTCGGGCCCAATGACGTCAACTGGGGATGGGACGGTACGGCGGCCGATGGCCGCCTCTACGAACAGGGCACCTACGTCTTCAGCGTTAAGGTTACCCTGCTGGACGGCCGGGAAATTACCCTGAAGGGGGACTTCGTGCTCATGCGATAAGCTTGTTCCCCACCGCTACAAATCTTTTGGCAGGTAGCGGTGGGGAATATCCCTATCGCCGGATGGCTTCTACCGGGTCAAGTCCCGCGGCCTTTCTGGCGGGATATGTCCCGAAGATTACGCCCACGAGAATGGCCACGATCACCACGACGATGAGCGTATTGAGGGTGAACACGGCACTGAATTCCGTTTCGGGAATCAGGTAGGTCAGGATGGGGGCCGCAATGCTGGCCACCAGCATCCCGAGGATCACGCCGAAGAAACATCCGATGATGGAAATGGCGATGCTTTCCGACAGGAATTGTACGATGATCTTGCTCCGATTGGCGCCCACGGCCTTGCGGATGCCGATCTCCGGCGTCCGCTCGGAGATGGCCATGAGCAGGACGTTCATGACGCCGACACCGCCCACGACGACGGCAATGCCTACCAGAAAGCCCATCACCAGCCGGAAGACCAGCATGCCCTTGCCCAGTTCTTCCAGGTAGCCCGTTTGGGTGAAGCTCTGGGTGGCTTCGGGGATGTCCGGAAAGTGTCTTTCCATCCAGCCGTCGATGTAGTCCTGGGCCTCGAGTACGTTGTGCACATTATCCATGGCGATCATCAGGTTGGGCGTGATCCGTGGCTTGTCCGGGAATTTGGCCAGGGTATTGAGCGGAAAGCCGGCCGTGAGGCCCTGCTGGTCTCCGTTTTTCATGATGCCCACAATCGTCAGCGTGTCGCCGAAAAGAAGGAATTGCCGGTTCAGGGCTACGTCCACCGAATCCGTCTCGGCGACCATTTTGCGCGCAAAGGCCTGGTTGACGGCGGCCACCTTGGCACCCTGCCGTGACTCCGCTTCGGTAATCATCCTTCCGTGCAGGACGAGGCTGTCGGGAATCGGTTCGAGGAAGGGCATCGTAAACGCCTGGTAACGGATGCCCAGTTTGGTGCTGTCCATCCGTCGTCCGATGGTGGAACCCTGATGGGCCAGTTGACCGACGGCGTCGTAGGGGAGGGAGTCGAGCAATTCCGTCATGATGGCCTCATCGATTTCGGCGATCGTATCTCTTGGCGTATACACGCCGTCGATTCGGGTGCCCGTCTGGCTGGTCACGGTGATCATCTCTAGAGAACTCTTGTCGGCAATGCGCTCCTGCGCCCAGCGGTCCAGGCCATCGATCAGGGCCAGCATGGCCACCAGGGCACCTACCCCAATGATTACGCCGAGAACGGAAAGGAAGGTTTGGAAAAAGTTATTGCGCAGGTTGCGAAAGGCTTCGGAAAAAGCCCGGCGGATGGAGGTTAACATGCCGGAGAGATTAGAATCTTGACTAGATGATGGGGCAAGGTGCCCATTCGCATCCGGATGAACCACTTTATTAGATGGATGGCTACCGCTGGCGGATGAGTGCGGCTGATCGACCAGGGAACCGTATCAAGAGGAGAGAAAATAATCCACTGCTTTGTGTAAGTCGGCTTTCGACAGCATCTATTCAAGGAGGCTGACTTCCCCGGCCAGCCGGGTGCCGGGTAAGGGGTAGCCACACATTTGTCGTTTGGCCGCAAAACCAATACCACCCTCCGACCGTATTGCTATGCAAAGAATCTTCTACCTTTCCGTTCAACCTAAACATCACTGCCATCGCCCAGCCTGCCCACACCAATGCGTTGATTCACGAGTCGAGTCCCTATCTGTTGCAGCACGCCCACAATCCGGTGGATTGGCACCCCTGGAAGCCGGAAGTGCTGGCCGAAGCCCAGCGCCTGGACCGTCCGATCATCGTATCCATCGGCTACAGTACCTGTCACTGGTGCCACGTCATGGAGCGGGAGAGCTTTGAAGACGAGGAGACAGCGGCCCTGATGAACGAAAAATTTATCTGTATCAAGGTAGATCGCGAAGAGCGTCCCGACGTGGACCGCGTCTACATGGAAGCCTGTCAGGCCATTTCCGGTGGTGGCGGGTGGCCCCTGAATGCCTTCCTGCTGCCCGACGGTCGGCCCTTTTACGCCGGTACCTACTATCCACCCGAGCGCAAATACAACCGGCCGAGCTGGAGAGAACTGCTGGAGCACCTCAGCAACCTCTTCGAGCAGGATCGCAAAACGGTGGAGGAGCAGGCCGACCGATTGACGGACAACATCCGGGGCGGGGGAAATCGGCTGATGTCCTTAGAGCCCCAAACCGAAGATCATGATTCCTGGCGGGAGGCGCTGATGACCAAACTCAGGGGGCAATACGACCTCAAGCACGGCGGCTTCGGTGGTGCCCCCAAGTTTCCGATGAGCCAGTCGCTGGAAGCCCTGTTGGTGCACGGAATGCAACGGGAAGAGTACAACGACCTGCACCTGGCCGCCCACGGTATGCTGGCAATGCTGGACGGGGGGATTTATGACCACCTCGGCGGGGGCTTTTCTCGCTATACGGTGGACGCACAGTGGCGGGTGCCGCACTTCGAGAAAATGCTCTACGACAATGCGCTGCTGCTCCGGCTACTGGCTAAGTTGCAAATGGCGGTTCCGAACGCCCGTTTCGTTACGGCCATGGAAGAAACTACGGAATGGCTGCTGCGGGAAATGTTGCTTCCCGCCGGCGGCTACCGCGCCGCCCTTGATGCGGACAGCGAAGGCGTGGAGGGCAAATATTACGTCTGGCAACTCGACGAAGTGGCGGACTTGATCCCCGAGGAAGACCTCCCCCTGGTGGCGGCATTTTACGGCTTGACCGAAACGGGGAACTGGGAGGAAGAGCACACCAATATCCCCTACCGGCCGGACACCCTGGCGGCGGCAGCCGCCGCCGCGGAGGTTCCGCTGGAAGAAGCCACGGAACGGATCGCCAGCGCCCGTAAAATCCTGCACACTCACCGGGTGGAGCGGGTGCCTCCCGGAGCGGACGACAAAATGATCCTGCAGTGGAACGCGCTGCTGATATCCGGTTGGTGCTGGTGCTACCGGGCCACGCAGGAAAAAAATTACCTCCGCCTGGCCGAAGAGCTTTGGTACGGGGTGAAGAAAAAACTTTACGTCGACGGACAGTGGTACCGGAACCGGACCAACGGCCAGTTGGGGGCACCGGCTTTCCTGGACGATTACGCCGCCCTGGCGGAGGCCCTGCTGGAGCTGAGTGCCGTGAATTTTGATCTGTCCCTGATCCTGGGAGCCGAAGAAGTGGCGGACAAAGATGGGCCGGGGACGGCAGGTGCCGGGACTTCGGCCAGAAGCATGGTCGATTACGTTTTGTCGCGCTTTTCTACGCCCCGGGGGCCCATGTTTTTCCTGCAGGCCACTCAGGACAATGAGCTTCCGGTAGACACCCTGGAGCTGTTCGACAACGCCCTGCCCAGCGGTAATTCCCAGATGTGCAGCAACCTGCTGCGGCTCCACCGGATTACCGGAGAGGGTCAGTACCTGAAGCGGGGAGAAGAAATGCTGGCGGCCATGGCCGGCGGCATGGAACGCTACCCCTCCAGTTTCGGCGGATGGGTACAAACGGCCCTCGTGCACGCCGGAGCGGACGAAGAGCTGGTCGTTACGGGCCGGGAGGCCCGGGCCGCGGCCCGGGAGTTCCTGTCGCTCTACCGACCAGGAATGCTAATTGTCGCCACCGAAACGGAGCGGGAAGACGTACCAGTCCTAAAAGACCGTTACCTTGATGGCGAGCTGCGGTATTATTTCTGCCAGAACCAGCAATGCCTCTTGCCCGTTACGACTGCGGAAGCTGCCCGGGCCCAAATCCTAAATTCTTGAACCGATGATGAAACGACTACTCTTGTCTGCTGTTTTCGCACTGACCCTGGGGTGCGTTCTTCACGGTCAACAGCTGGCGCAATACAGTATGCCCTGGTTGGACCCCGTACAGTTTAACCCCGCCTACGCCGGCCTGGACAACAGCCTGAGCATTACCGGGACATTTCGCACCCAGTGGACCGGCCTGGAGGGCCAGCCCTCCGGCCAGCGGCTTAGTGCGCACCTACCGATCTACTACCTCAGTAGCGGGTTTGGCGTGGAGGTAGAACGCGATGAAATTGGCGCCAGAAGACTCAGTCGCTTTGGTGCATCCTACAATTACCAACTGGTCACCTCCTCGGCCGTATGGTCGGTGGGCGTGTCCGCCCGGATGACGCAGCTGAGTCTCGACGGTAGTCTGCTGCGGACGGCGGACGGCATTTACGAGGATCCCAACGCCATCATCCATAACGATGATTTGCTGCCGACCACGGCCGTTGACAACAGTACCCTGAGCCTGTCGGCCGGAATTTTCTATCAGGCGGAGAAATTGGAGGGCGGGGTGTCCGTCCGTAACCTCAATCAGCCCGTCCTGGGATTCTCGGGGCTTGATTACCAACTCGGACAACAGTACCACGCTTACCTGCGCCTGAAGTTTGACGTGGTCCGGAACTGGCAGTTGGCTCCGGTATTTTTTGCGGCCAGCGACGGGGTGCAAACCCAGCTCAGTCTGGGAGCCACGATGCAGTACAACCAAAACATTTTCGTGGGAGCCACCTACCGGGGGTACAACGCCAATACTTCGGACGCCATCGCCCTCATCGGAGGATTGAACCTCAGCGACAAAATTTCGCTGGCCTACGCCTACGACCTTACGCTTTCGGAGTTGAGGAGCGTTCAGGATGGAAGCCACGAAATCACCATCAAGTACAACTTGAGAACCAGGATCGGAGCGGGTGTCCCGCCGCCGATTATTTACTATCCGCGGGCCAAAGAGTAAATCTTTGTGTTAAAAGTTGGTTTATCCCGCCACTTTAATAATAAGCGCTTCCGGTATTGCGTTTCCGTCGGGAAGCTGCCAAGCAGGGTGTTAAAAACTTTTTGACTTGCGTTGAAAGTTGGCAACACCCGGCATCTCGTATATCTTTGTACCGCTTTTTGAAATTCAGAGGTAAACTCGGGTCTTTTAATGAAGAACTATTTTAACCCCATCCTGGCCACCGTCCTTCTGGCCGTTTTGCTCACTAGCTGTGGAAGCCGTGAAACCGGCGAGTTGGTTGGAGCACTTGATCGTCCTGACTGGAAAGGCGTACAGCCCTACGGCATGGTATACGTTCCTTCCGGAACCGCCCACGTCGGTAACAGTGACCAGGACATCACCGGAACATTTATCCAACGTCCGAAATCCATTACCATCAATGGATTCTTCATGGACGATACGGAAATCACCAATAACGAATACCGTCAGTTTGTCAACTGGGTGCGCGACTCCATCGCCCACGACATGTTGGGAGACTTTGACGAAAACGGGAACATCGACTGGGAGGTAGATCTCTACTACGACGATGAAGCCCTCGCTGACCTTTGGCTCGAAGAGCGTTTTGCCGGCCGTCGTCAGATCAACACCAGCCTTTACGAGTATACCTACAAAGAAGCAGACTGGGGTGCAGCCGCCATGGCCCGTCCTAACGGACAGAGCGGACAGGGTATGGATCAGTACATCACCGAAGAAACGGTGAACATCTACCCCGATACCCTGGTGTGGGTGCGCGACTTCGCCTACAGCTACAATGAGCCCATGGCCCGGAGTTACTTCTCTCACCCCGCCTACGACGACTACCCCGTGGTTGGCGTTGACTGGCACATGGCCCGCGCCTTCAGCTACTGGAGAACCTCCCTCTGGAACAAGTACAACGAGACCCTCATCGAGGAATTCCGTCTCCCCACCGAGTACGAATTTGAATACGCCTCCCGTGGCGGTAAGGAGCACGCTCCCTTCCCCTGGGGTGGCCCTTACGTAAGAAACTCCAAAGGTTGTTTGCTGGCCAACTTCAAGCCCGGTCGCGGAAACTACCCCGATGATGGCGGTGCCTACACCGTAGCCGCTGACGCCTACTACCCCAACGATTACGGCCTCTACAACATGGCCGGTAACGTTGCCGAGTGGACCATCACCGCCTTCTACGAAAACGCCAACAGCTTCGTTCACGACTTCAACCCCGATATTCGCTACAACGCCAAGGACGATGACCCGATCGCCATGAAGCGTAAAGTGATCCGTGGCGGTAGCTGGAAGGACATCAGCTTCTACCTCCAGAACGGTACCCGGACTTACGAATACCAGGATACCACCAAATCTTACGTTGGTTTCCGGAACGTAATGTCCTTCATGGGGCGTTCGCTGAGCGACTTCTAAGACACATCATCAAAATGATCCTGAGCGGTCGTGCCGAACATTCCGGCACGACCGCTTTTGTTTTTAGCCGTCAGCTTACCTTTACGGTCCCGCTAATCGTTACGTAATGTCCCCACAGTTCACCGCCCAAAATCTGAAGCAGCTCGCTTACGATCTCGGGTTCACGCACGTGGGCATTGCCCGCGCCGAGCCGATGGAGGAGGAGGCGCGGCGGCTGGAAGAATGGCTTAACCGTGGGCATCACGGGACCATGCGCTGGATGGAAAACCATTTCGATAAGCGCACCGACCCCACCAAATTGGTTCCCGGAGCCAAAACGGTAGTCTCACTCCTCTACAATTACTTCCCCAAAGACGAAAGCCCCAGCGAAACGGCCCCCAAGATTAGTCGGTACGCCTACGGCGAAGACTACCACCGGGTAATCCGCGCGAAATTGCGGGAACTGGTACATCGGGTCGAGGAAAAACTTGGCGCCACCCTGGAGGGCAGGGTGTTTGTGGATAGTGCCCCCGTGCTGGAAAGGGACTGGGCCCGGCGCGCCGGAGTCGGCTGGGTGGGTAAGAACACCCTGTTGATTAATCCCCGGTCGGGGAGTTACTATTTTCTGGCCGAAATCATTTCTGACCTCGACCTTCCGGCCGACACGGCCATCCGGGATCATTGCGGCACCTGCACCCGCTGCATCGAGGCCTGTCCCACCGAAGCGATTAGTCCGGGAGGGTACGTCGTCGACGGCAGCAAGTGCATCAGTTACCTGACCATCGAACTGAAGGAGGCCATTCCCGAATCCTTTCGGGGGCAAATGGAGGGCTGGGCCTTCGGCTGCGACATTTGTCAGGAGGTTTGCCCCTGGAACCGTTTCAGTACTCCGCACCACGAGCCCGCCTTTGAGCCCCATCCGGACCTACCCGGGATGCAGGAAGGCGACTGGCGGGAGTTGACGGAGGAAGTCTTTCGTCGGGTGTTTCGAAAATCGGCCGTAAAGCGGACCAAGTTTTCCGGCTTGCGCCGGAACCTCAACTTCCTGAGCGATGAATAAGCGACGGTTCGATCGTTTACTGAGGTGGTCCGGATGGACACTGCTCGTCCTGCTGTTGCTGGCACCTGCGTGCACGCCAAAAGAAAACAATACGCAGTCGGAGGAGCGTTCGGAACATTTGGTATTGCTCACCGACGCCGCACGGTGGCCGGAGGGTCGCCTGGCCGCCCTGAAGGACAGCCTGCAGGACGAAAATTTTCGGGTCGTGGTCAGTGGATATCCCGGCGAGCGCACCGACGAGCTCCTGGCCCGGTTACCCTGGCTGCTGCAGCCCGGTATCGACCTTATGCTGGTTGATCCGGATTTCCTTTCCCCCGCTGGGGTGGACTCGCTAAAGACATTTCTGGCGGAGCGCGGGCAGCCGCAAATAAAGGTTACATCCCTGGTCCGTTAGCCGACTCGCTACTTGGGGATCAGGACGAAACCATTCTGGGCGAGGGTGCCGAAGTCGTCGTAACTCAGGCGTACGTAACCGGCATCCGCCCAGAGGCGCCCGAAGGACCCCCGCAGCTCAAACATTTCGGCTTCTCCATCGTAGCCGACCACCGTCAGGTAGTGGGTCTCGGTGGTATTGGCCGCCGGTTTGTATTCCCCTCCGCGGAGGTTGACAAAACCCGGGTCCGTTTTCAGTTCCACCACGACCGGATTCCCCCGGCTGAGGGCCTTGCGCACTTCGAAGACCCGATTTCGGGGACGGGTCTCGGGGCGGAAGAGGTAACCGAAATTGGTAATGTCATGGCGGGGGACGGAATAAACGGCGGGCGGAATGGTGGGGCTGCCGTAGGGGACGATGGCGGCGGAAACGGTTCCGTTTTGAACCAGAAACCGGAGGCCGTCCTCCACGGTGGGGCGGCGGCCGAGGGCCGCCAGGTTGAGGCTGATGTAGTCGGGGCTGAGGTTATCCTTGAAGTTGTTGTTCAGGTTGAGGTAGTACTCCAGGGCACCGGTCAGGGCGTAGGCCCATTCCATGTTGAGGTCGGGCACCTGCCGGATGGGCATCATGTAGCTTTTGATGTTCTGGCGCAGAAGGTCTTCCCGCGAAGCGCTGCCGATGCCGGGAATGTAGAACATCATTTGGTCCAGTACCTGCGCGTCCTGCAGGCCCAGGACGGCCGCCTGACTGCGTGGGGTATAACTAGCCGGTGGATTGTTTTGGGCGAGGACGCAGGTGCACAGAAAAGTGGTCAGGAGCAAGCTGAAAAGGAAACGCGACATGAAGATGAATTTGGCATAGGAAAAACGTTTCCCGGCGGATGTTTCGTTCACCGGCACTCCACTCATTGCCGGAACGGTGGCTGTTTGTTCACGAAAGGAGGCTTTCCGGACGAATTACGTGGATCACGGGTGAGCTTTTCTCCGTAAATCGAAGCAAATTGATAAATTTCGGCGGTGAGTACTACAAAACAGCGACTGGCAAGAATCGCCCCGACGCCCTCCGGATACCTCCACGAGGGTAACGTGGCCAACTTTCTGCTGAACGCCCGCCTGGCCGGGGAGGAGGGTGGTTTATTACTACGGATCGACGATATGGACCGGTCCCGCTTCCGGGAGGTCTACCTGGAAGATATTTTTCGGGTGCTCGATCATGTTGGCATTCACTGGACACAGGGCCCCCGAAATCCGGAAGACTTCCACGCCCACTGGAGTCAGCGATTCCGCATGGCGGAGTACCACAGTGCCCTGGCGGAATTGCGACATCATCCACTGGTATTTGCCTGTCCGTGCAGCCGCCGGGAGCTGCAGCACGGGGAGCACGCTCACCATTGCCTGTCGGGGAAAATACCCCTGGAGTCAGAGGGGGTGGCCTGGCGGATCAATACCCGGGCATTGCCGCCGCAGACCTTACCCAACCGCTTCGGTGAAACGCCCTTCGTGATCGACCTGCACCAAGAAGCCGCCGATTTTGTCATCCGCAAAAAAGACGGGCGACCAAGCTACCAGGTAGGTAGCCTCGTTGATGACCTCCACTTCGGGGTGACCCACGTTGCCCGGGGAGAGGACCTGCTGCCCAGCACCGCCGCCCAGTCCGTATTGGCGGAGTTGTTGGGCGTCTCCACGGCCTTTTCCCAAATTTACTTCGTCCACCATCCGCTGCTCCGGGGAGCCGACGGCGAAAAGCTCAGTAAGAGCGCCGGAGCCAGGGGGGAATCCTTACTGGAGGACGCAGGATTTGACCTGGGACCGATCCAGCACTGGGTTGACCGACTCATTGAGGGGAAAGGATAAGGTGATTATTGATAAGGGGAGAAGTATGTGAAACGCCACGCTTACCTTTGCGGGCCCAAAGTAACTCGTGTACCTAGTGGCTTCTGATTCCCTTCAGGACTTCCTCTTTATCCTGCCGCCTTCCCTGGAAGCTGCGGGGCTACCGGAGGTTTTTCCCTACCCCTTCCATTACGAACCGCATCCAGTGGCTAAATACGCTGCCGGTGAACTCGTCAGGGAACTGGAAAAGGGTCTGGATTTGCGGCACGATTTCGGATTGCGGAACCCGGAGGCTTCGGGGGCTATTGGTAAGATGTTCGGGGTGTTGGTGGTGCGTACGTCGGACGGGCAGCTAGCCTACCTGCGAGCCTTTTCGGGGAAAATCGGTGGGGAGTACCACCAGCCGGGGTTCGTTCCGCCCATCTTTGATCTCTACGGACCGGATAGTTTTTACCCCTCCGGGGAACGGGCCCTTAATGACATGAATGCCAGAATTGCCAGCCTGGAAGCCCGGCCGGAGATTGCGGAATCCCGCAGACGAATCAGGCAGCTGCAGAAGTACTTCGAGGATGCACTGGCCGAGCAGCGTACCATTAACCGGGAGCGCAAGAAAGTCAGGAAGGAACGGCGTGCGGCGGCGGCGCAGCTTTCCGAAGCGGAGCGCAGTCTACTCGAAAAGGAACTGAGTCGGGAGAGTGTTGCGGGGCACTTCGCGGTTAAGGACCTCAAGCGCCGCTGGAAGGAGAAAATCAAACAGGCCGAGGAAGCGCACGCGACCATTCTGGAAGAAATAAATGCCCTGAAAGCGGCCCGGAAAGCGAAATCGGCGAACCTGCAGAATCGCATTTTCTCCGAGTACCGGTTTCTGAATGCCCGGGGAGAATTTCGGGACTTAAGTCAGATTTTCCGGGAAACGCCCCTCGTCACGCCCCCGGCGGGGGCGGGGGACTGTGCGGCCCCCAAGCTGCTGCATTTTGCCTACCGTCATGGACTGACTCCTCTGGGGATGGCAGAATTTTGGTGGGGTAAGCCCCCCCGAAACGCCCTGCGGAGGCACCTGAATTACTACCCGGCCTGTCGGGGGAAGTGCGGCCCCATTCTCGGGCACATGCTCGAAGGCCTATCCGTTGCCCCGGATCCCTTACAAGAACCGATGGCGGGCAACCTGGAAATGGATATTGTCTACGAAGACGATGACCTGGTGGTGCTGAATAAGCCGGCGGGATTGCTTTCCGTACCCGGTAAACAGATTGACGACTCCGTGCTCACCCGGCTACGGAAGCGTTATCCCGAAGCGTCCGGCCCCTTACTGGTGCACCGTCTGGACATGGCCACCAGCGGATTGCTACTCGCCGCCAAACGGGCGGAGGTCCACAAGGAGCTACAAAAGCTATTCCTGAAGCGCACGATTTCTAAGCGGTACGTCGCCCGCCTGTCGCAAGACGTGCGGGGGGACCGGGGGGTGATCGACCTGCCGCTGCGGCAGGATTACCTGGAGCGCCCCCGGCAGATGGTGTGTTGGGACGAGGGAAAGGTGTCCCGCACGGTATGGGAAGTGCTGGAAAGAGAGGAGAAGAGTGTGGTGGTACGACTGGAGCCCATCACCGGAAGAACCCATCAGCTTCGGGTGCACGCCGCCCACCCGGAGGGGCTGAATGCTCCCATCTACGGAGATGCCCTGTACGGCACGCGGGCCGATCGTCTGCACCTCCACGCCGCCGAAATGAGTTTTCTCCATCCCGTGACTAAAGTGCAGATGAAGTTCCACTATCCAGCGCCCTTTTACGACGGAAAGCCCGGCTAGACTTCGGAGCCTTCGGACTGGACGATTACTTTTTTCTCTACCACTACCGCGTGGGGCTTCGGCACGACCGGGCGGTCATGAAACTCCGCCCAAACGTAACTGAACTCGGCTCCGAGGAACAGGATTTGACTGTTGTAGTACGTCCAGACCAGTAGGGTGACCAGGGCACCGGCCGCACCGTAGGTGCTGCTGAAGTTACTGTTCCCGATGTAAAAACCGATCAGCCAACGCCCCAACCCGAACAGGATGGCGGTAAAGATGGCGCCCGCCCAAACGTCTCTCCAATCGATTACGGCATCGGGGAGGAAACGGAAAAGCATGGCGAAAATGATGGAAGTGAAGAGGGTAGCGAGCACCCAGCTGGTAATGCCGAGCACCACGGGGCCCAAGCCGGGCAGCTGGGCCGCGATCTGGTCCATAAAGCCGATGATCAGAGCACTGATCACCAGGGTTACCATGAGGAGGAACCCCAGGCCGATCACGAAAGAAAGGCTGAGGACGCGGGTGAAGAAGAACGCCAGTATTCCGTTTGATGGTCGGGTTTCGATGTTCCAGATGCGGTTGAGGCTGATCTTCAGGTTGCTGAAAACGCCCGTCGAGGCGAAGATCAGAGTGGCGGTACTTAGGGCGGTGGCCCAGAAGGTTTCTCCGCTGGAGTAAGCATTTTTGATGATGACCGTCAGGGATTCAGCGGCGTCCTGACCCAGTAATTCCGCTAGTTGGCGGCTCAGACTTCCGGAAACGGCCTCTTCACCAAGGAAGGTGCTGGCGATGGCCACCACGATCACCAACATCGGAGCGAAACTGAAGGTGGTGTAGTAGGCTAAGGCAGCTCCGAGGTTGAAGGCATCGTCCTTCAGGTAGTTGTCGAACAGCCGACGAAAAAACGGAATTACCTTACGCATTACACTACTAACTTTAGAAGTTGAAACCCGTTTTAGTCAAGTTGATGTTCGGTAAAATGCCCGAGAATTTTATGGAGTTAGAAGTAAGGCCGGGGAAAGAAAATCCTCTTTCCATTCTTCCTTCAGCTCCGGGTTAATTCCTATCTTTCCCCCATGCCAAGACCTAGTTTTAGTCAGCAGCCAGATTTGTCGTTAGGACGGAACGGAGACCCGGTTCCCCGTCCGGATTATCTTACGTCCGTACCCGGAAAACCGCCCTTTTTACGGGGCCCTTACGGAAGTATGTATACCGGTCGGCCCTGGACGATTCGGCAGTATGCGGGCTTTTCCACGGCGGAAGAAAGCAATGCCTTCTACCGTCGTAACCTGGCGGCGGGGCAGAAGGGACTGAGTGTCGCCTTCGACCTGGCTACCCACCGCGGCTATGATTCCGATCACCCCCGGGTGAAGGGGGACGTGGGCAAAGCCGGGGTGGCCATCGATACGGTCGAGGACATGGAGTTGCTCTTCGCCGGAATCCCGCTGGACAAGATGTCCGTTTCGATGACCATGAACGGAGCGGTATTGCCCATTATGGCCTTTTACATCGTGGCCGCCGAACGACAGGGGGTCAGCCCGAAGCAACTCAGCGGCACGATCCAGAACGACATTCTGAAGGAGTTCATGGTGCGGAACACCTACATCTATCCTCCGGCTCCGAGTATGCGCATCGTTTCGGATATTTTTGAGTACACGGCCGCCAATATGCCCCGGTTCAACAGCATCAGCATCAGTGGTTACCACATGCACGAGGCCGGTGCTCCGGCCGAGGTAGAGTTGGCTTACACCCTGGCCGACGGCCTGGCCTACGTTCGGGCGGGCCTGCGGGCCGGGCTGTCCATCGACGATTTCGCGCCCCGTCTTTCCTTTTTCTGGGGCATTGGCATGAAGTTTTTTACGGAGGTAGCCAAACTCCGGGCGGGACGCCTGTTGTGGGCGGAACTGATGCAGCAGTTTGCACCCGAGAACCCGAAGAGCCTGATGCTGCGAACGCACTGCCAAACGAGCGGCTACTCCCTCACGGAGCAGGACCCCTACAACAACGTGGGACGGACCACCATTGAGGCGGCCGCGGCGGCTTTTGGTGGCACCCAGAGCTTGCACACCAATGCTCTGGACGAGGCCATCGCTTTACCTACGGACTACAGCGCCCGGATCGCCCGGGAGACGCAGTTGTACCTTCAGCGGGAAATTGATGTTCTACGGGCCATTGACCCCTGGGCGGGAAGTGCTGCGGTGGAAGCCGAGACGGAACGCCTGGTGCGGGAGACCCGCGCGCTGATGGAGGAAGTAGAAGCTGCGGGGGGGATGGTGGCCGCCATTGAAAGTGGCCTGCCCAAGATGCGAATTGAAGAAGCGGCGGCCAGGAAGCAGGCCGCGATTGATGCCGGCCGGGAGCAACTGGTGGGCGTCAACGTGTACCGGAATACGGGAGGCGCTGACTTTGAATTGCTGGAAGTCGACAACGAGAAGGTTCGTCAGTCACAGGTTGAGCGCATCAACCGGGCCCGAGAGGCCCGTAACGAAGCAGCCTGCCAGGCCGCCCTCAAGGCACTGACCGTTGCCGCCCGGGAGGAAGGAAACCTGCTGGCGGCCTCGGTGGAGGCCGCGCGGGCGGGAGCCACCCTGGGAGAAATCAGCGCGGCTATGGAGGAAGTCTTCGGTCGCTACCGGGCGCGTCATCAGCTCATCAGCGGCGTGTATGCCGGTCATCTGGGGGAAGGTGCCCGGCTGCAGAGAGTCCGCGAAATGGCGGATGCATTTGCCGAAAAAGACGGTCGTCGCCCACGTATCCTGATCGCAAAACTGGGACAGGACGGCCATGACCGGGGCGCTAAGGTCATCGCTTCCGGCTTTGCCGATCTGGGGTTTGACGTCGACGTCGGACCGCTGTTCCAGACGCCGGAAGAAGCCGTCCGGCAGGCCATTGAGAATGATGTCCACCTGCTGGGCATCTCCAGTCTGGCCGCCGGCCACAAAACGCTGGTTCCCGAAGTGATCAGGGCCCTTGAGGCCAGCGGAGCGGGGCACGTGCTGGTCATCGTCGGGGGCGTAATCCCCCGCAACGATTACGAGTTTCTCTACGAAGCGGGCGTAGCCGGCATTTTTGGTCCGGGAACCAACATCACCTCCGCCGCCGAGGAAATCCTCAAGGTGATGAACGCCGGATAGGGGAGGGCAACCGGAAAACTTTGCCGTTGGGGTGCACTCGGCACCTGCACGCCGTTGCCCAAGGGCTAGTCGCATAAACACGCCGTTGCATTTCCTTAGAAATCAACGATCCCGACGAGCTGAACGACCAGGGAAAGGGGGCTAAGCCGATTGGGGTTCCGGATTGAGCCGCTCACCACAATACTTGCAGTGGATGGCGTCATCGTCGTGGCCCTCTTTGGTGCAGTACCGACAAACCTGGGTGTTGGTGCGCCGCTTCAGATTGACGGAGATCATTTCGTTGGTAACGATGCCGGTGGGTACGGCAATGATGGCGTAACCAAGAATCATGACGATGGCGGACAGGAGCTGGCCGATATCCGTCTGGGGCGTAATGTCTCCGTAACCGACGGTAGTGAGGGTAACGATGGCCCAGTAAATCGACCGGGGAATGGAGCTGAACCCATCGTTTGTTCCCCCTTCAATCAGGTACATAATGGACCCAATCAGGACAACCAGCAGGCTGACCGCAAACAAAAAGACCGTGATTTTATTCCTGCTCGCGATCATGGCCCGGCGGAGCTGATCCCCTTCCACCAGGTATTTACCCAGTTTGAAGATTCGGAATACCCGCAGCAGCCGGAGGATGCGGATGATGATGAGGTACTGGGTTCCCGCCAGTATCAGACTCAGGTAAGTGGGGATGATGGCCAGCAGGTCGATGATGCCGTAAAAACTCGTAGCGTACCGGATGGGGCGCACCGTAATGATGAGCCGCAGCAGGTATTCAATGGTAAAGATTCCGGTAAAGACCCACTCCAGAATGGTGAAAATACGTCCGTATTTCATCTCCCATTCCTCCACACTCTCGAGTGAGACGACCAGGACCGAAAGGAGGATCATGACGAGTAGGGCAACGTCGAAAAACTTCCCTTCGGGCGTGTCGGCCTCAAAAATGATTTCGTGTAGTCGGTTCCGGATTTGGCGATTGGCCATAAATTCAGACTTGGGGGTTAAATGTAACGCCATTGTGGGAAATCACGGAAGCGTTAAGGTGCTAACCTATTAGAATAAAAATGATATCTTTGTCAATAGGTTGCGGAAGCGCTTGCGGGTAAAGCCTTACCTTTGCCACGCAAACACTTCACGGTCAACGTTCAAGGCCCGTTTTTCGGATCGTGCTTTCCATTTTGGTCTTTCGTTACCGCCCACAAGATAAAATGCTAGATATGCTGCTTAACGCCGTTATAATTGAAGATGAACGCAAGGGGTTGATTAATCTCAAGCACCTGCTCGCCAAGCACTGCGAAGACGTGGAAGTCATCGGAGAAGCGGACGGCGTAGAAAGCGGACTTAAACTTTTACAGGAAGATCGTATTTCTCCTGATGTGGCTTTTCTGGACATCAATCTGCAGGACGGGAAGGTTTTTCAGCTGCTGAACCGCCTGGGCAAAATTGAGTTTGACATCATTTTTGTTACGGCCTACGATCAGTTCGCGATGAAGGCCTGCGAATACTCCAGTATCGGCTACATTCTCAAGCCCATCGATCCGGATAAACTGGTGGAGGCCGTGGCCAGGGTTCGTCCCCAGCGGCAGGCCAGGACGGAGGAGCGGCTGCAGGTGATGCAGCAGTACACCAGCCATCCGAATTCGTTCGAGAAAATGTCCATCGCGGCCCTGGACGGTATTCATTTCGTGAAAATCCGGGAGATCGTACGCTTTGAAGCGGAAGATAATTACACCCATATTTTCATGGAAAACGGTCAGCGAATCACGGCTTCAAAGACCATCAAAGCCTACGAAGACATGCTGACGCCGTTTAACTTCTATCGGGTTCATAAACGGCACGTGATCAACATGAACTACATGAAAAAATTTGTCAAGGGAGACGGGGGGTACCTGATCATGGACGATGATATGCGCATCGAAGTGAGCCGCCGCCGCCGCCCTGCTTTTATGACGCAACTAAGGATGTTACAAGAGGTTATGTAAATAGTTCCAGAAATAATCTTATTTTTGGAGCGGTATTGTCAGAACACCCAGCGGTAATTTTCATGCTGTTGGCGGTTGAATCAAATTTTAACGTGATATAAGGATCTCTCTATGACTCAGAACGGGAAGAAAACCATCGAAGAACTAAAGCGAGACCAAAAGGACAAAATTTTGGATCGTAAGAGCATGGACCAGGTAACTGGTGGTAAGCGTCGCAGCAGTTGGCTGCGTCGTGTTTGTGGGGGCATTATGCCTCAGTAGACTTTGCTTATTATTTGCCTTTCGTACCCTAAATGTTCGTTTGATTCCCGCGCCTAGCGCACCGAATTCATGTCTTACCCATATTCTTCTCCCGCAGAGGTAGCCTCTCTGGAAGAAGTACTCGTCCGCACTAATGATGTTGAGCAGCGGGCGGACATCATCGATCAGTTACTCAACCAATACGTCTATACCCAACCGGCGAGGGCCCGACGGTTGCTTCGCGAACAGCATAGTCTGCTTCCCCAGGTCACCCACCAGGACTTTCAACTCCGCTACTACCTTCACCTGGCCAGCCTGGAAAGCCAGGAATATCAGTTCGAGCTTGCCCTCGAAGCACTGGAGCAAGCGCTGGAGGTCGTGGCCTCCCATGGCGATATTTCCGATAAAATCGAAGTGTATCTGGACTGCGTGGGCACCCTGGTTAATCTCCATCAGATGGAGCGCGCGGGTGACTACTTTGATCGCTGTGAACGCCTCATGGAATCCTACCCTTCGGATCAGCTAAAGGCAAGAGCCCTGTGCCGCCACGGATTTCTGTACCTGCATTTTTTCAGTTACGCGAAGGCAACCAAGAAATTCCTGGAAGCCGATCAGCTGTTATCCGGTGGCACCTTCGACCTCAACCTGAAGGATCATTATTTCTATACCCTTGTCCATAGTGGGCTGGGAACCGTCTGGGCGAAGACCGATCAGGAGAAGGCCGTTACGGCCTTCCGCCGGGCGATTAACCGCTGCGAAGAAAAGGGGCTGGGGGCCAGGTTGCCCTGGCATCAGCTGAATCTCGGCAATGTGCTGGTGGGAATTCAGGACTACGAAAAAGCCGCGGGCTACTTCCAATCCATCATTGACAGTAGTGCCAACGGTAGCCAGGTGGCCCTCGCGGCCGCCAACGCCAACCTGGGGGTGTGTTACCTCAATATGGGGGAGCCGTCCGAGACGGTCAACCGTTTTTTTCTGCACGCCGAGAAAATCTTCCGGAGTGAGGAATCCCCGGACCGTTTTGAATTGGCCAACATTGACTTTCTGCGGGCACAACTTCACTTCAAAGACGACGACATTCCCGCGGCGATCAATCAATTGATGGATACGCTGGGGCCCATCGACCTCGAGCGAGATAAAAACAACCCGAATCTCATCGGCCTGACGGTTGATATCTATCAGTTCCTGGCGGAATGTTTCGCTACGATTGGCGACTATGAATCGGCCTACTTTCACCGCCTGAACTATGATGCTTGTCTGGAAATCTATCAAATTTTACTGGACGCCGAACGGCAGGCGCAATTTGAGGCGCAGTTCGATGCCGAAGCCCGGGAAAAGGAGACGGAGCGACTCAAACTGAAGGCCAGTCAACTGCAGTTGCGGGCGCTGCGGGCCCAGATGAACCCTCATTTTCTCTACAACGCTCTCAACAGTATTCAGTCCTTCATTTCCACGAATGACGCCAGCACGGCCTCGAAGTACCTGGCGAAGTTTGCGATGCTGATGCGCCGGAGCCTGGAGTATACCAACAGGGAATACATTACGCTGGAAGATGAAATCCAGTTTCTCCGGGATTACCTGGACATTAATTGCCACCTGCGTTTTGAGGGTAAATTGACCTTCAAGATCGACGTTGACCCCGAACTGGAGGAAGACATCATTGGGGTGCCTACGATGATTCTCCAACCCTACGTGGAAAATGCCATCGAGCACGGTTTGCGGACCAGGGACCGGGGGCATATTTACGTTCAGTTCCTTACCATCAAAGACGACGATGAAAGCATCCTGGGCATCATTACGGATGATGGCATCGGCCGCGAACGGGTGAAGGTGATGCAGGCCGAAGACATCACCCGCCCTTATCACCAGTCACGGGGAACTGAAATTACCCAAAGCCGGTTGGCCATGCTGTCTTCCGAAGAGGAGGATCTCGTCATTGTGGATGACCTCAAGGATGAGGAGGGAACGCCATTAGGCACCAGAGTGACCATCAGAATTCCGGTCACGGACGTATTACCGCGTAGAAATTAGGGGAGACTTTTTCCGTGCTCAACGGTGAGGATTTGCTTCGGGTTAAATTCCATTTGGGCACGCAGTGCGGGTGCCAGCTGCTTGCCGAAGGAGCAGAGAATGGCAGAACGGAGGAGCATAAAATAAGAAAGGACTACCTGGATTGGCAGTCCTCTCGATTTGATCGACTTTATGAATCTTGAGATTACTTTCTGCGCTTGGTGGGAGAAAGGTTGCCTCCACCATTTTCTTTGGCTTGTCTTGAAATAGACACACTGATACCCAGATCAGAAACGTCGTTACCGATGACGGACAGGTTACCGACGAAGGAGCATCCCTCTAGCACGGGCTCACATTCGCCGTTATCATTGTCCAGGTTATAGATGGCCGCGCCGTTGAGTGTGGAGAAATTATTGACGAAGGCGCAGGAAATGATCAGTGGGCGGGCACTTCCGTTGGCGCCGTTGTTGGTCATGCCAGCTCCGGAATTGCTGGTGTTGTCTTCGAAGTGGCAGTTGCGGAAGATCGGGCTGGCGTCTCCTTCCACTCCCTGGTTGTATACTGCACCACCGTTAAAGTCGGCCTTGTTTTCCGTAAAGATGCAGGACACGAAGGAGGGTCGCCCACCGTCCACGTAGATGGCGCCGCCGTTGTGGGCAAGATTATTTTGAAAGGTGCAATTGTAGATCATGTGGGTGCTGGCACTCGTTCCGTCGGAGGCGATGTAGAGTCCGCCACCGGCACTGTTGGCCGAAAAGCCTTCCAGGAAATTCCGGGCAGTACCACCACTAACGACAAATCCGTCCAGGGTGCTGCCGTAATCCCCTCTGGAGTTAAGGCGTACTACCGTATAGGCGTTATCGGCAGGCTGTCCGGGCTGACCAAGGTCTCCGGAGAGAACACTGCGAATGGCCGGGTCGCGATCATCCATGCTGTATTCATGCCCCTGGAAGCCACCGTAGAGATGTACCCCTGCTGGCACCGTGAAGCTTTCGTTCCGGTCATTGGTGGCGGAGGTCAGGTAGGTACCCTGCAGGACAAAAATTTCGTCTCCGGCCTGCGCATTTGACAGGGCGGTGTGGAGAGCGGTAGCGGTTGCCCAGCTGTCACCAACAGCGTTGTTGCCTCCCATCGGGGACACGTAAATCCGGCCAGCCGCGAGGGCTGAGGAAAGGCAAACCAAAATTAGCAGAAGAGTATTTTTCACGTTTCAATCCATTAAGCAATAGCACAGTAGAGTCAGCCGGTTATCGACTGCCGTCAAGTGAAAGCAAAATGGAAATACACAGATCGTACGGTGAACCCCGAAGGGAGCCCCGAAACGCAACGTGACCTTGTCAAAAAGCCTACGTCAAAAAATAAAATAGGAGGTGTAGATGCTTATCCGAAAATTGTCAAACGGTACAACCTTATCGGGTTGCGGCACTAAAATAGGTTTTTGTCCTCGGTTCAGCACCTTTCATCTATTAAAAAGCTTTTCTGCTTAGAAAACGGTAGGAAAAATAAAAGAAGCGGTAGTATGGAAAATTCTTTAAACCGTTGTAGATTAGCGGCGAGTTCGATTATATGAATTGGGATTAGAGCGGTCTTTCACTGAAGTAAAACCTGCGGCCACGTGCGGCAGGTAGATTAATATTTATCTGAAATCACAAACCCTCCCAGGAATCCCAGCATGCACTTTCTCAATATCCCTCGTCAACTATTGAATATGCTTTTTCCCCGGCTTGCCCTCGTGGCATGTGTGACCACTTTTATGCTGTCTGGGTTAAGTGGTCAGGATTTTCACTACTCCCAATTCTACAATAATCCCCTTCACCTGAACCCCGCACTTACCGGGATCTTTGGTGGTGACGTCAGGATGATGGGCAACTACAAGTCTCAGTGGGCGGACGTCCCCGTAGACTATAAGACGGTAACTTTAGCGTACGACCGGAAGTTCCTTAACGTCACGAAGGACAATGGCTTCTTCTCTGCGGGGGGAGCCTTTAATTACGACCGGGCGGGCGACAGCCGGTTTACCTGGGCCAACCTGGATCTTAACGGTTCCTACACCAGGATTCTCTCCTCGCAGATCGCGGTTTCGGTGGGGGCAAAAGCTGCCTTGATTCAGCGGTCTTTTGCCGATGACAACCTGCGCTTCGACGCCCAGTTCGACCCCGACGCCGGTATTTTTGATCCTACCCGGTCGAATCTTGAAGATTTGGGCAACGACAGTAATCTCTTCCCGGACTTCAGTGTGGGAATAAATTTGCGGTTACAGGCCAAGCAAACCAGCGACATCGTTTACAAAAATGACCGCCGGACCCGCCTGGATCTGGGGGTCGCGCTGCATCATATTTTCGCGCCCGATCAGGCCTTCTTTGACCTGGAGTCTGTGCCCCTCGAAAGAAGGTTGAGTCCCTACGCCATTGGCGTCTTACAGGTCCTTCCCCGGGTAGACGTGGTGGGAGCCATTACCTACCAAAACCAGGGAGCCTTTTACGATGAGTTCGTCGGGACCCTCGGTGGACGGGTCTGGATCAAGAACTCAGTGGCCAAGCAGGTGAGTCTGATGGCCGGCATGGGTTTACGAAGAGATTCCAACCAGGATGCCTACTGGCCAACCTTTGAGATTTCCTACAACAACTGGAAGGTGGGCCTTAACTATGACTTCAACACCAGTGAATTTGATATCGCAACGGAAAACCGGGGGGGTATGGAGCTTTCTGTACAGTACATTATCCGTAAGGTGAAGCCACTTCCCGAATTTAAGATTTGCCCCCTCATATAATAATCCCGGAACTACCTGATACTATGCAACAGAAAGTCCTCATCTTTTTCTTCCTGGTTGGAATTTTGTCTCCTTTGGCCGCGCAACAACAGGGATTTGAAGGATTCATGAAAGCCGGTGATGCTCAGGCCGCCCAGGATAATCACTATAATGCCTACCGAAATTACGAAGCAGCCTTACAGTTCCTGGAAGATGCGGACCGGGACTACGGCGAACGGGTGGCGGAAGCTTACTATAAAACCGGGATCAGCGCCTACCGCGCCAGCGCCTATACCGAGGCTGAAAAATTTCTGCTCCTTCTGGCCAATGAAGAGGGCATTGGTAAGTATGCCCTCACCCAATATTTCCTTGGACAGGCGACTTTCCGCCAGGGCAAGTACGATTTAGCGGCCGCCTATTTTCAGCAGTTCCTGGACCAGCAGCCTAATGCCCCGGAAGCCTACCGCTCGGCCGCCCTCGCCCAGATAAACGACGCCGACTGGGCCATCGATGCCATGTCCCGGACGGAGGACATCGTGATGAATCACCTCCCCGAAGGAGTGAATACCAGTTATATGGATCTGGGGTATGTGCATGGCCCAAGTGGTACGAGATTTTTCAGCTCCAACCGATTCGTGTACAAAAATGACACCATCCGGCCCAAAAGAGATCTTAGCCGGATCATGAAGAGAACCGGCGAAACGACCGCCCAGGCGCTTCCCTCTACCATCAATATCCCCGGCAAAAACGTTGCTCACGTAACCTTTAATCGCGAACAGGACAAGGTGTTTTACTGCGTCTGTGACTTCAAGGGCTACGACGAAACGCGTTGCGACATTTACACCGCCGAGGTTACGGATGGTGGCGATTGGGTGAACCCAAAGATGCTGGATCTCAACGTTGAAGGGTTTAATACTACTACACCTTCCGTGGGCCTCAACGCAGATAATGGCCAGGAATATCTCTTTTTTGCCTCGGATCGACCGGGAGGAAAGGGAGGCCTGGACCTGTACCGTTCAAGCATTTCAGCCGACGGATCTGTCGGAGAACCAGAAAACATTGAATACCTTAATACTGAGGGGAATGATGCCACCCCCTTTTGGTATTCTCCGCGGCAGACCCTGTTTTTCAGTACGGATGGTAGGTTCACTTTTGGTGGGCTGGATATCTACAAGTCCTACTGGGTGGACGGAAGCTTCCGGCGCCCGGTTAACCTCGGGGCACCCGTAAATTCCGCGGCGGACGAAGGACACTACACGCGCTTCAATGATCCCGCGGATATTGCTTATGTCTCCAGTCGTCGTCCGGGACCAGACGTGATCTTTTACGATCAGAACGAGCAGGACGTATGTTGCTACGACATCTACTCCTTTACCCCGGACCCCCGAATCTCCCTACAGGCGCTGACCTTTAACGAACTGACCGACGAGAACCTAATCGGGGCCACCGTCGAGCTGTATAAGGTAGGGCCCAACGGGCCAGAATTAGTGGAGACCATCACCAATCTGGAAGGCAATGAGTTTAATTTCCTGGTGGACCCGGAGGCCAAGTATCAGTTGAAGGCAACCAAGGAGGGCTATACCGAGGATTTGGATGAATTTGATCTTGCGGACCCAGAATTTGCCGATAAAGCCTTCATTGAACGCAAACTTTACCTCAGTCCCAAGGTCAACCTGGATGTTTTTACCTTCAATAACGTTGACGGAAGTGATCTCCCCGGTGCCACGGTGCGCCTGTATGAGGTAGGGGAAGACGGAACCCGAATCCTGATCGAGGAATTCACTAACGAAGAAGGCAACGACAGCCACTTTCCTCTACTGGTTGGCAAGAAGTACCTGGTCGAAGCCGACAAGCCCGGATTCGGTAAAGCTTCCAGCGAAGTGGATCTGCGGAACTACGACCCCGCAGAGGGTACCTCCATTCGTCGGGACCTGTATCTCGGACAACTTCTGGAGGTTTACGTAGTCGATGGTCGGACGGACGAGCCACTCAATAATGCTACCCTTCGTCTGGTCAAGGCCGATGGTACGCTGGTGGGCGAAAAAACCAATCCGGACGGAAATGATTTTTACTACACCGTAAATCTGGATCAACCCTTTGTCCTTTCGACTACGCGTCAGGGCTATTTCCCCCGGGTGGATACCCTGCGGTTCTCCCAGGAGGACCTCATCGAAGGCGGCGGAAAGCTCGTCTACGAAGTACCTCTGTATACCAATGATATCGAGAGTTTCCTCCCTTTTGATGTTTACTTCGATAACGACCATCCCAATCCGGATAACTATACCACGCAAACGGATTTGACCTACGATGAAACCTATCTGCCCTATGAGATAATGGAGGAAATCTTCAAAAAGGCCGCCTCTGAAGGACTCAGCAACGAAGAAGCCTTCGTCGTGCGCGGAGACATTCAGCAACTCTTTGACCAGGAAGTGCGTGCCGGGTGGAAACAGCTTACCCGTTTTGCGGATGCCCTGATACTCTACATGGAAACGGGCAACAGCTTTACGGTTCAACTACAGGGTTTTGCCAGCCCGCGTGCTCCTACGGAATATAACCGCCGATTGAGCGCAAGAAGAAACATGTCCCTCAAGAACTTTTTTGCCAGTTATAAAAATGGCGCTCTCGCCCCCTACATCGGGAAGCAGCTGACCTTTACTGAAGCTGCCCTCGGTGAAAGCGAGGCTAATCTGGATGCAGTGTACGAAAGACTTGACCGACCACGGGAGTCCATCTACAGCTACTTCGCTTCGCTCCAGCGCCGGGTGGAACTGAGTAAGGGGATTTCTCCAAAGAAAAAATAATCGTTCACCCGCGTTTTAAAGTATCATACTCGTGAAGAATTTTCTGATATATCGCTTCAACAGCCTTAACGGTGGATGGTTACTAACCCTCATGGTGCTGCTCGGGCTCACCAATATGCTCCCCGCGGAAGGAATTTTGCAGGTAGCACCAACTGCCGCCGATGCCCCCGTAATGCTGGAGACCGGTCGTCCGGACTTCGGTTCTTTTGCAGACTATGATGGGCCGGAGACCGGTCGACTGTATGTCTCCATTGGTCGGGCGGACGAAAAGGTTTATTTTGGACTGGCTCCTGAATACCAGGACAACGGAACACCCTTCACCCGATTCAGTTTCTCCCAGTATCGTTTCAGAGTTCGGCGGGCAACCGAAAGTGGTGTGGACCCCATCGTTCACGGCCCCTTTGTAATCGGTAACGATAACGCCAACGTCAATTCTTATGGGGAAGCAGCTTTTGGGGTATACGATACCACGGCCACGCAGTTCGGCCGGTCCATTTATGTCTTTGAACCGGGGGAAGTTGGTGACTATTACATCGAATTCGATGAGTTCGCCAATGACGGCAACCGCAAGGTGAATATCCCCTTCTGGGATATCACCGTTACCCGCGATGGTTTGCCGGTCATCGGCCGCGTTTGGTCAAAGAACTGGGCGTTCAGAACTCCGGAAATCTTGGGCACCAACCCGCCGGATTGCGTTTGGGACCGTCCCTTTAACGGACAACTTTACAGTTACACGGAGGATGGATTTGTCTCCCGGATCGACTTCAACGGTGCGGGTATGCAGGGGCTTTCCTTTAACGTCGCCTTTAATACCAAAGGGCCGGGCACGACGGGAGACCTTGGCCAGGATCGGATGTCCGTACCCGGAGAAAACGCCATCCTTAACTCTGCGGAACACCGTGTATTCTTATCCCTGCCGGATATCGAATTATTCCCCGATGGCATTTGTGGTGAAGTTGCCGCTGCCGAAACCTTTGTCTGCGACGGCTCTGCCCCCTACTGTCTGGAAGTCTCCGTTACTCGTCCCGGTCAGGTAGAAGTTTTACTGGACTTTAACGGTAATGGTATTCTTGACGATACCATCGACGTGAGCCTCGTGTACGAGTTCACGGATTCCATTATGGCAACGTGTATCCCCTGGGACGGATTACGGGGAGACAGCTCGGAAGTAACGTTTTCGGATACCGTAGACGTGATCATCACCTATGCTCAGGGAGTGCAGCACTGGTCTGCCTACGACGTAGAATTTATGAAGAATGGATTCTGTGTGGAGACGGTACGACCAGTTTGCTCCCAAACCCAGAGTTCAGAATTCCTCTACTGGGATGATCGAAACATTCCCGGTGAATCCGGTACCGGAGCGCCCAAAGACCAGCGCACGGGCTGTTCTTGTTTAGACGGCTGCCGTACCTGGAATAACTTTACCCTCAACAGCGACCAGTGCGATAATTTTGACGATGAGCAAACGGGGGGATATGGCGACAAAAACACCCTTAATACCTGGTGGTTCGCTAATACCCAATCCAGCTTCACCGCCCGGGTACCGGTGGTAAGTGCCGTGATTCTTGGACCGGACATCATCTGTCAGGGAGATACGGCGCAGTTCCGCGCCGAGGATGCTACCGTCATGGGCGCGGTTTCCTATTCCTGGTTCGGACCCGGAGTAGATGGTCTGACTACCCAGGAAGTTGACGCTACGGCAACCGGAACGTATTGCGTGACCATCATGGATGAAAATGGGTGCTCCAGCACCACCTGTACGGACCTGGCGGTTATCGAAGTGGAATCGGATCAGTTTCCGGAATCCCTGTCCATCTGCTTCGGAGAAAGTACCTCCATGGTGTCGCCCGGTAACCCGGAATACGAATACTTGTGGAGTCCGAGCGAAGGAATTGATGACGTTACCTCCAATCAACCAACGTTCTTCCCTTCCACCACTACTACCTATACGGTAATGGTCACCCGCACCAACGAATTTGGCCAGTCCTGTACCATTGAGGAGGAAATCACCATTCAGGTTTCCGAAGACATTGGCCTGACGGTGATCGGTGGCGGAGGAATTTGTGATCCTACTACCACCATCGAAGTGCTTACGGACGTGGAGGCGGAAGTAACCCTGTTTGGCCCCGGAAACGTGGTCGTTGGAACGGGCTTAAATTATACCCTGCCGGTAAGCGGCTCTACGAACTACGTACTGATCGCTACCGACCAGCAGGGATGTATGGACACGGTTACCTTCAACCTGGAAGGAGGCCCCACCGAAATTTCGGTGCCGGACACCGTCCTGTCCTGTTTGTCCGATGGCGTCACCCTGAGCGTCACCAATCTGGACGCTAACGACACCCTCAGCTACTCCTGGAGCCCCGCCAATCTCTTTGTGCCGGAAACGGTAAACTCCGCCAACCCGGTTTTCAATGGTCCCGCGGGCGACTACGAGGTTTCCGTTACGGCAACCAACCAGTATGGCTGTGCGACTACCGAGACGAGCCGCTTGATTGTCATCGATGACAACGCCAGCTTGTCCTTCACTTCGGAGGTCGATTGTAACGGTAGCCTGGTAACCTTCACCAACACCAGTACCGCCGACTTTGGGTTCATTTACAATTTTGGTGATGGTACAACCAGCACGGATGAAAACCCCTCCCATACTTACGATGTCCCCGGAACGTACACCGTTACCCTGGACCTGATCTACGATCAGGATTGTATTGAGAGCTTCTTCCAGCAGGTCACTACGGTGGAAACCGTGGTCGAAGCGGACTTCAGCTTCAGCCTGGGAGACTGTTTGGAAACCGGTGCGACGATTGAATTTGTCGACAATTCCACGAATAATTCGGGGGACCCCCTTAGCTACTCCTGGTCCTTTACCGGAGCCACTCCTTCCACCAGTACCGACGAAAACCCGAGCGTAACCGTGCCCACCTCCGGCATGGTGACCGCTAGCCTTACGGTGACCACGGTGGATGATTGTTCCTCCACCAAGGATACGACCTTCACGGTCAATCTGGCCCTGGGCAATCTGAGCGAAGAAATTATTATTTGTCCCGGGGACTCAGCGGCCCTGAACCCCGACGGAGATCCGGCCCTGACGTACAACTGGGCTCCCTCACCGGATTTTAATGCGGATGAGGTGAACCCCACCACCGCAGTACCCGGCACCTACCTCGTCACCATCACCGATCCTACCGCTGAACTCAGCTGTGTTACCGTCGATACGGTGACGGTCATCCAACCAGACGACATCGGTCTGGAAATCAATGGCCCCAACGGACCACTGGTGGGCGGCGGCATCATTGACCTGCCCACCCTGACCTTCTGTGGCGTAGCCGACGATATCTCGGTGGACATTTCTACTACGGACGACGTCCAGGTAACCTTCACCGATCTCGGAGGCAACATTCTTGGTACCGGGACCACACTGACGGTTAACCCGGCCATCAATGATACCATTGTGGTCACCGCTACCAATATGTTTGGTTGTTTTGAACGAGACACGGTGGTCTTGCTCAACCAGGCAGTGATGGTGGAGGTGGACGCCGAAGGCGGGCAAATCATTCTTTGTGAGCCCGGAGATACCTCCGTGACCATCAACAACCTGAACGCCGATGACGTACTGACCTACGCCTGGACGGCCAACCCCATCATCACCAGTGTCCTGAATCAGGCGACCGTGAACGTTACCACGACCACCGCCGGAGTGGAGACCTTATCGGTGCTGGTCACCAATCAGTTTGGTTGCGATACCACCATTCAGGTGGAAGTGATTACGCTGGAGGAAATTGTGCTGGAAATCAGTGGCCCCAATGGCGTCCTGACGGACGGCGGCCTGGAACTGCCCACCCTTGCGTTCTGCGGAGAACCCGCCGAGTTATCGGTGGAGATCATTTCGGGCAGCAACGTCGACGTTTCTTACCTTGATCTGAACGGAAACGTTTTGGGCACGGGGTCCTCCATCACCCTGAACCCAATGGGGAGTGACACCATCATCGTAGTTGCCGACGGAGAACTGGGTTGTGGTACCCGCGATACCATCGTCATTGACAATCAATCCATTTCGGTTGAGGTAGATGCCGAAGGCGGGCAAATCATTCTGTGTGAGCCCGGCGATACCTCGATAACGGTTAGCAACCTCAACCCCGACGACGTACTCACCTACGCCTGGACGGCCAACCCCATCATTACTGGCGCCCTGGACGCGGCAACCGTAAACATCACGACTACTACTGCCGGAGTAGAAACTCTGTCCGTATTGGTAGCCAATCAATTTGGCTGTGATACGACCATTCAGGTAGAGGTCATCACGCTGGAGGAAATTGTGCTGGAAATCAGTGGTCCTAATGGCGTCCTGACGGATGGTGGTCTGGAACTGCCCACCCTGGCGTTCTGCGGAGAACCCGCCGAGTTGTCGGTGGAGATCGTTTCGGGAAGTAACGTAGACGTGTTCTACACTGACCTGAACGGAAACGTTCTGGGCACGGGATCCTCCATCACCCTGAACCCGATGGGTAGTGATACCATCATCGTGGTTGCCAACGGAGAATTGGGTTGTGGCACCCGCGATACCATCGTCATTAACAATGAAGCCGTTTCGGTGGAAATTGACGCCGAAGGCGGACGGGTCATTCTCTGTGAACCGGGGGATACTTCCGTCACGATTACGAACCTGATTTCCGATGACGTACTCACCTACGTATGGGAACCCAACGCCATCATCACCGGTGCGCTGAATGAAGCCACCGTAAATATTACCACTACGGCCCCCGGTACCGAAACCCTTTCGGTGCTCGTAACCAATCAGTTTGGCTGCGATACGACCATTCAGGTAGAAGTAATTACCCTGGAAGGGATTGTCCTGGAAATTACGGGTCCGAACGGCCCGCTACCGGATGGAGGTCTCGAACTGCCGACCCTTTCCTTCTGCGGAGAACCGGCCGAAGTTACCGTCGACATCATGGCGGGAGGGGCCGTTGACATCACCTACACGGATTTGGACGGCAACGTACTGGGAATGGGGAACACCCTTACCCTTAATCCTTCCGGAAGGGACACCATCGTCATCATCGCCGGAGGCGAACTGGATTGTGGATTGTCGGACACCATCGTGGTGGAAAATAACCCGATATCCGTCGACATCGACATCGAGGGCGACGAGATCATTCTCTGTGAACCCGGGGATACTTCGGTGACCATTAATAACCTGAACGCCGGAGATACGCTGACGTACGTCTGGACGGATAATCCCATCATTACCGGCCCACTTAACGGACCTTCCGTGGACATTACGACCACCGAACCCGGCTCGGAGGTGCTTTCCGTACTGGTCACCAATCAATTCGGCTGTGATACGACCGTAAACGTTACGGTCACCACCCTGGAACCCATCGGCCTGGTGGTAAATGGCCCCGACGGACCCATCACCGGCGATAGCCTGACGACCTGCGGGGAACCCGTTGACCTGACCGCCGAACTACGGGTGGAAGACGGGATCACCGTCACCTTTACGGACCCCTCCGGTAACGTATTGGGGATGGGCAGTTCGCTGACCGTAGATCCCGAGCTTCAGGATACGGTGATCATCACCGCCGAAAATGAGTTCGGTTGTACTGAGATGGACACGGTAATCATCATCAATCAGCAGGTAAACGCCGAGCTCACGGTTGAGGGAATGGACCTTAGCCTCTGTGAGTCCAGCGATACCCTCGTTGGGGTGGTTAACCTCGATCCGCGGGATGAACTGACCTACCAGTGGGCTGAGAACGACATTATTAACGGTCCGCTCGACGGACCGACGGTTTCCATCACTACGCCCGAGGAAGGATCCACGGAGCTTTCCGTGCTGGTGACGAATCAGTTTGGGTGCGATACTACCCTGACCCTGACCGTGGCCACCATTCCGTTCATGCCCAACCAGTACACCTCACCCTACCAGGCTTGTTTCGGTGACCTGGTAACCATTGAGGGCGGACCACGGGTAGAGGGCTACGTGTACGAATGGTCGCCGGCGGACGGACTGGACCTAAGTGATCCGGCAAACCCCATGGGGGTATTTACGGAAGACGTGACCCTTACCGTGGTGATTACCGATCCCGTAACGGGCTGTAGCCTGGAGCAGGTCATTGAAGTGATGGTGACGCCGGAAATCAGCCTGATGGCTTCGCCGGCGGATACTACGCTCTGTGCTCCCGGCTCCGTGGACGTTACGGCTTCCTCCGTAAACGAGGCGGTAATCTACACCTGGTACAGTGATGAAGCCCTCACGGATTCCATCGCATCCGGTCCCGATTTCACCATTGAGGGAGGTGTGCCCGGAGAAACCTACGTGGTGTACGTACGCGGGGTGGACCCCAACACGAATTGTGAGCAAAGCATCCCCGTCACGGTTCGGGTATCCGAATTGACGGCTGGCTTCCCCGATGAGGTGGTGGCAGCCTGTGCGGGTGAGCCTACGAGTATCTTCACGGAAAATAGTCCGATTGCCACGCTCCAGTATACCTACGAACCGGCCGGTATCATCGATGATTCCGATCCCGCGAATCCGACCTTCACCGGAGACGACTCTACGGTAGTAACCGTGACCGTTACCGATCCGGTAACGGGGTGTTCGGAGACGCTTCAGGTGACCATCAACGTGACCAATCTCTTTACGCTTACGGGCGTGGCCAATCCGCCGGAAATCTTTACGGGGCAAAGCTCCGAACTGTCCATTGAGGGTTGCGAGAATTGCACCTACGTTTGGTTCCCGCCCACGGGCACGGTGGAGCCCGATACGGGTAGGGTCGTGACGGCTACCCCGGACGAGGCCGGAGAGTGGATTTACGAAGTGGAAGTGACCAGCAACGGTTGTACGGAAATCGTGGAGGTGCTGCTGATCGTAGAGGATCCCATTTGTGATACGGACCGGATTTTCATCCCCAATGCCTTCACGCCGAACGGAGATAACCGCAACGATGTGCTGCGGGTACGCTCTAAATTCGCCGAAGAAATCACGGAATTCACCTTCATCATCTACAACCGGTGGGGGCAGGAAGTGTACAAGAGTGATGACATCTTCGACGGCTGGGACGGTACCGCCGCCGGGGATGATCTGGAGCCTGACGTCTACGGATACTGGTTACGGGTACGTTGTCCCTTCGGAGAAGAATTGATCCAGCAGGGTAACGTTACGCTGATGCGATAGACGCCGCCACGACGAGCGGATCATTGGGGCGAGATCGCAGGTGCAGGGCTAATTGGTAAACAGCCTTGCACCTGCGGCCTCGCCTCTTTTTTTCCTTGTCTAAAAGAGCCGCTTTTGGCGGAAGTAATAAATCACCATGAGGCTGAGTACCACGGAAAGTGCAATGATGACCAGGTAGGTGAAGCTGCCCTCCTGGAAAGGCATGGCGACGTTCATGCCGTAAAATGACGCGATGACCATGGGCACCGTCAGGACGATGGTGATCAGCGTGAGGCGTTGGATGGTGATGTTCAGGTTGTTGGAAATGATGGACCCGTAGGCGTCCATGGTCCCGTTCAGGATGTTGGTGTAAATATTGGCCATTTCCAGGGCCTGGCCGTTGTCAATGATGATGTCTTCAAAGAGGTCGGCCTTGTCTTCGTCGTGGCGAATGCCGAGGAAGTCCGTCCGCTTCATTTTCATCTTCAGCAGCTCGTTACCGTTGAGGGCGTTGATGAAATACACCAGGGATTTTTCGATGCTGAGCAACTGCTTGAGTTCCCGGTTTCGGCTACTGTCGTAGAGCTCCTGTTCGATCAGGTTACGCTTTACGTTGAGTCGCTTCAGGCAGGTCAGGAAGCGGTACACGGTATGCTCAAAAATGCGGAGTACGAAGTAGCTGCGGTCGGAGGGATTGAGGTTGCGGATTTTGTTTTCGATGAACAGTCGCAGCACCGGATGATTCTCGGAAGAAGTCACGGTGATCAGGTGGTCCGGAGTCAGGATAATACCGATGGGGACGGTGATGTAAATGCCTTCATTGTCACCGTCCGTACGGGAGAGCACGGGAGTGTTAACGACGATCAGTCGGGCACTTTCTTCTCTTTCGTAACGGGACCGTTCGTCGGTATCCAGGGGGTCGGTCAGGAAGTCCAGCGGAAGTTCGAAATCCTGCGCTACTTCGGCGAGTTCATCGGCGGCGAAGGGAGGGCAGAGGTGAATCCAGCAGCGGTCTTCTAATTCGTCCACCTTGTCCAAGCGGCCATTGCGGGAGGCGTAGTAGCTGATCATGGCGGAGTGGTTTGGTGAAGCGCTGGCAAAGATAGAACGGATACCTGAGAGAAGGTACCGTTTTCCCGCCTAGTTCTCTTGCTGGCGTATTTCTTGGGAAATGCGTTTATCTTTCGGGGGAACAGTATCCTCGCTATGAAAAGTTCTACTTCCGCTCCCGGAACGGTTTGGACCGAGATTCCGGTCGCTGACTTTAACCGTGCCCGGCAATTTTATGAATTCGTTTTTACCGTAGAGCTTCGTGTTCACGACCTCGGGGCACTTAAGATGGGGGTATTCCCGGAGGAGGCTTACGCCTGCGCCATTTGCTACCACGAACAATTCTACTTTCCCGGAGAACAAGGCCCCGTAGTGTACTTCGACGGGGGAGCGGATCTGGCAAAATACCTGGACCGGGTATCGGAAGCGGGCGGAGAGGTACTCATCCCCAAACGCGCCATCGGTGATGAGCGCGGCTATATGGCCATTTTTCGGGATACGGAAGGCAATCGCATCGGTTTAATGTCTCCACAGTAATTGCGTCCGGCACCAAACTACCGCACTACTACAGTACGCTCTTAAACTGCTTCAGGAAGCGAACGTCATTTTCAAACATCAGTCGGATGTCCGTGATGTTGTACAGGAGCATGGCCTGCCGCTCGATACCCATGCCGAAGGCGTAACCGGTGTAGCGTTCCGGATCGATGCCACAGTTTTCCAGGACCTTGGGGTCCACCATCCCGCAACCAAGAATTTCTAGCCATCCGGTACCCTTGGTGATGCGGTAGTCGTGCTCGGTTTCCAGGCCCCACCAGATGTCCATCTCGGCACTTGGCTCGGTGAAGGGGAAGTAACTGGGCCGGAGACGGATTTTGGTCTTGTCCCCGTACATTTCCCGCGCAAAATGGAGTAGGGTCGCTTTCATGTCGGCGAAGCTCACCTTCTCCGCAACGTACAATCCTTCTACCTGGTGGAACTGCGCGTGGCTCCGCGCACTGATGGTTTCGTTGCGGTACACTCTTCCCGGAGCAATAATCCGGATCGGAGGCTGGCTATGTTCCATGGTGCGGGCCTGCACGGAACTGGTGTGCGTGCGCAGCAGCATGGCCGTATTGTTGGCGCCCGCGGGGAGGCCATCGGCGACGTAATACGTGTCCTGCATGTCCCGGGCCGGGTGGTCCTCGGGGGTATTCATGGCGGAGAAGTTATGCCAGTCGTCCTCTACTTCGGGGCCTTCGGCCACGGTGAAACCGATGCGCTCAAAAATGGCGATGATGCGGCGCATCGTCAGGGCAATCGGATGGCGGCTTCCGAGGGGTAGGGGCTCGCCCGGCGCCGTCAGGTCGAACCTGGCACCTGCGTCCGCGCCCGCACTGGCCGCCATGGACTCCTGCAGGGCGTCAAACTTCGCCTGGGCGGCTTGCTTGGTCTTATTGACCAGCTGACCAAACTCCGGCTTCTGCTCGTTGGGGATGTTGCGCATCTCTCCCATGAGGGGCTTGAGTACGTTCTTGCTTCCCAGATAACGGATGCGGAAGGCCTCCACCTGCTCTGCGGTTTCAGCAGTAGCGCCTTCAATTTCCTCAAGTAGTGCCGCCACGCGGTCGAATACCTCTTGTGCCATAGCGCGCAAAGATAATTGGTCTGTTGGTCTTTGGAAGCTTTCCTGTTTGAAAGTGTCGACCACAACCAAAATACCA
Source organism: Lewinella sp. W8 (assembly GCF_004375085.3). Taxonomy (GTDB): domain Bacteria; phylum Bacteroidota; class Bacteroidia; order Chitinophagales; family Saprospiraceae; genus Neolewinella. The sequence goes on from NZ_SNAQ03000010.1 coordinate 215,834, forward strand.
ACAGACTAAAATCCAACAGACTAAATAACCAATAGACTAAAGAACTAACAGACTACCTTACCTTCGGAGCAACGCATCGCCCACCAAAGGTGTCCCCTCATTATGTGGCTAACCCGTCAAAAAGTTGAGATCGCCCGATATTATTTGACCCTCCTGATGTGGGCGGGGGCCATCTTCGGACTGGTCATTTCTCCCCCCGTGCTCTCCATTGCGCTGATTTCCCTGGTGGTTCTCGGGTTACTGGACCCCCTGAAGGGACTCAATCCCCGCTGGCTGAAAAACGCCAGAGCTACGTTCTCCAGCAGCTTTTTCTGGGGCATGGCCGGATTGTACGTCCTCTTACTGCTGGGCATCTGGCAAACCGAAGACTGGAGCTATTACGCAGAGCGCATCCGGGTGAAGGTGCCCTTACTGTCGCTGCCCTTCGTTTGGGCCGGGCTACCCGATTTTGGCAAAAAGGAATTCGGTTGGATCCGGGCGGGTGCGGTCCTGTTCTTTGCGCTGCTGATGCTGTTGGTACTCGGCAACTACTTGTTCAACTTCTCGGAGATCAACGATATGATTCGTCGGGGACAGGCCATGCCCGTCCCTCGCAACCACATTCGCTTCAGTTTAATGGTGGCCGCCACGACCCTCCTGGCGGTGGCCAACTTCCGGCAACGAACCCTGGGGTGGGGGAGAGCCTGGTTATTCCTCGCGGCCTTCCTTTTCATCGGCCAGCATTTTTTGGCCGTTCGGTCCGGGCTGGCCGGCGCCTACGGGGCGATCGCGGTGCTCATCGCCGGTCTGGCCCTGGAGCGGGGCCGTTGGCAGTGGATGGTTTTTGGTCTTGCCGGACTTTGCCTACTACCAGTGTTGGCCTACCTGGCGGTCCCCAGCTTTCGCACCAAAATGAACTATGTCCGCTACGAGCTGCTCCACCGAAACCCCGCCGAAGACACCGGCGAGTACAGCGATACCGGTCGGCTCACCAGCATTCGCATCGGCCTGGACATTTGGCGAGACCATCCCGTGGTGGGTATCGGCCCGGGAAACCTGCTGGCCGAGACCGACGCGCGTTACGCCGAAATACTCCCCGGAGTAAAGGGCAAGCGCCCCCACAACCAGTTCGTCAGTGCCCTGGCGGGCAGCGGTACGGTGGGGGGACTCATCACCCTCGGGTGCTTCCTCCTGCTTGGGTTCGGCAACCAGCGGTGGCGCGACCCCATTTACCTGGCCACCTTCACCGTCCTTTTCCTTAGTTGTATGGTCGAGAACACCCTGGAGACCTCGGCCGGCGTCAGTATGTTCTGCCTCCTACTTCTCCTCACCCGGCCAGATCATCCATCACTCAATCTCTCCGCCCCCGAATAAGTCGCTCTACCAACTATCTGCTACCCGCTCCTTCCTACCCCCTACCATACTAAAGAACTACCGTACTTCTTCCTACCCGCTAAGTCTTACTACAATAGTTTCTACTGGTAATGCCGCGATTCGTCCGACAAACTTTATGTTGACTGCGTCAGAAATAAAGAATTTGTCGGACAACCGCTCATAGCATTAGCAGGTAAAAATTTATTGAGTTTCTCATTTCCATCTACCTGCTACCATACTAAAGAACTAACGTACTACAATACTACTCCATCCCCATCAACAAATCCGCTTCCATCACCTCGGGCGGCTTCCGGAAAAGGGGCTTGATTTGTTTGAAGAAGGCTTCATGCTCATCGTCGGCCACGTGCCGTTCGAAGTAGGAGTAGTCTTCCCAGCATTCCATGGTGGCAAATTTGCTGGGGTCTTCGCGGTCGCGGATCAGGTAAAAGAACAGACAACCAACTTTGGCCCGACTGTCTTTGGCGTGTTTGGCGAAGATGGGGGCGAAGTTGTCGGCGTCGTCAAGGTCGAATTTAGCGACGAGATAGAGTTGTTTTGACATCCTTATGTAGTTATGGCCGTATAATAGGTCATGGGCCAAAAGGTTCATTTCTCGGGTTCGGCCGTCACGGCTTCACCCGGCGGACGGTAAAGGCGGAGGCTATCGAAAAACTTATCGGCACTTTTATTGGGGCCCGATGACTCCAGACTGAAGACCTTCATTTCGTAATAGCGGCTACCGGCCACCCCCGCCAGGGTCCGGGCGCTGGCCTTGCCGCCGTTGTAGTCGATGCGCCACTGTCGGCCGGGATATCCGTTAATGTCTTTATCGGCCGCATAGATCACCTCGCCACCGACCGCCGCAGCGGCTTCTTCCTCGGAGGCCATCAATAACTCCTGCACCAGTTCGGTACTGTCGTGGTGTAAAGCCCCCGGGGGATAATCGACGTAACTCAGTGCGTATATGACGTTGTCCGCCGTGGCGGGATCCGGTACCTTTAGGAAGAAGGTATGAAAGACTTGCTGTCCGAGTCCGGTGTCAAGCGTGTCCACTTTGGTTTGCATGGAGGCCGGAGTCTCCAGTCGGAAGCGACCGTCAAGATCCTGCAGCTCCACCCAGTCGGCCTGGCGTTCCCAACGCTTTTCCAGCGGTAGGGCCAGCATCGGGGTCTGGGCGTTCGCCGGAGCAAGGTAGCCGAACAGGAAGCCTAATATGAACAGACGTCGTAATTGAAGGGGGATGATGTTCATGTACTAAAGACAAGCCGGGGGAGCGGGGGGTTGTGCCGCAGTGTCGGTTTTGCGGCGCCTTACGCTCCTCCTTGCGGCAGCTACAACGGGATTGGGCGCGGAGCGCAGGTGCAATGAAATGGAATCCTCGCGATCTGCCGGGGTGCTAACCAACCATTCGGGCTTGCTCCACCCCCGGGAATTTTTTCCTAAAAAGCCTTCGTATTTTTTTTAACATTAAATAGGAATTTTGTTACCTTCGTCGTGGACTATCGTGGGACGCCCCCTACGATCCGTTCTGCGTATAGCTGATTCTCGACCGATCTGCTGCCGCAGATCAGTTTAGAAACATGCTTCGGCATCTTTGATGATCTCAGAAAAATTAGATTACATGAGACGACCTCTACTCCGGACGGCACCAGGCCGTTCCCTATTCCTAACTTTGCTGTGTCTGGCCCTCGGCTCGACTATGCTCTTCGCCCAACCGGCGAACGACGAATGCGCCAACGCGATCGCGATCGGTGCAGGCGTTACCAGCGGCACCACGGAAGGTGCTAACACGGATGCTACTCCCTTCTGTGGCACGGCTTCCACTTCTCCCGGTGTTTGGTACACGCACACCGCTGACCAGACCGGTTTACTGACCCTCGATCTTTGTGGAGCCATTTTTGACTCCAAGATCAGCGTTTACACCGGCTCCTGTGGTGACAACCTGGTCTGTGAGATTGGTGAAGACGACGACTTCGGCGTTTGCGGTGGTAACGATCCTTCCGTTACCGTCGACGCTGTTTGTGGTGATCTCTTCTACATCCACGTGCACGGTTTTGGTGGCGGCAATGGTCCCTTCGACCTTACCCTTACCTACGCTGATGACGCGGAGCCCTGTGAAATGGGTGAAACCTTCCCGTTTGAGGCCTGTGGTGGCTCCATGAACATGGATCCCGTTGCTATCCCCGATAACGCCTTCGAACCCACTGATCCTCAGGCTGCGGACCTGGCCAGCGTTACCGCTGACGTTAGCGTTCCCGCCGGTGCGACCATCGACGATATCGTAGTAACCGTTGCCATCAACCACACCTGGGTTGGTGACCTGACGCTTTACGTACAGTCTCCCGACGGTACCCTCCTGCCCCTGATGAGTGGCCCCGGTGCTGCTGGATTTGACGCTACGGGCGTTGGTAGCAGCGAAAACCTCGTGGAAACCTTCCCGATTGAATTCTTCGACGGTGCTGCTTTTGACGCTGAAAACATGGGCGTAAATACCGCCTCTTCCCTCATCAACGTATGTGAAGACGACGGTGAATGTGAATTCTTCCCCAACGGCGACGGTGTCGGCGTTCCCGGTGGCGGTGCTGCCGTGGCCGATTTTGCTGGCTTCTTCCCTCAGGGTGATGGTCTGAGCGGAACCTGGACCCTGTGGGCCGGTGACCGTACTGGCCTTGACGTTGGTGAAATCTCCATCATGGGCTTCATGGTCTGTGTATCTGGTGAGGCCGAAGCTTGTCTGGCAACCCTGGCTTGTGAAACGGAAGCTACCGTAGTCCTCGACGCTGAGGGCAACGGTACCCTGACCGTAGACGACATCATCGGTGACTCTGAACTCTGTGAGGGTACGGAACTCGTACTGTCTCAGACCAGCTTCGGTTGTGCTGACATCGGAGAAGTTAGCGTTGTTGGCACGGTAGTTGGCGACGACGATGATGACGATGATGACGACGACAACGGTGATCTCCAGACCTGTGAAATCACGGTAACCGTAGACGACAGCAACGTTCCTCGTCCGAACCTGGCCTGTCTGACGTCCATCAACCTGACGCTCAACGAAAACTGTGAAGCGCTCCTTCTCCCCGAAATGGTGCTTTCTGGCGAATTTGGCTGTCTCGACCTCGACGCCCTGCGCGTAGTAGTTCAGGATGAAGATCCTTCTAACGGTCCCATCATCGACGGCTGTGGTGAGTACACCTACACCATCGAAGTGATTACGGAAAACCTCAGCTTCGAAGGCTTCAACGAAGAAGACTGGGACGTTGAAACGACCGAGAACAACGCTGACCAGAACGCTGACGCTGACTTTACCGACGAGACCCTGACCCTGAGCACCTCTAACGATGTGTTCTTCGGAGGTGCTTCCTTCGGCGTAACGGCTTCTTACATGTTCAGCGCCAACGGTGTGGTAAGCTTCGATTACGACTACAACGGTGTTGATGCTGGCTTTGATGATGCCATCATCCTGATCGACTTTGAAGGTGGTCAGGTTGAAATCCTCGATACCGACCAGCCCGCAAGCGGTTCTGCCGCTGAGCCCGTAATGGCTGGCTACTCCATCGTATTCAGCGTAGTTGACGACGGCTTCCAGCCATTTGCTGGAAACCTGACCAGCCAGCTGGAAATCTCCAACTTCAAGTTCGAAGCTGACATGGCCGACCTTGGCGAGTTCGAATTCTCCAACTGTTGGGGTACCGTTAACGCTGAAGACAAGACGCCTCCCGCAGTAGTAGAGACTCCCGAAGATGCCGTGCTTCCCTGCACCGACTTCGAGGAGATCATGCTCACCATGCTCGACGTTAACATCAGCCGCTGTTGGGAAGTAGCGCGTGGCACCGACGGTGTCTTCCGCACCGTTCCCGGCACCATGGCTACCGCTCTGCGCGACCGTCTGGACCTGATCGCCTTCGATCCCGGTGCTGGTACCGCTGTTGTTCCGGAATTCACCGACGGCTGTGCTCCTCGCCTCCAGGTTTGTGTGAACGACGTAGCTACCTTCGGCGAAGACCCCGCCTGTGATGACATCACCATCACGCGTACCTTCACCGCTACCGAAATCAGCGACTGTGAAAGCGCTTCTGGCGAAGAAAACGGTCCTGCCGTTACTTCTTTCGACATCGACTTCCTGCGCCCCGGTCTGGAAAACGTACAGCCCTTCGCTGACGAACTGGACGTAGCCGAGTACGAGTGTGACGAGACCCTGACGCTGGGGGCCAACGGTAACCCCGTTCCCCGCGCTGAAGACCTGCCCTTCCTGCAGTTCGGTGATCGTACCATTCCCCTGGTACTTGAAGGTGCGGTTTGTAACCTGGCCCTGACCTACGAGGACGGCCCCCGGATTCAGACCTGCCCCAACACTTACAAGTTCGTACGTACTTACACCGTCATCGACTGGTGTGAGCCCCAGGCTCCCCTGACGTACACGCAGGTAGTTAAGGTTGGTGACACCACCGCTCCTGACTTCACTGCTCCCACGCAAGACCGCGACTTCGACGGTACCATCGACGAAGGTCCGCTCGAGTTCAGCACCAACGCTGGTGACATCTGTGCGGCCTACATCCGCCTGGACGATCCGAGCATCGTACTGACGGACAACTGTAGCGCCGGCATCGAGCTGAAAGCTGACATCTACCCCTTCCAGGACCTGAACGGCGCCCCCATCGGCACCTTCTTCCTGGACCTGAACGACGGCGACGCTGAGATTGCCGGTCCGATCCCCGCTGGTACGCACACCCTGCGTTACACCTACACGGACGACTGCGGTAACTCTGACTTCACCGACGTACCCTTCACGGTCATCGACCGTACGGCTCCCGTAGCCATCTGTGAAGACGGCCTGAACATCAGCCTGACTTCCGGTTCTTCTACCGGTGGTGCCAGCACTGGTGTTGCTGTTCTGACCCCCGAAATGATCGACAACGGTTCTTACGACGACTGTGGCGACGTAACGCTCCACATCGGCCGGGTACGCCAGCTGGCTAACGGCACCTACGAACTGCTTCCCGGCGCTGTTTACACCGACGAACTGCTGCTGACCTGTGCTGACCTGGGCAACGTCCTGGTTGGTCTGCGCGTCACGGACGAGCGTGGTAACGTCAACTACTGCTGGCTCGAAGTACTGGTGGAAGACAAGGCACGTCCTATCTGTTTTGCTCCGGCTCCGGTCAACATCAGCTGCATTGCCTACAATGCTGAGCTTCCCGCTGACATCAGCGAAGCTACCGACGAGGAGCTGGACGCTGCCTTCGGTGCGGCTACCGGCCTCGACAACTGTGAAGTAACGATCACCCAGACGATCAGCGGTGACGTGAACAGCTGTGGTGTTGGCCAGTTCACCCGTGTATTCACGGCTACTGACGGCCAGGGCCTGACCAACGCTGCTGCTTGTACGCAGCGCATCACGGTCTACGGCATCCACGACTACACGCTGACCTTCCCCACGGACGAGGAAGCTGACTGTGCCGTAGTTCCTGACTACGACGGCATCGGCATCGACGAGCGTGCCTGTGACCTGATCACGATCAACCCCAGCGTTGACACCTTCCGCACGACGGGTACTGCTTCCGAGGAGTGCTTCAAGCTGGAAGTTACTTACGACATCATCAACTGGT
>NZ_SNAQ03000011.1 GCF_004375085.3 Lewinella sp. W8
GTAGCTACTCAAATCACCATACCAATTGGCCCTCCGGGACAGCAAGGGGAGCCCGGCCCCGCTTCCACAGTTCCCGGCCCTCCGGGACCAGCGGGAGAAGATGGCTTTGGGATTCAGCTGATTGGCAGCGTGGCCGATTCGGCCAGCCTCGATCCCGCCTACACGGGCAACGTGGGCGACGTGTTTGTTGCTGATGATACGCGCAACGGATTTGCCTGGGATGGTTCAGTATGGATCAACGTCGGACAAATCAGGGGAGATGATGGCCTTTCTGCCTATCAAATATGGTTGGCCAATGGCAACGTAGGAACGGAAGCCGACTTCCTGGAAAGCCTGAAGGGAGCCGACGGCGCTCCTGGTCCTCCCGCTCCCCGGGAGAACATGGCAGCTTTACGGGCTAGGAATACGGTCGTAACGGATATCAATGCCTCAACGGTAGATAACCTGATCCCCTGGGAGACTACGGACTTCAGCGACCCGCTCTTTAGCCGCCCGACCGACACCCGCATTCAGGTAGATTCAGCTGGTCTTTACTACGTCTCGGGCGGCATTACGGCCACCAGTACCGTGGGAAATAGCCGGTATAACGGCAGAGTGAAACTCCGAATCAACGGAAGTACCGTGGAGCCCATGCGGTCGGCTACTGGATACATACGCGTGGCTAGTGGTCAGGACGAAACGACCCTTACCTGGAACTACTTTATCAATCTGAATGAAGGGGATTATTTTGAGATACTGGTCGATCAAGAAAACACCATCTCGGCCGTGGTGAACACCCTTCCCGGCGAAAGCTACCTGAACGTAGTGCTACTGGAAAGCCTGGCCCCACAAATCAGCAACGGTCAGGATGGTTTGTCGGCCTACGAAATATGGCTCGATAACGGCAACAGCGGCACGGAAGCTGACTTTCTGAACAGCCTGGTCGGTCCACCCGGAACCAACGGGACGAACGGCACCAATGGCACCGACGGCCGAAACGGAGAGCAGTGGTTTTTGGGTAGCGGAATCCCTTCTGCGGGCCTGGGAGAAGACGGCGATTTATACCTGCAAACTGACGTGACGGCCCCCGGCGACGTCTACGAAAAGCAATCCGGGAACTGGGTGTATCAGTACACGCTGGAACTGAATGGCGTTGGACCCGCTGGCGATGATGGCAATGAATGGACGGTATCAAATTCTGTTCCCTCCGTTGGGGAAACGGTAGGAGATCTGCACCTTCAGACCGCAGATGATTCGCCGGGGGTAGCCGGTGACATTTGGCATTACAACGGAACTACGTGGGTGATTGTCCACAACATTCAGGGAACACCCGGAGCCCAGGGGGAGCGCGGTGCCACCTGGACAATTTCCACGACTTCTCCGGCCTTTGTGGCGAATGTCAATGACCTCCACTTACAGACCGAAGATGATGGTAGCGGAGATAAAGGTGACATCTGGAAATACAACGGAACCGTCTGGCAACCTGCGGGCAACATTGCCGGGCAGGACGCCGTAGCCTGGCCGGAAGGCACGACTTTTGGTACTACCTCCAATACCACCTTCACGGTAGCCTCTGGATCGGTCTACAACCTCAGCAATTCCGGAAGTAGCCAGTTGACGGTCAACTTCAACGGGGTAAACCTGATTGACGGGCAGTCCATCGTGATCAACTGCACCAAGTCCGGCACCGGTAATATTCTGCTGGCCAGCACGGGGGAGGGGATAACCTATGAAGGCAGTACGGCCGCACTCTACACGACTTCCGGAACGAAGACCTTCATTGCCGTCAAGGCTGCCGGACGGCTATACATCACTTCCTCAACCTTCCTGGACTGATGATGAGCCTACCCACCAAGTTTCCCAAACAGATCCTGGACTATATCGCCAAGGGCGGTATCGGGGCCCTGGCCGTGGTTGCCCTGTGGGCATGGCAGTCCTGGAAGGTAGAAAACCGGTTGGACTATCAGTATCAGCTCGAACGGGCCGAGAACCGGGAGGCGGCCTACCTAGAAACGATCGAGAACCAAGCGCGGGAAATCACGGCGCTGCAAAAGGGCTTTTACTTCCTCTCCGCTTCCCGCCGCGAAAGCCCACTGCCGGAATGGGCCAAGGTGCTCACGGGACACTATCAATGGAAGAATGATGCCTTCGATAAGTGGGTGGCCATGCCCGCCGGAGTAAATCCGGATTCGATCCTATTCCGTACGGACCTGGAAATATGGGAGGACAAAGACCTGGCCGAAAGCTATCGGCAAAATGATCTGAAGGTGATCCAACAAAACCGGGTGATTCATTCAGTGGAATATGCCCGCATCGGCGGCGAGATCATCGCCTGGCACTCCTGGAAGTACCCCATCCGCGATGCCACCAACCAGGTGATTGGTGTCGGCGGGGTAGCCGTCCGGGAAGATGCCATCAACGAAATCAAAAACTAAACCACTTCCGGAGCAGTCCGGAACAAATTCAAGTACCATGTCTGATACTACGCAAACCATTGACAAGACCAATAAGGAGGGAGAAATCACGCTGAGCTCCGGCCTGCGCAAATTCCTCAACAAGAAGTTCGCTGAGCTGCATTCTGCGGCCATTGAGTCTACCGACGAGCTGACGCGCTACCTCATCGAGGCCCGCGTCCATCTGCCCAACGTCGGCGGTCTGGCGCTGCCCAAGGGTGTCGGCTTTCACAAGTACATCACCTTCGAGATCACCGAGGAGGAGCCCGGCCTGGGCATCACGGAGGCAGAAGCGATCGCGGTAGCTACCGAGCACGCCGATGAGGAAGTGCCCGGAAATACGGGCGTCGACATCAGCAGCGTATCCACGCTGCCGGCCAGCTGGTAAACCACCCCAAAGCGTAACCGATGAAGTTCCTCCTGCTCCTTTTCAATAACGGTGACCGCATGGCTAACCAGGCCTTGCAAACCTTTGCTACTTCCGGCCACCCGAACGTGGATCGGATTTTCGAGTGCGTCGTCGGTAGCCCCTACGGTTGTCCGATCGATCCGGCTACGCTCAACGTAACCAGCTTTCCCCGTTTGGTGTTCCTGGCCGTCACCGGCCGAAAGGCCAACGGGGAGGCCTGTTACCGCCACGTCCGCGACGTATCGGCCCGGGGATTAAGCCGGGCGCAGATCCTCACCCACTTGGGGCAGCTCTCGCTCCTGCCGCCCATCGTGGACTTCGATTGCTCCAACGGCAATCTACCGGGAGGTGAAGGAGAAGGGGAGCAGTCCTTACTCGGTATGCTTCGCCTACCGCCCTGGCTGTTGATGCTGGGCACGGCCTACGCGGCCAAAAAGGCGCTGGACGCCAAATCCACCCTGGGCCGCGTCGGCTACGGAGCGATCGCGCTCACGGGAGCGACCAAATACTTCAGCCTGCCGCCGGAGGAGCGGCGCCTGCTTCCCTCCTTCGGGGCCATGCCGATACCGGAGGTAGGAAAGACCACCGACTACCGGCCCATCAAACCGGGCAGCCGGGTGGCGGAATACTGGCAGGATAATGCGAGCATTGCCCCGCGAGACTTTACCGGCCGCAAAAAACGGAAGGTGAATTATCGCTACTCCGTCGGCGTGGAGGAGCTGGTCGACCGCTACGGACTGCACAGCATCGAATTCGGTAACTGGGTGCCGCAGGATGAGCGTCAGCAGTTCCTCGTTGGCCTGGACGAATCTTTGGCTGATCTGGCCAAAGTTTTCGGCGTTGCCCAAAATAAGGTCGGATTGGGTCGTGAGCTGGCCATCGCCTACGGTGCCCGGGGACGCGGCGGCCGGGCCCTGGCCACTTACTGGCCGGGCTACGTGCTGATCAACCTGAACCGGGAAAAGGGCATCGGTTCGCTGGCCCACGAATACGGTCACGCCCTGGACTACCGCATGGCCGTCAAGGACCGCGCACCTTCCGGTGGACAAACCACCAGTACCGTTTTGCCCCACATGGGTGAGAAGTCCCCCCGGGGAATGATGGAGCGGGCCCTGGCCGCGCTGATCCTGGATAAGAACGGGGAGACGAGCAACTGGCGGCAAAAGCTCTACGATTACAGCCCCTACTATCAGCAGCGCAACGAAATCTGGGCGCGCACATTCGAGGCCTTCGTGGGCATGGAGCTGCGCAAGAAAAGTCTGCGTAACGATCTGCTGGTCCATCGTGGCTACGGCCACGGTATTTACCCCACCACCGCCATGCTGAAGAAGGCGCGGCCGGCCATCATGGCTTATTGCCGCTACGTGCTCAACGGCAAACGCCCCAAACGATAACCCATGCCCGTATTACTCATCATCCTCGCCCTCGTCCTGCTCATGGCCCTGATCGCCTTTCGGCCCTGGGAAGCACCGCCGGTTTCGGTGGTGGAGGAAGAACCGGAACTGGAGCCCGAAATCGTGGCCGAAGTGCTGGACACCATTACGGTAACGCCCTTACCCGAAATTGAACCACCAAAAGAAATTGTCATGGCCTCCTTTGATGTCGCGTACAACATCGTCGCCCGGCACGAGGGCGGCTATCAGAAGATTGCTACCGATCCGGGCAACTACAATAGTCGCCGGGAGCTGGTGGGCACCAACTGGGGAATTTCTGCACCGGTCTACGAATCCTGGATCGGCCGGCCACCCACGGAAACGGATATGCGGCAGATGTCGCGCTCGGAGGCCCGTCAGATTTTCAAAAAGAATTTTTGGGACCCCATTCAGGGGGACTTCATTCATTCCCAGCAGCTGGCCAACTTTCTTTTTGATGGCCACGTCAACCACGGCCGTACCGGCATCCGGATCATGCAGCGGGTTCTCGGGGTGATCGTCGACGGGGTTTTCGGCCCCGTTAGCTTGATGGCCCTCAACGGTGCGGACCCCAAGGCCGTTTTTGATGCCTACAAGGCCGCCCGCATTCAGTTTTACCACGAGCTGTCTACCCGCCGTCCGGAGATGCGCAACGTCTGGTTGCCGGTCTGGCTCAACCGGATGGCCAGCTTCAATTTCAGACCGGCCAGCGGAACCACTGCAGTGCTCATCGTCGGCCTGATCGTCTACGCAATTACCCGCTGATGATCCTACGACGTAAACCCCGCCAGCTCTACCGCTGCCGTGACGGCACCTTTTCGACGCACAAACGTCGGGGTGCCTGTAACTGGCACGGTGGGCTGAAGACAACCGATCCGGTCAAGCTGGGCAACCGCCGGGGCGGGCAGTCCGCGGATGTGGAGCTGATCCCGCTGCGGGGTATTCACGTCGCCCACCAGTGGTTCCAAAACCGGGCGGCACCTTACTCACTGCGCAGTGTGCAGAACATCGTCGAGGCCGCCCGTAGTGGTAATTTCAAGTGGGCCAACCTGGACGCCATTACCGTATGGCGCAATCCCGCTGATCGCAAACGCTACGTGCTCTCCGGCCACAGCCGGCACGAGGCTTTCCGCCAGCTCTGCGAGGCTGGCATTAAGGTCGATGGGCGCGACTTCTGTGCCATCCCGGCCAAGACCTTCACCGGGAGCCTGGAAGCGGCCAAAAAGCTGGCCCTCGAAAGCAATACCCTGAGCACCAAAGAAACCGACCTGGAGCGGGCGACTTTCTATCGTCGGCAACGGGAAGCAGGCGCGGACCCCGGCACAGCACGAGGGCGCGAGCGCGCGGGTGCCATGCTGAGCCTGGCAAAGCGCCTCGAAGGGCGTAACGCCAATACCATCCTGGCCTTCAGCTTCCTATCGCCCACGGGAAAGACGTGGGCGGCCCTCCAAGCTCTGGCCGATGGCCAGGCCGACAGCCGGACCATCATCAAGGCCGTCGGCCGCTGGATCGGCAATGCTCGCCGCAGAAATCCGCAGTTGACCGACTTTCACGAAAACGAGCTTTACGAGTGGCTGGTCATGCGTAAGGGCTACGGCTCCGGTGCTGGCCAGGTAAACAGCGAGCAAAAGTTCCTCAAACGCCTGGAAAGCATCATCAACCGGCGCACCACCTTCGGCAAGCTGGAAGAATCGCTCAACATCCAGTCGGCCGTCACGCTCTCCCCGGTGGAGCGACAGTACAACCAGCGGCTGGAAGATGCCCGGAAGCAGATCAAGGAGCTGGATAAGGAACTGCAGACCAAGATCAAAAACCTGACCGCCCGGGGCGCTACTGCCGCCGACGTGGCCAGGATCACCGAACCGATCGAGCGCGCCCTGCGGCGTACCCGTATTGAATACCAGGGCCTCGTTTCCTCCTACGATCAGGTACAGGAAGCGGCCCGCAACGAACAGCGGCTTTTTGGCGTAGGAAGCGCCGCCACCGGCCGTACCGGGATCCTCCCGGTACTGGCCCTGGTGGGCGGCATTTACTACCTGACCCGCTAAGAATATGGAGTTGGCTCTCCCCCGGACGATTGCGCATTTATCACCTTCAAATTCATGCGCAATGAATAAGTCTAATCAGTATGGCTACGATGAGGTAGTCGACACCCTCGGCGATAGCATCGAAATCTATCGCAAAATCAAAACGCCCCTCGAGGACGGGCTGCAGTTCACCGACATCCTGGCCCTGTACGACGCCTACCCGCTGGCCATGGAAGTCTTCAATGACCGGAACACCTTCATTCGTCAGTTCCTCGATCTGACGCCAGAAGAAAGCGTCCGGGTACTCGATGAGCTGAGCGCCCGCACCGGCACGCCCCGCGATAAGGTAGAGCAGGTTGCTACGCAGTCCTTCCAGGTGGCCAGCCGGGTCTACCGCCTGGGCAGCTACGTGATCGAGGAAAGCAAGGGTATCTACGCTGATATCCAGCTGATTGGTGGCCTATCCCCCGAAGAAGAGGAGTAATGACCACCGAACAACTTCAGGAGCTGGCGGATCATCTGGACTACGTGGAAATCCACGCGGGGATGATCCGTCAGCACCTGGATGCTGTGGAGAAGTATTTCTCAAGGTGGCTAAAGATATTCTTGGAGTTGGGCGTTAGAATCTAGCCCTAGCTATTTATTTTTATTCAATAATAGCCTAATGTCGTCCATTAAGTAATCAACTTCTTCAGGGATTGTCCCTGTCGCATAGGATCGAACAAAACCTTTCCTGTCAACAAGAACTATATAACCAGAATGATCAAAACCACCTGGTGCATCGGGTTGCTCTAAAGCAATGCTTAAGTAATCAGCAGCTAAATCGTAAACTTCGAATTTGTCTCCATTGACAAAACGCCAGCGGTCCATATTTTCGACCCCCAACTTATTTGCATAATCTTTCATCCTTTCAGGAGTATCTCTTTTGGGATCAACAGTAAATGATACTAATGAAAAGTCTGGATAATCTTTAAATTCTTTTTCAATACGTAGCATTTGATTTTTAACCTGTAAGCAAATTGTTGGACAAGAAGTGAAAAAAAAGTCAACAACATGAACCTTCCCCTTTAAGTCTTGATTACTGATCTTTCGACTTAATTGATCAATAAATTCCCAATCGCGAACAGGTTGAGGTTGGAGTACACCATTCTCATCACGAGGATGGTTGCCAAGGTAAGCTAATGAATCTTTTAAATATTTGCCGTCTTCATCTTGGGCATGACGGCGATAAAACTCAACTTCCTCTTCCTGACAAGCAGGCAGTAAAAGAAAAATTAAGATTATCCCAATTAGGTTGCGTAGCAGCATGAACAATAGAAATTTACCTTTCAGGAATTACACTTCTTTATACATTTTGGTTCTAGAAAGAGGTGTATTTCCTGAAAGGCAATTATTCTACAGACAATTATCTATGGCTTGAGCAGCTGCATAAACATATGCAGCTACGCTATAACAAGGTATCCACGTATCGCCGTACCATATGTCAGAATCAGCACGCTCGCAATTTGCGTAATGAAACAATACTGTATGGTTGTAGATGCACAGGATGTCCTGGATAATTCCACCAGTCGGCGCTGCGTTTATTACGGTGGTAGTCCCATTGACAGGGTCTATTTCAATTACTGGAACCTGTCCATAATCACCGGCCATTATATACACCAGATCCGATGTGTGATCATGTTTTGCTCGGGTAACTGAACTTGTAGTGGAACCATCTAAGACCACTGACACAATTTCTTCCTCATTGTTTGGCTGAATTCCTGTAGAGAAAGAAACGTAGGTTTTAGTACCTCCCTGTTTACCAGAGAAATTAACCCTTTCTACTTCTGTAAGGTTACTGGTATTTATGCCTGTGAGTAGATTATTCCCAGATATTGAAGTAAGAATTGCCTGGGAATTCGCACTTTTCAACTCGGAGGAGGGAGTGGCGGTAGGAGAAACAGGTTCAAAGCTTTCCTCAGTATCACAGGAGAAAGTGAGAAAAAACAATAGGGTGTAAAGGAATATACGGAAATTCATCTAAGATGATTTAAGGGTTATGAGTCTACAAGCGTAGTCTCGAAAGATGTTTTGTAATTTGATTAACTAATCTTCGGCTCCGAACAGTCCCTGCTCCGGAGGGTTTAACATTTTCAGCAGAATTTTTTTTGTCTAAGGGGGGCCATAAAACTAGAATTGAAATTTTATCGCTATTGAAAAAAATCCCTTTTAGCACTTAGCTCAGCCAGCCTGATCCCGCCGGCAAGTAGATACTGCTTTAAAGTCGCCTCATACTTCCACCCTCCGAGTTGCATAATTTCGCTTAGGGGCACTCCCGCAAGGTGAAGATTGGTAGCGGCGCTCCGGCGCGCTGTATGGGTCGTCACCAGGGCAGATTTTGGCAGGTGCCCTTCACCGGGCTTACTCATATCCTGATTAATTCCCGCCATAGCCGACAGCACCTTTAGTTTTCGGTTGGCCTCCTGGTTAGTGTCTCCGCTGAGGTCGTAGTCGTTGCGCTTAATGATTTCCAGGGCAACGGGCTTAATTGGTACGATTGAAGTCGTCCCGGTCTTAACTGCAGTATTTTGATAATACGCGGTTCCGTCGTGGTTAATGATGGAGCCCCTGTTGATCAAAACGGAGTCGCTGTACCGCAGCACCAGGTAGTAGCTGACCAGAAAGCGGTCCCGCTCTCTGGCAAGCCCAGGGCGGCCCTTCAGGTTAAGCCTGGCCAGGGATTCGATTTCATCCGGAGTAAGGTAAATTTTGTTAGCCGGCCTTACTTTCTCGGCTACAAAAGACTTGGTTTGAAAGGCTCGATTTTCGTGTAACCCTCGATCCAACCCCAGGTGCATGAACTTCTTCAGCACCTTGATCACTCCCCCAACACCGGCACGACCGCAACCATTTTCCCGGAGGTGCTGGGTGAAGGCATCGTAAAAGGTAAGATCAATGTCCTCGAAAGAGATATCGTTGAGCCCCTTACTGACTGCATACCGGTTCAGATGGTTCCGTAGCGTGATGAACTTTTTCCAGGTGCCCGGGCGCAGGTCTTCGCGCCCTGCTTTGCAGTCCTCGATGTAGCGGTTGATAAGTTCGATAAGGGAGCTATTGGATCCAATCAACTTCCCTTTTTCTTCGTTGACGAGTTTAGCGAGCGCTGCGTTAATCTTATTGGCCAGCGGTACGCTGGTCTTCATTTTTCCGGCACGAGAATCCCACTCACTGGGCTTGCAATAAAAGGGAGTTTTCTTCCATCGCTTCGTCTTACCCGACTGGATGTAAATTTTGATATTGCAGCTCCCGTCTTTGCGGGGCTTGTACTTCCAAAGTTGGGCGCGGACGGTCAAGGTCAAACGGTGTTTTGCGGGTCAAACATAATTCAAACAAGGGTGTCACTAAGGTACAATAAGCGCAAATAAAACGCAAATTGTTTTAAATTTAGACCGCAAAAGAAAAGCCCCAACCCAGATAGTTACTGGATTGGGGCCATTCTAGCCAACAAATGTTGAAAATAGTGTGGGCAGTGAGGGACTCGAACCCCCGACCCCCTCGGTGTAAACGAGGTGCTCTAAACCAACTGAGCTAACCGCCCTTCGTTTAAGGGACCGCAAAGATAGTAACGCCGCTTTCAATTTTGCAAGTTGCGCTGAGAAAAAATTTATTTGACGGGGAGGGTGGGAAGGGAGGGGGGATAGCGGCCTCGGTCGAGGTAAGGAAGAGTAGTGGGCGGTTGAGCCGGCGAGCAAAACGGATGGGGGAGGAGCACCCGCCACCGGATTTCCAACACCTTTTTTCCCGCCCGCCGATCGGGGAGGGCAAGAAGTTACGTCGTCGGGACAAAAGTCAGGGCCGAAACGTTCTACCTTCAGCCGCTCAAAAAAGTAAGAGATTCATGCGCTCCTCCAGATTATCCACTGCCATACCGATTTCTCGGCACCTGCGTCCACGCCAAAAGGTCGGGACTTTCGTGCTCAGTCGATTTTTTATTGCCCGTAACTTCATCTGCCTCACTGCGGCACTGCTCCTCCTGCTGGCGGTGCAGCCCCTGACGGCACAGGACACCATCTCCTTCGGGGGCGTGTATGAGCTGCCGGAAGCGGAAGTCCGGGCCACCTACGTGCCCGTCAGTCCCCTGGCGCAGCGCTTTACGGTGGAGGAGGTCTACCGCCTCCCCGGCACTTTCTACGACCCCGCGCGCCTCGTGGCGCTGCTGCCCGGCGTGGTGCAGACCAACGACCAGGCCAACCACCTCAGCGTGCGCGGTAACACCCCCAACGCCAACCTGTGGCGGATCAACGGACTGGCCATCGCCAACCCCAACCACACCAGCAACGCCGGCACCATCGGCGACACGCCCACCTTCAACGGCGGGGGCGTCAACGCCATCAGCGCCCAAATGCTGGAGGCCGGTAATTTCTACGCCGGCGGACTCCCCGTGGAATACAGCGCCGCCCCGGGCGGCACCTTCGACCTTCGCCTGCGCCCGGGCAACAAGGACCGCATGCGCTACCAGGCCCAGCTGGGCTTCATCGGCCTTGACCTGGCCGCCGAAGGCCCCATCGGAAAGGGCGGACGGACGAGCTTCCTGGCCAACGGCCGCTACAGCTTCACCGGACTGCTGGCCGACATGGGGGTAGATTTCGGCGGCGAAGAAATCCGCTTCGGGGACCTCAACTTCCACCTCCACCACAAAACCGACCGGGGCTCCATCAGCTTCTTCAGCATCCTGGGCTCCAGCAGCAACATTTTCCGCCAGCCGGAAGACGAGCCGCTGGAAAGCGAGAAGGGCCTCTACGACATCGACTTCACGGGCAGTAACGTCATCAACGGCCTGCAATTCACCCACCAACTGGGCGACCGCTGGACGGTAACGGGCGGTGCCGCCCTCTCCGACATCGTGGGCGAGCGGCTGGTGACCGGTCAGGGGCCGGGAAATCCTCAAGACGTCCGGCTGGAATTCTTCCAGAGCGACCTCCAGCTGAAGGCCAGCTACGCCCTCAACGGGGAGGCCGCCCTGACGTTTGGCCTCAACCGCCTGGCGCAGGAAGTCAGTCGGAAATCCACGGCCTCCTACGCCTTCTTCGGCGGTTACCGCCTGCGGAGTGCGGCAACGGAGGTGGAGGCCGGTCTACGGCTGAGTTCGATCTCCTTCGAGAACGTGCGGCTGGCGGACGACTGGACGAATATTCTGTTCGAGCCCCGCTTCAGCATCAAGCGAAATCTGGGTAACCGCTACGTGCAGGCCATCCTGGAGGGTACGGTGGCGGCGCCCATTTTCACCCACCTCGTGGACGGCGAAGCCAACGCCCCCACCACCTGGCAACTGGCCCTGGGATACGGCTACCCGCTCCTGGGGGCTACGGTCTCGACGACGGGGTTCGTACAGTACACGCCCAACGAAAATTCCGCCGAGGGCACCATGGTGGCCAGTAACCTGCTGGAGTACACCAGCTTCACCTTTACGAACAGCCAGGAGATTGCCACGCTGCGCTACGGGGTGGAGGTCGAGGCGGCCGGTGGCCGCCTGACCCGCGGCCTCTACTACCGGGCCAACGCCAGCGTATTCCGCTCGCTGTTTGACCGCAACCGCACCGGCATGGTGGAAGGTCGCTTCGACCTGGGCTTCACCGGCAACCTCACCCTTGGCCGCGAATGGCGGGGCACCAACCGCAAGGAAGAGGAGCGGGCCCTGGGACTCAACCTCGCCGTCACCGCCCACGGCGGCGAACGCTTCGCCGCCCTCACCACCGATGCTTCTTACTTCCGAGGTACCTCCCTGGCCGGCCCCTTCATCAACGACGGATCGGTCTACCTGCGCCCGGACCTGCGCCTCTACAAGCGCGTGGAGGGCAAGCGGG
This sequence comes from Lewinella sp. W8, assembly GCF_004375085.3. GTDB lineage: Bacteria > Bacteroidota > Bacteroidia > Chitinophagales > Saprospiraceae > Neolewinella. The sequence goes on from NZ_SNAQ03000011.1 coordinate 12,124, forward strand.
CCACGACCACCCTGGCGCTCGACATCCAGAATGTCGCCAACATCGAGAACGACGGTTTTGCCTACTACGATTCGGTGCTGGAAACCTTCGACAACCGCTTCCAGCTCGGCATGATCCCCGTGCTCAGCTACCGCATCGTGTGGCGATAAAATTTACCGCCTGGTGAATACGCTACTTTTGAAAAAGCGTATTTTTGCGGCCACAAAACCAACAAACAGATGCGTTTATTATCTCTTTTTCTGATCTTCTGCCTTGGTCTGTTCACCGCCTGCGGCGGAGAAAACACCGCCGCCGTGGAGGAAGCCGCCGTGGAAGCCGCGCAGGCCGCCCAGCAGGAGGCACACGACCTCATGATGGAGGGCCACGACCGCGCCATGGGCATGATGGGTAAAATCACGGCCGCCCAGAAGGCGCTACAGGAGCAGATCGATACCGAGGGCATCGAGGCCTCCCGCAAGGACCTCCTCACGGCCGCCTACGAGCAACTCGAAGACGCTCACGATGGCATGATGACCTGGATGGGCGAAATCAAGCCCCTCGACGAACTCCGCGCCAGCATGAACAACGAGGCCATCATCACCTACCTGAAGGAAGAAACGGCCGACATCGCCAAAGTGGAGTCTGACATCATGTCCGCCATCGCCAAAGCCAACGAACTGCTCGGCGTCGCCGATCACGACCACGGTGACGGCGCCGACCATGACCACGATCATGGCGACGGACACGACCACAAGCACTAAGCACCCTTAGGGTTTTTAGTCCAAAAAACGGGCGGCTCTTCTGCGGAAGGGTCGCCCGTTTGTGTTTTCAGGAGGTAGCCGGCCGTAACGCGCGGTACGAGGGGGGGAGTCTCCCGACCGGGGCAGTTTCTGGTGGTACTAAGTAGGGTAAACACGCCTGGCGACACCCTCGAGAACCGCTGGAGTAGCCGGTCCTCGGAGCCGTCTATAGAGGGCCGCAGGCCCGAAATGCTGCTCCGAGGTCTCGGCGGCAGGGACGAGCCGACTCAAACCATAAGAAGTAAGCTAATCAATCGCGATTTCTCATAATCGCGGTCGTTTCCAGGGATACTCCGTAGGCGGCAAGACACAGGTACACTACTTACCAAAAATGCTATTCGTCTGACGAACTTATGTCCGACTGCGTCAGGACATAAGGATTCGTCGGACGACCGACCTGGGTTGTATTCGCGCCAGGGAGCCCGACCGGACCATCTGGCGACACCCCGGAGGAACTTCGCTGCGCGAAGATGCCTCCGAGGAGCGCTGGAGTGCCGGGCACGACCAACTAAAAAGGTTTTCTCCTCCAAGAATCGGTGTTTTTGGGAGCTCACTCGGCCGACGAGCCAGTTCCTGCGTCACGTCTCGGCGGACGAGTTCGTCCGATAACTGCTCCCCAAAGAACATTTCACCTCGGCCGGTGCTGTAAAGAGAAAAGCTCCGTGGAAAACTGGTTGTATACCTCACTCCCCGTCCTGACGAAAACCTTGGCCTCCTCCGTGGTCATCCTGACGCTGATGATCATCGTTGTGCGCATCTTTGGCCTGCGGACCTTCGCGAAAATGTCCAGCATCGATTTTGCTTCCACGATCGCCATCGGCACCATTCTGGCGAGCGTGGTCATGAACGGGGACCAATCCCTCCTCAAGGGAGCGGTGGCGATGGTGGCCGTCATCGGGTTTCAGCAGTTGTTCTCCCGATTGAAACGGTTCTCTGACCGTTTTGAATCCGCCGTGGAAAACCAGCCACTTCTGCTCATGGAGGGTCCGGACATCCTGTACGACAATCTGGCCGCCGGGAACGTCACCGAGGCCGATTTGATGGCCAAACTCCGGGAGGCCAACGTCATCGCCTTCACGGAAGTGAAGGCCGTAGTGCTGGAAACCACCGGAGATATCTCCGTCCTCCACGGAGACGGCCAGACCGAAGTAGACGCCCGTTTGCTGGATAATGTTCGCCGCTGAAGCGTGCTGAAGTAGCCGGTCCTCGGAGCCGTCTTTACCGGGCCGTAGGCCCGAACTGCTGCTTCTAGGTCTCGGCGCCGGGGACGAACTGGTCCTATGGTACTTAGAAAGCCAATAAGCTACAATTTCGGGGAAATCGCGATCGTATCCGAGGATGCTCCGTAGGCGGCAAAACACAAGTGCAATACTTACCCAAAATGTTATTCGTCAGACGAACTTATGTCCGACTGCGTCAGGACATAAGGATTCGTCGGACGACCGACCAGGGTTGTATTCGAACCAAGGCCCCCTCCCTACGGAAGGGTCGCCCGCCTCGCTTTTACCGTACACGAAGTGGATTACCTTCGGATTAACGGGGCTGAGGACCTCTGCAGTTCTACAAAGTTGCAACTCGCCACTCCTCTAATGGGTCAAGAAAAGCCGGCAGGTTACCGGAACTTTGAACAGTGAGACTTTTTCTTTTAGCAAAAATAGTCTAGTCTTAGGTGGAGATAGTTGGCAACTTCACCCTTAAATTAGTGGAATTTTTTAAGCTTCTTAGATTCGCTTATACAATAACGCGTTATGAAAACATTATCCTACTTTTTCGCCCTATTCATCGGAATACTCCCTTTGTCAGCAATTGCTCAAAAGTACCCAATACAGATTTTTGAAGAAAAAGAAGAGCACAAGGTTACCCTCAAGGCTAGCAACACTTTAGAACAAACAATCCGCCTGACCCTGGACCTGACTTCAGAGGGTTTGGGGATAGAGAAAAATAAAACCTTCACTCAAGAGATTTCGGCAAAGGAAACGGTTACTCTCATTGTGCTAGAGCCACAGCCCAACAAAAAATGGAGCTACAAATACAGTTCTAGTTACCAGATACTACCTGATCCCAGCCAGTCGCCAGCGGTCAATACAGGAGGAAATCCTCTTGTCCTACCCGACCATAAAGGCATTATTGTGTACACCAAAAAAGGCTGTGGCCGCTGTGATTTCACTGCGGCTCAGTTAGAAAAAAACAAAATTGCTTTTCAAGACAAACCCATTGAAAACGAAACCTACCTGCAAGAAATGCACCAGTATCTATTCGCTAGTGGTTTTCCTGGAGGCAGATTCTCTACTCCCGCCATCATCGTAGATGGCACCATTTACTACAGTATAGATGATCTACCTGGGTTTGTTGCTAATCTTATTGAAACGGCTAAAAAAGAATAGCCGAAGAACAGTGACTGGGTGCCCTTATTTACTAAATCATCAATCAGTACCCCGATGTAGGCATCACTACGGCGCAACACTAGTGGTGCCCGCTCGTTGACCGACTGATGGGCGATGATACCCGCCACGCCGGGGACGAACTGGTCCTATGGTACTTAGAAAGCCAATAAGCTACAATTTCGGGGAAATCGCGATCGTATCCGAGGATGCTCCGTAGGCGGCAAAACACAAGTGCAATACTTACCCAAAATGTTATTCGTCAGACGAACTTATGTCCGACTGCGTCAGGACATAAGGATTTGCTGCGCAGTACTTCGTGCACGTCGGACGACCGACCTGGGTTGTATTCGCGCCAGGAAGCCCGACCGGACCATCTGGCGACACCCCGGAGGAACTTCGCTGCGCGAAGATGCCTCCGAGGAGCGCCGAATCCTTCGTCCTAAATCCTCAGGCCTAAATCCTCAAGCCCCTCCCTACCGGCTCACCAACCGAATCACCGGACAGACGATCTCCTCCAGGCTGATGCCGCCGTGCTGGAAGGTATCCCGGTAGTAGTTGTTGTAGTAGTTGTAGTTGTTGGGGTAGAGGAAGAACTTATCCTCCTTGGCAAAAATGAAGGTGGAGCTGATGTTGGGGCGGGGGAGTTTGGCCTTCTGGGGGTCCCGTACTTCCAGGACGTCCCGCTCCTCGTAGTTCAGGTTGCGGCCTAGCTTGTAGCGTAGGTTGGTGCTGGTGTCGCGGTCGCCGACGACCCGGCTGGGGGTGTTCACCCGGATGGTGCCGTGGTCGGTGGTCACAATCAGCTGTACGTCGCGCTCGGCCAGCTTGCGCAGGGTGGCCCACAGCGGACTGTTCTCGAACCAGCTTCGGGTCAGGCTGCGGTAGGCCTTTTCGTCGCCGGCCAGTTCCTTGAGCACCTCCATCTCCGTACGGGCGTGGCTCAGCATGTCGATGAAGTTGTAGACGATGACGCTGAAGTCGTTGTTGAGGAAGTCCAGCGCGCGGTCCTGCATCTGCCGGGCGAAGTTGGTGCGGGTCACCTTGGTGTAGTCCCACTTGATGTCGCCGCGGCGCAGGATGCGTTCGATCTGGGTGCCGAGCAGGTCGGCCTCGTGGTTGTTCTTGCCGCCTTCGTCGGTGTCGTTTTTCCACCAGTCTTTGTAGTGCCGGGCGATTTCGCTCGGCATCATGCCGGCAAAGATGGCGTTGCGGCTGTACTGGGTGGCCGTGGGCAGGATGCTGTAGAAGTAGTCCTCCTCCTCCACGCGGTAGAGTTCCGACAGCAGGGGCTCGATGACCTTCCACTGGTCGTAGCGCATATTGTCCAGCAGCACCATCACGGTGGGCCGTTCCGTACTCAGGTGGGGGAAGATTTTTTCCCGCATCAGGTTGTGGGACATCACCGGGGCGTCTTTTCCGTCGACCCAGTCGAGGTAATTACGCTCGATGTACTTGCTGAATTCCGCGTTGGCTTCCCGCTTCTGCATGGCCAGAATCTCGCTCATCTCGTCGCCCTGGCTCTCGTCCAGTTTCAGCTCCCAGTTGATGATCTTCTTGTACACATCCACCCACTCTTCCTTGTTCAGGCCGCTGTTGATCTGCATGAGCAGCTGCCGGAATTCCCGCTGGTAGTCACTGTTGTTCTTCTCGCTCACCAGGCGCTTTTCGTCGACGATCTTCTTCATCGTCAGCAGAATCTGCATCGGGTTGACGGGTTTGATGAGGTAGTCGGTGATCTGGCTACCGATGGCCTCCTCCATGACGTCCTCCGCCTCGTTTTTCGTGATCATCACCACGGGAATGCCGGGTTTGATGTCCTTGATCCGGCTCAGGGTTTCCAGGCCGGTGAGGCCGGGCATGCTCTCGTCCAGAAAGACCACGTCAATGTTGTTGTTCTCCCCGATTTCCTCCAGCGCGTCGTGGCCGTTGGTGACCGTAATGACCTCGTAACCCTTTTTATTGAGGAACATCAGTTGGGGCTTGAACAGATCGATTTCGTCGTCGGCCCAGAGAATGGTGATTTGGTCCATGGAGAATGCGGGGTTTAATGGTTGCGGGGAAGTGGGAAAGATACTACCCGAATGCATACGTTAAAAGGCAAATAATAGTTCGAGGGCGACGGCGCGCGGGTGCCGTGTTATTTGGTTATGCAGAGACAGGCATGCAGCAGAGACAAGGCATGCCTTGTCTCTACCGCACCCGATGACACAGCACCTGCGCAACGACGCCCTATTTAACCACCTCAATCCGCCAAATAGTCTTTTCTTTAGGGAGAAAGTGACTTTAGGCCTCCGGGTGCAACCTGCGGCGGGGCTACTGCGTTTCTACCCCATCCGGATGCGGATAGTATTGTTTACCCCTAAATATGACGAGCCATGGAATCCAAAAGACAGCGACAGGTAGCCGAGATGATCAAGCGCAATTTCAGCCTCGTCTTGCAGCAGGAAGGTTCGTACATCTACGGTCCCGAACCCCTGGTGACCGTGACCGAAGTGCACCCCACCCCCGATCTGAGCCAGGCCAAGATCTACCTCAGCATCTGGAATACCGACAACAAGCAGGCCGTGCTGCTGCAGATGGAAGAGGAACACCAGCGCCTGAAGTCTTCCCTGGCCTACCGCCTCAAGCGGCACATCCGCCGTATTCCCGCCATCAGCTTCTACATCGACGAAACCCTGGACGAAATGCACCGGGTTGACAACCTCTTCGACCGCCTCTACCGTGAGGATCAGATGCCGAACGAGGAGTAGCGTCTTAGTCTTTTGGTCCGTTAGTCTTTTAGTACTGTAGTTAGTGATCTTGGCTGGCTGATGGTGGCTTTTTGCCGACGAAGTGCCGTTCTGATGATGGGGTTTAAGCCCATAATTCAGTCGGCTTTTCTCCGGTGGTGGTCGATTGGCCACAACCTAATGCGCGCCAAAGCGTATTTTAGGGACCGACCAAATCGCTTTCCATGATCAGCAAACGCAACCTCAAAAACGTCGTCGTTTGGCCCCTGGCCATGCTAGCGATCATCTGGGCCATTTCCATCATCAACTTCACCGTGATGGGCGGGCAGTGGTCCTACTGGTATTCTCTACACCCACGGGAACTATCTGGGGTTTTCGGCATCTTCCTTTCGCCCCTTTTCCACGGCGACTGGGCCCACCTGCTGAGTAATTCCTTTCCTTTCCTGACGCTTTCCGGACTGCTGGTCTTCTTCTATCCGCGGCTGTGGCCGCGGGTCCTGAGCACCCTCTGGATCGGTACGGGTACCCTCGTCTGGCTGCTGGGCCGGGATGTTTATCACATCGGTGCCAGCGGCGTCGTCTACGCCCTGGCCGCCTTCCTGGCCTTCTCCGGCATTTTCCGCCGCGACTTCCGGGCGGTGGTCGTCTCTCTGGTCGTGCTGTTTTACTACGGCGGCATGGTGGTAGGCATCCTGCCGGGGCAGGAGGGCATCAGTTGGGAAAGCCACCTACTGGGCCTCGTCATGGGCGCCTTCGGCGGCTGGCTCTTCCGCGGTCAGCTGGAAGACCACGAAATCGAAACCAAGCGCCGGAACGCGGCGCGCCACCAACCCCGCGAAAAGGAACAGTTCCTCGATCCCGACACCTTCTCCAAAACCCGCCAGGAACGCCAACAGGAAGCCTTCTGGGAAAGGATGCGGAAGGTGAGTGAGCGGGAGAAGCTGGATCGTTAGGGTTCAGGATTTAGGTTTTAGGATCAAGGGTTTAAGAGGCTAAGGAGAAGGCTGAGACCTAGAGAGCCGGAGGCTTGCCCGCCGGGATTTCAAGGCGGGGCCTCGCGATCACGGCCAAACCCAACACCAATGAATTCAAAACTCATCCTGCGCTACCTCCATTTTGGATACTTCCTGTTGCTGTTGTCCGTGCCGATTTCCGCCACTTTCGTGGCCGATGCAACGCACAAGGAGTGGAGCAATCAGTACGTCTGGAATTTCTTTGACTACGCGACGGTCTTCCTGCCCTGCATGCTAATTTGGGTGGTTGTTCCCTCGCTCACGGGTAAAGTTGTCCGAAGAATGCTGATGATCCTTTCGTGTATGCTCGCCGGGGCGGCCACAGCATTTTTCGTCACGATGATGGTGTTTCCCCTCCCGATTAGAAACTGGGACCCCAAGCTGGGCTTCTACCTGATTCCGGGTCTCTTCCTCCTGACCATTTGGCTCACCGTCAAGAATTGGCGGGTGGAAAACTAGGGCCCTGGAAGAGTCCTCCTACTAAAGCGATGTCCTGGCTCGTTCTGCGAACGGGCCAGGACATCGCGGACATCGCCTTTCCCTTGACAAACCTCCTCAATCACAAACGCAAGCCTTCTAAATTCCAAAACATAAATCCCGAAAACGGGAAAAGGTGAACCCTTAGAATGCAGAAAACCCAGGGCCCCGGAGGGGTCCTCCTCCACGAGCGAGGCCTGCAGTCCGTTCGCAGAACGGCCAGGGCCTCGCGAGCACGGCCAAACGGCCTCACCACCAAAAACTTTCATTTTTTACTGAAAGTACACAACCCCACCACCCCCTACGCGTTTTCCCCATACCACTACGCAAGTATTAACTATGAATGTAGCCGATCTCCTCGAAAAGGGCCTCAACAAAGAATGGCTTACGGCCGAAGAAGGGGTGTTCCTCCTGGAAAACGCCGATACGGCGGACCTTATGTACGTGGCCAATCAGCTCCGCTTTCAGGCGGTGCCGGCTAAGGACGTGACCTGGATCATCGACCGGAACTCAAACACCACCAACGTCTGCATCGCCAACTGCAAGTTCTGCAACTTCTACCGCCGTCCGGGGCACGAGGAAAGCTACATCACCACCATCGAAGAGTACAAGCAGAAGATTGAAGAGACCTTTGCCTTCGGCGGCGAACAGCTGTTGCTGCAGGGCGGGCACCACCCCGATCTGGGCCTCGACTACTACTGCAAACTCTTCCGCGAGCTCAAGGAACTCTACCCCAACCTGAAGCTGCACGCCCTCGGGCCGCCGGAAATTGCCCACGTCGCGAAGCTGGAGGGCATGAGTCACTACGACGTCCTCAAGGCCCTCCACGAAGCGGGCCTCGACAGCCTGCCCGGTGCGGGAGCCGAGATCCTTAGTGACCGCGTCCGGCGTCTGATCAGCAAGGGTAAGTGTGGTGGAGAAGAGTGGCTGGACGTCATGCGCGCCGCCCACCAACTCAACATCACCACCAGCGCCACCATGATGTTTGGCCACATCGAAACGAACTGGGAACGGATGGATCACCTGGTGCGCCTGCGGCAGGTACAGAGCGAAAAGCCCGCCGACGCCAAGGGCTTCCTGGCCTTCATCCCCTGGCCCTTCCAGGACGAAGACACCATCCTGAAGAAGATCAAACGCGCTCGCAACACCGTCACCGGAGACGAATACATCCGCATGATCGCTCTGAGCCGGATCATGCTCCCCAATGTCGTCAACATCCAGGCCAGCTGGCTGACGGTCGGTAAGCAGGTCGCCCAGATATGCCTGCACGCCGGGGCGAACGACTTCGGCTCCATCATGATCGAAGAGAACGTGGTCTCCGCCGCCGGCGCCCGCTGGCGGTTTACCGCCGACGGCATCCAGGAGGCCATCCGCGAGGCGGGCTTCCGTCCGCAACTGCGTACCCAGCAGTACGAATACCGCGACCTCCCGGAAAACATCCGCCAGCAGGAACTGGACCGGGAAACGATGATCGTGGACTAAGCCCAGCGAAATTTCGCTAGAATTGGTCTATTCGCTCCTGTTCTTAATCGAAGGAATCGCCGTTTTAACGTTTGCTGGTCGGAGGTTTGCGCCCAACCAAACCCAACGACTATGTCGCATTCCATCATTGACCACACCAACAGCAAGTCATTCTACAGCATGGCCTGGATCGCCTTCGTCCTGGCCACCCTGGGCACCATGGTGGGCATCGTCCTGCTGCCGGCAACGCTGGCCATCAAGGGCTTCCTGGCCATGGGCTTCCTCTTCACGGTAAGCTCCTGCTTCACCCTCGCCAAGGTTGTCCGCGACCGCCACGAGTCTGAGCGCCTCTACAATAAGGTGGAACGAGCCAAGACGGAGAAGTTCCTGAGCGAGACCGAAAACCCCGGAGGAATGCTCTAAGTAAGGGCGCAAGCGCAGGTGCCGTGTCTTTGGGTAAGGGATTGAATGATCGAAGGAATGAGGGAATGAATTTCCCTTCCACTATTCCATCCTTCATTCCCTCCATCCTTCAGTCATTACCTCTGCTATGGACCTTTCCCTCCTCGACCATCCCTATCCGCTCACCGAAGAGCAGATTCGCTTCTACCGGGAACACCGCTACATCAAGCTCAAACAAGTGCTGGACGAGGAGACCCTGGCCCACTTCAACGCGGTCATCACCGAGCGGGTCCACCAAATGCGCACCGACGATATCCCCCTGGCGGATCGGGATACCTACGGCAAAGCTTTCCTCCAGCTGATGAACCTCTGGCGGGAAGACGAGGAAGTCAAAAAGCTGGTGTTTTCACGCCGGATCGCCGGCATTGCCGCCGGCCTGATGGAAACGGAGGGTGTTCGTTTATACCACGATCAGGCCCTGTTCAAAGAAGCCGGGGGCGGTATTACCCCCTGGCACGCCGACCAGTACTACTGGCCCCTGACCACCGACAAGACCATCACCGCCTGGATTCCACTCCAGGCCACCCCGCTCGAGATGGGCCCCCTGGAATTCAGTGCGGGCAGCCACCGGATCGAAGAGGGCCGGGAGCTGGCCATCGGCGACGAGAGCGAGGCCATCCTGACCAAAAAGCTGCGGGTAACCGACTTCCCCCACGTCATCGAACCTTTTGACGCCGGAGAAATCAGCTTTCACTCCGGCTGGGTGTTCCACCGGGCTGGCGCCAACGTGACCGACCGCATCCGCAAGGTCATGACGGTGATCTACATGGACCGGTCCATGCAACTCAAAGCCCCCGAAAACGACAACCAGCAAAAGGATTGGGAAACCTGGTGCCCCGGTGCCGTAGTGGGGGAGGAGATTGACACGCCGCTCAATCCCGTACTCTACCCCTAACGCGAAGCGGAGGCCCGTTTTGACAATCAAAGGGCAGGTATTTCACGACCTTGAAGTGTGCCGTCCTGACGTAGTCAAACGATTCTTTTGAGGGTTGTACCGGTCACCATAACCACCCTAATATTCAACCCGGGCGGAACGGAAAATCCTTTGAGCGATAGAACCCAAATGGCGCTATTTCCAAACGAGATTGCCAGCCTACTCCGAAGGAAGTAGGTTTGGTTGCCTTTCGGCGAAAGTCAACTCCATTTTTGGGAGCGGCATTTGTCGTTGGCAAACACCAGACCATCCCTAATTTTCGTCCCGGGCACAACGGACCAGCGGTTGCGGACGTTAGGTCCACAAAGCAGATATTTTGGATCCCGTTCGTGCCATTTTCTTGGGTTGTGGTTGTTTGGTTGCCCTGGGAGCAGCGCTTACCTGGCAGGGCGACCGCGTGTACTCCGAACTCTTCATCCTGCCGGCCATCGTGGCGGCGGGCGCCTACAGCCTGGCTCCGCAGCTTCGCTGGTGGCACTGGAAGCGCAATCCGCCCGATCTACCCACCGACCTGGCTCCGCTCCTGGACCGCTTTGATCTTTACCGCCGACTGGACCTCGCCGGCAAACGGGAATTTCGCCGCCGCACCTTCCTGCTCCGGGAGGCTACCCACGTCCACGGCCAGGCCATCGAAGAAATCCCGGAAGACATCCGGGTAATGGTGGCCGCCTCCGCAGCCACGGTCGGCTTTCACCGCGAAGAGTTTCTGATGGGCGACTTCGAAACCATCATCTTCTACCGGCACTACTTCCCCAGTCCCCAGCACGACGTCCTGCACTGTTCCGAACTGCACTACGATGATGGCGCCATCATCTGGACCCTCAACGTCTTCCTGCGCTCCTGCATCGAACCCCAGAGCTTCCTTCATCTGGGCCTCTACGAATACAGTCGGGCACTGATGCACCTGGAGCCGGAACTCCGCCAAAAAATTGGCCCCGTCTGTCTCAACTACCCCGCCATCGAAAAACTCACCGGCTTTTCCGAAAAGGCCCTGCTGGAGTTCATCGGCCTCGACGTTCTGGACCTGCCCGCCATCACGATGGTCCTCTACCACACCCACCACGAGCTCCTGAAAATTCACCATCCCGAGCTCTTCGGCCAGCTGGAGGAGTTGTTCGCGTAATCCGGTTAACGCCCCACTTCCGGTAACGGTAGGTTGCGTGTCTCCTTTCGCTCCTGCGCACCAGTAAGTTAGCGGAGAAAGAACCGGTTGAACCAAGGTCCGTGAGCACCGCCACTTCTTCGACCTCTGAAATAAAAAGCAACGGCCCCGGCGCAAGTATGCGCCGGGGCCGTTGTTTGTCTTCGGGCTAAGGACGAGGATTTACTTCCCGCCGGTTACCGACTTAAAGAGCATCCCTGCGGGCAGGCTCTGACGAAGTTCCATACCGTTGAGGACGGCAAATTCGTTCAGGCGGTCGCTGGGTACTCCGCTGTTGATCAGGGCCTGCTGGAGGGTCTGACTACGGGGGTTACTCACAATTTTCAGACGCTCGGGCTGGCGGCTGAGCTTATCCTGGTCCCGCAGCTCCTGGAAGCTACCGATGCAGCCTTCCATATCTCGCTGGTACCGGTTGAAATCCTGGGCCAGGGCCATGCCCAGCAGCATGTAGGTATTGCCGTTGTAGGCGATAAAGCTGGCCACCACCCGGATGGTCTGGGACTGCCCGGTCTGCTGATCCTGTTGCGTAATGTCGCCCAGTACCGTCGTAGCGGGGTTACCGTTGATGGCGCGGTCGCTGGAGCTTGCTACCTGCAGGTTGGTCTCCTGGATAAACTGCTGGGCCGTAGCCCGGGTATCGGTCCCCTGCTGCAGGCGCATCTGCATAATGGATTTCTGATCGGGGCTCACCATTTGTACCATGGTGGGAGAGTTGAACAGCTTCCACTGACGGGGAATCTGGAACATGAACCGCAGTTCGGGGTGGTAGAAGGCACCATTTTCCACGAAGCCCTGCTTGGGGTCTTCTCCGTAGATCATCCCGTCGAGCATTCGTAGGTAGCTGTCCCGGTTTACGGAGTAATTCGTTTTCGGGTCGGCGGCCTGGTACTGCTGCGCCAACTGCCCTACGCGCACCTCGCGGTCAGCGGGGTCGGGGTGGGTACTCAAGAAGGTTGGCACCCGGTTCTCAGAACCTCCGCTCAGGCGGTCGAGGGTGGAAAAGAATCCCGCCATCTCCCGGGCATCGTAGCCAATTTGGGTGCTGTACTCCACGCCCAGTTTATCCGACTGGCTTTCGGCGTCACGGCCGAACTTCAGGAAAAGCAGCTGCATGCCCTGCATCAGGCTTTCTCCCTGGCTGGCAATCTCCGGAGAGAGGACCATACCACCAATCAAACCGATCTGCGCGAGCGTCTGCTTACTTTGCTGTTGTACGGTGTGCCGGGCAGTTACGTGGCCAATCTCGTGGCCCAGTACGCCAGCAAACTGTGCTTCGTTGTTGAAGTGCGCCATGATGCCCCGGGTAAAGTAAACGAAGCCTCCCGGAACGGCAAAGGCGTTCACTACCGGTGAATCAACCAGCTTGAAAGACCAGGGAAGGTTCGGACGATGAGACTCACGGGCCATCGCCATGCCTTTCTCCGTCAGGAACTGCTGCATTTGCGGGTTATCGTATACGCCAAATTCAGCGACCACCTGTGGGTCGTAAGACTGCCCCATCTGAATTTCCTGCTGCTCGGAGATGAAGGAAATTTCTTTTTTACCCGTCACTGGGTTGACGGCACAACTCTGAACGTTGAGCAGCGCAAAGACGGCCACGAGTCCGATGGCCAGTTTATGCTTGAGTATTTTGATCATGCTGGTTGGTTTTTCTTAACTCTTATAAGTGGTTTATCTACTTCAATGTTCCCTTTCCGGTGGCGTAGCCACCACGGGGAATAAGACGATGAGCCGGCAAAAAGTCACCGCCCGCGGGCCCTACGGTCCCGTTCAAAGGCCATGACCGCCCGGCCCAGTTGACCGAAGAAAGGTAGTCCTATGGATTCATATTCATAGTTACCGTCGTTATAAATTCTGTTGGCGTTGACGTGAATCACCCCCACCAACAGAAATTCCGTGCCCGTGGTCTCCTCCATAACGTAGGCGGCATCCGTCAGGTATCCGTAGGCCCAACCCACTTTATTGTAAATCCGCAGGCTCGTCGGAATTTCGGTCTCTTCCGGCTGGTCACCGTACATCCAGAACTTCACGTAGTTATCGGCCTTGTCGTAACGGGGAGAGCTGCTTTCCCGTGGCCGCTCACTCATCGCCCGACGGATCATGGCGTAATCCTCCTCGGAAAGCTTAAACCGCTGCTCCGCCGGTACCGCTTCGGGAAGTACCAGGCGCAGCACGATATCGTGGAGGTGCTGAATCGAGAGGTAATTTTTGTGGGAGAAGTCAAAGGGCTCCTCCACGATATCTCCATCGTTGGTCACGTAACCCACCCCCCGGAATTGTCCCTTCAGCGCCGGCAACGGATCGTAGTAGTCATGGTGCCGCTCCCCGACTTCGTAGAGCGTACGAAAGCCCTCCGCGAAGCGAATCGGGTTGAGGTACTGGTGGGTCTCGGTGTCAAAACCACCCACCCCCACCCGGTGCTGGATGCGTGCGCCATGAATGCCCACTGCCCGCAGAGCCCCGTTGATGTAGTTTGGGCCCAGCCACTCAAAGAGGCGGCAGTAGGCGTCATTATCACTCACCAGGAAAACCTTCCGGAGGTAGTTCTCTACCGTCGGCAGGCCCGAGGTACTGCTGGTGTCCGTCATGGCGACCGTTTGGGGAGCTGCCTGGGGTAGAATTCCCCGGCCGGTCAGCATGGGGGTCCGGGCGTCGAGCCCGACGATGCCGAGTTCATTGATGCGCTGCAGCGCCAGCGCCGCCACGGGCATCTTAACGGTACTGGCGGGGTAAAAGTATTCGTTGGACGTCGTGCCCCAGCGGTGGCTGGTCAACTGAATCCGCCCCGCTTCGTCCCGGTCAATTTGGGTAAACAACACCTGCACCTCGAAGCTGTCCGGATGCTTAACCCAGGGACCAAAATCTTCCCGGTTGGCGTCAATAATTTGTTCCAGTACATTCTGCGCAACCGCAAATCCGGGTAAGGTAAGCCCCAGCAAAAGCGGCAGCCAGAACCGTGGGCGGGGAAGAGAGAGCTTCATCTCTCCAAGGTAGGAAAGCCTGACCAAATGTTTGCCATCTTACCCAGGAAGGTCAATTGGGGACGGTCATCACTCAGGGCCCGGAGGGCAGGTGCCAAACCATCCCCCGAAGGAGCCATGGCCCGGGTACCAATCCCGCTGCCCCTCCTTCAATCCTTCATTCCCTCATTCCTTTAATCCATCATTCCCTCATTCCTTCAATCATCAAACCCCGCCAGCTCCTCCAGGCTGATCCGTCCTTCGTAGATGGCCTTCCCGACGATGACGCCAAAGCAGTCGATGGCCCGGAGCGCCTCCAGATCCTGCACGTCGGTTACCCCGCCACTGGCGATGAGTTGCACCGTGGGTTGTTCCCGCCGGATACGGGCGTAGAGCTCGCGGGCGGTACCCTGCAGAAGACCGTCCTTACTGACGTCCGTACAGATGGTATAGCGAATTCCCTTGGCCACGTAATCGGCCAGGAACTCGAACAACTCCCGGTCACTGGCTTCTTCCCAACCGGAAACGGCAATTTTATCGCCCCGGACGTCCGTGCCAAGGATGATCTTTTCCGCTCCGTACTGTTCCAGCCAGCCCAGAAAAATCTCCGGTTGCTTCACGGCGATGGTACCGCCCGTCACCTGAGCCGCCCCACTCTCGAAAGCAACGCGCAGGTCTTCGTCGCTCTTCATGCCACCGCCCCAGTCAATGTGTAGGTTAGTTCCTCCGGCAATCCGTTCCAGCACCCGATGGTTGACGATGCCCCCTCCCCGGGCGCCGTCCAGGTCCACCACGTGGAGCCGCCGGATGCCGGCGGCCTCAAACTCCCGGGCGACGGCCAGCGGATCTTCGTTGTAGACGGTTTTCTGATCGTAGTCCCCCTGGGTCAGGCGAACGCATTTACCGTCAATCAGGTCAATGGCGGGAATGATGTGCATAACTAACTGCTGTGCGTTGGTGGAAGGAGCGCGAAGATAAGGTCCAGAGAGGCTTTTCGAAGCAGCACCCTCAGCCATTAAAGTTGTTTGAACGTAGGCTGTTCCGTGAATTAATCCTTTGGCCATCAAGTCCTTGAATTTTCCAGTAGCGGCAAGGCATGCCTTGCCGCTACCATTTGCCCCTCTGAACTGCCGCGATTCCGCAGGAATCGCTGATGAAACCTCACGGAACAGCCTATGTTTAAAAGTAATTATCGTGCCTCTTAAAGGCTCCACTCCAATGGCCACCGTATTCTATCGGGAGTGTATAATTGAAAACACGCCGTCAACCAAAAGTCCAACCATTCGGTTAATGGCTGCGTTTTACTCCAAAATACCTCCACCTTGTCTCAGTCTACCGAAAGCATTTCTACCGAAGAAAAAATTCTGGAAGCCGCCAAAGTCGTCTTTACCCAGAAGGGGTATTCCGGCACCCGCATGCAGGAAGTAGCCGATAAGGCCGGCATCAACAAGGCCATGCTGCATTATTATTTCCGCAGTAAGGAGAAGCTTTTTCGGGTCATTCTTTCGGAGGCGCTGGAAGCCATTACGCCGGTCATGCTTAGCGTCCTGCGGTCAGATAAAGACGTGATGGGAAAACTGGAGGATATTGTCCACAATTATCTTGCCATCCTGACGGAGCGGCCCCACATGCCCCTCTTCGTTATGCACGAACTTTCCCAGAATCAGGGGCGGTACGTAACCGAGCGGCTAAAATCTCAGGATTCTTTTCCCCTGGTCATGTCCTTTTTTCAACAGATTATCGCCGAGGGAGAAGCGGGTAAGATTCGTAAAATTAACCCCATTCACCTGATGATGAATACGATGTCCCTCATTGTGTTCCCTTTCATCTCCCGACCGATGATCTCCGCACTTACGGGGCGGGCAGATGACGAGCTACAACCCATTCTCGATGAGCGCAAAGAAGAAGTACTGAGCTTTCTTCGCGCAGCACTTACCCCCTAGCGCGCTCACTCCCCCGCGTACCACTTCAGGGTATCTCCGGAAAAGTACAGGATGGCAAAACCACCCGTTTCGTCGGGGAAGAACCGGATGCCGTCCGCCGGAAGGGTCCAGCGCTCTACTTCGTCGTAGCTGATATCTCCGTTTTCTTCAACGACGGCCGACTCAACAACGGTGCCACCCGGTATTTTTTCGTAGTGATGGAGCCAGCGCAAGTCCCGATAATCGGCCTGTCCACCCACGGGGTTTCCGGCACCTTCCACGTAGCAGGAATCGGGCCGCACAATTCCCAGGCCGATCATTCCCGCCTCATTGATGAGTACGCGCAGCCGAGTATCCCTTCCGTTCAGGTCCAGCCGGATTTCTTCGATTTCACCCACCTGCGCCACGGTCAGCCCCCGTGCCCCGGAGCACGGAAAGACGGGTTCACCCGAAGAGGGTTCCGACCGTGAAACCGATGGCTGCGGGGTAGGGGGCGGAGGTAATTCTGCTACCACCGTGTCTGCTGCCGTGGGGGAGGCGTTTACGCTCGGCTCCGTGGAGCCTGCCTGACAGGCGGTGAGCAGCAACCACGGCAAAACGATCCAGTACTTCATTCCTCCAAGGTAGGCAACGGCTACCCAACCTGCAGGGCACGTTCAAAGTGGTGGGTTACGTCGACGAATTCGTTGGGGAGAAAGGCGACCATCACTTCTTCCAGCGCGGGAGGAATCCCCCCGTAGAATGGCTCGGCCAGGGAGGCAGCCATGGCCGCCTGGGTGTCCGTATCTCCGCCGAGGGAAATGGCCAGCCGGATGGCGTCGACCAGGTCCTTGCTGTCCAGAAAGGCGATGATGGATTCCGGGACGCTGCCCTGGCAGCTGACGTCAAAGGCGTAGCCCGGGCGAATTTCCTCCACCGTCCGCCGCAGGTTGTAGCCGAAGGTCTCCTGAACGTACTGCCGAACGTCCTCCTTTTCCGCGCCCTGCCGGAGGAGGAAAATGGCCGCCGCAATCGCCTCGGCCCCCTTGATTCCCTCGGGATGATCGTGGGTGATGGCCGCCGTGGCCCGGGCTTCCCGGCGTACCGACTCCAGATCATTGAAGAGCCAACCCACGGGACTTACCCGCATCGCCGAGCCGTTGCCCCAGCTGTTGTACGGACCGAGGATGTCTCCCCGCATCCACTGCTTGAAGGTCCCGCCGTAACCCGCATCGGGGTAGCGCAGGGCATATTCCTGCACCGTTTCCGCGTAGTCCTTTTGCCCCAGGATGGCCGCGGCGATGGCGACCGTCAGTACCGTATCGTCGGTGAAACTACACTCGACGGTAAAGAGGTCAAATTCCGTGGTCTTGATGCCGCTCCGCTCGAAGCGAGATCCGATGATGTCTCCTAAAATGGCTCCTTTCATGGTGTTGGATTTTAGTGTGAATAAGTACGGTGCAGTCGGTCACCGAGCGCCGTGATGTCTTCGCGGCGGGCCAGCGCCGCCAGCCAATTATCCGGAATATCTGCGGCCCCAAAACACAGGGCCGCCGGCGCCCCCGCGATGCAGGCGGTGGTGTCCGTATCTTCTCCCAGGTTCACGGCTGCCAGGACGACCGAGCGGTAATCGCTCCCCCGGAACAGGGCCCACAGGGCGGCCTCGAGACTGCGCACCACGTACCCATTTCCCTGCACCTGCGCTCGCGCCAAAGTAGCAAAGTCGGCCCCCAGCAACACGCTTAATTCTTCCCGTTCCGCCGCGGGAACTTCCGTCTGGTCAAAGAGATGTTTCAGTTCTTCCCGTGCCCGATCGAGGGCAGCTACGCGGCTTTTTCCCGCCACCAGATGATGGCAAAGGCGCAGATAAAGAAAACAGCATAAGGCCGAGCGCAGGTGGCCGTGGGTCAGGGCCGAATGCTCCCAGATGTGCGGCAGCCAATCGCCCAGTGGCCGGCTCCTCAGAAAGGCGTAAAGGGGGAAAATGCGCATCAGGGCGCCGTTGCCGTTATCGAATTCCGTGGCCGCAGCGCGCAGGTGCCGGAGTTCTTCCGTACGACCGGCCGTGACGAGCGGAAGGAGCCGATCAATGGCCCGGCTCGTCGTAATGCCAATGTCGAACAGCTGCCCCGCCGGGGTCCAGTATCCTTCGTGTTTATAGCGCAGCAAGCGCCGCGCCTGATCCAGGAGGTCAAAATCTCCCGTGGCGAGGCTTTCCGCCAGGCCAAAGGCCAGGCTGCTGTCGTCCGAGAAGTAGCCCGGCGGTTGGTTGTAGGTGCCGTAGCCGCGGATGTCGGTGACCGGATTTTGGTCAAGTTCGTCCCGGGAGTTAAACTCCACCGGTACGCCAATGGCGTCGGCGACGGAAAGCCCCAGGAGGCCAGTAGTTATAGGGTTCATGAGCGGGTGTTTTTAGGGAGGTTAGGTGAGCGTACATGATTTGCCGGGCGGGGATCGGCGGCGGGGACTATCTTGGTAGCATGAAAAAATTAATGGATCAACACGGTTTTACCATTTTGTTTCTCGCCCTGCTGGTTACGGCCTGTCAGGAGGCCGCACCGGAGGAAGTCCCCGAAGAGAGTCCCGAGCTGACCGTCGCCATCGAAGCAGAAGGCGAATATGCCCCCATTCCGGTTGCCATCGGTCTGATGGTCACCGACCTGGACGCCTCGATCAATTTTTACCAGAACATCCTCGGCCTCACCCCCACCGGCGGTTTTGATCTCGACGGTGATTTCGGCCGACGTTCCGGCCTGACGGACAATCAGCCCCTTTCGGTGAAAACCTTCACGTTCGGGGAAGGCCCCAGTGCCACGACCCTGAAGTTGGTGACTTCGCCACCCACCAAAGCCGAGGAACACGGACGCTACATTCACGACGGCGACGGGGTGCAGTACCTTACCGTCATGGTCAATAGCGTGAGCCCCATTCTGGAACGCCTCGGTGCCCATCAAATTCCCCTTCTCGGCGAGACACCCATCAACCTCGGCAGCGAAGAAAATGAGCGGCTCTTCGTACTGGTCCAGGATCCCGACGGCACCCTGGTAGAACTCATTGAAACGGGGAAGTAACCGGGCCCTGACCGTCAGTTCAGGTATTTCGCCACGATGGGCAGGCGCCGGCCCATGCCAAAGGCCTTCCGGCTCACCCGAAGCACGGGGGCCGTCTGGTAGCGCTTGAACTCATTGATGTTGACCAGCCGCAGCGTTCTGCGCACCAGTTCCTCGTCAAAGCCCATGTCGATGATGTCCTGCGGACTTTTATGCCATTCGATGTACTGGTACAGTACCCGGTCCAGATCCTCGTAGGGGGGGAGGCTGTCGCTGTCGAACTGATCCGGTTTTAGCTCCGCACTCGGGGGCTTGGTGATGATGTTCTCGGGAATCACCTCCTCCTCGCGGTTGATGTAGCGGGCCAGTTCAAAGCACTCCGTTTTGTACACGTCACCGATGACGCTCAGGCCACCGCACATATCACCGTAGAGGGTACCGTACCCGACGGCCATTTCGCTCTTGTTGCTGGTGTTGAGCAGGATGTTGCCGAACTTATTGCTGAAGGCCATCAGTATCATTCCCCGGGCGCGGGCCTGAATGTTCTCCTCCGCCAGGCCCTCCTGGGTGGCCCAGAAGTGGGGCTTCAGGACGTCCATGTAGGTGTGGTAGATCGATTCGATGGGCACGATATCGTACTGGCAGCCCAGGTTCTGAGCCAGTTGACGGGCGTCGTTGACGCTGTGGTCCGAACTGTACTGACTGGGCATCAGAATACAGCGCACATTATCCGGGCCGAGGGCCCGGGCGGCCAGCACCGCCACCAGCGCCGAATCAATCCCGCCGCTCAAGCCCAGGATGGCCTTCTTGAAGCCCAGTTTGCCAAAGTAGTTCTGAATCCCCATCACGATGGCGTCGTGAATGAGGGTCATTTTATTCCGGGACTGCTCTCCGCTAACGTCCGACCCCTCGCTGACCTCCTCGGTATTGTAGATGCGCATCTTCTCTTCGAAGTAGGGCATCTCGTCCACCACCTCGCCGTTGGCGTTGAGGACCAGTGAGCCGCCGTCAAACAGGATCTCCGTTTGGGCCCCCACGTGGTTAACGTAGTACATCGGAATCCCGTAGCGGGCCACGTTGGCCTGCATCACCTCCACCCGCCGGGCAGCGTGATCGTAGGCGAAGGGAGAGGCGGACAAATTGATGATCAGATCGGGGTTCTGGTCCATCATCTGGTCCATGGGGTTGATCTTGTACAACGGGTTCTCATTACCCACGTTCCAGCTGTCTTCACAGATGACCAGGGCGATCGTCTTGTCCTGATAGCGCACGACCTTCCACTCATGGGCCGGCTCGAAGTAGCGGTACTCGTCAAAAATATCGTAGGTGGGCAGCAGGGTTTTGTGCTGTATCTGCTGCACCCGCCCGTTGGCCAGGAAGTAGCCACTGTTGTAAAGGTCCTTTCCCTCAACCACCGGGTTGCGGGACACCGACCCCACGATGATGGCGATCCCTTTGGCGGCCTGCGCCAACCGATCCACTACCCATTCCGCCTGGTCGATAAAATCATCAAACTCCAGAAAATCACGGGGAGGATAGCCAACGGTAGCCAGCTCCGGGAACACTACGATATCTGCTCCCTGGGATTTCGCCCAGGCAGTGTATTCGAGCATCTTGTTGAGGTTGGCTTCAAAGTTGCCAACGTGTACGTTGATTTGGGCCAGGGCGATATTCATAGGACGGGAGGCTTTGCTGGAGAACAAAGATAACTACACTTAGTTTAAAAAAGAAACTAAGTTTTTTGCGTTACGCTTTCGCGCCCAAAGATAGCACCGGAAGTACTCTAGAAGGGCAGGCGGTACCCTACGGTAAACAGTAGAATATTCGCCGGTCGTGGCGTGAAGGGATTTGGCATCCGTTCATAATTGATGGCCAGCGTATAATCTTCGATTCGTGCCCGTACGCCGGCATCCAGCAGGAAGTAATTATTGGCGAAGAAGCTGTTGAAGCTGGTTGAGAAGGCATTGTAATTACTCATCCCACCGGTAAGTTGAAGACTGAAGTCTTCCCGGTTAATGGGGTAGAAAGCCAGGGACAGGTTCCCCTTGAACATAGACTGAGATACGTTGGACGTTTCCTGCCAGAGAAAGGTGTGATAAACGAAGTCCGCCGAGAACAAAACGCCGAGCCAATCCAGCGTACCGTCGAAGTTGGCCTCCGCCTGATAGCCCAGGGAGAAGGAGAACTGGTTCTGGTTGAATTCTTCGTCCATCAAGTCAAGGTATCCGGCCCTCGCGTAGTGTTTCAGGGCGAAGCCGCGCCGGATGCGATCTTCGTCGAGATGAGCGATGGGTAGATTTTCACAATCGTAGTAGATGGAAATAATCCGCATGATGTCCGAGTCGGTAAAGTCCGCGTGACGGGCCTTTTCCAGGGCTTCGGAGCAGTCCCTCACCAAAAATTTCAGCTTATTGCGGAAGCGACTGGGGTTGGCGTGCATGATGTCGTACACCTGAATGCTCGTCAGGGAAAGCATCAATTCCACGTCTCCCTGTTGGAGTAAGTAGGCGTAGTCCCGGCTCCCCAGGGCAGAATTATCGTACTCGTTCGCGAACAGATGTACCTTGATGAGGGTGATGGGCCCATCGATGAGCACTTCCCCGAACCTGCGCTGACTGACGAGGACGCCGTTGCGCTGATTGTCGGGCAGATCAATGTCTACGGACCGATAAATGCGGTTGGATTTTCCCAGGCGGAATTCGCGGACCTGACCGGGACTGTACACGCTGGGATCAGTCCCGTTTTCCCGTTTCAGGCGAACTGCCCGGCTGAGGGTGGCCGGGGCGTCCCGCATAATGTGGCCTTCTTCCGTAGTCCCGGAAAAGAGCATTACTTCGTCTGTCTTTTTCGTGTCCTCGCGCTGTGCAAGCAGACCGCTGGTGGCCGCCAGGAGCAGCACCAGGAGTTGAATAAATTGTTTCATAACCAAGTGAGTCGTTCCAAACTACGTCAACGAGGGAAGTAGGCATCGTAGTCAATCCTACGTAATATAGTGGATAAACGGCTCTTGTGGTCACCAATCTTCGCTAGGGTCGGGTCCCCGTCATTCGGCTCAGGCCCGCTTTGGCCAGTAAATGGAGCCCCGTTTTGTACTCTTCGGGGTGGATGGACAGACAGTCCCTGAAGTAATTTTTGGCCCGTTCGTAGTTGCCCCGTCGCTCCTCCACCAGTCCGGCCTGCAGGGCTGCTTTACAGGCAAAGAACTCGGGCTCATCGCGACCGAGCGTGATCGTCCGGGTGTAGAAAGAGAGGGCTCCGGAGGCGTCTCCCAGGCCTTCCAGGACCCGGCCCGTACGGTAGGTGAATTCTAGTCTTTCGGGGTCCGAAAGCGTCGCCGTATCGATTTTATTCAGGGTGGCGCGAGCGCGGGTGCAATAATTTCCGTCAAAGAGCAGGCGAGCCCGGAGTAAGCCGGGGTGCGGCGCCCGTTCCCGGCTGGCTTCCCGCACGGCGTTTTCATCTCCGCCCGCCCGGCTGCCACCCTCAATGGCGCTCAGGGAGCGGAAGTAACCCGCTTCGTCGTTCTCCAGCAGGTAGGTCCAGGCGATTTTCTGGTGGGCTTCTTCCCGAAAGTGGCGGCCCCCATACCGGAAATTGAAGGACTGGAAATGAAGGCGAGCCCCGCTATCCAGGTTCCGCAACTTGGCCAGGCCAAGCATGAAGTCCAGATAGGGGAAGTCTTCCGCCTTCCCGCCCCGGGGCTGGGCTTCCAGCCACTTGATGGCCAGATCATTCCTTCCGCTGCGCATGGCCAGGTTGGCCAGCACGAAACAGTGGAGTGGATTCGTGGCCGGTTGCAACTTTAGGTTACGGACGAGGGCGAAGGCCCCCTCGGGGTCATCCGCCAGGTGCAACTCCAGGTAGGCAAACAAGACGGCCGTTTCCAGGTGGAAGGGGTTATCGGGCATGTTCACCGCCCGCCGCAATTCTTTGCGGCCTTCCTGGATGGTGCCGTTGAGGGAAGAGAAAAGCTCAACGCCCCATTTGTACTGGGGCGGGATGGACCCCACGGCGGCATGGAGTAACCCCAGGTCTTTATAGGTCAGTAAAAAATCCGGGTGCTCCTTCGCGTTGGCCCGCAAGAGCTTGTTGGCCCGGTTGATCTCCCGGAACGCCGCAAAATGCTTTTCGAAGCGCAAGTGCACCAGACTCCGGTGGAGGCGAGCCTCCGCCAGAACGTAACGGTAATAGGGATCATCGGGATTGCCCGCCTCCAGGGCCGTAAGCCGGCGCTCGAAGCGCGCCTCCAGGGGATACCACAAATTTTCCCGGCCACTCAGGTACAGGCGGAAAAAATCGAGGTAGCTCTCCAGGTGATGGGTTACCAAATTGGTGGGCGTACGCTCCCGGATACGGTCAATCTCCCGCTGGGCCTCGTCGAGTTCGAGGCGCATAATCTGGTCGTAGACCGCCGCCGCCCGGGGGTGGAAGTCGTAGTAATAGTCCGTGGCTACCGCGGGAGTAGTCAGGCAAAACAGGCAGCAAAACAGCAGGGCTCTAGCCATGTTTGGCGTAGATCAGGTTGATGGCCGTGGCCAGTTGGCGGTCCTTATCCGTGACGGTATTCCCGGCGTCGTGGGTCGTCAGGCGGATGGTTACGCGGTTATAAACGTTGGTCCATTCGGGGTGGTGGCCCGCCGCCTCGGCGGCGAAGGCCACTTCGGTCATGAAGGCGAAGGCGGACGTAAAGTTCTCAAAGGTGAATTCCCGGTGCAGGGCATGGTCTTTCTCGGTCCAGGGCATTGTGTTCTTGGGATGATTTGGTGCGCTAAGGTACGGGGATTTTTTGGGCCGTTAATAATCCACTATTCTGACCAGATATTCCTTGTCAATGACTGCGTCATTTACTTTTCCGGCCAGAATTTTTACCGTGGTCGGAAGCCTGTTTTGCGAAGGCTTAGCCGAGTAAAACGGCGTCCGAACACTTGAAGACTACATCGGGTCTGATGTGATGTTACGGGTTCGATTCATACCAGCTTTAGCCGTTGATGAAATCCCTTCACCGGATAAATCCGGCGCTACGGCAAAAGGTTACCCAAAACACGGCGCGAGCGCAGGCACCTTGCACCCGCGCTCGCGCCAAATAAAATCATTTTCTTCACCCAGCTAGCTTAGTTGTTCCGCAGCCCCGTGCCCCGCTTCTCGAAGGGCGGACGTTCGTAGGTGGGCTCCGGACTACGCTCCAGCATCTTGAGCACTTCCTCGATGGCCCGCTCCAACTGTGGGTCGCGTCCCTGCATCACTTCTGCGGGTAGTTGATCCACGTCGATGTCCGGAGCGATGCCCTCGTTCTCCACGCGGTAGCCGTCCTTATCCCAGAAGGCCACGTTGGGCGCCGTCACGGAGCCCCCGTCGATGAATTCCGGGTAGCCCAGCACGCCCACCAGGCCACCCCAGGTACGCTTGCCAATGATGGGCCCCAGGTCGTACTGCCGCCAGAGGTAGGGAAAGAGGTCACCACCCGAGCCGGCCGCTTCGTTGACCAGCAGGACCTTCGGACCGTGGATGGCCGCCAGGGGAGCGTGCTGATCCTTGCCGTAGCGGTAGGTCCAGCTGTTCTGGTACGGACGGGAAAGCAGCTCCACGTAGTAATCGGCGATCTGACCGCCGCCGTTGAAGCGTTCGTCCACGATGATGGCCTCCTTGTCTACCTGGGGGAAAAAGTACCGCTTGAAGTAGGCGTGTCCCGCACCGGCCGTGTTGGGGACGTAGACGTAGGCCACCCGGCCGTCGGTCGCTTCGTGCACCCGTCGGAGGTTGCCCTCCACCCAGTCGCGGTTCCGGAGGCCGTTCTCACTCCGGATGGTGGTGACCACCACGTCGCGGGCACCACTACCGTCGGGGTTGGGCCCTACGGTGAGGGTGACGTTGCGGTTGGCCTTATCTTCAAACAGGCGGAAAATGTTATCCGATCCCGCCAGGTTTTCCCCGTCCACCGCCAGGATGTACTCCCCTTCAGCAACGTTGACGCCGGGTTCGGTGAGGGGACTGCGCATGTCCGGGTTCCAGTTCAGTCCGCCGTAGATTTTCTTGATCCGGTAGCGGCCGTTGACCACCTCGTAATCGGCGCCCAGCATACCGCCGGAAACTCGATCCGGGCCTTCGCTCAGGGGTGCCGGACCGCTGAAGCGGTGGTGCCCGACCCCGAGCTCACTCATCATCCAGCGCATGACGGCGTAAAGGTCCCGCTGGCTGGTGACGTGGGGCAGAAAAACTTCGTACTTCTCCTTCATGGCATCCCAGTCTACTCCGTGCATACCGGGGTCGTAGAAGTAATCCCGGTTGACGCGCCAGGCTTCGTAAAAGATGTTTTTCCACTCCGCCATCGGATCCACCTTGACCCGCAGACCGCTCAGGTCAATAAAATCGTCAGATTTCTTACCGACCGGCGCGACGCCCCAGCGGCCGTTGCGGACGAAGAGCATTTTCTCCCCTTTACCGGCAATTTCAAATCCATTGCTGGACATGACCGGTTCCGCCTCGCGGGAATCGAGGGAAAAGGACATCAATTGCCCCCCGTTTTCACCCTGGCTGATGAACAGCAGGCCCGATTTGGTGGCGGCCAGATTGTAGTAGGTTCCGGGGGAGATCGGGAGGTCAATGATGCGTTGCTCAATGCCCGCAAAATCAATCTGCACCGAAGACTCTTCTTCTTCGGATTCCTCCGTTTCCTCGTCCGCTTCGTCTTCGATCACCTCCTGATCATTGTTCCGCTTCAGCGGGGACACGATATCCTTCCGCAAGGTGACCAGGTAGATGGCGTTGGACGACTGCATGTCCGCACTGGACTGCTGGAACCAGTTTACCACCGGCCCCGCGTCCGTAGAGGCCGCGAGGTAGAGGTACTGCCCGTCGGGAGAGAAGGTGGGTTCGGTGACGTTGGACAGCCCGTCCGAGACGGGCTTGATCGTTCCGGTCTCCGTATCGTAGATCAGTGCCTGCTCGAAGTTGGTTTCCGTCATCTTGGTGTAGGCCAACCACCGTGAGTCGTGGGACCAGCTACCGAACAGGTCCCGGTAGGCACCGGGAAAGTAATGATCGTCGGCGTCCACTCTGCTGACTTTTCCGCTGGTGGTTTCCACCACGTAGAGGTTACGGCCATTGTCGACCAGCGCCAGTTTTTCACTGTTGGGGGCCCAGTGGGGATTGGCGTAAAAGCCCGTACCGCCCAGTTTTATTTCCCGGGCTCGTTTCGACTTCACGTCGTAAAGGTGCAGTTGGTGTTCTCCGGACGCATCCGAGAAGTAAGCGATGGTTTTCCCGTCGGGAGACCAGGCCGGGTAGCTTTCGTGTACGCCCGGCGTATTGGTCAGGTTGATGACGTCACCGTCCTCAACGGGCGCCGTAACGATTTCTCCGCGGTAGTCCATCACCACACGGGCGGCGGAGGGAGAAATTCCTCCGCTGCGGATGTGGCGGCGTCCGCTGACGATGCGGGAACGACGCTCCAGCAGGTCAGTTTTGATGTTGATGTCGATCCGTTTGGAGGCCTTGGTGGCCGGATCAAAAATGTGCAGAAAGCCCTCCTGTTCGTAGACCAGTGCTCCCGCTCCGGAACCGAGGTCCAGGATGGGAAAATCTTCGTAGTTGGTCAGCTGCTCTACGGCCTTCGTGGCGGGATCGTAGACGTAAAGGTTGAACTCGCCGTTACGGTCGCTGCGGAAGTACACCTTCCCGCCGACCCACTGGGGCTGGACGTCGTTGGCACCAGACTCCGGGATGGGAATTTCTTCGACGGAGTTATCCGACAGGTCCTGAATCCAGATCCGGGAGAAGCGGCCACCCCGGTAGTTTTTCCACTGCTGGAAGGCTTCCGGCAGAGGGTTGTAGGCGAGGTACTTTCCGTCGGCAGAATACATGGCGTGGTAGGCCGTGGGCACGCCGAGGGGTTCGGGATACCCGCCGTTGAGGCCGACCGTAAAGGGTTTGGCGTGGTAGCCGGTAAAGGACGCCCGGCGGGTGGCGTAGAAGACGCCCTGACCGTCGGGGGCAAAGTCGGACACCACGTCGTCTCCGGGGTGCCAGGTCAGGCGCTTGGGAATGCCCCCTTCGGCGGAGACGGTGAAAACATCTACGTTGCCATCGTACTCTCCGGAGAAGGCGATCAGTTTTCCGTCGGGTGAGAATACCGGGGTGGCTTCTCTTCCTTCGTCGATGGTCAGGCGGCGGGGGTTCTTGCCATCGCGATCCGCAATCCAGAGGTCATTGGCGTAGGTAAAGACCACGTGGTCTTCACTCAGGGCGGGTTGAGACAACATGCGGGTGGGGCCTTGTGCGGGGAGCAGCTGCGAGAAAGTCAGCAGTACGCCAAGGCAAAACAGGCGGGTAATCATGGTATGCGTTTGGGTGGGGTTAAATCGTGGCCGTGTTCTACGGTCTTCCGGTTAAAGTTAGGTTTTTGTCAGGACAAGAATATCCCGGCGCACCATAAAGTACGCTTCTACCCCGGATGGACGAACTCCCTCCGGGACCGTTGCACGCTTTCCCACCAAAATCGTTCCATAATTTCCGGCCAGTAACTACCGGCTGATGACGCGCACGGCTTCGCGCGCCTCGCGGGCGCGGGCGCGAGCCTGGGCAACGGTATCCCCGAGGGCCGTCACGTGGCCCATTTTCCGGAAGGGGCGGGTTTCCGCTTTGCCGTAGAGGTGGGGATAGACTTCGGGGATGGCCAACAGTTTTTCCCAGCCGTCGTAATGGGCCGGTCCCCGGTGGCCTTCGGCACCGAGGAGGTTAATCATCGCTCCGGGACGGAGCAGATCCGTCCGCCCGAGGGGCAGGTCCAGAATGGCCCGGAGGTGCTGTTCGTACTGGCTGGTGATGCAAGCCTCGATGGTGTGGTGCCCGCTGTTGTGCGGGCGGGGAGCAACTTCATTGACCAGGATGTCGCCGGATTTAGTCAGGAAAAGTTCCACGGCCAGGAGCCCCACGATTTCCATTTGGGTGACGACCTCCCGGGCTAGGGCCGCGGCCCTGGCGTTGACGTCCGCCACGATGGCCGCCGGGCAGACGAGAAACTCCACCAGGTTCGCCGTGGGGTGGAATTCCATTTCTACGGTCGGGAAAACGGCCAGTTCTCCGGAGGGGGAGCGGGCCACGATGACCGCCAGCTCCTTATCGATGTCGGCCATTTTTTCCAGGAGGCAGGGCACGGGCAACAGCTTGTCCCGCAAATCTGCTTCGTCGCGGATGATGGCCACGCCCTGCCCGTCGTAACCACCCGTACGGGCCTTCTGGACGAAGGGCAACGACCAGCGACCGGCTGCCACCGCTTCCCGCACGGCATCGGCATCGTCGAAGAGTTCGAAGTCCGTCGTGGCGATGTCGTGTTCGGCGTAGAATTGTTTTTGGAGCCCCTTGTCCTTGATCAGGTCGATCTTGTCTGGCTGGGGGTACACCTTCACGCCGGCGGCCTCCAGTTCGTGGAGGGCCCCGGTATCGATGTGTTCGATCTCGATGGTCACGACGTCCATCTTACGGCCAAATTCCAGTACGTCCTGTTTGTTGCGGAAATCACCGCTCACGAAGACGCTGGCGTAATTCGCCGCGGGAAAACTGTGGTTCTGGTCGAGCACGTGCAGGGGTAAGTGCCAGTCGGCACCGGCCTGACAGAGCATCTTGCCCAGTTGTCCGCCACCAAGGATACCGATTCGGGGAAAGGGAGATTTTGCAGCCATGCCGCGAAGATAAAACTTCTGGGCGGGGGGTGGGGTGGTTTTGGATGTTGCGGTGGTGCCCGCAAGGTCCTGGTTCGTGGCTAACGCCTCGACTGCAGACCTTGCTCAGGTAGGAGGACCCTTTCAGGGCCCACCATTACTCCACTTCCCGCGGCGGGGCCTGGCCTTCCAGCACCAATTCATAACCCGCACCCTCCACCAGGTAGGCTACCGTTTCCAGCACGCCGTCGCCCTGCTCCCGGGCGGCCTCCAGCAGCTTGCTTTCCAGAGCTTTTTCACGGAGCTTTTCCTTCGCCTTCCGGTTGAGCTCGCTGTAGTCTTCGGCGGTGAAGCTGTTGAACCAGCTTTCGTTGAGGTCCCGGTAAATGAGCTCGTGGTCCACGGCCAGAATTTCGGGTTCGGGCAGGTTTTGCAGGTACACCCGTTGCTGGCTTTCGTCTACCCGCAGTTGCAACTGCTCCAGATCGTAGCCCACCAGCACCGTACCCCGCACCTCTACGGAGGCCTGCTTCCGGAAGGAAAACCGGGCCGGCAGCGGCAGGTACAGGGTCACTTCGCGCGCCTGATCGGAATGATACAGTTCACTGACGTCCCCCTCCACGGTCACCAGTTTGAGCACGTTGCGCACTCGCTCCAGTAACACGGTGGAAGACTCCTTTTCCGTGTGTCTATCTTGGTTAAAACCCCAAAACACGGCTCCGCCCAGGAAAAAGGCGAGTGCGGCAACAATCAGGGTGACTCCGAGACGGGAAAACATACGCTATTCGATTTTTGCCGTCATCGGATACCGCAGTCCCTCGTAGCTTTTCAGCACGGCTTTGATGCTACCCACGCTTACGGGCGATTCAATCAGTACGGGCATTTTATTCTCGTCGTCACTCACCCAGATCTGCATTTCGTCCCCTTCCTTAAATACCTCTCCGGCGATGAGCTGGGGGCTAAATTTCTGGGTGCGGTAGCGTCCCTGCCCCTTCACCTTTTTGTCTTCCTCCGGTCCGAGGTACTTGATGTTGAGTGGGTAAACTTCCTGGTCCATGAGGATTTCGATGGGAATTTCCTGGTTCAGTTTCATCTCATCGTACTCCAGGTTGCGGGCGTAGTAGACGATGGAGATCAGGTCGTGCATACAGCCCTCCAGGGGGATGGTTTTCTCGGTGAGGTCGTCACGGGTCTTACCCCGTTCGCTCACCGCCCGGCCTTCCTTCTGGTAGAAAGTGGTGCGATCGTAGCGCGAATAGGTCTTTTCCTTTACTTCTTTGATGTGGATGTTGGGCAGCAGCGTCTCCTTATCCAGGTAGCTTTCGTAGTTGTACGCCGCCTTGTAAAACCACTCGTAGCTCGAGTAAGTCTCACCGCGCACCATCACGTGGTAATAGTTCGGCAGATCATGCACCAGGAAGGTCACTTCGGCGGCCGGCAGCCAGACGAAATTCCAGTTGTAGTAGATCTTATAGACGATCCGCTCTCCCGGTTTGAAGGTCAGGTTATCAGCGTCGCAGATGTCCGGCAGGGACATGGGGGGATGAAAATCCGGAGCGGTGGAGGCGTTGGGCGAGGTCGCAGGTGCCGTGCGTTCGGGGGAGAGCCATGCGGTTGGGGAGGTAGCCGGAGCGATGCTCGTCGCCAGGCTGGCCGTCAGGGCCAGCGCCATGAGTAGGCTAAGTCTCGTAAGTAGGGTTGTCATCTCAAATTCTTTTT
Organism: Lewinella sp. W8; assembly: GCF_004375085.3. Classification (GTDB taxonomy): domain Bacteria; phylum Bacteroidota; class Bacteroidia; order Chitinophagales; family Saprospiraceae; genus Neolewinella. The sequence goes on from NZ_SNAQ03000011.1 coordinate 42,811, forward strand.
TCTCACCAAAAGCCAGTAGGCCGGCAGGGCGGGCAAGAGCACGTTGATGGCAAATAAACTGCCAAAGGCCAGTACGGTTGCGATTCCGGCCCCCGGCTCCGTATTCCATAGTAACAAACCGAGCTCGGTTCGGGTTACCAGATTCAGCCCCGGCGGCAGGGGAATCCCGGCCTGCACGAGATAAATGGCCGCAATGCCGGCCATGCCCTCCAGCAGGGGGAGTTCCAATCCGAAGCAGCCCAGCAAAATATGGAGCTGCATACAGTAAACGCAAAAACGCAGGCAAGCGTACGCTCCCGCCCGCATCATTAAACCAAATTTAACCTCCCGGATACCTTCCAGCAGGGGGGCATTGTTCCAGGAAAAGCGCCGACTGACCCAACGGATGATCTTCACCAGCAGGGGCTTCCCCCCGAACCAGAGCAGCAATAATACCCCCGGCCCCAGGGGCCAGAGCAGCGCGACGGGGAAGGGTATGCGGTCGGCCAGGAGATCACCGGCCGTCCACATCAGGGCCGGCCAGGCCAGGAGGAGGAAGGCCACCCACTGGGCCGCACTGCCCAGGAGGCTGGAGGTCAGAATGCTGCCCGCTTCTTCGCGGGAGCCCATCAGCATCCGCCCACCGATCTCCCCGATGCGGTTCGGGGTGGCCGCGCTCAGGCTCACTCCCACCATCGTCGCCCGCAGGGTTTTCGCAAACGGCCAGGCCAGGAAGGGCCGGAGCAGCAGTTGCCACTTGCGGGCCTCCAGCCACCAGTTCAGTGGCATCATGGCCAGCACCAAGACGAACCAGGGCCAGACGGAGGGACTACCCAGGCGGGCCAGCAGTTCCCCAAAGTCCACCCGCCGGGCCAGGTGGTAGCATTGCCACCCGAATCCGAGCATCACCACCACGGTCAGCGCCCGCATCCAGGTGGACGTACGGACGTTTAAAAAAATTTTATTCGCGGTTTTGCTCAAATTTTTTGTTGGTTCGGCGTCGCCGTCGGTTCTTTGTTAATACCCGTAACGTGGGGTTAGGCCTTAGCGACACGCAAAGGACCTCAAAATCTCCGATTTTTCGGACGCTTCGAGGACGCAAGCGGTCATTTTGGGTGACCTCAATGATCTTTTGATTGTCAGAATGGTAACCCTCAACCCCAGCCTTTCAGTAAGGACAACCTGCCGTTAATTCCTCACCCAAAACTACGACATTGCCTTCCGCCAAGCCTAAAAAGTCCGTTGAGCCCACCTACCGTATCCTGGGCGTTGACCCCGGCACCGTGGTGCTGGGTTTTGCGGTGGTGGAGGTGCACCCCAAGTCGCGGCGGGTGGTGGAATTGGGCACCCTCAAGCTGGGTAAGCTCAAGGATCACGCCGAGCGCCTGGCCACCATCCACCGTCGCCTCACCCAGGTGATTGACACTCATAAGCCGGCGGTGATGGCCATCGAGAGTCCGTTCTTCGGCAAAAACCCCCAGTCGATGCTCAAGCTCGGTCGGGCGCAGGGGGTGTGCATGGCCGCGGCCATGGGCCGCGGGGTGGAGGTCACCGAGTACGCTCCCCGCAAGATCAAGCAGTCCATCACCGGCAACGGCAACGCCAGCAAGGAGCAGCTGGCCGCCATGCTTTCCGGTGAGTTTTCCCTCGACACCTCCCGCTACCTGGAAGACGCCACCGACGCCCTCGGCGCCGCCCTGTGTCACTACTACCAGAGTCGCTCCCCCCTCGGGAAGGGGAAGAAATTTAGCGGCTGGGAGGGCTTCATCAAGGCGAATGAGGACCGGGTGAAAAAGTAGGTGTTAGGGGTGAGGGTTTCTTTTTGAAGAGAGGCCTTTCGCCGGATAAATCCGGCGCTACCGCATTGATCAGATTGGTGTGCAAGCGGTGTAGGGCCGTACTTTTTTCCATACAGATATGCAATCCAAATCAATGATTTCATTGCCCAAAACCAAGGAAAATTCCCCCGCACTTCATCGTCACTCACTCCCCACTCAACGCATAGTCCCGAAGGGGAACCGCAGGTCTCTTTTTCGACATATCCACCGGGTAATTCCCCCGGATACGCTTGGCGCAGTAAAAGGCGTTCATGAACAAGACCATGAGGAGCGCTCCTCTCCTCAGGCGCAGCGCCCGGAAGATCCGCTTCAGCGAGTTTACCGGCCCGAAGCTCCGTTTCCACAGCGTGCGGTGGGCGTCGAGTAAGCCTTCGGGACTTAAGTTTTTGGGTTGAAAGGCTACGTTGTAGCCGTTGTAGTAGTTCCAGTCGCGATCCGTGAGGATCCGGTCCTCCTCCCGCAGTTTTTCGTACAAACTCGTACCCCTGAAAGGCGTCATGATGCTCAGGAAGGGGACGTCTACGCCGATTTCCATCAGCCGGTCGGCCATGTCCACGATACTCTCGCGGTCGTCGTTATCGAAGCCCGCGATGAATCCCGCCATGACCGCAATTCCCCGGCTCCGGATGGCCCTGATCGCGGCCTGATAGTTTTCCACCTTGTTCTGTCGTTTGTTGGCGTCCCGCAAAGACTCCTTGCCGAACGACTCGATGCCCAGAAACACCCCGATGCAGCCCGAGGCCTTCATCAGGTCCAGCAACTCCGGATCCTTGGCAATGTCCATGCTGGCCTGCGTCAACCACCATTTTTTCAGGGGAATCATTTCCTGCAGCAGCGACCGAATGTACGGTCGCCGGATCGTCAGGTTATCGTCCCAGAACCAGACGATCTTCCGCTGCCACCAGTACGGAAAGTCGTCGTAGGCCGCATCCCGCACCACGTCCTTTACGGGCCGTAAGCGAAAGCCAGGATTGAGGGAAGGCACCGTACAGAAGGAACAGGTAAAGGGACACCCCCTGGTGGCCTGCAGTACCTTTTTGATGAAGAACTTATCCGGCAGTAGGTCGTAACGCGGGGTGGGAAGATCCTGCATGTCGCAGGGTGTTCCCCGGTAGATGTTCCGCAACACCCCAAACTCGGCGTCCTGCAGTAACTGCTCCCAAACGTTCTCCGCCTCCCCGGTCACGACGGCGTCGAAGAACTCCAGGGCTTCCGTTTCATTATAGGTCACGTGGGGACCTCCGGCCACCACCATCTTTCCCCGCTCCCGGAACGCCCGCGCCAGGTGGTAAGCCGCATTGGCGAAGCCGCTGAAGAAGGAGATGGCGATTAAGTCGGCGTCAGTATCATAATCAATTGCGTCTACCTGCTGGTGAATGACCCGCACCTCGTGCTGCGCTGGCGTGATGGCCGCGAGGTGAATACCGGTGATCGGCGGCACAAAGTCCTTCTCGTGTCCGAATTCGTAGCGTTGGATGTAGGCGATGATGACGGCAATAATCATTTAAAAGTACTTTGTTTTTCAAAGTTACTGTTTTTACGTCAATTCCACCAGAAAAAGTTCTTCTCGAGACCCGCGGCATCCACACCTTTCCAAAAAGACCCCAAACCGCTGATTCACGGTCCCTTTAACTAGGGAACCTCACCTATTCCCCCCTTCTTGGCGAGATGGCTTATCATTGCAAACCAACCACGTAAACCGTTAACCCTCCCCCTCCATGGCCGCTGGCGACTGGAAAGACCTCCTCAACGCCATCTTCGCGAACGATCTCGCGCTCGTCAAATACCACGTCGAGGGTGGGGTGAACGTCAATTACCAGCACCCGGAATTCCTAACTACCCCCCTGCTGGAGAGCATCACCCAGGAACGACTTGAAATCACAAAATATCTGCTGGAGCAGGGCGCGGACCCCACCCTGCGGGCGGGCTTCAGCGCGGATAGCCCACTCAAAGTGGCCAGGAGAACGGGTAATAAGGCCCTCATCAGCCTGGTGAAATCTTTCCTTCCAAAGAAGCGGAGTAGCCTGAAATGGATTATCCAGCAGTTTAAAGGAAGTTAATGTCCTAGTTCCCCATTCGGGCTCGCATCGCCTCCCACAGCAGGATACCCGCCGCTACGCTGACATTGAAGCTGTTCAGGGTACCGGCCTGCGGGATTTTGAAGGTGACGTCCGCCGCCCGGGCTACGCCCGGGGAGATACCGTCTCCCTCCGCCCCCATCACGATGCACAGCGGCTCAGTGAGCGTGAGCTCGTGCAGGTACCTATCCGCCTGGAGGTCGCTGGCGATCACTTTGACGCCGCTCATCCGCAGTAACTCCACGGTATTGACGAGGCTCTTTTCCCGGCAGACGGGCAGCCGCAGCAGCGCCCCGGCGCTGCTCTTCACCGCGTCGGCCGTCAGGCCCGCACTGTTCTTCTGGGGGATGATGATGCCGTGGGCCCCGCAGACCTCCGCCGAGCGGGCGATGGCCCCCAGGTTACGCACGTCGGTCACGCCATCCAGCAACAGCAGCAGGGGCGTTTCGCCCCGCTCGTAGATCAGGGGCAGCAGGTCTTCGGTTTTCTGGTAGGCGGCCGCCGCCAACTGGGCCACCACCCCCTGGTGGTTTCCCCGCACCATCCGCTGCAGCTTCGCCTGCGGAATGATCGTAAAGGGTACCTCCTTTTCCTTGCACAGGTGCCGCAGCTCCTTCTCAAAGTCGCCCCGTGTGCCCTGCTGCAGGAATACCTTATCCACCGGCCGGTCACTCCCCAGCGCCTCCAGCACCGGATGCCGACCGTAGATCAGATCCTCTCTCTGTTTTTTCATCGGGGTAAAGATAGGTAGTGCGGCGGGCCGTTAAGGGCTAGTTCATCTTAACCATCACAAAGTTTCAACGGTTGGGCATGATTCTCCGGAATCAAATAGCCGCGTAATTAAGGAAACTGAAGGACTAATCTATTCTCAAAACACCCTCTCAAAGGCTCGAGAATTAACCCCAGCAAACCAGCAACCAGCAACTAGCCCCCCCTACGCCATCGCCATCGGCGTGCTCTCCTTGATCAGCCACTGCCTGGCCACGAGCAGCTCGGTGTCCTGCACCGTCTGGTGCAGGTTGGTCATCTTCTTGTCGTAGGTCTCCCGGTCGATGTAGTCGAACTGGTGCTTGAGGTTCACCAGCTGCTTCGTGAAGCGGATGTAGTTGCTGTAGCTCCGCTTGTCCTTGGTGCTGATGTTGCGGTTCCGGCGCACGTAAAGTCGGAAGGTCTCCAGCAGGTTCAGGGCGTACTCCTGGTCTTCCTGGTCGTAGGCGATCCGGACTTCCAGCAGCACCCGGGCCAGGTGGTACTTCACGTCGGAGTCCGTCACGGTAATGAGCAGCTTGGCCGCCTCGTCCAGGCGCTTAGTGGTGTAGAGAAACTGAGCCTTGTTGAGGGCGTAGGCGTTGGCCCGCTTTTTCTCGGGCAGGCGTTCGCGGTTGTCTTCGATGAAGTTTTCCGTCCACTCGAACTCTCCGGTGGCCGAGCCCAACGTGACGATGTTCTTGTATTCCCACTCACTGATCTCGCCGCTTTCGTCGTAGATGATGCCCGTGTCCAGGCGACGGCGGTAGAGCTCCAGCAGCTCCATCCGGTAGGCGGCGTGCCCGCTCATGATTCTCCGGATACAGTAGTTACTGGCGAAACTAAATATATCTTTCTGTTGCTTCAGGGGCAACTTACTCATCCCCTCCTGGAGGTAATGCCGAATCCTTTCGTAATGCTGCTCCTCCTCGGGTTCCCATAGGCTCAGCATGATGTGGAAGTAACAGTCGATGGAGGGCTCTGACGCCCGCATTGCTGCCCCTTCTTCGCCCCGCAGGTATTCCATGATTTCCTTCAACAGAAAGAAATCATACTGCGTGTTCATCAGGAGCATGTTGTAGGTCAACTGACAACCATGCCGTAGTTTTTCAATGATGAAATAGCGATCCAGGTGGTTCAACATGGCCTGCATCTCTCGGGTATCCGAACGGTTTACGTTGCCCTGGTAGTAACCGTTGATGGACTTCCATTCGTAGGCCGCCAGGTGCAGGTCTCCGTCGCGGTAGGGGTGGCGATCCACCCGCTTGTCCAGCCGTTTACCGCGGTTCTCCAGCAGGCGATAGCGGTGCAACTCCTTGGTACGCTTGAGGGTGAGCACCTCTTCCCGGAAGGGCTCTTCCTGGAGCTGTTCCACGGCCAGAAAGCGGTTGACGAGTTTCATCAGTCCGGACTGCAGGTCACTCAATGACTGCCCCGTGTTCGCCCTGGCGCGCACCGCCTCGGCCCGCTCCTCGGTGATGCGCGGACGGGTCTTGCCCAGCTCCTTCAGGATGAAGGCCAACAGTTGCTGGGTGGCCTTGTGACGGTTGAAGTAGGGACTGTCCACGAACTGCCGGAGCCGCTCCCGTTCCCGGCCGTCCATGGCCGCAATCTGCCGTACTACTTTGCTGTCTTGCATCAACGTAAATATACTGAGGGTCAATTTTTTTTCTAAACCCTGGTCGAATTATCTACTGTTCCGTCCGCCGGGCCCGCCAGTAGATGATCAGCAGCAGCACGCTCAGGCCCACGATGATGCGCGTCCAGTAGTCGCGGGGCGTAATGACGGCGGTACTGACGCCCTCCGGATTAGCCTCCATGGGTGATCCTGCTCCCGCCAGCACCATCCAGTTGCGTTCGTCCCGATTATCGAGTCCGGGCAGGGCCAGCACGTAGCTAAAGTCCTCCGGCTGGGTGCCGTCCAGGGCGTAGGTGACGACATTCACGTAGGCACCCCGCCGGCTGTATAGGCCGAGGGTTTCCCGCCGCTTGTTCAGTCCGAAGGGCAGTCCGCCCACCACCTCGTCGGCCCAGGGGAAGATGTTTAAAAAGTCGGCTCGATCCTCGCAGACGACTAGGTAGCCATCGGGAGGCAGGACCACGGCCGGCAGCCGCATCTCCCCACCGCCGCCATCGGTGAGTAGCCAGTCGCGCAGGTCCACGGCTTCCTCGCTGCGGTTGTGGAACTCGAGCCAGTCCCCCGCCGCACCACCAGAGGGGTGCACTTCGGAGATGATCACCCGATCGGCCAGATCGTGTTCGTGGGGCACAAAGTTGGCGTGAAACCGGTAGGGTAGGTCCCGGCGCAAATCCTGGATGATTTCGGGGCGGTCATGGTCCAGGCCCTCCCACCCGGCGAAGCGGTAGCCATTTTTTGCGACGGCGCGCAGGTGCAACGGAATTCCGGAAAAGTAGTCGACCGTTTGTCCAGCGCTGCCCACCCGCAAGCTTCCACTCAGTTCCACCCAGCCACCGTCGCCGGCCGTGACCGTCACGCGGCGGTCTTCCCCCGCCGCAAAGAATTGCCGCAGCTGTTCCCGCAAATGATGGGGCCGGTGACGGGCAAACTCCCGCAAGCGTTCCAGGTGAATGCGCCAGTGTTGCTCCTTTCCCCGCCACCGCTGCCACTGGCGGGGCATGTCGTACTCCAGCGCCCGCCGACGCTCCTCGATGGCCTCCAGCACCCGCTCGGCGGCAAAGTCGGTGGCCAGATATTCGAGGCTGCGATTGACGAAGGCGTTCCGGTAGTCCGCGTTGCGCAGCAACCGCCGCTGAAATAAGGTTGACCAGGGAGGGTTGGGCCAGGAAGGCCCGTCCGGGGCGGTGTAAAATTCCAGGGTGTTGCGTAGGTAGGCACTATCCTGATGGAGGCCGAAACCCTGGTCGACGTCGTAGAGGATCCAGCGCCAGCGACCGTGCGGCCCGTGGGGCCGCCAGTAGCGGATGTTTCCGCCCGCGTCCCGATTGTCAAAGTAGGTCTGGGCGATCTGAAGGCGCTGAAAGTTATCCACGTCCATACGCTTTTCCAGCTCGTAGTACACCGCCGGATCGGCCGGGTCATTTTGCTTGAGGTAACGCAACAACTGCCGGTACTGCCGGACGGAACCATGCTTGACGCTTTCCTGGTGTTCCAGCAGGTCGAGGGAGTCCTTATCTACCCCCGAGCGGTCTTCGAGGAACTGGGGGTTGATCTTTTCCCGCAGGTGGTAAATGCCCCAGTACTTGCCGTTGAGGTAGACCTGCACCGGTCGGGCCGCCTGCCGCTCCAGGTCCCAGCTCTCGTCCCGCAGCAGTCCCGTCAGGAGGGCATCCCGGATGTAGGACCTGCCCCAGTCGGAGCCGGCGTTGCGGGCCACCAGAAACCGGAAGGAATCGTTGCCCTCATCGCCGAACACCGGGTGCTTAATCCGCTTCTTGCCGTAGCGGGAGCGGGCCGAAACGGAAAAGGATTTCTGGGGGGCCAGACGACTCATGCCCCCGAACATCCGGAAGCCGACCGTAGCGGAAAATACCGCCCGGTCCTCCTCGATGTAGTCGAAATGAGCGGGGTGCTCCCGCTTCGTCCACCAGTTGGCGCCGGGTTGCTTCCAGTGGCCGGGGTCGGCCCCCGGTCCCGCGAGGAACCAGCCGCTGTTCTGGTCGAACAGTCGCCAGGGATCGATACCCACCGAGAGGGTCGGCAAGCGGGTGTCGGGTTCATCAATGAAGTAGGTGGCACCCACGATGTAGCTGCTGCGCTTGCCGTCTTCGCCGAAGGCGGCCACCCGCAGCAGGGTGGTGGTCTCCACCGTGAGTGGACCGGTGTAGCGGGGCGATTTGGCGGTGGGGGTACTCCCGTCAAGGGTATAATGATAATTGCCTTCTCCCTCCAGGGTGATGCGTTGGGGGCCGGCGTAAAAGCCGGCCGCGGGCTGAATTGTTGGGACGGCCACGGCCATCGGATCGTCCGCGGCACCTGCGACCTCGCCAAAACAGATGATGGCTAAAAACGAGGTCAGCAATAGGGGGATTCGGAGGAGGTGGCGCAAAATTCAGGGAATAGACTACGCAAACAAGGTACTATCTTTTTTCGGTCAATTTGTCGATCGCCGCCACGGTCAAGTTTCTTATCTTGCGCGAAAGCCCGCAAGCAAAACCTATGCGCTACCGTCTGAAAAATCATTTGCTCCGTATTGAAGTCGAATCGAAAGGAGCAGAGCTCTCCAGCCTCGTTAAAATCGCCACCGAGATGGAATATATGTGGCAGGCGGATCCGGCGATTTGGGGCAGTCATGCCCCGGTGCTTTTCCCCATCATTGGCGTACTGAAGGACGGGAAAACGCGCATCAACGGAGAGGAATATCACATCCCGAAGCACGGCATGATCCGTCATAACGAGGACCTGGAATTCTACAGCCAGACGGAGGACCGCATTACCTTTCGCCTCAAGTGCAATGAGGAGACGCAGAAGCACTACCCCTACGACTTTGAATTTCTGGTTACTTACCGGCTGCGCAACGAACACGTGATCGTTTACCACGAGATTTACAACGAGGACACCCAGCCAATTTACTTCTGCCTCGGCGGCCACCCCGCGTTTCGCGTTCCGGCTTTCCAGGGAGAGCGATACGACGATTATCAACTCCGTTTCGAAAACGACGAGGACAGTGAAAGCCACGAGGTACTGGCCGACGGCACCATCGGCCCCAACACCCGGCCGGTGCCCTGGAAAAACGGAAATATTCTTCCGTTGAGCCACGAGCTTTTTGAAAAGGACGCCCTGGTTTTCAAGGACCTCAATTCCATTTCGGTCGTGCTGGAATCCGTGCGAAGAGGACCAGTATTAAAGATGGATTACGCCGGGTGGACCCACCTCGGTATCTGGGCCAAACCCAACGGGGACTTCGTGTGCATCGAGCCCTGGATGGGCCTGAGTGACCCCCACGACAGCGACGGGGAGTTCATCAATAAGGAAGGGATTATTAAGCTGGACCCCAACTGCGTGTACGAGATGAGCTACGACATCAAAATCCTGTAAGTCAAGGCCTAGGGTGTTCCGTGAGGTTTCATCAGCGATTCCTGCGGAATCGCGGCAGTTCAGAGGGGCAAACGGTAGCGACAAGGCATGCCTTGCCGCTACTGGAAAATTCAATGACTTGATGGCCAAAGGGTTAATTCACGGAACACCCTAAGTCATGGCCATGCTCCGGATAATCGATTAACCGCCCAGGTAGGCCGCCACGGCAAAGCCCAGGTAGGTACCCAGTCCGTTGCCCAGCGCACCGACCAGGATGCCGGGCAGGTAAAGGTCCATCCGGTCGAGGCTTTTCGCCAGCGCGAGGGCCGAGGAGGAGCCACCGATGTTGGCCTGGGAGGCCACCGCCGCTACGTCCCAATCCAGCTTTCCCAGGGCCGCGGCACCGAAGAGGAGGAGCCCATGCACCAGCACGGTGACCAGTACGAGGATGAAGAGTGGCAGGGCGAGGGCACCGATCTGGCCCAGGGCGGCCAGTTCACAGTAGGCACCGATAACGGCCAGGAAAAGGTAGACAGCGAACAGGCCAAGAATGTGTCCGCCGGACAAGCGGCGGATGGCCGGAATCTGGGCCAGCAGGAGGGCGATGGTGGTCAGGATCAGGATGGACGGAACACTGGTCATTTCCGCCAGGACGTCGCTGGCCAGCAGCGTGATGAAGCCCAGGCTGAGGAGAACGCCCAGGTCAAAAACGGAAATGGATTCGTGGGATCGTTCTCCGGACTCCTCGGCCGATAATTCTTTCGTTTCCTGTTTGGCTCGTGGCCAAAGGCGCCGGAGGCCCAGGGGGGCCGCGATGGTCACCACCATCCAGAGGGCAGTGATGATGTTGTCCACGGCGGTCATACCAGCGTAGAGCACGCCCTCCGACATCACGTCGTAGTGGATCGCCACAGCGTTGAAATTCACGCTTCCTCCCGAGTAGGTTCCGGTGAACATCCCAGAAATGGCCGGATACAACTCCCCGAAGTGCCGGCTTCCGTCGATCATGCTCATGCCGATGATGACGCCGATGGCCGTCCCGATGCTACCCAGCAGAAATAGGATCAGCATGGGGGCGCCGGCCCGCCGGATGCTGGCAAGGTTCACGTCCAGCAGCAGATAAAAAATGGACAGGGGAGCGAGGTAGGTAAAAATCCCGTCGTACACGACGGAACCGGTGGAGGCCGAGGGCACCAGCCCGAGGTTGGCGATGATGGCCACCAGGAGAATCACGACCAGCGCCGTTCCGAAGTGACGGAAAAAAGTAGTCCGGACAAGGTATTCGGAGATGACCACACTGAGGCAAAGGGCGGCGAGCACAAAAAGTGGGGAGGTGAGCATAACGGTAGAGGAGATAACGGCTTGGGGCGGTATTCGCCGTGAACAAGTATACGCTTAAGTCCCCGTAATTTTTCATGGTATCCGGGCGAGGAGAATTACTGGCTATCCATTAGCTCCCTGATCTGGAGGGCCGGCCACTTCTTTTAAGTTCCTCACGGAAAGACTATCTTCCGTATCCAGTAAATGGTCCTTGTGAAATCCTTTGAAGAAAAAGAAAGGCTAAATAATTCTCTCGCCGCCGCCCATCACGTTGGTGGAAAGGCTAGGGCAAAGGATTCAGAAGGGAAGGATTATCCGTCCTTTGAAGACCATCGTCCCGTGGCCGCGCTGCAGCAGAAAATTCACGCCCTCGCTAATCATGGTCCTACCAGCACTAAGGGTGCACCAATTCAGGCCAAGGGAGAATGGGCGGCCCCATTCTCCAACCTGCTTGCCGCCGGTTTTGATCGGTTAATGAACTGGCTTAATCCGGGCGGACACTTTTTCGGTGACTATGAAATTGGGAATCTGGAAAACTGGCACGAAGCAGACCAAGAAGAAAGATCACCCCAGGATCTGGTGGAAATGGCCCGTGGACTAAATGCCACCGCAATTGATGATTTTCTGGCGGGGCAGATCCCCGCAGAGGAGGACCAGGCAGTAGTTGAAGACGAACAAACTGAAGAGGAGGCATCCGAAGAAGCACCTCCGGTTCCCGAAGACCTAAGGGAAATGGCCGCAGCGCTTGGTCCGGATGCCCTGAATGCCTTCCTGGAAAGGCAACGCCCCGCGCCTTACGTTCCTCCGGGGCGTCGCCCGGGAGCACAGCAGCTCAATAACGGCCCTTACCGCATCCTCACTAATGCTAACCACGCTGACGTTCGTCACACCATTAGGGGTATTTGGCGAGCCGGAACCGTGCTAACTGATCACGCAACCCACGTAGCCATTTTTCGGGATGAGGAATCCTACCGGGCCGCTCTTCAAGCTATCCCCACGGATCGGCAAAGTTGGCGGCAGCGAAGGCGCGGGGGACTCTTGGCCAGGCGAAATGGAGTGACTTACTATGGTCAGCATCTCGGAGGGAACGACCTGTCCATCGATACCTTTTTCCCAACCGGAAGAAACCAATTATCGATACGCATAGAAGAGGTTGAAAGGATTCTTGAAGAAAGTGGCAGTTATGAAGAATTTGCCGAAAGAATTACACGGAGATAAAGGAATGTTCGACCTTAGGTAAAGCTTTCCCTTGTCATCCCCGTAAATCCAAATAAATATACCCTAATGAATAAGGTCCTCTATCTCGGGATGTTGCTCTGCTGCCTAAGCTTTAGCGTCCGCGCCCAGTCCAATCAAGAAATGATGTACCAGGAAAAAGTAGCTACCCTAGACAGTACCATCGAAAATCTCTACGCCGTGATCTCCGGGGAGAAGGGAGTCGCCAGAAACTGGGAGCTCTTCAAGTACCTCTTTCACCCGGACGCCAAATTGATTCCCACCCAGAAAAATGAGGCCGGCGTCTATCGCCCGACCTTCCTTACGCCGGATGGATACATCGAGCGCGCGGGAAAATGGCTGGTGGAAAACGGCTTCTTTGAAAAGGAAATCCACCGGGTGGAGAACACCTTTGGCAACATCACCCAAATCTTTAGCACCTACGAATCTTACCGCAGTGAAGCAGATGATCAACCTTTCGCCCGGGGCATCAACAGCATCCAATTGATGGATGACGGTAAACGCTGGTGGATCATCAACATCTACTGGACGGGAGAAACGAAAGACAACCCAATCCCGAAGGAATACCTACCAGAATAATTACCCGCCCCCATACTGCTCCAGCAGCTGGAGCAAGTCTTCCTTCGTGTTGGCTTCTTCCACCGGCTTGTCTTCCCGCCAGCGCAGCATGCGGGGGAACCGCAGGGCGACACCTGACTTGTGGCGCGTGGATTTGCGGATGCCCTCGAAGCCGATTTCAAAAACGTGCTGGGGCTTCACGCTGCGCACCGGGCCGAAACGCTCCACCGTATTGCGGCGCACCCAGGCGGTGATACGGTTAAACTCTTTGTCCGTCAGCCCGGAATAGGCCTTGGTGAAGGGCACCAGTTGGTCGCCGTCCCACACGCCGAAGGTGAAGTCCGTGTACAGGTTGGCGCGGCGGCCGTGGCCGCGCTGGGCGTAGATCATCACCGCATCAATGGTGAGCGGATCCACCTTCCATTTCCACCAGTCTCCCTTTTTCCTTCCCTGCCGGTAGGCGCTGTCTTTACGCTTGAGCATGAGGCCCTCGCTGTTTTTCTCCCGGGCCGTTTCCCGCTCGGCGGCCAGTTCGTTCCAGTCAGTGTAGTCCACAACGGGCGAGAGTTGAAGTACCCCGTCGGTATCCACCTGGTCCACCAGCTGCTCCAGCAATGTTCGTCGTTCCGCCAGGGGCCGCGGTCGGATATCTTCCCCGTTCCATTCCAGCAGGTCGTAGGCCATCAATATGACGGGGGCATCCTGTAGTAGCTTCTTACTGACCTTCTTCCGTCCGATCCGGGTTTGCAGTACGTTGAAGCCCAGCGGACGCCCCTCCGCAAACGGCAAAATTTCACCGTCGATCACGGTGCCGTCGGGCAAGAGGTCCGCCAGGGGGTGGTATTCGGGATATTTGTCCGTGACGAGTTCTTCTCCGCGCGACCAGACGAATACCTCGCCCCCCCGCACGATCAGTTGTCCCCGGATGCCGTCCCATTTATGCTCGGCCTGCCAGTCAATAGGTTCGCCTAATTCAACCAACTCCTGCTCTAATTGGTAGGCGAGGTAGAAGGGATAGGGTCGGCTGTCATCGTCGCCCTCGGAAGCATTAATGACCAAATCTTCGAAGGTCGTATCGTCCGGTGTCCAGTTACCCATCAGGCGGTGCGCCAGTTTGTTTTCTTCGATGTCGGTCGCCTTGCTCAACGCCCGGGTCATGAGCTTCTGGCTGACCCCGATTCTAAATCCGCCGGTGATGAGTTTGTTGAAGAGGAACCGTTCGGTGGTGTCCAACCCACGCCAGGCAGCCATCACCGCTTCCCGTTTTCCTTCGTCGTCGTAGTTGGCCAGCCCCTGGATGTAGCCCATCCAGTAGCTGAGGGAGTGATCACTCCGCTCCGTGGGGGGTGGAAGGACCAGCGCGAGGGTTTCCGCCAGGTCTCCCACCACGTGATAACTTTCTTCCAGCAACCAGAGGTCAACGCCCGACAACTCCGCCGCCCAGGATCGGAACAAGCGGGAATTCACCGTGCGCCGCGGCCGCCGGTGGCTGAGCAGGGCGATGGTCCAGAGTTTATCGTCCGGCGGAGCGATCCGAAAATAGTCGGCCAGCGCCTCCACCTTGGCGTTGGTCTTGGTGGTGCGGTCAAGCTTGCGGAAAAGGTCGGCGAAATGCTTCATGATTCTGCTTCCTTTTCGGCCAGTTTGTCTTCTTCGGCCACGTCCTCTCCCTCGTACTCCGTTTCCAGCTCGACGGCGTTGAGCCCCAGGCTGCGAAGGTACTTGCTAAAAATGGCCGTATACCCGTGCGTCACGTAGACGTTTTCGGCCCCCGTCGCTTCGATGGCGGCAAGTAGTCCGGACCAGTCGGCGTGATCCGACAAGACGAAGCCCCGGTCGGCGCCCCGGCGGCGCCGGGCGCCGCGGAGGGTCATCCAGCCCGAAGCGGACCCCACCACCGCGCCGGTAAACTTCTTGATCCAGGGCTGACCGATGGAGCCCGGAGTGGTCAGCACCAGATTGCCGGGATAGGCCTTTTTATCAATCTCCCGGGTCACGCGAACCGTATCCGGTAAATCGATGCCCTGGCGGCGAATCACTTCATTGGTATTTTCCACCGCTCCGTGGGTGTAGATGGTGCCGATGGAGGTGTCCAATCCGCGGAGCAAGCGTTGGGCTTTGCCCAGGGCGTAGGTGGTCAGGATGCTGGTTTTTCCCGCCGACTGGTTCTCCCGCCACCAGTCGTTGATTTCCCCCATGATTTCTTCCTGGGGCCGCCACCGGTACACCGGTAGGCCGAAGGTGGATTCGGTGATAAAGTGATGGCAGCGAACGGGGGCAAACGCTTCACTGATGCCGTCGTCTTCGGTTTTGTAGTCCCCGCTGGCTACCCAGATTTCCCCGCCGTATTCAACCCGGATTTGGGCCGATCCAATGATGTGGCCCGCGGGATGAAAGCTGAATTTCACACCGTTGATCGTGGTCGTACTTCCGTAGTTTACCGTTTGAATATTCACCTCCCCGAGGCGGTGGCGGATGACCGGAGCGGCGGAGGTGGTACACAAATAAGCCTCGTTGCCCCAGCGGGAGTGGTCGGCGTGCCCGTGAGTGATCAGCGCCCGTTTTACCGGGCGCCAGGGGTCAATGTAGACGTCTGCCCGACTACAATAAATGCCCCGATCCGTAAATTCCAGCAGTGCCATTGTGGGAGTAACTCCGAAAACGGCAATCGTGTTTTGCCGAATTTTTTCTACTAAGTCTACATGTAGACTTAGTAGACGCAATTTGGCCTCCCAAAACAAAAAAATTCCCCGTCACCGGAAACTTTCCACCACCCATACCACCTTTCCCCACCAACGATTCCTCCACCATGCCCACGCCACTACCCACCTCTTTCTACCTCACCACCCCTCGCCTCCGGCTCCGTATCCCGCACGCCAAAGACATCCCCCGGGTTTTCTCGGCCACCCGGCACGCAGGCTTCAACGACGGGATGCAGTGGGAGCCACCTACGGCCATCGAAGAACTACGCGCTCCCCATGAACGGGGCGTCCTGGCCTGGAAAAACGGAGAGGCATATGGATTCACGGTTGCCGGGAAAACAACCGATGAACTACTGGGCAGAATTTCCATTCGCCCCACCGAAGAAAAAGAAGTGTGGAACGTCGGCTTCTGGACCCACCCGGAGGTGCAGGGGCAGGGCATCATGTCAGAAGCCCTGACGGCCGTGCTCGACTTTGGGTTTACGCAACTTCGGGCTACCCGGATCGAAGCGGCCTACGCAACCTGGAATACCGCCAGCGAAAAGGTGTTACGTCGGGCTGGCTTTCACTTTGTGCAGCGCGTGGAAGAAGGCCTCTTCAAACACGGAGCGTGGGTACCCGAAAATGTGGTATCCATATCCCGGAGCGAATGGCGTAAGGACTGAACCAGTCCATTTTTAATCGGAATCCGCCAGGACGTCCTAAGACCGCCAGCCCCCATTGAACCGCTCGTGAGCTTCCCGATCCAGTGCCTCCCGATGATCGGGGTGGGCCAGCTGGATGAGCGCGCGGGCCCGCTCCTTAAGACTTTTGCCAAACAGGTTAACGACCCCGAATTCCGTCACCACGTAGTGAACGTGAGCCCGGGTAGTGGTGACCCCCGCCCCCGGCCTGAGGGTGGGCACAATCTTGGAAAGCCCCTTACGCGTTGTGGAGGTGATCGCAATTATGGGTTTACCCCCGGGAGATAAAACCGCCCCCCGCATAAAGTCAATCTGCCCGCCAACGCCGGAAAACTGGTAGGTCCCGATGGAGTCAGCGCAAATCTGCCCCGTCAGGTCAATCTCAATCGCACTGTTGATGGAGGTCACCTTCGGGTTGAGCCGGATCAGGGAGGGATCGTTGGTGAAGGATGCCGCCTTGAAATCGACGGACGGGTTCTCGTGGACAAAATCGTAGAGCGCCTGGGAGCCGGCCGCAAAGGCGGTTACGATCTTGTTCGGTTTGATCCTTTTCTCTTCGCCGGTGATGATTCCGGCCCTCACCAGGGGTAAGATACCGTCCGAAAACATCTCCGTGTGTACTCCCAATCGGCGGTGCCCCATCAGGTTACTCAGCACTACGTTGGGGATATTCCCGATGCCCATCTGCAGGGTGGCACCGTCCTCCACCAGTCCGGCTACGTGCTTGCCAATGGCGATTTCGGAGGCGGAGGGCTGCCCCATCGGGTAGGTAAAAATCGGTTGATCAACCTCAACGGCTACGTCAATTTTGCTGCGGTGAATCATCCCGTCCCCGTGGGTGCGGGGTACCTGAGGGTTGACCAGCGCAATCACGTGTTTGGCCTTCTCGATGGCGGGAAGCGTAATGTCTACCGATACTCCCAGGGAGCAGTAGCCGTGAATATCCGGGGGAGAAACCTGAATGAAGGCCACGTCCAGTTGAAAATCATCGCCCTTGAACAACCGGTGAATTTCACCGAGAAAAATGGGGATGTAGTCGCCGCTCAGCCCGTTGACCGCCTGGCGAACGTTACTCCCGACGAACAAACTGGAGAGGTGAAAAGCCTCGCTGTAGGGTGCTTGGGTGTAACGCGCCTCCCCGTCCGTATGAATCTGAAATATTTCAATGTTCTCGAGGCTTTCGTAGCGATCACACAGGGCATCAATCAGCAAAGTCGGCGTCATGGCGGCCCCCTGAAAAAATACGCGATCGCCCGGTTTGACGACCGCCACAGCATCTCCAGCGGATAGATATTCAATCCTGCGGTTACCCAAATCATTCATCCTAGGGAGGGGGTTGTTACGCGTACAAAATTGCCCCCTTTATCTCCCGGAGACAATGAATTTTATCATCGCCAAAGGGGAAAAGCAACACCTTCCTTTACCGCTAAAAAACTCGTTCTCCACCAAAATCCAGAGGTATTGAGACGCAGCGCAGCCGTCTGGCTCGTCAGCCGGATAAATTTATGCGGCGGACCGTTTTACGTGGGCACAGACGTGCAGGTGCCATGCAGATTTCGCCAGAGCCACGCTTCACGGCACTTTGCCCATTCACACTGCACCCGCACGCCGTGGCCACTCCAATATCTCTTGGCTTCCAATGCGTTGGGCAGCATCCCTCTACGAACGAAATGACGGAACACTGCAAATCATCTACTGCTCCCGGAGCGGTCACCCCTTCGCCCTTTACCACGAAGAAAGCCAGCAATTCTCGGACATTCATGCCTACCGAGGTGATGCATCCGGGCCGACAATTTTGACGGCCCACCAATAAAGCGGACGGGGAGGCTCGTTACCTTAGCGCAACTACTCATAAAACCAAACTAGATGCGTTACCTCGCACTTCTTGGGCTGCTGTTCGTCAGCACCCTCTCCGTCGCCCAGACCCGGGCCATCTCCCTGGAAGATATCTGGCAGAACTACATCTTTTCCCCAAATGGCGTTAGCGGTTTCAACTTTTTGCAGGACGGCCGATCCTTCACCCGTCTGGAAAACAATCAGGTCGTCAAGTACGACCTGACCACCGGTAACCGGACGGGGGTGCTCGTGGATGGCAACAAGCTGGATAAATCCCGGGGATTCAATGGCCGGATTGACAGCTACTCCTTCAGCTCCGACGAAAGTAAGTTGTTGTTGAGCAGTGAAACGGAACAACTCTTCCGCCGCAGTTCCCAGGCCTTTTTCTTCGTGTATGACCTCGCTTCGGAAACGCTCACCCCCGTCTACGCCGACAAGAAGCACCGCCTCGCGACCCTCGATCCCACCGGTCAGCGCGTGGCGTTTGTGGTGGACAATAACGTCTGGATCCGTGAACTGGCCAACGGTAACCTGCGGCAGGTGACCAACGACGGCGAATTCAACAAGATCATCAACGGTGCCGCCGACTGGGTATACGAGGAAGAATTCTCCTTCAGCCGGGCCATCCACTGGAGTCCGGAAGGAAAGCACCTTGCCTACCTGAAGTTTGACGAAGCGCGGGTACCCCGCTTCACGTACACCGATTTCCACAACGACCTCTACCCCGAATACAACACCTTCAAGTACCCCAAGGTGGGGGAGGAAAACAGTAAGGTAAGCCTCCACGTGTACACCGTGAACGGGAGCCGCAACCAGGAACTCCTGAGCGTCAACCAAAGCAGTGATGACGAATGGCATTACCTGCCCCGGGTGCAATGGACCCAGGACCAGGATTTGCTGACCGCCCAGCGGATGAACCGCCACCAGAACAAACTGGAAATGCTGGTATTTGACCTGCAAAGTGGTCGGGAAAAGGTCATCCTATCGGAAGAGAACAAGTACTACATCGACGTCCACGACAACCTCACTTTTCTCAATAATGGGGAAGAGTTTATCTGGACGAGCGAAAAGGATGGCTGGAACCACGTTTACCTCCACAATATGAAAACCGGGGCGGAGCAGCAGCTGACCAGCGGCGACTGGGAAGTGACCAATTTTTACGGTCTCGACGAAGAAAATGACCAGATTTACTTCCAGGGCGCCATGCGCAATCCCATGCAGCGGGAGATCTACGTACAAAGCACCAACAATAAGGCAAAGGCAATTCCCGTAGTGGACCTCCGTGGTGTCAACACCGCCCAGTTTTCGGATACCTACGACTACTTCGTGCTGACCAATTCCACCATCAACCAGCCCCCAAAGGTGACGGTGATGGACCGGGAGGGTAAGTCCGTACGCCAGATCATCGATAATATGGTGGTCGCCGAACGGATCGGAAATTATGGTTATCAGCCTGCGGAGTTTTTTGATTTCACTACCGAAGGTGGAACCACCCTGAATGGCTACATGATCAAGCCCGCCAACATGGACGAAAATACCCAGCACCCGCTGTTGATGTTCGTTTACGGCGGTCCGGGAAGCCAACAGGTAATGGACAACTGGCGGGGGCAGAATATGGCCTGGTTCCAGATGCTGGTGCAACGGGGCTTCGTCGTAGCCTGCGTAGACAACCGTGGAACCGGTGCCCGCGGCGAGGAGTTCAAGAAGATGACCTACCTGCAACTGGGTAAATACGAAACCGAAGACCAGATTTCCGCCGCCAAATACCTCGGGGCCAAGAAATTCATTGACGCGGACCGCATTGGAATTTTCGGCTGGAGTTACGGCGGCTTCATGGCTTCCCATTGCATCACCCAGGGCGCGGATGTTTTCGCGGCCGCCATCGCGGTTGCTCCGGTAACCAACTGGAAGTGGTACGATACGGTCTACACCGAGCGCTACATGCGTACCCTGGCGGAAAACAAGGAGGGCTACGAGCAGAATAGCCCGGTCAACTACGCCGACAAGTTGAAGGGGGCCTTCCTACTGGTCCACGGTATGGGAGACGATAACGTCCACTTCCAACACACCGCCGAAATGGCCAACGCCCTCATCATGGCCAATAAGGACTTCGACAGCGAATTCTACCCCAACCGCAACCACGGTATCTACGGCGGTCCCACCCGTCTGCACCTCTACCGCAAGATGACCCAGTTCCTGATGGACGAGATCGGAACGCCCCAGAAACGGGCCGCTGGTCGTTCCATCAGAATTGTTCCTTCCGACAACTAATGGCGGATTGCTTCTCGTCTTAAAAATTGAGCAAGGCTTCGCCGTTTGGTGAAGCCTTGCTCGTTTCCCATCAATGCTTATTTGATAATTAGCTCCTCTCTCGCCGTAACTTTCGGCCCCCTTTAAGCATTGTATTCTCTGGTATGGCTAAGCAAAAGAACATAGAATTCATCAACCGTAAGGCAAAGTTTGAGTACGAATTCCTCGAATCCGTAGAAGCGGGCATTAAACTTACGGGTACGGAAATCAAGAGCATCCGCGGTGGCACGGTTAACCTCCGGGATGCCTATTGCGTATTTCAGGGTGACGAACTCTGGTGCCGTTCGCTGTACATTGGAGAATACAAGCAGGGCAACGTCCACAATCACGAAGAAAGGCGCCCGCGAAAGTTGCTGATGAAGCGCCAGGAACTCACCAAATGGCAAAAGAAAGTGAAGGAAAAAGGCTTCACGATCGTTCCCTACCGCTTATACCTCAACGAGCGCGGACTGGCCAAACTCGAAGTGGTCCTCGTACAGGGTAAGAAAAACTACGATAAGCGGGAATCCATCAAACAACGGGAAAACAAGCGGGCCATGGCCCGGGTCCGTAAGGACTATATGTAAAGTCCTCAGCACATCAAAAATTAAAGCGGCCCGGTCAGAAAATCTGACCGGGCCGCTTCAATTAGAATTTATCTCGTCAACTGACCGCTAGTTCATCGCGACTGCCTCATAGGCTTCGTACATGTTCAGCAACAGCTGATTTTCGTATTCAAGCTGAACGATACTGGGCTGGTAGTGCAGGGCATCAGACGAACAACCAAGTAACCAGCTGCGGACGTCAAAATTCAGCGTTCCCGCATATTGTCTGGCCAGTTCGAGGTCGTCGTCAGCCGGAAGCATGACCAGGTTAGGACGCCCCCAAATGTAGGTACGAACTTCATCTCCCTTTTGGACGGGCACCCGCAGCCAGTAACCTTTGCTGCTTGCGGGAATGTATCCCCGGACGAAGCTGGGGTTCAGCTGGCGTACGTTACGGTAAGAAAGGTCGCAAGCCCGGGAAAGCTGGCGCAGGTTGAGTGCGCGGTGTACCCGAACGGTAGCGATGCTGTCTTCCAGCAACAGTTCTTCGGCCGTCAGGCCGTAGTCGCCAGCGTAGTTAATGGTGTAGGCCGCAGCCACGTAAGCAGCTACGTATTGCTGCGATTCCTGAGGAAGGAATCGTTTCACTTTGGGGTAGTAGGTATGACCTCCGGCAGCGCGGATGGCACGACGTACGCGTCCTGGTCCACAGTTGTAGGCGGCCAGGGCAAGGTGCCAGTCACCAAACTGCTGGTACAGACCTTTGAGCATTACCACGGCGGCTTCGGTAGACCGGTAAAGGTCCATACGTTCGTCCACTACGGCGTCTACGCGCAGTCCCATTTCCCGCGCAGTAGCGGGCATGAGCTGCCAGAGACCGGCAGCGCGTGCGGAGGATACGGCTCCGGGGACGAGCATGGACTCTGCAACCGCCAGATACTTCAGGCTGGAGGGCATACCATGCTTCTCTAGATAATACTCGAAAACCGGGAAGTACTGATTTGCACGTCCGAGCATTCGCTCGGTGCTGTGACTACCATTACCGAGGTAATCGGTCAGCTTTCTTTGCAAATGGGCGTCGTTGGCGGAAGTAGATAAGGGGAGTTGAAGGCCCGCCAGGCGCCGGCTAATTTCAGTTTCGGGATCCTGAGTAATACTAGATTTTGGGGTTTCGGTAATAGAGTTAGCCTTCGTGGTGGTCGTGACCGCCAGCAGTAATACTACGGGCAGCAACAAGCACTTCATTAGCTTGCTCATTCATGGGGATTTCGTTACACAATCACTTCTCGGATCAAAACCCTAAAACTGGGGCGGGCTCCCCGAAAAGCATTTCTATTGAGTCGCCGAAGCGTTCATGGGATAATCACCTAAGCGCAAGAAATCTTACCCTCGGTGATTGTGGCCGCAAAGATGGGGGCAATAATCACTCCAGACAAGGTTTTTCGCCCTAAGGCTTTGTTTTTCAACGCCTAAGCCGGGGCAAAAGTGCTTTTTCCGGATTTGGATATGTGGAAAACGTCAAAGTGAAAGCCCGTGAAACGGAATTTTCTCCCTATTATCATCGGTTTCCCCCCCCTTAACGGAATATTCTTCCTCCTGAAGGTCAATCGATCCCCCGATTAATCTGAGGAGAAAAAAGTGTTAAAATTTCACTAATTTTCTTAAAATCTCTCCTTTTCGGAGTGATTCCACGCGCAGAACAGTACTGCTGATGGCGACTTCCGGCGGCAAAAAAGGCCGAAATTTTGGTCAGTTCCGTGGCCACTTTCTGCCCATTTTCCCCGAGAAAATCCATCATTTCCCGGGCAACTTTCCACTGATTCAGCCCCTCCTTTTCGCCCTCCAGAACGAAAATTGCGGAGCGGTATTGGCCATCAGATTGGGTTCTATTTTGAGAAAAATCGTGTAAGAGAAAAAACTCACGCAATACCGCTTCATGGCTAATTATGCGCGTATCATAAACAACCTCTACCGTTTCCGCATGACCGGTTGACTGTTCACAAACTTCCTGGTAGGTCGGATTCGGGGTGTGTCCACCGGCAAATCCCACCCGGGTGTATTCCACTCCGGGCAGGTTTCGCAGGTGATATTCTCTTCCCCAGAAGCAGCCGCTGGCCAGGTAGAGCGTTGACCTTCATTCCGGTTGCTCCTCCAAACGGGCGTTGTACTTCTCGCGGGGGATGAACTTGATGGAAAGGCTGTTTACGCAGTGGCGGGTGTTTTTCTCCGTAAATCGCTCGCCCTCGAAGACGTGCCCGAGGTGACCGCCGCAATTGTTGCACAAAATTTCGGTCCGGCGACCATCGGCGTCCGTTTCCCGGCGCACCGCGCCGGGCACTTCGTCGTCGAAGCTGGGCCAGCCACAGCCGCTGCTGAACTTGTCCTGGCTGTCGTAGAGGGGGGTCTCGCAGCGGCGACAGACAAATACACCGTCCACCTTGAAGTTGTTGTACTCTCCGGTGAAGGGCATCTCGGTTCCTTTACGGACGATGATGCGCTCTTCTTCGGGGGTAAGGGTGTTCCAGTTTTTCGGATCTTTCATACCAGGGAAACACCCGGGACGGGGTAGGGGTTGCGGATTTATCCATGGTGTACGTGGTGAGTAGCGGGGTATGTCGGCACCCGGCATTTACCCGGCACCCGCACACCGTTGCCCGAGTGCTAGTCGCACAAGTTCATTCGACCCTGCCGGTCTAAAAACCTGGAGGCTTTGCGTACATTATTACCCCTCAATCCTTGCGGAAAAGACATTATCCATTGAATAGGTTAGCGCGTTCATGAAGGGCAGAGAAATCCAAATTGCACCAAAAAATGTACACTTCTATCATAAAATGTACTGTTCATAGTACACTTTACACCTCCTCCACCACAAAGTCGTAGCTCTCCATAATCACGTTGGCCAGCAGTTTTTTGCAGGCGATTTCTACTTTGTCGTGCGCCTCATCTTCGTTCGCTGCCTCCAGGCTGATGGTGACGTGCTTACCGATCCGGACGTCGTCCACTCCCTCAATGCCAATGTTGGGGAGGTTCTTAACGACAACCTTTCCCTGGGGGTCGAGCAATTCGGCCTTGGGCATGATGTTGATGTGAGCTAGAAACTTCATGAAGGGGTAGATTTCGGGGGCGCCAGTAAATTGATCAACAGGTAGACGCCAACGATGAACGGAAACGCTGCGGCCCGCAAGATTATCAGCAGGACGACAGCAAGAACCGCAAAGATAATTCGCGTCTCGTTCCCTTGCCAGCCCAGGCCCTTGAGCTTGAAACTAAACATGGGGTGTTCGGACACGAGCAGGTAGCTGAAGAGCAGGACCGAAGGATAAATAACCAGTGGGCTGCTCACCAGCTCGGCCCACCCGAAGCTGTCCTGCGCGTAGATCAGCATCAGGCCCGTGGCGAAAACGGTGCTGGTCGGCGTGGCCACGCCGACGAAGTTTTCCGTCTGCCGGGTGTCCAGGTTAAACTTGGCCAGTCGGAGGGCCGAAAAGAGCGTGACCAGTAGCGCGGGAGCCGCCAGCCAGGAGAAGGTGATGGGGGGCGCGGACGCAGGTCCCACGTTTTGTCCGTTAAAGAGCAGTGCGTAATAGATGATGCCGGGTACCATCCCGAAGGAAACCATATCCGCCAGGCTGTCCAGTTCCTTGCCGTGCTCGCTGCTCACGCGCAGCAGACGGGCGGCCAGACCATCGGCAAAGTCGAACCATCCGGCAGCAAAAAGGAACCAAAAGGCCGGGATAAACTGCTGGTCGAGAATCAAAATCACGGCCGCACAACCACAAAACAGGTTGAGCAGGGTGATGGCGTTGGGTATCCACTTTTTCACGGAAGCAAGGTACGGAAATGGGTTTGCATAATCGGAAGGAGGTCCGCTCTGCTTCCTCAAAGAAAGTCCGCATAAAAATGCACCACCGCCTCCTCAAATTCATCAAACTCCCGGTCCAGTTTTTCCAGTAGGGATTGTTTCAGCTCCGCATCCTTGATGCTGGAATAGCGAATGGAGTTGTACACCAGCGATTTTACGTAGGGGTAACTAAAGCCGTAGCGGTGCACCAGCAGTACGTACTGCTCCGTGATGCCGGATCGCAGTACTCCCTCATCGTCCGTACAAATAACCATTGGTACCCCCAGCCGCCGGTAGAGATTGACCGGATGGAGATCATGGGAAACGCCGAGGATGAACTCGTTACTGGTCAGGTTGATTTCGATGGCGACGTCCCGGCTCTTCAGTTTCTCAATGGTGCGGAAGAAGTCGTTGTCGTAAATGATGTCGACCGCGTGCCCGATGCGCTTCGGGCGGGCGATGTCGAGGGCCATTCTGACGTGCTTGCCCAACTGCTCCGGGCGGACCACCCCAACGGTCAGCTCCCCGGCGTGGAGGGCATACTGGACCCCAGGATATCTTTCGCCCAGGTAGCGGTAAAACTGCATGTGGAGCCAGTAGTCCCGCAGGGATATCTCCCACTGCTCGGGAAAAACGATGTTGACGCCCACCACCAGGTCGGAGGTGCTGGCGGACTCAAAACAGGCCAACAATTCGACGAAAAATCGGGTGGGGGCCCGGAACCGAATGGCGAAATTCTGGTACCGGACAATGAGTGCTTCCGAGTCCGGTACGGCCCGACGGTGCAGTTGCTCCAGGCAATCGTTGTGCCGGGCGGCAATCTCCCGGACCTCCCGCAAAATGCTGTCGTGTAGCTGATCCAGGTATTGATCCAGAGTGGTAACGTCTTGCTGGGCCTGAGCCTCGAGGAAGGCCGCATCGTAACGGTCGTCGTCCGCCTTCACCTCCTGGGTCTCCATCAGGGAGAAGATCGTTTCGAGGTAGTACACCTTCTGGTGGATGGCCCGGTTTTTGAGTTCCTGGAGTCCGTGTTCCAGGCTTTCCTGGGAGGCAATCGAAAAACGGGGAAAGGTGGCGAAGAAGTGATCCGCCGAGGAATCTCCGCCCTTCTCGTGCACAAAATCCTTCACCGACCACTTGCGGACGAATTCCTGCTTCAGCGCCATCACGTCCGGATGGCTACTGACCTTCTTCCACTTCGCAACGTCCTTTACCCGGGCCAGATCAGCCCGGACGCTGAAGGAATCCACGTGGTAGTAAAAGTCATGCTCCACCGCATAGTCCGCGTAGGTTTCCGCATAAATGGAACCCTCGAAGTGGTGGTGCAGGTCACCACCTTTGGGCATCATGTTGAAAAAGGAGTAGAGGAAGGCCCGCTCCCGGTTCATGCTTTCGAAAAGGGCTTCGATTTTTTCGGCGTTGGTCATGGGAGGGATGGTTTCGATTAATCCATTTCAAGGTGTAAAATTAATCGGGCTAATGCTGATGTACGTGGCGCGGAGCGCAGGTGCCAAGTTTGCACCTGCGGCCGCGCCAATTGGTTTGGCCCCTCGTGCTCAGCCGGGGCTCCGCGCCCAGTTTAATCCAAAGCCTGGTAAATCAGGGCCCTCAGCTTCTGGTGGTCGTCCACCGTCCCCGCAGGAATAATCTGGGTGAAGTAGACCACCACCAGCTCTTCCTTGGGGTCCACCCAGTAGGTGGAATGGTAGGCGCCTCCCCAGCCGTATTCCCCCTCCGACCCGAGGAATCCCCTTACGCCCAGATCCGTCACCACGGAGAAGCCCAGACCAAATCCCGTGCCGGGCGTCCAGGGGAAAATCACTTCACCGAGGTGATCCCTGGTCATTAGTTCCACCGACTTGCGGGAAAGGATGCGCCGCCCATTGTAGGTCCCCCCATCGAGCATCATCTGCAAAAATTTCACGTAGTCTTCGGCGGTGCTCAGCAGCCCCGCTCCCCCGGAGAAACTTCTTTTGGGGCCCGTCACGTAGGCCCCCTGGTTCTGCATCGGGTTGTCACTCGCCGCCCGCTTCAGTCCCCGCTCGGTGGCCGAATACACCACCGCCAGTCGGTCGGCCTTTTCCTGGGGCAGGTAAAAATGCGTGTCCTTCATGCCCAGGGGCGTCAGGATGCGTTGCTGCAAAAATTCTTCCAGCGTCATTCCCGAGGCGACTTCCACGATGGCCCCAAGAATATCGGTGCTGTAACCGTAGACGTACTTTTCTCCGGGATGGGCATCAAAGGGAAGGGCGGCCATCCGCTTCACGGTTTCCAGAATGGGTTCTTCCCGATTGGCAAAATACCATCCCTGAATACCGGCTTTTTCCCACTCGTCGCTGGCCACGCCGTAGCCATATCCGATCCCCGAAGTGTGCGTGAGCAGGTCGCGAATATCAATTTTCCGTTTGGCCGGCACCACTTCATAGCCGCCGCCCTCTTTTTTCACCGCTACGGTCGTTTGCTGAAATTCCGGAATGTACTTCCCCACCGGATCGGTAATCAGCAGTTTTCCTTCCTCCTGCAACATCATGATCCCCACACTGACGATGGCCTTCGTCTGGGAAGCGATCCGAAAAATTGACTTCTTCTGAAGAGGAATACTGTTCTCTACGTCTCGATAACCGAAGGCCTCCCAGTAGGCCACTTTTCCCCGCCTCGCCACCAGCGCCACGGAACCGGGAAGTTGATTGTCCTTCACGTAGGCCCGTAGGGTCTCACTCAGGTATTCCAAACGGTCGGAGGACATATCCACCGCTTCGGGTACCACGGTGGGCATACCCTGAGCGATTATCTGAAATTGCAGCGGGAAGGTCAGCAGGAGAAAAAGGGTAAACAGCCTTTGCATAATTCTTTGGGTTGAAGCGGATGAGTGATTCCGTAGGAGAGACTGGTCCCGATTGAATCAGGATTTTCGGGCCCACTTGCTCCTCAAGCTTCCCTAAAAGTAGGACGCCGCGGTATTTTTAAGGACTGCCGCAACCTCCGTAATTGATCCAGCTTCCCGGCTCGGGTACCCGAAACGTTAGCAAAGCGCTAAATTTTCTCGAAAAGTCGGCCATTTTCCAACTAAGTCGATCAAAACATACGTCTATTCCGGCGTTTACTGTTCAATGTTTGGGCTCGGCTGCCCCGTCCCTATTGTTTACTTTGCCCCGCCATGAAGCACATATACGCCTTATTGATTTTCGTCCTCTCGCCCCTGGTCCTGTTGGTTGCCCAACCCGCCAATGATGAATGTGGCAACGCCATCCTTCTTCCCGAGGAGTTAAGCTTCTGCTCCGGCGGCAGCGCCTTCTCCAATATCGACGCTACGCCGTCGTTTACCCCCAATGATTACCCCATCTGTATTGATGAGCGGGATCAGATCCGCGACGTCTGGTTCAGTTTCGTGGCCCTGCGCAACTCGGCCAACATTCAGGTCCGTGGAGCGGTCAGTGGGAACTCCGGCGGTACGCTGCGGGCACCACAATTTGCCCTCTATCGGGGAGATTGCGCCACCCTCGACGACGTCGGGTGTCGCTCCCCCTTCCAGAACCCCCAAACGGGACTGTTTCAAAACGGGGGCAACATCATCTACAACGAGCTCACCGTGGGGGAGACCTACTTCATTATGGTGGGTGCCCGCGAGGGAAACCAGGGAACCTTTGAGCTGTGCATTGACCAGTTCGACGCCGTTCCCGATCCCAGCAGCGACTGCCAGACCGGCGTAGTCCTCTGCGATAAATCACCCTTTGCCGTTGACTTTCTGCAGGGAACGGGGAGTGTGCGGGACGACCTCCTTTCTCCGAACATCAACTGTGCCAGTGAACCCACCGAATTCAACTCGGCCTGGTACCGCTGGACCTGCGATCAACCCGGTAGCCTTTCCTTCGTGCTCACTCCCCTGGGGGCAGCGCCGAACGAAGACATTGATTTCGTGATCTACGAAATGGACGACATCGACGGCTGTAGCAACCGTCGCGTTCTGCGACAGATGTTCTCCGGGGAAACCCAGGGCAATCCTCCCGATCTTAACCTCCCCTGCCTGGGCGAAACCGGCCTGAGTGACGCGGACCCCGACCAGCAGGAAAACTGTGGCTGCGATCCCGGAGATAACAATTTTGTCAACTCCATCGACATGGTTTCCGGCCGGAGCTACGCACTGGTAGTAATGAATTTCTCCGGCTCTGGCGATGGTTTTTCCATCGAATTTGGTGGTACGGGAACCTTCCTCGGTCCCACGCCGGCCTTCAGTTTCAGCAGCAACGAAGTCTGCGTGGGCGACGCCCTTACCTTCACGGACAACTCCTCCTCCCTGGACGGTATCGCCAGCCAGGAGTGGGACTTCGGGCCCACCGCCATTCCCCGCACGGCCTCCGGACCCGGCCCCCACAGCGTGGTCTTCTCCCAGCCCGGCACCCCGGAAGTGGAACTGATCATCACCACCAACCGCGACTGCCGGGAAGTACTCTCCCAACAAGAGGTCAACGTCATCTGCTGCGACGGTCAATTTACCGGCAACGGCACCGCCAGTCCGGTCGTCTGTCCCAACGAAATGACGGGCACCATCGACTTTACGGGCAGCAGTTCATTCTCTCCCGGCACCCTGACCTTCAACTGGAGCAACGGCGAAACCACCGAAGACCTGACCGGCCTCGGCCGGGGAGACTATACCGTGACGGTGTCCGACGAATCCACCTGTACGGAAACCTTTTCCTTTACGGTAGACGGCCCGGAAGATTTCGTTTTCGATACCCTGATCACCATGCCCGACTGTGCCGGCGGCACCAACGGCGCCCTGGAGTTCACCGTCCTCAGCGGCGGTGCCGGAGGATACGAATACAGCTTTGACGGCGGTGCCTTCGGGAGCAACAACGTCATTACCAATTTAGGCGTCCGTACGGTCAACGTCCGCGCCCGCGACGCCAACGGTTGCCTGGTTGATCAGGACATCTTCGTCAATGAACTTGAACTGGGGCTGGTGGAAGGCGCCACCACCTTCGTCGAACCGGTATGTGCCGGCGATCCTAACGGTCAGTTGATCATCGAGCTGGCCAACGGCCAGCCCAGCTATACCTACGACTTCAACCTCGGCGACGGTCCCCAGGCCAGCAATACCCGCGGCGGATTACCCGCCGGCACCTACCGCGTAGACGCCCAGGACGCCGACGGTTGCCGGGGCGTATTTGACATCACCATCCCCGACCCGCCCGTGCTCACGGTAGCCGTAGACGGCAACGGCAGCACCTGCTTCGGCACCGACGACGGTGACCTGGTGGTGCTCACCGGCGGTGGCCGCCCCGGCTACACCTACCAGTGGGCCGACGGCAGCGTGGCCGATACCATCCGCACCGATCTCGTCCCCGGCACCTACACCATCAGCGTCACGGACCAGAACGGGTGTATCCGCAGCGACGCCATCACCCTGACGGAACCCAACGAAATCTTCCCCGTCCTGGAAGAAACCAATGACCTGCTCTGCTTCGAGGAGCCCACGGGCTCCTTCCTGCTGTCGGCTACCGGAGGAACGCCCGACTACACCTACAGCAGCGACGGCGAAAACTTCCAGATCGATCCCCTCCTGGGGGGCTTGCTTTCGGGCAACTACACCCTCTACGTCATGGACGCCAACGGCTGTCTGGACTCCCTTAACGGCACGCTGACGCAACCCCTGGAGTTCATCGTTGACCCCGGCCCCGACCTCCGCATTACCCTGGGTTTTGACACCTTATTGCGGGCGGTGAGCAGCTACGATCCGGTGACCTACGTATGGAATCCGGCCGCAGCCGAAGATTGCCTTGATCCGGACTGCAGCCGCATCCGGGTGGGTCCGGTAAACACTACCTTATATACGGTCATCGGCACCAACGCCGTTGGCTGCCTCGACTCCGCGCAAGTGGAAGTAGCCGTCGTTGCGGATCGCCCCATTTACATCCCCAACGTCTTTAGTCCGAACGGAGACGGTAGTAACGACCTCTTCACGCTCTTCGGGGGACCCGCCGTGGAAGCGGTGGAATACCTCCGCATCTACCATCGCTGGGGCGGACTCGTCTTCGAAAACGAAAACTTCCTCCCCAACGAACCCAGCCTGGGCTGGGACGGTACGGGCCCCGACGGCCGGCCGCTCAATCCGGCGGTATTCGTCTACTCCGCCTCGGTGCGGTTCATTAACGGGACGACGGTGGAGTATGCGGGAGACGTGACGTTGATGCGGTAACCCCCCGGTACACGACGCTGTGCGTCGTGGATGATCGGGAATTGGGAGGAAGTTTTCGTTCGACGCACAGCGTCTCAACCAGTTTGTCTGGTTAGTTTATCTGCCTACCCTGAGCACAGCAACTTAACCACCCCCAGAACACGTTGGTATATCAAAGATTGGTCATGATCACAAAGATCGACAAGTACGGGCGCCTGCTCATTCCCAAGAAGTTACGCGAAGCTAGAGGGTTAGTAGCCGGAACTAAATTTGAGTTCCGTTGGAATGATAAAAGTGGAGAGCTTGTATTAACTCCGATGATAAGTCTTTCTAACCCAGTTTCAACGCTAGATGAATTCGGTATACCCTCTTTTGATTTTGGGATTGACGAAGTGATGCATTATGACTTCGGTGCTGCAATCAAAAAAGATCGCAACTATGGTCACTAAAATTGATAAGTATGGACGGCTATATATTCCGAAAAAATTGCGGGATAACATGAAGTACCGGCAGGTACCATTGTTGAGCTTACCTACTGTCCTGACACAATGAGACTTGTTGTACGGTCAGAAGATGAAAAATACCCTGACATTGAAGTCAATGCTTGGGGTTGGCCAATCATTAAAGCTTACCCGAAAGGGAAAGTCTCGTTTAACATCAAAGAATTTTTTAACGAAATTCATACGGAGCGAAATCACTAAAGCTTTAGTATCCCGTAACGAGTATCGGAAATAATCGTCTACATCAAAGGCATCCTATAGTCCTCCTTATCCCGATGCGGTGCGTCGTGTCTTACGTAGCCCCTTGCGCGATAGCCCCTGGTGAGCTCATTCGACGCGCAGCGTCTCAACCATTTCACTCCACCTCAATCACCTGCTGCTTCCCGCCCGCCTGGTCCAGGGGTACCGACCGATCCTTCCAGAAGAAGGTTCCGGATACGCCTTCCGGAAGGCTGACCTTATATACCGTCTTGCCGTCGTCGGTTTCGCAGACCAGTCGAATCAGGCCCTCGGGGTGGGGGACGGTGGTGTCGTAGCCGAAGTCGGTTTTGGCGGGTCGAATGGAGACGGTGCCAAAACCGGGCGTCTCCGGCCGAATGCCCGCCAGCGTAGCCGGGAGGTCATAGTTGGGACTGGCACTCCAGGCGTGGCAATCCGACCGGGTGCGGCCGGGTTTCTCCGGCCAGGTGGTGAAACCCTGGTCCAGATACGCCTGCCAGATGGCCAGTTGTTCGGGGTAGCGGTAGGCATTATCCGTATGGTAGAGCGCCTGAATGAGGTAGAAGCGGAAATATTCCGAGACCTGCGTGAGGCTTTCGTCCGTGAGGACCCGTTCCAGCATTTTTTGCGAGGACGCAGGTGCAATGTCCTCCAGGATCGCCAGAATGTTGGCGTGCTGACTGTAGGCCTTTCCCCCGGGGGTATCCATCATCAGTCCCCGCTCGGCGTTCCAGCAATGTTCTTTAATCGCCGCCGCCAGGCGGCGGGCCCGGGCCGCATACCGGGCAGCTTCTTGCTCATGCCCGAAATAGGCGTGCAGCTCGGTAGCGGTCCGCAGGGCCCCCAGGTACTGCAAACTGACGATGCTGGAGCCGCCCTCCATATCCGGCACGCCCCCCACCCGCAGGACGTTATCCCAGGGCCATTCCGGCGCCCAGTCCACGAAGTTCCAGAATTTGGTGGGGCCCACCAGTCCGTTCGGCAGGAGCTGCCGATCGTACCAGTCCAGGACCGAACGCACTCCCCGCAACTGCTTCCCGACAAAGGCCGTGTCGGGTCGGTGCATCCAGTAATCCCCCACCATTTCCACCCACATCAGGGAGTAGGGGGGAATGACCTGGGGCACACTGGCCGGGTAGCGGCTCTGGGTCAGTCCGTCGCTGATCCGACTGTCCTCAAACACCTGAATCGCCTTGCGCATCAGTCGGTCATCGCCACTGACGTAGAGGCTGACCAGAGCCTGAATCCGGGTGTCGCCGACGTACTGGAGTTGTTCGTAGTAGGGGCAGTCCACGTAGGTTTCCTGCGCGCACATCCGGGCCGTACGCCAGCCGACCTCCCAGATTTCGTCGGTCCGAAGGGCATTTCCTTCCGCCTCAAAGCGCCCCCTGACGACGAAGGGATAGGCGAATTCCTCTACCCGCAGCTGCTCCAGGGTCACGGGCTCTTCCCGGGCGGTGATGGTCACTTCCACATAGCGGGCCGTCCGGAACCAGGGGGTGGTGTAGCGGCGGCCAGTGCCGCCATCCAGGACGAACTCATCGTAAACCCCCAACATTTTCTTACCGGCCACCTCGTTCCGGTTGCCCTTCTCTCCGTTTTCGTCGAGCAGCGATTCGGCGTACTCCACCCGGACGGTAGCGCCCTTCCCGCCGGAGAATCCGAAGTCGAAGAAGGCATTCGTCAGATTTCTGAAATCCAGTAATACTTTCTGCTGCTGACCGGCGGGAATGACGGGCTCGGGAACGTTCAACCTCGTCGTGTCCGGTTCGGCCCGCACGATGGATGGGCGCAGGTTGGGGCGGGTCCGCGGGAACAGTGGAATCTCCCGGGGCACCAGTCCCCAGTAAAATTCCGTACCCACCCGGGCCGGACTTGCCCGGGTCAGGCCCCGGGCCGGCACCCAGGAGGCATCGTCAAAGTCGGTGGTTTCCCAGCCCCAGGGCATTTTGCTGCCGTCTACGTGAATCTGCGGACCGGTAACGATGTAGGTACCCAGGCGCTCCCGGCTACCGGTAATGGGGGAATAGGCAAGGTTATGGTGGGTGGTCCACGCTCCGCTTCCCGTTTGGAGGGAAGCCCAGTCGGGGTCTTCGGGTTGGAGGAGAAAGGCCGTGCGGTAGGATTGCTGCGACCAGGGTCGATCAATGCCGTAATTCCAGACCATGGCGGCAATGACGTTTTCCCCTTCCTCCAGGTAGGGCCGCAAATCGTAGGTTTCGTAGCGCCAGTGCTGCAGATCTCCCCGGGCGGGACCTTCGCCCACGCGTTGCCCGTTGACGAAAAGCTGATAACGGTTATCGGCCGAGACCAGCACCGGCAGGGTACCGGGCAGTTCTTCGAGGGTGAACGTATGTCGGAAGTGGACGACGGCGAAGTCCGTCGCCGGCGCTTCGGGGTGGCCGATCCAGCTGGCGGACCAGGGGAGGTTCACGTAGTCTTGTGCTCCGACGGAACCCAACATACCGCCAAGCAGGAGGAGGGCAAAAATTACCTTTTTCACATCAAGACAGTTAAGCATACGTAAAGTCATTGTAAATCTGCTTTTTGTATTTTTCACTTTTCCACCCTTGTCCTGGGGATAAGCGTGGAAACCTGGCCCCTTTTCCACAGCCACGGCACCTGCGGGCACGCCACCCTCGGATTTATCCACATTTCCACAGTTTTGGTGTATTCCTTTCCACTCCTTCTAGACAGTTTCTTCCCGATAGTCCACGGACCCGGGGAAAAAACTTTTTCCGTGGAAAGTAAAACAGGGACCTTGTGGAGAAATTGGAAAATGAGGTTCTATCGGGGCTTACCCCTGGGAAAACCCGTGGAAAACTGACATAAAAATGGGCAAAACGAGCTGGACAAGGAAAGTAAAATCTTGTTATCCTCCTTTCCACACCCCTAATAACGATAAAGGGGATTTTTAAATTAAAAGAAGTTAATAACTATTAGAGCTTGTTCGGATTTTGGTCGTCTGACCGAATTTGAGATTTTTTTGGTGGTTGCAAGGCGGGAAAACCGGAGTTTAGCAGCGCTAAATGAGGATTTTACCAACGAAGCTAGCGCCAAAAAAGGCCAAATGGAGGTCGATTACTAAATTCCAAACAAGCTCTTGAGGAAAGGGAAGAAGGGGAAAACTTCTTCTGGCTCCTGGAGGGATTAGCTTCCTGACGCCACGTACTACCGTATGAATACTGCAACTACTCTTCCCTACGCCAACTCCCGCCGTGGAGGTCGATATCCCCGTGCGGTCCGCATTTGGCTCATCGTTGGTCTGATCATGGTGGTGGGCCAGGTGGTCATCGGCGGGATCACCCGCCTGACCGAATCCGGGTTGTCGATCACCGAATGGGAGCCCCTGAGCGGGGCCGTGTACCCGACCAGCGCCGCCGACTGGCAGGAGGAGTTCGAAAAGTACCAGGCATCCCCCCAGTACGAAAAGATTTTTGCGGACATCAGCCTGGAGGACTTCAAGTTCATCTATTTCTGGGAATGGTTCCACCGGCAGTGGGCCCGGATCATGGGGCTGGTCTTCATCGTCGGCTTCCTGATTTTCTGGCGCAAAGGGTATCTGGACCGACCGCTGATGCAACGGCTGGGTATTGTTGTGCTCCTGGCGGCCCTGGCCGCCAGTTTCGGCTGGATCATGGTGGCCAGTGGGCTCATTGATCGGCCCTGGGTCAATGCATACAAATTGACGATACACCTTAGCCTGGGGTTAACCTTGTTTTCCTACTTGTTGTGGACAACTTTGAAGGTGATCCAACCCAATCTCCCCGGTTTTCCACAAGGAGCGGTGGATAAGTGGCGCTGGCCCATCAATATTGTCCTCATTCTTCAGCTTATCCTCGGGGGCATCATGAGCGGCGCCAAGGCCGCTTTACCCTACCCAACCTGGCCCGATATGAACGGAGAGTTCGTTCCCGGAGTTTTGCGGGATGCCAGTATGTGGACTGTGGAAAACATGGTGTATTACGAGGCCACACTCTTCCAACCGGCCTTAATCCAGTTCTTGCACCGGATGACCGCTTACACCTTGTTAATCATTGTATTACTGTACCTCTACACGGCTTTTACCCGGATAAAGTCCCCCCTGTTGAAATCCACCAACCTGCTGTTGATAACCTTGTTGATAACCCAGGTTATACTTGGAATCGCTACGGTGGTCAGCAGCAAAGGACAGGTACCGGTGGGGCTGGGAGTAGCCCACCAGTTCGTCGCCATTGGGGTGGTGGCGATCGTGGTATATTTAAATTATTTGCTGAAACCTGGCCGCGTTTTACGCCCTGTGGATAAAATGGTGGAAAAAACCCTTTGAAAAAATTTGTTCACTTTTTTTTGTTGGGTCGGCTGGCTTTTTGTGTAAAAAACATGTTAACTACTTGCTTACGTCGGTCCATGCTTTACGGCGTTCCTGCACGTAGAGACCGGCCATAAAGATGCCCAGAATGAAGTGGGTGAGCATGGCGCGATGGTCCGGATTGCCGAGCGCCTGAATAATGGCCATGGCAAAATGGAAAACGGCCAGGGTGCCGGAGATGGTGAGTAACAAGACCCGGTTCGCCCGGCTGAAGTAGGCAATCAGCGAAAGGGCGGCAAGGAGTAGGGCCGACAGGCCGTACATATTCATGAGCAGCTCGGCACTGGGGCCTTCCGCCTGACCGAAGCCCGGAATGAGGTCTCCGGCGTTGGGGTAAAAAAGAAAGAGCAGACCGACGATGCCCTCAACCAGGGTGTGAAGTAGAAGTATTAGCATATTACTGGAAGTCGCGTGGGGCCGGGAATGTTTATTCCGGAACAACCGCTAGCTTTATCGCCCAACAATTTTTCTATGGGCAATTCATCTTCCTGGGGCCGGGCGCTGGTGTGGTCACTGATCGCGGCGGCCTTCATTGGTCCGGGCACCGTAACCACGGCGACGCGGGCCGGCACCGAGGGCGGCTTTCTTTACATACCCACGGTGGCCCTGGCCGCCATTGCGGGCTTGCTGTTGATGGAAATGGCCGCCCGCCTCACGCTGGTGAGTGGCCGCCCCCTGGGGGCAGTGCTCGGTCAGGGAAACCGCTGGCTGGCCTGGTTGTGTTTTCTGGCGGTGCTGCTGGGATGCGCCGCCTACCAGGCGGGCAACCTGCTCGGCGCCCTGGGCGGGGTGCAGTTGCTGGCCGAAGTACCCCGTTGGTGCGTCCTCCTCTTTGGCCTGCTGATTGCCACCTTGATGTGGGGAGGCAAAACCGCCACCATTGCGCGGTGGCTGGCCGCTATCGTGTCCGTCATGGGGCTCATCTTCATGGTGGTGGCGGTCGGACTGATCGCCGGTGAAGATTCCCTGGCGGGGCAGCGGCAAATCAATCCGGCTACGGTCGTCGCGCTGGTTGGCACCACCATCGTCCCCTACAATTTTTTCCTGGCGGCCGGACTGAGTCACGGCCAGGGACTGGGGGAAATGCGCCGGGGCCTGTTTGCCTCCTTTCTGGTGGGGGCGGTGATCACCCTCAGCATCATTTTGGTGGGGGGCGTCACGGATGCCTTTTCGGGCTTTGAAGATTTGGCGCGCACGCTGGATGCCAGGATGTCGGGCCAGGGAGCCGTGGTACTGGGATTCGGATTGTTTGCGGCCGGGTTCAGCTCGGCGGTCACCGCGCCGCTGGCTGCGGCCATGGCGGGCCGGGAACTCATTGGGCGTGAGCAATCCAGCGACTGGGAGAACCGTGGTCGATACTTTCGTCTGAGCTGGGGAGGTGTACTGCTGATCGGTCTGCTGGTGGCCCTACTGGACCTGGACATCATCGGAGTGATCGTGGCCGCTCAAATCGCCAACGGATTATTACTGCCCTTCGTGGCGGGACTGGTTCTCGTATTCGCTAACGACCGGGCGTTACTGATCGACAAGGTCAATTCCGGCTGGCAGAACCTTGCGGGGCTGGGCGTTGCCGTTTTTCTGGCGTACAAGAATGCGGATTTTCTGCTGCAGAAAGCAGGAATCGAGACCGAATGGACCGCTTACGCCCTCACCATTCTGTACCTGTTAATCATCAGCGGTCTGCTGTGGGCCCGTCGCCAAAACCGGTAATGGGGACTCACCCCCGCCCGTAAGGTGCTTAAGCCCGACAAAGCATCAAATTTTAACGTCCCTTCCAGCGTTTTCCCTTCAACCGAAAAGGATCTGGATTCTTTTCACTATTTTGCTTCTTCCCCCAAGTAAGTGCATTTTCAAGGAGATACGTTATGCCCCAACTTTCTCAACATTACGACCAACTGATTGCTAAACTTGACCGGTTCATCCGAAAGTTTTACGTCAACCAACTCATTCGCGGCGCGCTCTATACCCTGGGCGCCGTGCTGGTGATGTTTATGGTAGTCAGTATTCTGGAATCCCAGTTCTTTTTCCCGACCGGAACCCGCAAGCTGCTGTGGTACGGTTTCCTGGGACTGAGTCTGTTGGCCCTCGGGGGATGGGTCATCCTGCCACTTACCCGTTACTTCCGGCTGGGATCCGTCATCAGCCACGAACGGGCCGCCGAGATCATCGGACAACATTTCGGCAACGTAAAGGATA
The DNA here is from genome assembly GCF_004375085.3 of Lewinella sp. W8. Lineage (GTDB taxonomy): Bacteria > Bacteroidota > Bacteroidia > Chitinophagales > Saprospiraceae > Neolewinella. Next base: position 80,900 of record NZ_SNAQ03000011.1, read on the forward strand.
AGCTGCTCAACGTATTGCAGCTGCGTCAACAGGCCGCAGCGGGGGGAGATACCAGTCTTTTATTGGCGTCCATCGACCAGAAGGCCTCGGAAATCAGCCCGGTTCCCTTCCGGTCGGCCATTGACCTGAGCCAGAACCGTCGCTACCTGAAGTATGCCCTGCCGCCACTGATGCTGCTGGTGATTTTGCTGTTCGCTGCACCGAGCCTGATCAAAGACGGCACCAACCGCCTCATCCGCAATAACGAGTCCTTTGAGCGCCCGGCACCCTTCTCCTTCGTTTTGGAGCAGGAGTCAGATCTGGAAGTGATTCAGTACGGGGATTTTCCCCTTACGGTGAAAGTCGAGGGAGAAGTACTGCCCGCCGAAGCCTTCATTGAGGTGGATGGTTACCGCTATCGGCTGCAGAAGGAGAGTGCCAATACCTTCACCTATCAGTTCAGTAACGTACAGGAAGATACGCCCTTCCAACTCGCCGCCGCGGAAGTGGAAAGCAAGGACTACACCCTGGAAGTGCTGCCCAAACCCAACATTGCCTCCTTTTCCGTGGAACTGGATTACCCCAACTACCTCGGAAGGCAGGACGAAGAACTGGCCAACATCGGTGACCTGACCATTCCCGCGGGAACCCGCATCAAGTGGTCGTTTGATACCGAGAATACGGACCAAATCGATCTTCGCTTTGCCAGTCAGGACGAAGTAACCACCCTGCGCCGGGACGGTAGCGATCTCTACAGCTTCGATAAACGCGCCATGCGGAATGATCGCTACACCCTCTACATTGGCAATGAGCGCCTGCCCGTAGCGGATTCCGTGAGTTACGGTCTGTCCGTCATCCCCGACCTACATCCGCAAATCAGCGTGGAAACCTTCCAGGACAGCACCGATGAGCAGCTGCTGTTCTTCGTGGGGGAAGCCTCCGATGACCACGGACTGAGTAAGCTCAACTTCGTTTACCGCGTTAAGCGGGGTAAGGACGGTGCCGAGCTTGACCCCGTAACGGTGCCCATTTCCGGGCCCGCGGGTAAGCAAACCCGCTATGACCACGTTTGGGACCTCGCCAATGACCTGCCACTGGAGCCCGGAGATGAACTGACCTACTACTTCGAGGTCTTCGACAACGATGGCGTCAATGGTGCCAAGAGTGCCCGTACCGGCGTGATGGCCTTCCGGGCCCCCACCGAGGAAGAGTTGGAGCAGCAGGCGGAAGCCAACGACAACAAGGTTAAGGATGAACTCAAGAAGGCCCTGGAAGCTACCCGGGAGCTGAAGGAAGACACCAAGGACCTGCGGGAGCGGATGCTGCAGGAAAAGGAGATGGACTGGAAGATGCGTAAGGAGTTGGAAAAACTTGCCGAGCGCCAGCAGGAAGTCCAAAAGCAAATCGACGAGGCCCAGAAGGCTTTCGAGGAAAACCTGGAACAGGAACAGCAAGATGAGCAGATCCAGCAGAAGCAGGAAAAGCTGCAGGAGATGTTCGAAGAATCCCTGGATCAGGAAATGCAGGAACTCATGCAGCAAATCCAGGAACTGATGGAGGAGTTGGAGAAAGACGAGGCCCTGCAAAAGATGGAAGAAATGGAACTCTCCGATGAAGAGACCGAAGCAGAACTGGATCGGATGCTCGAACTCTTCAAACAGCTGGAGCTGGAGAAGGAGATGATGGACGCCATCGATAAACTCGAGGAGCTCGCCCAAGAACAGGAGGAGCTCGCCGAAGAAACCGAACAACTTTCCGAAGAGCAAAAGAACAACGGAGAGGAGCAAACGGAAGAGGAAAAACAGGCTCAGGCTGAGAAGCAGGAAGAACTGCAGGAAAAGCAGGAAGAGATTCAGGACGAATTCGAAAAGCTCCAGGAGAAAATGGAGCAAATGGAGGAGAAGAATCAGGACCTCGAAAAGCCGATGAAGCTCGACATGCAGGAAAGCGCCCAGGAAGAGGTGAAGAAGGACATGCAGGACGCCCAGAAGCAAATGCAGGAACAGGACAACCAGGGGGCTTCCAAAAAGCAGAAGGGGGCCAGCCAGAAAATGCAGGAGATGGCCGAGTCCATGGCCGGTCAAATGCAAAGCATGCAGCAGGAAGGCATGCAGGAAGACATGGACGCGATCCGCCAGCTGTTGGAAAACATCGTTGACCTGAGTTTCGATCAGGAGGAGACCATGGAACAACTCAACCAAACTACGGTCAACACCCCTCGCTACGTGGAACTGGTACAGAACCAGTTCCAGATCAACAACGATTTTGAGCTCGTGCGGGATTCCCTGCAGGCGCTGGCCAAAAGAAACTTCCAGATCGAAACCTTCATCACCGAGAAGGTAACCGAGATCAAGGGGAATATGGAGCAAACGGTTCGGGAGCTGGAAGAACGGCGTACGCCCCAGGCGGCCAACGTGCAGCAAAGAGCGATGACCGGACTGAACGATCTGGCGCTCATGCTGAGTGAAAGCATGCAAAACATGCAGCAACAGATGGCGGGCATGATGTCCGGTAGCCAGCAATGCGAGAATCCCGGAAACGGCCAACCCAGTGGAAAGCCCGGTGAGCAGCCCGGCAAGCAACCCGGTAGCGACGGTCAGCGCAACCTGAACGACGCCATGGAGGGAATGAAGGAAGGCCTGCAGAAGGGCGAAGGCGGAACGAGTAAGGAGTTTGCCGAAATGGCCGCCCGGCAGGCGGCCCTGCGGCGGGCGCTGGAAGCCAAACAAAAAGCCCGCCAGGAAGGTGGACAGGGAATTGACCCCGAATTGCAGGAACTCATCGACAAGATGAACGAAGCCGAAGAAGACCTGGTCAATAAGCGTCTCACCAACGAAATGATGACGCGCCAGCAGGAAATCCTGAACAAACTCCTGGAACACGAACGGGCCGAGCGCGAACAGGAACAGGAAGAAAAGCGAAAGTCGGAAACGGCCCTGCAGCGCCGCCGGGATCTGCCCCCCAGCATTGAAGAATATATCAAGCAACGGAAGGCTGAAGTGGAGATGTTCAAACGGATCAGTCCCGAATTGAACCCCTACTTCCAGAATCTGGTCGACGAATATTTCCGCAGCCTGCGCGGAGAATAACTACAGATGGAGGGGCTTTGTGCCCCTCCATTTTTTTTGCTATTGATTTTTTCAAGTGTGAACCTTATACTTGTGGAAGCGTATTAGGGGCATGAAAATGTGTCCAAAATACCTGAGAGGCGTCTAAGACCGTTGAAAAGCAAGCGCTTATGCATCTTTTTGCGTAAACGCAGTGTTTGATTAAAGCTTCCCGTTTTTATACTCTGCGAATTTTTGTCAGAACTTTCAAGCTCAAACCTATTCATGCTAACGCTCGCATCGGATCCTCGTAACATCAATAAGGTTGAACAGTACGTTAACCAAATCGCCAGCCGTTATAAGCTCGATAAGGAGAAACACGCTAATCTGCTCATCAGCCTCACCGAGGCCGTGAATAATGCCATCATTCACGGCAACAAGCAGGATCGTTCCAAAACGGTCAGCATCAAGCTCGCCCAAACCCGTAGTGGACTGGCGGTGCGCGTAAGCGACCAGGGCTGTGGTTTTAACTACGATAAGCTACCGGACCCTACCTCTCCGGAACGCCTCTGCGAATGTGGTGGCCGGGGTGTTTTTCTCATGAACCAGCTGTGCGATAAGATGCGCTACATCAACGGTGGTTCCACGGTGGAAATGCAATTCAAGCTCTAGGTAAATTTGGAAGAAATTCTATTTCACGAGGAACGGGGTGGTCAGGCCCCGGAGCAGGAGCATTACCTCCCCCTCGTGCGCTGGATCACGGACGTGATCTCCCGCCGGCAGGGTAAGGTCGGCCCCATCAACTACATTTTCTGCGGTGATGAATACCTGCACGACATGAACGTGCAGTATCTCGACCATGATACCCTTACGGATATCATCACTTTCCCGTATGCGTCCTTCCCCGAAATTTCCGGGGACCTGTTCATCTCCACGGAGCGGGTAGCCGATAATGCCCGGCAATTTTCTACTAAGTATTCCGACGAACTGCATCGCGTCATCATCCACGGAATTTTGCACCTGTGTGGCCAGGGAGATAAGCGCCCGGAGGAAGCCGAGCAAATGAGAACCCTGGAACAGTGGGCACTGGACCTCCGTCCCGCTGCTTTGTTGTCCGACACGGGGGAGTAGGGCAATCAGGAAGCCGGATAAACTGGATGGAAGCAATCGCTACATTTAGGGTGGAGACTTCGTAAATCCCCGGACCATTGTTCGGCCAAAACTGTGGAAGGCGGGGCAATTTATTCATCTTTGTAGCTTTATTCAGCCACGTGAAATTTTCCCATGAAAGTTCTCAAATTCGGCGGCTCTTCGGTGGCCCGGCCGGAACGTATTCTCGGTATTATTGACATTCTGAAAGATTACTACGCTTCGGGTGATCACTTTACGGTAGTCTTTTCGGCTTTCGGTGGCGTGACGGACAGCCTCATCGAAATGAGTCAGCTTGCCGCCGCCGGAGACGATCGCTACGGCGCGTCGTTCTCGGCCTTCGCCAAGCGTCACCAGCAGGCCATTGTGGAACTCCTGCCCGAAGGTCCACTCCGTACGGAAACCGCCACCCAGATGCGGAAAAGCCACGAGGTGCTGAAGAATCTGCTCTACGGGATTTTCCTGGTAAGGGAAGCCTCTACCCGAACCATGGATTACGTGCTGAGCTTTGGGGAAAGGTCATCTGCCTACATCATCGCCCAGACGCTGGTACAGTCCGGAATCCCCGCCGAATTCCTCGACGCCCGAAAAATTATCAAGACCGATAAGAAATTCGGCAGCGCCACGGTCAATTTTGAGAAATCCTACGTCAAAATTCGCGAGTATTACGCGGAACACCCTAAGGTTCAGGTGGTTACGGGTTTTATTGCCAGTGCCAAGGGTGGTTTGACCACCACCTTGGGGCGGGGAGGTTCCGATTACACGGCTTCCCTCCTGGCTGCCGGCCTTCGGGCCGATGCTATTGAGATCTGGACGGACGTCAGCGGAGTGCTGACGGCGGATCCGCGCCGGGTAAAGAAGGCCTTCACCATACCGAAGCTGACCTACGCGGAGGCGATGGAGATGTCCCACTTCGGCGCTAAGGTCATTTATCCGCCTACCCTGATGCCGGCCCTGCACCAGCGTATCCCCCTGTACATCAAGAATACCTTCGAGCCGGACTTTCCCGGCACCAAGGTAAGTGAGGAGAGTAGTCTCGACGACGTTGCCGTGCGCGGCATCAGTTCCATCAATAATGTTGCCTTGCTAACCATTTCGGGTAGCGGGCTTTTCGGCGTACCCGGAATTTCCGCCCGGCTATTCGGTGCCCTGGCGGCGGAGCAGATCAACATCATTTTGATCACTCAAGGATCCAGCGAACACGCCATTAGCTTTGCCGTGAAGCCGAGCGACGCCGATGCCGCCCGAATGGCGGTAGAGGAAGCCTTCGCCTACGAAATCGAACGGGGAGTGGTGAATGCCATAAAGGTCGAGCGTGACCTCAGTGTAGTGGCCATCATCGGGGAAAACATGCGCTACCAACCGGGTATCTCCGGAAGGCTGTTTCAGGCACTCGGGAAAAACGGTATCAATGCCGTAGCCATCGCCCAGGGATCCAGTGAGCTGAACGTCTCGGTCGTCATCTCCCGGGAAGACGAAAACAAGGCCTTGAATGCCCTGCATGAAGCCTTCTTCCTTTCGGACTACAAAACGCTGCACCTCTTCATTGTGGGCGTCGGACTGATTGGCGGTACCCTGCTCAAGCAGATCAAAGATCAGAACGACTACCTCCGGGCCAAGCGTGGTATGGAGGTCAAGGTGGTTGGCCTGGCCAACTCGAAGAAAATGCTCTTTGATCCCGAAGGGATTGATCTGGACAACTGGAAGGATCAGCTAATGGCTTCGGACATCGCGGTCGATCTCCCGGTCTTCGTCGGTCGGATGCGGGATCTCAATTTGAGCAACAGCATTTTTGTGGACAATACCGCCGACGACAAGATCGCCTCCTACTACGAAGGGATTCTGGACGAGAGCATTAGTATCTCAACGCCAAACAAGATCGCCACCTCTTCAAGCTACCTTCAGTACCAGCGACTGCAAAACATCGCCACCAAACGGGGAGTACAGTTTCATTACGAAACCAACGTCGGGGCCGGGCTTCCGGTCATCTCTACCCTACGGGACCTCCGCGACAGTGGTGACGAAATCCGAAAGATTGAGGGAGTTTTGAGTGGCTCGCTGAGTTTCATCTTTAATAACTTTGACGGCAGTCGCTCCTTCCACGACATCGTGCAGGAAGCCCGGGAGAAAGGCTTTACCGAGCCCGATCCCCGCATCGACCTGTCGGGTAAGGATGTTGGACGGAAAATCCTGATCCTGGCCCGGGAAACCGGCGTTGCCCTCGAAACGGAAAATATTGAACTACGCAGCTTCCTGCCCGAGGGCGCCATGGAGGCCGAAAGTGTAGATGACTTCTTCCGGGTACTTGACGATAATGGGAAGTATTTCACCGACCTCCACGCTCAGGCAGCAAAGGAAGGAAAGGTCCTCCGCATGATCGCCTCACTGGAAGGGGATCAGGCGGCCGTCGGCATCCAGGCCGTGGGGGCCGACAGTCCGTTTTACGGTCTGAGCGGCAGTGACAATATGATTGTATTTACCACCGATCGTTATAGTGAGCGTCCGTTGGTGGTCCGGGGGCCCGGAGCCGGCGCGGAGGTGACGGCCGCAGGGGTCTTTGCCGAGATTATTAAAATTGGAAATTACCTGGGGTGATGAGTAAGCAAGAAGTACGCGTTTTCGCCCCGGCCACGGTGGCTAACGTAGCGGTTGGGTATGACATCCTTGGGTTTGCCATTGACCGTCCCGGAGATGAGATCGTCGCCCGATTCGGTGCCGACGCCACGAAACCTTTTACGATTACCAGCATTACCGGAACGGGAGATAAGCAGCTCCCCTACGAGCCGGAGAAGAATACGGCCGGGGTTGCGGCCCTGCGCTTACTGGAGCATCTGGGAGAAACCGGCCAGGGCATTGAGCTGGAAATCCATAAGAAGATGCCCTTCGGCAGTGGACTGGGGTCCAGTGCCGCGAGTGCGGCGGGAGCCGTAGTGGCGATCAATCAACTACTTGGCGCTCCCCTGAACCGGGAGTCACTACTTTATTTTGCCGTACAGGGAGAAGAGGTGGCCGACGGAAGCTTTCACGCCGACAACGTAGCGCCTTCCCTGGTGGGCGGAATTACCCTGATTCGTTCCAATGCTTCGCTGGACATTCACCAATTACCGGTACCCGAAAACCTTCAGGTAGCCGTGGTGCATCCGGAGATTGAAATCCTGACCCGAGACGCCCGGGCCGTGCTCAGTGACCAGGTGCCGCTGAAAACCGCCGTCCGGCAAACGGGGGCGATTGCCAGTTTCATTACGGCGCTGTACACCAACGACCTTCCCCTGCTGGGGCGCTCCCTCAAAGATTACATCATCGAACCGCAGCGTAAGCAGCTCATCAAGGGGTTTGATGAGGTGAAGAATGCCGCCCTCGAGCGGGGTGCGCTGGGGTGCAGCATTAGTGGCGCGGGCCCCAGTGTTTTTGCCATTTGCGATTCGGGCTATCTGGCGCAATCCGTCGGGCAGGTGATGCAGGACGCCTTTGCAAAGCACGGTATCGAAAGTCAGCTTTACGTTTCTCCGATCAATCAACGGGGGGTCGAGATTCTTTAATTCGCACATCCCCCACCCTTCTAGACCATGAAATTTTACTCTACCAACAACCCTGATCACCGCACGGATCTGGCCGAAGCCATCTTTCGCGGGCTACCCGCAGACAACGGTCTTTACATGCCCGAGCGGCTGGAGCCCCTGCCTGAATCTTTCTTCACGGACCTTCCCTACATGTCGTTCGCGGAAATTGGCTTCCGGGTAAGTAAGCAATTGCTGGGCGATGCCGTGCCCGAAGCGGACCTAAAGAAGTTGGTCTACGAGGCGGTAAACTTCCCGGCTCCGGTGGTCAAGCTTGACGACCATCGGTACGTGCTGGAGCTTTTTCACGGACCTTCTCTGGCGTTCAAGGACTTCGGTGCGCGGTTTATGTCTCGCCTCATGGGCCACTTCAATCGGGGTAACGACCGTCAGTTGGTCATCCTGGTGGCTACTTCCGGAGACACCGGTGGGGCGGTGGCCGCGGGCTTTTACCAGACGCCGGGAATCGAGGTAGTGATTCTTTATCCCAAAGGAAAGGTGAGTGCGCTTCAGGAAAAGCAACTCACTACCCTGGGCCACAATATCCATGCGCTGGAGGTGGAGGGCACATTTGATGATTGCCAGGCCATCGTGAAGCGGGCCTTCCTGGACGAAGAATTACGGGAATCCATTCGGCTAAGTTCGGCCAACAGCATCAACATCTCCCGGTTGATTCCCCAAAGCTTTTACTATTTCGAAGCGTACAAACAACTTGGGGCAGACGGTGATCCGGTGGCCTTTTGTGTGCCCAGCGGGAACTTCGGTAACCTTACGGCGGGACTACTGGCCCACCGCTTGGGGCTACCGGTGGAGCAGTTTATTGCGGCGACCAACCGAAATGACGTAGTGCCCGAATACCTCCAAACGGGCGTCTATCGTCCGCGGCCTTCGGTTGCGACTCTCTCCAACGCCATGGACGTTGGTGCGCCCAGCAACTTCGCCCGGATGGCTAATCTCTACGGGCAGGTGAATGGGCTTGATCCGCTGGAACCCGCCACCCACCGGGGAATGGCTTCGCTCATCAGCGGCTACGCCTACGATGATGCCAGTACGGAAGCGGCCCTGCTGGAGGTGAAAGAACGTTACGGATACCTCATCGATCCGCACGGAGCAGTCGGTTATCTGGCCCTGAAGGAGTGGCAAAAGGAGCACCCCAATACCCGAGGGGTAATCCTGGAAACGGCTCACCCCAGCAAATTCAAGCCCGACGTAGAGCGTATCCTGGGGCACCAAATCGAAGTCCCCGAACGTCTGGCGGAGCTGGCCGACCGGGAGAAGAAGGCTCGATTAATGTCTACGGACTACACTCCGGTAAAGAATTGGCTGCTGGAAACCTTTGGATAGACTAGGGGATAGAGCTTCTTGCCGGGATTGTTCCACGTGGGACAATCCCGGTTCTATTTATGGAGATACGAGGATGTGTTCCACGTGGAACATTTTTTGCGATCACCGCAGGTGCAGTGAAATCCTCGTGCTTTGCCGGGATGCAATGCGCTTTCCGTACGCAGTAAAGGGGCAAGGGATTATTCCAGTAGCACTGCCCTACCCGAGTCATGGCACCTGTACCGGCTGAGCCGAGTATTCCGCTGCGCTCCACACGCCGCTGCATTTTCTTAAAAATCATTGATCCCGACGAGCATTGCGCAACCACGGACGCACATTCGGCCAGGATAAGGAATTCGGTATACGTCCGCACCTGGACGGAAATGAATTAGTAAACACCTCGGGGCATTGGGTGTTACAGGCAATGGCTATCTTAGCCACCCGAATAATCAAATACACCCCATAAATGACCAGAATTGCCTTGTTGTTTGTGCTGTGCCTCACCCTGGGTGGGCTATCGGCACAGACTGAGAACATCAACAATAATCCGTTTCGCCAGCTTTATACGGAGTTGCCCACACCCAATGTTTACCGTAATGCCGCCGGTGCTCCCGGCCACGAATACTGGCAGCAGCAGGCTGACTATGTGATGGAAATTCGCCTGGATGACGCCAATCAGCGCATCTACGGCACCTCTAAGATTACCTACCATAATAACTCTCCTGACGCTCTGGACTACCTCTGGATTCAGCTGGACCAGAACGTACGGGCACTGGATAGCGATAGCTACAAAACCTCCACGAGCCGGATGAACGACCGGATGAGCCTGCGTGGTCTGTCCCGCCTGGAGCCCAGTTTTGACGGTGGATTCAAGATTGATTACGTACGGGACGGTGCCGGCAAGCCGATGCAAACTACCGTGGTGAAGACGATGATGCGGGTAGATTTACCCAAGGCCCTCCTGCCCGGAGAAACCACCGACCTGCAACTGAAGTGGTGGTACAACATCAATAACCGCCTGACCGACGGCGGTGGCCGTTCCGGCTCCGAGTACTTCGAAGAAGACGATAACTTCCTCTACACCATCGCACAGTTCTTCCCCCGGATGGCCGTGTACATCGATAATGAAGGCTGGCAGAACAAGCAGTTTCTGGGAAGCGGTGAGTTCACCCTCACCTTTGGTGACTACGACGTAAAGATTACCGTACCCGAAGATCACCTCGTCGCTTCCACCGGTACCCTCCAGAACCCCAACGATGTACTGACCCGTACGCAGCGGAGACGGCTGGAAGAAGCCCGCGACGCCCGCGTTGAACCGGTGATCATTGCCACCCAGGCGGAGGCCATCGAGCGGGAAAAGACCAAAGCGACCAAGGAGAAAACCTGGCACTTCAAAGCAGAAAATGTACGGGACTTCGCCTTTGCCTCTTCCCGGAAATTCATCTGGGACGCCATGGGCGTTGAGCAGTCCGACGGTAGCGTGGTCATGGCCATGTCCATGTACCCCAAAGAGGGTAATCCCCTATGGGAACGCTACAGCACCAAGGCCGTTGCGCATACCCTCAAGTGGTACACCCACTTCACTTTTGACTACCCCTACCCCGTTGCCTGGTCGATCAACGCGGCCAACATCGGAATGGAGTACCCGATGATTTGCTTCAATTTCGGTCGGGTCGAAGAAGACGGCACTTACAGTGAGCGGACGAAGTACGGTATGATCGGTGTGATCATCCACGAAGTTGGGCACAACTACTTCCCGATGATCGTCAACTCCGACGAACGTCAGTGGACCTGGATGGACGAAGGCCTGAACACCTTTTTGCAGTATTTGACCGAGCAACAGTGGGAGCGCGGCTACCCCAGCCGCCGTGGCCCCGCCAACAAGATTGTGGATTATATGAAGGGCGACAAGGAGTTCATCTCCCCCATCATGACGAATTCAGAATCCGTCTGGCAGTTGGGTAATAATGCCTACGGTAAGCCCGCCGCGGCACTGAACATCCTGCGGGAGACCGTCATGGGCCGGGAGTTGTTCGACTATGCCTTTAAGAAATACGCCAATCGGTGGAAGTTTAAGCACCCCGCCCCTTCCGACCTTTTCCGGACGATGGAGGATGCCTCCGCCGTGGACCTTGACTGGTTCTGGCGTGGGTGGTTCTTTACCACCGACCACGTAGACATTAACCTGGCCAGCGTCAAGCCTTACCGGATCAATACCCGCAACCCCGAAGTAGAGAATGCCCTCACGCGGGAAATGCAGCAAGAAGCACCCAGAAACATCAGCGACATCCGTTATGCGGAGCAGGAGCAGAAAACGTACGATGAAGAGGATGCAAATCTCAGAGATTTTTACAGTTCCTACGATCCGCTGGAGACCACCATGCTCGATAAGGAAGAGTACGAGAAGTACCTGGCTGGACTGAGCGAAGAAGAACGCGCCGTACTGGCCGCCAATAAGTATTACTACGAGCTGACCTTCAAAAATGAAGGTGGCCTGGTCATGCCCATTATTCTCGAATTCACCTTCGAGGACGGCACGACGGAGGTTCAACGGATTCCCGCCGAGATCTGGCGTCGTAACTGGAAGGAAGTTTCTAAGGTCTTCCCCTTCGAGAAAAAAGTTGTGGAGATCGAACTCGATCCCTACCTGGAAACGGCCGACACGGATCGTAACAACAACTACTACCCCTCCAGAACCGAGACCAATCGTTTCGATCTCTTCCAGAGTCGTCGTGGCGGTGGTGGTGAAAACCCCATGCAGCGCAGCATGCGGGAGAAAGCCCGGGAAGGGTCCAATCGCTAAACGCTAAGATCAGACTACTCAATTTTGATCTATCGGGGTCGGGCAGCCAAAGGTTGTCCGGCCCTGCTTATTTTCGGCCCATAAAAACCGGTGGCGGCTAAACCCTTGCTGCTTTCTTCGGTTGCTTACGTACATCATCAGTATCCATGGACTATACCAATCCCAGCCTTACCGTAATCAGTAGTCAAGTGCAAGCGGGGGCCGTCCGCTGGCGGAGCCCCTCCAACATTGCCCTGGTGAAATATTGGGGGAAGCACGGAGATCAACTGCCCCAGAATCCTTCCGTAAGCTTTACCCTGAGTGGAGCGGCTTCGGACACGACCTTACGGTATTCCGCAAGAAAAGAAGCGGGGGAGGGGGTTGCACTCGAACTCTACCTGGACGGAGCACTGAACCCCGCCTTTACCGAACGGACCCAAAAATACTTTCAGCGTCTGTTGCCCATCTACCCGTTCCTGAAGCAGCTGAGCTTCCGGATCGAGACCAGCAATAGTTTTCCGCATTCTGCGGGCATCGCCAGCTCCGCTTCGGGCATGAGTGCCCTGGCCATGTGCCTGGTGGATTTGGAAAGCAAGTTATTCGAAGCATTTCCTGACGATGCAACTATGTTGCATAAGGCTAGCTACCTTGCGCGCTTGGGCTCCGGATCCGCCTGCCGCTCCGTTTACGGAGGGGCTGCCGTATGGGGAAAGCTCAACGGTCTGGAAGGAAGTTCTGATGAATTTGCCGTGGACGTAGCGGATCGACTGCACCCCACTTTCGCCGATTACCACGACGATATTCTGCTGATCTCCAAATCGGAGAAAAGCGTTAGTAGTCGTGCCGGGCACGGCCTGATGGACGGTAATCCCTACGCAGAGGCCCGCTACGGGCAGGCCAGAAGGAGAACCGAGGAAATGCTTACGGTACTGAAGAACGGCGATCTGGAGCGCTTTGGGGAGCTGCTGGAAAGCGAGGCCCTCACACTCCACGCCCTCATGATGAGCAGTCACCCCTCCTATATGCTCATCGAGCCGAATACGCTCAAGGCGATTCAGGCCGTCCGACTCTTCCGGGAGCAAACCGGGCATCCCCTCTACTTTACCCTGGATGCGGGACCCAATTTGCACCTGCTTTACCCCGACAGCATCGCGGATCCCGTGAAGAGCTTCATTCGGGAACATCTGCTGTACTTCTGTGAAGACAAGATGTACCTGGCCGACCGGGTAGGGAAGGGGCCGGAAGCTTTAGAGGTTAGTGAGGCGTAATTGCTGGCTGGTTCGAGAATAAATTGATTCAAGACCTACTTCCCGAATTCCCCGCGCCATTGGGAGCTGCTTAGCATCACTGCTTGGATACTTTTTGGCCTTGTATACTCGGAGTATACGGCTTGGTTTTGTATACAGATACGAGAAAATGCTGCGCACAGTAGGTCACGCTGGCTAACGGTAAAGAAGTATGGCTATGCTTTTTATGTCAACTTAAAGGTTGTCATTTTCGTAATATTGTCAACTTAAAGGTTGGTATTTTGGATAGTAAAGCAACTTTTAGGTTGATGATTTTGTTTATTTGTCAACTTAAAGGTTGATAAATGCGAAATCTTCCCCAACTCAAACTCCAACTTATGTCTAATAAGTTAGGAGTGTTTAAAGCTTTAAATGAGGTAGTTATACCCCATGAGGGCTGGATTCGTGCAATACGTGAAAGCCTGAACATGACACTACAACAATTGGCTAACCGACTCGGGGTCTCGAAGGAAGCCGTACGACGACTTGAACAACGGGAGCAGGAGGAAGCCATTACGCTTGAGTCTTTGCGGAAAGTCGGTCAGGCGCTGGACATGAAACTGGTCTATGGTTTCATCACGATGGATGATTCCCTGGAGGACTACGTGAATCGACGTGCGCGGGAAGTAGCCAGGGAAATTATTGAACGCACCCACCGGCAAATGATCCTGGAGGGCCAGCAAGTAGACTACGACGCACTGCAGAAAGCCGTTGAGTCATCGGCGGAGGTGATGGTGAACGACGTAGATCGGCAACTATGGACTTAACGGGCGGATCACTGTACGGGCAGACCCCGCTCGACGAAAGTGAGAGCGTCGGGTTGAAGATTAGTATGATTTCCACTCAGGGAGAACTGAATCAGTTTGAACAGGCCAACATTGAGCGGGCCATTAAATGGTTGAGGGGAAAGACATTTACGCCAGCGGAGGTGCTGTCGGAAGAATTTGTCCGGCGATTACACCGAAGGATGTTCGGGGAGGTATGGAAATGGGCGGGAGACTTTCGACGTACGGAAAAGAATATCGGGGTCAGCTGGGTTAAGGTTGCCCTTGAACTGAAAATACTGCTGGAGGATACAAAGTACTGGATTGACCATGAAGTATTTCCGGAGACAGAAATTGCGATCCGATTCAAACATCGTCTGGTCAGCATTCATTGTTTCCCTAACGGAAACGGGCGGCACTCCCGAATTATGGCCGACGTTTTGATGGAGAATGTTTTTGTGCGGCGCCCCTTCTCATGGACGGGAAAGCAATTAAGTGACCCGACCTCAACGCGAAAGGCATACATTAATGCTTTACGGGAGGGTGACCGGGGTGAATTTGAGGCCCTGATTAGTTTCGCGCAGGGTACGACACCGTGATGATGGATGCGGTGCAACAAAAATAACCCCTCAGGCGTCCTCTTTTCATGCGGCTATTGTACCAATTATCTTTGCTCTTTCCCCTGCTTCTGGCATCCTGCGTCCGCGCCCAAGACGTACCGCCGAGACTGAAAACGGGATATGCGCCCCTCGACGATAAACTTGCCCGGCTGGTGACGGCGGACGAACGCGCCATCAGCGCCAACGAAGCCCGGGAGCTGGATAATCCAGTTTTCCTGGACGCACGGGAAACAGCGGAGTATCGGGTGAGCCACCTCCCCGGTGCCCTCCACCTTGGGTTTGACCGCATGGATATGGGCGTAGTGGAAGAATTGGACCGCGATCGCCCCGTAGTGGTGTACTGTACCGTGGGCTACCGCAGCGAAAGAGCGGCAAAAAAACTGCGGGAAGCCGGATTTTCCCGGGTATACAACCTATATGGGAGTCTGTACGCCTGGAAACTGGCCGGATATCCACTGGAAGACGCCGCCGGCAAGGCTACCGAACGGCTACACACCTACAACCGCAAGTGGGGAACCTTCGCACCGGACAGTATTGGTGAAAAAGTGCACTAATTTGATTATTTAATAATAATTTTTAATCGAATTAATTACTTGAGTAGCAATGAGTAGCCCTCCGCTGATGACCATCAGCGCGATGACCCAGCGGCGAAAAGTAAGGTCACTCATTTTTTTGAGGTAGCGTTTCCCGAGAATATTTCCCAGGGTAGCCCCCAGTCCGAGGGCAATACCGTAGGCCCAGTACTGTGCGGTGAGTAAACCAAAGAAGGTGTAGCTGCCGAGCTGGGAGAGGCCCATGAGGAAAGAATTGGCTGTTTTGGTCGCAATAATTTCTTCTTTACTGACGCCGAGGTTGAGGTAGAAGGGATTGAGCACGGGGCCGAGGGCCCCGATGAGGGTACTCAGTACGGAAACCAGCAGTCCCAGGGGGAGGAAGTGCCACGCCCGCACCGGAAAGGATTGGGCTCGCTTGCCGAACCGATACTGCCATACGGTACTGATCAGAAAGAGGCCGACAAAAATTTGTAGCCAGCTGATGCGGACCGCACTGAACACCCAGGCCCCGACGTAGGCGCCGAAAATGGCCGCCGGCGCGTAGTAGAGAACGATGGACCACTTGATGTCCTTCCAGAATAGGATCAATCGGCTGGGCCGCCCCAGAAAACTGCCAAGGTTGAGTACCGGCGCGGTATGGATGGGGCCCAGCACCCAATTCAGGAGCGGGACCAAAATGAGGGCACCACCGCCACCGGCCACCGTCGAAAAGAGAAAGGCCGCTACTCCCGCAAAGAAGAGTAGGCAACAAAGGGCGGGGCTAACGGTGGGGAGGATTTCCGAAAAGAAAGACATGGTCACAATTTCACGAAGGTCCAACCCAAAAGGAAAAGGATAATCAACAGGAAAAACTGCAGGCTCTTGCCCCAGTTGAAGCGAGGAAGCTGTTCCTGCGCTGATTGCTCGGTAGCGTTGGACCAGGCGATGAATGCATCGGCAACGGGGAGTACGCCCGCCAGGTACCTTTTGGTTTTCCCGAGCCGCAGGGGCAGACCAAAAGCCTCAATGGCGTTGCGTAATCCGACGTAAACCTCGGTTTCGCCGTGCAGCAGCATCGCTCTTTGTCCCACGATGGAGGCTGCGCCACCGATCTCCCAGATCACCGGACCGGAATCGACGTCCCCGCTACCGCTATGGCCAACGGGGTATTCTCGGATTCCCGGTAGCCCCAGTCTGGTCGTGAAGAATTGGCTTCGGTAGAGTTGGAATTGTTCTTCGGCGAAAGGGCCATCAATTTCGGGCAGGAAACAGTGGATGAGACTCTGGGAACAGCCCCGGGCGCCCTCAAGTAGTTGGTTGCCCGGAGCGGATACGGCATGGGGAATCAATCCGGTTGCCGGATCCGGTTGGCCGCGAACCGAGGTGACCCAATCCGTCAGCAAGTTTTGGTACCGTTGGGTGCCAAAGTGGTGATCGTAGCGGGCGAGCGAGGCCAGGGCAACGACCATATCCGCCGGCCAGGCGGCATGGGGGTAGGAAGGGAGGAAGGGCCCCTCGCTTTCCCGGAGTGCGCGGGCAATTTCGTCGGAACTTTTCTGAAAGTTGATGATGTCTTCGGGCTCCGACCAAAGGTGAATCTTTTTGGCCCGCACGTAATTCGTCCATCCCCGATAGAAAATACCGTAGGAGGGGGACATGTCTTTGGTAAAGGGCCGTTTACCTTCCGGAGATTCCATTGCTCGCAGTGACCAGGTGATCGCTCTGATGGCTTCCCCTTCTACGTAATCCTGATGGACAAAAATGTCGTGGCGACCACTTTCGGCAATGGTGGCCCAGCTTAGGGCGTGTAGCGCGTGCATGAAGAGAAAACCTTCGGGGAAAATTTCCTGCATCCTCTGCGCACCACCGGAATGAATGACTTTACTCAAATACCGCGCCTGAGCGAGGACGTCCGCAGGGTAGGTGCCACTTTGATCGCTGACGTAGTATGGCCGATAATGCAATTGAACGAGGAAGGAAAAAAGGAGGATCATGACCACGGCCAGCACCCCACGACAACTCCACCGGAAGATTTTGTGCATAACTCGGTTAGTAGCCTACTGCTTGACGAACCGCCGTACCGTTGCGCCCTGCCGCGTATGAATGCGCAGAAAGTAGGTCCCGTTCGGAAGCGCCGCGACCGGAATGTTCAGGGTAGGGACTTCCGGCGTTTTTACCTCCCGTAGCACCCGACCGGTGAGGTCCGTCAGGGTCCAGGCCTGGATGGCGGCCTCGGCGTCCGCCGTCAGGGTCAGCAGGTCACGTACGGGGTTGGGAGAAAGCTGCACTTCGGGAAGCCGGCTGAAGCGATCGCGGGTGGAGACAATGCGGTTGACCTCGTCGAGGGCCGCCTTGGCGTCCAGTTTACCGTGGCCAAAAGTATTGTTGGGCGTGGAACCCGTAAAACCGTCTTCGCGTGCCGACTCCTGCAGAATGGTCAGAATATCGGCGGGCGTCAGAGTGGGGTCCAGCTGTAGCATGAGGGCAATCACCCCGGTAGAAAGGGGAGCGGCGGCGGACACGGCATTCTGAACACCGAAAAGACCATTGCTGCCCTGGGCCTGGAGGAAGGCATTGCGGGCGTAGAAGGAGTTAGCGCTGTAGGGGCCAAAGAGCACTTCTCCGGGAGCGGCAAAATCGATGCCGAGGCGACCATCCTGGGTCGGGCCCTTGCTGGAGCCGATCCAGATTTCTCCGGGAGCTCCCTGGCCGGTCAATCCGCGGGAAACGTTGTCGATGTCGCGCCAGGTAGGGTCCAGTACGTAGTCCGCGGGTGAAATTACTCCGGGCGTAGCGGAGTAATCATTGATGCTGCTTTCGTTGGTGGCGAAATCCAGAAATTTATTGTCGCGACTGTAGGTCCCGGGATTCATTACCCCGATAAAGCTGCCGTCGCTGACGCTGTTCCCGGTCAGTTCGAGGGTGAAAACACCCGTTCCGGAAGGGATTCGGATGAAGACTTCCCGACGGTTGGCCGTGGAACCGTAAAAGTCCTGATCGGTGCCATTGTGCCAGACCGAAACGCCATCTCCGTCAGCCCGAGTACCGGCGTTATTTCCCGGTGTAGCCGGAGCGATCACCACTCCGTTGGGGGTAGTGAGGCGAACGCGGAAGCGATCGGCGCCGGAGTACCAAAGGTCGACGTCCATGTTTCCCGCTTCCATTTTCTGAATCCGGATGCTGGTGGTTTGTCCCTGGCTGACGGTTCCTTTGGTAACGTTATCCTGTCCGCCATCGTCACCGACCCCACAGACGAAGGGGTGGTCTTCGGCAAAATCGGCGATGGCCCGGCTCACGGAGCTGCTGCCGTCCGCCGGGCCGCCGAGGCTACCGATGTTCATTAAGGTTACGGAGGGAAGTCCGAGTTCCTCAATCTTGTCACGGGCAAATTCGAGGGCAATGGCGATGTAGGTAGGATCAAAAAACGCAGCTTCGGCGTCTTGTCCGTTGCCCGCCGGAAAACCGTCCTGGACGAATTTGACGCTGATGATGGTGGCCCCCGGGGCCACTCCGCCAAAGTCATTGTTGTTCAGGCCGGCGTCGCTGCCGGCGATGATGCCGGTGGTAGCCGTTCCGTGCCCGTGGTTGTCGTTGCTCAGGGGAGGGCCGTCGGTCATCAGGTCCCCGTTGATGTCGTCTTCGTCCAGAATCGTGCCCACGCCGTAGGGGTTACCGTCGTGGGGAGCGATCATGTCAAAAACGTAGGCGAGCCGGGTGGTACCGTCGGCGTTCAGGTAGGCCGGGTGGTGATAATCGATGCCCCGGTCGAGCATGATGACGAGCACGCCCGTTCCGTCCAGATCGTAGGTGCTGTAGACTTGATCGAGCTTGACTTCTTCCAGGGCGCGGGTACCTTTTCCCTGGGCGAGGACGCAGGTGCCGAGCATTACCGTAAGGAGCAAAGTAGCAAAAAGGCGAGTGGAGTAGGGCATGTGCATTGCGGGATGATATCGAGGGTGAGCGAATTCTATCGGTGACAATAAAGATAAAAAGACGGATCGAATAAGGTGATATCATCCCCTTTTCGGGGGACGCGCTTTTGGGGAGTGTAAGGAGGTTCTCTAGGCGGAGAAGAAAGATCCGCTGCCAGTAACCTGCCTTAGTTGCGGAGAGAAAGAAGAAAAAATTCATCCCGGAAGCCCGGGAGCAATTGTTGGTTTCGGGTAAAAGCTTTTTCTAGTTCGGCGGCAATGGTCTTAGTGTCAGGGGATAACCTTATCTTTGCACCCGTTTAAAAGCGCATCGCTTATGCAAGACATATTTGATAAGTTCAAAGAGTTTCGTGGCCCCCTGGGTCAGTACCAGGAAGTAGCTCACGGATATTTCTCCTTCCCCAAGCTGGAAGGTGACCTTGGTCCCCGGATGAAGTTCCGCGGCAAGGAGTGCATCATCTGGAGCATCAACTCCTACCTCGGCATCACCAACCACCCCGAAGTCCGCAAGGCGGACGCCGAGGCGGCGGCCGATTACGGTATGGCTTACCCCATGGGTGCCCGGATCATGAGTGGGGAAACCGACGCCCACATCCAGCTCGAAAAGGAGCTGGCGGAGTTTACCCACAAAGAAGGCGCGCTCCTGCTCAACTTTGGCTATCAGGGCATCATGTCCATCGTGGATGCCTGTCTTTCCCGCCACGACGTGGTGGTGTACGACCGCGACGACCACGCCTGCATTATGGACGGTATCCGGATGCACCAGGGACCGAAATACGCCTTTAAGCACAACGACATCGATCACTTCCTCGTGCGGATGGAGCAGGCCAAGAAGGAGGCCGAAAAGCGCAATAGTGGTATCCTGGTCGTGACCGAAGGCGTCTTTGGTATGCGCGGAGAGCAGGGTATCCTGAAAGAAATCTGTGAGTACAAAGAGAAGTACGGTTTCCGCCTGGTGGTGGACGACGCCCACGGCTTCGGTACGCTTGGCGCCACCGGCGCCGGCGCCGGCGAGGCCCAGGGAGTACAGGATCAGATTGACGTGTACTTCTCCACCTTCGCCAAAGCCATGTCCGGCTTCGGTGCCTTCGTGTCTGCCGACAAGGAGATCATTGAGTACTTCCGCTACAACCTGCGGAGCCAGGTCTTCGCCAAGTCACTGTGTATGCCCATGGTGAAGGGCGCCCTTACCCGTCTGCGTCTGCTGCGCGAGATGCCCGAACTGCGGGAAAAGCTTTGGGACAATGTCCACATGCTGCAGAACGGTCTGCGGGAAGCTGGCTTCGACATCGGAAATACCGGTGCCTGCGTTACCCCCGTGTACATGCACGGAACCCCCTACGAAGCCGGTGCCCTGATCTACGATATGCGGGAGAACTACAATATCTTCTGCTCCATCGTCCTGCCGCCGGTAATCCCCAAAGGAACGATTCTCCTGCGCCTCATCCCCACGGCGGAGCACACCAAGGAGGATATCCAAACGACCCTGGACGCCTTCAAGGCTGTGCGCTCAAAACTGGAAGATGGTACTTACCACAAGATGGGCGAGATGATTGCCCAGGGTGCCATCGAAGGCATCATCCAGTAGGGTACTGGTCAATTAACAAAGTATCTCGCGGGGGAGAAAGCCATTGGTTTTCTCCCCCGTTGTTTTACCAACCATAGCGAAGCTGTAACGAAGCGAGGCCACCAGCCAGCAACCTAATACCGCCAGCTCGTCAAATCCGCGCCCTCGGGCGCGAGCAAACCCACCGTCTTGGCCCACTTGGGGATGAACATGCGGTGGTAGCGTAAGCGGCTGATGGCGTTGGGCTCATTGGGGTCGCCATTCCAGCAGTGTTCGGCCCGGTCACCGTAGGTAATTTCACCATTGTAGTAGGGCGTAGTGGTACTTTCCAGAAACTCTTCGGTCAGGTACACGGCATTGTTGAGGTAGTAGTTATCCATGTCGCCGCAGTAGATGTTGACCTTGCCGACCAGCTTCGGGCCCAGGGTGGCCCAGTCGCGCTGCATGATGTAGGCCAGATCGTAGTTCTCCCGCCAGTGGCGGGCAACGTCGGGGTTAATCTCACCGGTTTCCTTGTCCCAGATTCTTTGCGGGTAACCGTCGGGACCGACCGGGGAGTAGACGGCTTCCCAGATGTCCCACTGCTGTCCGCTACGGCTCCGGTCGCCGAGGGCGAGTTCCCGTTGGTTCATTTCCCGGAGCGTGCTGGATACGTGGCCCAGGCTATCCCGCCGACCGGGGCGTTCGGTGCGCTTGAAGGTGCTTTCCAGGTAGTAGGCATTCTTGTCTTTATATAGGTCCACCACCGTGAAGGCGCGGAAGTCGATCGGATCGGGGCAGGCGGCGTAGCAGGTGCCGTATTCGTCGGGATATTTTACCTGTACGGCCAGGGCTTCCCAGCCGCCGGTACTTCCGCCGTACACAAAGCGCGCCCAACCTTCACCGATGCCGCGAAATTGTTCTTCTATGTAGGGAATGAGCTCGTAGGTGATGGCGTCGCCGTAGGGCCCGAGATTCTCGGAGTTGACGGCGTAGCTGTCGTCGTAGTAGGGGTTGGCGTGCTGGATTTTGATGGCCAGCACCCGGGGGAAGTCGGGACCGCTCCAGGTCCGGTAAAAGTCGTAAGCTTCCTGCTGCTGGATCTTATTGTAGCAATCCAAGCCGAAGCGGGTGCTGAATTCGCAGGGCATATCCTCGTCGGGAGGGGTGGTACGGAAGCCTCCAAAGTTGTAGGGAAAGTGGCCGTGCATGATGGCCAGTGGGTACTTGACCTCGGGGTGTTTGTTCCAGTCTTTGGGCAGAAGCACGTGGGCACCGAGGTACATATCCCTTCCCCAAAAATCACTCAGGAGCTTCGAGCGAATGTTGATGTGCTTGATCCATTCGGTGTCTTCGGGAGGCGTGATCTCGGGAATGGTTTGGTCAAACTTCAGGGCGATGGTTTTGCCCTTCTCTTTGGTGACTTCCACCCGAACGGGCGTGCTGAGTAAGTTCCCCGGTGCGCGGTTCCACTGCTGTCCTTCCCCACGGTCCATGGGGAGTTTAACGGTGTGCCCGTCGGCCCGGGTAAAAGTTTCGTACTGGTGGAGCAGCACCTGAGCGTAGTAGGACCCCGCGGGAATTTCCGCGAGGCTTTGGTGAGGGTAGACGTTCAGGCTTTGTCCCTTTTTGCCGATGATCATCCTGGTGCCGGGTGCCCAACCTTCCACGTTCAGTCCCACCAAAATTTGCGTGCCGGGCCCGTCGCTGATCTGGAAGCGTGGCTCTACGTCGGGATTGGTGGATAGCATGAGCATCAGGCGACCGTCCAGGTTTTTATTGGCCATGTCGGCGGGGAGTTCCACGGAAAATTCGCGGCCCTGAGCCGGAAGCAGAAAGGGCAATAAAAGGAAGAGTACCGTCAGGCGCATGGAGGTGTGTTTTGGTAGTCAAGATAGGGATTGAGGCAGAGGAAGTAGGATTAAGGATTTAGGCTTCAGGATTGAGACCCGTGAAATCCTCATCGCTGATCAATTGTTCCTTGATCCTAAAGCCTTGATCCTAAAACCTAAAGTCATTGCACCCGCGCTGCGTCGCCCAAATCAATCCTTGCCGTACCTTCGCCGTATGGATCAACTCATCGTGCATCACCTGGTCGTTCATGAACTGAAGAAGCAGCCCGAATCGGCGGAAGCGGAACTGCTGTTGAGCAAGGAGCCCCTGCCCATTACGGAGCAGGCCATTGAACTCATCGGCCGCCTCGATCAGATCTTCGAACGCAAGAACGATCTGCTGCAGGGCTTTTTGTCCGCCCCCGATGAGTCCCTGTTTCCCGCCTTCTACCAAACCTGGCTGGAAGAAGGACGGGCCCGCCAGGCCTTCCTGTCCTTCAGCGAGGAAACCATGAAGGTCCTGCAGAGTAGCCTTCGCGGAGTGATTGGTGCCAAGGGGGGCTACCTGCTCTACGCGGACTACACGATGGAAGAACAGCGGATGCTGGGCATTTTTCTCATCCGCGATACGCCGGGCATGATCTTCGTTAACGATGAGGATGAACAGGCGCTAAAGCTCAGCACCACCCACTACCTGGACGTGGACCACATGGCCATGGCCGTGCGCCTGCTGGCGGGAGCTGGACGCAACGTGCAGATGATTCGCCACGCCCGCACCCAGAGCAGCATCAGTCAGTACTTCACCGACTGGGTGGGGCTGGACCGCCCCGAAACGAGCACGGAGCTTACCCACAATTTCCTGGAGATGGTAGAAGAATTGCCGATCCCCAAAGACAAGGAAACGGGCTTTGCCATGGAGGAGGGGGACTTTGAACGCGCCCTGCTGAAGTACGCCGCCAAGCAACCGCAGCAGACGATCCGGGTACAGGAATTTGACGAACACTTCTACGGCAACGAAACGCCGCTGCGCGAGTTACTCGCCGAGGGGGATGGTTCCCTGGACGAAGGCTTTCGGGTCGATAAACGATCCATGCGCAAGCGCTTTTTCCTGCGGGCGGGCTTCGGCGGCATCAGCATCACCTGTACCAAAGATCATTTTCGGGCCGGGCAAGTAGAAGTCGACGAAGCCACCGGCACAATCACCATTCGCAGCGATGAATTGGCGTCCTTGTTACTGGACCAGGCGGGAGAATAGCCCCACCGGTTTACCTTAGTGAACATCTTGCCCCCTCATTATGCTGCAATAAATAAAACGGCAACATGAGTTCGAATAGCGATAATTTACCCATTCCGATGGTTTCTGATGCTCAGCGGGAAGAGGCCAACAGTATCATTAAACGGTACGCCCTACTGGGCACCGCTACCGGACTAATTCCGGTCTTCGGGTTGGACGTTGCCGCCAATACGGCTCTGCAGACCAAGATGATCAAGGATCTGGCGGACGTCTACGAATACGATATCGACGAGCAATTGCTCCGTACGGCGATTACCTCCGGGATCACTTCGTTGGGCAGTCGGATTCTCACGGGGATCGCCGCTGGCCTGGCCACTTCTTTTCCCCTGTTCAAAACACTGGCGTCCAGCGCCGCTCAGGCGGCGGTTGCCGGGTTCATTACGATGGAAATCGGACGCATCTACCAGGCGCACATGGAGGAAGGGCAAAATCCGGCAGAAATTGACGTGATGGTAATCATCAACCACATCGTGGAACAAGTACAGGAAGGTAAGTGGGACCCCATGAAGGTGGCCAACCCCGCTAGCCACATTCAGTACCTGTTCAAGAAAGAATAATCGGTTACAGACCTACCAATCCAGACTTTACGGAGCGGGTTCACATGAACTTACTCTGTGGAGAGACAGATGTGAAAGCTCAACTCGCTCCGCGTTTTGGGCTTTCTTTATTTTTTTACCTTGCGCATGAGCCCCTCCTGGACAACGGAGGCCACCAGTTCCCCCCTGACGTTGAAGATATTTCCCCGGGTGAATCCCCGGGCACCGCTGGCCGAAGGACTGTCAATGCTGTAGAGTAGCCACTCATCGGCCCGGAAGGGGCGATGGAACCACATGGCGTGGTCCAGGCTGGCCAGTTGGAGGTTACGGTAATCGGTGGCCTTGCCGTGGGGAAGCAGGGCGGTGGTCAGGAGGTTGTAGTCGCTGGCGTAGGCCAGCACCAGCTCGTGCTCGTGCCGCTCGTCGGGCATCTCCCCGTAAGTCTTGAACCACACGTTACGGTAGGGCTCGTAAATTTCGTGGGCAAAGGGGTTGTGAAATTCTACGGGCCGAAATTCGATGGGCCGCTCTACGCTGAGCAGTTTGCGGATGTTTTCCGGTAGCTTATCCCCGAACTGCCGGGCCATGCTTTCGTAACTCACCAACTCATCGTAGCCCAAAACGTCGGGCATATCTACCTGATGGTCGTAGCCCTCCTGATCGAGGTGGAAACTGGCCGTGAGGTGGAAAATGGCGGCACCATTCTGGATGGCCTTCACGGCCCGGGTGGTGAAGGATCCTCCGTCGCGAATCCGGTCGACTTCAAAGACTATGGGAATGTCAAGGTTTCCGGGAAGCACGAAGTAGCCGTGCAAACTGTGCACGAACCGGTCTTTGGGTACGGTCCGCATGGCCGCACTCAGGGCCTGGGCCAGTACCTGGCCGCCGAACACCCGGGCGCTGCCTACGGAGCGGCTTTGTCCACGGAATAAATTTACTTCCAGTTGTTCCAGATCGAGTAGGTGCAGGAGTTCGGAAACCTGTTTCACGGCGTGTGTCGGATTGGTTAGTACGTTGAAGAACCCGTTGCCCGGAGCAGGGTTGTCTTGTCCCAATACTTTGTCATTTTTTATTGCCCCGGAATTGGGGGTGGACCGCCGGGGAAAGTAAAATGAAAAATGCGGGCGGCTTTGTCGTTTCCTACCATTTTGAAGGCGAACTTTGCGGAGCTTTGTCCGTTTTTCTTGCCAAGACAACCAAATTATCATGCCCACCACCGTTTACCTCGCTTCCGCCGTTCGTACCCCCATCGGCTCCTTTGGCGGAATGTTTACTTCACTCACTGCCCCCCAGTTGGGGTCAGCCGCCATTCGTGGCGCGTTGGAGCGCGCCGGCGTATCACCGGATCAGGTGCAGGAAGTTTTTATGGGGAACGTGGTATCCGCTAACCTGGGGCAGGCGCCCGCCCGCCAGGCGGCGCTGGGGGCTGATATCCCCAATACGGTTCCCTGTACGACGATCAATAAGGTCTGCAGCAGTGGCATGAAGGCCATCATGTTTGGCGCCCAGTCCATCATGCTGGGCCACAACGACATCGTCGTAGCCGGTGGCATGGAAAGTATGAGCAATATTCCCTACTACGTGCCGGACGCCCGCTGGGGCTCCAAGTTTGGCGACCGCAAGCTCGTCGACGGACTGAGTAAGGATGGCCTTACCGACGCCTACGACCAGAACGCCATGGGCGTTTGTGCCGACGCTACGGCGCAGAAGTACGGCTTCAGTCGCGGAGAGCAGGATGCTTACGCCATCAACAGCTACCAACGCGCCGCCGCGGCCACCGAAGACGGTACCTTCTCCAACGAAATCGTGCCAGTGCACGTACCCCAACGACGGGGCGATGACCTCGTGATCACGGAAGACGAAGAATACAAGCGCGTCAAGTTTGACAAAATTCCCAGCCTCCGCCCTGCCTTTTCCAAAGAAGGAACGGTAACCGCCGCCAACGCCAGTACGATCAATGACGGCGCCGCGGCCGTTGTGCTGGTCAGTGAGGAAAAACTAAAAGAACTGGGCCTGACGCCCCTGGCTAAAATCGTTTCCTTCGCCGACGCCGCTCAGGAACCGCAGTGGTTCACCACTGCCCCTACGCTGGCGGCTCCCCTGGCGCTCCAGCGGGCGGGCCTGGAGATGAAGGATATTGATTACCTGGAAGTAAACGAAGCTTTTTCCGTAGTGCCCATGGCCTTTGCGAAGGAGCTCGACATCGACGGGGACAACATGAACGTTCTCGGCGGTGGGGTTTCCCTCGGTCACCCGCTGGGTACTTCCGGTGCCCGCATCGTGGTTACGCTCCTGAATGTCCTCAAAACGAAGGGAGGAAAATACGGACTGGCCACGCTCTGTAACGGCGGTGGGGGAGCCAGCGCGATGATCATCGAAGCGGTCTAGGGAATGATTGAAGGACGGAAGGAATGAAGGATTGAATATTCCGTCATTCAATCCTTCTGTCCTTCAATCCCTCAACCTTTCACCACGGGTAACTCGTCGAGCACACTGGGGTCATACTCGAAGCTGTTTTCTGCGACGAGTCCCTTGACCCCATCGTAGTGGCGGTAAAGGAAATCAAAGTCGGCCCGGATGTCGTCGGTGGGCCAGAAGGGCTTGGAAAAATGGATGATCCGGTTTTCGAAGTCAAACTTGGTGAGCACCATGGGGACGCCGGCGGCCTTGGCGATAAAGTAGAATCCCGTCTTGAATTTGGTCACCTTGGATCGGGTGCCCTCGATGGCCAGGCAGAGCTTGAACTCCTCCCGCTCGTGGAAGATCTTGGCCACGGAGTCCACAAAATTGGTGCGCTTTTCGCGCACAACCGGGACCCCGCCCAGTGCTTTGAGAATGGGGCCCAGCGGAAACTTAAAGAGGGTGGACTTTCCCACGAATTTAATGTACTGCCCCACTACGGCACGTGCGTAGAGCCCGTAGGGAAAGTCGCGGTTGGAGGTGTGGGGAGCAACCGGAACCACGCACTTTTTGGGCCAGTTGCCGTCATTCTCATCCACTACGCGAATGCCGCCATTCAGGCGGAGCATAAATCGACCAAGCCAGGCGGGCATCATGATAATTTGCTTTTAGTGGAAACCATAAAGAAGAAAGAAAACGGAGAACTAACCTAATGATTTACTTTGGGATGCGGGGGAATCCTACCCGCTACACCTGCTCGAAGATGCCGGTAGACCGATTTTTCTTGACGCCATCCCAGCTGTTGAAGCGGCCATTCATGACGACGTAAACACCCGGGGGTAAGGTTTGCACGAAGGCCAGGGCACTACCGAGATTGAAGAATCCGTCGGAGGAAGATCCAAAGGCATAGGGAATCATGGCGCCGGTGAGTACGATGGTTTTGTCGCGGATGTCGGCGTTGGCCAGATACTCGGCGGTATCCACCATCGTGTCGGTCCCGTGGGTGATCAGGATTTGATTGGTGTCGACCTTGCGGCAGTTATTGGCGATTATTTCGCGGTCCGCTTCGGTGAGCTCCAGGCTGTCGACCATCATGAGGGTGCGAATCTTGACGTCCAGGGTACAGCGCCCGACCTCGAGCATCTTGGGGAGGTTGGAATCCCGGAAGAAAAGGTTACCGGTAACGTAGTTGTACTCCTTGTCAAAGGTGCCGCCGGTGACGAAAATTTGGATCACGGTGGAGTGATTATTTGGTGTAGGAAAGGCAGGGCAATCGGGGCGCGTTATCGTAGCGGTTGTGGTGTATTTGCCGACGGTGCGCAGGTGCAAAGCTAAGCCAGAAGGCCAGGTTTTTTACTTTTTACGTCGGCACTATTACTCCCGAATACAACCCAATCCCTAAAATTGCCATTAGTGA
Organism: Lewinella sp. W8; assembly: GCF_004375085.3. Classification (GTDB taxonomy): domain Bacteria; phylum Bacteroidota; class Bacteroidia; order Chitinophagales; family Saprospiraceae; genus Neolewinella. The sequence continues at coordinate 108,897 of NZ_SNAQ03000011.1, forward strand.
TGTTATAAAACCCCACCCATGGAGGCCCCCGTTATCGTGTTGATCTGCCTTGCCGTTTTATTTCTGGGAATGATCGCCTGGCTAATTTTCTACACCCAACGGCGTCAGAAACAAAACCGGGATACCCAGCGGATCATCACCGATAAGGAGCTCCTCAAAATTTTTCAGAACCGCCCCGACGGTATTCTTTCCCCGGTTCAGGTTCAGGAATTGACGGGATTGAGTAAAACGGAAGCCTCTTCCCGACTACAGGTTTTGTCCATGGGGCACATCCTGCGGGCCGGTCACGCCGGTGGCGGCATGCGCCTGTACTATGAGCTCACCGCCCCCCTGGAAGAAGTGGAGATTGAGGGCCTGTCTTCCGATCCCTTTCTGACCACCGAAGATTTGCACAAAATTTTCCGGGCGTATAACTACCGCGTGAGCCCCCAGGACCTGATCATGGCCACGGGTCTGCCCTGGAAGGTGATTCAGCGCGAAATGAAGCATTTCGCGAAAAAGAAAATTATCGACGCGGTATTCATCAACCGTCCGGGAGACAGTCCCCTGCAGTACGTCCTCAAAGATCCCTACCTGCAAAACCCCGAGGCTTTCCTTCGGGAAGCTGAAACGCTGGATTTAGAAATGAAGGAAATTCTGCGAAACGATGATTTGCTGGTCTAAGGGGCGGAATACCGACCGATCGCGCACAAACGTCAATTAATTGATCAACTATGGAAGATGCCGTAATCATTTCAGTAACCCTTGGTGTGGTGGTATTAATGGTGGCTCTGGTCATCTTTCTGGTCGCCAGGCAACAAAAACAAAACGCCTCGACGCAACGGGAGATAACGGATGCGGACCTCCTGCGACTCATCGATCAGCAACCAGATGGACTGCTTTCCCCTCACCGGCTGCGGGACCTCTCCGGATTATCTCTGGGGGCTGCCCGCAACCGCCTCAACGCCATGGCGCATTACGGCATCCTTCGCCGAAACACGAATAGTAGGGGCCGTCACTACTTTGGGTTGCGGGACCCGCTCGAAGAGCGGGCGCCCATCGAGCTGTCCTCCGACCCCTTTCTTACCATGGAGGATTTGATGATGATCTTTCGCGCCCACGATTTTCGCGTAACGGCTCAGGAGTTGATCCTGGCCACCGGGCTTCCCCTGGCCGTCATCAAACGGGAGATGAAATATTTTGAGAAAAAGGGAATCGTGGAGAAACTTCAGCGCTCCGACTCCAACGGCGTGATGCTACGACGGTTTTTTGTCCTGCAGGACCCTTACCGGACGGACCACGATCTGTTCCTGCGGGAAAGCCCCGGCCTCAACCGGGAAATGAAGGAAATTCTCCTCAACGAAAACCTGATCGTCTGATTCCGGTCGGTCGGGGTTTGGCGGTTTTCCCGTACCTTAAGGGTGGACCAATGCCACCTCCATGCTTCACCTTCCCTTTTTGTACGTAGCCCCCAGTGAACTCGGAGGTAAGGGAGTGTTTACGGGACAGGCCATTGAAGAAGGAAGCATAATTGAACTGGCACCCGTCATTATTCTGTCGGCGGAAGATCGGGAAGCCATTCACCAGACCCGGCTCCACGACTACTATTTCCAGTGGGGCGGAGATCGGGCGGCGATTGCCCTTGGCCTCGGATCACTCTATAACCACGATGAGTCTCCGAACGCCGACTTTACCCTCGATTATGAGTTCAAGCAAATCAGGTTTACCTCCATCAGGAAAATTGAGGCCGGGGAGGAGATTAAGACCAATTACCGGGTCGGCGATAAGGACATGAGGCTCTGGTTTGAGGCAGAGTAGGTAAATCAGGGGGCATTTAAGGCGAAGTTTCGGGTTTTACCAGAAGGTTTTTCGCTTCATTAACGGAAGCGGATGCCGATATCACAATAAATGAAGGAAGAAAGTAATTGAAATTTTAAAAATAATACTTATTGGGGTTATTTATTGACAATAATGTAAATTTTTACCTATTTTATTGAATGAATTTGTTTTTTAGCGCTCATTGGTTGCATCTTTGCTATTGCAAGGGCGGAACAACGGTTCGCCATCAAACTTGCCGACAACCATGTAGAGTGATGAAATTGGCAGCCATGCCCGCTTGTCTCGCGGGTGGGGATCACGGTAAAAACCCGGCCGGATTTCTCCTCGGAGGTTTCTTCCCGCATCGTTCGGGCGGATTCTCCGAGGAGCAAGTTCAGTCAGCGGCTAACCGCTCCGTGCAGGTTCGACTCCTGCCTCTACAGCCACGGAAGGAGAATGCTTCTTTCCCTTAATTGTAGGATGACGAAATTGGCAGCCGTGCCCGCTGGTCTCGCGGGTGAGGGTTCGGGGATAAACTATTGATCTAGCTGATAGCTAACCCCCTCATGAAGGTTCGACTCCTTCTCCTACAGCCAACACCGGATGCATGTATGGCATCCACACTTTGTAGAGTGATGAAACTGGCAGCCATGCCCGCTTGTCTCGCGGGTGGGGACTACGGTAAAAACCCGGCCGGATTTCTCCTCGGAGGTTTCTTCCCGCATCGTTCGGGCGGATTCTCCGAGGGGCAAGTTCAGCCAGCGGCTAACCGCCCCGTGCAGGTTCGACTCCTGCCTCTACAGCCACGGAAGGAGAACGCTTCTTCCCCTTACTTGTAGGATGACGAAATTGGCAGCCGTGCCCGCTGGTCTCGCGGGTGAGGGTTCGGGGATAAACCACCTATCTATCAATTGGCTAACCCCCTCATGAAGGTTCGACTCCTTCTCCTACAGCCAACACCGGATGCATGTATGGCATCCACTACTTTGTAGAGTGATGAAACTGGCAGCCATGCCCGCTTGTCTCGCGGGTGGGGATCACGGTAAAAACCCGGCCGGATTTCTCCTCGGAGGCTTCTTCCCGAATTGATCGGGCGGATTCTCCGAGGGGCAAGTTCAGCCAGCGGCTAACCGCTCCGTGCAGGTTCGACTCCTGCCTCTACAGCGATCGGGACGATGTCCGCCACGGCGGACATCGTCCTTTTTTTGTCTGGACAACTCTTTTTGACCGTTAATGGGCCGGATCGGTAAAAAAACTCAACCTCCACCGACCTTTGGTGTTGGTTGTGGAGTGCGTTTTTTAAGATCGCCTATTCCCACCAGTTTCCCTAGGAAATACGCCGGGTAGGCCTCACCTTTGCGAAAATTTTTCAGACATGAGTATCGTCGAAATGAAAGTTCCCGTGATCGGGGAATCCGTAACCGAAGTAACCCTTTCAGAGTGGCTGAAGGCCGACGGAGAATATGTGGAACTGGACGAGCCCATTTGTGAATTTGAATCCGATAAAGCCACGCTGGAGTTTCCGGCCGAAGCTGCCGGAAAGATCATCCACGTCGCCGCCGAAGGCGACGACCTGGAAATCGGTGCCCTGGTGGCCAAGATTGACACCAGCGTAAGCCAGCCTTCCGGAGGAGGTGATGCCCCCGCCGAACCAGCCAAGGAGGAGACCCCCGCTACTCCCGCCCCCGCCGAAGAAAAAGCTGCTCCCGCTCCGGCGGCCAGCACCTCCTACGCTACCGGCACGCCGAGCCCCGCGGCGGGAAAAATTCTCCGTGAAGCAGAGGTAGATCCTTCTCAGGTCAACGGTTCCGGCCGCGACGGAAGAATCACCAAGGAAGATGCCCAGCGCGCTGCCGCCAATAAGGCCACGGCACCTGCGCCCGCGCCCAAAACGGAAAAAGCCGCTCCGGCCCCCAGCCCCGCTCCCGCCGCTAACTTCAGCCGGGAAGAACGGACGGAGAAGATGAGCCGGATGCGCCGGACGATCGCTACCCGACTGGTCCGGGCCAAAAACGAGACGGCCATGCTGACGACCTTCAACGAGGTTGACCTCAGCGAAGTGATGGCCCTGCGGAAACGCGTACAGGAAAAGTTTGTGGAGAAGTACGGCGTAAAACTCGGCTTCATGTCCATCTTCGCCAAGGCCTGCGCCCAGGTACTGATGGAAATGCCCGACGTGAACGCCGCCCTGAGCGAAGACGGCAAAAGCCTGATTTACCACGACTACGTCGACATCAGCTTCGCGGTTTCTACCCCCACGGGACTGGTCGTGCCCCCCATCAAGAACATCGAAAGCCTGCATTTTGCGGACATCGAGAAGAAACTGAAGGACCTCGCGGCCCGCGCACGCGACAACAAGCTGAGCATCGAAGAGATGCAGGGAGGGACCTTTACCATCACCAACGGTGGGGTGTTCGGCAGTATGATGAGTACGCCGATTCTGAACGAGCCCCAGAGCGCCATCCTCGGGATGCACAACATCATTCAGCGCCCGGTGGCGGTGAACGGGCAGGTGGAAATCCGACCCATGATGTACCTGGCGCTGAGCTACGATCACCGGGTCATCGATGGCTCCAGCTCCGTTACCTTCCTGGTAAAAGTGAAGCAACTCCTCGAGGATCCGACGCTGTTGCTCCTCGGTTTGTAAACCCCGCGAACCACTCGCCAAAAGGCCACCGTAGTCATCTGCGGTGGCCTTTTTTTGTCGCGCTGCGGGAAAGATTAGCGGCCCGCCGACCATTGGGGCACCGGAATAATCCCCGTCTACCAATTGCCGGGATTATTGACTACCTTTTTATCCCCGGCCTTTACTCACCACTTATTCACCCACCCATGAGACGCTTACCCCTATTACCACTGCTGACCATCATTCTGAGCGGCACGCTTTGCGGACAGATTAATTTCCAGACGGACCTGGTGGAAGGAAACTGCCCCTACGATACTACCGTTACCGGAATTTTTCCGCAGCACTACGAGGTATTCCTCACCAAAGACGATACCTACGAAGGAGAAATTGACAGCAGCTGGTGCCCCACCTTCGTACTGCAGGATCGCCCCACGCGCTACGATCTGGACCTCTCGGACTTTGATTTTGACCGACCGCTTCACTACCGCCTGCGCTATCCCGAAGGGTCCCGACCCGCCATTGCTCCCTACGTGGATCACATCATCGATTATACGCTGTGGAATATCCACGTAACCCTGGAAACCCTGGAAGATTGTGGTGACAGATGCTCCAGCCAAATCCTCAAAACGGTAGCCGAAGACACCATTCCGCGTGTTTTCGAGTACACTTTTTCGGACGTCTATCCGGAGATCGGTGCCACGAATTGCTTCTTTTCCGAACGCTTCGAACGGCAGCATCTCGTGGAAATGGGGTTAACCCTTTACCTGGAGCAAACCGCGGAAGACCCGCTGATGACTACCTACGGCTTCTTCCTTACCGAAGCTCCGGACTATTCGCTGCGGGAGGAGGTGGATGAAATCAATTATGGCCCGGATAATTTCACGGGGTCCTTTTACTGGGCTTCTCCTTCCGAAGTCGTGTCTTCGCTCCCCCGCGACGGAGCCTTTGCATCCTTTTACTACTTACCGCAGGTAGTGGAGGAAGTGCCGGGAAATAATCGTTTTCGGTACACCGAGGTTAACTTTTCCCCGAACCCGGATACGGCGGTCACCATGCAGTTGTACATCACGGAATGGGACGATATCGCTTTCCCGCCCTTCACGGGGCTAATTGCCGGTAAGGTAGGCGGGCAGGATAGTCTGCGGCACAATCTGGAAGTTGTCTATGACGACTGGTATTTCGGGTCCTGTTTTGATTTCCTCATCGAACGGGTAATTCCCGAGAACACGGTTCATCAGGTGGGGAACGACCAACTGCGCTTTGGCAGCAACGCCGCCTGCGTGATGCTGGAAACCGGAGCGGGTTTTGCGGTTGGGCCCAACGCCGAAGTGGACTACGGTGCCAACGGTCGGGGGCTGTTCGCCACCCGCGATGGCGGGTCGTTGACCCTGAAGGAGGGAGCCCGGATGACCCTCAATAACCGACTGCGGTTGTTGCAGTTGCCGGGAACGGCGGCCGGTGGCTTACACCTCTATCTGGCGGAGGGTAGCGAGCTGTCCTTCGGGGAATCCGCCGTGGTGGAAAGAAAATTTGCGGAAGCGGATTCCTGGATTTGGGTACACGATGCGGGCGGAACGCTTAACCTGGAGGCCCTAAGTCCGGAAGAACGGGCGCTGTTCCGCTTCGTGCCGACGGAGCCCAGTCAGGTGCCCCTGGAAGTAGAGGAACTGTTTATCCTCGGCAATCCAGTGCGTTCCGGTACGCTGCGCTTTGCGCTGCCGAACGACCTTGCGCCGGACCAGGAAGGCGTGTATCGTATCAACGACCTGGCGGGAAGGACCCTGACCGAGGGGGTGTTTTCCGTGGATGCGCCCTCGCTTGAATTGCCTGCCGCCATGACCAACGGGGCTTACGTGCTGTCCGTATCCGTTGCGGGCCGGTCCTACAACGCCAAAATGGTGCTTCAGCGCTAGGGGAGGATGGCCCCAACGAACTCCGGCCATCGCATTACTTGCGATGGCCGGAGTTCATTACGTATCGTGAAATTTTCCTTTGTTGCCGGTCCCGGAATGCTCGTTGGAGTCATTGCTTTTAGACAATGCGACGGAGCGTGAAGCGAAGCGGAATACTCGGCTCAGCCGGTGCAGGATGCCGGGGTATTTCCCGGTGGCAGTCCTTCCGGGATTATGCGGTCTTACTGAGCGACCTTCAGGGACTTAATCACCCGCCGCGTAACGTATTCGCCGGTCTTGCCGGAGAAGATGTCAACCGTCGCATACTGGATGGTGAACTTCTTGCCTACGGCCATGGTGTTGAGCAGGTCCGCTCCGGGAAAGAATTCCAGCCAGAGCAAATCCACCGGGCGGCCATCGGCCGACACGAAGCGGACCATAGCGGGGTCCGTGGTGGGGAGTGAACTCAGGGTGGCCGTCATGGAAGCTTCCTTAGCCGGGGTTTCGGTTTCTTCCTCCCCCTGCATCGATTCTCCGGCCAGGGCCATGATGATGTCGGGGCAGAACTCCAGCATCTTAACGCCGAGGCGTTCCCCGATGCGGGTCATGGCCGTGGAGTTGTTGTAGTCGATCGGCCCGAGGGCGGCTTCGGCCTTGGCCCGGTCCTTTTCGATGTGCTGGATCATGCAGGTACCGAGTAGCATCTGGCGTTCGCTGGCGGTACTGGGATTTTCTTTTGCCTGGTAACATTCGCAGACGGCCTCGGCCGCTTCGCTCATGTAGGCGTCCCCTTTGTCCTGAGCGGACAGGGTCGTCGTCACGGCCAGGGCCAGGAACAGGGTAAAGTAACGTAGAGTAGTCATGTCATAGGATTAGTACCGGAGGAATCCCCTCCGGCAATTGAAAACGGGAGTCCCAAAGGTACTATTGTTTTTTGCGCTTTAGAAGAAGCCGCCGAAGAGCAAACGAAACTGCCACCTGTTCTCGTCGGCGGAGAAAATATCGGGGTCCAACCGATAGGCCGTTTCCACACCCAGCGTAATTTCGGAAGAATTCAGCCAGACGTTGTCGAAGAAAAGCTGACCGCCCACGGAGCTTTCCACTCCCGTGAAGTCGTACTGGTCAATCCGGTAGCGGCTGTAATCATAGAACGCATTGAGGCGGATGCGTTTAAAGTAGGTAATGCCGGCAATGCCAAAATCGGGGTAGAGCAGGGGCAGCTGGTAGTTCACGCTGAACCGGCTCACCTGATCGTTGAGGGGCGCGGCGTAGCCGCGGGCGTAGCGGAAGAAGTCGGGATACTGGTAGCTCAGGTTGGCGTCTTCCCGCTGGTAGCCAAAGTCGAGCCGCAATCCGTGATTGGGCCAGAGCCCCGGTAGAAAGAGGGAAGAATTCAGGCGCAGCCGTTCCCCCAGGTTTTCGTCACCGAGTGCGCGGTCATAGGCGACCTCAAGGGAGATGCCCAGGCGGCTCTGCACGTTTTGGTAGGCGATGCGGCGGAGGGAGGAGAAGCTGATCCCTACCCCGAGGCTGCTGAAGTTGTCGGGGAGATCTTCAAGGTTGGCGTCGTTCAGCGTCAGGTAGTCGTAGCTGACCGAGGGCGTCAGGCGGGTGAACATGGGGCCATCCACCCACTGCCACGGCACCCGCGCTCCGGCGCCAAAGCTCAGCTGATTAAACTCTTGCCGACGAACGATGATGGTATCGGTGGCCGGGTCGAGGACGCTGAAGTTACGGTCCCGAAAAATGGCTTCGGCAGAGAGGACGGGGTACAGGCCGCCGTAGTCAACCTGAAGGCCACCCGAGTAGCGTTCTTCGTTGAGGTTGTAGAGCACCTCGGCGCCGATGTCTACGGTATTGAGGGCATTGGTGGCTTCAATCCGCAGCCCGGGCGCAACGTAACTGCCGTTGTAGGACCAGCTGTGCAGCTTGATGCCGCCGAGGGTGTTCGAAAAATTCTCGGTGGGGTACTCACCTTGTTCGAGCTGGCGGACGATGTTGATCTCTTCTGCCGAGAAGGCCTTCGGGCGGGTGAAAATTCCCGGGCTGTCGGCCTCCGGTTCCCCGGCGGCTTTGGCGACGGACGGGGCCAGTACCCGGAGGTGCATGCCCGTGGATTGCGGTTCGGCGTAGTAAATTTTTCCGTCGGCCCCCACGGAAGGATAGGCCGCCCCGATGGTGGCCCGGGTCAGTTGAGTGAGCTGCCGATTCGTGGGGTCGAGACGGTAGATGTTGTCCACGCCACTTCGGCCGCTGGTGAAGTACAGCTTGCCTGCTTCGTCGACGGTCAGCATATCGACGGCGGTGGTGGCGTAGTCGGTCAGCAATTGCTTGTTGCCGGAGTTCAGGTCGAGGGCCGCAATGGCGATACCCCGGTCAGTTTGCTCAAAAAAGTAGACGGTTTGTCCGTCGGGAGCGAAGGTAGGCCAGGCGATGGTCCGGGCCTGAATGGCGTACTTCTGGAGTGTCGTACCATCCTGGGTATTGAGGATAACCAGCGAGGGTTTCCCTTCGAGGGGGAGGTATTCCACGGCGGCAATTTGTCGGCGGTCCGGGCTGAAACGAGCGGAGAGATAGCGCCCTTCTTTGGTGATCTGTCGTTTGCGGCCGCTGCCCAGTTCGTAGACGATGATTTCCGAAAACCCCTCGTTCGTAAACCGTGGGTTCTGGCGGTTTTCAATCCAGAGGGCGAGGTTGTCCCGCACGTCAAGCCAGGGTTCCCGCTGAAAACCGATGGTGGTCAGGATGGATTCTTTGCCGGTCGTCGGATCCACCGAGACCAGAGCCGGTATGTGGGTAAAACTGGATCGCAGGCTCAGTAGACGCCCCTGATCATCCATCAGAGGGAAGCGATAATTGGTGTTCACCTTCGGGGCGGGAGCGTAAGCGACGCCTTCCAGCACCCGGCGAGACTTGAGCGCACTGTCCTGCGCCGCCGCAAGTGCCTCCATGGTGGTATCATACAGTTCGGGAGTGGTGAAACCGGTGGCCCTTTTTAGCGCATTGCTGAAGGGGTAAATCAGTCCCCGGTAGGCGGCTCCCTCCTGCAGGATGGGCTTCCAGACGTCATTGCCGTAGCGTTCCCGGGCGTAAGTAAGCATGGCGTAGCCGTAGCGATAATGATCGGGAACCAGGTCCCGATAGCTTCCGTTTCTCGCCTTGGCGTAGGAGTAAATAATATCGTCACGTAGCATGGCCCGTAGGGTTTCGCTGAAGGCGGGCGTTCGCCCGCGTCCGGATCCGGTCAGGGCCGTTTCGGCGATGACGGCATCGCCTTCGGTAAACCAGTTCGGGGTGGCCAGGGCCGAGAACACGGACCAGCCGAGTTGTCCCTGGAGGTAGGAGAAAAGCTTTGTGATGCCCCTCCGTTCGTTACTTGCCTGCTGCACGTGACGGAATTCGTGGATGGTGAGCAGATCCACCCAGTCGGCGGTGCTGAGGAGGCTAAAGCTCTGGGGGGGCGTGACGAAAAACTCCGAGCGGAAGGGACCCAGGCCCACGTATCCGTTGATGCGGGTGTTGGGTGTTTGTAGCACCAGGTCAAAATCGTACAGCTTTTCGCCCACGCTTCGGTTGTGTTCCGTGGCGAGGCGATCAATCAGGGAGGCGACCCGCTGCGCACGTTGCTCGTACCCTTCCGGAAAGATGACCCGGACGTGAGGGCTGCGTAATTGCTGCCAGTCCACTTCCGGGGGGTGCAGGCCGATATCCTGGGCCGGAAGTAGTGCGGAAATTGACAGTAGAAAGGCGAGGGGGAGCAGGCGACGAAACATTGGGGAAAATTACGTCGCCCCTAGCTATTTTATTCTGCGGAAGATGTCGGAGAGCGGTACATCACCAGAATTTGCACGATAATGGCCATGAAAACGAGCATGTAGATTTCGAGATTGGTAAACAAATCTACCGCCTTGAGTGCCCGCCGGCTTTCCTTTAGCTCCCGTCGGCCTTCCATAATTTGAATATTGGACAGCTCATCAAGTAGGTCAGATAAGCGCGATAGCTGATTAAAATAGGGTTCGCCGTTTGGGGCCGCATCACTAGCTCGTCCTTCATACTGGGCCAGTTCTTCGAAGGCCCGGCGAAACTGGATGAAAACAATCTCTTCTTCCGGCACGAGTTTGGTTTTGGAAAAGGCTTCGATCAGGGCCCTGCACTGCTCGTTGATGATGTCATTTTCACCATCAAAGGATTGTTGGTTCTGGCGGATGAAACGAACTTCTTTTTCGTGGAGGTAGCCGCTTAGGTCGTAGATTAAGTTCTTGGCAATTAGTCGGTCAGCATAAATCGTTTCGATGCTGTTGGTGACAATCCGAAAGTTTTGCCGATCAATCAGGTTGGTGGTCAGAATCAGAAAGAAGACCAGGAGTATCCCCAGGATCCACTTGATTTTATCGTACAGGGCCATCGGAGAAAATTTTGGGCGGCAAGGCGGGAGGCTTTGCGATCGCGGTGAAGAACTAGTGCTGCTAGGAATACAATAGTTTTACTAACTAAGTTGAAAGTTATGCTATCGTTTTCTTGCGAACGGGAGTTCATTGTCGCAGGGTACCAAAATTTCTACCCGCAGTTCCAGAGGTTGTAGGCGAGGGACGTTTTGCTCAGACTTCCTTTTTGCAGTACAGCACCCATGCTGGCGGAAGGTTGGCCCACACCCGATGAGCGTCTACCTGGCCGAAGGCGGCTTCGTAGTACGATTTTGTCTTCAGGCTGTAGTGGACCTGGTTGTAGCATCCGCCGGGACGAAGGTTGGTTTTTGCCGCTTCGACGATGGATTTGCCCAGGGCCTCCGGGAGGGCGGCAAAGGGGATGGCGGAAACGACGTGATCGGCCAGGTCCGCACCGATTTGATCCAGATACTTGCGGATGTTTTCGGCACTGTCCTGAGCGACCACGAGTCGGGGGTCTCCGATGGCGCGCATATCATCACAGAGGTCGGGGCTTACTTCGAAGGCAATGACTTTCCCGTCTTTTCCCAATCGGTCGAGGATATAGCGGGTGATGACCCCGTCGCCGGCGCCGAGTTCCACGATAACCTTGGCCTTGGCAAAATCGATGCGGTCAATGGCGGCCCGACAAAGTGCCGGACTGCTGCGGGTAAAGGTTCCCGTGGTGCGGATATTGCGCAGGCCTTCGAGCAAAAAGGAAAAGGTAGACATAGAAAACGGGCTTTGCCGCTAAGGTAACCGCAAAGCCCGGAGGAAGAGAAATTGTGGGGGGAAATGACGAGCGAGGCTAGCTTTTGCGCACGAAAATGGCAACAATCGCCGAGGTGACCATGCCCATGAAAATGGAGCCGATGGCTCCCATGATCAGGTAGCTGTTCAGGTTGAAAAAGCTTTCTGCCTCTTCCTGGGTGGCGTTACCACTTTCGACGGAATAAGCGATGGCGTTTTCGAAGTATTGGGGAGATACGTAGGTGAGCGTAATGAACTGCATCAGCGGACTGAGGACGGCGATGATGACCGAAATGATCAAGCCGGAAATGAAGCCCTGCATCCAGGTCATTTTGCCGTCCAGGTCCTTATCCCGCTTTTCGCGTAGGGCCAGGACGAAGATGATGATGGCCGGGATGGCCACAAAATTGGTGAAGATGGGGTGCTTATCGATGTGCACGTCGTGCAGCCCCGTCAGGCGCTCTCCGATCATCCAGAGAAACATCATGCCGGTAAAAATGAGCGCCCATTTGAGTTCGGTACGGTACTTATTCATTGCGGTGAGTGGTTAATGTGTGTTCAAGATAGTGGCAAAAGTCATTTATTGCAACTTTATGTTTAAATAACTGATAAAAATTATTTTTTTGTGTCAAAAATTGCAAAACAAATGGATTCATTCGGGGGCGGTAAACGGCCAAATTATTATTAAAAAGCATCGCGATGGCGTCCTAAGGGCTTGTTACTTAGTGCATCCTAAATAAACGGGTTACCTTTGCGGCACTTTTGGATATGAAGCATCTTGCTGAAAATATTGATAAGAGCCGTCTTCCCCGCCACGTTGGCGTGATCATGGATGGTAACGGGCGCTGGGCAAAGGGCCAGGGGAAACCCCGGGTCTTTGGTCATCACAGTGCGGTGGAAGCCGTTCGGGCCACCGTGGAAGCTTGCGCTGAACTGGGCGTAGGCTACCTGTCGCTCTACGCGTTCAGTACGGAAAACTGGAGTAGACCGCAGATGGAAGTTGGTGCGTTAATGCAGCTACTGGTGGATACGATCGGTTCTGAAATGAGCACCCTGCTGGAGAATAATATTCGTCTGGCGGCTATCGGGGACACCTCCCAGTTGCCGGAGGCCACCCAGCAGGCGCTGGAATTTGGTATTCGGAATACGTCGGACAATGACGGGATGACCCTGATCCTTGCCCTGAATTACAGCGGGAAATGGGACGTAACCCAGGCCGTTCAGCGGATTGCGGCCGAGGTAGCATCGGGCCGGCTATCTCCGGACGCGGTAGACGAAGCCACCATCGGCAGTCAGCTCAGCACCGGCCAGTGGCCGGACCCCGAGTTGATCATCCGGACGAGCGGTGAACATCGCCTGAGTAACTTCTTCCTCTGGCAGGCAGCATACGCTGAATTCTACTTCAGCCCCGTATTCTGGCCGGAGTTCCGCAAGCCTGACCTGTACCAGGCCATTCTCGATTTTCAGGGACGGGAAAGACGTTTTGGCAAAACCAGCGAACAACTCGATCCATCAACCAACCCCTAGGCCCCAAAACCTGTCCTTTAACGGGAACCGTCACCCCCCTTGCCGACGGTAAATTCTAGCGACAAATGAGATTAAGCTCACTTTTACTACTTCTTAGCCTGCTGGCCACCGGATTTCTCGGGGCCCAAACTGATTCCCTGAACCTGCCCGTATACAACTACGCGTCACCCCAGGAATTCGAAATCGGTAGCATCAAGGTGGAAGGTGCCTTCTTTGCCGAACAGAACGCCATCATCGGAGTAACCGGTCTGGCCGTAGGAGATAAGATTCGCATCCCCGGACCGGACATCCCCCGGGCCATCAAAAACCTTTGGCGGCTGCGACTCTTCACCGACGTTTCCATCGAACAGGAAAAGAGTATCGGTGATGTGATCTTCCTCGTAGTGCGGGTAGAGGAACGACCCCGTTTCCTCCGACACAGCTACCGGGGAGCCAAGCAGGGGGCCCACGAAGACCTCAATGAGATCGTCAACACCTACATCGTTCGTGGCGGAATCGTCACGGAAGACGCGAAAGTGAATGCCGCCGAGGGGATCCGCGAGTTCTACGAGGATAAGGGGTTTCTGGACGCCACCGTCAGTGTGGAAGAGATCGTGGATACCAGCCGGGCCAATAGCGTACGCCTCGTGTTTGACGTTAATCGCGGGGAAAAGGTTAAGATCAAACGCATCACCTTTGATGGCAACGAGGAGATCGCGGATAAGAAACTGCGCAAGCGGATGAAAGAAACCGCGGAGAAGCGGAAATTCCTGAAGTCTTCCAAGTTCCGCCCCGAGCTGTACAAGGAAGACCTCGATGCCGTTATCGCCTACTACAACACCCAGGGCTTCCGGGATGCCCGCGTCATCGGAGACAGCATTTACCGCAACGAAGACGGAGAATTGATGATTGACGTTAAGGTCAACGAAGGCAATCGTTACTATTTCCGGAACATCACCTGGAAGGGGAACTCCATCTACGATGATGAAACCCTGAGCCGCGTACTGGCCATTGAAAAGGGCGACGTCTACAACGAGGAGGAACTACAAACCCGACTGAGCTTCAGCCCCACCAACGCCGACGTCTCCTCCCTGTACATGGATAACGGTTACCTGTTTTTCAATGCGGATCCCATTGAGATCGCCATTGAGAATGACTCCATCGACATTGAGATGCGGGTCTTTGAGGGGCCGCAGGCTACCATCGATAAGGTGATCATCAAGGGGAATGACCGTACGCACGAGCACGTCATCCGCCGGGAAGTATTTACGCGCCCCGGACAGAAGTTCAGCCGCTCCGACATCATCCGCAGCCAGCGTCAGATCATTGGCCTGGGGTACTTCAACCAGGAAACCCTGGGAATCGATACGCCCGTTAATCCGGACCGCGGTACGGTAGACATCATCTACACCGTAGAAGAAAAGCCCAGCGATCAGCTGGAGCTGAGCGCCGGTTGGGGTGGTCGCCAGGGGGTAATCGGTACCCTGGGGGTAACCTTCAACAATTTCAGCCTGCGGAACCTCTTCAACAAAGAGGCCTGGCACCCGCTGCCGCAGGGCGACGGCCAGCGACTGAGCCTGCGGGCGCAGACGAACGGCCGCTTCTTCCAGAGCTACAACGCCAGCCTGACCGAGCCCTGGCTCGGTGGTAAGCGCCCGACCTCCCTCACGGTCTCCGGTTTCTACAATAAGTATGACCTGGGTACCACGGCCCTGCCCCGCAAACTGATCATTCAGCAGGCGGCCGTCAGCCTCGGTACGCGTCTGCGCTGGCCCGACGACAACTTCATTCTTCGCACGGGCATCAACCTCCAGGTACTCGAGCTGAACGAATGGTCTAACCTCTTCATCACGGACGAAGGGGAAACCGTACGGAACGGTAACTACAACAACTTCAGCTTCCAGTTTACCCTGGCCCGGACCACGGCCACGGACCCCATCTTCCCCAAGCAGGGCTCCAACATCGAACTGACCGTGAAGCTGACGCCCCCCTACCGGTCCCTGGGCCTGCGGTCCAGCGACCCCGAACTCCTCAGCGACGTCGAAGAACGTTTCCGCTTCCTGGAGTACCACAAATGGCGGCTTAACGCCGATTGGTACACCCCGCTGGGCGGCAAGTTTGTCCTGAAGACCCAGGCCAAAATTGGTTTCCTCGGCGCCTACGATGACGCCGTCGGGGTATCGCCCTTCGAGCGCTTCCAGCTGGGTGGTGACGGAATCAACAACCAGCAGTTCGCCTTCGCCGGGGTGGACATCATCAGCCTGCGGGGATACGAAATTGAGGACCTGCCCAGTAACCTGAATCCGGTTACGGGTCAGCAGGGAGCTACGCCAATCTTCAGCAAGTACACCCTGGAGGTCCGCTACCCGCTTTCCCTCAACCCCTCCAGTACGATTTTCGTCCTGGCCTTCGCCCAGGGCGGTAACGCCTGGCGCTCGGCCCGCGACTTCAACCCCTTCGATCTTCGTCGCTCCGTCGGATTCGGTGCCCGGGTATTCCTGCCCATGTTCGGTACGCTCGGATTTGACTGGGGTCTCGGTTTCGATAAGGACGCCGCCAATACCCAGAACGGTAACCTGAGTACCTTCAACATTATTCTTGGCTTCGAGCCGGAGTAAGAAGTACGATAGAAAATTAAAGCGCGACCATCCAGATATTCTGAATGGTCGCGTTTTTATTTTCTGTCAATCGGCTTATGGTTGGTGGGTTGCTACCCGCAACGCATATGCTCTCCCGCAAGGATGGCCTCGTAATCGGGGGTTGAAATATACTGGGGAGAATACGTCACATCGTATCCGGATAACTTGGCGGTGAAGGCCCGCATATGATTTCCTGATCCGCATTCGAGTAAGTTAAAAAGCGAAATCAGGTCCGGATTGTCGGTTTGAGACTTTGCGGCCCGGAGGTCAAAAATATCGACATCCTCAATTGTTGCTCCCACTTTCAGGGCCTCAATTATAGAGGTTGCTCCCTGAGCGGTGAGTGCATCATACAAATCTTGGAGGGCTGGGTCCGTAAAGACACCCACATCGTTGCTGCCCAAATTCACCACGTTATACTGTACCATAACTTCAAGGGTGAGGTCCATGTGAGACTGTTCACTACCCGAAATATTAGGGAAAACGTTCGTGTCGTATAGTCCGGCCAGGTAACTGTAAACGTCTCGGGCCAGTTTTTCTTCTTCCCACATATACTGAAGCAAGGCCTGTTCGCCAGCGGTAAGCGCAAGATTTTCAGTGGTCGTTATTGGATCAGCTTTTTCACAGGCGGAAAAGCTGAAAGCGCCAAGGACAAGGATGAAGAAGATTGGAATTACTTTTAAATCGCTCATGACAATACTTTTGGTTCATCAGCAATTTAGGAGCTAACGCCATCAGCAATTCGTGATGGCGGTTACAAGAAGCTTTTTTGTATATGCTTGAGGAAAACTCGAATAAAACGAACGAAAATTACCGTAAAATGGGGTGGAATACAAAGCGGTACCGAAACGCATCGATACCGCTCTAAGGTTTTGGGATCGCCCCCTTAGATTACGTTATAAGCTAGGCTGTTCCGTGAATTAACCCTTTGGCCATCAAGTCCTTGAATTTTCCAGTAGCGGCAAGGCATGCCTTGCCGCTACCATTTGCCCCTCTGAACTGCCGCGATTCCACAGGAATCGCTGGTGAAACCTCACGGAACAGCCTACGTTATAATCGTACGGGCCGAAGCTTTGTCAAGGCCTACACTGATGGTCGAAGCCTGGAGTTGCGTTACAACGTACCCCGCAGTTCTTGTTCGCGTTCGATGGCTTCGAAGAGCGCCTTGAAGTTGCCCTTGCCGAAGCTGGTCGCACCCTTACGCTGGATGATCTCGAAGAACACCGTGGGGCGCACCTGCACGGGCTTCGTGAAAATCTGCAGCAGGTAACCCTCGTCGTCCCGGTCTACCAGGATGCCGAGTTCCCGCAGCGGAGCGACTTCTTCGTCAATCTCGCCCACGCGGTCGAGTAACTCATCGTAGTAGGTAGTAGGAACCCGCAGGAATTCAATACCGCGGCTCCGCAGGGCCGTCACGGTTTCGATGATGTTGTCCGTGGCAACCGCAATGTGCTGGATGCCGGGACCATCGTGGAATTCGAGGTATTCGTCAATTTGTGATTTCTTCAGACCGGGAGCGGGCTCGTTGATCGGGAACTTGATCCGGCCGTTGCCGTTGCTCATCACCTTACTCATCAGTGCGGTGTACTTGGTGCTGATGTCCTTGTCGTCAAAACTGACGAGCTGGTGGAAGCCCATGACTTCCTGATACCAGTTCACCCAGAAGTTCATCTTGCCTTCCTCCACGTTGCCCACCATGTGATCAATGTACTTCAGACCCACGGACTCGGGACGGTACTCGGGTTCCCAGGCCACAAAACCGGGGAGGAAGGGACCTTCGTAGTCTTTGCGTTCCACGAATACGTGGATGGTGTCTCCGTAGGTCTTGATGGCGGCCCGCATGGTGTGGCCGTGATCGTCCTCTTCCCGCTTGGGCTCGAAGAAGGGTTCCGCTCCCCGCTCAACGGCGGTACGGAAGGCGGCCGCAGCGTCGTCCACCCAGAGTGCAACGGCACGCACGGTGTCGCCGTGCTTATCGTGCAAACGGCCAATTTCGGTTCCGGGCTTCAGGGGGCTGGTCAGCACCAGACGAATTTTATCCTGTACCACGACGTAGCTTTCCCGGTCGCGGAGTCCGGTACTCAGGCCCGCATACGCCAGGGGCTGAAAACCCATGGCCGACTGATAGAAAATGGCCGCCTGGCGGGCATTACCCACGTACAGCTCTACGTAATCCGTCCCGTTAATGGGGAAAGTATCCTTGGTCATGGCCGCCTGGTTGGCGGGGGCTGAGGTAGTCATATTTTCAATTTTGTTGTTGTGACAACTTTTGTGAGGGCAAAGATAGGCTCTTCGTACAATATTTAAAAGAGAAATGGACGACCAAAGGTTTATTTAAGGGAAGCTTTACGAAGGGCTAATGCATTTCTTTCGCTTCCGGGATTCGTCATCCTGCTTTCCCGGTTATTGCGGCCCCTGGGCAGCATTAGGGCGCGGCCGCAGGTGCAATAATTTCCGGTATGGCCGGGCGACGGGACGACGAGCGGTGATTACCTATCTTGCTTTCATGAAAACGCTACGATACCTCCTGCCTTGCTTCCTTTTCCTCGGAATACTTGGGTGTGGAGAAAGTGCCTCTTCAGATGAGGCGGTAAACCCACCCAACGTGGTCATCATCTTCACCGACGATCAGGGGTTTGGCGACCTGGGAGCCTACGGCGGAGTGCACGTAAAGACCCCGGAACTTGATCGCCTGGCCGAAGACGGGGTTCGTTTCACCAATTTCCGCGTCGCTCAGGCGGTATGCTCGGCCAGCCGGGCGGCCCTCCTGACGGGCTGTTACCCCACCCGGCTGGACATCCGCGGGGCCTTCGGCCCGCGCTCCCCCCACGGGCTCAACCCCGCGGAAGTAACCATCGCTGAAATGCTCGGGGAGCACGGCTACCAAACCGCCATGGTGGGGAAATGGCACCTCGGGAACCGGCCGGGACTGTTCCCCACCGATCAGGGGTTTGATCGTTACTACGGCATCACCTACAGCCACGATATGTGGGGCGGGCACCCCGAACCCCACATGGCCCGCATCTTTCCCCGGCGCGTGGCCCTGATGCGCGATAGCCTCGTCATTGACAGCCTGGCGAGCTTCACGACCCTGACGAAAGACTACAACCAGGAGGCCGTTTCCATCATCAACGATCATGATCCCGCGGCGGGGCCGCTGATGCTTTACCTGGCGCATTCCCTGCCGCACGTTCCGCTCTACGAAGACCGTACCTACGCTCCGGCCACCGGACTGGGTATTTACGGCGACGTCATCGCCGAAGTTGATGCGGGTGTGGGGGAAATCCGGCGGGCGCTGGCCGAAAAAGGCATGGCGGAGAATACACTGATCGTTTTTTCTTCCGACAACGGTCCCTGGCTCTCCTACGGCACCCACGCCGGCCAGACGGCCGGCCTCCGCGAGGGTAAGGGTACCAGCTTCGAAGGCGGCGTCCGGGTGCCCCTGCTGACTTACCTGCCCGGCCAGACTCCCTCCGGGAAGGTGAGCCACGCCCCTCTGATGTCCACGGACTTGTTGCCAAGTTTGGCGGCCCTGACGGGAGCCAGCCTGCCCGAAGCCAGACTGGACGGCCACGAACGACTCGCCGACTTCCTGGGGCAATCGGAAGGACCCAGCCCCGACGCCTACGCAATCTACTGGATCGAAGGACTAGATGCCGTAGTGAGCGCCAATGGCCGCTGGAAACTGCATTTCCCCCACCACTTCCGGTCGTTGGTAGCCGGACAGATAACCCCCACCGACGGTGTCCCCATCGCCTACTTCCAGGATTCCATCGGGCTGGCCCTCTTCGATCTGGTCAACGACCCCTTCGAAACCACGGACGTGAAGGACCAACACCCGGAGGTCGTCTCGGCGCTCAGTGATCGGGCGGATCAGTTCCGCCGGGAGATGGGCGATACGCATACGGGCGTAAAGGGGGAGGAAGTCCGGGTTTTCAATCGGTAGTTTGGGAGGAGAAAAAACCATCTTTGTCGTAGATATGTAGAAGTACGACAAAATCGACCTCTCCCAAAAAAATCAAAGCACCACACTTCCGGGAGATCGGGCCGCTACGCAGAAGTCGTGGCGTGAAGATTTCGTACTTCAACCGATTCACCCGGCCTTACTCATCTACCTTGCACCTGCACGCCGTTGCATTTCCTTAGAAATCAACGATCCCGACGAGTTACGGAACTCGGGGCCGTTGCATTTTCTCAGAAATCAATGATCCCGACGAGCCTTGCGGAACTCGGGCCCGTTGCTTAACTAGTCAATATTTCGCGGACAAGCTTGGGTGAGATTTCTTGACGTACAGATACGTCTATACACCAGAAATGACACCCTTCACCCCCCTCGATTCTCGCATCATCCCGCCCTAAGTCTCACAACTTTTATCTTTGTAGACCACGTTTTTTAAAGTACGCGTGTCTCCTCAGTACCAAGCTGGTAGACCGCGCCGATGCTAAGCATGAAAGAAAAGGAACTGATCGAAGGGTCCCTCCGGGGAGACGAACGCTGTCAGCGTGCGCTGTTTGAGCGTTACGGTCCCATGCTTATGGCCGTCTGTCAGCGCTATTGTCGTACCCAGGCCGAAGCCGAAGACGTGCTTCAGGACAGCTTTATTCGCCTTTTCGACAAGCTTCCCCAGTATGGTTTCAAGGGATCGTTTGCGGGCTGGGCCCGCCGCCTGACGGTCAACGTGGCCCTGAAGACCTACCAACGAAAGCGCTACCAGCTGGAGCAAACCGGACTCGAGAACGTCCCCGAAGGCGCCGGCCAACCCACGGCCTACGCGGAACTCGGAGAAAAAGAACTGCTGGAGCTGGTGCAGGCCCTGCCCGACGGCTACCGACTGGTGTTCAACCTGTACGCCATCGAGGGGTACAGCCACAAGGAAATCGGCGAAATGCTCGGTATTCAGGAAGCCAGCTCCCGCTCCCAGCTCCTCAAGGCCCGCAAGGTGCTACAGCAACAAATTAAAAATCGTCAACGCATTGCGATATGAATCCAATAGATGACCTGTTCCGGGATGGTTTGGGTGGTCGTAAGGGCGATTTACCCCAGGATATGTGGCAACGCATTCAGGCGGGCAAACCCGCCGCCGCGCCCGAAGGCGCGGAACTGGACGCGCTATTTTCCGATAAGCTGAAGGACCGACGGGCCGCGCTCCCCGCGGGCATGTGGGCGCGCATCATGGCGGCCAGAAAACCCACTTCCCCGGTCATTACGCGTACCCGAGTAGCCACACTATTGGCACTCCTGCTCATCGCGGCGGCTTTCTTGTTCTGGCCCGGGGAAAGCCAGGAAACGCCCGCGATCGATCCGCCAGCGCCCACCGCACCAACGGCGCGGGAGGCCATTGCTAATCAGGATACCGAGGCGCAACCTGAATCTGCGGTTGTACCGGCCGAAAGTCCCGAAATTACTTCCGGTGAAGGTGCGTCGTCAGTCGTCAGCGCGGCGGTTACGGCCAGCGCGTCGGGAGCAGCCACTGATGATCTGAATACTCCCGAAGTGGAGGCACCCGTGATCTCCATCCCCGTGGAAACCGATGAACCGGAAGGTGCTTCAGGTCCCCCAACCAACACGTCGTTCACGGAAGCGATCACCGGTACTGCTCCGGAAGAATTTACGGAGACAACTTCCGCGATCGTTGAAGACTATACTGTAGACCGTTCCGTGCAAGCCGCCTCCCCCAGCCTGGAGCTGGCCGAGCTTATGCTGCTGGACAATCCGACCGAGTTGCCAAAACTGAAACGAAGCCAGCGCCCCCGGCCGCGGGCCGGCGGGGCATTTCGGGCCAGTCCGAGCGGCGTGCAAATGGAACTTCTCTTCGGGGTTGCCTACGCCAACCAGATGTTTTCCATCCGCGACGAAAGCAATCGTGCTCTGCTGGACGCCCGGGAGGTCAGCGAGTTCCCCGAGACGAGCTACCAGGTCACGGCCCGGGCAACCTGGCAACTGAAGGAACGCATTTACCTGCTGGGCGGACTGACCTACGCCGAAGTCCGTAACCAACTGGAATACGACCAGTTCGTGAACGGCGTGCAGACCCTCGTAAAGACCAACAACTCCATCCGCTTACTCGAAGCCCCCCTGCTGGTGGGCTTCTCCATCCCCGGTCGTCGGATGCGGGTTTCCCTCAACGTCGGTCCGGTAGTGAACCTGACCACCAGCGCCCGCGGGCGCTTCATCTCCCCGGATGCTCCGGGACTCCAGGATCTGTCGGTTGACGCCAACTACCGGAGTAACGTCGGTATCGGCTGGATGTCTTCCATCACCACCGCCTACCAAATCGGAAAGGAACGCCCCTTCACCCTCCTGGTAGAGCCCTTCTTCAAGTACTACCCCGGTGCGTTTACCGCTCCCAGCGCCGCGCTGCAGGAAAAGTACTGGGTGGCCGGACTGCAGCTCGGGGTGCGTAAATCGCTGCGGTAATCGGTGTGGGAAACGTCATTTCCCGACCATATGCGTTTCCGCAAATGACCCTTTCGGATGTTCTTGCGTTACAGAGGTAACCAGACGTAACCAAGATTATGAAACAGTCCCTGTTTTCTCTTTCCCTGTTCCTGATCTTCATGCTGTTCGCCCAATCCTGCGATAGCCAGAAGGCCAACTCCGCCAACGCCCAGAATAAGGAAGTTGCCAATACGGCAACGGCTTCTCCGCTTGCGGGCGATATGTCCATTGAAGAGCTCGATGCCCGCTACGAAGGCTTCGAAAAAGCCTACCTGGCCGGAGGATGCTTCTGGTGCACCGAAGCGGCCATCGACCGGATCATGGGTGTGGAAGACGTGTGGAGCGGATACGCCGGGGGGAAGGAAAAGAATCCAACCTACCGCCAGGTGGCCAGTGGTGCTACGGGCCACGCGGAGGCCATCGTGGTCTACTACGACCCCGAGGTGATCAGCTACGAAACGCTCCTGGACGTATTCTTCGTGGCCCACGACCCCACCCAGCTCAACCGCCAGGGCCCCGACGTGGGACCGCAGTACCGCAGCGCCATCTTCCCACTCAACGACGAGCAACGCCAGCGGGCGGAAGCCAAAATCGCGGAACTTAACGCGAGTGGTAAGTTCAGCAAAACCCTGGCCACGACCATCGAAGACCCGATTCAGTTCTACCTGGCGGAGGGCTACCATCAGGATTACTACGAAGACCCCACCAACCCCAACCAAGGCTACGTGCAAAACGTGAGTCGGCCCAAGGTGGAAAAGGTAATGAAGGTGTTCGCCGATCGGCTCAAACCCGAATTCAAGAAATAGTAAGGATTACCATCCTTGCATCGATTGGCGGGCGCTAGCGAATTTTGCTAGCGCCCGCTCATTATTTGTGGCCAGAGACCTTGCTTACTCCTTACGATTACCAGTTTCAGCCAAAGTATACACCTGGGTAACAGAACGGTCCATAAAGCCCTTGGTTTCTACCTCCATCCTGCCTTTAAATTCAAGCCATTTTCCCTGAGCGATTGAAAACTTAGCCTCAGCGGTGAACGTTGAGGTGGCTTCGTGTGAGGTATCATTGTCTTTATTGAACAACGCAGCTGCAGTAAATTCACCCGAGACATATTCCATAATATCATAGGCAATGACGGCAATCGTATCCGTCGCTGAATATTCCACGTCCACCAACTGGACTTGATTTCTTTTCTTGGCTTCGTGACAAATAAAATTTTGACTATTCCCCGTCATGTTGACGTTGGGTAGTTGCCAGGTATCGCCTTTTTGTATCTGATGGTCGGGCAGTTCAAAGAGCAGGGATAGCATGTTTTTCTGAGCTCTATTCATCCAGAAACTGTGAATAGTACCACTTTTATTTAGCGTGCCTCTCAGGGTGATACCGTTGCGTTGAATACCCAGGGAATCAAGGAAATCGTCCAGATAGGCGATGGGCTCCTGATCGGTATCAATCATTGTTACGTCCAGTACTTTTTCAAAATGATTGGAATTTCTAATGTTGGTATGATATCGATTTTCTGTTTTGCCATCATAGTTCCTCAACTTCTCTAAGCCCGCTAAATCATCTTCACTTAATTCAGATTCGGAGTCCCTGGAAAAAGTGTTGAGTATACTATCCATATTCAATGGAAGTTTTTCATAAGAGGTAATGGTTAACTGGTAATTTATTTGTTCGCCATTGTCGAGCTTCCAGTTGAGGTCGTAGAAGGATTGACCGTAACCAACGGTATTGAAAAAGAGGAAAGCAAGTAGCAAGGTGATCCTTTTCATAATTGAAGATTTAGTCCCTGATAATTAGTTGTTAGGATACTGTAATTATCCCGCATATGTATGCAGGCTGCTTATTTGAAGTAGGGTTTAACCTTCAGCAACCAGCCGGCCAATAATTTCTTCCCGCAGAAGTAGTCTTCTGATTCCAGCATACATTTGGGGAACGTATCGCTTACTGATTGCGTAAAAACCAGAATCTTACCCACATGCCCCACCCGGACCCCAACACCACCTTCCCCCTGAAGCATTACGATCGATTATGCTTCCTGAAAAACATCATCAAAAATCCCAACATCATCGTGGGCGACTTCACCTATTACGATGACTTTGCGGACGTGCATAACTTCGAGAAGAACGTCAAGTATCACTTTGACTTTATTGGCGACAAGCTGATCATCGGTAAGTTCTGCATGATTGCCTCCGACGTGACCTTCATCATGAACGGTGGCAACCACCTGACGGAAAGCAGGTCCACCTACCCCTTTGCGATTTTTTCGGGCTGGGAGGCGGCCATGGAGGGCAAGGAGTATCCCCGCCGACCGGATACGGTGATCGGAAACGACGTATGGATTGGCCACCGCGCGACCATCATGCCCGGGGTGACCGTCGGAGACGGCGCCATCATTGCCACCAACGCCACGGTCACGAAAGACGTGCCGCCGTACACCATAGTGGGGGGCAATCCGGCGAAGGTGCTGCGCCAGCGCTTTGCCCAGGAGCACATTGATGAACTGCTCCGGCTGAAGTGGTGGGATTGGCCGCTGGAGAAGATCACCGAGAACCTGCACTGGCTCACGAATGCTCCGGCGGGGGAGTAAGGCGCTGTCTGGATTCCGTAAACTTTTGCGGCACGCCCCCTCCTTCCCTCCGCCATCCGTTACCTTCGCGGTATGGCAACAATGTTTCAACTCAGCAACTGCAAAACCTGTCAGCGGATTCTCGGTGAACTGGGCGATCAGCCCGGGCTGGAGGTCATCAACATCAAGGAACGCAAGATCACGGCGGAAGAACTGGATCGGATGGCCGAGCTGGCCGGAAGCTACGAGGCGCTCTTCAGCCGCCGGGCGATGAAGTACCGCAGCATGGGGCTGGCCGACCAGGAGCTCACCGAAGCTGATTACCGTCGCCTGATCCTGGAAGAATACACCTTCCTGAAGCGGCCCGTGACCGTCGTCGGTGACCAAATCTTCATCGGAAGCGCCAAGGCTTCGGTGCAGGGCACGGCCAAAGCACTGGCCGAAGAATAGTCGCAATATTTATTGTTGGCATCGGTGTTTAGCCGCCTTTTGGGCGACGATCCCGAGATCCGAAACTCGTCGGGATCATCGCTTCTAAGAGAAGGCGACGAGGCGCAGGTGCCACAGCATCACCTAAGAGCAAAGTATCATGGCTCCCAATCGTGAAGAAATCACGGCCTTTTTCCGGCAACTGCAGGATGAAATATGTGACGCCCTGAGCGCCGCCGATGGCAGCACCTTCGTGGAAGACAGCTGGGATCGCCCCGGCGGGGGCGGGGGCCGGGCCCGCGTGCTGCGGGGGAACTACATTGAAAAGGGGGGCGTAAACTTCAGCGCGGTACACGGCGAGCTTCCCCCCGCCGCCGCCCGGAGCCTCGAGACCCAACCGGAGGAAACCAGCTTTTACGCCACTGGCGTGAGCATCGTGCTCCACCCCAAAAACGTTCACGTACCCATCATCCACATGAACGTTCGCTACTTCGAACTGGATGGCGGCCGCTTCTGGTTCGGCGGCGGCATCGACCTGACTCCGCACTACGTCGATCGCGAGCAGGCGGCCTGGTTCCACCAGCAGCTGAAGGATACCTGTGACGCCTACGATACCGACTATTACCCCCGCTTCAAAAAGTGGGCGGACGATTACTTCTACCTTCCTCACCGCAACGAAACCCGGGGCGTGGGCGGCATTTTCTTCGACCGGCTGCAGCCCGCCACCGAGCAAAAGGACAAGCGCACCCTGTTTGATTTCACGGCGGCCGTGGGCCGCACCTTCGCGCCTACCTACATTCACCTGATGGAGCTGAATCGTGAGCAGCCCGTTTCGGAAGCGGAGGCCCGCTGGCAACAGCTCCGCCGGGGCCGCTACGTAGAGTTTAACCTGGTCTGGGATCGCGGCACGAAGTTTGGGCTGACGACCAACGGCCGCACGGAATCCATTTTGATGAGCCTGCCGCCACTGGCCGGCTGGACCTACGACTACCAGCCCGTGGAGGGAAGCCGGGAAGAAGAAACCCTGAATTCCCTGAGGAAGGACGTGAACTGGGTGGCGGGATAATTGGCCCTACTCGCGCTTCGGTAAATAGTGCCGCCGGTCCTCCGAGCAGTCTTTATGGGGACATAGGCCCAATATGCTGCTCGTAGGTCTCGGCGTGAGACTGACCTGTCGGCCGAGTGATTGGGTGGGAAACTTACACATTGTCATAACCATCCTCGCCGGAATAGTGCCTGATGCTCCGATAGTTGAACCATGGCTGGTTTGAACAATGGATTTTTCCGTGACCCCAGGTCGGCCGACGAACCAGCTCGTACCTCGCGTTTCGGCGGACGACCTGGAAACTTACCGGACCAGGGGAAGGGCTTCAATTTGTAACAATGAAGAGATTCCATGCGCTGAGCTGTCGCGGCCCAATGGACTTACTCGTGGTCAAGTGAAAGGAAAGCATCTAATCTAGTCCCTTTTTTGAGTGCTTGGGAAAATTACTCCTTTATCCCTAAATTAGGAGCACCCCCCGAAGGATCACAAAAGCACTTGAATTATGATGAACGAAGAAGTCCGGACGATCATGTCCACCAATGTCGTTACGGTCGCCCCGGACCAGTCGGTGGGAGACGTTCTGCTGGTGATGCAAAACAAGCGCCTGCAGCAACTGCCAGTGGTGGAAGACGATAAGCTCGTAGGGCTGATCACCTCCTATGACCTCTGGAAGCACTGCCGGAATGGCGAAGGGTGCGAGCAGGAGTTGGTCAAACAAGTAATGACTACGAACGTGGTTAAACTAGCCCCCAAGGATAAGGTGGGTACGGCCGCGGAACTGTTCATGGATCGCCGGTTCAAAACCCTGCCGGTCGTCAACCTTCGTGGAGAGCTCAAGGGCGTGGTGACGGCCTTTGACGTGATTCGCTACAGCTTCAAGAAAGAATATCCGGAGCCCATTCTGTACGCCGAGGTCGTAAAGAAATGAGGTCGGAACGTTTCCGTCGTTAATCAATCCTTGAATGGCGGCTTGGCCTAAGTCGTACTCGTCCCAGCGGAACATCTTTCGAGGGAGGTGTGATTCTACTGGGATTTCCAATAAGTCCATCGAGAATTCCTAAATAACATTTTAATTACTGCTACCTTCCTGGTCTTCGTCCCGGAAGCAAGGTGGAGCCTGCGGGCTCTACTGGTTGTAGTCGTTTACCAGATCCAATTATTTATGCGCATTCTTTCCGCTTGCTTATGCTTATTGCTCATGGGGTGTAATCAGGAAGAGGCTGCCCTGCCGACCGTTGCCCAGAACACGGTGTACGAGATCAGTCTGACCGCCGAAGGGAACTACGCTAATCCCTACACCGACGTGGCGGTATCGGCCAGCTTCGAGAACGATGCGGGGGAGGTCATCACCCGTCCTGCTTTCTGGGATGGCGAGAAGAGCTGGAAAATTCGGTTTGCCGGTCCGCAAGCGGGAGAAACCTGGCGCTGGCGCACCACCGCTGAACCGGCGGACGCAGGATTACACGACCAGGAGGGATCGGTGGTCGTTGAAGCCTACGAGGGAGACAATGCCCTGCTCCGAAAGGGATTACTGAAGATGTCCGCCGGCAAGCGCAACGTGGTGCACGCCGACGGAAGCACCTTTCTGGTAGTGGCGGACACGCCCTGGGCGATCCCCTTCCGGGCCACGGTGGAACAGGTGGAAGTGTACGCCAAAAAGCGGCAAGCTCAGGGCTTCAACGCGGCCCTGCTGATGACCCTACAACCCGATATGCGGGCCGAGGGCCCGGAAGGAAGGAACATTGACCAGGGCTTTGCCCGGGCCTTCACGGACCTACCCGACGGGCAGCTGCAACAGCTGCAACCCGGCTACTTCCAGTATCTGGACACTCTGATCCAAACCCTACTGGAGCACGAGATTGTGCCCGTTTACCAGCCGGTTTTCCACGGCTTTGGCTGGAAGGGACTGGACGTGTTGGGCAACGTTATTGCGCCCGAGCAGTACGAGCGCTACACCAAATACCTGCTGGGGCGTTACGGGGCCCAACCCGCCTTGTGGTTGCTGGCGGGAGACAACGGCGGCCGTGATCCCGGCGTGGAAGAAGCCGGCATCATGATGGAGGCCTGGGACAGCTACCAGCAACCCACCGGCCTGCACTACAACCCCTGCGACGACTACCTGGCCGAGTGGGCGGTCGGCAACGACCTCAAACACTGCGAACACTACAACAAGAGCTTTCAGGAGGCCGACTGGCTGGACTTTCAGTGGGCCCAAACGGGGCACGGGCAGGAACACCAGTACCACAAAGTGGAGCGGATGTACGATAACCTCCCGACCAAGGCGGCCGCCAACGGAGAACCCACCTACGAGGGCATGAATGACGGCCAGAATGGCCTGGGTTGGTGGCAGGGTGAAGATGCTTGGGGGCAACTCTTCGCCGGCGGCACCATGGGCGTCGTGTACGGCGCCGCGGGCCTGTGGCAGTGGAAAGTCTCCGCCGACGAAGCGGGCTGGACGGCCTGGGCCACCCAGCCGATGTCCTGGCGGGATGCCCTGGAGCTGGAGGGGGCGAAATACGTAGGCTACGTCAGCGAGGGCCTGGAAAGTTTACCGCTGGCCGATATGGAAAAGCGTCCGGAATTATCCCCCTCGGGGCACCAGGTCCTGGCGGTGCCGGGGAAGGCCTACCTCGCCTACGCCCCTCAGGGCGGCACCGTGGAACTGACCGATCTGGAGGGAGACCTAATGGCCGCCTGGTTCGACCCCCGAACGGGAATATTCCGGGAGGCTACCCTCAAGGATGGCGGGTACCCCGCGCCGACCGAAGACCACTGGGTGCTGGTCCTGGAAGCCCGGTAGCCCAGTTACCCCTTCGCGGTAGAGACGCTGTGCGTCGACTTAAATCGTTCCGCTGAAGGAACGATGCAAAAGCCCTCCCGTGAAAAGGAACGCCAGCTACCGTGCTAATCCGCCTTCCTCCGCACCTACCCGGCCCGGCGAACGACCGTTGCACCCGCGGCCCCTCGCCCAAATTGTTTACCTTAGCCACGAACTGAGTCGATCCGTAAACTATGAAAAACGTTCCCCGCGTAGCCGTCATTGGCGCCGGTTGTTCCGGTATTACGGCCCTGAAGAATTGTCTGGAAAAAGGACTGGACGCCACCTGCTACGAGGCTAATGCCGACATCGGTGGCAACTGGATTTATTCGGAGCAGGAAAGCCACAGCAGCGTCTGTGAAACCACCCACATCATCAGCTCCAAAACGCTGAGTGAGTACCTGGATTTTCCCATGCCGGAGGACTATCCGGATTACCCCAGCCACGAGCAGGTGCTGCGCTATTTCCGCAGCTACGCCGACCATTTTGGGCTGCGAACCCACATCCGCTTCAACGTCCGCGTGGAACGGGCGGAGCTGGGCGAGGACCAGCGTTGGACGCTCACCCTCAGCGATGGGACCACCGAAGTTTTTGATTACCTGCTCACGGCCAACGGTCATCACCACCACGCCCGTCATCCGGAGGGCATCGCGGAGGCCTTCGCCGGGCGTTACCTGCACAGCCACGACTACAAGCACAACCGCAGCTTTAAGGATGAGCGGGTGCTGGTTGTTGGCAGCGGCAACTCCGGCTGCGACTGCGCCGTGGAGATCAGTCGGGTAGCCGCTTCGGTGGACATCAGCATCCGCCGCGCCCACTACATCATCCCGAAGTTCTTCCTGGGCAAGCCGGCGGATACCTTCAACAAGGGACTGCAGTACCTGCCCGGCTTTCTGCGCGGGCCGCTGCAAAAACTGAGCCTGCGGTTCCAGGTCGGGAAGTACGCCGCCTACGGGCTGGAGGAACCCACCGAACCGGTGACGAAAACCCACCCGACGCTCAATTCCGAGTTGCTCTACAAGATCCGGCACGGGAAGGTGCACCCCCGGCGGGGCATCCAATCCGTAGCCGGGAATACCGTTCACTTCACGGACGGCAGTCAGGGTACCTACGACACCATCGTGGCGGCCACGGGCTACAAGATCACTTTCCCCTTCTTTGACCGGGCGATGATCAACTACGAGGAAGCGGACCGCATCCCCCTCTTCCTGCGGATGTTCCACCCCGACTATCCCACCCTGATCTTCATCGGCCTGTTTCAGCCCCAGGGGGCGATCTGGCCCCTGTCCGACATGCAGTCGCGGGTGGCGGCTGCGTACATGACCGGGGAATACGTTCTCCCGTCAAAGCTCGGCCAGGAGGCCGAGGCGGACAGTGATCACATCGAGCGGGAATTTACCCGCTCCAAACGGCACACCATCGAGGTGCACTACCACGCCTTCATGAAGCGCCTGGAACGGGAGCTGGCGAAGGGAAGGAAACGCGCGTTGGGTAAGGAGAGGGAGTTGGTGGGGTAATCAATTTTAGTATCATGCTACCCAAAGCCCTCCCCGGAACGTGGCGCAGTGGTCCCCTGATCACGATTCCCAATTACAATTCAAACGTTACAAATTGGATCGACTGTGTCTTTTCGCGGGGAGAGCTCAAGTTGGTGTTTCATCAGTCCTCGGAAAAGGAAATGGTCCTGGAGGTACACGTGCCGGTGATTTATGGGGGTGGTGGTCCCGGCCACCTGAAGTTGCTGGAAAAAAAGTATCCGATCGTTGGGGGCCGGGTGCAGCAACCCGGCAAAACGGACCCCTGGCAACTTTCGTGGCGCGGCCCGAAGCTGAGTATATTTTTGTTTGGGGAGCGTAGGTTTTTTGGGCGCGTCATTCCTCCCGTGCAATGGGGTAACTAACGCTCGCCCAGGAGGCCGCGGGCGAGCAGCACCGACCTCACTTCGGCGCGATTGATGTCGTTCAGGTTGAGGACTTTGATGGTGCCCTCCCCGACGGGTGTTTTGGGAAGAATAAAACCATCGGGGCGGAGGAGAAAATGTTCGGACCATTTATCCCGTCGGGGATTAAAGAGCCGGACCAATTCATCTTCGGGGATGCGGTAGGCCGCGATGCTGCTTCCCTTGCTAAGGTTGCAGAGTCGGCAGGCGAGGGCGAGGTTGGAGAAAACGGTCGCTCCTCCCTGCTTTTCGCTGATGATGTGGTCGATGTGATAGGAGGCCAGGGCTACGCTGCTGGGCACCAGGCAGTACTCGCAGCAATCCTTGGCGGCTTCCGTAATCTGCCGGCGAAGAATAACGGGGATGTAGGTTTTGCTCACGCTCCCTGCAGACGGCTGAAGGCCCGGGCTTTAGCCATCCGGACCATGTGCTCAGCTACGCGGTAGTGCTCCAGTTCGATGTGCTCTTCCAGGGTCAGCGTCCCCGCAGCATTTTTGTCGGCTAACTCCTGAAGCCGCTGCTCGTCGGCTTCGCTGGTCCGCAATTGCATGACCTCCTCCGGCGTGGGAAAATCCGAGAGTACGTTGATGACCCGACTAAGTAGTTCGCTGCGCTCGGCCATGGTTTGTTGCGTTGAGCTTGATAAATATAACGCTTTCGAACGCAAAAAAAGTTTAGGGGGGCATTCCCTGGGGAATGCTTAAGGCCTTTTGGGGCAATACGCTCAGGGGGGCAATTCCGTTTTAGGAGTGATGACTTCTTAATCCGGTCGAATGAAGATCAAAAGTTTCTACCTGCTGACAGTCCTAATCGTTTTGGGAGGATGTGAGGGATATTATGGGGGTGGGTAATGACATCATCTTCTACCGGCCGCAAAACGATTATTTGCTACTGGATGGTTGGAGCAATTGCTTTAAGCTGCATCCCCTGGGAAATACCCTCGTTTTTCTTTTAGTGGGCCGATCCGCTTTCCGTGGCTATCTTCCGAGAGAAAAGGGGAATATATTTCAGCATGCAAGGGAGGGGCAACTTCAATTTTTGGTAGACAATGATTTCACAGGTTCATAAAATACGGTCCCAAAAATTACGACCCTTCGTACAGTACATTCTATACAACCAATACGATGGCGGCACGCAGCATTCGGTAACCTCTTTCCCCAATACCAATGTCTGTTTGGGGATTTCAAAAAGCAATGCCCTGCACGAGGCGGAGGATGCTTTCGTGAGTACGAAAAAGGAGCAGGACGAGCTTTTCGTCTACACTACGGGATTGTACACTAAACCGCACGAAATCAGGGTCGGGGAAAGTTGGGATGAAATTTGCGTCGACTTTCATCCCTGCGGCTATTATCAATTTTTTGATCTGCCCAGCAAACCCAAAATTATTGAGGAGGGCTTTTCGAATGCTTTCTTTTCCCAAGACGACCAACGTTGCCTGGTGGGCATTCTTAATGAGTCCAATCTCCATCAGCGATCAGCAGCCATTGAAGAGTTGCTGCTGGCAAAATTGAAGGCTTTTGATCAGGCCAACCTTCAGCTAGCCATCGATTATATTCACCAGCAACAGGGAATCCTCTCCGTCAAGGATATCCTGCGACACACCAGGTGCAGTGAACGGAAACTATACCGTTTATTTCAGGACCATTTTGGAATTACACCGAAATGGTATATCCGGGTGGTGAGAATCCGACAGGCACTCCGATTGATGACGCTTGATCCGCTACTGTCCTTGACCGAGATCGCCTATCAATGTGGTTATACGGACCAGAGCCACTTCATCAAGGAAGCGAAGTCTATGTGTAACCTGATTCCCAGGCAGCTCAAAAATAACCTGATGACTATCGATGGTGAAGTAATCGTAAGCAACGGTTAAGGGTGCAGTTTTTTTACAATTTTACCCCATGAGAAGCCGCTAGGTTTGCCCCTCCTACTGACAAAACACCGGTCAACTTAGCCGCATGAAAAAAATAGTATTTCTCCTCCTCCTGTCCTTGCCCTTGTTATTGTCCGCCCAGGACTGCGACTGTCCGTCCAATTTTGCGTGGACCAAAAAAACCTTCGAAGAAAACGATGCGGGTTTCGCCTACGTCATTGACGAAAAAGGACGGCAATCCTACGAGGACCACGTAGGTGTGTTCGCGGAAAAGGTTAAGGGAATTGGGGATATCAATGAGTGTACGCAAACGATTTATGAGTTCCTTACTTTTTTTCGCTCGGGCCACCTTTCCGTCCAAACGCTGAGCGGACAAAGCAACCAGGCCGGAAGCCAACCCACGGATGAGGATATCATTCAGCAATTTGCGGAATGGGAAAAGCTGGGAGTGGACGTCGCCGAATTCGAGGAATACCTGGAAGGGAAGGAGGCGCACGACTTTGAAGGCGTCTGGGTTTCGAATCCCTATAGAATCGGCATTAAAAAAGTTGGTGGGGAATACCTCGGCTTCATCATTGAAGCGGATGGCGTCTACTGGACGGAGGGCCAGATTAAGTTGAGAATTCACGAAGATCAATCCGCAACTTTTTATATGCGAGATCATTCCGCGCAGGAGTTTGCGGCCGCAGAATTAGTGGGGAATAATTATCTGCAGATGGGTTTTATAACCCTACAGAGAGTAACGCCCTCCCTGGAAACGGAACCAGCAGTTGAAAACTATTACCGGGCCATTGCTGCGCAGGATCCCTACTTCGAGCAGGTCAATCCGCAAACGACCCTGTTGAGAATTCCGAGGTTTTGGGGCTCCGAAAAATGGAAAATTGATAGTGTAATCAACGCAAATCGGGAACTGATTCTCCAAACGCCAAACCTGATTATTGACTTGAGAAATAACGGTGGTGGAAGTGATGGCAGCTTCCAGGAACTACTTCCCATCCTGTACACCAATCCCATCCGGACGGTGGGCGTAGAATTGCTGTCTACGCCCCTGAATAATCAACGAATGCTGGACTTCATCAATAAGGAGGAATACGGCTTTGACGAAGCGGGGAAGCGGTGGGCTCAGGCTGCCTACGATAAACTTTCCGAGCGGATCGGCGAATTCGTGATGCTGAACGAATATCCCGTTACGATTACGAGCTACGATACGGTCTATGCTTTTCCGAAAAATATCGGCATCATCATCAACGAAAACAACGGAAGCACCACCGAGGAGTTCCTGCTTGCGGCTAAGCAAAGTAAAAAGGTGAAGCTGTTTGGAACCACTACGATCGGCGTGCTTGATATTTCAAATATGTACTTCGTCCCCTCTCCCTGTAATGAGTTCGAGTTGGGATACTGCCTATCGAAAAGCATGAGGATACCGGAGATGACCATTGACGATAAGGGGATACAACCCGACTACTACATCGACAAGGACATTCCGCAATACGAGTGGTTAAAGTACGTGACGGAAATTTTGGGCGAATAAGGGAAGGCCACAAAAGGCTCGGCGAATTATTCTCCTCCCAACCCCAACCGCTCCCGGCGCTGCTCTTCCAGTACGGCCCGCCAGGCCTC
Source organism: Lewinella sp. W8 (assembly GCF_004375085.3). Classification (GTDB taxonomy): domain Bacteria; phylum Bacteroidota; class Bacteroidia; order Chitinophagales; family Saprospiraceae; genus Neolewinella. The sequence continues at coordinate 143,260 of NZ_SNAQ03000011.1, forward strand.
CTGGGTATCTCCCGTCGGGCCGGTCAGGTAATAAATGTGGTGCGTCTCCCGGGCAAACGGACTTTGCTGCACCGTCAGGGTTTCGGTGCTTTCGAAGAAGTCGGACGGTCCCCAGGGATAATCCTCCACCGCGATTTGCCGATCAAAGGGAGCCGCCTCCTCCGGTACCCATAGAATGAAACTGGCGTTGAAGCTGTAGGGTTCCGGCAGGTCATATTTCTTGCGGAAAAAGGCTAGGGCACCCGCCTGTCCGTAGTTGCCGGCGTAGATCATGGTGTTCCTCCGCTCTTCTTCGGGAAGGGCGTAGTAATACTCGGCCACCGTTTGCACCATTTCTTCCCAGCCGTGCATGTCGGCGTAGTCCTGCCGGAGGTCGCGTACGGTACCATCCTCCCAGCGCAGGGGCGGCGAGAAGTTCCACTGGTCCCGCATGTAGACGCCAAAGGCCTTCATTTTTTCGATGGGGAGGATGGGGATCGAGAAGGGCATCAGGAAGACATTGCCGGTGAACATGATCAGAAACCACCAGCTTTTTTCCTTCAGGATTCTTTCCCAGAACAACCCGCCGGCGGCCATCAGGGAGGCGTAAATACCCATCATGTAGTAACTCTTACCGCTCAACGCCAGCAGAAGCAACAACAGTACCGGATAGGCGATACCGAGGAAGCGGTAGGGGCGGAGCTTCTCGTTACGGAGTAGCCAGTAGAGCCCCGGCGCCCACACGAACAGCGAGCCACCGTGAAAGATGATCTGGGGAATCAGGAAGTCAGCCGTAGACATATTGACCAACTGGGTGCGCGCCAATTCTTCCATGTGGGTCACCACGGGGAAATCGTAGTACCACTGCCACAGCAGGTTGGGTAACCAGATAACGAAGGCAATGCCCGCGGCTACCCACAACTTGGGTTGTAGAAACAACTTTCTTTGCGGGCTGAGCAGCAGTCCCGCAAACAGTGCGATCAGGTAAAAGACGACACTGTATTTCGTGAGCAGCGCCAGCCCCACGATTCCTCCCAGCAGGTACCAGTCTTTGGGCCGCTCGTACTTCACCACGCGGACGAGCGCCAGGCCAATGGCGAGCCAGGCCAACTGATTAAAGCTGACCGGCTGAAAAAGATAGTTGGTACCCAAAAAGGCGGGAGATAATAACCAGGCAGCGCCGGCAATCAGTTGGGCGTACTTGCCACCCCCGAATTCGGTGACGAGTTTCAGGAGCAGGTAAAGGCAGAGTAGGCCCACCAGAAGCACGGGCAGCTTGGCCGCCCAGACGGAGCTTCCCAGAAAGAGCCGGCTGAGGCCGGCGACCCAACCGATCATGGGCGGACCTTCCATGTAGCCCCACATGGGATGACTACCCTCCGCCAGGTAAAGGTATTCATCCCGGTGGAGGCCGTAGCCGACCAGAACGGCCGCAACGGTCAGAAAAATTTTTACGGCCTGCAGTCCGAAAAGGATGGGGAGGTGGATACTGGGTGGTGCTGGTGTGTTCACGGTAAGTGGGTGCTTAGGTAAAGTAAAATAGGCTTCCGAACCGGAAGTATCCGAAAACTATCGACGCTTTGCCGGCCAGCCTCCGATGGAGGTCTCCATTAACAATATGAATGGCTATGAGGTCCCATGACTTGGGCCTGCTTACACCGGATTAGTAACTCGTTAGGATCGTTGATTTCTAAGGAAATGCAACGACGTGCTCGTGCGACTAGCCCTTGGGCAACGGCGTGCAGGTGCCGTGTTTTTTCCGGGTGCCGGCCCATCAGGTATCGGCCTCCCGGAGAACGCGTTGCACGAAGTCGGTGGCCCTTAGCTGCTTCAACCGGGCGTATGCTTTCTTATCCTGACCGGCCTCGCGGGCCAGCTCCCGTTTGATCCGTTGGTAGGCCTCGCGGTGATGGGCGTGGGCGCGCAGCTGATCCCGAAAGGTCAGGTGGCGATGCAGTTCCGCGCTGCCCTGAGGGCAGGCGTAGAGATGATGCCGGATGTGGTCGAGGACGGGATGGTCACTGCCCGGAACGCGCTTGTAAACTTCCCGTTCGGCAATTCCCTGGTCGCCGTGGTGCCGGTAGCCAATACTGGCCAGTCGTTGGGTGATCTCCTCCAGGGGAAGGGTGGGAGGATAAATCATGTCGATATCAATGATCGACTTTGCCGCCAGACCCGGAACGGCCGTACTGCCAACGTGCTCAATCTCTACGGAAAGCCCCGCCAGCGCGGCCTGTAGCACCTCCCGGATGGTGTCGAATTGGCCGACCCACTTCGGGTCATAATCCTGGATGAGTGGAGGAATGGCCGCTTCCTCTTCAAGTTTGCGGTATCTGGAAGTGGTCGTCTGCTGCCCGTCCAGAAAAGTGGCGACGGTTACCGTCGCGTCCGGGGACGGATTGACGACGTGGGTGACGGTCCGTTCGCGGATCGGAACCTCACTGTCAAGGTGTACGCTGATCGAATGATCTTCCAGGGTGAAGCGGAAGGTGATCAGCCCGGCAGCATTGTTGCGCAGGCGGAGGTCTTTGTAGCCGTAGGCTACCGTTGCGTCAGCCCCAAGGGGCGCGTAGCGGGTGGCTTCGGTGTAAATATCCACGGAATGGTTGTGGCGCTCTACCACCTCCAGCCCCGCCCGTAAGCTCACGGCGTAGAGGAGGCCCGATAGCTGGCACAAGCCCCCGCCGAAGGAGGCTTGCAGCTTTCCGTCGATGATCGTCCTTCCCTCCCGGAAACCGTTGGCCCGGGTGGGCGCGCCCACGGCGCGCCAGAACGAAAACACCTCTCCGGGTCGGACCCGCACGGGCGTTATGCGCCCAATGGCCAACCTAAAGTTGTGCCGTTTTGCGGCGAGGGTAGCGGAAGGCATGACGGCCTGCCGGAGACTGATGCGATGGGGAAGATCGGTGAGTGCTCCGCCTTCCGCACGGGCGAACTGATGGCGGAGCCCACTGCGCCAGTCGCGCCAACTCCGCCGCAAGAGCTGGTACCGAACCTTCAGGCTCATCGGGATATAGCGTCGAAAATTCATTGCTTGCGGAGGATGTAGACGAGGTAGGAACTCAGGTGGCGCAGCGGTGAACGGCAGAGCCAGTCGTCCAGCTTCCGCAGCGTGGGGCGCCACCGTACGGGAATGCGGTGGACGGGAAAGAAGCCGATGCCCACGTAAGCAACCAACTCCCAGTCGTCCCCGAGGAGTTGCCGGACCTCCTGGGGAGATGCGCCGAAGGCACCGTGCCAGTTGCTGGCCCGGTAGTTAACCAGCCGGCGTCGCTGGGCGGAGGGTAGGTCCACGATCATCAGTCCATTGGGCAGCAGGTATTGGTGGGCCGCCCGAAAGATGGCCGCTACTTTATCGGCGTCGAGGTGCATCAGCAGGTGAAAGGAGTAGACGTTGGCGAAGCGGGCCGCCCCGAAGGGCGGCGTGGTGGCATCCCCGACGATGAGGTCCTTCTCCGGGTATTTCTTTCGCGCCTCTCCGATCATGGGGGCGCTGGCGTCCAGTCCGTGGCCGGCAAAATCAAGCAGTCTACCGGTCCCGCAGCCCAGATCCAGATTGTCCGGGTAGGACGCTTCGGGCAGCCAGGCCCGGAGAATTTTTCGCTCCTGGGCATCCAGGTACTGCCCGTAGGAATTCCCGAAGCGGTTCTCGTCGTAGTCGGGGGCCAACTGGTCGTAGTAGGTGGTGACGGTCCGTTGGGAGTGCATTTTGATGAGGTTTAGGTCGGAAACGGCTTGGCGGTCAGGCGATTCTTGGCACCTGCGCGCGCCGCCAAAATTCATTCCAATTCCCGGATACGCAAATTCCGGAAGGCGATGCCCTGGCCTTCGGCCTGCAGGCCGATATATCCGTTGGTGAGGGCTTGTCCGTCCACCTTGAGGGCGGGGTCGAAACGCGCGGCTACGTCGCCCCCAATCTGGGGCTTGCGGTACTGGAGCACGGTGTCGCCCTCCACGAGGTGAAGCACCAAAGAGTCGCCGTAGACGATCAGTTCTCCGGCCACCCACTGGTCCCAGGGGTAGGTTTCGGAGGAGGAAGAAATGCAGTGCTGCGGCGAGATGGTGTCACCGTAGACCACGTCCGTACCCGGAGAGCACATGTTGCCGGTCGGCCGGGGATTGCCGTCATCGGCGTCGGCGAGAATCTGGTACTCCACCGAAATGGGCCAGTCCTGCTCCTTCAGGATGCTCTGGGGCGATTGGGAATGGAACATGATGCCACTGTTGCGGTAGGTATAGTCCGGGGCGTCCGCCATCCACTCCTCCGTGAAACGGGTCTCAAATTTCAGGTGGAAGGAGGAAAATGGCCGGTCGTAGAAGAGATGGCCGTAGCGTTCGTCAAAGGTATCGTAATCGGTGTAGCTCACCAGGATGGCACCCTCCTGCACCCGAAAGGTATTGGCGTAGTTGTCGCCGGTTTCGTGGTGTTGGAATTTGGGCGTCCAGCCCGTCAGGTCCCGTCCGTTGAAGAGGTCCACCCACTCCTCCTTCGTGGAGGCTTCGGGCGGTGCGGGCTCCGTGGCATTTTCGCAGGACACGAGCAGCATCGTCAGACAGGTAATCAGCAGTAGGCTCCGGAGAAACATAGTTGGGAGTTGTAACCCGGAAGATATGCATTAACGATATTTTACTTTGGATAACCGTACCGTTCTGGCGGCATCGTCACCCCGTTTGACGGTGAGCTGTACGCTTTCTTCCCGATGGAAATCGTAGCCGTTGAGGTAGCCGGCACAGTCGCCCGTGAGGTCACTGATGGGGCGTCCGTTGATCTGCAGGACGACGTCGCCGGAAGCCAGTTCCGCCCGGGCGGCGGGGGAATCTTCCAGCACCCACTTGATGATGGTGGCCTCCCCGATTCTGGCGATATCGAAGCCGAACGTATCGTAGCCCGGGGCTTTGGCCGCTTCGGGATAGGGCTTAAAGTGCCACCATCCCTTTTGGTAATCGAGGGTGACGATACCGTAGCGCAGGACGTCGGCCCCGATGCGCGGTTCGGTTACTTTGGAGAGGTCAGCGTAGAAATTCCGGAAGCTGGTTCCGGCCATCACCAGTTCGTCCACCTTCACGGCGTAGCGGGTGGTGGTGGGAGGAACGTCCTGACTGATGCCGAAGGAAAAAATGCCCCGGAAGACGAGGACCTTTGCGGGATTTTTGGCCCGAATGGCTTCGGCCTGATCCGTGCGGTAGCTGAAGAAATCTCCGGAGCCGGAATCGAATTCGACGTAGGTATTTTTTCCGTCGAGCTTGAGCCTGACGTCGGGAAGTCCCCGGCGGCTGAGGCGCATTTTCGTGCGGTCGTGTCCGGTTAGGTCCAGAGCGTCCCGCCGGGTGGTCATCCGCAGGCGTCGTTGGGCGTAGTCAAACTGCAGGAGGATGTCGTCAAAGAAGTCCCGTCCGATCATGCCGTCGGCCTCCAGGCAGTTGGAGGGGTAGCGTTCCAGGACGTCGTCGAGAAAAGCCCGGCGGTCTTTAAAGTGCCAGTTGCCGATGGCCAGGTCGGGCACGATGGCCGTGGGGATTTCTTTTTCTACCCGGTTGATGTCCGAAATCAGAAAGGGAGCACCGGCGGGCAGCTGATGCCGCTCCTGAAGTCTTGGCGCTACGCCCAGAATACCGCCCGTATCCAGAATGAAGCGGTAGGACTGCTCCCCAACGGTAACGGGAACGATGACCTTGTTTTTGACCAACTCGAAGGGAATCCAGCCGCTGTCCTGATCGGGTTGGGCGGGCAGGGTACTCCACAGAAAAAGGAAAAGCAGTGATAGGAGTCGGTGCATGAGGGTCGGGGTCGTTAACGGAGAAACGAATGTAGGTCGGGAGATGTTTCTCCTGGCGAAATCGGTGTTTTCACTTACCCTTACCCGCTTTACCCGCCGATCATCTCCGGAGGAACGCCGTCAGTCGTGAACGACAAGCTTCCCCGAGACTAGGACCTGCGTACCCCGGGTAAGTTGAAGCAGATAATTCCCCGGCACCAGTTTTTCTTTATGCTGCCATTCCAACTGATGGTCGCCAACGGAAAGGGGAGCAAGGGCTTTGCTGGCGATACGTTGCCCCAGCAGATCATAGACGCTTAACTGGACGTGTTGAAGCGGTTCGCGCGTAGAGAAAGTAATGCGGAAGCTTCCCTGGTTGGGATTGGGGTACACCCGGAACCCGGATACGGTCGGCCCAGCGTCGGGATGAAGGGCGGTGGAAGTGGTGTTGTGGAGGTAGACGGCGTAGGCCCGGTTGTGGGCATCACTCTGGGTGCCGTCATTCACGAAAAAGATATTCTCCGCACTGCTCCGGATTCCTCCGAAAATATACCCCAGCAGCAAGCTGTCTCCCGGAGCAACGTTCAGGTCATCCATTCGGATTACGCCGTTGGGGAAGGTAGGAAGGTCTTCCCGGGGGATAAATTCCGCGCCGGCCCCCAGAAAGGCGGGCAGCTGCTGGGTAAGGGGGACTTCTTCCATTTCGCCGGAAGCCATTCGGGTAACCCGGGTGATGGTCTTGACGAAGGGGACGTTATCGTCCTGAATGCGGCCGTTATCTCCCGGATAGAATTGCGCCATCCCGCCAAAGAACAGTGTGTGCATTTGACCGGCACCTTCCGCGTAAAGGGGGATGGTCGGACAGTGGTAGTGGTTATAGTATTGCAGGAAATCAAAATTGACGGTGTGTCCACTGCTGTCAATATCTACTGGCTGAAGAAATGGCAAGTCGGCGTCCCGCCGGAATACTCCGGAGAATGCAGTCAGCCCTTCCTCGCCGTTGGGTAAAATCTGGGGTACCACGTTGTAGTCTCGTCGATGCAGGTGGGCTTCATCGGTCCAGTCCGTAAGGTGCTCAACGGCAATTGTGTCGCCCCCGAACAGGAGGCTGAATCGGCGAACCTGATCGGTGTACACCTGGGTGAAGCCGGGGCCATGGTCCGGTCCCATTGGATTGTAGCGCCCTTCAAACTTTTGCCCCCCTACCAGGTACCAGGTCTCGTAAATTTTCGCGAGCCGTCCCCCGGTAACCGCAAATTTTTCGTCCCTAAGTTGCTGGAATGCCGGTAGGATTGATGTGCCCTCCTTAACGGCGGCAATGAGGGTGGGAAGGTCGAGCACCGTCAGCGTAGGGAAGGTAGTATGGTCTCCCAGGGACGGACTGTAGCCGTAGCCGCCGATGATCAACAGGGTGGTATCCTCCTGATAGAACTCGGGATTTGTGGCACTGAGGGGTTCCCGGAGGTTAGCGGGCAGGCTTGCCAGCGGGGCCGTCCATAACCGATCGTTGGTGGGGTCAACCACCCAGATGGTCGTGTTATGACCGGCGAGGTCGAAGGCCGCGAAGGGCTGCCGCCGGTGCAGCCCGTCCAGTCGGCCGCCGATAATTACCCATTCTCCATTAATTTGACCAAAGGCATAGGACTGAATCCCCCCTAAACCCGTGATGGAAACGGGGGAAAGGCTGAGGTGGTCGGGTGGAAGGTTCTGCGCGGCAACCAGGAAGGGTACTGCCGAGAGGAGGAGAAACAAAAAGCGCTTCATGGGCGGGACTATTGATTCTTACCGCTACAGCAACTTCCTTTAGCCGCCGAAGACTGTTTCCCACAGGAGGCGGTGGATTCGCCGGATTTTTTGCTGCAGCAACTGGCGGATTGCCCCTTGCCCATACCCTTGCCCTGATGGCCGCCGCACGACATGGAAGGTGCTGCCTCCTTTTTCTCAAGCGTGGGGTAGCCCTGCCGTACCGGCAGGGCTGCGGCCTGCCATGCAATGATGCCTCCGGCCAGACTACTTACCGTAGCGTATCCATTTTCCTGAAGCAGTTTAGCGGCCTGGACGCTACGGCGCCCACTCCGGCAAGCCAGGATAACCGGACGATCGGAAGGGATTTCTGCCAGGCGGCCGGGAAGCTCACTTAGCGGAATGTGGAGGGTGCCGGGGAGATCGTAGGCCAGGTCCGTGACTTCGGGGGATTCCCGCACATCGACAAAAGTGGCTCCCATCTCTACCTCAGCGGCTACCTGGGTGACCTCAATGGTGGCGACGTCAAGATCCTGGCCCCAGGCGGTCGTAGCGAAGCCGAGCAGCAGGATTACGTAGAAGAAAGTTTTCATGGTGGAATTTTTTCCAAATGTATCGAAGGTCCGCGGGTAATACCGTGATGACCATCACAATGGACGCTACTTATTTGAGTAAGCGGGCAGTAATTTTCCGCGGTGCGTTAGTTGGAGTTTGGCAAATAAAAAGCCCCGCCGGTAAGCGGCGGGGCGGCAAAGTTTTCGTGAATACTTGTTTTGAATTTAAGAAGTCTAAAACATCATGAGATTACGAGGGGACAACACATATAGATACTTAAAGATATGATAATTATATAGAAAAAATCAAGATGTATGACAACATATTTGAATTTTTAACATAATTGGTGTGGGAACATGTTCTTTTGCGGTTCCCGTAGGATTCGAACCTACAACCAACACCTTAACAAAGTGCCGCTCTGCCGTTGAGCTAGAGAACCGTGAACGAGCAACCTACCGGTGTTTTTCACCGGGCCACCCGTTATGGGGTAAAATCATCACCTTTCTGGCGGTAGCGACGGGAGTCGAACCCGCAACCGTTGGATAGACAATCCAGTGCTCTTCCGTTGAGCTACGCCACCTTATACCCGTTACGAAGTGGTTTGGGAATTTATCACTTGCTCTCCTGATCCCCAGCATCGTTACAAAGCCTCGCCAAAAGATGGGCTTTGCCTACGTTTTGCGCCTTGCTGGAAACCAGGATGGCCGCGTGCTAATTTCCCCAAACCACTCTGTGCCGGGTATGGTCCCGATGGATGGACTCGAACCACCAGCCTTCCGCGTATCAGGCGGACGCACTAACCGGTTGTGCTACATCGGAATGAGCATCGTTGTACAAATTTTCGCTTTAGTTCCTACCCAGCGTAGCGGTTTTGCTTCGCAGTATTTCATGCTGGGGAGCCCGCCCGGCCTGACTGGCCAGTCGGACGGGGTTAGGAGAGGAAGAAAGCGCATTTGTACAGCCATGCGATAAATGGGTTGGTGCGGTGGGGCTCGAACCCACGACCCACGGTTTAAGAGACCGCTACTCTACCAGCTGAGCTACACACCAGAAATGAAGGGACAGTTCCCGGCCAGAATGGCCGGGGGAGTGTTTACGAATTCGCCGGAGCATCGTGGCTCCCGGCGGGGGCGGCGCTCGTGCCGCCAGCGTAAGAAATGCGGGGGAAGGATGAAGGTCCGGGCTACTGCACTAAGCCCGGATTGGGACTTAGCGATTAATGACGGCCCGGCCAATATCTCGCCGGCAAATCTTCAGATGTTTGTAATTCATCAACATGGTCTGTCGCTTGTCTGGGGGGAGAATGGCGGGAGGTGACCCAAAAGTTGCGGGGGGTGAAATTTTTTAAAGAAACCCCACTGGGCCGGCGAGTCAGTTTCTGCATCACGTCCCGTTGGACGAGTTCGTTGGGGGATTTGTGATGCAGCAAGGACAGCACAGAATAATTAAGGACTGACTGAAACCAGCCGGTCGTCGGCCGAAACGCGAGGCACGAGCTGGTTCGTCCGCCGACCCGAGGCCGCCTAGATCGGGGTGGCGCCAGGAGAAATAGGAGATAAATACTTTCGCCACCTACTTACCAGTTGGTCAGGCCCAGCAATTTCTCGCCCAGCGGGCTCAGGTTGGCGGTAGGGTACTTTTCCCGTTCCCAGTTGCGGGGATCGCCGGGGAAGGCGTAGCCCTCCGGAGCGATGCGGTCCCGCCAGGAATTGATGCGCCACTGGCGCAGCGTTTCGTCTTCGGGCTGGGCGGGCATCATGGAGACGTACTGGGCGATCCGGACCTTGTCTCCGCTGTGGTTTGGCCGAATGCCGTGGGGCAGCAGGCTGTTGAAGATGAGCAGGTCGCCGGCTTCCAGGGGGACCTTCACGAGTTGGTCCGTAAAGGCGCTGACGTCGGGCTTGAACCGGTCGCGGTCCGCGGGCTGGCTGAGCTTCCAGGTATCATAGGTGCGGTAGAGTTCGGGAATGCACTGGAAACCACCCTGGGCCGGGTCGGTCTGGTCGTTGAGGGCCAACACGCCCTGGACGTTCTGGGGCCGGGTTTCGGGGTCGTAATCCCAGTGGATGAAGCCTTGATACGCGTAACCGGGTCGGATGGGGAAATTGAGGTTCGCCCGGTCGATGGTTACCCAGAGCTTTTCGGTTCCCCACACGTCCACGAAGGCGTCATATACGCGGGGAGACTGTCGGTTGCTCCAGAGCTCCTGGTGGTTGTAGACTTCCACCATGCCGGTGCCGGCCAGTTCCTTCATCTTCATCTCGGCGCGGGGCGCCGCGTACCAGGTAGTGGGGTCATCGGGCTGCTTCTCCTCGAACTCCCACAGGAAGGCCGCCGTGGCGGCGGCCCGCTCCCGGGAGATCGCCCCCTTGATGACCACGTAGCCGTGGTGCCGCCAAAATTGCCAGTCGGCTTCACTGAGCACCCGCAACGGTTGACCGTTGCTCCGGTCGTTCAGGCGGTGGGTGCTACTCTTGGCCGTGGAGGGGTTCCCCGGAATATCGTCGTGGTTGTGGTCGTGGTGGTTTTGCATGATCGATAAACTTAAGCTGAGTTAAGGTAGGGCAATTCAATTAATTGGTGGAGACGCTGTGCGTCGAACCTAGACCTCGCACTGGGCCCTACATGACCCCAATGCAATTTAGTCATCTCGCCACTTTACTTCTCAGAAACCTTTACCGGGAGCTTTTACATTCTTTTACCCCCCAAATTTCTTTCCCCTCCGGGAAGCCAATACTTTAGTTTCATGAAGACTATGACCCTCCCCACGTGCACGATGCTGGCCATCGTGCTCCTCCTGAGCAGCGCTCTTTGCGGCCAGTTTGACTGGCCTTCCCTCAGTCCTCCGGGGAAATTGACGCAGACCGTCGGACAGGCCACCGTAACCGTCGCCTACGAACGCCCTGCGGCCCGGGGCCGCAAGATTTTCGGCAGACTGGTCCCCTGGAACGAGGTGTGGCGCACGGGGGCGGGCTACTGCACCCGCATCGGCTTTGATCGGGAAGTCCGCTTGGGTCAGCAAACGGTACCCGCCGGGAAGTACGCCCTGCTAACCATACCACGACCCGATTACTGGACGATCATCCTCAACCGGGATACCACTCTGTACGGAAGCAGAGACTACGATCCGGCCAAAGACGTCATCCGTTTCGACGTGCCCGCCGAGCGGAGCAGCCGCTTCTACGAAAGCCTGACGATTGACGTGGACATCACCCCCAACGACGCGGAAATCTACGTTTCCTGGACGGACCAGACGGTACACTTTCCGCTCGAAACCCGCACCGACCGCCGGGTGATGGAGTACGTTCGGGACCAGCTACTCCCCGGGAAGGCCACGGACAACGAAGATTACGGCATGGCCGCCGAAGAGCTGTACCTGGCGAAACGGGAAATGAACACGGCCCTGGCCCTGGCCAGCAAGTACATCGAGGTGGAGCCCCACAGTGGCTGGGGGTACCGTATGAAGGCCGAAATTCTGGCGGCGCAGGGTTATTATGGTCGGGCGATTGAGACGCTGGATGCGGTGATCAAGATGCGGCTCGCGCATCCCTTTGAGGATGCGCAACAACAGGCCTGGGATCTCGCGGAATGGAGACGGTTGCGCGAGGCGTATGCGAAGCAACAATGACAATAGGAGACATCCTGAATTGTCATGATGACCCGGTCGCCCGGAACAGATGCCCCGCTGGAGGGAGGTTTAAGGACTTAGGATTTAGGCGAAAGGACTAGTAGCGGCAAGGCATATGTGGGTTAGCGCAAAGTTGTAACCCTTACCGTAGCGTAGAGTTACGACCGTAGTATGCTTTTTACTCTGTGCCCCACGAATACCTTTTTCACCTTTAGGTTTGTGGCCAGTAGTCTGACAGACTACAGACTTATCTTGACTCCCACTTAAGGAAATGTCAAATGATTGGAGGCAGGTGGTGTTTCCTTTCACCGAAAGGAAACCGAATCAGACTGGGATGACTAAAGGACCTTCCGCGAAAGAATGTGGCCAATCGATCTTGTACAATTCTTCCTTCTTTGATGGAGTGGTCGCCTTTCGGGGAAAGGCGACACCAAGTGCTTACCCCTTGGATGAGTGATTTCTACCGTAAGGTGATCATGATTTTCATAAAGCCCGGAACCTAGGAAAGTTGAATCAAACATTACTGGATAAACTACAAATACCGGAGAGGTATAACGCTAATGCCATCCCAAACATACCTTGCCGCCTACTGAGGCCCCCAAGATGCACGCGCGATTCCCCCGGAATCGCTGGCCACCCGCCCCGGTGCACGCCGGAAATGACCAGAGCGGTACCGAGTTACCTCGATACCGCTCTACGGGTCGTGCATGGCCCTTATTGATTGACCTTGCACCTGCGGTGATCGCCCAAATTATTTGAGCACCAGATTGCCACTGATGGAGCGGATTTCCATTCTTTCTCCTCCCCGGCCGATGGTGACGGGGGAGTTGGAGATGTTCATCAGGCCGGTTGCCTTGTTGGTGCTGCGGACCGGGAAGCTGGTGATGAGCTCGCCGCTCATGGTGCTGTAGGAAACCTCGGCGCCAAAATCCTTGTCGACGAGATCCAGTTCCACGTCTCCGCTCGTGGACACGAAGGAGGACGGAGTTTGGGGGTTCTCGCGGAAATTGACCTTGATGTGGCCGCTAACGGTGAAGATTTCCCGGACGCCCGTGACGTCGGTCATGTACACGCTGTTGCTGACGTGCTTGGCTTCAATCGTTTTGGCGTAAACGCTGGCCACCTTGATGTCTCCCCCGTTGATGGTGGAAAGGCCGAGGCTCAGGGAGCGGGGCACTTGGACTTTGTAGTGCAGATAAAACTGGTAGTTGTAGCAGTTGCCGCCACCACAGTTACTGATGTTGAAATCTCCGGTATTGGGGTCAAGGGAGGTGTAGGGCGATTCGTGGTAGAGAAAGATGACGTCGTCGCGTTCGGCGATGCCGAGTTGAACTTCTTTCTTGCCCTTTTCGAGTTCGGCCGGGGAATCCGCCTTGATGATTTTTTCGACGGTCACCAGGATTTCGTCCCCGTCATAGCCGACGACGTCGACACCCCCGGTGATGTTGCGGACGGCCAGTACCTTTTCGGCACCGTCGTTCAGGTTGGCGAAGGAAAGCTTTTTGGTAATCACTTCCCGGTAGGACTGCAGGACACTGGCCGGGATTTCGTCGTCGCCGTAAACGGTGCCGGAGGGCATGTCCGGGATGTCCGCATGGTCGTCCTGGGCCATGGCGATTTCCGGTAGGGCCTGGGTGGCGTTGAGGCTCAGCATGGAGACGGCCAACAGGGGAAGTAGGAGGAGGTACTTCCAGCTGGAACGGGCGCTGGATTTCTTTGTATTCATCATGATAACACGTTTTTTGAGGAAGGATTCATTGTAATTGGTGGTAAGATTCAGGGCGTGCTGGGGCACGGATACCTTGACCAGACTCATCTGGTAGGTGGTGGGGTTATTGCCGGCGCTGAGCATCTCCGCGTCCGTCAGGTATTCAAGATTTTTGGTGATCGCCGTGCGCATCAGCCAGGCGAAGGGATTGAACCAGAGCAGGATGACCGTCAGCTCCGCGATGATTTTATCCAGGGTATGCGCCTGGGCGACGTGGAGCTTTTCGTGGTCCAGAATCTGCTGGTAGGTGTCCGGATCGTACCTGGCCGGATTGAGGAAAATCCACGATCCGAACGAAAAGGGAGGGGTGTCGTCTTTCAGCTCGTAGATGGTATAAAGCCCGTCGCGGATGGACTGAAGTTTCCGCCGTTTCCGCAGCACGACGAAGAGCTGGACGAGGAAGGCGGCGGTGAAGATGCCTACCCCCAGAAAGTAGATCAGCGGGAGAAGGGGAAACCGGGAGAGGAAGCCGGGAAGACCGATACCCGTGGCCCCTTCTTCCCGGACGGCGGCGGGTGTCCCCGCCGTCGCTGCGGGTGGTGCGGTCAGGATGGCACCGTTCGGGGCCGTCATCGTCGGCGAAACGGGCGCAGTCCGGGAGGCCGTTTCCCCCGACCGCAGGGACCAGGCGGCGGGTACCTTCACCAGGGGCACCAACAGGGCCAGCAGCAGGCTGGCCAGGAGCACCCAGCGGTTCAGCTTGAAGAAGGTTTCCTTGCGCAGCAGCAGCCAGTAGAAGAGATACATGCCGCCCAGTAGAATCGATACGTGGATCAGGTAGCTCATTTTTCTTCCCGTTTTTTGATCATCCTCAAAATTTCCTCCAGTTCACCCGAACTAACCTTTTCCTTCTTGGCGAAGTGGGAAATCATTTTGGAAAAAGAACTGTCGAAATACTTCCCGACGACGTCCTCCACCTCCAGGTTAGTGTAGGCATCCTGGGTGATGATGGGGTAGTACTGGTGGGTCCGGCCAAAGGCCCGGTGCCCCACGAAGCCCTTATCCTCCAGAATACGGACCATGGTGGAAATGGAATTGTAGTGGGGTTTGGGTTCGGGAAACTCTTCCACGATTTCCTTCACGAAGGCCTTTTCCAGGCGCCAGAGAATCAACATGATCTCTTCTTCACGGGGGGCTAGCTTTTGCATTTTGAACTAATTGATTAGTTGACGCGATCAAAGTTATAACTATTGAATTAGTTTTGCAACTAAATAATTAGTTAAATAACGAATTGCTTAGTTTTACTGGGTTTCGGACTGCGGATTTCGTAAATATGGATCGACTTGAATACGGATTTGGTGGTTAAGTGTCGCAACTTCTCCCCCAACTCACGACCTTTGTCTTACGTGGTGATGCCCCTCCCACGCGTACTACTACGGAGCACCGAGGCTCCGCAGTCTTATCGGACCCAAAAAACCCATTATGGCCGCTAGCCTGAAAGATTTGCGGGCCTTAATCCGGGACAACCCCTACAAGTATCTTCTTGCCACCGCCTGGCGCTACGCCGAAGGTATGCGGCGGCGTTACGTACTGATCTACCTCATGTTCATTGGGGTGAACGGATTAATCTCCCTGCAGCCCATCATTTTCGGCCTTTTCATCAATTTTCTCCAGGCCGGAGAGGGCAACCTCCTGCGTGGTGCCCTGATTTACGGTGGACTGTACATGGCCATCATTTTCGGATTTTGGTCCCTACAGTGGCCCGCCCGCCTGATGGAACGCCGGATGGCCTTCGAGCTGAGCCGGCGGCTGATGCTCGAAAGCTATGACCGTATCGTCCACCTGCCGCTCGACTGGCACCGCCGCCACCACAGCGGCGATACCATCAACCGGGCCCGCAAGGGATACGAAGCCCTCCGGCTCTTTTTTGACAACGGCTTCGCCTACTTCCAGACCATCACCCGGATGGTGATCGCCCTGATCGCCATCGTCATCTTCAGCCCCATCTTCGGGGGCATCGCCGTAGTACTGGGGCTGGTCATCCTGATGACCGTCCTGACCTTTGATGGCCCCATCATCGAGGCCAACAAAGCCATCAACGACCGGGAAAACGAACTGATGGCCGGCCTGAGCGACAACCTGAGTAACATCATCACGGTCACCACGCTCCGCCTGGGCACCCGGACGGCCAAACGGATCGACGAGCGCATTGGCCGGGTGTGGCCACCCTTCCTGAGCGGCACCAAGATCAACGAACGCAAGTGGTTCACCGTGTCGGTCTTCACCGGCCTGATGTACGTCAGCATCGTCATCGGTTTCGTTTACCAGAACTACGTGCCCGGAGAGGTTTTCCTGGTCGGCGGACTGGTGACCCTCATCGGTTACGTCAACCAGTTCGCCAACCAGCTGAGCAGCCTGACGGCCCAGTACAATCAGATCATTCGCTTCCGGTCGGACCTGGCGGCCATCGAGCCGATCTACGAAGCCTACGAAACCCTGTCGTGGCAGTCGCCGGAAAAGGAACTCCGTCGCGACTGGACCACCCTGAAAATCTCTAACCTCAACTTCAAATACGAAGCGGGAGGGGACGGAATCCAGAACGTGGAACTCCGCCTCGATCGCGGCAAGCGCATCGCCCTCATCGGTCCCAGCGGCAGCGGTAAAACCACAACGCTGTACACGCTACGGGGCTTGTACCCGCCGGAATCCATTCATCTGCACTTCGACGAGGGTGCCCCCGCACCGGGGGGCGGTGAACTGCGGGAAAAATCGGGGGGACAGATTTTTGAGCAGACGACCCTGATTCCGCAAACGCCGGAAATCTTCGAGGAAACCTTCCGGAACAACCTCACCATGGGGCTACCCCGAGAACCCGCCGAACTGGAACGGGCCATTCACCTCTCGGTTCTGGAAGAAGTAATCGGTAATGCGGAGGCGGGGCTGGACACCTTCCTGGCCGAAGGCGGCGCCAACCTGAGCGGCGGACAACGGCAACGACTGAGCATTGCCCGCGGCCTGCTGGCCGCAGATACCTCCACCCTGCTCCTCCTCGACGAACCCACCAGCAGCCTGGACCCGCAAACCGAATTACTGGTGTACGAGCGGATATTCGAGGCCTTCCCCGAGAAGACCATCGTTTCCACCCTCCACCGCCTGCACCTGCTGCGCTTCTTTGACCACATCTACTACATGGAAGACGGAAAAATCCAGGCCGAGGGAGACCTGCGCACCCTCCTGCGGGACAGCGACCGCTTCCGGACACTCTACGAGGAACAGGTTGGCGTGTAAGCACCCGGTCGTCCGCCGAAACGCGAGGCACGAGCTGGTTCGTCGGCCGACCGAAGTGGATTGAAGGAAGGATTGAGGGAAGGAATGGACATCGGCAAATGGCGTTTACACCTTTCCCTGGTTGTAACAGTCTGCCGTGCGGCCATCGGCAAACGGCTGCTGGTCCGAACAGTGTAGTTTTTGAAGGGCCGTGCTAAATAAGGTAACGGTCCTCAAGTGTTCGGCCGTCGTTGCCCTCGGCTGCGCCATCGTGCCACAGACTTCCGACCACGATCTTCTTCCTACGAGGAACAGGTTGGCGTGTAAGCACCCGGTCGTCCGCCGAAACGCGAGGCACGAGCTGGTTCGTCGGCCGACCGAAGTGGAATTATTCTTTCGCCAACCGAGTCTAAAACATTATCCCCAGCGTAATCACGAAGGAATTGACCTTCCCCCGGCTGTCGTCTTCCTGGGGGTTACGGCCTTCCCGCACCAGTTCCGTACCCCGGTCGGTGGTCAGGTCGGCAAATCCGTTCTGGAAGGCCAGGCCCGCAATCAGGGCGGTATTGGTGGACAGGGCGTACTCCACGCCCGCTCCCAGGCTCCAGCCCAGGTTAAAGGAGTTGACCTCGCTGCTGATCTTGAAGTCTTCCTCACTGTCGACGAAGCCGGAGTTCGGCAGGCTACCCGTGGCCTGCGTCAGGATACCCAGGTTGAGCGTCGGACGCACGTAGTAGCGGAGGTAGCCGAACTCCCGCGTGCGCAGCGTAAGCCCGAAGGGAATCTCCAGAAATTGCATATTGTATTTGAACGAGGTACCCCCCGAAAGACTATCCGGTGGCATGGCCAGCGCATCGTCCAGCGACTCCTGCCAGATTTTGATCGTCCGGTACTGGTCTTCGTAAAAGAGCGTTCCTCCGGCGTTGAAATGGAATCCGATGCCGGTGTGAATGCTGTAATTTTCCTGAAAATAGTATTCGGTGATCAGTCCCAGTTTGACCCCGAGGTTCGTCCCGTCACCGTTGATCAGGTTGTCGTCGGTGGCCATGTAGCTGAAGGTGGGGCTCATCTGAATGCCGAAGCGAATATCGTTTTGGGCGCTGAGCGCAGGTGCCAGGCACCACACCAGGAGCAGGGAGAAGCAGGGAGTTAGATAATTTTTAAACATGCAAGGCGTTGGTTTTGTCGTTGGATATAACGAGCCGGTGCAGCCGGCATTCTGCAATCTATGGAATTGAACGTAAAAGTAACGGTAGCGTCCCTCATTCTCGTATTAAGTCTTGCCGCCTGTTCGGGCGACGAAGAGCCACCACCCCCCGACGTAAGCGGTATCGACGTTTCGGTGGACCTGCTGCGCTACGAGCGGTCCGTCATGAACCTGGACACCAATGACCTGGCGGCCGGCATCGCGGCCCTCGACGAGGACTTCGGCGAATTCAGCGATGTCTACCTCACCTACATCGTTCCCCTGCGGCGGGGTGATTTCTCCCCCGAAGAACAATTGGCGGTGATGAAGGCCTTCGTCACCTTTCCCCTCATCCAGGCCCTGGATTCCCTGGTGGCCGAGCGATTCACCGACGAGAAGATGGCCCGGCAGCAGGATGAGCTGGAGCAAGCCCTCCGCTACTACAAATACTACCTGCCGGACGCTCCCCTACCGGACACCCTCATGACCTACCTGGCCCAGTTCGAACTGGCCGCCCTGCTCTACGGCGAGGGGCAACTGGCCGTCGGACTGGACTTCTTCCTCGGCCCGGAATTTGACTACCAGGCCGTGGACGCCCGGGAAACCATTTTTTCCAGCTACCTGTCCCGTACCTACACCCCCGAACACATGACGGAGAAGTTGATGCGGGTCCTGATCGATGACTACATCCCCCGGCCCCGGGCCGGGCGCCTGATCGACTACCTGGTCTACGAAGGGAAAAAACTCTTCCTCCTGGATCGGGTGCTGCCCGGGGTGTCGGACAGCATCCTCTTTGAAGTGTCCGGCGCGGAAATGGACTGGCTGCGGGAAAACGAAACCCAGATCTACGCTTACGTCCAGAAGGAGAAAATCCTCTATGACAGCAGCACCGACCTGATCCGCAAATACACCCAGCCGGCTCCCTACTCTCCGGGCATGCCGCAGGAGTCTCCCGGTGGCGCGGTCAACTACCTGGGCAAGCGGATCGTGGAGGCCTTCGTGCGGGCAAACCCCAAGATTACCATGGAAGAGTTGATAAACATTGAAGATGGTCAACGTATCTTGGAAGCAGCGCGTTATAAACCCAGGTAACGTCAGGTTGGATTTTTCCAGTTGACCATTGGAAGGATCAGCCTTCTGCTTCCTTCCGGATGTAGCTCGGGCTCCATGGGTAAACCACTTCCTTGCCTTTGGTGCCCCGGTTAAAAACTATCCTGTCTTGCCCGGCCAACCCTGGTCATCCCTTCCATGACTTTCTTACGAATACTCTTTAAATAATCACATCATGCCTACTACCGCTCGCACCATTCCCCTGGTCAATCTTGCTGAGTTTGAAAACGGGGACGAAGCCACCCGGCAGGCCTTCATCAAAAAACTAGGACATGCTTTCCACGACATCGGTTTTGTGGGAGTAACGGGGCACGGCATCCCCAAGGAACTCATCGATGATTTTTACGTGGCCGCCAAGCGCTTCTTTGCGTTGGACACCGAGACCAAGAAGCAGTACGAAATTGCGGGAGCGGCCGGTCAGCGCGGATACACCTCCTTCGGGAAGGAAAAGGCCAAGCAAAGTAAAGTGGCGGACCTGAAGGAGTTTTTCCAGATCGGCCAGGAGTCTGCGGGCATGAGCGCCGAAGAGCGGAACCCCGATGTGGCCGAGGTGCCGGAATTTATGGACCTGGGCCGGAAACTGTACCGGGCCTTCGAAGAAAAGGGCAACAGCCTGCTGCGGGCCATCGCCCTCCACCTGGAACTCCCCGAAAATTATTTTGAGGGCTACACCAAAGACGGCGTCAGCATCCTGCGGGCCATTCACTACCCTCCCATCACCGAAGAACCCGCTTCGGCCATCCGCGCCGAGCAGCACGAAGACATCAACCTCATTACCCTGCTGGTGGGCGCCAGCGCCGGTGGACTGCAGCTGCAGAACCAGGACGGCGTCTGGCAGGAAATCGTGCCGGAAAACGACGAAATCGTCATCAACGTGGGCGACATGCTGCAACGGCTGACGAACAACTACCTGAAGTCCACCACCCACCGGGTCGTTAATCCCCCCCGCGAGGAGTGGCATAAGCCCCGCCTCAGCATTCCCTTCTTCCTGCACCCCCGTCCCTCCATGCGCCTCGATGTTCTGGAGCGCTGCGTGACGGCCGACAACCCCCAGCACTACCCCCCCACCACGGCGGGAGAGTACCTGGATGAGCGCCTGCGGGAGATCGGATTGAAAAAATAATTCCCCATCGGGAGGCAACCCCGCCAAAACCGGATGCACCAAACTAACGTTATTATGACGCAGCGTCGGTTTTGGCGTTTGGACTTGCCCCTGTTCATCACTTACCTTTACCATCCCTGCGGTTGTAGGTAACCAAGTATCTCGATATGAACGCTACACTGTTATTTTTGAACGCTATCGGCCCGGAGATGATCATCATCTTCTTTGCCATCCTGCTGCTATTCGGAGGAAAGAAAATTCCCGAATTGATGCGTGGAGTCGGTAAGGGCATCCGTGAGTTCAACACGGCGCGTGGCAACCTTGAGAAAGAACTCAAGGAAGGCATGAAGGAAGAAGAGCAAAAGGAGAAAGCTCGGATGAAGCAGAAGGAAGAATCCTTCATCACCCGCAACGATGACTAGTGCTCCCATTGCGCCCCTTCCGGCGTAAAAAGCCCCGCAGTGACCTTCACTGCGGGGCTTTTTAGTTTTAAATAAGTGGTTTAAGCAGCGTGCGGCGGCAGAGTAAGACGAGGCATCCTCCATCCCCCTTCACGCAAAGAACTTTACTTCCGGCGGAAGAAGCCGCCGAGCATTTTGGTGCCAAGGTCCACGATGTCGTCCACGGCGCTGCCGTCTCCGTCGCGATCGAGTAACTGACCGGCAATATTACCCAGTGGGCTGTTGCTGCGGGATTGGGGTTGCTGCCCCTTGGTGACGAAGTCCGTCAGCATACCGCCCAGGGTGCCGGCGTCCATGCCCGTAGATTTCTTGGTGCGGCCTAGCATGCCCATCAGGACGGGAGCCAGCGTTACCATCAGTGGGCCCACCTTTTCCAGGCTCAGGCCGCTGGTCTCACTCACTTCCTTCATGGTGGCTTCCTGCTGGTCACCCAGGATGTGCTTCAGGATACCCGCGCCGTTCATACTCCGGCGGAATTGATCCGGAATCTGGGGCTGTTGTTGCTGCTGGGGCGAGGCTCCCCCGAGGAGGCTGCCGAGGTGGTCCAGCACGCTGCCGTCGTGGTCCCGATCCAGGGCGTTGGCCAGGGCCGAAGCGCCGTCGGGCGTGGAGGCATTACGGGCCAGCGCACCCATCAGGGTGCTCAGGATGGCGCCGGAGGCGGCGGTGGTCTGCTGGCGGTCCGCACCGCCAATCTGTTGGGTAAGTTGGTCCATGAGACCGCTGGACAGCTGCTTGGTGAGCTGTTCTTGTAGTAATTGTGATAAATCCATGGAAGTAATATCGGACTTTCGGGGGAAAAACGCCAGCCCACAGCGGATAATTGGCCCCGGTCAGGCCTCATTTTTCTCCCCAAAAACGACACCAAAATCTCCGAATTATGGAAAGGGGGATAAACCCCAATAAAAAAGCGGCAGACCAACGATTGCCGGTTGCCGCACAAAGATTCAAACTACTCTATATCGGTCTTGGAATTGATGCGCTTACGGGTGCGCATAACCCTTTGAGCTTATTTGGATTTTGGTCTTCTGGCCGGATTTGAGATTTTTTTGGCGATAGCAAGGCGGGAATACCGGATTTTAGCAGCGCTAATTGAGGATTTTCCCAACGCAGCTAGCGTCAAAAAAGGCCAAATAGAGGCCGATTATTAAAGTCCAAATAAGCTCTTGATTTCATTTGCCATCAAAACGGAACGGTCGGCAAAAAGATTGTGACGCCGAATGTTAAAACGGTCGGCCTAGTAGAAATAGGTTTTCAGCCAGGCGTAGTACTCCCGCCAGTTCTTGATGAGCAGCAGCAGGGCGAGGATACCACCGAACAACAGCAGCAGTTTGGCTTTTTTGGCCGTTTCGGCGTTGCGCTCCCGGCGGCTTTTGTACTTGTGGCGAGTTGATTGTCTGGGCACTTGCGTAGAAATTTGGTGCGGTAAAGATACGGTCCGGAGTAGGGGCTTTGCAGGATAATGATTCATTCAAACAAGCGCTCAAACTTAGGCTGTTCCGTGAGATTTTATCAGCGATTCCTGCGGAATCGCGGCAGTTTAGAGGGGCAAATGGTAGCGGCAAGGCATGCCTTGCCGCTACTGAAAAATTCAAGGACTTGATGGCCAAAGGATTAATTCACGGACCGACTTACGTTTAAACGATATCGTATGGCCGCAGCGCGCGGGTGCCACGAAAGCAGGAAAAAGAGCAATGAAATTCAATTTTTCCCTTCAACCCTCCATTCCTTCAATCCTTCAATCCCTCAATTCATTGCACCTGCGCGCCGCGGCAAACTCTAAACACCCTTACCGAAGATCCCGCGGGTCCACGATGCGCCCGGCATCCGAGCGACCACCAACGGAGTAGCGCAGCATACATTCGATGCTGCCACTCTGGGCAGTTCGCAGGTCACTGAGCCCCAGGTCGTAGGTGAGCCCCAGGGTGAGGTGCTCGGAGAGGGACACGCCGAAGAGCGCGCTGGCGCTCTCGCCACCCCCGTTACCGCCCAGGCGGTAAGACAGGCCGGAGAAGAGGCTTTCCCCCAGGTAGGCGGTCACGTTGATGTCGGCGTCGAAGGGCGCTCCGGCCACGATCTTGGTCAGCAGCTGGGGCTCCAGAGCAAACTTGTCGTTGAGCTTGAACTTCATTCCCCCCATAAAGTAGTAGTGGCGGGCTTCCCGGGAGATGATGGTCTCTTCCTCCCCCAGGTCGATGTTGTTTTCCAGCATCCGGGGCAGACTGAGGCCAAAATAGAAGTTGGGGCCGTCCAGGAAAATGCCGGCTCCGAAGTTCGGAACCACCTTGGATTCCGTCGCTCCGGGAATGGCCTGATCCGCCCCGCCTCCCTGAATGGGATCCGCGTTCTGGTACTCAATGTTGAAGTAGCGGGCGGAGGCCGATACCCCGATCCCAAGCCGGGTTCCCCGACCAATGGCAAAACGGTAAGCGTAGCTTCCCTCCACGTTGTACTGCTGCTCCAGCCCTACGGTAACCCGGCTGAAGCGAGCACCGACGCCGGTGCCCGCAGCGGTGATGTTGGTGTTGAAGGTGGCCAACTGACTGCTCGGAGCATCCTCAAAGCCCAGCCACTGCTGGCGAACAATGGCGTGAAAAGTAGCGGATTCCACGGCCCCGGCGTAGGCGGGGTTCAGGCCCAGTTTATTGTACATAAACTGCGTGTACTGAGCGTCCTGCTGACCCCAAAGGAAGGGGGTGAGGAAGAATAGTGCGCAGCAAAGTAATGGTAGCTTTTTCATGGGATTATCGTTCAATGCGTACGTGACCGTTCAGGGGCTCGCGCTGGCCACCGAAGTCAATGGTGAAGAAATAGGTCGCAACGGGTAGTTCACTGCCCTGGTAGGTCCCGTCCCAATCGTTGGCGTAGGGGCGCTCGCTCCGGAAGACCTCGTCTCCCCACTGATTGTAAATGGTCACCTGACTCTCCGGGAAGCTGACTACGTCCAGAAGACAGGGCACCACGAAGGTGTCGTTCATGCCGTCGTTGTTGGGCGTGAAGATGTTTGGCGCCCGGCATTCCGCGTCCTGTCCGATGAGGATGAATACGCTCGCCGTGGCCGTTTCGCAACCGTCGGAGCTTACCTCGTACACGATTTCGATCTCGCCAACGAAATTGGCGGGGGCCCGGTAAGTGAAGGTGCCGTCGCCGTTGTCGATCAGCTCACCCTGGGCGGGAGCGTCCAGGAAACGGATCGAACTACCGGTTGGCAGATCATCATTGACCAGTGGGTCAAAGGAGATCTCCCCCTGGAATTCGACCTCGAGGGCGTCGTTACGGGGCTTCGGAGGTTCGTTGTAAAAGATGGAAACGGTATCCCGCGAACGATCCCCACAGAAGCCTTCGTCTACCTCCCAGACAAAGAAGTTCTCTCCGGGGGCGAGGTTGCCAACCGTGGTGTTGGGGTCTGCGGGGTCGGTAATGAAGACCTCGTCGGAAAGTGCCGTCCAACGCCCGATGGAGCCAATACTGGGGGTGCTGGCCTCCAGGGTAGCCGTTTG
This sequence comes from Lewinella sp. W8, assembly GCF_004375085.3. GTDB lineage: Bacteria > Bacteroidota > Bacteroidia > Chitinophagales > Saprospiraceae > Neolewinella. Next base: position 167,255 of record NZ_SNAQ03000011.1, read on the forward strand.
TTCCAGGTTACAAACCGTCCGATCGGCTCCGGCAAACGGCGATGGATCACTGACGTTCACCAGGACCACGTCGGATTTTACGCCGCAGTTACTGCGGACCGTCCACGTGAACGAATAGACGTTGTCGGGCTGCAGGCCGGTGATCAGGGTGTTGGGGTCTTCGGGGTCTTCGATGACCACGCCAAGAATTTCCTGCGCCAGTGCCTGGGTCCATTCTCCGGCGCTGCCCACCTGAACCGTAGGCGTCGCGTTGAGGAAAAGCTCCTCACCAATACAGGCCAGGATGTTTTCTCCCGCAACGGCTTCCTCTCCGTCGGAGACCGTAAGCGTGATGGTATCCGCCGCGTAGTCTACACAGCTGCCGTTGGACAGGGTCCAGGCAAACTCGTACGGGCCGCCAAATTCGGAAAGCCCCTGAACGGCCGTGGTCCGGGAAGTGGGGTTGACGATGGTGATGTCGCCGGTGCCGGCCACCATAGACCAGCGTCCCGTTCCGGACGTAATGGGTCCTGCCTCCAGCAGGAATAATCCTTCGCAGACGATAGTATCCCGTCCCGCAAAGGCTACTTCCTGATTGGCTTCGTCCAGACGGACGTTCACTTCCGTAGAACGCTCGCTTTCGCAACCGTCCAGGATGGTGCGAACGCTGAATCCGAAGAGACCTCCACCGGCGAAGAGACCAAAATCACTGACCGAGAGCGTCGTGCTGGTCGTGGGGTCTCCGATGGGAACCTGTCCGTTCTGGATGTACCACTGATAGCTGGCGCCCGCCGTGGTGGTGTTGGGATTGACGGTCAGTTCCAGTACGGAACTTTCGTCACTGATGCAGACCGGAGCGATCGGCTGAACGACGGGGACCCGAGGGGTGGGCCGGACTTCCACGTCCACAAACATGGTGTCTGAGGCACAGCCGTTGATCGCGGCCACCACACTGTACTGGCCGGTGTGAACGTCGGGGTCGGCACTGATGATGACCGGATCCGGAATCGAGCTGCTGAAGTTGTTGGGACCCCGCCAGGTGTAGACGGCTCCCGGGAGGTCGGTGGCCTGGAAGTTGATGGCCTGACCGGAACAAGCGGGGGCATTAGCCGAAACGCTCAGTTCGGGGAAGGCCGTTACGGTAATCATCCTTGCCGGAGAAGGCAGGGACGAGCATCCGTTGCGTACTACCCGCACGGTATAGGGCCCCGAATTTTCGGGCGCAAGTTCATTCAGGAGCAGCCGGTTGGTGCTGGTAGGAATGTTGGTACCATCGGGCAGTCGCCACAGGTAGGTGAAACCAGGACCAAAATCATTGGTCTGCAGCGCCAGGGTGTCGCCGGAACAAACGTTCGTCAGTCCGTCCAACGTAAAGGGAGCGATCGGTGCCGCGGGCGCAAAGTCCAGTTCAATCTGCTGCGAGAAGCGCGGCGAACGGCAGCCCTGTTCGTCGGTTACGGTCAACGAATACAGTCCGTTGGAGGCGAGGCTGACGTTGGGGATGGTGAGGGTGTCGTTGGTACTCGTTCCCTGCGGGCCACTCCAGCTGAAGGAATAGTTGTTTCCCGGAGCTTCGTTGGGCGATACGGCGGCGACCAGGGTGACGGTTTCACCCCCGTTCAAACAGCGGCCCTGGGCCACGATGATGGAATCTACGCTGAGACCGGATAGCAGGTCCACCACGAGGGTGTCCTGATCCGTACAACCGGAAGGAGAAGTTACGGTGAGCACGTAGTCTCCCATGATACTGGAATCCACGCTTTCGATCACCGGAGCAATCAGGCTGCTCTCAAAGCCGTTAGGACCCGTCCAGAGGTATTCACTATTCGCGATGGAACTGCTGCCCTGAAGGATCAGGTCATTACCTACGCAAATGGGGTCCGGGATGGTCATGGTTGTCGCCTCGGGGCTTACGCCCAGAGTGACTACGGCGACGGGACCGGGTGCGGAGGGGCACTCGCCCCGTTGGACGCTGACGCGCCATTCACCGGCTACTGCTGCCGTTACGGGGGCAAGCCGGAGCGTGGGACTGGTGGTGGCGATTTCCTGCCCGTTCGGGCCGAAGAAAACATAATTCGATGCCAGGGGGTCCTGGGCGGTCAGGGTCAGGGTATCCCCTACACAGACCGCACCTTCTACGAGGAGGTTGGTGGGTGGCGTGGCGGGAGTGACGATTACCTCGACGGAATCCCGGAGGCTGATACAGCCCTCTTCCCGGATGGCCTCCAGGTAGTAGAAGCCGGCGTCTTCCGGTCCGATGTTGGTCAGGGAGGCGACCTGGCCCTGGGCAGAGAAGCCGTTCGGACCGCTCCAGCGGAAACTCAGACCGGCCTGCGCGGTGGTCACCAGGTTGGCGGTGCCAAACTCACAAACTTCGATGGTCTCGTCAATGATGGAAGCCACGGGCCGGGTCGTCGAACCTACGTTAACGATCGCGGAAGGGGTGGAAGAACAGCCGTTCACCAGGGCGATGGCAAAAAAGCTTCCACTGTTTTGTCCCGCTGCGAAACTGGCCATAAAATTATCGCTGGTACTGGTGCCGAGGAATACAGCGTCTCCCGGAATGCCGCGGTACCATTCGTAAACTACGGCCCCGACGTAGGTGGAGGTAGACCTCAGGGGAACCATTTCTCCGAAACAAACGCTCATGGGAGCGTCCAGCGTCGGTGGAGGGGGAACCTCCCCGATGTTGATGTTCACCACGCCTTCGGCCACACAACCGGTAATTCCCCGGATTTCTACCCGGTAGGCACCGTCGTTATCCTCGTCAACCCCAGGAATGACTGGGTTCTCGGACGTACTGATCAGGTTGCCGTTGGGGTCAAACCACCGGAAGGTGTAAATCACCTGCCCGGGACCGGCAGCGGTGGGCGGGTTGGCCATCAGCCGCAGGGTGTCTCCACCACATACGGTGGTAGAGGCCGTGGGCATGGGTTCCTGGGCCGCAATGCTGATGATGGTGGAACAGCTGTCTACGTTGCCGGCCGCATCAAAGACCTGCAGGGTGACGTTCTCCGTCGTGCCGATACGGTCACAGGTAAAGTTGTTGGGGGCCAGCAGGAAGGAGTCAATGCCACAGTTGTCGGAACTGCCGCCGTCGACCAGTACAGGGTCTACGGTTACGGGACTAAGTCCCGAAGGATCGATAAATACCGTAGTGGGTTGGCAAACGGCGATCGGAGCAATGGTATCCAGTACGCTGACCTGAATGGTACAGGTGTCGGTATTACCACCGAGGTCCGTTACGAGGTAAGACAGGTTAGTAATGCCCTGGTTGAAGTTCACGAAGGGAGCCGGAGCGGCCTCGTTGGTCTGGGTCAGGGGGATCTCGGTGGCCCCGCTGGCAAAAAACTGGGGGTACAGTGTCCGGAAGGTAAGCGTCAGGTAGGCGTAAGTGTTGCCGTCGGTAGCTCCTTCGTTTTCGATGGTGCTTCCATCGCAGGGAATCAGTCCGTCTCCGGGGCTTGCCGGCGGTACGGTAACGGCCCGGGGCCGCAGGCTAATGGTCGTATTACCGTTGTTGACCAGGGCCATGAATTCTTCGGCTCCGATGGTCATCCGGAGCAGTCCTTCGGTCATGCACGTGGCGTCTCCCCGTTGGGTAGAGCCCAGGACGGTCCCGTCCGACAAGACGACATCCAGGACCGCGCGCTGATTGTCGAACCGACCGACGAAGCGCAGGTCAATGTCTACGCTGTCGTATAGTTGGGCGGGAATGCCACTAATGTTCAGGACCATCTCCCCGGCCAGGAAGTCGTTCAGGTTGGGGTCGAAAAAGAAGGGGAAAAAGCGATCCTGAAGTGACGCCGGCGCTTCAAAACTGATCAGCTCGTAGGCTTCGCAGTTGTCGGAAACGGCAACGGGCAGGGGCACCTCCAGGGCTACCCGACAGCTGTCTTCGTTGGTGAACAGCACTACGTCATCGGGGCAGGTAACCACGGGCGGTTCCCGGTCCTCCACCGTAATGGTGTACAGGCATTCGTCGGTATTACCGCCGCAGTCGGTGGCCCGGTAGCGAATCTGGTGCAGACCGAGGTCGAGGGTGGTAAAGACCGTATCGATGGGGTCAACCGTCATGAAATCTTCCCCGTCAATGCTTACTTCGTAGACGATGTCCGTCAGACGGAAGACGGGTTGCCGCAGGAAAATGTAGGCGCGACTCCCTCCGTCACAGAGGTTGTTGATGGCGAAGGTTCCCGGGCGGTCAGCGGGAATGTTGGGAATCAGACGAATGGTCACCACCCCGTCAACGGCGTAGCGGTTGAACAGGGCCGCGGGCAGCGTCACGGTGGTCTCCACGTCGGAGCACTGAACTTCCCCGTTTGCCGTTACGCCCAGAACGGTATCGTCCTCCCCGAGGATGGTGAAGAATTCTTCCGCACCTTCGGCATCGATATTCTCCAGGGTAATTTCCAGGGTGCCGGCCGCAAAACCGTTGACCGGTAGATCTACGCCGACGGGCAGGTTAAAGGTCAGGGGGTCAACCGGAACGGAACCGAGTTCGGCGGGGTTGTTGGCCATGCTCGTGATGGTGGCCGTGTCCCGCAACAACAATTGGAAGGGAAGGCCGCTCACGCACTGATCTTCGATGACCGGAGGGGGTAGAGCCACCATGGCCGCACAATTACCGGGATCCGTGGGGATCACCTGACTTTCCGGACAGTTAAAAATGTTGACGGGCAGTTCGTCGATCTGACGGTATTCAACGGTGGCAATGCTGGTGTTGCCACACTGGTCGGAGACAATCACGTCAACCGAAAGCCTGCGGACGGTTCCGTCGCCCTCCGCACAGGAGAGGGGAGGAAGCATCGGGAAGTTATCCGTTCCGGACTCCACAATGGAAACCGTCAGATCGTCCTCGGCAGTACAGGCATCGGCGAAGCGGGCGCCGGCCAGGTTGTTGACCCATTCCACGAGCAAATCCGCCTGGGAGCGCTCGTTGTTACAACTGGAAATCAGGTTCTGGGGCATCTCCAGAAATACCGGTGCCGTGGTGTCGATCACGGTAAGGTGCTGGGTGAAAAAGCGGGAGTTGTCGCAGTCGTCAAAAATGCGCCAGCGGCGATTGACGGTGAAGTTACCGGGACAGTCTCCGGGAATAATCTCGTCCTCAAAGCTCAGGTTAGGGGTAGGGTCACAATCGTCAAAGACGTCGGTGGGCGTACCGGTGAGTTCGGTGTTCAGGTAGTCGGCACAATTCACCATCACGCTGTCTACGGGCGGGTTGAAGGTGGGCGCGAAATCGTCTCTGACGCGTATTTCCTGAATCCTCACGCGACTGTTTCCGCACCGGTCCGTTACCCGCCAGGTCCGGCGAATCTGGAAGTTGTCCCCACAGCCGGAGGTGCTGATGATGAGATCGTTGAAGCTGATGTCCAGACTATCGGTTGGCGTACAGTTGTCCATCACCTCCGTTGGCCTTCCGGTAACGTCGAGGTCGAAGGGGTCGAAGGTACAGTTCAGGGTAAGGTTTGGAGGGCGGCCGAAGCTGGGCGCCTCGGTGTCCCGCACTTCGATAACCTGTTGAATGGTGGTGGAATTGCCACAATCATCGGTGGCCGAGTAAACCCGGATGATGTCGTATTCATATTCCCGGCAGCTGCCGTCCAGCAGTTGGGTGTTGGTTTCGTTGAAGCTCAGGACGGGAGAAGGACTGCAGTCTACGACCATCACGTTGGCAGGGGCGGGAATGGGGTCGGCGCAGGAAAGCCTGATGGTATCACTGTTGATGCCGATCAGTTCTGGCCCCACCGTGTCTACGGTAACGTAAACGAAGCCTACGGTGGTGAAACGATTACAGTCGTCCGTGATGAGGAACGTCACTTCCAGCTGGTCGTCACAGTCGAAATTACTGATGGAGGGCGGGGCATCGTCCACAATGGAAATGATGGGCGCGCAACCCGCCTGGGCCGCAGCGGCAACCGCCACGCGGCGGTCCCCTAACCACCGATCGTATCCATCGGGGTCGAGAGGGTCATTGACGGATCGACAGTCTACCGTGTCCTGCTGGGGTGGCAGCAGGCTGAAGTTGATGCTCGGTCCGTCACCATCGGCGGCCGGACCAAACACGATTCGCTGTACTTCGCGGGCGGTACCGGCGGAATTGCTGACTTCCCAAATGCGGAAGAGCGTGCCCCCCGCACAGATGGCATCCGGGCTGGAGAGGCTGTCCCTGGGGACAACAAAGGCCGTTAGGTCGGGGCCATCCGATTGCGGGACGGTCGCCTCCAGCGTTTCGCCAGCTTCAATGTCACCAAAGCAATCCGCGGTCGTATCGTCCGGGGCCGATTCATTGAAGAAGGGCGGCCCCTGAGCAAAAGCCGTGGCGGAAAAGAAAAAGAAAAGGGAAAAAAGCACTGCAAATACGGAGCAGCGCCTCCCGATGGGAAAAAGGCTACGGTTCATACCGTGGTAAGATTATGATGGATAGCGGAAAGAGGAATGAGGGGATGGTGCACTGGGCATCACCGCCACCTCAGGTAGCGGAGCGTAGAAATAGTCATTGGGATTGTACTTAAATCAGTTTTAAAAAAAGCGGCTCGTGGCAGCGTATTGGTCACAAATATACGGCAAGCAGTTGTCGCTTTAGATTTTCAACGATTTAAAGGGCCAAAACGCCGGGTCATGGAGCACTTTATGCGCAGCGTGATACTCGTTTTGGCTGACGCAGGTGCCAACTATTTTGGTGGGGCCATGCCCCGGGCTCCGGTGAAGTACAAAAACAAACTTGCTCGGCACCTGCGGCCCCTCGCCCCCTATCCGGCCTTGATCTGGTCAAAAGCATCGTAGCCCGTGCGTAGTCGGCTCACGGTGTTTTCTCGCCCGACGACGGCCAGCATTTCGAAGGCGTCCGGCCCCTGAACGGTACCGCTGACGGCCACGCGCAAAATCGGCAATACCGCCCCGAAGCCCAGCTCGTTGCGCTCCATGAAGGCCACCGTGGTCGCCTTGATGGCCGGAGCTGACCAGTCGTCGAGGCCCGCCAAATCGGTGATGAGTTGGTCAAAAACCGGGCGCTGCTCGGGCTTCCATTTTTTCCGGATGGGCTTTTCCTCGTATTCCGAAACGGGCTCCACGAAGAAGCGGCCCTTGGTGAAAAATTCCGGAATCAGGTGCACGCGCTCCCGGAGCATTTCCGTGATGGTGGCGGCCAGTTCGTCGCTCAACTCGTGGCCGGCGGCGGCGAACTGGGCCCGGACCAGGGGAGCAACCTCCGCCACGGGAGTAGTAATGAGGTACTGCTGGTTGAACCACCGGGCCTTGTCGAAGTCGAAGCGGGCACCACTCTTGTTGATCCGCTCCAGGCTGAAGGCTTCCACCAACTCTTCCAGCTGGAAAAGCTCCTGCTCCGTACCGGGGTTCCAACCCAGGAAGGCGAGGAAGTTTATCGTTGCGGCGGGCAGCAAACCCGTTTCCCGGAATCCCTGCAGGAAGTCTTCCGGGGCACCCTTCTCCCAGTTGATCGGGAAAACGGGGATGCCGAGCTTTTGTCCGTCCCGCTTACTGAGTTTGCCCTTTCCGGTGGGCTTGAGGAGCAGCGGAAGGTGCGCGAATTGTGGCATCGTGTCCTCCCAGCCGAAGGCCCGGTAGAGCAGGACGTGGAGGGCCGTACTGGGGAGCCATTCTTCCCCGCGAATGACGTGGCTGATTTCCATGAGGTGGTCGTCCACCACGTTGGCCAGGTGGTAGGTCGGCAGGCCGTCGGCCTTCATCAGTACCTTGTCGTCGACTTCCGCGGAGGCAAACTCCACCCGTCCCCGTACGATGTCGTTGATGACTACCGTATGACCGGGATCCACCTTCAAGCGAACCACCCGGGGAGCGTTGCTCTCCAGTAATTTGGCGGTTTCTTCTGCGGAGAGGCTCAGGCTGTTGCGCATACCCATCCGGGTGGCGGCGTCGTAACGGAAATTGTGGTTTCCGGCCGCTTTTTCTGCTTCCCGACGGTCGTTCAGCTCCTCTTCGGTATCGAAGGCATAGTAGGCGCTGCCGTTGTCCAGCAACTTTTGGGTGTACTCCGCATAAATTTCCCGACGCTCACTTTGACGGTAGGGACCGTAATTCCCCCCTTTCTGTGGGCCTTCATCCGGACTGATTCCGCACCACTCCAGTGACTCGGCAATGTACTCTTCGGCCCCCTCAACGTAGCGTTTTTGGTCCGTATCCTCGATTCTAAGTACAAAAACACCCCCATTTCCGCGGGCGAACAGATAATTGTACAGTGCGGTGCGCAAGCCTCCGATGTGAAGGGCACCGGTAGGGGAAGGGGCAAAACGTACGCGAACGGGATTCATGGTATTGTAATTAAACCTGCGGTGAATCAGAAAATTTTAATTGGCAAGCAGCTAAATGGACCAAAAAATCGTTTATAATCGTAATAGCAGCGAGCCTTCAGGCGGTGCAAAGGTAATTGATACAAATTGCAATGTGTCCTTGTCTTTCACCACTTGTTCGTCAAGAACGAAATATCACTGACGGGTAGTTGCTATCGTTCACTGGAATTCACGGGCCGGCAACACGGTTTTTCCGCCGGATTACATCAAGCACTGTTAAGGATACCCCCCCGAACGCTCGCAAAAAGGCAACTTTTTGCGGGTCCCGCAATATTGAACATATACCTTTCACATTTATACATATCCCGAACATGTACCTCGTTAAAACACCTCGCGTCATCCAAAAGCTATTCCCCAATTTTCATTGGCGAGTAGAAAAGCAGGATGAACCAACCCTCTATCTGACTTTTGATGACGGCCCCATCCCTCAGGTCACGCCCTGGGTTTTGGAGCAATTGGAAGCCTTCAACGCCAAGGCTACTTTCTTTTGCGTCGGCAACAATGCCCGCCGTTATCCCGAACTGATCGAACAAACGCTGGCCGCAGGTCACAGCATCGGTAACCATACGATGCACCACCTCGATGGCTGGAAGTCGGACAACGTTCCTTACTTCCACGATGTACGTCACTGCGCCCTACAGGTGAAGAGCTCGCTCTTCCGGCCGCCCTACGGTCGTCTGCGTCCCAGCCAGGCCCAGTTCCTGCAGCGTCACTACGAAATCGTGATGTGGGACGTTCTCTCCGGCGATTTTGACCCCGAACTCACCGCGGAAGACTGCTTCCAGAACGTAGTGCGTAACGCGCGTCCCGGAAGTATTGTCGTGATGCACGACAGCCTCAAGTCCGAAGAAAAGGTGCGGGAACTTCTCCCCCGCCTGTTGGCCCACTACGCCGCTCTTGGTTACCGCTTCGAAGCGCTGACCCCCGAGCTGCTCACCCAGCCGGTCGGCGTTACTGCCCCGGCGCTGAAACCGGCCTGATTCGGTTTACGCAAGATATCTTCAATGCTATTCAAGTAAGGTCACGTTCCCCGGTGGAGCGTGGCCTTTTTTTGTCTGTAGTCTGTAGTCTGTTAGTAGTTTTAGTTCGTTAGTTCGTCGGGCGAGATACCTTTGTGGGTTATTGTACATGTAGGTGAGCAATTTGCCTACCGCTTCGGAAAGCTCGGTAAGGGAGTGGAAGTCTTCGGAATTGATGTACTCACATTCTAGTGCCATGGTCAGCCAGGTTTGCGTTTCAAAGTTCTCGGCCTGGCAGTCGGTGATCTTTGATCGGAAATGCTTCGGGTAGTTTCTCTTGCCGTAGGCTTCCGCCAGGTTTGCGCACACCGATCGGGAAGACCGTCGGACTTGATCCGTAAGACTGTAGGTTTCTTCCCGGGGAAAATTTTTGGACAGCGTGAAGATTTGTTGTGCAAGAATAAAGGCATGCTGATATGCTGACCATTCTTGGAATCGCGACCTAGACATGAAGAGTTGTTTGGTGTGGGCCCAAGGTCAATCCGTAGCAAGTAATACTCGTCAATTAAACGAATACTTACGTTTTTATACGTTTAATTACGGCTAGGCACCAACAGACCAACAGACCAACAGACCAACAGACCAACCCTCCCTCTACCGCCCGCCGTCCCAGGGGAACCCCCCACAGTCTAACTTCGGGGAAGAACACTGAAATTCAAAGGCTCCGATGTCGGTCCCTTCCCCTACCGGAATTGGATTGCCGTCGAGGTCAATGGTGAGGTCGGGAATGAGCTGTCCCCGATTGATGGCGGTGGAATTTCGGGTCAGTCTGAAGTTGGTGTTCGCGGCACTGACGAAGGCGGGGTCCCCGGTGAGGTTGTCGGTGTAGGCTCCGCCTGCTCCGTCGCTGGCGTTGAATTCATCGGAGGTGAAGGCCGTGGCGGCATCGTGGTCGTACACCGCTACGCCACTGCCGGCAGGATCAAAGTAGAGGTTGTGCTGGATGGTGTTTACTCCCACGCCAGAACTTGGATAAAGGTGGATGCCCGTCCCGGTCGGATAGTCGTTATTGAAGGGCGCCCTTCCGGTGGCGGACAGGATATTGTTGCGGATAACGTTTCCCTGAATGGTGCCGGGAAGACCGTAGTTGCGGATGAGGAACCCCGATTCGTCGAGGTCGTGCACCACGTTGTGCTCGTAACGGTTGTTTTCGCACACGAGGCCCAGTCCGTAAATGGCCAGGACGATGCCCGCACTCGTTCCCTGATTGAGATTGGTAGGAGAGTTGCGCTGGCGGGCAAAGGTGTTGTGGTGATACCAGTTGTGGTTGCCGTTGAGCTGGGTGGACGTCCGGCAATCCGTGGCCACGTTGTAGGCCATCTCGTTGTCGCGGCATTTATCCAGTAGGCCATCGGCACCCAATGGGTGTCCGTAGGGGACGTTTGCCGCCGAGATGGTGTTGCCCATCACCCGGTTGCCGTTCACCCCTTCGCAAACCCCACAGTTACCCAGTAATTCCACGCCGTTGTGGGTCCAGTCCTGAATCGTATTGTTGCGGATGGTGGTGTTGGTCACCCCGGTGATCAGTAAAACGCCGTCACCGACTCCCCGGTCAGAACCCTCACCGTAGAAGAAATCAAAGCCGGAGTAGATGAAATTGTCCTCGATCGTTATGTTGCGGCAGGTGCGCATCGTATCCCCGACCAGCGCTACCCCGTTGCGGGCGTTGAGCCCGATGTTGCAGTTGGCCACCCGGATATTGTTTCCCCCGAGGAACCGGATGGCCCCCAGAAATCCGCCCCGCAGGTCGAGGTCGGTGAACACGAGGTTTTCGGCCAGGAAAATTTGAAGCGCATCCGGTAGAATGCTGCCCGCTACGGAGGAAAAGGTTGAGGCCGGGTTGGCACCGCTGACCAGGTATAACCGCTTCGTATTTGAATCGTAATACCATACGCCGGTGGCCCCTACGTTGTCCGCCACGTTGAGGGTGGCCAGGGTGTTGCTGCGCAGCACCTCCACGCCGTCCAGAAAGAGGCGGCCGGGGGAGCGGTTCTGGCTGATGTACCAGCTCCCGTTCGGGCCCGGTTGCCAGTTCGCGGGATCGCTGGTGCCGGGAAGGTCTCCCGTCACGCTGATGATGGGCCGGGCGCCGGTGCCGTAGGCGCCGTAGGTGATGGGCGCATTTGCCGTACCGGAAGACGTAACGTAAAGCATGGCACCATCCCAGCGCCCTCCGCGCTTAAACAAGAAGCGGTCGCCACCCTGCTGGGCAACGTTTCGGATGTTCGCCAAATCCTCCCAGGCCGTGGCGGGACTCAGCCCGTCGTTGGCGTTACTCCCCCCGCTGGCGTCGATGTAGTAGGTCGTAGCGAAAAGGGACCCAAGGGTAATGAAGAGAAAAAGGGTGAGGTGATAGCGCAAATGCATCTAACAAGCGGGTTTGACTCAAGATAATGGATCGGGCTGGAGATGTGCGGCCCTCAGGGTGAAAATATTAGGTATTTTATGATTTGAAAACCGCTTCGCCGCCCGGAGGTTTATTACCCCCTACTGAGCTACTTCCCCAGCCACCGCGCCGGATTCATCGGCGTTTTCCCCTTCCAGAGCTCAAAGTGAAAATCGGAGCCATCGGCGGCGGTGTAGCCGATGGTCTCCCCGGCCTGGACTTCCGCGCCGGAAGGGACCGAGGCCCGCGACAGGTTGGAGTACACCGTGTAGTAACCGCCGTGACGGACCATGAGCACCGTGCCCAGTCCCGGAACTTCCCGGTCGCTGATCACCTTTCCGGCAAAAATGGCTTCCACCGGCCGGTTGGGCTCCACGTTGATGTCGATGCCGCTGTTGTTGATCCTGACGGAAGGTACGTCGGGGTGGGGTTGGTTGCCGAAGGGGCGGGCCACCGGCCCGCGGATGGGCCAGCCCAGCCGGCCCCGACGCTCGGCAATGTTACTGCCCGCCGAGCTGACCGAACTACTGGCGGTCGACGCCGTACTGCCCGTGGTCCCTTCCGTTTTCTCCCGCTCGCGGGCGGCGGCCTCCTCCTGGGCAACGGCCGCGGCGATGGCCCGCTGGATTTCTCGCTGCAGTCGCTTCTCCCGCTCCTGCTGCTCCTGGACTTTCGCCAGCAACGCCCGCTCGGAGCCCGATAATTGCCGGACGATGTTGGTCTGGATGGACAACTCTTCCCGGAGGGTTTCGTCCTGGTCGATGGCCGCGGCCAGCAGGGAGTCCTGTTCGATGCGCTGGAAGGCCAGTTGGTCGAGCCGATCGGCCAGGGCACCGCGGGTCTGCCGGATCAGGCGGCTTTGCCGGCTACGATAGGCCCGGTATTGCCGCAGGTAGACGATCCGGCGGAAGGCATCGTTGAAGCCCTCCGCGCTCAGCAGGAAGCTCAGCCACCCCTGACTGAGGCGGGCACGATTGGCCGCCCGCAGGGCGGTGCCGTATTCGTCGGCCATCCGGTCCAGATCGTCGTTGAGGGCGATGATCACGTTGGAATCGCGGCGCATCCGCGCCGCGTTGCGGTTGGCCTCCTCCTGGAGGGTGGCCAGCAACTCCGTGCGCTGCTCGATCTGCTGCCGGAGCAGGTTGGCCTGCCCAACGGCCGCCCCCCGCCGCGCCTGCGTGGCCTTGAGCTGCCGGTTGGTCTTCTTGAGCTCCTGTTGCAGCCGCTGCCGCTTGGCGCGCAGGGAAGCGGCACTCTCCTGGGCGGAGAGGGAACCGACGGCTAGCAAGCCGATAAATAGTAACAGAAGCACACGTGCCATGGGATAAAAGTAAGAAATCCCGCAGGGGACAACTATTTTTGGGATATGGAAATCACCCTGCACCGCACGAACGCGGAAAACCCGGAATTCCGGCAACTCGTCAAGAAGCTGGACGCCTACCTGGCCGTCACCGACGGCGAGGAACACGATTTCTACCACCAGTTTAATGGGCTGGACGCCATCCGGTACGTCATTCTGGTGCAGGCCGACGGACAAAGCGTGGGCTGCGGAGCCATCAAACACTTCGACGATCAGGCGATGGAGATTAAACGGATGTTCACCGAAGAAACGGTCCGCGGACGGGGGGTAGCCGGCAGGGTACTCCGGGAGCTGGAAGACTGGTCGCGAGAGCTGGGCTACGCGCGCTGTGTGCTGGAAACCGGTTGGCGGCAAAAGGCGGCGGTGCGGCTCTACCAGAAATCGGGCTACACGATCATCCCGAACTACGGGCAGTACGTCGGGATGGAGAACAGCGTCTGCATGGCTAAAGACCTGTAGCGTGGCACCTGCGCTTGCGCCCTACTGCTTTGCCGGACGCTCTCGAAAAAAGTCACCCATCTTCCATCAATCCCTTCACAACTTGGTAATATCCTCTCCGGGCACTTCCTGGCCGGGATAAAAGTCCCTAGCTTTGCAATATGGATCTTATCCTCACCATTTTGCTCATCTACCTCGCCTACCGCGGCTACAACTGGTACACGCGCCTGCAGAACCAGGTAAAGTCCGGTCCGCCACCTGACCAGAAGATCCGGGGCGAGGAGGAGGTAATTGACATTACCTACGAAGAAGACGATGATTACATCGACTTCGACGACGTCAAGTAAAGCCGTTCATTTTGGCTGATCAACCCCACCGATTTGCCGGTCGCATCAGCGACTGGATCCTGCATAAAGACAATCAGGTCATCGCCTTCAACAAGCCCGCCGGTTTGCTCGTGCAGCCCGATAAGAGCAAGGATCCCAGCCTGCTGGGGCTGGGGGCCTCCTACATCCGGCACGACCTGTACCCCATTCATCGTCTGGACCGGCCCACTTCCGGGCTCGTGCTGCTGGGACAGAAACCCTCCGCGCAGGCCGCGATCAGCCAGCAGTTCAAGGCCGGGACGGTGAAGAAGGAATACCTCGCCGTTGTGGCTGAGCGGCCGGAAGAGGAGGCGGGGACGCTGGTGCAGTGGATTTCGGAGGGGCGCAATAATCGTTCGGTCGTCTCCGACGACGAAACGCCCGGCGCCCGCCGGGCCGAGCTGGATTACCGCTACCTCGGCAGCAGCGAACGCTACCACCTGCTCCACGTCACCCTGAAGACGGGGCGTAAGCACCAGATCCGTGCCCAGCTGGCGGCCCTCGGCTCGCCGCTGCGCGGCGACACCAAGTACGGCTTCAAACGCTCCAATCCCGGCGGCACCATCGACCTGCACAGCTGGAAGCTGGCCTTCGACCACCCCGTCAGCAAACAGCGGATATCGTTAACCGCCCCGGTTCCCGACCAGCCCGTCTGGGCCGCCTTCCACGAAATTATGGAGGCGCTGGACTGGATGAATTAGTGCCCCTTCATCACGGCGGGTAACAGATAGTTTTCCATGAGCTGATCTACCTGGGGGTGGCCGTAGGGCCGCCCGTAGGCCCGGGCGGTGACGATGATGACCGTGTGCTGTTCCGGAAAGACGTACACCTTATTGCCACCGTTGCCGGAGCAGTGGGCGGTGGGGTAGATTTTTTCGCCCACCCGGTAGTGCTGTCGCCAGAAGAGGTAACCGTAGCCGCCGCCCGGCGTATCCCGGGGAAGGGCTACTTGCTCGGCCAGGCTTTTGTCTACCCATTCCGCCGGGATGATGCTTTCTCCCTTCCAGCTTCCCCCGTTGAGGTAGAGCTGGCCGAAGCGGGCCAGGCCCAGCAGGTTGAGTTGGAGGCCGCCGGCGGTATTGGCGACCCGCTGCGGGGTGTATTGCCACCGATAGTCCTTGATGCCGAGGGGCGCGAAGAGCTTCGCTTCGGCGTAGGCCTCCAGGCCTTTGGGAACGCTCCGGTGAATGACGTCACCGAGCACCACGACGCCGGCGGTGAAGTAGTCCCAGCGGGGACGTTCGAGTTTGGTGGCATCTACGGGCAGGTCGAGGGCAAATTTCACCCAGTCGTCGGTGGGATACATGTACTCCTCGTTGCCGGGGGAGGAGAAATCATTGTCGGAGCCCTGCAGGGGGACGGACATCGTCAGCAAATCCCGAAGCGATATGTCCTCCTTGGCGGGGTGGTAATTGTCGAATTTTCGCAGATCGTACACCTCGCCGAGGGTGAGGTCTTCACCGGCAATGTGGCCATCCGCGATGGCAATGCCCAGTGCCGCGCCGGCAAAGGTCTTGCCCACCGACCGGGTATCGTGGAGGGTGCTCGCAGCAGCACCGTTGAAGTATTCTTCCAGCAGCAGTTGTCCGTCCCGCACGACGGCAATGCCCGTAATGTCCTTGAAAACGCCCTGGTGGATGCGGCGCTTCAGGTTTTGCACCAGCGTGGTGTCAATGGGAATCCGGCCGGGGCCGAAGGCCTCGTCGTAGTTCGGGGGGCTCAGGGCCAGCTGTCGTTCGTCTACGGCGGGGCGGACGCAATCGAGCAAAACCGAGCCACGGGCCAGGAGCTGCCCGGTCTTGCCGTCGGCGTAGCGGTAGGGACGCACCTCGAGGGTGAGCTCGTGCTGGCCTTCGGCCAGCGCCAGAAGGCCGCCCCCCCGGTAGTAAAAGCGCATCCACATAAACCGGCTCCAGAAATCTTCGCCCAGCTTGGAGGAAAGAGGCATCCGAAAATCGGTCGCTTGCTCCTTAAACGTACGGCTACCGGCACCTGCGTTCAGCGCCTCCTCATACACAACTTCGCCGTCGACCCGGAAGGTGAAATGAAAATTCCCCCGCAGGAAGAGAGAATCTTTAGGGGTGTCGGGGGCCAGTTCCGCCAGCGAAGCGGCAATGGGTGCCGCTAACTTAAGGTTGGCGTAGAGGGGGTCGCCCTCGCGAAAAACCATCCGCTTCCGGGGCGTGCCCCCCGACTGCTGATCGTGAAAAGTGAGCTGGCCCGTGGCCGACGACTGGGCTACGGCAGGACCAGTACCCAGTAGTGTAAGGCTAAAGAGGAGCGGGAAAATTTGTGGTAGACGGATCATCATCTTTGTTTACCGTAAAGTTCCGGGTGGAATTCCAAACGGCATTGTATAAAATTAACCTCCCCTACGGCACCTCCCGGCGGGCCTGGGAAGGGAGTTGCCGGAATTGTTGTTTGTATTCCCGGATGAAGTGACTCTGGTCCGCGTAGCCGCAGTGGTGGGCGACCTCGCTCAGGGTCCGGTTACCGGTGCGGAGCATCAGGGCGGAACGATGGTTACGGATCAGGCGGCGATACGCGCTGAAGCCGTAGCCGAAGTGACGGCGAAAATTGCGGGAAAGGTGGACGGGGTGAACCCCCACGCTGGCGGCCAGCTCCGTAAGGCTTTGCTCCCGGGGGTCTTCGTAGAGGATTTCCCGTAGTCGGTGTACCCACGGCGGGTTATGCCGTTCCTCCCGGATTCCCGCACCCCGCAGCGCGTCGAAGACGTTCAAAAGTTCCACGTCCCGCTCGGCGGTGCTTCCGCCCCGGCGGAAAATCTGCCAGAGCTCCATCATGCGCAGGCGCACGCCGGGATCAGCCAGGCGGTGGAAACCCCGGTAGTCATCGGCTTTCAGCCCAAAACGGTCAAACCATTCCCCGGTAATTTCGACGTGAAAACCCCGGGCGTAGCCGGGGGGCTTTTCGTTGCGGTGGGTGTCGTCCCAGTGGTGGAAGAGCAGGCTCCCTCCGGTCAGCCGATGCTCGTGCCGGCGACTCTTTTCCAGGAGCTTTCCCGCCAGCAGATAGGTGAAATAGGGGTGTTCGTGGTGGTGCCAGTCGACCCTGGCGTGGGTGTAGACCGTGTCGGTAAACGTGAGTCCGTCCCGCTCGTCGCGAAGATTGGTGTCCCCGAAGAATTCTCCCCTTTTCAGTGATCGCATGGTCAAATGTGCGGTCCCGTCACCGGGAACGGAAATGATTTCTACCGAAAACTGTGGTGCTTCGATTAATGTTACGGGTCCAAGGGAGTTTAACCTACGGCAATATCCACTAGCTTTGTGCCCCAACCGTACGCCGATGACTGCCGCATTGATTGACCAATACTTCCCCGAACTTACCGAACAGCAGCGCGCTCACTACGCCGCCCTGGACGAGCTGTACCGCGACTGGAACGCCAAGATTAACGTCATCTCCCGCAAGGACATTGACAACCTCTACGTCAAGCACGTGCTGCACTCGCTGGCCATCGCCAAAGTCCTGAAGTTTAAGCCCGGTGCCAAAGTTCTGGACCTGGGCACCGGCGGCGGGTTTCCCGGCATTCCCCTGGCGATCATGTTCCCCGAAACGGACTTCCTCCTCATCGATGGCACCGCCAAAAAAATCCGGGTGTGCAACGAAGTGATTGCGGCCCTCGGACTGACCAACTGCCGGGCACGGCAACAACGGGCCGAGGAACTGAAAAAGCGGGAGTTCGATTTTGTCGTTACGCGCGCCGTGGCGCGGATGGAAAAGCTGGCCGAGTGGAGTATGCGGCTCATCACGCCGACGCAGCGCCACGCGCTGCCCAACGGCATCCTGGCCCTGAAGGGAACCGACTTGACGGAGGAAATGGCGGCCCTGCCTAAGTCCGCCTACCTGGAGGAATACCCCATCCGGGAAATGTTCCAGGAAGAATTCTTCGAGGAAAAAGCGGTAATCTACCTCCAGTATTGATGGCCCCGTCCAACAGACTAACGGACCAACAGACTAAAAGACCAATAGTCTAACAGACCAACAGACCAACAGACCAATAGTCTAAAAAACTAATTCCCTACATATACCCCAGCGCCATCACCAGGAAGGTCAGCATAAAGGGCATCGCTACCCAGAACCACTGATTCATGAAGAGTAGCATCAGGAAGAAAATGACCAGAAAAACCAGGAAAAGCATCCAGTATTTACGGCGATCGGCGGCAGTTGAATTGGCCATGGGGTATCTTTTCTTTTGGATGGGCAAAGATAGCATTTGTGGCGGAAATCTAAACGGCCTTGCGGAATACCTACTCACCCTTAAGCAAGCCCGAAGGCAGCGATGGTTGCGCCGGCTAACCGGAGGGCTTATTTCAGTCGTGCCTCGTAACCCTCCAGGGTTTCCCAGATGTTGATGAATTGTTTTACGCCTTCTTCGCTGCGCAGGTCGGTGTTGATGATCAGTAGCCGGCCTACTTTTCTTTCCTCGTGGAAGAACATCAGGGAGGACACCCCGGGGTCGCCACCGGTATGACCGGCATAACCTTTGGCGGAAAATCCGATAAATAAACCAAAATCATACTCGTCATTGTAGGGATGATCAGCGTTTCGCTCCGTGAAATTTTCTTCGGAAAGCTGCTTGCGGAAGAACTCCCGATAACTTTCCTGGCTCAGCAATGTCCCCGATCCCGCATAACCGCGAATGAGCTCCTTTAGATACTTGCTCAGGTCCTCCGAAGACGTTCTCAGCCCTCCGTCCGGATAGGTGATTAGTCGGTACGGCGGTAGCTTGGTGTCTCCCTCGGCGTAAAGGATGGAATGATTTTCCCCAACGGCTTCGTACGCCCAACCCGAACCGGTCATGCCGAGTGGACGGAGGATGTGCCGGGTGGTAAATTCATCGTAGGGTACTCCACTCGCGCGCTCGATGACGTAGGCCGCCAGGGTGGCCCCGATGTTGGTGTATTCAAACAGTTGTCCCGGAGGTTGTTGCATAAAATTATCCGGTGAGTACCAGGATCCGGCCGGAGAAAGGACCTTTTCCAAAAAATTACCCATGGGCGCCTCCCGTGGAGAATTAAATTCTTCGGGAATTTCCATCTTTTTTGTCCCCGTGGAGTCCACTTCGGTGAGCAGCAGGTAGGACTGCTCGTCGTAGACATCCCCGTCCATGATGGAAGAGGTGTGGGTGGCCAGGTGCCGGAGGGTTATTTCCTGGTCGGGGAAATGGGGGTTGACCACCGGGAAGTCGAGGTGTTTGGAAACTGGATCGTCGACGGACAGGTGTCCCAGCTCCTGGGCCTTCAGCAAAGAAATGCCGATGAGCGTCTTGGAAATGGAGGCAATATTCTGCACGGTGGCGGCCGTGTAGGGAAGCTGTTTTTCTACGTCAGCGTATCCGAAACCTTCAGTATAAATAATCCCTTCCTGGTCGACCACCCCAACGGCGAAGCCGTTAATTATACCCTCGGCGTGAATGGTCCGTAGGGCGGCGGACAGGGAGTCTTTGGCCCTCTGCGTGGCGTCTTCTTGGTGAGGGGTATTCGGGCTACCACAGCTGAACAATAGGGTGATGGCCATCAGGGGGAGGAAAAATCTCATAGCGTGGGGGTTAGAGGTTTACCCGTCTGCCTTCGCCGGAGCGTTGGCGAAAGAGGGGCTGGAAAAACTAATCAAAAGACCAGCATCCCGGCCGTGCGGTTGCAAGCAGGGGTGGAAAGTAATGCATTGGGCGTGACCGCAGGTGCAGAGATCTAGGGTGGAAGCAAAGGGGCCCGCCCTCATCCCGCCAGTACCCGTTGGTAGCAGTCCATTAGCTGTGTGGTGACGCGGTCCGGGGAGAAGGTGTGGCGGGCGTATTGCCGCCCGGCCTCCACCATGGAGGCCCGCAGCTCGGTGTCGTTCAGCACCCGGCCGATGGCCGCGGCGATGTCCTCCGGGCTTTCCGGATCAACGTACTGAGACTGGGGGCCGCCCGCTTCGGGCAGGGAAGAAACGTTGGCGGTTACCACCGGGGTACCACTCAGCAGGGCTTCCGCTACGGGAAGGCCGAAGCCTTCGTACTGGGAAGGGTACACCAGGAGGCTGGCCAGGTGGTAGAGGCTCTGGAGAGCGTAGTTATCTTCCAGGTCCGTAATCCAGATGACCTTGTCTTCCAGGTCGGAGGCGGCGATGAGTTCGTTGACTTCCCGGCGGTAGGGAGAATCGTTCCGTCGGCCCACCACGACCAACGGAACCTGCTGGTCCGGCGGGAGATGACGGTAGGCCCGGACGATGTTGGCCAGGTTTTTCCTTTTTTCGATACTGCCCACGTACAGGAGGAAGTCCGTGGGGAGCTGATAGCGCTGCGCGATTTGGGTGGTTAACGCTTCATCGGCCGGCTGGTAAAACAGGGGGTTACACTGCTGGTAGATGACCTCAATTTTCTCCGGGACAATCCCGTACAGATCAACGATGTCCCGCTTCGTGCTCTCACTGATGGCGATGACCCGGTCGGCCTTTTGGCAGCTGTTTTTGAACTTCCAGTCGTAGATCATCCGGTCCACCAGCGGGTAGGTGTGGGGGAGGGTCTTGAAAATGAGGTCGTGGATGGTCACCACGCTCCTGATCCCGCTACCGGCGAGACTAAAGGGAATTTCGTTGCTCAGGCCGTGGTAAAGCTCAATGCCGTCCTTTCGGAGTTGGTTGACGATGGCGTAACTGCGCCAGTAGGCCTTCAGCCGCGCGTCGGTCCGGAAGGTCCGGAGGTCGGGGTGCTGAAGGAAGGGCAGCGTCTCCGGCGTACGGTTGATTTTGGTGGTGTACAGATGGTACTGGTGCTCCGGATACTGCCGCTGGAGGTTTTGCACGATGGCCCGACTGTAATTACCGAGTCCGGTAAAGTTGCCATAGAGCCGCTTGGCGTCAAATCCGATGGTCATTTTTCCTGCAGCGTTAAAATCGGTGGACATTTGGTGGGCGGCAAAGCTAAGGCGCGGCCGGAGAACGGGCCACATGAGCGGGTTGGCCTGGTGTGTTGAGCGAAAGGATTTCCCAACCGGGTTTCGCTCATGGATAAGACTCCGGCGCCAAACTTTTGTTGGGTAAACCTCCGGGGCCGGCGCGGGGAAGACCTTTATACGTAGGCTGTTTCGTGCGTTAAACATTTGGCAGCCAAGTCCCTGCATTTTCTAGTAGCGGTAGGAAATTTGTAGGTTAGCACAAATTTGTAACCCTTACAATGGCGTAGAGTTACGGCCATTGTATGCTTTGTAATCTGTGCCCCATGAATACCTTTTTTTCACCTTTAGTTTTGTGGCCAGTAGTCTGACAGACTAAAGACTTATCCTGACTCCTACTTGAGGAAATATCAAATGATTGGAGGCAGGTGGTGTTTCCTTTCACCGAAAGGAAACCGAATCAGCTCGGGATAACTAAAGGGCCTCCCGCGAAAGAATGTGGCCAATCGATCCTGTACAATCCTTCCTTCTTTGATGGGGTGGTCGCCTTTCGGGGAAAGGCGACACCAAGCACTTATCCCTAGGGTGGGTGATTTCGACTTTCAGGTGATTATGATTTTCAAGAAGCCCAGAACCTAGAGAATTTGGACTTGATTATTACGGAACAAGCCATAGCTTCTAGAAGGGGTATGACGCTAATGCCATCCCACACATACCTTACCGCCTACGGTGATCCCCAAAAAGCACCAGCGATTCCGCAGGAATCACTGATGAAACCTCACGGAACACCCTTTCTTTATACGATGTCCTCCTCCCAGTTGGCCCGTTCCTTCAGCGTTTCCAGCTCCTTGAGTTCCATGGTTTCGTCTTTGGCGGGAGCCTTCGCGTCAGCCGCAGGCGATTGTTGCCGAAGTCGGAGCATTTCCTTTTGAATTTCTTCTTCCTTCCAGTCGGCGGTGTAGGGCTTGTTCAGGTTGTATCCGAAGGCGTTCAGGTAAAGGACACCAAGCACCATCACCAGGGCGGGAATCGGAAGGAGTAACCAAAAGCCAATGCCCGGAATGATTAAAGTGAGAATGAGGAGGATCACCGCCGTAAAGGTGAACACGATGAGGGTGGTGTAGAAGCTCATCTTGGCGTCTACTTTCTTCTTGGCTTTTTTGCGCAGTTCTTCGTCCATGGTAGTGGGAGTGATCTAGGGGATTCAATCTAGGTCGTAATCAATTAACGGGCAAAAGGAATAGACGTACGCTCCTTCGGGGATGGACAAACGACCTAACTGGACTTCAAAAATCGTTGCTCCTCGTTGACGCACGGCACCTGCGGTCCCTCGCCATAAAATTGCTTGATTAAAGGTAGGATCTACTTCAACCCCGCCGCCGCCGCTTCGTCCAAAAACCAGTGCAGCTGGCCGTTGGTGGCCGTCACGTGGCTGACCGGGAGTGCTTGGGCTCCTTCCTTAGCGCCCAGTATCTGGCTCACCTTTTCCGTTTTTCCGGCACCGGTGATGAGGAAGGCGACCTGATCGGCCGCGCGCAGGACCGGGCCCGTCATCGTGACGCGGTACTGCCCCGTTTCCGGATGCTGGGCCACGGCGCAGAGGGCATCGGCCTCCATGAGCTCCAGGTTGTGGGGGAAAATGGAGGCGGTGTGGCCGTCACCCCCCATACCGAGCATATTGATGTCCAGGACCGGCAGCCCGTCCGCGTTGCTGGGCATGACCTTTTTCATGGTTTCGGCGTAGGCCCTGGCTGCGTCTTCGGGAGATAAACTGGTGTCCACCACATGAATTTGCTCGGGAACTACCGGAACGTGATCGAACAGCAGCCGCTTGACTTCCCCGTAGTTGCTTTCGGGATCGTCGTAGGGGACCATGCGGTCATCGCCCCAGAAGAAGTGGATGCGCGACCAGTCGATCAGGTCCACGTAAGACTCGGCCAGCAACGTGAAAAGCAGCTTGGGCGTACTGCCGCCGGAAAGCGCCCAGAAGAAGGGGCCTTCGGGTTTTTCGTCCATGCGGTCCCGGAGGAATTCGGCGAAGGCTTTGGCGACGGTCGGCCCGTCGGGAAATACGTGAAGGTGGGGGCGTGGGGCGGTCATGGTTGAACGTTTGGGTGGCTGTTTATCCGTACTTGATCATCTCCAGCAGCTCGTCGGCAGACAGGCTGGCGCTCTGTTCGGTGCCGGCCAGCAGGCTGTCGGCCAGGTCGCGTTTCTCGTTGTGGAGCTTGACGATTTTCTCCTCAATGGTGTTTTCACTCACGAAGCGATAGACCGTCACGGGGCGCTGTTGCCCGATGCGGTGGGCCCGGTCGCTGGCCTGGTCCTCCACGGCGGGGTTCCACCAGGGGTCGAGGTGAATAACGTAGTCGGCGGCCGTCAGCGTCAGGCCGGTTCCACCGGCCTTGAGGCTGATGAGGAAGAGGTCGCCCTCCCCGCGCTGGAAGGCCTGTACGGCTTCGTCGCGTTTCTTGCCGGGGGTGCTACCGTCGAGGTACTGGTAGGGAATATCGTTTTCGATCACCCATTCCTCCACCAGCTTCAGGTGGCGGACGAACTGGGAGAAAATGAGGGCCTTGTGGCCGGTTTCCCGAAGCTCCTGTACCGTTTCGGCGAGGAGCTCCAGCTTGGAGCTGGAGATGTCCAGGCTGGGGTCCACCATCTTCGGGTGGCAGGCCGCCTGCCGCAGTTTCATCAGCTCGGCCAGAATCTGGAAGCGGCGGCTGGGCCCTTCCGTCTCGTCGATGCTTTCCAGTGCGCGCTGGCGCAGGGCCTCGTAGAAGGCCCGCTCCTGATCGGAGAGCTCCACCGTCAGGGTTACCTCCGTTTTCGGGGGCAGTTCTTCCAGTACCTCCTCCTTCCGGCGGCGGAGAATGAAGGGCTGAATGAGCCGCCGCAACTGCTGCCGCCGCTCATTATCGTTGTTCTTCGTGATCGGGATGGTGTACTTCTCGTTAAACCGCTGGAAGCTGTTCAGCAATCCGGGGTTCAGGAAGTTAAAGAGGTTCCACAGTTCCCCGAGGTGATTTTCGATGGGCGTACCCGTGGTGGCCACGCGGAAGTCGGCCTGGAGGCTCATGGCCACCTGACTGCGCTTCGTACCCCGGTTTTTGATGGCCTGGGCCTCGTCGAGGATGATGGTGCCAAAGCGCTTGGCGGCCAGGGCTTCCCCCTCAAAGGGCAGCAGCCCGTAGCTGACCACCAACATATCGTAGGGGCCAACCGAATCAATGATTTGGGCGCGGTCGCCGGTAGTGAGCAGCACGGGATTGAGGGTGGGCGCAAACTTGGCGGCTTCCCGCACCCAGTTGCGGGTGACGGAGGCCGGGGCGATTACCAGCGCCGGGCCCCGTTCGGCCCGGGCCTGTAGCATGGCCAGTCCCTGGATGGTCTTACCCAGGCCCATATCGTCGGCCAAACAGGCACCGACGCCCCAGTCGGCCAGCCGCATCAACCAGCGGAAGCCGTCCAGCTGGTAGGGCCGCAGTTCGGCGCGGAAGGTCGTCGGCACCCGGGCGATGGTCTGGTTGACCGTCTGGATGCGTTGCAGGCTTTCTCGCCAGGCAACGTCGGCTTCAAAGCTGCCGAGCTGATCCGCCACGTCGTCCAGAATGCCGGAGGCCAGGGGGTGGAGTTGCAGGCCGTCTTTGCCTTCGCTGAGCAGACCCTCCATTTCCCGCAACTTGCGGCGCAGCTGTTCCGTGAGGGCTACGTACTGGCCTTCACTGAGTTGGATGAACTGGCTCTGGTCGTTCTGGGCCACCTTTTCCATCAATTCCCGGAAGTTGATGACCTGGTTGTCGTCTACCGCCAGGGTACCCTCCACGTCAAACCAGCCGGCTTTTTCGCGCACCCCGATGCTGAGGTCGCTGAAGTCTACGCTGCCGATGAGGCGGATGCGTTCGCCCCTGGGGTGCTCCAGGACAATCTTGTTCAGGGCCCGCAGGGGTTGTAGTTCCAGCAGGATGGAAAGGCAGTCTTCCACTTCGTCGACCTGCCACTCGTAGTCGCGGTGGACGATCTTTTGCAAGGTGGGGCACTCCAGAATCATCTGCTCGGCCAGCTCGATCTCCTTGCTCAGGTTGCGCTCGGCCAGGCGGCGCAGGCCACCCTTTTCTCCGATGACCTTACTCCGTCCGCGTCCGGGCTTGAAGTACTGATCGTCATCGGGCAGCGGCCGGACGAAAAACTCCACCTTAAAGGTCTCCCCGATGGGAAGCAGGTGGACGTAAATGCGTTCGTCTGCCTTGGCCTCATCCACGTCGTCGATTACCCCGTTCAGGGTGCTCTGTACTTCGACGATCTTACTGAGGTTGCGGCTCACCTCCGTCAGGCGATGGCGGGCCCGCTTCGGGATTTCCAGTCCGGCACCGATTTGCCGGTGAATATTGTCGTGGGCCTCGTTGACCTCGATGACCTGGTAGCGGGTGGGCGTTTCCTTGACCACCTGGACGCCCGTGCCGCTGAACTCCTGCGCAAAGCGCAGGTACAGCCGGTTGTCTCCTTCCTCGATCAGGAGCTGCGGGTTACGGCGCACCAGCTCTACCCCAATCGATGGATTCTGTTTGAGGTAAAGGTTCGGGTGGCCGACCAGGGCCACCAGCGCGTCTTCGTATACGATGCGGAAGTGGCCGTTGGGGTGGTATTTACTGTAATCTTCCTCAATGGATTTGGCCACGGAAACGTCCTGGGGGGTCATTCCCTCCACGTCTCCCTGCTTGACGCGTTTGAGGGCAACCTTGCGGCCTTTGGACCAGCTGCCGTTCTTGGCCAGCGTTTGTTCCCGGGGCTCCAGCTCCCGGGCCTCAAAGTCAACGAACCAGACGAAGCGGGCCGTTTTCTTGGCCCGTTTCTTCTCGCCGTTTTTGTCCGAGGCGCCCATCGTGGCAAGGACCTCCAGTGCGCGTTCCCAGGGTTCGATCCGGGGCATGGCGTTGGACAGGGAGAAGATGCGCAGCTCCTGGCTGAGGGCTTCGGCCCGTTCTGCGTAGGCTGCCCGCGCCTCCTTGTTGGGGTGACGGCGGGAAAGGACCCGCGTCAGTTCCATTTCTACCCAGCGGTAGCCGCTTTCCTGGGCCCGGTCACGGAGCTGATCCAGCCGAGCGATGTAGGCTTCGTCCACGGGTTTGGTGGAGCTGTCCGTCCACATCCGGTACAGCGCCTGGAAGGTGAGGGTAAAGGCGTTGTGGTCGGTACTGGCCAAGCCTTCGTCGGCGATGGCTTGGGCCTTTTCGTCATTGCGTAGGTAGGCGAACAGAGAGCGGAGGACCAGATAGGTACCGGCCAGGCGCAGGTTTTGGGTGGGGTCGACGTTTTCCAGGTGCCGACCAATGACTTCGGCACTCTTCACACCACCGTTCCGTAACAGGGAGAGCAGGTAGAGGTAACCGGCGAGGTGGGCGGGGAACTTGTTGTCGAATTCACGGCGGTATCCCTTCCGGACTTCGTCGATCAACTCCATGGCCCCCTCGTCGTCGTCACGGAGGACGTGGTAAATGAGGTGGTTGGCACTTTGGCGCCACTCGTCGGTTTCCAGGTCAGCCCACAGCTGAAGGCGGCTCCAGGCACCCTGAAGCACGAAGGCTTCGGCGAGTAGCTCCCGCATGCCACCGGATTCCGGGTTCCGGATCAGTTCGTGCTGTTCCAGGAACTCCACGAGTTCGTCCAGCGGTTCCAGGGAGAGGATGGCCTTGCGGAAGGCATTCTTTACGTTGATCTCCTGCCACTTGGGGAGGAGATTGTCCACCCAACGGGCGTCGAATTCGGCGAAGAGCGGCTCAATGAAGTTGCCCCGTTGTGCCTGATCCGGATAGAAGGTTTCGGCTTCCCGCTGCAGCCGGTCAAAGCTGGCTTCGTTCTGCAGGTAGAAGCTGATGCGGATTTCGCGCATCAGCGCGAAGGGGCTGGAGGGTTGCCAGTAGGTTTTGTAGGGAAGCTCGCGGCGGATTTCGTTAAGCAGGTAGCTGAAGTCGGGGCGTCGGCTGGCGTGCCGCATGATGGCCTCGCTCAGGTCTACGTTGATGCGCCAGTTGCGATCGTCGTGGCGGACAACCACCTCCAGTTCGTGCAGCTTGTGCACGATCTGCTCCGTGCCCGCGTGGGTAAAGCGGGTTTCTCCGGGGGGAGGTTGCAAGCCAATCTTGTTCAGTAGCCGGGACAAGTCAAGTACCGAGCGTTCTTCAAAAACGATGCTCAGTACCGTCGCAACGTCGCGTTCCGTGGCGGTGAGGTTCGTCCAGGTTTCGCGAAAAAGACCGTTCATTCAGTTACGGGGGATTTAACCCTTTCTAAAGGCCTGGGAAATACCTTTAGTTGTATCATGAATCGATTTTTTTGGCATATCGGACAAATTGGCGGGGATGCCGGGGAAGGTGCACAAAATGACACGAAGAGGGAGGAGGTGGGCCTGGGATCAAGGATTTAGGATCAAGGATTTAGGATCCAGGCTTTAGGAGAAAGGCGGAGGGGCGCTTTCCATTCCGTCCTTCAATTATTCCATCCTTCAATCCTTTAAAAGGGAATGTCCTCGTCGGTATTCATTTTGGAGGGCAGTGTGCCGCCGCCGTAGGGGGCGGTGCCGGGCTGGATGGTGTTGTCGGGCAGGAGGTCAAAGTCAGGGTCGTCCAGGTCGGAGAACTTGGCGAAGTTACTCTCGAAGCGTAGGCGGATGTCCTTGGCTTCTCCGTGGCGGTTCTTACCCACGATCACCTCTGCCGTGCCGATGAGGGAGTTGCCCTGCTCGTCCTCCAGGATTTTGTAGTACTCCGGGCGGTAGAGGAACATCACCATGTCGGCGTCCTGTTCAATCGAACCACTTTCGCGTAAGTCGCTGAGCTGCGGCCGTTTATCTCCGCCCCGGGTTTCTACGGCCCGACTGAGCTGGGACAGGGCGATGACGGGAACTTCGAGTTCTTTGGCGAGGGCTTTGAGCGAGCGACTGATGCCGGAAACCTCCTGCTCCCGGTTCATCCCCTTGTTGGATTCGCCGGAGCCGGACATCAGCTGAAGGTAGTCGATGATGACCATCGAGATGCCCTTTTCCAGTTTGAGGCGCCGGCATTTGGCGCGGAGTTCAAAGACGTTGATGCCGGCCGTATCGTCGATGTAGATGGGGGCTTCCCCGATACGGTTCATGGCGTCCACCAACCGGGTCCATTCGTCGTCGTCGAATTTGCCGTTCCGCATCTTCTGTCCATTGACTTCGGCGTCCTGACTGAAAATACGGCCCGCCAGCTGGGCCGAGCTCATCTCGAGGCTGAAGATGGCCACGCCCTTGCCGTAGTCGGCGGCGGCGTTGCGGGCCAGGGAGAGGACGAAGCTCGTTTTACCCATCGCGGGACGTGCCGCGACGATGATGAGGTCCGAGGGTTGTAGGCCGGAGGTCAGGCGGTCCAGCTCCGTGAAGCCGGTGGGGATGCCCGTCAGCCCGTCCTCCCGTTCACGCAGCATGGTGAGCTGCTCCAGCAACTGGTTGGCCAGGGAGCCCATGTCGGCCACCTGTTTACCCATGTTGCGCTCGGTAATTTCAAAAACGAAGTTGCCGGCTTTATCGAGGAGGTCCAGCACGTCGGTGCTGTCTTCGTAGGCATCTTTGATGACCTCGGTGCTGGTCCGGATCAGCTCCCGCTGAATGAATTTCTCGGTGACGATCCGGGCGTGGTATTCGATGTTCGCCGAGCTGGTCACCTTGCTGGTCAGCTGCGCCAGGTAGGCGGGGCCACCCACCATTTCCAGTTCTTCGGCCTTCTTCAGGTCTTCCATGACCATCAGCAGGTCAATGGGCTGGCTCCGTTCGAAGAGCCGGCGCATACTGCGGTAAATGGCCTGGTGGGCGGGCTTGTAGAAGGACTCCGGCTCGATGATGTCGAGCACCTTGGTCATGGCTTCCTTCTCGATGAGAATGGCACTCAAAATAGCTTCTTCCAGATCGGGGGCTTGGGGCGGTAATTTGCTGTATTCGGGCAGGTTCGCCTGTTCGAGGCGACTGCGGTTACTCCAGGAGTTATTGCCGCTGCTGGCGGCGCGTCGGGATGATTTTTTGTCCTTTGCCATTGCTCGAAACAAAGGTAAGGTACGGGGCGCGGCCGCAGGTGCCAAAGTTTTCCCGCGGGGCCGTGGAGAAAGGCGTGGAAAAGCTGTTGAGAACCAGTTAATGGGCGGTGGAGAAGTGTGGAAGAGTGTTCGTTTTTCAACAGTTCATACCCCTAAGTACATTGAAATCAGTAGCTTAAACGCTTTTTCCACGGTGGATAACGGGGGCTTCGTTTCGGTAGTTTTTTGGTGGAAAACCCCGGCAGTTAGCGGGCGGGTCGTAAATATGTATATCTACGACGAGACCGGTGAAATTCTCTCGGGAACGGGTTCTACAACGTTGTTTTGGGGCCCTGCCCGTTCGCGCACGGTTGGCGACAAGGCATGCCTTGTCGCTACTCCCCCAGCCGCCGCATCATCTCCAGGCACATCCGCACATTGTGATAGGGGGCTTTCCAGGGGCCGGCCAGGTCTTCCGTCGGGTTGGGCGTGCCGTCCTGGTTGAGCCGCCAGTGCCATTCTCCTTCCGGCAGGATGAAGTGCCCCCGGGTGTAGGCCCAGATGCTTTCGGCCGCTGCGCGGTAGTCCACGTCTCCCGTTAGCTGATGGGCGTTGTAGAAACCAACGATGGCTTCGGCCTGGGGCCACCAGTGGCGGTCGGTATCCACCAGGTCCTCGGCGGCCTCCGTCCGGAAGGCGCCGTCGGGGAAGATGCCGCGCTCGCGGCTGGTGCGGGCCATCAGGAGGGCCACGGCTTCGGTGCGCTCGACGAGGGCCGGCGCAAAAACCCGGAAGCTTTCGGCCGCTTCGGTCAGCAACCAGCTGCACTCGATGTCGTGCCCGTAGGAATCGATTTCGGCGCGGAGCGTCCAGTCGGCGTCGAAGAAAAGGTGCAGGTGGCCGGAATCCGGTCGCACGAAGCGACGGAGCATCACCTCGATGAGCTGTCCCAGCGCTCCCCGCACCGCCGGGTGGGCGTTGGTGCGCAGGCAGTTGGTGTAGGCCTCCATGACGTGGAGGTGGGTGTTCATGCTCTTGGCGGCGTTGAGGTCCCGCGGACTCAGCCGAAAATCTTCGGGTAGCCGCCACTCCCGGGTGAAGGCCTCCAGGTAGCCGCCGTACTGCTCGTCGTAGGCGTGGTCTTCGATGAGCCGGAAGAAGGCCCACACCATTTCGGCGTGCTCGGCCTGGCGGGTGAGGAGGTAATATTCCGAGAAGGCATACAGGCCAAAGGCCTGAGCGTAGACCTGCTTGCGGCCGTCTTTGGGCCGCCCCCGATGGTCGAGCATCCAGTAGAGGCCACCGTGTTCCCGGTCGAGAAAGTGGTCGACGAGATAACGGTAGGCCCGATCGGCCATTTGACGGTAATCTTCCCTTCCCGTCGCCCGGGCCGCCGCCGCAAATCCCCAAAGAATCCGGGTGTTGAGGATGACGCCCTTATCCGCCGTGGGATGCAGCTGACCGTAACCGTCAACACGACCGTAAAACCCGCCGTGTTCCCGGTCAATCATGGTGTTCATCCACCAGCCGAGGATGTCGTCCAGGCACTGCTTGAATTGGGGAATGGTCATGGGGAGGGAGTTGGTAAGTTAGGCTTTTGGTAATTTAGTCTGTTAGTCTGTTAGTCTGTTAGTCTGTTAGTCTGTTAGTCTGTTGGTCTGTTAGTCTGTTGGGGAAGGAATACCTACTAAATTAGTAATGGACCAACAATCCAAAGCACCACCAACCCACTCTGCACCTGCGGCCCCTCGCCCCAATTTATGCGCCGAAGACTTTGCGAAGGTGAGCCACTTCCGGACGCCGCCCCTGGGTCATTTTACTGACGACGAGGTAGGTGAGCAGCGACAGCAGGAAAGCCGGAATGATCTCGTGTACGTCCTGCAGCCCGGCGTAGTTAAAGCGGAAACCGAAGCGCCAGATGACGTTGGTGAACATCCCGACGACCATGCTGGCCAGGGCCCCAAGGTCCGTGCCCCAGCGGAGGTAAAGTCCGCCAAAAATGGCCGGAAAGAAGCTGGCCGCAAAGACCGCGCCGGCGAAGGCCGTCAGCTCCACGATGCCCGCGATGGGATAGAGCGTGAGCACAAAGACCAGCCCGCAGTAACCTAGCATGGCCCACTTCGTGCGGGGAATGATGCGTTCCTCGGGCATGGGGCGCAGCACGTGCCAGATGTCCTTGACGAAGGCGGTGCCGATGATGATGATCACGGAGGCCAGGGAAGACATGCCCGCCGCGAAGAGCCCGGCGACGCAGATGCCACTCACGATCTTGTTGTCGAATTTGTCGAGCATGAAGCCTACGACCTTGTCGGTGTCCTGAATGAGGTAGGCCGCTTCTTCCTGGGTCACCATGCCGTGCACCAGCGCCCCCAGTCCCATGACGCAGACCAGAGAAACGCCAAGGAACACCGGCGTCCAGATCATGGCGAAGCGCATACTCTTGGCGTTGTCAATGGAGTAGAAGCGGATCAGGTTTTTGGGCTCCGAAATTTGCTTCATCCCGATGGACAGACCAATGCCGAGGATGTAAAGAAAGGAGACCAGGCCGCCGAAGGTGACCAGTCCATTTCCCATCGGCTCCCCGCTGCGGGTGGGGTGCTCCACCTCGGCAATGCGGGTCATGAGTTCCTCCGTTCCGCCCGCGAAAATGAAGGGCAGCATCAGCATCAGAATGGCCACCCCGAACATGATGATGCCCTGGATGGCGTCCGTCCATAAAACGCTGTACATGCCGCCCCAGATGGTATAGGCGCAGGTGATGAAGATGATGGCGAAGGCACCCCAGGCGTAGGGAACGTCCAGTACGGTTTCGAGTACGTTGGCGCAGCCCTTGGCGATACCAACCATGTACCAGGCCGTGGCGAAGAGAATGATGAAGGCACTCAGGATACGGATGCCCTTCGCCAGGTCGCTCTGGTAGCGCAGATGGAAATAATCCGGGATGGTGTACGACTGCAGGCGGGCCGTCTGGGTGCGCATGCGGGGCCCCAGCAGCTGCCAGGAGATGATGCAGAAGATGGTCCAGATGAAGCCCATCCAGGCCCAGCTCAGGCCGAACTGAAACGACTTTCCGGCCTGACCAATGTAGGTGTTGGTGCTCGCCGAGGTGGAAAAGAAGGCCAGCGAAACCACCCAGCCGGGTATCTGCCGCTTGGCCACGTAATAATCCGCGACGCCGGCGGAGGCCCGCTGCTTGAAGTACCACCCTACGTAGAGGCAGCCCCCCACGTAGAGCAGGGTCAGGAAGAGGACGAAAAAGTTTTCTTGCAAGTATTCCACGGACGGACGGCTTAGTGGGTGGGACCTTCGTCGTCACGCGATTCTACTTCCACGTCACGGCGGATGACCAGGAAGGCATTAAGGGCAACGAGGACCAGGATACCCCAGTAAGGAAAGGCGGTGAGAAAATCCATCAGAACAATTCTTTGAGCGGTTTCTTGGTCACCTTGCCGATGGTGTTGCGGGGCAGGGCGTCTACGGCCAGCCACCGGCGGGGAAGCCGGTAGGCGGGAATTTGCTCCCGGAGCCAGTCGGAAATGGCCGCAAAGTCCGGGTTGGGAGCGGTGGGTACGACGGCGGCCGCCACGATTTCTCCCCACTCTTCGTCGGGCAGCCCGACCACGGCGCAGCGGTCAACGGCGGGGTGGCGGAGGAGGACGGCCTCAATTTCCAGGGCGGAAATTTTGTAGCCGCCGGACTTGATGATGTCCACCGAATCCCGACCCAGAATGCGGAACATACCGTCGTTGCGCTCGGCCACGTCGCCGGTGCGGAACCAGCCGTCGGCGGTGAAGGCCTCCGCGGTGGCCGCGGGTTTTTGCCAGTATTCCCGGAAGACGCTCGGACCCCGAACCTGGATTTCCCCGGGGACGTGCTCCTCCAAGATGGGTTGTTCGTCGCCATCGACGAGGCGCAGCTCTACGCCGGGCAGGGGTTTGCCCACGTGACCGGCGCGGCGCTCCCCCCGGAAACTGTTGGAGAGCGCCATGCCGATTTCGGTCATCCCGTAGCGCTCCAGCAGGGTGTGACCGGTGAGGCTACGCCAGCGTTCCAGTATGGGGACGGGCAGGGCGGCGGAGCCGGAAATCATCAGGTTGAGCCGTTGGGCACCGGTGCTGAGGCGGTCCCGTTCTTCCGGCGATTGCTGCTCCCAGAAACTGATGAGCTTGAAGTAAATGGTGGGCACGGCCATGAAGCGGGTGATGGCTCCGGTCGCCATTTTCTCCCAGACCGTCTTCGCGGAGAAGCGGGGAAGAAATTCCACCCGGGCACCGCTCCAGAGGGCGCAGCTGACGACGTTGATGATGCCGTGCACGTGGTGCAGGGGCAGGATGTTCAGAATGCGGTCGTCGGCGGACCACTCCCAGGCCTCCACCAGCGTCCGGATCTGTTGCTCGATGTTGGCGTGGGTGGTCACCACCCCCTTGGGCAGGTTGGTGGTGCCGCTGGTGTACAGAATTTGGGCGCGCAGCGCAGGTGCCGGAGACTCGGGAACGGCAAAGTTGGGGGCGGAGGAGAACGCTTCCAGGGGAAGGAAACGGACGTCCAGTTCCCGGGCGGTATCCCGGAGCAATTCTTCGTAATCGGGGTGGACGATCAGGGCGTTGGCCTGACTGTCTTCCAGTACGTAGCGGAGGGAGGGCAACGGATGGTCCACGCAAAGGGGGACGGCAATGCCACCGGCCTGCCAGATACCCCACTGGCAACTCACGTACTCGAAGGACGGGGGCACAATGAAGGCAATCCGTGCTTCCCGAAGGCTCCCCTTTCCGGCAAGTAGCTTGCGGGAGACGCCGTTGGCGGCGGCCATTAATTCCCCGTAGGTATAAACGGTTCCTTCCGATACGATGGCTTCCCGGTCCGCGAAGCCCCGGGCGTTGTCCATTAATGTTGGCATGGGGCTAAAGGTAGGAAATTGGGGTTTGGTGGGGAGGTTAGGGTTGTGCCGGAGATCAATGATCGCAAGGCCCTGATCCGACGCAGCGCATCGGATTGCAGACCTCGCTATTGGAGGAAGTCCCCTCCGGGGCCTTTAGGAATCCGATCAACCTGACAGTTATAGCAGCCGGGGCGGGCGTTGTGTACCTGAATGTATTTGGCTGCGGGATCCCTGAAGATGGTCTGGATGGCGTCTTCCAGGTGTTCTCCCACAACGGTCGTGGCGTCGATCATCATTCCGTGATCATCGTAAACCCGCAGCGAGAGGTAGCGGTGTAGGAGCATGGCGGGGATTTCGTTCTTCTCTAGTTGGGCAGCTTCCTGGTTCAGCCGAACAAAAACGGGCCCCGAGGCCCGGTAAGGTGATTGGATGGCGTGATGCTCATAATTAAAGGCGAGCACCTCTTCCCCGATTGGGGCGTCCTCTAAACTTAGCCGACAGGGATAGCCGGGGTACTCATCTACGGTCATCCGGGTGATGCCCCGGGAGGTGAGCTCTTCGTTGGACAGCGAAAAAAGGTGTTGGATTTCGGCTTTTTGAATGCCAGAAATGATGAAGTCGGTTGCCATTATTTTGGGGTTGAAGTTTTTTGATTACCCAAAATTCGAGCCTTAGGCAGGCGAGCGCAATCCGATTCTTGCTCACTTTGGCGGAAGCTCGGCCACAAAATCAAGCGCAGACTGCACCCAAAAGGTGAGGTCTTCCTCTCGATCGGTGCCTTCGGGGTAGACGAAAACAAAGTCCTTCATTTTCCTGCCGGTGAAGGCCATCTCCCGTTGTCCGGGTCGGGAGCGGGTGGCTTCCTCGGCGGCCCGCCCGATGCGGGCCATCAGGCGGTGCTCTCCGGTTTCCTTGTCGGTGGCTACGCCCACGCACATGTTACCCCGGACCATGAAGACAAGTCCGCCCATCATTTTGCGGGTGTCGTAGGTGGCGCCGAGTCCGGTCAGGGTATTGGCGACGCGGTCGGCGAAAAGTTCATCGTAGGCCATGGCGGTGGTTTTGGTTGGGATGGGGGAGTTGATACTGTGATAATACCAATAAGATACGCGGATGAGGCTGAGTCGTCAATAGGAAATCCAGATCTTTCACCTGGTTACCGGCAAACAAAGATCTGCTTATCAAACTCGCCACTAAACGCCTTTTCCTCGAAGCTCCCGAATTTGTGGAGGATGTCAAACCCACTCCACTTGAGGTAGGTATTTAATTCTTGGGGATAGAACATCCTCATGTCGAGTTCTTGGGTAGAATCAAACTCACCATTAATATAGAAGTGCCACTTAATCCGGTTTATCTGGGTGTCTTTTTCGTAGCGCATAGTTTGTTTGATCACGATTGCCCGACCATCTTCCGTAGTATAGTTTGCCGCCTCTTTTTCTTCTTTACTGCTGGCTACGATGTATTCCAGACTGGGATTGAAGCAGTCAAACAAAAAAAGGCCACCTTCCTTCAGGTGGTCTTTCACGTTTTTGAGCATATTGAAGAGATCTTCATTCTCATACATGTGGTGAATGGAATTGAAGGGAATGAAGATAAAGTCGTACTGCTCCTTGAGGTCGAGCGCCCGGATGTCTGCTTGAATAAATTTGATCTTTGCACCTGCGCTTGCCGCCTTAATCTTTGCTTTCTTTAGCATGGAAGGCATGTGGTCTACTCCGGTAACGGAATATCCCGCTTGAGCGATGGGAATGGTAATGCGACCGGTGCCACAACAAAGCTCCAAAATTCGGGCGTCCTTATTTTTCGGGAGCCAACGCCGGTAGAAGGCGATGTCATCTACCTGCGTATTCATGCCGTCATAAATATTGCCGTCATAAATGAGGTTGCCCACCAGATTTTTCTTCTTCATTTTCTATGTATTTGCTCGCTTAACCATTGAAAGTAGCAGACCACTTAGTATTAGGAGGACTCCAACTATTTTATTCTGTAAGTGGACTTTCTCCTGGTTTTCCAGATAGGACTTTAATTGTTCCGCGAAGGTGGCGTAGGTAAATAATGAAAGCCCGTCGATGGTCAGAAAAGTAATGGCTAGAATGACGATTTGCGGGATGACGGGTTGCGCACTATTTAGAAACAGCGGGAAGAGTGCGGCAAAAAAGACAATTGCTTTTGGGTTGGCGGCGGACATTAAGAAGCCTTCCAGGAACAATTTCGAAAAGCTTCCTTTTTCTTCTGCTCCGGTCTCAAGCTGTATTTGTGGCTTTGAGATTATTTTCGAGATTCCCATATAAATCAAATAGGCTACCCCCAGCCACTTGATGGCCTGAAATAAGGTTCCCGAAGAAACGACGATGGTCGCTAGCCCAATTGAGGCCAGGATGATTTGGCAGAGATTGGCCGTTAAATCTCCGGCAACAGTTCCCAGGACTTTTTCCCTTCCGAATTTCATACTGTTAGCGGTGGCCAGGAGTACGCTGGGGCCAGGGGTGATGGCCAGAAGAAAAACGGTACCCACGTAGGAAAGCCAGGTGGTGAAATCCATAGTATTTGATTCTAATTTACGCCCCCCAGGCTAGTTCTTCTCCAACCAGTCAACGGCCAGAGCCCACAGAGCACTTCTCCGTTTGCTGAAGAATTTCATGTGCCCGATGTATTTAAATCCGTAGGCTTGCGGGGACAGCGTAATTATTTCGGCGTTCATTTTCGAGAACACCCGGACCATATCTTTGACGTTGTCGTAGTTGGCGATGTCATCGTCCGTGGCGTGTACCCACAGCGAAGGAAATTCCAGTTGGTCGTAAAGGTGGTCCTTGATTTTTGTGTCCAAATCGACCTTTACGTACCCCTTCCCGTTGCACCACCTTGACCACTCGCGGCTTACGTTTTTGGGTAGGGGCTCGCCCATGCCCACCCACTGCGATTTCGTGTGCCCGAACAGAAGGTTACTCACCGGGATGAAGAAATTCAGGTAGAAGGCCGACTTGATCTTGAAGGGGTACTCAGCGTTATGGATGCTCCCGGAAGAGCTGGCAAAGTTGAACATGGAGGTCAGGGCCGTGGCGTTTTTCATGAGGCCGACCAGCTGTCCGCCCGCACTGTGTCCGACCAAATGGTAATCCTGCCCGGGGTATCTGGCCATCAGATCGTCCAGCACCGCCGTCATGTCCAGGGTGCCCCAGTTGATCAGGGAAGGATCGCCGGCGTTGATGGCCCCCTGAAGGGATTGCCCGATACCCCGATTGTCGAAGGTCACGACGGCGAATCCTTTTCCCACCAGATGTTTGGCGAAGGCCCGGTAAAACTGCCGCTTAATGCCCGTGGCGGGGGCGATCATGACGGCCGCTTTCGCCTGCGACGGCTCGAATAGTGTACCCGAGAGTTTTACTCCGTCGCTACATTGAATTTTTATTTCCGTCTCCTGCATGTTTTACTATATATGGTTCAATATTGGTAATAATCGCCAGAAAAGGTCATTCCTATTCCTTTTTCAAAACTACCAATTCAAAGGAAAGTCGGCTTCTGCGTATCCGATAACCCACGGCCAGTATTCCGGGGTTTGCACGCCATGAAACCAAAGTTTCAGTTTCCCATCTTCAATTATTCCGTCCGGTGCCGTCACTTCTCCAGCCCAGGAATCATTGGGGTTGATTATTGCCTGCGGATAAATGTCGTACGGCCCCGAGAAATTAGTTGACCGGGCCAACCCGATGGATCTATCCGTTGAGAAGGGGATGTACCATTGATTACTTTCCGGTGAATAAACCAGAGACGATTCATTAATGTCCTGGCTAAAAACGATATCAGATGATTCAATCAAAGGATCGGGAAGCTTCGTCCAGTTAACCCCATCCGTTGAAGTAGCACCAAGGATTTTAAAGCCCGCATTAGGCCCCGTCCAGTCCATAGCAACGTTCCATCCGGTATAGGTCATGAAAAATAACCCGTCAACGTATTGCACCGCTGGACTAGTCATCGCGTGACGATCATTTGAATTATCGTCCCTCAGGTCTCGAGCGAGTATCGGGCTGGTTATACTGGTCGGATGTCTTGTAAAATCAATGCCATTAATAGAAGTCGCCAAGCCAATTTCATAATTTTCTACGTGCTCGTTGTCGCTTTCGTTTTCTCGATATCCGGTGTAGTACATGTAGTACAAACCATTCACCTTAATTACGTCGACGGTCTCCAGGGTTTGGTCCCAGTGGTCGGATTGCCCGCTGAGGGCACCATAATCGTTTTCCGTATCACGATCGGGGGTTGTCCAGGTCGTTCCATCGTCCAGGGAATAGACTACCCCAATCTCATAATCAGCGGCCGAAAAATACAGAAACAGCGTGTCGGAACTTCTTACTATTCCAGGGTCCGCCGCGAGATTCAAGGGGCTTTGATACACTGGATTGGCGTCCGTTGTGAAGAGCTCTGGTTCAGGAATGACGGGATCATCTTCCTGACAGGAAACAAAGAAGATCAACGGGAGTAATAATAACTGCTTTTTGATCATGGCTTTACTTTATCACATTGAACGCTGATTGCTGGTTCGTTTCAACGATCTATTCTACCCCTACATCCGACTCAAGGCGCAGAGAAACAGAGGCGACCAAGCTACGGGAGAATTTCAGCTTGTGATGGCCTCAGGCCAATGGTCGCTATCCCTAAGGAAGTTCCCGGACGGTAGCCGTCCGAAAACAAATATATTTGCTGAGCCACCATGGCTGTGGAGATAAAACGGACAATGATATGGTGTCAGTAAGTAGAATGCTGGTTTTTGTGGGACTAATGTCCTACGTGCTGTTCCAGCTTTCGTGCGCCGCCGTTCCTAAACACCACCCCAACTCCCTGCCTACCTTTCTACTTGGCGAATTTGAAGACGACTACGGCATTAGCTATCAAATCGACCAAAAGGAAATTCGTCTGTTGCCTAACGATAGGTTCCACCTCCTCAACGTAAATGTTGCCGAAGGATATTTAATCCTGCAAAATGATTCGCTGAATACCTTCGCCCCCGCTTTATTTACGAGGATTGACTACCAAAAGCTTGACGGTATGGCCCCCTACGAGTGGGCCTTATGCTTCAGTAGCTACGATGAAATTAGCGTTGAAAACGCCATTGATAGTGTCAATACGGATAAGTCCAATCTCATGACCGGCTGTAATGGATTTCCGTTTTCCAGAATGAAAAGGGCCGAATAACCTGAAGAGTGATTGCTGACAATCACCATCCGTAGAAGACTCTAGTTGTTCCTAAAGGTGATGGAATAAACGGAGGACCGTGACTTTCGTATAAGGTAGGGGGGAGTTATGGACTACCAAAATCAAGCGGGGTGTTTGAGTTACTTCTTTAGAATGGTCAGATACGCCTTCCACGGCCCGACTTCCGTTTTATATTGCTTTGCCATTACTCTAGTCATTTGAGCAATATGCCCCAGATCATGTACTACCCAGGTAGACAATAATTCCTTCAGGTTGGCTTCTCCTAGCTCAGGGTGCATCCCCGTTTTCTGAAGCGTTGAATCATTGACTCCCAGCGATCGTAATGCTTTAATGTTCGCTTTCCGCAGGGACTTGAATTCCGCTAATAATTCGGTGATAGGCTTTGCCTGGTCTTCTCGCTCCTGGGCAAATCTATCGAAGGGCGCAAAGGTCTTATCCGTCGCGTCCGATAAAATGATCCTGGCCCTCGGAATCCAGTCCGTTTTCTCTCCGTGAATAAAGTGTCCGACGATATCGTAGGGACTCCAGGTGTTTGCTCCTTCATTTGACCTCACCCATTCTTCTGAAATTCCGTTCAGTAAAGTTTCCAGCACTAAGGGAGTCCGGCTTAGAATTTCGATGGCTTTATCAATTTCGTACGTCATCTATTTGGGGCTTTTTGATTCTTTTGACCTAAGGTACGATGCACCCGTAACGGTGAAGACCAGGCGTCCGAAATTTGGTCGCTCACCAAGAAGCCACCGGGGACTATTCCATGGTCTCGAAGGGTATCTTATGGGCTACCTTCTGACTGGGAGCATTGTCTACTGAAGGGAGGTAAAACCACAAAAGCCGCTCCCCCATCGGGAAGCGGCTTTTGTGGTTCACACGGGATTCAACTTATCCCGGCAGGCGACCGTCCTGATCGGGCAGGAGGTAGAGGTGGTTGCCGAGGATGGCCTCCACGGAAGACCGCAGCTCGGGGCTGCCACTGACGCGCAGCTGCAGCAGCAGCTGCTGCACGATGTTGCGCGCCTGGCTCAGTTCCCGGCGGTAGCTGGTGTTGATGATCTCCTCGTCCAGGCTGTCGAAGTAATCCAGGCGGTCGGCCGTGTTACGGGCCAGTTGCTGGATGACCTCCGCGGCACGATCGGGTTCTCCGGCCTGGAAGTAGGGCTGGAGCATCAACAGCGTCTGGTAGAAGAAGGGGAAGTTCATGTCGGGGAAGGCCTCGAAGTAACGATCACCGAGGGCCAGCGCCCGTTCCTTGTCGCCCTTGGCCAGCAGGGTCTCCATGGTGCGCATGGTGACGAGCTGGTGCGACTGGATGGCGGGGGCATAACTACTGCTGATGTGGGTGTCGACCTTATCGAAGTTACCGTACATCCACTCGTTCATCACCAGGTTAGCGGTCTTGTCTTCGTTGACGCCCCCACTGCCGATGATGCCGTAGTTGGCGTCGGAGGGGTTCTGGGTTACGGTCAGCTTCAGGGCCAGGCCCTCCAGTTCGAGGTAGTCCTCCAGGCCCAGCAGTTTGCTGGGCTGACAGGTAACTGCCCAGTAGATGGGACGATCATACATGTTGGAGGCAATGATGTCCATAATCGCAATCTCGTCCTTGAGCAGGCGGTTGTTGTTCACCCGGATGGGAATGCGTTGGCGCACGGGCTCCCCGTCGGGAACCAACCACGGCGCACTCTGCAGACGGCGGGGATCCACCTGAATGCCAACGTTACAGCTGGTGTAGTAGGTTTCAAACTGCCCGCCACCCTGGGTGGGCACGGGGCGATCCGTGCCGAGATCGGCTACGAATTGCTCCAGGCTCATCGGGCGATCCCGGTTGCACTGCCGCTCCATATTGTCGCGGTTGAAGTAGGGAATCTGGTTCCGCTTACGGCCCCGCATCTGGTCGGCGGTCAGGGTCAGGTTCAACGGACGAGAGTCGTTCATCTTGTACCGGAGCAGGTCGATGTACCAGTCCACGGCAATCAGGCTCAGGTTGACCACCCGGACGTCCGGACGAATACCTTCCACCTCCTGGGCGTACCAGAGCGGATAGGTATCATTATCACCGTAGGTGAAAATTACCGCGTCCTGATCGACGGACTCCAGGAAGTTGTGGGCGTAGTCGCGGGCACCGGAATGCAGGGCGCGGCTGTGATCGTCCCAGTTCTGGAAGCCCATCAGGAGGGGAGCCACCAGCACAACGGCACCGATACCTCCCGCTACGGCAAATCCTTTCTGGTTGAGGTATTTCCGGGCCATCTCGTAGAGGGCCGGAACGGCCATGCCCATCCAGATGCAGAAGGTGAAGAAGGAGCCGACCAGTACGTAATCCCGTTCCCGGGGTTCGTTGGGCGGCTGGTTGGTGTAGATGATGATGCCGATACCCGTAATGACGAACAGGGTAAGCAGCCCCAGGAATTCCTTGTTACGCCGACCGGCGTGCCAGAACAAACCGATCAGGCCAAAGAGCAGCGGCAGCAGGTAGTACGTATTCCGGGCGGGATCATTCTTGAAGTCTTCGGGCAGTTCGTCGAGGTTGCCGAGTCGGGCTTCGTCGAGGAACTTGATACCGCTGATCCAGTTGCCGGAGCTTTCGTCCCAGCTGTAGAAGCCCTGCTCACCGTTCTGACGGCCGGCGAAGTTCCACATGAAGTAGCGCCAGTACATCCAGCCCAGTTGGTAGTTAAACAGGAAGCGGATGTTGTCCAGCTGGGTCGGACGACCGCGGGGAACCGGCTGGGAGGGGTCCAGCCCCATCCACTGGGCGTAGAGGCCAGGGCGGCCCTGGCTGTTGTCGTACATCCGGCTGAAGAACATCTTCTTGTTGTACTCCGGCGTAATCTTGTAGGTAACGTCTTCTTCGTACTTGTCGCCTACCAGCCCGTAGCGACCCTCCACCTCGGTGGAAACGACCTGGGCCTGGAAGGTCTGACCGTAGAGCAGACTCCGCTCACCGTACTGCTCCCGGTTGAGGTAGGGAAGGAGGCTGGTGACGTTGTCCGGATTGTTCATGTTCACCGGCGTCTTGGCGGCGGCCCGGGTCACGACGACTCCGACGGTGCTGAAGGCAATACACAAGAGCGCGAAGCCCACGAATACCTGCTGCCAGACGGCACTCTGCTTGCGGTGAGCGTAGCGCAGGCCAAAGTAGACGATGGCCCCCATGAGCAGGATGGTGGGAACGATGCCGGAATGAACCGGCAAGCCGAAGCTGTTCACCATCGGGATTTCAAAGAAGTGCCAGATGGTGGGAATACCCACGATGATAAAGGCCTGAATGAAGACGATAATGCCGATGCCGGTGACCACGGCGAGGCCGAGGCCCAGCCAGCTGGTTTCCTTATATTTTTTGAAGTAGTAGAAGATCGCCATGGCGGGGATCGTCAGAATCGACAGCAGGTGAACCCCGATGGACAGGCCGGAGGCAAAAAGGGCAAAGAGCAACCAGCGGTCGGCTTCCGGGGTGTCCGGCTTGGCGTACCAGCGGATCATGGCCCATACCGTAAGACAGGTGAAGAGGAGCGACATGGCGTATACCTCACCCTCCACGGCAGAGAACCAGATGGAAGAACTGAAGGTCGTAGCCAGCCCGGCCACGAGGCCGGCAGCGGCTACGGCAATGGTTTGTCCGCTGCCGAGTTCCGCTTCCTCGTCCCGGCCCAGCAGGGAAAGGATGCTGAGGCGGATGGTGATCCAGGAAACCAGGGCGGCGGCGAAGGCCGTGCTGATGCCAGACATGGCGTTAACGCCGTAGGCGATGGCCTCCGGACTGGAGGACAGCAAACTGCCCAGGCCGGCAAATATGCGACCGATGATCAGGAAGAGCGGTGCCCCGGGAGGGTGCACGACCTGTAGTTTGTAGGCACCAAGGATGAATTCTCCACAATCCCAAAGACTACCCGTACGCTCGGCGGAAAGCAGGTAGACGACCGCCGCGACGGCAAAAACTAGCCAGCCCGTTAATTGGTGTAGGCGATTTAATTTTCCCATGTAATTTTTCTATTGCAAGTGCTCCAAAGAGCAAAACGCCACAAAGCTAGCACTTTATTGCTGCTTCCAAGCATAATGCCCCCGGCCTTATCAGGAACAACGTGGCCCATCTTTGGTCCCCATGAGCGAAAATACCCTGTACTGCCGTGAGGTAGCGGGAACCAGAAGGCAATTTTGGGGGGCATACACTATTGGGGGCTCCCCGTTCAATCGGGGCAGGAAAATTTGTATTGAAAGGACAGGGTAACTCGCGGGTAGACTTAAAGAAACTGGCCGTGAACGGGACTAGCCCACGTTGCGCTCCTCCGAGGTGCTATGATAAAAACCAAGTAAAGTGAGAAGTTTTTTACCTTGAGGGATCAAAAAGCCGCTCAGTTTACTGAGTGAGCTACTGTAGGCGGACTGAGAGGTTCGCCTACTTCATTT
>NZ_SNAQ03000012.1 GCF_004375085.3 Lewinella sp. W8
GACACCCTGCTCGTTGCGTTTGAGCGCAGTAATGATCTGCGTCTCGCTAAATCGTTTCTTTTTCATAACAACTCGAATTTAAAGATTTTCAAAAAACGAGCTGTCCAGTTTTTGGGGAAGGCTACACATTGTCCACTTTAATTCGTTTTGGACGGCGCTCTAGACTATCCAGAACAGCTACGACATCATTAC
Source organism: Lewinella sp. W8 (assembly GCF_004375085.3). Classification (GTDB taxonomy): domain Bacteria; phylum Bacteroidota; class Bacteroidia; order Chitinophagales; family Saprospiraceae; genus Neolewinella. The sequence continues at coordinate 193 of NZ_SNAQ03000012.1, forward strand.
CCCTAATTGAAGGAGCCACATAGATTACGGGGCACTGACGACTATAATTATCCACTACAGTTAAGGCTCTGAATTTCTGGCCATTGAAGAGCTGATCTGCGACAAAATCCATACTCCAGCATTCATCAATACTTGATGCTGGGGTAGGAATTTGGCGGTGAGCAGCAGATTTGCGGCGACGTGGCCGTTTGCTCCGTAAATTGAGACCTTCTTCGCAGTAAATGCGGTAGATACGTTTGTGATTGTCTTTCCAACCTTCTCGTTTAAGCAGGATAATTATCCGCCAAATACCATATCTGACACGAGTAGCCGCAAGCTCTTTTATCCGTTGCCGTAAAGCTGCATCATCTCTTCCTTTCGGCTGGTAATACATCGTTTGCCTCCGAAGTGGCAAGACCTTGCAAGCTCGCCGAATAGAAGTATGGTATTCATCCAAGAGAAAGTGGACTAACTCCCGTTTATGCTTGGTACTCAAAGCTTTTTTTTAATCACATCCTGCAGCATTTGTTTGTCTAAACTTAGATCGGCTACTAATTGCTTGAGTTGCTTATTCTCCTCCTCCAGTTGCCGTAGACGACGAAGTTCAGGCACGCCCATGCCAGCAAACTTTTTCTTCCAGTTGTAGAAGGTTGCCTGACTCACTCCCATCTTGCGGCAAATCTCAGCAACACGAGTTCCTTGCTCTGCTTGACGCAAAGCAAACGCAATCTGAGCCTCGGTAAATTTTGATTTTTTCATAACCGATTCCTTGTTGTTTAAAGTTAAGAGATCGGCTGAAACTTTCTAGTTTTGAGTGGGTGCGCTTTTTAGGGGAGAGGTCATTGTCCTTCATGACTCGGTGGGTTTACGAAAGGTATGGGTTTACCTCGTGACATAATTTTTTCAACGGTCTCTAAGAATGCGTGAAAAGTCGTATCTTGAACTAGGATTTGCCCTAATAGCACTATGCCAATCAGGAAAAGTCATGATGTGATCAAATAATCTGGCTTGTTCGCCACGCCGCTGGAGCAGATGATTGCTCCGGATAATCAAGTCCGGGTGTCTTCGCAGAAGCCGGAAAAATCTGTGTGATAAACACTGAACTGAGGTGTCTTACGGGCCGACGTAAATCGGCCTACCAAAAACTCATTAAAGCCCAAAATTGTATGAAAAAGCTCAATATTATTCCATTTTTATTGTTCATAAACCTTTGTCCAGTTTATTCACAAACCCAAATTGGACAAACCCTTACCGAATTTGCCGCCGATGATACTTTTGGTGCGAGCGTTGCAATCAATGATGCGGGTAATAGGATATTGACCAGTGCGCCCAGGTTCAACACCAATGGCGTAGATCTTGCGGGGAGAGCAGATGCGTATCAGTTGGAGGGGGATAGATGGGTGCCCCTTGGCTCTACGCTGGAAGGAGTTCCAACGGTTGTAGGTTTGTTTGGACAAGGATTGGACATGAGTGCTAGTGGCAATAGAATCGCCCTGGGAAACAATAATGCCCAGCCTCAGGTATATGAATGGAATGAAGCTATTGGGGATTGGGAACAAATGGGTGAGGATTTGGAGTTTCCAGGCCAGCCCGATGCGGATTGTAAAACGTTTAGATTCACACAAGACGAAAATACCTTAGTGGTTGGTGCAACGGGAAGTGGTTCAGAATCAGTATCCCAGTTCCAGTGGAATGGCACCAACTGGATTGCGGTTGGCAATCCCTTGGAGGTCCCCGTTCAAAACGAGTTGGCCATTTCAGACAACGCCCAAACGGTAGCCGTGTTATTTCGCGAAAATCGTGGAGCTAATGGTATCAGAATTTATACTTTCAATGGAACGGATTGGAGTTTACAGTTCACGAGGACATTTTCTGCAAGTATCATAGTTTCTGATGGATTTGACTTGTCCGCTGATGGCACAAGGATCGTACTTTCATACGGAGATGATCAGAATGCAGCAAGTGGCGTTACCTTTGAAACGTATGACCTGATTGGAGGAGACTGGGTGAAGGAAATATCAGACCTCAACGTAACCCCATTAAGAGAGCGCAACAACGCATTAAGAATGTCTGCCGATGGCACCACCTTTATTGTGGGCACCGGGATGGAAGGTGGTGGAGAGGAAGGTGCCGGAACTCGAATCTACCAACAAAGAAATAATGCGTGGGAATTAGCTCATTATTTTGATTATGACAATTATGATGAGAGCATATTGGGTAATGTAGACATTACGCCTGATGGTTCAAAAGTCGTATTCGGTAGAAGTCGTCGAACTAATGTAGGTTTTGTTGAGGTATATGAAATTAGTGAAGTTTTGGGAACCAGTGAATTTGATGATCATAATTATACTGTCTATCCAAATCCTACCACAGGACACTTTAAAATTGATGCAGATAACAAAGAGCGTGTTTCAAGGGTAGTAATTACCGATGTCACCGGAAAGGTAGTACGAGAAGTATCTTCCAGTGCTGGACACAGAATCAATGATTCTAATTTAGAATTAGAAGGTGAGCCAGGATTGTATTTTGTGACCATATTTTCTACAAGTGGGGGAAGGTCTTTCAAACTTTTAAAAATTTAGCGCATCACAATAACGGATAGGGCTAATAGACCCAATTGAAGTGGCCTGATAAGTATTCATTTGCGATCAAAGGCCCAAAGCACTTGGACAGGGGTATTGTCCGGAAAGAAAAAATTATGAAAGAGCGTGCACATACATATGGGGAAACCAGGGCTCAATCGGTAGCTCATGCCGTTGTTCAGAAGAAGACCGTTGGTGAATCTACCTTCCAATTGATGGACAATCGACCTGAAGCGATTACGCAGGCAAAGCTAGGGGCAATGGCGAATAATCTTCCACAAGTAAACCAGGCTGCTCAACATCAGACGATGCCCGACAATCAATCCGTACTTCAGCTTAGATTATCAGAAGAAGAGTTGGCAGATTATTATAACGAAAAGTTATACCAGGGAAAGACTCTTGAAGAAATCCTGGAAGAAAATAAAGATTATTTGGATGCTGAGGAGAAAGAACAATTGGGTATCTACTTTTCTGATCAAGATAAGGACCGAGCAAAAGCAGAAAGAGTCCAGGACGCCTTGGCCTCAATAAATAAGTCTACGAGAATGACTAGATGGGATTACGATGGAATAACGTACCATTTGAATTTCACTACGGAAACCCACCACGTTACGGAAGAAGGCAACCCCAAGAAGCATTACTTTTTTGAGGGAACGGGTACGGATATTCTGCCCAAGCAATGTACTTCTCAGGAAAGAGGTAGGAATAGTAAAGAAAGTAAATTTACGTTTGCCAGTTTACCGGGAGAGGTTCAGGACTTTGTAAAGGAACATTGGGGTGATCTTTAATGAATGTTCCTTTTTACGAGGAATCACCTGGCAAATCATCCTTTCCGGAATTCTTTATGATAGTCTCTGTTACAACGGTCTTGTCGCAATTGAGGCGGAGTCTTCAGGGGCTGAGTAGCGGCAGATTTATCCCATCATCCACCGTAGTATTTGATTGCCATTTAGGCAGCGAAGAGCAAAGGTAAACCGGTATTTATCCCCTACAAGTATTGATGGCTTACTCCAAAAGCTGTCTCCGGCCACCGAGATTTCCCTACCTTACCTGGCAAAAACATCATGCTACATTCCCAAAGGAAGTTTTACGTCGACTTTTATCGACACTCCGGTGGCTATATACCGTGCTGGCCCCTTTCCTCAAGCATCAATCTTGGAGAATTGATATTGATCGTGAAGGGCAGGGTGGTGAAATTGGGGAATATTATGGATGAATTTTTCGGAGTCAATGAGGATATATCCATAACCGAAGGTAGGCATCCTTATCTGGATGCCTACCCAATGCAATCCGGCGTTAGTCAATCATTTCGGCGGGAGCGTGATCCGGAAAAGGTTTCCAGTTCAAACAGTGCCTCTTACTTGAATTTAGAATTCAATGATGCGGGCGATTACTTTTTTGACGCTTCAAATTTAAGCGTTAGGAGTATCGAAAACTTTTATGAGTTTAAGTTCAAGTTGTTACAGCAGCTGGCCAGCGAAAAATTTAATTTTAAGGAAATTTACGTAGTTACCTCAGTGATGAAGGCCGAAGCCTTCACGCTCCTAACGGCGGAGGACGATGATGCTACCCTCGAAGTGTTTTTTGAAGGTGATCATCAGTCGGGCGTTACTGCTGAAGACCTCACCAAAGGTGAAACCAAGCCGAAAATATCGTCCATGAAGGGTGTCGCGTCGCCCCTCATCAAGGAAGTTGATGGTGCTTTTTTCTTCAAGGCCCAAAGGTTAGAGGTGTCTACGCAGGGCAAAGAGATTGTTAGCAAGCATATCCTCAGCCAACTCCCGGAAAGTATGCAAAAGCACAGGAGTGAAATACTGAGATACGTCCCAACTCAGGTATTACCATCGAATGATATCTATCCGGCAAAAGTCCACGAGCTTTTCCACTGGAGAGAAATGAACTTGGATGACCTGTTGGATTATTTAGGGGTTGATTAAGCTGAATGTGACTATGCATTCGTCCAGAGCCTTCCTTGAAAAGACCGCTAAAATTTAAGCTTAAGTTCTCATAGACATTGCCCTGGCTTTGCCTGAGCCCCACTGCTCTTCACGCTTGCGCCCAAAAAAACTTACTCCGCCAAAATCAATTCACCATCAATCAGGCGGGGAATTCCGAGCGGATTAGCGTCCCGCAGGGCGGGGGGGAGTTCGGTTTCCGGAAAGCCCTGGTAACATATGGGGCGTAACCAGCGGAGGATGGCGTCCTGACCCACCGAAGTGAAACGGGGATCGCTCGTGGCGGGGTAGGGGCCTCCGTGGACCATGGAGTGACAAACCTCCACTCCGGTCGGGGCCATGTTGATGATCACCCGGCCGGATTTGGCGGATAATAGATCGAGTACGTCGCGGTGCCCCGCCAATGCGTTGGGGTCGCACAGTACCGAAGCCGTTAGCTGGCCAGAAAGTTTTTCACAGGTAGCCAGCAAGTCGGCTTTGTCGGTACATTCAACGACCAGGGAAAAAGGACCGAAAACTTCTTCGTGGAGGTCCGGATTATCCCGGAACACGGCGCTGGAAACGTAGGCCACGGCCGGTGCTCCGGCCGCGGGTGCTTCGGCAACCGACGCCAGGAGACGTACGCCCTTCTGAGCCAGTGCGTGACGGAGCTTGTCTACGTAGTTACCACCGATCCCCGGGTGGAGCATGGTGTTGGCGGCGGAAGCCTTGATTTCTGCGCTCAGGGTTTCGCAAAAACTATCGAGGGCCGCGCCCCGGATTCCCAGGATGAGTCCGGGGTTGGTGCAAAATTGACCGACGCCCAACATAACGGAGGCCGCCAGCATTTTCGCTTTGGCGGTCACGGCCTCCCCGGGTGTTTCGTGGAGGAGGCAGACGGGATTAACGCTCCCCATTTCGGTGAAGACGGGAATGGGGTCCGGCCGTTCCTCGGCGTACTTCCGCAGGGCGTTGCCGCCGGCCACGGAACCCGTAAAGCCGACGCCCTTTATGAGTGGATTTTGGACGAGGGCCTTCACCAAAGCGAAATCGTCAATTTCGACGTGCTGAAATACCCCCGGATCCAGGCCGCAGTCATGCATCGCTCGTTCGATGGCTCCGGCGACCAGCCTGGAGGTCTCGGGGTGGGCGGGGTGCATCTTGTAAATGACGGGGCAACCCGCCGCCAGTGCGGAGGCCGTATCCCCACCCGCCGTGGAAAAGGCGAGGGGGAAATTACTGGCCCCAAATACCAGGACGGGACCGAGCGCGTGGTTCATTTTCCGGATATCAGCCTTCGGGAACGGCTGGCGGTCCGGCTGCGCCCGATCAATGGATGCGTTGAGCCATCGCCCGTCGGTTACGTGTTGGCCAAAGGCGCGTAGTTGTCCGCAGGTTCTTCCCCGTTCTCCCCGAAAACGCCCCTCCGGTAAATGGGCTTCCCGGACCGCAGTTTCGATCAGTTGGTCGCTCAGGTTTTCAATCTCCGTGGCGATGGCTTCCAAAAACTTGCGACGAAGCTTTAAATCGGAATGGCGATAATTCTTCCAGGCGGTATGGGCCCGTTGGGCGATGGCGTCAATTTGCATACAATGTGTTTTCTGGGTGGGAGAAATGTTTCTTAAAGGGGTATCAGATATTGCGGTTATTCAACGGTATTGACCAGGGTTCCGATGCCGTCGATGCTGATTTCGATCCGGTCTCCGGTTCGCAGGGTGAAGTCTGAGCCAGGCACGATTCCGGTTCCGGTCATGATGTAACATCCGTCCGGAAAGCTGCATTCCCGGTACACAAAGCTGACCAGTTCCGATAGTGATCTTTTCATCTTTCGTAACTCAATATTGTCCGCAAACACCGGTTCGCCGGCCCGGTCGATCTTCAGGCTGATTTTGGACTCGGGGGGGAGCGGCGACTCGGTGACGAGGACGCCTGGGCCGATGGCCGCGCACTTGTCGTAGGTTTTCGCCTGGGGAAGGTACAGCGGGTTCTCGCCCTCGATGCTCCGCGAACTCATGTCATTGCCGACGGTGTAGCCTACGATCTTACCCGAGGAAGTGACGACCAGCGTCAATTCCGGCTCGGGTACGTCCCAACTGGAATCCTTGCGGATACGCACGGTTTCTCCCGGTCCGGAAACCCGGTGGGGGAGCGCTTTGAAGAATACTTCGGGCCGCTCGGCGGCGTAGACGCGTTCGTAAAAATCGGCTCCGCCACTGGACTGGGATTCCTCCTGCCGTCCGACCTTACTCTTGAGGTAGGTCACCCCGCAGGCCCAGACTTCCTGGTCGCCAATGGGTTTGAGGAGCTGGAAGGCTGCGGAGTCGGTACTTTCAGCCGCTTTGGTGGAAACGATCTCTCGCAAGGTGGCGTGCAGCGCATCGTCGTTGATTAAGGCATTCCAGTCCTTGGTATCACAAGCATACATGCGCTGCTGGTGTTCCACGAAAATGCCCTGGGTGGTGCGGTATAAATGGAAATTCACGGTAATTGGCTGCGTTTAGGGGGTTAGTGATAGAGCGCGAACAATAGGCTGGTAACCAGCATGGCGAGGACGCCCGTCAGGGCCGACCCCAGCGTTTGGAGGCGATAACCGGTTTTTACGTCCATACCCGACATCTGAGTGACCACCCAGAAGAAGCTGTCGTTGGCGTGTGAAGCGACCATCGAGCCACAACCGATGGCCGTAACGACCAGGGCCTTATCTACTTCCGTGACCATCCCGAGTGAAGGCATGAGCGGCAGCAGGATGCCGGCCGTCGTCACGAGGGCAACGGTCGAAGAACCCTGAGCTAATTTAAGGGCGGAGGCCAGCACGAAGGGTAAAAAGATGCCGACGTTGAAGGTCGCCAGGGTTGTCCCCAACTCGCCGGCCAGGCCAGAGTTTTGGAGCATCTTTCCGAAGATGCCGCCAGCCCCGGTGATGAGAATGATCCCCGCAGCATCCCTGAACGCCTTGCCGATCCAGCCGTTGGCGGAGACCATCGTCTTTTCCAGTTTTTCGGGGAGCAGCAGGCAGAGGAAAAATCCGATCAGGAGCGCGATCACGGGGGAGCCGACGAAATTAATGAAGGTGACCAGTCCGTTGGGCTCGAGATCCCGGTAGAGAATATTGACCACGGAACGGGCGATGATCAACACGATGGGAATTAGAATGGGAAAGGAAGCTTTGGCGGCACTGGGTGGGTTCAGGGAGGGAATCTCCCTTTCTTCGACCTGGCTTTTGAAACCTTCGGCGGGATCAATGTACGTCCTTGCCGCGTAGTATCGGGCAAAGAGGAGTCCGCCGATCAACGCCGCCACCGAGACGATGAAACCGAACTGGATGACCAGTCCCAGGTCGGCCCCCAGCGTACCCGCCGCGGCAATGGGCCCGGGCGTCGGTGGGATGAGGTTATGGGTTACCGTCAGGCCCAGGGAAAGGGCAATGGCCGTTCCGGCCAGGGACAAGCCGGCCTTTTTGGTGAGGTTGCGGTTGAGGGAACTCAGGAGGATGAAGCCGCTGTCGCTGAAAACCGGAATGGAAATAATCCAGCCCACGATGCCCATAGCCGAAGTAACGTTCTTCTCGCCGACCATTTTCAGGACACGCTGGGCCAGGGCCATCGCGCCGCCGGTATTCTCCAGGAAAGCACCGATCACGACCCCGAGGATGATGATGAGACCGATCTTGCCCAGCGTCCCGCCAAAACCGTCCTGAATGGACGTAATGATCGCTTCTCCGGACATACCGGCCACCAGTCCAAAAACGATGCTTACGATCAGCAGGGAGAGAAAGGGGTGTAATTGTAACCGGGTGATGAGTACCACCAGGGCCACAACACTCAGGAGTAAGAGAAGGACGGTCATGATGCTTGATTTCGGCGAGGGGAGAGGTTTAGATAGCTGGAGGCGATGATTAGTGGAGGTCGCGGGAAACTTCCGCTCCGGAGCCTCCCTTGAGGAAATCGAGGTCGGCACCCCGGTCGGCCTGCTCTACGTGGTCGATGTACATTTTGACGTATCCCCGGGTCGCCCGGGGAGCGGGCGGCGTCCAGGCGGCTTTACGGCGGGTCAGTTCTGCCTCGGAAATGTCCAGGTGCAACCGTCGTGCGGGTACGTCCAATTCGATGATATCTCCGTTCTGGACCATCGCGAGGGTGCCGCCTACCGCCGACTCGGGGGACACGTGCAGCACCACCGTACCGGCGGCCGTGCCGCTCATGCGCCCGTCGGAAATCCTGACCAGATCGCGAATTCCCTTCCTCAATAGCTTTTCGGGTAAATCCACATTACCTACTTCGGGCATTCCGGGGTATCCGACGGGACCGACACCCTTGAGGACGAGGACACTATTTTCGTCAACCTCCAATTCCGGGGCGTCAATGCGGGAGTGATAGTCTTCGATGCTTTCAAAGACGACTGCCTTGCCGCGGTGCTGCAGAAGCGCCGGGGTGGCCGCACTGGGTTTGATGATCGCGCCGTTTTCGCAGAGATTTCCCTTCAGGACGACGATACCGGCCTTCTCCTGCAGTGGGGTAGCGAAAGGGGTAATTACTTCCTCGTTGTAGCACTGGGCCTTGCCGCTGTTGTCTCCGATGGAACTGCCGTTTACCGTGAGGGCGTCGTTGTGGAGGACGGGCGCAAGTTCCTTGATGACGACCGGTAGACCTCCCGCGTAGTAAAATTCTTCCATCAGGTACTTACCCGAAGGCTTCAGGTTAACCAACAGGGGGATTTGGCTACCCAGGGTATCAAAGGCCTCGAGATTGAGATCGAGGCCGATGCGGTGCGCGATGGCCGTCAGGTGAATCACGAAATTTGTTGACCCTCCGATGGCGGCGTTGACTTTGATCGCATTTTCAAAAGCTTCGCGGGTAAGGATTTTTGAGAGCTTCAGGTCTTCCCGGACCATCTCAACGATTCGCCGTCCGGATAGCTGGGCCATGACCTTTTTCCGGGAGTCCACTGCCGGAATCGCGGCGGCTCCAGGAAGGGTCAGGCCGAGGGCTTCGACCATGCAGGCCATCGTAGAGGCCGTCCCCATGGTCATGCAGTGGCCGGCACTACGGGCGACGCCGATCTCTACTTCCCGGATGTCCTCTTCCGTGTAATTCTCTACGGTTTGCATTTCCTTATGCAACCAGTTGAAAGAACCGGAGCCAAGGCATTCTCCGCGGAAGCGGCCGTTGAGCATCGGGCCACCGGGCACGACGATGGTCGGTAAATCCACGCTACAGGCCCCCATGAGGGTGGAGGGCGTCGTTTTATCGCAACCGGTCAGCAGGACAATTCCGTCCAGGGGATTGGCGCGGATACTTTCTTCGGTATCCATCGCCGCCAGGTTGCGGAAGAGCATGGTGGTGGGCTTCATGATGGTTTCCCCCAGGGAAGTAACGGGGAACTCCAGCGGGAAACCTCCCGCTTCGATCACGCCCCGTTTGACGATTTCGGCGAAGTCCCGTAAATGTCCGTTGCAGGGAGTTAGTTCTGACCAGGTATTGCATATCCCAATTACCGGCCGGCCACTGAAGTAGTCGTTGGGATATCCCTGATTGCGGAGCCAGGAGCGATGCACGAAACCCATCTTGTCATTCTTTCCGAACCATTCGTAACTTCTCAACTTTTTATCGCTCATGTATTCAATAGTTTTCGGCTAGCGGTAATCTTTAGGCTGGGACTTTCGAAATCGGCTGAATTGATGAGGGCGCAAATCCATCCAGATCGCGCGTTTGGATCATCGTGCTGCGTCCTGAAAGGAATTCCGCGCCGTTCAGCAGGGGAAAGCCCGCCATAAGGACGATGATTTTAGTGCGCCATCATTAATGGGGTTTCAAAGGTTTGGTGGGGAATACATCGGGTTTTACGAAACTGCACCAAAGGCTGGGTAAGGGGCGGGCTTGTGTAGGATAACCACAGCACCTACTTTTAGGTAAGGCCTTGACCAAGCCAGGGCTAATCAATTCGCACCCAATTGCTATTCATGAAATCAGCTTTCTTCCCGTTCATCATCTTTTCGCTGTTGGTTTCCTGCGGCGCTAATCAATCCGAAAACAGTTCTTCTGATGAGGTTGCCCCTCCGCAGGAGGAAGTCCAGGCGGTACCCGTGGCCGAGGAACCGTCACCCAACCAATCGGTGGAGGCATCCACGCCAAAAAATAATTGTGGGGATAGTGAACTACTGGTGTACGTGAAGGATGCCGATACTTCCGGAACGAACGTCCGAAAAAATCCCGGCGGCGCGGTGATTCTTACCCTGAAAGGAGAAGACGAGGGGGGTGAGTACATGATGGAGATCACGGAGGTCCGGGATGGTTGGTATAAGGTCAAGAACCCCATCGGTGGCATTGAGGAGGACGTGGACATACCCGGAGGGATCGGTTGGATCCACGGCTCGGTCATCGCGGTGGACTCCAGAAATTACGGGGGACAGACTTTAGAACTCCGGGATGCGCCCGAGGGGCGCGAGGTCGTTGGCCTGATCAAGGAGGAAGTCGGGGGCATCAGAATCAAGGATCTCTGCGGAGCGTGGGTAAAGGTAGATTACCGGGGTACCGTCGGTTGGATTGAATCCGAATGGTTGTGTGGTATTCCGTGGACGAATTGTTCGTAGACGAGAGACCCTGCCTCAGTCCGCTGATTCCCTTTGCTCCGAATACCCATCGCAAAATCTCGTATCTCAAGGTAACGAGGACGTGGTGTGCTGGCATTAAACAGTAGACGCTTTCCGTGGCGTCCCTGACCTTACCCGTAAATACCCATTCATCGTGAAACATCTCGTTCTACTGCCGATTGCCTTTCTCCTGACCGCGACCTCTCTTCTGGCGCAATTAAGGGGACACGTCAACTACGAAACCCTGGGCGTTTCGTTTGATATTCCACCGGGATGGTTCGGTCAGGAAGGCGAAGACATGGTGATCCTGGGTTCCAATACCGTCCCGGGACTCGTCATCCTGACCACCCATAGCTCGTCCAGGGAGGAATTGATCCAGGAAGCCAGAGCGGGCATTGCCGACCAGAACGGAACCAACATGCAGCTTGGCGGTGAGTTAAAGATGCTCGGCGATCACGCCGTTGGAGGGATGTTCACCGGGACCATGGAGCATCAGGCGGCCAAAGGATACATCATCGGCATGGCTAATCCTCAGGAAGGAGGGATTGGCGTGACCATTATTTCCGCTTCCACTCAGGAAGCCTTTAGTCAGGCCAATATTGAGGTGGCGGACCAGTTGTACCAGTCCTTTACCTTCAAGAAAATTGATAAACGCAAGGAAATCGATGAATGGACCGAGTGGTTGAGTAACGTCCGGCTAACCTACATGGATAGTTACTATTCACCCAATGCAACCGACGGCGGCATCAGCGGTGGGTACAGCCGGGAACAGCGCATTGATTTGTGTGGTGCCGGCTATTTCAAACAAAGTGGGCGAGACGATATGACCATCACCGGCGATGGCGTTTCGGGATACAGCAGCGGAAATCAAGCGGGACAGGGAACCTGGAAAATTATGGCTGCTGGTACCCAATTGATGTTGGTCCTCAAATACCACAACGGGGAGGAAGCCAGCTACGGTCTGGAATACAAGGACGAAAAACTGTATTTGGACGGTACCCGCTACTTTCGAACCAGGAACGGAGAGTATGCTCCTGATTGTCCATAGTCCCTGGATTCAAGAATAATTCTATCCCATTCACGATCACCCGAAGTTTTGTACCTTGCTCACGTACTGCCCGCCCGCGGCGGGCGTTAGCACTATACCGTAAGCGGCCCTTTTAGCCCTGAAGGGAAGGTAGCATTGGAACTGGTGTCCAATGCGTTTTACGAAGGCGGCCGGAACTACTCTGCGGAGTGGGGAAGGCCCGGTAAGTTTTATTATTCAATCAGTCAAGACAACATGTTACAAAGAAAATTCGACGAAGTCGTCAAGCATCACTTCCCCAATTCCATGGACGCCAAGGATACTTCCATCCACTACCTGGGGAAGATGCAACTGGAACATAAAATCGATATCTCGAAGGTCCTTATGGCCACTTCGGTGTGCTCGGACGACATCAACGTCCCCTCCACTACCTTCTTCAACGTCCTGTTCGGTCCCTTCATCATGGGCGGACTGGGCGGAATCCCTTTTTCTGGTCAGACCGGGATGACGGCCTTCGCTCACCATATCCCGGACGGCGGCAGTGCCTTCATCTTTTACGGTCCCCACATTGGCATCACGCTGGACGGCGAACTGGGTAAGATGTACCGTCCGCGCCAGGAAGAAACCGGTAACTCCTGTGGTGCCCTGATGCTGGCCCTCAGTCGCTTCCATGACTCTAGCTATACCCCCGTCCTGAACGAAGACGACTACCAGCAGATGCGGTTAGAGACGAGCCTACTGCCCTACAAGGAAGAAATTCTGAAGAGCGATAACCCCCAAAAGGCGATCACGGAGGCCACCTTCGAGGTCATCGATAAGAAGGTCCACGAATACGTCAAGACCTGTAAGGATGAATTCCACGTGGATACGGTGACCCTGCTGGGCGGCATTATCATCAATACGGACTACGGACTGGACGATTACTTCGACGCCAGAAACTTCGAAGTCATTGACCTGAAAAAATTATAGGAACAAACCACTTCCTAGGAATCCAAAGCCGTCCACTTTGCTGGACGAGCTACCGCAGGCAGCCCCACCGGGGCTGCCTGTTTGTTTTCGGGTTCTATCGTTGCGAAAAGGGAAAGCAATGATTACTGGGTCAAGGGCACACCCTTCGTTGTTTCACCCGTGAGGGCTGTCAGGGAAAGCACCAGGAACAGCAGCGACAGTATTTCGAAGGCAACTCTTCCCCAATGCCATTTCCCCCAGCGGATCAACTCTTCCCGCAATTCTACTTCGGTGAGCGTGGCCGCATAAAAAAGTTCATTGGTTCCCCGGAAGTAGACATAAAAAGAAACAATGACGAGTAGCGCAAAAAAGGAAGACAATAGGGAATACTTCAGCGCAGTAGGAAATCTTCGTGCGGCATAAACGGAAACGGCCACCGGCATCAATACCGCCATTACGGTCAGTATCGTATAGAACTGACCGATTCCGGGACCAAATTGTCGGTAGTAAGCATGGAAATCATTCGCTGATAAAGATTTCCAATACGTAACCAGCAGGACACCCTCCGTGATCTGACTGCCGAGGAAGATGGAATAAACAGTAAGGGAAGAATAGAGTAGGAAATGTTTCATCTAGGTGGACGGGTAGTGATTAAGTGGCCGTTGCGACTGATGAGAACGAATGTCTGGTCTCACTGCAATACTATTGGCCGAATCTAATGTACGCTTTGAAAAATTTCATTTTCGGTTATAGCAGTAAATGGCAGAAGATGCTTTCGGCGAATTGAAAATATCCCGCAGATTAGGTCTGGCCACTACGGATACTGGTTATTCCCAGTTTGACCGTTAGTGCTTTAGTCACCCCATCGCATTGAAATAAGGACTATATTTGGTTGAGAACCCTTGGTTTTGCTTGCTGGTAGAGCTTTGTTGATCTTGTCCCAAGTGACCCATGCTTCCGGTCTCCCCGTTTTGCGGGCAGAAATTGATTTTTCATGCATACCTACTCCCATCACGATTCACCGGATAAGCGCCATTCCGCGTCAGGTGGCCATGCTGCCACCTCGGCCGATCAGAGGAAGGCGAATCAACTGCTGGATAAACGACCGGCAGCCGCCGTTCAGCGGAAACTGAGGGGAATGATGGACGGTTACTCCCGAAGTCAGGAAGCCAATCAGCTCAAAGCCATGGCGAATGATTTTGCCGGGAGGCAAAATCCGGCCCTTCAACGCAAGGAGAACCACACCGGATTGCCCGATAGCCTTAAGGCGGGAATTGAAGGTCTATCGGGATATTCGATGGATGACGTAAGGGTTCATTATAACTCAGATAAACCCGCTCAACTGCACGCCCACGCCTACGCCCAGGGAACGGATATTCACCTGGGAGGGGGGCAGGAGCGACATCTTCCCCACGAGGCCTGGCACGTAGTACAACAAAAACAGGGGAGGGTGCGGCCTAACGCCAGTGTGAATGGCATTGGCGTAAATACGGACCCATCACTCGAAAAAGAAGCGGATCAGAAAGGCCGACAAGCGTCACTCACCCCGGGAAGTCTTGGTCAGCAGCCGGGGGCTATGATGGCTCATCAGGAGGGTGTTCCTGCCCAGAGGGTCGTTCAAAGGAAGACCGATCCCCCCGACTCAATAACCATTGAAGTTTCGGAAGGAGGAGAAATTGTACGAGTATTGGGCGCCGATAGTAAAGTTATACCATTCGTCTTGTTGAGTGGTCATCAGGGCGATTTCCCCGAAGGAACAGCCGTAATCAGGCAGGGTAAAACCCCGACGGTGAAATTTGCCACCGTAACCACCCCTTTGGGAAACTACGGAGATTTGGCAAAAATTACGAGTATTAGCTTGGTCAAGGTAGAAGCTCCCGCCAGGGGGGAAGGGGCACAAAGTAGTGGTGAAGCAATGCCCGCTGGTCCTACCTTGTCGGAGGATGACGTCTCCGTAAGTGGTTCAGGAGAGCGCTCTCTTTTTGGGAAAAGTATGGGCTTAACGGGGTTTGAAAAATCACCTCAATCCGGAGATCAGGGAGAAATCCATTTTCAAAAACACGGTGATGAGTTCGGGGCGAAAAGTAAGACGGATTACATAAAGAAGGCCCAGGATTTTGGCCGTGAGTCGAGTGATGATTTCATAGAAGTAATAGTCAAAAACACGCGGATCAGATATGATGAAAAAAGAAGGACCATCATAATTGCCGCTGGGAAAACCATACGCACCTTCTACGTGTGGGACCCTCGTTTTAGTAACGATCCCGTCGGCTACGCTATTTACTACACGATCACCCATAATATCGGTATTCCTTTAAGGGACGTAGACCAAAAAATAATCGGAAAATTAAGAGCGATCAGCGTTGATCTCGAGGCAGTGGAAGAGGATTATATCGCGAAACGGATGCTAGAAGGGGTTGATGAAAGTGAAATTGCCCGTGAGACCCTGGCCTCCCCGCTCACCATTGAAATGGTGAAAATGACACTCGCTTTATCTGGGGGGAAGCGCCCCAGCAAAGAACAACGAGATCAGGAACCTTCCGAGGAGAATTCTACGCAGCTCAAAGCTAGTGTATCACCACCGATAGATGCATTAAGCTCCGGAGCAAAGGCTCCCATCCAGATGGCTCCCGGTGATTCTCTGATCATCAACGAGGACCACGTTGAAATGCTTCCAAAAAAATCAAAAAATCATTTTGGAAAAGCGGGAAACATCTTCTTGAATAAAGGCGATTATGGTGTCGAAGTCGGGGGAAGGAATGACCGCTGGGTAAAGATGAAAGTGCTGACTTTCAAAGAATCGAAGGAAGGAAGTACAGAGCGAAACCCATTTGGGGAAATGGGGTGGATTCAACCCGATAAAGCGGATATTGAAACGGGCGTCGTAAAGCCCCAGGGTGAAATCAGTGAGGCTCCCGATAAATTCTCGGCGTTGACGAACCCTTTGTTCGGTCCGAAAGGGCCTTCCTCCAAAGATGTAGGACAAGGAGCACTTGGAAGCTGCTGGTTACTTGCTCCTATGGGCGTGATTGCGGATACGGCCAACGGCAAAAAGTTAATCACCAGGATGATCACGGCCAATGATTCCAATACGCAATTCACGGTCAGGTTTTATCTGCACTCAAGGGGGAGTGAAGCCATTGAGAAGTATGTCACGGTCTCTAATTTAATTCCAACTGATAGTACGGGGCGCCCGGAATATGCAGATTTAACCAAACACGGAGGCGGAATGTGGCCGCTGGTGATTGAGAAAGCCTTTGCCGAACTACACGGCAGTTACACCAAAATAGAAGGAGGTGATCAAGCGGAAGCCTTCTTCATGCTCACGGGCAACTCCGCCGAAGTTTTAAGGACTACTGCCGAGGCCAGTGAGGAGGAGAATGAATATTCAGGGGAGGGGATGCTTGGTAAAATTGACATCGCCCTTAAGGCGGGTAAAGCCGTTTCCCTGGGTGCCAGTAAAATCAACCACATTGAACGGCTAAAATTTCTGAAAATTGAAACCGACGCAGGAGTTTCCTACTTCGCGGTTGCCACCCGGGCACCCGCAACCCGGATAGGAATGGAGATAAAATACACCAATCCGGGCGCAGAAGAGAAAACGGTCAAGTGGAGCAATGCGTCCAAAGATGATCTTTACTATTCACCATTAGAAGGGTACGGCTATTCCATTAACGTGACGGTACAGGAAGGGGACATTGGAGAAGAATTTGAGGGTGAAGTCACCTACATGACGACCGAGATGAACGAACCGGAGTATCCCAATCTGTCGACGGGGCATGCTTATATGGTCGACTCCGTAAACCTGGAGGCCCAGGAACTGAACGTGAGAAATCCGCACGATACGAGTAAGCTGGAGGTCATTCCCGCCAGAATCCTTGAAAAATATAATTTTAAAATCAGAGTCGGAACGATATCAGAAGAAGATTAAAGTGTTGGGGCGAGAGGGCTGACCAGATATGATGAAGCCCCGAAATTTAAATCAAGACCCCATGACCCACTGCCTCCTACTTGCTGCCTGACCCCAGAATGTCAAAGACTTGTCCGGACTCGGGGAAAGTATTTGCGGGGAAGCCGAGTGTGCGGATTGGGTAAACCCGGACAGCCTATCGGCTTATTCCCTAATACCCATAGCGTAAAATGGCCCCATCGGGAACCATTAGCCCCCGAAATCCTTGCAAGTCGCGGAGGACTCCCCATACTTTACGTTAGTCATTTTTCTTATCAGCTTTTTCCGCAACCGAGCGCCGCCCGGAAGGGGACGCTATTGGAATGACGGTACGCTAATCTTGATAATTACGCCAGGGTATGTACGATACGGATCTCCTCTTTCCTCAAGCCATACTGATCATTATTCATCTGGGACTCACCTTGTTGGTGTTATTCCTTTTTTACCGTCTGTTACGGAAGGTATTCCGTGGAATATTCAGGAATATATTCTCCTCCCGAGTGGCCGCCAGTATTTTGCTGATCAGCCTGGGGATCACGGCCGTATTTTTCAAGAGCCTGTTTTTTGATTCCGTATCCCGGATAGGGAATTTCCTGCTCTTACCCTTCGAGAACATCTCCGTGCTGAACGGATTTTTTGACGGCAATCCCGGTCTGAATGAAGCCTTGCTGAAATACTTGTCCAGCTGGGCACAGTCGATCAGCAGCTCCGTATACCAGAACGTGTTCTCCCTCGATTATCGTGGACTGATCATCTTTTCCGCCGTATGGTTAGGCCTGGCCTTTTTGCTCGAAAAGATATTTGCCGAAAGCGAGGATGTTTCACCGGTCGATGACTTCAATTTTTTCGACCGGCCGGCCGTCAAGCAGGTCATTTCCTTTCTCATCATCATTTTCTCCATTTACCTGTGCGTGGCATCCATCATCGCCGTTCCCGAATTCCAGAGTAGGAAACTGGTGGTGGTAGAGAAGGATTATAAGGAGAAGTACGTCAAAGTCCTGAACGACCAGACGACGGATTACGACAAGTCAGAACTAATCATTGACTTCAAGGGAGATAGCCTGAAGGTGGAGGACGATTATCGCCTGGTCAACTTGCACAACAACATCGTCATCAACCTTGAGAATTTCAATGCGCAGGTGGAGCGCAATTGGTCCAACGACGAAAAGATCAAGCAAATCGTTCTCAATCGATACAGTAGTGCCGTAGAACAAAATACCCTGAAGCGGGACCGTATTGACTACGGCTACGAACTGGCGGATTGGTACAGCATCAATCACCAGACGTGGATCGTCCGTACGCAATTTTCCCGGTCGCGGTACCTGGATCTGGTGGAAGGGTATCGGTTATTCGTCCATGAGCTGAGGGAGTCCAAACAGGATACCTCCATTTACCAGCGCTACTACGAAAGTAACGGGGAGCTGAACGACCACTCCATTTTCCGGATATCCATTTTCCGGGATCAGTTGGAGGAATATCGACGGGGGGTTAAATACGGGGCGAACGACCGATTTGATATCTATTCCATTCCCGGCAAACCCGTCATCGGCGAAAAGTACGGCATTTTCAACGCCATCTCGGGATGGTTGCTCCGTACGGAATCTACTTCCCTGGCCCTCATCGTCGGCCTCTTCGGGTTTGGCCTCCTGGGGGCCATCGGAGCGTTGTTCATCCGAAAACGCATCAGTGAGGGACCGATGAAGGAAACCATCGTTGGTTTCGACGTTCCGGGCATCCTCATCAACGGCCTGAGTGCCGCCATCGTGGTCTTCCTGGCGGCCAAGGGAACGGTGGCGATCTTCTCCACCGCGTCAGCGGACCTGAACCCCTACGTAGTCTTCTTCACCTGCCTGATCGCCGCCGTATTCAGCGAGGACGTGTGGGCCTGGGCCAGAACGAAACTCAACGATAGCCTGAATGCGGGTTGGGATCAGGAGGAATAGCGCTAACTTTCAGAGTAAACACCTAAAATTCTCCGGCATGTCCATAAGATCAACCACCAAAATCGGGAAGGTGTACAAGTTCGTACACCGACGCGACGAATACATCAAGACGAATATTTTCGGGAGGAATTTCGAGTCAAGCAATGGTTTCATCTCCCTCACGCCCGATGGCGTTTTCCGGATCAACGGAAGTTGTGAGGAAGGCTACGCCTGGGACGGCTGCACGCCCAAGTGGGAGTTCCTGGACCTGGTGTACGGCACGCCGGACGGCCGCCTGGACTTCCTCACCGAAAAACCGATCACCTACTACGCTTCCATGTTCCACGATGCGCTGTATCAGTACAAGGAGGAAATCAAAATTTCCCGAATTACGGCGGATTATCTTTTCTACAAGATCCTCCGGGAATCGGGTTTTTTCTGGGCGCCCGTATACTACGTTGCGGTGCGGACTTTTGGATTATTATTCGGTAAATGGGGGAGTAAGGAAAGAATCAGGGATATCCGACTCATTGAATGTTCCTGGATTATCCGGGCCTACGAGTTCGCCCAGACGTTCGAGCGGTCTGAATTTGACGATGCACCGCTGGTCCGGGCCGCCAGAGATTATCCCAGCGTAAAGTAGGCCCAATGACCGAATCTATCGGAAAATTTCCGAGACCAACCCGCTTTTCGCATTTAAGGACCATGAAAAGTTTTTGGCTAGAGAGAACCCGTAAAGACGGCACCCGATAAGTCCCTGGCACCTGCCTTCGGCCAAAATGCCGGACACGATACACTGGACAAATTAACTGATAATGAGGGAGTTGGCGGGAGGAAGTGTGATGTTTTTCCCGTAAATTAGAAATAAAAACGTCATGCCCTTCTTCCCAGAAACCCGGGTTCGCGTGTGGCCCGTTGTGCTGTACACCAAGGGGACGAGCCCCAACCGGTTCTGGTCCGGTGAGTGGATGGCTTACCACCTGGCCGCCCGGGAAAAATTCCGGGAGATGCTCAAGCACCGGGACACCTTTGAGCTGGTCGAGGACGTGCTGCCCCTCAACGGGCGTTTTACCGGGAGCGAATACTTCAATTACTGTTACATGACGGGGGCCTCACGGCGGGTGCCGGCGTGTTCCCGGGGAGCAGAGACCATCCTGGCCGAAGTCCTGGCCGACGAGGCGGCCAATCCCGGACGGCAATACTCGCGCTGGAATGTGCCCTACGTGTTCAGTGTGCTCATCGTCGACGATGCCCAGATGTACGGTTTCAAGGCCGGCGCGCGCTCCATCAACGGCACCTGGAACCGGGGTGGGGGCATCGGCATATTTGCCGCCCATATCCTCAGTGCCGACCAGGACTTCGCCTCCACCCTGGTGCACGAACTGGGGCACGCCTTCGGCTTGCCCCACACCGAAGACCGGGCCAAGGCCTTCGGCCGTTTGATCCCACCACAGGTGAGGGACTGTTATTATGATCAGGACTGCAGCCGCTCGATCATGTCCTACGACCTATCCAACCGCAGCAACAGTAAGGATCCGGCCCAGATTCCGGGGAGCCTACTAGGGGATGACCGCGAGGACCTGGCCAAAAACAAGCTGGTCTTTCCGGATTTTACTTTTTTCCCCGATCAGGATTACGATACCCCCGCCTGTAAACGCGGCTGCCCGCCCCACGACGGCATCAGTCGGTCGATCAATCAGGGCTCCATGAATCTGTTTCGGTGTTACACCACCTCGAAAGAAACCCACGGCAGCAGCATCACCAATTTGGA
The DNA here is from genome assembly GCF_004375085.3 of Lewinella sp. W8. Classification (GTDB taxonomy): domain Bacteria; phylum Bacteroidota; class Bacteroidia; order Chitinophagales; family Saprospiraceae; genus Neolewinella. The sequence goes on from NZ_SNAQ03000012.1 coordinate 20,894, forward strand.
CGATCACTACAGCTCCCGCAGGATTGCGGCCAATAATGCGGCCACCGGCTTTCGGGCCGATACCATGTGGCATTCCGGTCCGGCCAATGAACTGGGCTGGGTGTCCTTCGAGGTCACCTTCGCCCTGCCGGTATTGCTGAACCGTATCCAGGTTTACACCGAGCACAGTGGGCAGCATCACGCCGCCGCGGCCATGCAGTTGGAGTACCTCAACGCTGCGAATACCTTCGAGGTACTGGGCCAGGAAGCCATCCCCGGCGCCAACTGGGCGATCAGTTTCTCTCCCCAGCAAACTCACCGCTGGAAGATCGCCCTGCGGGCGGGCGGCAGTGGCCGGGTGGTGGTGCGGGGGATTCGCTTTTTCCTCAACGAAGAGGAGGTTTTTGCCCCCGTTACGCCGGAAATCCGTTCGGCCTTCGGGGAGACCTTTCAGAGTAAGCTGAGCAATCTGGTGGCTCCGCAGCGGTCCATCCAAAAGGACCTCAAGGGCGTTGGGTTTAACCCGAAAACCATGTGGCATTCCGGGCAGGTGAACGAAAGCGGGTGGGTCTCCCTGGAACTGGCCTTTCCGGAGGAAACGGAGCTGAACGCGATCTGGGTGTACTCCCGGCACAGCAAGAAATTTCATCCCGCCCACCGGGTGCAGGTGGAAGTGATGGACGCGGCCGGTCAGTGGCAGTTCGTCACCCGCAAGAAAATGTACCTCAGTATCCTCTTCAAGATTTTCTTTCAGCCCGAAGCGAAGGTTACTTTTCCCAAGCGGAGGGCTCAGTACTGGAAATTGTCCTTTCAGGGAGCCAAGGATGGACACGTGGTGATCCGGGGACTGCGTTTTCTGCGGGGTGATCATGAGGTTTTTCCCGCCGGGAATGGATAGAAGAGGATGGCTGATGCATACTTATTGCTGCCCGCCATAGAAGCCATAGAAAGCGTGTGAAAATGACATAATGGCCCGCCTAATTTTTGCATCCGGGATAATCACGGCACCTGCCTCCGGCCAGAAACAAAAAGGTTTTTAGCAAAATACCCCTACCTTCCCTTAGCGTTGTTAGCGTTACGGATTGCGTAGCTGCCCGGAAATTTCCACTAGACTAAAACTCCCGGTCCCATCAAAATATTCAGAAGAATTCGTCAAAGCCTACTGGCTGAAGGGAAGTTTCGGAAATACCTGAAGTACGCTACGGGAGAGGTTATTCTGGTCGTAATCGGTATTTTGATCGCGCTCCAGATCAATAACTGTAATGAAGGAAGAAAAGCGGCGTTTGTCGAGCAGCAGTACCTGGAGGCCCTACGGGATGAGTTCAAAAGTAACTTAGCCGAAGTTAACCGGGTGATCACTTCCTGTGATTCTGCCTTCCGGTCCTGTAAGCAGGTGATCAATAAAATGGATGAAGACGGTCAACGACTGACGGACCTCGAATTGCAGCAGGCCCACATGAACGCCTTTCGCTTTCCTCCGAAGTTTACGCAGAGCCCGGGTATCCTTAATGACCTTATCAACTCGGGCTACCTGAGTAAACTGAACAATATTGAGTTACGCTCCCAGCTACAGCGATGGCTGGTTACCATTCAGGAAGTAAAGGATGAAGAGGATGAGTTTTGGCAGCATCGGGAAAAGGTCATTGAATTTATGCAGCGAGAGTATTCCTTCAGGAAATTCATGATCGAGGCAGAAGAAGGGTTTATCGGTGAGATCGTTCCAAACGACACCACGAAGGATAACGTTTCCCTTTTTTATGATGAGGAGTTGGACAACATCATGCTACTGTACTCCCTGGTCATGAGGTCGCTGCAACTTCATTATTACCCCGCGCTTAAGGAGAATATCGAATTAATCCTCGCCGAGATTGAAAAAAGCCTGTCGGAATAGTTGGGGGGACACCATCGACCGTGCGGTAAATCCATGGGCCAGAAATATTTCCTTCCGGCCGTGTGTAAGGTTGTCGGAAAAATGAGATAAGCATTTGGGACGGAAGGTAGTGGCTACTATCCGGTGCCTACTCCGTACAGGGGAGTATTTATCAAACCAAAACCTGAGCCATGAGCAAGCCAAACCGCAGCGGGGACGACCAGCAGGAGCTGGAGCGCAAGGTCCGCGAATTCTACGACGATATTCTGGACAAGGGTACCGACATCGACCGGCGGAAGTACCTGATGGCCCTGATCAATTTCAAGATCGAAAAGGTCCGGTCCAAGAATGCCCGGGCCACGAGAATTGATTACTGGCTAAAGATCTCCATTCTGTTGCTGGCCGCCCTGTCCACGATCATTCTGGGGTTAAAGCTTTCTCCGGATGACTGGAGTATGCATTCGGCCAACCTCGCGCTGATCATTACCTCCGTCATTACCTTCCTGTCCGGTCTTTCCGCCTTCTGGGACATCGAAAACTACCGGATGCGGACCAAAATCATGTACAATAAACTCAAGGAGCTACGGTATGAATTTGCCTTCCTCCACCTTGACGAGCAAGCTCCCGAAGAGGACTACCTTCGGCAAACCATGAAGGCATTCCTGAACATCATCGGCGACGGTTACTGGGAAAGAAGGTACCTGCAGCGGCTGGACGAATCCGGAACGAGAAAGGAGGAAAAGGAGTAGTCCCTCATTTTTGGGTGCCGATCAAAAAGGGTAGGGGGACTGCCCAAATTTTTCCTACCTTGTTGTTACGCGCACCCGGGTCACTATTTACCGTCGGGTCATGCGCGCTTTCATCCCAATAATTTCAACACAAAGCACCCAACACCAACTCCCATCATGAGGACTAATCGATTTACCTTCCCTAACCTTATTCTCTTTTTTCTGACCCTGGCGGCGTTTGCCCCCCTCCGTGCGCAAGACGGACTTAAAGACCTGGCCAGTTCCAAAAAGGTCTACATCGGCAACCTGATCAGTAACGCTCATCTCGACAATCCGGAGACCTTCCGCAACGGCATGGCGGATGCTCATCTGCTGGAAGAGTACAACGCCGTCGTCCTGGAAAACTACATGAAGAGCAGCTTCATTCTGCCCGGCGAGGAACCCGAGAACATCCACGACCTGACGGTGGAAGAGCTCCGGGCCACGCTCACGGACGAAAACATTGAAGCCTTCCTGAGCAACGAAGACTGGGCCGGCCTGCGAAAGCGGGGGCACGTTATGATCTGGTTCACCCAGGCCCCCCAGTGGCTCAATGAGGTGGGTCCGACCTGGACCGGCCAGCAGGTATTTTCCTTTGCCCGCCGCTACATCCTGGCCCTCGGCCAGATTTGCGGCGACCGGGTGGATGAGTGGGACGTCATCAACGAAGCCATCTCCGACGATGCTCCCGGCGGGCAGCGCCGTTGGCGCCCCGGAACCTGGTACCGCCGCGCCAACGATGGCAGTATGACCGACTGGGGAGAGGCCACCTACGAGAACTTCATCAAGATGCTCTTCACCTGGGCCCGCGAGGCCCAGCCGCAGGCCCGTCTACACTACAACGACTACGGCATCGAAAATTTCAGCGATTCGCCGGCCTCCAAAAACCGCTTCATGCGAGATAAATTCAAGGCCCTCAAGGACTGTGGCGCCCCCATCGACGGCATCGGGTTTCAGTCCCATTTTGTCCTCTCCCAGATGGTCAGCTCCACCGGAGAAATCAATCAGGGATTCATCGACGGCATTGAAGATTCCATGGAAGATTTGGCGACCGCCGGTTTGGAAGTCGCCGTCACGGAGCTGGATATCCGGGTCTGCAACGGGGATCGCGACGAGGACTTCCAGGAGGAAGCCTTTCGGGAGTACGTGGCCATGGCGCTGCGTCAGCCCAACTGTCACGAGGTGATGATCTGGGGACTCCGCGACGAAGACAACTGGATCACCCTGAGAAATGACGGTCCCTTCATGGGCTGCGAGGACGCCGTGATTACGGAAGGGGATAATTATTCCCCCAAACCCGCCTACGATGGCGTCGCGGCCGCCCTGAATTCTTTGATGGATCAGGACGACTTCGGGTTTGCCGCCCTCAACCCCGGTAGCGGCACTACGGCGGACTGTGGTGGCATGGGCAGCCTGGAGCCGGAAGTCATCTCCATCGGCGGCCCCGTGGCCGTCGCGCCGGGCGGACAGGTTACCGTCCCGGTAACCTACGTGTCTACGGGCAATCAGGACATCGTCCTTGCCCTCCAACTGGACTCAGACCCCTTCACCCTTTACACTCAAACCACCGTCAGCGTCTCCGAAGGAACGGGTACCGAAGACATTACGTTGGACGTTCCCATGTCGGTGCCGCCGGGTGATAACCAGTACCGCTACCAGGCCTACCTGACGCCCACCGGCGAGGGCATCCCCGGCAGCGTGAATAACCTGGTGCGCTCCGGGATCACCGTGCTGGGAGAAGACTCCCAGTTGATCATTTCCATCTCCGGTCCGGAGACCGTGGGCCGGGGCGACACCGCTGCGGTGGAGGTGACGTATAGTGCCGTGGAGGGACAGGAGATCGTGGTCTGGTTTCAGCTCGATCAGAGTCCCTTCACGACCTTCCAGGAATTTCGGGAGGAAGCCGCCACGGGGCTGAACACCATTACCGCCAAGCTCTTCATTCCCCTGGACGTACCCATCGCAGAGGATGCTTACCAGTTTCAGACCATTTTGGTGCCCACGGGCGGAGGCTGGACCGAGCGCATCTCCAACGTCGGACAGCCCAACGTTGACGTAGAGATCGGGACGAGCGTCGGTGAGTTTGGCGAAAACAGTATTCCGCTGCGGGCCTACCCCAATCCCACTGAAGGTTGGTTGACCGTGGAGCTGCCCCCGAGCAGTGAGGAAAGTAACTACCGGATTTATTCGGCCCGTGGCCGGCTCGCCCGAGAGGGGACAATCGGTGGTGCCAGCTCGCGGATGAGGATTGACGTGGCGGCCCTGCCGGAAGGGATTTACGTCCTTGAGCTTCAGCGAGGGTCGGAGCGGGGTGTGGTCCGCTTTATCAGGCGGTAAGGGAGCACAATTGGGGGTTAAGCACCCACGATTGGGTGGTTGCCTACCGGAGAAGGGAGGTTTGACTTTCGTGCATTACCTTCATCATCGTATCCAGGTATTCCCGTATGGTAGGGAATGCACCCCAGTTGTTTATTAAAAACGTACACACATGTTCCTACGGTTAGCAGTCAGGCAGGGTCTCCCCGTGCTACTACTCTTCTTTTTCCTGCCCCTGACCGCCCAGATTCCCGAGGCCTACCTTAGTGAGGAACAACTTCTCGCCCGTATCGAGGAAGGTAGCCGTGACGCCAACCATTTCCGGGATTTATTTGAGTTGATCACCGTCAAGACCCACAATGAGTTTTCTTCTCCCGATAAGGCTGAGGATCCGATGGTCCCCATCCGGCCCTACCTGAACGAATTGTACGCCCTGGGGGAAGAACTGGGGGAGCCCTACCGGACCCGGGCCCGGGTGGCGGAATTACGAACCAAGGCACGCCTCTGCTATGACCTGCCGAAAATAAGACGCGACTCTCTGCCGCTCATCTACGAATCCATCTCCAACGATCTCGGTCCGGAACGTACGCCCGAAATCCTGGCCACCCGGCAACTGATGATTGAGGGAATGTTCTTTCAGTGTCTGAGGGTCTGGAACGAGGCGGATTCCTTTCGGGTCGTCACCGAACGGCTGTACAACGACCCGATGGTGAGTGACTCCCAGCGCCTGGCGTTGTCCCTTTACATGATCGTCGATCAAATGAGGAGTAACGACCGTAGTCGGGGCAGGGAGATCATTCAGGATGGTTTGCGGACGGTTGAACGGCTGGAGGGAAATCATCTGATCAAAACGAGGTTCTACACGCTCATGGGGGATTTTCACCGGAATTTCACGGGCGATCACGAACAGGTAGAGGAAATGTTTCTGCTGGCCGAGGAAAACCGAAAAAAGATCAACCCCGATCGTGCCAGGGCAATCACGGGCATCAGCCAATTCCGACTAATGAATTTTATGGACTGGGGGAAATTCGACGAAGCCCAAAAAATTGTTGACTCGCTCTCGCTGGCCCATCAGGAAGAATATGGCGATGACATTCCTTACGTGAAGCGGATGTCCAACCTGGCCACCCGGCTGGAGATTTGCCGGAAAACCGATAACGATTCCTGTTTTGCGATTAAGGAAGAAGCGGATAGACTCCTGGCTAATCCTCCGATGAGCCGGGAAGAACTGGCCGACGATTACACCTACTATTCCACCCTGGTGGAATCCGCGATTTACGATGATATCCTGGGTAACAAAGAGCAGGCCTTCGATAAGTATGCCGAGTCGCTTGACCGGATGTTGAAGTTTCGATTCCCTAATTCGGAGCAGGCACTCGACTTCCTCAGGCCCTACCTGGAGATGCTCAAGGAAAGGGGGGACGACGAGGAAGCCCTGCGGGTTTACCGGGTCATCGTCTACTTCCTGGACTATAAACTGGAGACGACCGAAAACGACGCGGCCAGCAAGGAGGCCTTCGCCCTGGACGTCAGTGAGAATAAACTGGCCAAACAACGGGCGGAACAGGAGAGTGCCCTGACCCGACAGGAGGCCGCCAGTGACCGCCGCATTTTCGTTCTCAGTCTCATGGGACTGGGGTTGCTGCTGGCGGTCATCGGGTATTCCTTTTTACGCAGCCGTAGGTACGCCCGGGAAATCGCCGTTCAAAAGCAGATCGTAGAAAATTCGCTGCAGGAAAAGGAGGTCCTCCTGAAAGAAATTCACCATCGGGTGAAGAACAACCTGCAAATCATTTCCGCTATGCTTTCCAAGCAGGCCCGGCTGTCGGCGGACCCGAACCTGAAGAAAATGGTGGACGAGGGGAAAGACCGTATCCAGTCCATGGCGCTCGTTCACCAGAATCTTTACCAATCCAATAATTTGAGCGGGGTGAATATGCGTAATTATCTGGAGGAACTCGGTGAGAACATCAGTCAGGGCTATAAGAACCAGGAGGTTCGGTTGAAACTGAACGTCCCCGACAAGGTTTTCAGTTTGGATACGGCCATTCCCGTTGGACTCATCCTGAATGAATTGCTGACCAACAGTTATAAATACGCCTTTCCGGGAGACCGGAAGGGGCAGGTGACCGTATCCCTCCGAGAGGAAGAGAAAGACCTGTTCGAGCTACACGTCGCCGACGATGGTGTCGGCATCCCCGAAGATCAGGGACTGGACTCCGGCAATACCCTGGGGGTTAATCTGGTCCGGGGACTCGTGCGCCAACTCCGGGGAACGGTGAACTGGCAGAAACAGCCGGAAGGTACCGTGGTGCAGCTCCGGTTTCGGGCGGCCTGATTCATTAGCTAAGCTTGGGCAGTAACTTGACATCCAGCTAATCTTTACGGGTACTCACGTCGGTTCCATAGGGGGGCTAGACGCTGAGTAGACGCTAGATTGATAAATCCGGTCAATAATTTGACCAGGGCGATGATGCCATATTTAGAGAGTATTATTTGTCGAAAGGTGAACTAAACCAGAGATGCATTTTGCCGTAGGAATAGGGTAAAGGGCCGGTTTGTCCATTGCCATTCAGCACAGATTTTGACCCCCCAGAACATATTTGATACCGTTCAGAACATTGAGTTATTAAGTTTTTGAGAGAAGTATTCGCTCCTCCTAGTTTGGCCATCAGAAACCGGGAGGAAGCCGAAAATCCTGAAAAGAGTAGGCATGAATACTTTACTCAACAGTACTACAAAATGAGACTTCTAACGCTATTATTCTTGTGCTCCGTAATGGGATTGTCCTCCCTTCAGGCACAGGTTGTCACCGAATGGCAAATGCACGAAGGAAACGAGGGCATCGTCGATTTCCGCACCAGCAGCCACGGAGATCCGGCCGCCTATACGCAAATCAGCATTCCGGACCCGAACGATGAGGACTGGGAAGCGGCTCCCCTCGACGACAATGGTCAGGTATCCATTAGCCGGCGTTCCGGACTCCGGTGTAAGCAGCAACTGGATTTCCTGTATTTCCAGACCGAAGTGAATGTCCCTAAAGGCATGGAGATCGATGAGTTTAATATCTCCTACGATAAAGCGGACGACGGCGCCCGGATTTACTTCTTCAATTCCAAGCACCCCAATGGCCATTTCAACCCTAAGGCAGACCTCGTCCTGGGCGGGAGTATCGGATCGGTTAACCTGAAGGACGAAATTGTCGCCGGTGAAGTAAACCGGGTGGTCATTGTGCAGTACGATAACTGCGCGACTGGCAATAACATCCAGGGTATCCGCATCAAAGTCAATGGTACGGAAGTTGAGGCCGGTGAGTCGATTCTGGACATGTGTGGAAACGAGTACACCACCATGCAATTCGGTAATCAAATCTGGCTTCAGGAGAACTTACGGGCACCGGCCTGCTCTTCCTGTCCGGAGATTACATCAATTCAGCTCGGAAACCACCCCTCCCGGAATCAGGAGTTTTACGTCTTTGATAAGCCACTTTATGCTCACTACAACAACAACGAAAACGATCTGGATCCCGTTACCCAAAAGCCCCTGGGAGCACTCTTTAATTTTGCGGCTATCGAAGCCTGCAATGTTTGCCCGGAGGGCTTCCGGATCCCATCCACCCGCGACTGGGAAAAGCTCATGACTACCATCAAGAACGACGCCAAGGTGTTGAGAACTCGTGATGCCGAGAACGACAATAAACCTTTCATGTACATAGCTGGTCGGGCGGACGCCTACGGCTCGGTAGTGCGCGGTCGCTTTGTACAGTTTTGGTCAACTGACACGGATAAATCTGCGGAATACAAGGCCAACGCCTTTTATCTCGGGTCTACCGTCAAGATGAGTCCCGAAGACAAGCGCCTGGGGCTTTACGTACGCTGCGTGAAATCGGCTACTCCCGAGATTCCCGATCAGTTTAAGCTCCACGCCTACTCCATCAACGGCAAGCGCGAGCTGGGCAATTACTGGATGGGCTGGTACGGACAGGCCAACTGGGCCCAAATCCTTACCGGCGCCAACGCCGATCAGGCCAAGATCATGAGCGTTAAAAAAGTGACCGCGGATGACGTCAAGGATATCGTTTACCTCCAGGTAGAGAACTTTGGCGACCCCGGCAAGGAGTACTACCTTACCATCGATCGTCAGGATGGGAATAAGGTGAAAATCGCGGAAGGACAGAGCCCGCTGGCTAAATTCCGCGTGAAGCCTGCCCTGCAAACCGAAACGCCGGACAGCGACTACGTATCCTTCGAGTCGATTCAACTGCCGAACTTCTACCTGCGGCACATGGGCTACAAAATGTACGTGTCCGAGGCTACGGAAGGGAATCTGAAAAATAAGGTGTACCTGGAAGACGCCTCCTGGCTGTTCCAGAAGCTTTAATGGGAATGCTCCCCAGGCCTTTCGTGGTCACCCGAATCATGGCCTGGAACGTCCTTCTGCTACGGTCCCGAGTTTAGCTTCGCTGCTACCTTCGGTGGTTGTAACTTGTCGGGATCACCGATTTTTGAAAAATGCGACGGCGCGCAGGTGCAGAAAGTACCGGTGCGCCGTTGTATTTTGGAGCAATACGCCGCTCATTCCTATCCTGGAATTTTCACCTGTACGGGAGGGGCCTCAGGGAGCCTGGATGGGCAATGGCTGAGGCAGGCCTGCCGTTAATCGGCCCTTAAAGACATTTTACATCCTTTTACATTTTGGGTAAGGATGGGGAGGGCACCGGATTTATCTTGTGGTTATCTTGATGTAAACCGGAGGTTGAAGTTCATCGGGCAAAGCAAAGCGGAATCTTCGTGCGCTGCCGGAAGACCAATCTCGCCATAACGCAAACCATGACCATACTGATCTTATTACTTGGCCTCTTTAGTTTCTCTCAACCCGTGGAAATAGTTCCCCCGGAGTCCACCGTCGACGCCCTGTATCTCAGCACCGATGACGGAGCAAGTTGGACGAATTTCGCCAAGGGGCTTCCCGCCAACGTCCAGACCCGCACGGTGTTTGAGCATGAGGGCACCCTTTTCCTGATTACCGGAAACCACGGCATTTTCCGCCTGGCTAAGAATAGTGACACCTGGAGGCGGAGCAGCACCGGCCTTCCCTTCAACGAACCCTTCTTTCACCCGCTATCCCTGACCGTCACCGGCAACGTGTTGGTTTTAGGGACCTTTCAGGACGGGGTGTTTCTGTCGCGGGACGGCGGTCGGACCTGGTACGCTTCGCCGGATCATTTCGAGCAGGTAGCGGCCAATTTCCTGCCCACCGGGGAGGTGCTGCTGGCCGGCACCCATGCCGGCATCTGGACATCCGGGGACAACGGGGAGCACTGGAACCGGAACGAGGAGGACCTGACCCCCATCAACGGCATGCTGATGCACCGGGGAAAGATTCACGTGGCCCGTCAGAACGGCATGGGCGTCCTGGAGGACGGGAAGATTGTCTGGTCGGAAATGCGGTCAGACTGGGCCATCATTCAGTTGCTCCAGGATGAGGAATACATCTACGCCGTGTCCGCCTACCGGGAAATTTTCCGTTCCCGCGACGGGAAACACTGGGAGTCCCCCTGCGAGGAAGGCATCATTCGCCAGCCCCAAACGCTGGCACAGTACCTTTGGAACGGCTACCGGCCGGCCCCACCCACGCAGCTCGTTCCCGCCACGATCGTCAACACCTCCCGTGGTTGGGTACTCCCGGTTAACAACGGCGGTTGTTAGTTTACGACTACCTAGGGGTTAAATAGGTGAATGGCCAAAGTCTACTTCATGACCGGGCCGCAACCATAAAACTACATGAAAGACACCCTCTTACTTTTCGGAATTGTCGCTTTGAGCCTGTACTGGAGCACGGCCGCAAACGGACAGGAGCTCCATCTGCAAGATCTGGAAGCTAAAGTTGAATCCCTTGTCCCATCCGCAGTGAACGACACGACTCCCGGCCTGGTAATCGGGGTCGTTCATGAAGGAGAGCTGATCTTTAGTGCGGGATATGGGCTGGCCAATCTTGCTTACGGTATACCAAATGATGCCCAATTGGTGTATAACCTTGGGTCGGTTAGTAAGCAATTTTTGGGATATGCCTTTGCGATGTTACACGCAGAGGGGAAGTTGGATTTGGATGACCCCGTTGGCAAATACCTGGACGATTGGCCCGAATTTGAACACCAGGTATCCCTCCGGCACCTTCTCACCCACACCAGCGGTTACCGGGAGGCGTACACCATGTCCGACCTCGCGGGAAGGCCCATCGGAGTTGACCGACTTTCCCGGAAAGAATGCCTTGACGTAGTGCGGAAGCAACCAAAGCTCGAATTTGTCCCCGGGGCCCGATATACTTACAACAGTACGGCCTGGGTCATTTTGGCTGAAGTGTTGGAGCAGGTAACGGGGCAGCCCGCGCACAGGTGGGTGAAGACAAACGTATTGGTGCCACTCGGGATGGACAACACCTACATCGAATCATTTGTCGGGGAGGTTATCCCGAAGGCCGCAGAGTCTTACTTCTACGACCGAAACCTGGGGTACGGTAATTCGAAAAGCAATCGGGCCATTTTCGGGGCTTCGGATGTGTGCGCTTCGGTAGAAGATTTACTGCACTGGTTGAATAATTTCCGGACTAAAAAAATTGGTGGTGAAAAGGTAATGGACCTTTTCCTGACCCCATTTATGCTCAATGATGGTAGGAGCTCAGGCTACGGATTGGGCATTCAAAATGGTTTGCACAAGGGCGTGCGGATGTACAGCCACACCGGATCTCATGAGTCCTTTCTGACCCAGATTCGATACTATCCAGATCATGCTTTGGGAATCGTGACGATATCAAATTTTGGGGGTAATGGCTGGATAGCAACGGGTCAAATAGCCGAATACGTCCTCAAAGATTTCATGAATTTTCCAAAGCAGGAAGAACATCCGCGGGTTGATCTTCCAGTGGAAAAATTGGAGCAATTCTCGGGAACCTACTTGTCGCCCAGTCACAACCAAACAACCAACCTGAGGTTGGTGAACGATACGCTGACCATTTGGGGAGGAACGAAATTAATCCCCCTCTCCGAAAAAAGGTTTTATTCTGATACCTGGGGAGGGCAATTTGAGATCGTGGAGCAGGAAGATCACCTGCCCAAATTGATCATTCATGCCGACGCAAAGTCCGAATACCAGCAGGTAGCGTCCTGGTTTCCTGCGGCGGATGAGCTGGAAGTATATCGGGCAGATTATTACAGTAAGGAGCTTGAAACTGCTTACCATTTAGTGGTTGAAGAAAACCAACTTCGCGTCCGGCATCGGTGGTTGGGAGAGGTGAGGTTAAACCCCGTTACCCGTGATGTATTCCAATCAGATTGGGGGTGGTTCCTGGAGTTTGAGCGATCAGCATCTGGAGACATCCTTGGGTTCAATATCAACAGCGGCCGAACCCTGGGCGTCTTCTTTGAGCGGAAGTAGTGATCAGCTCCAGGCATTTTTCCGTGGCCATATTGGAAGTAGGGTAACAATTCACGGTTCTGATCAGGTTAATCGTGGTCGGAAGCCTGTTTTGCGAAGGCTTAGCCGAGCGAAATGGTGTCCGACCACGATTTGATGGACAGCTCAAGCGCGAAATTTTTATCACCCTATTTTGGATGTTTTGGGCGCCGGTCCCGAGTTTAGCTTCGCTGCTACCTTCGGTGGTCGTAACTCGTCGGGATCACCGATTTTTTTGAAAATGCGGCGAAGCGCGGGTGCCGGATAATTATCTTGGATTAGGTATGTTATAAAACCTTTCGCGGCTCTACACTGACCGAATAAGCGGTAAGTTCTTAAACCCCTTAGTACGGCACTCTGGCTGAAAACGAGGGCTCCATGGCATCCCGGCTGAGCACGAGGATTCCGTTACGCTGCATCCCGGCTAGGCCGTGCATTTCGCTTCACTGCATCCCGGCTGAGCACGAGGATTCCGTTACGCTGTATCCCGGCTAAGCCGTGCATTTCGCTTCACTGCACCTGAGGTGATCGCCCATGCCCTTCTTTTTTACCGTTCAGAACATATTTCTTACCATTCGGAACATAGGTGGAGGTAAACGATGTGAGGGCCAATAATCTTGCTACTTTTCGGTAAGTCAAAACACTCATCTATGCTAAGAATTGTATCCCTCATGATCCTGCTGGGACTACTCACGGCCTGCGGGTCCTCCGCAGGCACCGAGGCCACTCCGGCTATCACCGGGGATTCTATCCCCGCGGAACAGTCAACTCCTGCCACCGATCCCGCTCCGAGCCAGGTCATCTCCTGGGTGGAAAACCTCAACGTCCGTAAGACCCCGGACCTTAAGGGGGAAGTGGTCGCTCAGGCAAAAGAAAACGACGTGCTGACCCTGACGGGAAACAAGACCAGCACAACGGAGACCATCGAGCTGCGCGGAAAGAGTTACACCGAGCCCTGGGTGGAAGTCACCACCGCCGACGGCAAAACGGGCTGGGTATTCGGCGGTGCCGTGAAGATGCCCGGTGAACGGAAGGGCAACGCCCTCAACACGGCCACCAAATTTACCTACCCCTGCTTCGGTACCTTTGATCTGACCCAGTGGCAGCGGAGTAGCACCAGTACGGGGGACGACGAAAGTGACGTCTCCTCCGCCGGTGCCACCTACCAGAAGGGCGGGCAATCCCTCGAAATCGTTGAATTGGAAAGTGAATATTACTGGGAGAAAAAATACACCCTTAAGGACACCGGCGGGAAGGTGCTCAAGGAACGGACGATCGGCATCCTCTTCGACGTAATGCCCGACGAGCAGAAGATGCTGACCGAAAAAGTAACGGATTATACCACCAGCCCGGCCACGGTTTGCACCCGTAGCGAACCATGGACCAGTACCGAGTATTTCTACAACATCAAGCCCCGTCCGGACATGGTCCGGGGAGCCATGACCACCCGGCAGGACGCTACGGTGGGAAAGGGGATGACTTTGGCGGATAAGCCAACGACGGGGAAGCTGAGCAAGATGGACGGATTCTGTGGTAGCCTGACGGGCGCAGACTTTTCCTGTTCCTGCGCCTATAACGTGGGCGATACCTACCAGGGGGATCCCTACTTTTCTTCCGATATGGACAAAAATGCCTGCGTGTCCATCAACGGATCCATGCAGCAGCTGACGAAAGAGAGTTCCAGCGCTCTGACGTCGCTTAAGCGTCTGGCCAATACGGCAACCAAAGACTGGATGGTTATGAAGGAGAGCGGTCAGGTGCTTTACTTTGGTAAGCCCCTGGAGGATTACCGGTATACCGACGGCGTGGCCTTTTTGGTGGACGTCCTGCTGGCCAGCGACAAAAAAGTTACCGAAATTCCCGTTCGTAACGATGGCTATCAGGGAATGGCCATCCGGGAAGTCCGGGATATTCCGGCAGATGCCATCCAGATGGTTAAGAATATCCGCCAGCAGGGGCAAACCAATACGGTAGAAATTCAGGAATATTCCACGGCGGATTATCGGATCGTCACCCGCATCCACAAGTCAAAGGACAACGGCACCGAAGCGAGTGAATACGGTGGCCGACTGGTATTGCTCACCCACGACGGGAAGACCGTCCTCGACGAGAAAGAAGTCAGGGGTACCTGTGGTTGTTAGGCCACGGAGGGTTCCCTACGCACAAGCCCCCGGCTTCCGCGGGAAGTTGGGGGCTTGTTTATTCAATTACCAGTTTGTAGCCTACGCCCCGCAGGTTGACAATCCGGACCGTGGGTTCCTCCCGGAGGTATTTGCGGAGCCGGGAAATGAAGACGTCCATGCTCCGGGAGTTGAAAAATGAATCGTCCCCCCAGATCTTCAGCAGAATGCTTGATTTTGGCAGCACCCGGTTCGGGTTTTCACAAAGGAGTTTGAGGAGTTCCGCTTCCCGGGCCGTGAGACGTTGCTCCGTTCCGTCGGGCCGGAGGACGAGCAATTGCTTACTGTTAAAGGTATAGCTTCCCAACTCGAAGAGGTAGCGTTCGGAGGCTTCCAGGCGGGCGGCCAGCCGGTCTTCGCTCAGCAGTGCCCGCATCCGGACGAGCAATTCCTCCATGGCGAAGGGTTTGCGGAGGTAGTCGTTGCCCCCCGCGGAGAATCCCCGGACGACGTCTTCGGCTTTGATCTTTGCCGTCAGGAAGATGATGGGGGTGTGCCGGTCGGTATTTCGGATCATTTTGGCGACGTCAAACCCGTTCATTTTCGGCATCATGACGTCCAGCACGACCAGGGCCGGTTGGTGGGCGAAGAACAGCGACAGGGCCTGGTTGCCATCCGGAGCGTGCAGCACCCGATAGCCCTGTTTTTCCAGGCCTTCCTTCACGAGCAATCCGAGCGCGAGTTCATCTTCGACCAGTAGAACGGTAGTTGGGGGAGCCATAGGTTATACTTCCGTTGTGGGTAGGGTGACGGTGAAGGTGGAGCCAGCTGCCGTACTCCTGGTGAGCTCGAGATTCCCGCCCAATTGCCGCAGAATGCCTCTGGCGTAATAGAGGCCGATTCCGAGCCCCTTGACGTCGTGGGTTCCTCCTTCCGAAATGCGATGGAATTTTTCGAAGATGCTGTCCCGTTCCGATGGGGGAATACCCGGGCCATTGTCGGTGAAGGAAATGGTCACCGATTGGGGGAGAGTTTTTACCCGAACGGTCAGTTCGGGGTGTTCGGGGCCGTATTTCAGGGCGTTGCTCACGAGGTTGTGAAAGACGTTTTGCAGGTGGTGTGGGTCCGTGTCAACCTCAATGTCCTTAGCGGGCAATACCGTGATGGTGGCACCGGCATGATTCTCGTAGTAGGAGATGACCTCCGTCAGTATGGCGTTAGGGTTGACGCGCTCCAGAGTAATACCGGCCTGCTGCTGGTCAACGAAAGTGACCTTCAGGACGTGATCCACGACCTCGGCAATGCGCTGCGCCTGCTGCTCGCTCATGGCGAGGTATTTATTGGGTTTGGGCAGATTGTTGTCCTCCCGCAGGGTGGCCAGCGCCAGTTTTAGGGTGGCAATGGGGGTAAGGAGTTCGTGGGTCACGTTGTCAATGAAGTCGTCCTTGAGCCGGGACAAACGGGCCTCCCGTCGGGCAAGTTTCAGTAGCCACCAGAAACCGGCCACCATGAGCAAAAGGATGATCAGGGTCATGAGGAAAACCAAGCCGGCGCGGCGAAACACCTCCAGCGCCGGTTGGGCCAGCAGAATGGAAACCAGATTGTTGCCTTCTACTTTCGCGGGTAACCGCTGGTGTTGGAAAAAGAGGCTTTCGTCGGGAACTGCGGCCAAGGAGTCATGCTCCAACACCAGGGAAAAGGCACTACGGATGTCCAGGGAGTCAAGTTCGCGGGCGACCGCCGTCCGCAGGGTTTCGCGGGAGATTTGGATGGAATCGGAATAGGTGATCAGGCGTTTGCCCAGCTCGTCGGTCCAGTACATTATGGACCCTTCTACGAGTAGGGCCCGGTTACGTTCCAGAATTTGCTCCTCCATTTGTTGTACGGCCGCAACGGAGTCCACTAGGTCCGGGAAAAAGATGGACACGTGGATGTCGCCGGTTTGCGGGGAAATGATGAATACTTTAGGCTGGTCTTCCTCCACGCGGATTTCCAGGCGGACCAATTCCGGATCCCGGAGATCCCGGGCGAAGAGGTCGTTGATCGTCGAGATGCGCCGGGCGTCGGCGCGGTCAATGGCCTCGTCCAGCGCAGCGGTGAGTTCCCGCTGGATGGTAAGGCGATGCTTTTGGTAAACCTGGTAGCCGAAGTAGACTTGCAGCAGAAAGATGCCCAAAAGAGAACCCGTAATCAAGAACGAAAGTGACTGCGTACGTTTGGTCATGACCCAAAGCTAATGTCTACGGTCAAGGCTGAACGGGCCATTAGCAAACATTTACACTTCTTAAGGGAGCCGTTAACCCTGTTTTTTTTCCGGGGCGCCGTACTTCGCTCAAAACCTACGCCATGAAGTACTACATCCTATTCTTTTTCCTTTTTGCTGCATACGCTCCCATTTTTGCTCAGGGACTCACTCCGGGCGAAAAAGCCCCTCCGCTCAGTTTTGCTTTCCTGGGGGAAGACCCGACGGCCAATCAGCCGGAGACCCATACCGGCAAGGTCCTGCTGCTGGATTTCTGGGCCACCTGGTGCGCGCCCTGCATTTCGTCCATGTCCCATCTGGATAGCCTGCAGGAGGCTTTCCGGGAGGAGCTTCGGGTCATCGCCGTCAGCGAAGAATCAGAAGATCGGCTCTTGCGCTTCCTTCGCCACACGGATCACCAATTTCTCTTTGCCCGGGACACCGGCGACCTGCGCGAGCTGTTTCCCTACGGCGTGATTCCCCATTCCGTCCTCATCGCCCCCGACGGCACCGTCGTGGCCATTACCTCCCCGGATAACATCACCCGGGAGGTGATTGAAAAGACCTTACGGGGCGAAGTGGTTGATCTGCCGGTAAAACGCTACGCCCGGGACTTTGATCCTACCCATGACTATTTCCAGCTGGATACCAATACGGTAAGGACCTTTACCCTCCAGCCCCACAATCCCGTGACCCCGAGTTTCACCAAGCAATTTTATGACGGGCCCTTCCGGGGGCGGAGAATGTCCGTTTATAACCTCACCATTCCCGGCCTGTATCGGATGGCCTACGAAACCACCATTTATCGGATGGAACTGGAGTTCGAGGAATTCCTGGTTGATTGGGAGCGGGAAGAAAATCGTTTCTGCGCCGATGTTGTAGTGGAAAACCCGGAGGATTTACTTCCGGAATTTCGCCGTCACCTTCAGCAAGCTCACCCCATCAAGGCGCGTACGGAAAGACAAACCCGTGAGGTGGTCGTATTACGGGCAATAAAGGACGGTACCCTGGCGGCCGTTCCGGCGACTCCAGTGGAGGGGTATACGGGCCGCCAGGATGGCTTTAGTAGCGAAGGAGCTACGGTGGAGGATTTTCGATCTTATCTGGAGGGCTTCGGTATCTTCAACCTTCCCGTGGTTGATGAAACGTCCATCGCAGGGGCTTACGCCATTGATTTTACCTACGATCCGGAGAATCCAACCACCTTCAAGACCGCCATGGAAGAACTGGGCCTAACCTACGCCAAGGAGGAACGGGAAATCGAGGTGCTGATCCTCTACCTGGAAGAATAAGCTGAGCGGAGTTGTTCGTGTTGGCCTTTTCGAACGGTTCGCCGGTTCCGCCGGCGAACCGTTTGGGCCTTAGGAACCCGCAAAGGGAGAACCAAAGATGCCGACGGCCAGCTCGGCCCAAATCAGCAGGAAAAGCACCAGCAGGAACAGTCCGAGCAATATTCTGGTCCTGGTCTGTTTGGTGGCCTGGAGCATCGCCTCGATACCAACTGCGAATAAAAATAACAGACCGCCCATCACCAGGAAGTCTCCGCCGGACCAGTTGACCTCCTCGGTGAATTGCATGGCCAGGAAGGGAATGAGTAGCAGTACAGCAATACCCAGCAGGAAGTAGCCCAGTCTGCGGAAGTCGGAAGTAAGTTGCATGGCAAATATTTAAAGTACTTTGTTATTCAAAGTTAGTTCCATTTTGACACTTTTCAAAATAATCCTTTCCGGCAGTCCCCAACGGATTACCGACGGTTGACTCCTTCCGGTTATGAATGATCTGAAGGGTAGGGGTGGGTGATTGGGCCAGTAGCCTTCCTGGCGCCCATTTTCTCATTAGCTATATTTAAGCCCGTATCACGCTTTGCTGCCTTGCTGCTCTGGGCGTTCGTTCCCGTTGACCCACCATTCTTCTATGATTTCAGCCAGTGAATTGGACGAATTAAAGGATCGTTTGCAGTCCCTGGTGGTCAGCGACCTTCCGGCGACCTTTCTGGTGCTCAAGGAAAAAATCCCGCAGTATTCACCGGTTTTTGAGCGGGTGCTCAATCTGGAGGGGCAGTACAATGAATTGGAGAAGAAGCGGATCGAGAAGACCATCACCCAGGAAAGTGAAGAAGTTTCGACCAATCGGATTCGGTCTAGCGTCATTGAGTTGGTCGCCGGACTTGAAGTAGCCGATTTTTCACGCTTGCGGGCGATTGGCGGGTGGTTATTACGTGGTATCACACTTCTGCTCGGCTTGCTACTCCTGGGGGGAGCCGTCTTTTTTGGGCTCCGGGGGGATTTATTCGGTAGTCCCTTACCTGACGAAGAATTTGCGATAATTCCCGAGCATTCAACGGGCTATCTGTTGTACCATGTTCCTACCCAGATGCAGCTTGGGCGGGAAACCGAGTGTACCGTCCGAATTGCCTTTGACTCCCTAAAGCTCCTGCAAGAAATGGTCCGGGAATCCGCTACGGTGGAGGCCATCGAGACGTCGGACCGCATGCGGGTAGAACTGGTGAATACTTCCGTATCGAATCCAGCCTTCAATATCCAACCCATTTTCCCGGGACAGGAGGAACAGTTCATCCAAAACGAGCGGTTCTCGGAGTGGAGTTTTTCGGTGAAGCCCCTGCTACTGGGGGAGCACAGTTTGCGCATCGTCGTAACGGTACTCAAAAGAGACGGCGGGGAATTTGTGCCCAGCAAGATTTCCTTTGCGGAATCAGTGGAGATTTTATCGGTAACGCCTGCCGATTCTTTGGTGGCTTTCCGCTTTAGCGGAGAAGTAATTTCGGCAAAGTCCGCCGAGGCCTTTGCCGCTGAGGTAGCCGAACAACGGGTGCTCTACGAAGAAGAGGTGATAAAAAACGAGATCAGAGAAGAATATGAAAGAGAGATAGCCGAGCGCTTAACGACTTACTTTGCCTTCAATTCTACCCGGATCGTCAATATTGACAGGGTTTTGCCGGTGATTGAGGTATTAGAAAATTACCTTGCCAGGGAACCGAAATCGTTACTGCTGACGGGCCATACGGACAGCATCGGCAACCCGGACGTCAATTATCAACTTGGCCTGGACCGCGCCAATCGGGTGAAAGCCCTGCTGACCAAGCGGGGAATTGATCCCGAATTGATTGAGGTTGCTTCTGTCGGGGAGTCCTCCCCGGCGCAGTCAAATGACTCCGCTGAGGGGCGGCAGAAGAACCGCCGGGTAACGATCCGCTTTGCCTGGTAAAGGAGAGAGGCCTAGTAATTACGTCCTGAGACTAGATGAATTTTTACTTCAATACTTATTGGTAACCCATACAATACACACATGAGATTTTCCCTAACCATTCTTTCGGTAGGCTTACTTTGTCTGCTGACCTGCCTGCCCCTTGGGGTAGGTGCCCAGTCATCTACTTCTACGGAGGAAGAAGGCTACGACGATAAATATTTTTCCGCCCTCAAGTGGCGCAACATCGGTCCCTACCGGGGTGGCCGATCCCTGGGCGCGGCCGGTAGTCCGGGCCGCCCCAATGAATACTACTTCGGGGCTACCGGCGGTGGCCTCTGGAAAACGGTGGACGGCGGCACCGAATGGTTTCCCGTCACCGACGGCCAGGTAACCAGCTCTTCGGTGGGGGCCGTGGCCGTAGCCGAGACCAACCCCGACGTGGTCTACATCGGCATGGGGGAAGTGCAGCTGCGCGGCAGCATCACCCAGGGCGACGGGGTGTACAAAACCACCGACGGCGGAAAAACCTGGCGACACCTGGGCCTGAAGGAAACCCAGGCCGTCTCGCGCATCCGTATCCATCCCACCAATCCCGATATCGTCTACGTGGCCGCTCTGGGCCACCCCTACGGAGACAACGAAGAACGCGGTGTTTTCCGCTCCACGGACGGTGGAAACACCTGGGAGAAGGTTCTCTACGTCAGCGACAAGGCCGGAGCGGTGGACCTGATCATCGACCGGACGAACCCTAAAGTCCTCTACGCCTCTACCTGGCAGGTGTACCGTAAGGCCTGGAAAATGTGGGGCGGCGGCCCCGACTGTAAACTGTTTAAATCCCTGGACGGTGGCGATACCTGGATTGATTTGACGACCAACCCCGGCATGCCCGAGGGGCCGATCGGAAAGATCGGCGTCACGGTTTCTCCCGCCAACCCGGACCGCGTCTGGGCCATCGTGGAGGCCAACGAAGGGGGCGTTTTCCGCTCCGACGACGGCGGCTGGACCTGGAAGCGCACCAACAGCCAGCGCAAACTGCGCCAACGGGCCTTCTACTACTCCCGCATCTACGCCGACCCCTGGGACGAGAATACCGTCTACTGCCTGAACACCGGCCTGTACCGCTCTACCGACGGCGGCGTCACCTTCGATGATCAGATCAGCGTACCGCACGGAGATAATCACGACCTCTGGATCGACCCGAATAACCCTGATCGCATGATCAACGCCAACGACGGCGGCGGCAACGTATCCATCAACGGCGGGAAAACCTGGACGGAGCAGGATTACATCACCACCCAGCTCTACCACGTCATGGCCACCAGCGACGTGCCCTACCACGTGGCCGGTGCCCAGCAGGACAACAGCACCGTGGCCATGCCCAGTGACGGCTGGAGCAACATGCAGGCACGGGGCCCCAACCACGGCTGGTATTACCCCGTCGGTGGGGGAGAGAGCGGCTGGATTTCCCAGCACCCCACCAATCCGGATATCTTCTACGCCGGCAGCCAGGGCGCCCTGCTGACCCGCTACGACCGCAGCACGGGCCAAACCCGCGACATTCAGGTCTACCCCCGCTTCTTTTCCGGGGATCCCGCCAGCTCCCTCCCCGAACGCTGGCAGTGGACCTTCCCCATCATGTTTTCTCCCCTCGACCCCAACGTGATGTACACCTGCTCCCAACATGTCTGGAAGACCACCAACGACGGGCAGAGCTGGGAAAAAATCAGCCCGGACCTCACCTACGCGGACCCCGAGACCCTCGGGAAAACGGGCGGAATCATCACCATGGACATGAACGGTCCGGAGATATACGCCACGGTCTTCGCCCTGGCTCCCTCCAACCACGACATTAACACTATCTGGGCCGGATCCGACGACGGGAAGGTGCACCTCACCCGCAACGGCGGCAAGAACTGGACGGACATCACGCCGGCCGGACTACCGAAATTTTCCCGGATCAGCATCATCGAAGAGTCCGTCCACCAACCCGGAACGCTCTACCTGGCCGCCAACCGCTACCAGGTGGACGACCGCGAGCCCTACGTATTCAAGACCCACGACTACGGTAAGACCTGGACCAAAATCATTGACGGCATTGCCGCCGGGCACTTCGCCCGGGCGGTACGGGAAGACCCCGAACGACCGGGATTGCTCTACCTCGCCACCGAACACGGCGTCTACGTGTCCTTCAACGACGGGGGCTACTGGCAGTCGCTACAACGCAACCTTCCCGATACGCCGGTACGGGACATGGTGGTCAAGGATAACGACCTTGTCCTCGGAACCCACGGCCGCGGCTTCTGGATCATGGATGACATCGGTCCCCTGCGGCAAATCACGCCCGAACTGGCCGATGACCCGGTCATTCTCTTCAAGCCAACGTCCGCCATTCGCGGCGTGTACGACGCCACCGTGCAGTATTACCTGGAGGAGGAAATGGACTCCGTGACCATCACCATTCTGGAGGCGGACGGAGATGAAATTGCCCGTTTTTCGGGGAACCAGCCGAAGTACCAGCGGGACCCCAATACTCCCTGGTGGCTACGCGGCGGCTCCTCCAAACCCACCACGGCGGCGGGTCTGAATACCTTCACCTGGGACATGCGCTACCCCGGGGCCACCACCTTCGACGGCATGATCATCTGGAGTGCGCAGCCCGCCCGTGGCCCCAAGGCGCCTCCGGGGGACTATCAAGTCCGACTGCGCGCGGGAGATTACGAAAAAACCTATCCGTTCACCATCGAGATGGACCCCAATCTAAAGGGCATCACGCAGGAGGACCTGGAGGAACAGTTCAAACTGGCGAGTCAGATCCGCGATAAGACCAGCATGGCCAACGAGGCGGTTATCATGATCCGGGAAATGCGGTCGGCCATCGAGGATCGGCTGGAGGGTACCGAAGATTCTTCGGTTAGGAACATGGCCGAAAAACTCGTCGCGCCGATGACGGCCGTGGAGGAGGATTTGTACCAGGTAAAAAACCGGAGTAACCAGGATCCCCTCAACTTCCCCATCAAGCTTAACAACCGCTTTGCCTACCTCCGGCGTAGCCTGGAGCGCGGCGACGCCCGCCCCACCGACGGTGCGTATCAGGTGTTTCGGGAGTTGTCCGCCGAACTGGATGGTCACCTGGCCAAACTGGAAACCGTGCTCGACGACGAACTGCCGAAGTTCAACGCCATGCTTACGGCCAAGGGCCTTTCACCGGTTGCCCGGGCTAAGAAGAAGTAAAATGATCTGGGCGATCACCGCAGGTGCAAGGCGCTTTGGTAAGGAGCCTTGCACCTGCGGTAATCGCCCTTGCAATCTTCTATTTGCCCCACTTCCCCTGGTCGAGACGCTATGCGTCGACTGCTAAATTGTACCAATCCCTCCTGGTTGAGACGCTATGCGTCGACCGCTGAATAGCACCACTTCCCCCCTGGTTGAGACGCTATGCGTCGACCGCTAAACATCACCAACTCACCTCCCTCCCTAAACACTTCGCGGTCAACCCAAATGACTGAACGCGTCCTTGAAACGTCCGGCTAACCCTTGTTTTCAAAGTCCCTTAAGGTGCCAAGAGGAGCAAAGCTGAATCCTCCGGAGCCTTGCCGGGACCCCAATCTCCTGCTACCTTACCTTCCACCCCGCAAACACCCCCACGCCCATGAAGCCCCTCCTCCTAAGCCTGCTGATGATCGTTGTCGTTGGGGGCTGTAAAACCCCGGAGGCGACAACCTCCGCCCCGGACCGCGCCCCCGCCAAATTCGAGCCCGCCGACGGAGAAGTTCTCTTCTTCATCGGACAGGACATGGGCGCCACCGGCGCCCTGCCCGGCTACGCCGATGGCTATGGCGATCATTTTGCGGTGCCGGCCGGCTTCACGGTGTACACCAACCTTTCACCGGGGGGAGAATCCTTCGGCTTCTACGCCAAAGGACTGGATGGCCTAACCGAAACGGCCAACTGGGGCTCCGGCGATAACTGCGCCCAGTGTTACCTGGATGATACCGATTACCGCCACAGCATGATGGCCATCGGCCTTTCCCTGGTGGGCCACGACAAGCGCATCGCCCGGGGCGAGCACGATAACCTGATTCGGGAGTTGGGTAATTGGATCAAAGCCGCCAACCGGCCGGTCTTCCTGCGCATCGGGTATGAATTCGACGGCTTCGACTGGAACCACTACGAACGCAAAGCTTACCTCGGGGCGTGGAACCGCATTCAGGACATTCTGCGGGACATGGCCGTGGACAACGTCGCCTACGTCTGGCAATCCAAGGGTACGGGCTCCGGTCAGGAGCTGCTGGAGGACTGGTACCCGGGCGACGACCGGGTGGACTGGTGCGGGTATTCCTACTTCGGCTCGCCGGATGAAGAGATGATCACCTTCGCCCGGCGCCACGGAAAGCCCGTCTTCATCGCCGAAGCGACGCCCGTGTACGAGCGGGAAGGGCTGTTTTTTGATACCCGCCTCAGTGATCCCAGGATTGCCCGCCGGGAGTGGGAGCGCTGGTTCCAGCCCTTTTTCCAAACCATCCACGGTAATCCTGACCTGGTGAAGGCCTTCAGTTACATCAACGTCAACTGGTCGGTGCAGCCGATGTGGATCATTAACCCGGTATTTAAGAACGTGGATTCGCGTTTGCAGCTAAGCCCGTACCTTTCCGAGCGCTGGCGGACGGAGATCAACCATCCGCGGTACCTGAAACCGGGACCGGAGCTCTGGGCTGATCTTGGTTTCACTAAATAAAATAACTTAGGTTAGGAAACCCGAGGTTGACTCTCAAAGGATTAGCCTAATTTCGCTACCCGCGCAATTACCTAAACACTTCGAGGACAAACTTGTCACTTACCAGCGTCCTCGAACCGTCCGAAAATCAAAGATTTGAGGTCCTTTGAGCGTCGCGTTGGTGTAGTTTACCTATTTCACAGTTAGCTTAATGCTACCGATCAAAATCAAACGTCAAGTGATAATGGCTGATAACGGACTCATCCTAACCATCGAAAGAACCTTTGCTGCCCCGGTGGATCGGGTATGGAAAGCCTGGTCTGACCGGGGCACCATCGCCCGCTGGTGGGGACCTCCCGGCACGGAAGTGCTGATGGCCAAACACGATTTCCGTGAAGGCGGAGCGTGGCGCTACCTCATGCCCCTGCCCGACGGCAGTGATTTTGTTTCGGAGGGGGAGTTTCAGACCATTGAGGCGGGACACAAAATCATCACTACGGCAAACTTCCGGCCCATGACCGAAGGCGTGGTCATGGAGGTCACTCTACGGGAGGAAAGCGGGCAGACCCGGATGATCTTTGCCGTGCATCACCAAACCGAAACCCAGAAGGAGCAACAGGAAAAAATGGGCTTCTTTCGGGGGTGGGGAAACGCCTTTGATCGGTTGGCGGAAGTGGTGTAATGAATGGTGCCGAACACCAATCCCAGAGTCCTCGAAGGGGTCGGGATATCAAGGATTTTGCAACCCATTAAGTGGCGCACGAGCTATATTATAAAATGTGGGGAATTCCTGCACCTAATTTTTAGCAAAGAATGTTGGTTGAGGGTGTATCTGCCTCAGCAATTGAATATTTCAGTTATAATAGAAACCTGAAATTGTGAATATTATATTTTCAATGCTTTGCGAACGAGGATGGAAGAAGGATGCTAATCAATTCTCCCTGGCAAACCAAGATGGGTATAAATTAATGGAAGACACGGGGTCGTGGCTTATGCTACTGTCACCATCTGGAGAAAGAATTTGGGACTTTCCAGTTCTTGATTCTCATGCAGGTTGGGTTTGTAATTCAATCGAAAGAGAGGTCAAACGTAGTATCGAAAGGGTAGACAACATCCAACCCTAATCAAATTCCAAACAAAATTTACGGCGCTAATCATCCCCATGACCTTCACCCTCTTCCCCATCCTGGACTGGATGGCCGACCTCTACGCCCAGCCCATTTCCCGCGATCGCTTCAAAGCCTATCTGGAAAAATTGCAGGGGAGTAGTCGGGGCGACCTGGAGGTGCCCATCATGGCCTATAACCCGATGGCCAGAGCGCACGTGGCGGAGAGCCTGGAGGCCCTGCGTGCCCTGGATGCCGAAGCGATCGTGCGGCGTGCGGTCGGTGGGCTGGCGTTGCTACCCGAAGTGGAGGTGGAGGTGCGGGTGGTGATCAACCTGGCGGACGACGTGGGCGGAGGCTGGACGAACCGCTACGCCACGGACTACGCCGCCACCTTCCGTACCTCGGCACTGGTGAAACGGAGGTTCTGTACGCCGCATTTCTGGACGAGTGAAACTTACTCACCGGCCCTAATCGAAGAAAGGGCGGTGGCCGCCGCGGCGCGCTTTGCCTACGGCTACGCCCACGGGCAGCCGGTAAGCCTGCGGCAGCACCTGGAACAGGAACAATACGTGGCGGGCGTTGCGGGACTGGAAGGAGGTGAGTTGCCACCAGCGGTAGCCCGGCACGCGGAAGCACACCAGGATAGTGAGGACCACGCGCTCATCTTCAATTTCTTCTACGGAGACGAGGCCTCCGATTCCCTGGGTTACCGAACCTTCGGCATGCCCGCCTTTGCCGGCTTCCGCTATGCGGCCCAACTGGCCGGGTAAGGGGAGTTTGCGGGGTATTCTGCAGATTATTTCCCTTCTTTACGGTCGTAAACAAAGTAAATATGATCAGGCTCTCCCGATTCCTCTTTCTCTTTGCCCTTGCTGCCCTCCTGATGGCCTGCGGCGGCGAGGCCGCCGCCCCCGCAACGGATGCGCCTGCCGAAGAAAGGGAAAAACCCACCATCATTATGCCCAAACCAAAGGGGCTGGAGGCCGGGGAAACGCTCTACGCCTGGGTGGACCGCCTCAACATCCGGGAAAGTCCGGAGCTCAAGGCTAAAGTCGTGGCCAACATTTCCTCCAAAAATCCCCTGTTGTTTACGGGGAAGCAGTCGGATCATACCGAGACGGTACTCCTGCGCGGGGTGGTGTACGAGGCACCCTGGCTGGAGGTGAAAACGGAAGACGCCACCCCCGGCTGGGTGTTTGGCGGTGCGGTAAAGATGGTCGGAGAAGAAAAGGGGAACCCGGAGCAGGACCCCGAATACGTGCAGTACCCCTACTTCGGTACCTTCGACCTTAGCGAGTGGAACAAGGTTTCCGGCGGAGAAGAGTCCGGAGGCGACGCCACCACCGAAACGACGGTTTACGAACGCGGTGGACAAACCCTGACGATCACCTTTACGGACGTGGGGGAGTACGGGTACAGTTATTCCTACGTCCTGGCCGAAGGGGAAGAAACCCTCCGGACCCGCCTGCTCGACTTCAGCACTGACGACGGTCTCCTGCTGATGGAGCAGGTGGTCAACTACCAGGAAGATCCCGCCGTCGAATACCGGAGAACCCAGATCCTGAAAAAACATCCCATGCTCCTCGGCGGTAAGCCGATCATGGTAAACGGACCGTGGAATCAGGGGCCGGTGCAGGGGGAGTAGGCAACTGGGAGAGCGTTACTTCCAGTCCTAGGCTTTCCCTGAAGTTTCATCAGCGATTCCTGCGGAATCGCGGCAATTTAGTGGGGCAAACGGTAGCGGCAAGGTATGCCTTGCCGCTACCGGAAAATTCAAGGATTTGATGGCCAAAGGATTAATTCACGGAACAGCCTACTTCCAGTCCTGATCCAGAATGACCTTGGTGTCGGTCCACATATCGTGCCATCCGGTGTTCTCTTCTCTCAGAAAGCTGAAGGCCTCAAAGGGAATCATTCGTATGGCGCTCCGCAGGAGGGCATCCCGGAAGGTCAGGGGTTCATTGTCGAGCCGGACGGCTCGGGTCCGGGTAACGAGTTTACCCAGCGACTTTCCCTGGGTGAAGTATTCGAAACAGGTGTAGTAGGACAGGGAAAGGATGATGCCGAAGACAAGGTCAAAGGCCCAAAAGTTACCGGACCCGTCATCGTCAATCCACTGCTCAAGGAAATCGACGGGGAGGACCATTAACAGGAAACCGAGCAGCAGGCCGAAGCCCATGCTCATGGCGTAAAAGCCGATATAATCGAGCAGGTAGTTTCCCAGTCGTTTGCTCTTCGGGGCGATGGCAAATGATCTTTCGCCGCGGGTAGTGATTTGGTCGAGAACGTCGTGCATGGAAAAGAGGGTTTAATAGGTGG
Organism: Lewinella sp. W8; assembly: GCF_004375085.3. Classification (GTDB taxonomy): domain Bacteria; phylum Bacteroidota; class Bacteroidia; order Chitinophagales; family Saprospiraceae; genus Neolewinella. The sequence goes on from NZ_SNAQ03000012.1 coordinate 48,988, forward strand.
ATAAAAGGGTGTGGTAGTGAAAAAAGTATGCGCTTGAGCCTTGGGAAGGCTGAAGTCTTGGATTTTGGGCTCAAGCCCCAAAATGCACCGGGAAAACCCGGTGATGGTGCCCATAAGTTGCGGGGCCGACCACAATGTTGGTACAATAATACGGTCATTCACCAACAAGGCCACACAAAAAATCACGGCACCCGCGTCCGCGCCCAATTTTGTACCTTGGCGCGTCCAAATCCATTTGAAACCATGAGAACCATTATGAGGCTTGTTTTACTACTGTGCCTGCTACTTCCGCTGGGCTTGTCCGCCCAGGAGGAGGCACACTATTCCTCCCTGGAATTCCGCAACATCGGTCCCTTTCGGGGTGGCCGTTCGGCGGCCGTAACCGGGGTGCCCGGAAAACCCAACCTGTATTTCTTTGGCGCTGCCGGTGGCGGCGTCTGGAAAACGAAAGACGGTGGGCAAACCTGGACCAACATTTCCGACGGTTACTTCGGCGGCTCCATCGGTGCCGTAGCCGTGTATCCGGATAACCCCAACATCATTTACGTCGGGGGCGGTGAAAAAACCGTGCGGGGTAACGTTAGCTACGGCTACGGCGTCTGGAAAACCATCGACGGGGGAAAGACCTGGAAGCAGATGGGGCTGGAGAACAGCCGCCACATTTCCCGCATCCGCATCCATCCCGATAACCCGGACGTCCTCTACGCTGCGGTGATGGGAGACCTCTACAAAGACACTAAGGAACGGGGCGTTTACCGCTCCACGGACGGCGGTGAGAGCTGGGAGCAAATCCTTTTCTCCGACGAGCGCTCGGGAGCCGTTGACCTGATCCTGGACCCCAATAATCCCCGGACGATGTTCGCCAGCACCTGGACCATCCGCCGCACCCCCTACAGCCTGGAAAGCGGCGGGGAAGGCAGCGGCCTTTGGCGCAGCACCGACGGTGGCGACAACTGGGAAAACATCAGTGGTAACCAGGGATTACCCAAGGGCCTGTGGGGTATTAATGCCGTGGCCGTAAGTCCCGCGGAAAGCAACCGCGTATACGCCATCATCGAAAATAAGGACGGTGGTGTCTACGTGTCGAACGACGGCGGAGATACCTGGGCGAAGCGCAACTCCAGCCGGGCGCTGCGGCAGCGTGCCTGGTACTACACCCGGATTTACGCTGACCCGGTAGACGTGGACGGCGTCTACGTGGTCAACGTAAGCTACCACCACAGTACCGACGGCGGTCGGACCTTCGAGTCTCACCGGGCTCCCCACGGCGACCACCACGATCTGTGGATTGCTCCGGAAGATCCGGAACGCATGATCATCGGCGACGACGGAGGGGCACAGGTCTCCTTTGACCAGGGTGAAAACTGGAGTACTTACTACAACCAGCCCACGAGCCAGTTTTACCGGGTCGTTACGGACAACAGCTTCCCGTACCGGATCTATGGCGCTCAGCAGGATAACTCTACGGTCCGGATTCAGCACCGTACGGATCGGGGTACCATCGGAGAATCCGACTGGGAATCCACCGCCGGGGGCGAAAGCGCCCACCTGGCCCCGGACCCGAAGAATCCCGACATCGTTTACGGTGGCAGCTACGGTGGCTTCCTGACCCGCTACGACCACGAGAACAACCAGGTCCGGGCCATCAACGTCTGGCCGGACAACCCGATGGGATACGGAGCAGAAGGCATGAAGTACCGCTTCCAGTGGAACTTCCCGATCTTCTTTAGCCCCAATAATCCGGAAGTACTGTATACCACCAGTCAGCACCTGCACCGGAGTACGGACGGTGGAGAAAGCTGGGAGATCATCAGCCCGGACCTGACCCGCAACGAGGCGGATAAACTGGTGAGTAGTGGCGGCCCCATCACCAAGGACAATACCGGCGTAGAATACTACGCAACCATCTTTGCGGCGACCGAAAGTAACAAAGAGCCCGGCCTGCTCTGGGCGGCTTCCGACGACGGCCTGATTCACGTCAGCAAAAACAACGGTGGGGACTGGGAAAACGTCACGCCTAAGGCCGCACCCACCCACGTCATGTGGAACTGCGTGGAAGTAGACCAGCGGATGAACGGTGGCCTCTTCGTGGCGGGCACCAGCTACAAAATGGGCGACTACACGCCCTACCTCTACCACACCGGTGATTACGGTAAGACGTGGACGCGGATCGATAACGGGATTCCCCGCGACCACTTCACCCGGGCCATCCGCCAGTACCCCGGTGCGCCGAACGTGCTGTTTGCCGGAACGGAAAGTGGACTGTACATCAGCTTTGACGCCGGAAAAAACTGGCGTTCCTTCCAGCGGAACGTACCCATGGTGCCCATTACGGATATGGCCATTAAGGACGACAATCTTATTCTGGCTACGCAGGGGCGGAGCTTCTGGATTCTGGACGACCTGACCGTGCTCAAGCAAGTAGGTAAGGTGGCCAACAACGCCAGCTTCCACCTCTACGATCCCGTGGATGCCTGGCGCATGGGGGGCAGCAGCCGGACCAGTCGTACGGCCGGACAAAACCACCCCGGCGGCGTGAACTTCCACGTCTACGTGAGCGAAGAAGCCGCCAAGGACACCCTGCCGTTCGTCCTGCACGTCATGCAGGGAACGGACACCATCCGCAGCTGGTCAACCGACGGGAAGCGCTCCGAAAAACTGGAGATCAAACCGGGTGGTCAGGTCATCAACTGGAATATGCGGTATCCCGAAGGAACCCGCTTCGAGGGCATGATTATGTGGTCGGCCGGAGTAGGCGGGCCGATGGCCCTGCCCGGTACTTACACCGTTTCCCTCACCCAGGGCGACGTGACGCAAAGCCATGATTTCAACATCAAGGCGGATCCCCGCGTGACGGCTACCCCGGCAGAAATGAAGGCACAGTTTGACTTCATGAAGGAGGTGCAGGACAAAGTCAGTGAAGCCCACCAGGCCATCATTGACCTGCGTTCCGTGCGTGATCAGATCAAGTCCTTCCAGGATCGCCTCCCGGCCGATGCGCCAAAGGAACTGATGCAGTCCGGAAAGGACATCATCAAGGGATTGACGGAAGTAGAGGAGGCCCTCTACCAGACCAAAAACCGGAGTGGACAGGATCCGCTGAACTTCCCCATCCGTCTGACGAATAAGCTGGCGCACCTCAACAGCCTGACGGGTATCGGTACCTACGCGCCCACCAAGGCTGCCTACGCCGTTAAGGCCGAAATGACCAAGAAGATTGACGAGCAGCTGGCTACCTACCGTTCCATCCTCGCCGATCAGGTGCCCGCCTACAACCGGATGATTCTGGAGCAGCAGGTGCAAGTCATCAAAGTGCCCAAGGACAAGACTTCTACCAAGAAGTAATTGCTCCGGGCGTTTACCAGCATACTGGCATGATAACCGTGCAGTTCCATTCGGGGGCTGCACGGTTTTTTTACGTCTATCCGTAAGCTCTTCGTGGGCACCGACTACCAAAAGTTCACACCCTGTGAACTCCCAAAATACACGCAATGCGAATTATCCTACTCCTGCTTCTCTGCGGACTTTCCTTCCCGGCCCACGCCCAGTTTGAGCGTGGATTTGTTGATCTGGGCCGCGACAGCATGCACTATCTGCTGGCCTATCCGGAAGGTTTTGGGGACGGGGAAGAACTCTGGCCACTGGTGTTGTTTCTTCACGGCGGGGGCGAAGGGGGCAATGACCTCGAACTGGTCAAGAAAAACGGCATCCCGAAGCACGTGGCGGCCGGAGAAAAATTCCCCTTCGTGCTCCTGGCCCCGCAGAACAAGTACCAGCGGGGATTTTGGGACATTGTTGGCCTTCACCACCTGCTGGATGAAATTACCCGGGACACCCGGATCGATCCTGACCGGATTTACCTGACGGGCCTCAGCCGCGGAGGTCTGGGGGCCTGGATGACGGCGATGCATGACCCGGGGCGCTTTGCGGCCCTGGTGCCGGTCTGCGGTGCCGTGCCGGCTTCCTACGACATCTGGGTGCCGGAAAATTTACCTATCTGGGTGTTTCACGGCACCGACGACGATCTGATTCATCCTTCCGAATCGGTCAATATGGTGGAAAACCTCCGCCGCAAAAAGATGAGCCCGCCGCCGAAACTGACCCTGTACGAGGGGGTAGGGCACAACAGTTGGGAACGTGCCTACGCGGACCCCGAGTTGTATCGGTGGATGCTCGCCCAACGGCGACGGGGCACCAAATAAGCTTTGCCCACCGATAACTCAGGATAACCGTGATGACTAACCCCGTGCGCTACGCGGTGCTCGTCTCCTGGATGAATTCCTGATGACTGTTATCCGGACGAAGAATAGAGCCGGCGATCATGGCCACCAGGCTGGCGGCGCCTCCGAGGAGCAGGGAAGGAGTTTCTACCGGCCAGCATTCAAAGTACAGCCACACGAGGGTGCCCATTACGATGGCACCGTAGGTGCCGGCCCGACTGGCCCGCTTCCAGTACAGGCCCGCGGTGAGCGGCACGAAGAGGGCGACCAGGCTGAGGGCGGAGGACTGCCCCACCAGTTCGTAGATGTTCTGGGTGCTGGCGGCCATCGCGGCGGAGGCCAGGGCTACCCCCACCAGGCTGTACCGCATGATCCGCAGTAGGCGTCGGTCCTGCTCCTCCCGGCTCAGTTGGCCGACCGTCAGCAGGGGGCGAACGAGGTTCTCCCCGATCACCGTTGCCGGAGCGAGCATAGCTCCGCTCGTGGTGCTGAGAATGGCGGACAGCAGGGCGCCGAAAAAGAGAATTTGCAGGGGCAGGGAGGCGTGCTGCAGGACCAGACTGGGCAGGAACATTTGCTGATCTTCGGCGGCCGCCAGAGAAGGGTAGAGGACGGTGCCAGCGATGGCGATCAGCAGGGGGAGTAATCCGATAAAGAGGTAGAGAAAGCCACCGAGGTAAGCAGACCGGACGGCGGTATCGGCGGACTTGGCGGCCATGACCCGCTGGAAGACGTCTTGTTGGGGAATGGAGCCCAGCCCGATGGTAATCCAGGCGGCCAGGTATTCTAATCCCGGCTGCCATCCGGCATCCGGCAGGAAGCGGTAAAATTCGTCGGGCTGACTGTCCAGGACAACCTCCAGACCGCCGGCCAGTCCGACGAGTTGCCAGGCCAGGATGAGCAGGCCGGCTACGATCATGATGGTTTGCACGAAATCCGTGACGGAGACGGCCCACATCCCACCAATGTAGGTGTAGAAGAGCACCACACCGGCGCAGAGTAGAATACCGTACACCAGCGGAATTCCGGCGAGGGTTTGCAGGATGATGGCCAGGGCCACCAGTTGGGCGGCAATCCAGCCAAAGTAGCTGGGGACCATGAAGATGGCCGAAATTACTTCGGCTTTGCGACTGAAACGCAGGCGGAAGAAATCGTTGAAGGTCAGGATGTTGAGGCGATAGAGCGGGCGGGTAAAAAAGGCTCCCACGAGAATGAGGCACAGCGCGGCTCCGAAGGGATCTTCAATGACGCCGAGTAGGCCATGGGAGGTAAATTCCGCACTGGCCCCCATGATGGTTTCCGATCCAAACCAGGTGGCGAACAGGGCCGTAGCCGCCAGCGGCAGGGGAAGGTTGCGGCCGGCAATAACGAAGTCCTGGGCGTTCTTGACCCTCCGGGAAGCGAGGTAGCCAATGAAGATGGTCACCAGAAGGTAGCAGAAGATAAAGAGCAACAACATCCGCGGGAAATTTGGTTGGAAAAAGGATGCTTAGCCCACCGTTCCGGAAGCGCTAAGTGCCGGTGCTGCTACAAATAAAAGAAAACCCCTACCATCCGAAGATGATAGGGGTTCCAAAGTTTGTCGATGGGATTATCCCAGCGTTTATTTTACGCTGTCCACCACGGCCTTGAAGGCTTCGGGGTGATTCATGGCCAGGTCCGCGAGGACCTTGCGGTTCAGGCCAACTTCCTTCTGACCCAGGGCGTGCATCAGGCGGCTGTACGTAGTGCCATTCTGGCGGGCAGCGGCGTTGATACGGGCAATCCACAGGCGGCGGAAGGCGCGTTTCTTGTTGCGGCGGTCACGGTAGGCGTACTGAAGACCCTTTTCGACCGCGTTTTTTGCTACGGTGTAGACTTTGGAACGTGCACCCCAGTAACCTTTGGCGGCTTTCAGGATGCGCTTACGACGTGCGCGGGAGGCGACGTGATTAACGGAACGAGGCATAATGCTCTGATTTTGTGCAGTACGGAGACGATTGTGCTTTGGAACCCGTACTCTCGTGAAAAAAGAGGTTAAAGAAGACCCCACATCTGGGGCAGCAGTTTACTTACACAGCAGGCGCTTAATACGCTTCTCATCAGCTTCGGAAACCAGGGCGCCGTCACGAAGACGAAGCTTGGCTTTCTTGCTTTTGTTGCGCATCATGTGCGAGGTGTAAGCCTGAAAACGCTTCACTTTCCCCTTACCGGTGATTTTGAAGCGCTTCTTCGCACTGCTGTGCGTTTTCATCTTAGGCATAACACGTGGTTTTACAAATGGAGCGCAAAGATAAGCATTATTCTGATAAGGGAAAGGACCGACCCGTTTTATTTTAGTGTTCACCCAAGTTAGGATTCAGGTTTTAGGATTCAGGATTCAGGATTCAGGTTTTAGGCTGAATCCTCAAGCCCCGATCCTTAAACCTCAATCCTAACTCCCAACCTTCTTTTCCACGAAGGCCCGCACCACGGCCAGCCCCATGTTAAAGTCGCTGTTGTTGTTGACGATGATGTCGGCCTTTTCCCGGTAGGGGTGCACGTACTTCTCGTAGGCCGGAAGCACGTGGTGTTCGTAACGGTATAGGACGTCTTCCAGCGGGTAATTACGTTCTACCCGGTCCCGCTTGATTCTCCGGACCACCTTGAGGTTGTCCTTGGCGTGCAGAAAGACCCGCAGGTCGAGCATTTTGCGCACTTCCTTATAGTGAAACACAAAAAGGCCCTCCACGATGATGACCGGCGCGGGAAAGAAGGTGAGCAGCTTGGGTTCGGCCAGCTCATTATTGAAGACGTACTCCTGTCGCTGGACCGACTGCCCCTCACACAGCAGGCGCAAATCCCGGACGAATTCGTCTTTGTAGATAGACTTCGGACGATCAAAATTGTAAATGCCGTTCTTGTCCTTCTTCTGAAATTCACGGGGGACGTAATAATCATCCATACTCAGCAGGCAAACCTGCTGATCGGTAAAACCGTCACGTAATTGCTTAATGAAGGTGGTTTTGCCGGAACCGGAACCTCCCGTAATGCCGATGAGAAAAGGTCTTTTCATACGGAACGCGAAGGTAGGGCCTCCGTCCCGATTCTTCCCGGTCAATCGGGAAGTATCCCGCAGGGGACGGTTCAGGACAGAAGGATTTTCCCCCGCCCTGACTATTCCGGAGTAACAATGCCCTTGCTGCGGACAAATATGTTAACTTGCCGCCAACCCAATTGTAACCATGGATTTTGCCTACGATCTATTCCGTACCCTGCTAGGTTTGGCCGTAATGATCGGTATCTGTTACCTGTTCAGTAAAAACCGCAAAGCGATTGACTGGAAACTGGTCGGAATCGGCGTAACCATGCAGTTTGTGCTGGCCGTCCTTATCCTTAAGGTCAAGGGGGTGTCCACCATCTTTGATTACGTCGCTACGGGTTTTCGCAAGACGCTGGAGTTTACCGCTGCCGGCTCGGAGTTCCTCTTCGGCAGCATCGTCAACGACATGGACAGCTTCGGCTATATTTTTGCCTTCCAGGTATTACCGACGATCGTTTTCTTTTCGGCCCTCTCGGCCATCCTTTACTACTTCGGCATCCTGCAGAAGGTGGTGTACGGACTGGCCTGGTTGCTGAGTAAGGCCATGGGACTGAGCGGTCCGGAAAGCCTGGCCGCCGCGGCCAACGTCTTCATCGGACAGACCGAAGCCCCCCTGGTCGTGAAGCCCTACCTGGAGAATATGACCCGCTCCGAACTGCTCTGCGTTATGGTGGGTGGTATGGCCACCATCGCCGGCAGTGTATTTGTGTCCTACATCGGCTTCCTCGGGGGCAGTGACCCCGAGAGCCAGCAGTTCTTCGCCAAGCACCTCCTGACGGCCAGCATCATCTCCGCTCCGGCCGCCATCGTCTGCGCCAAAATGCTGCTGCCGGAAACCTCCGCGGAATTGGCCGCCGTAACCGGCGCGGCCACCGACGATCCCCACGCCGCCCACACCCCCCAGCAAGACAAACGGCTGGAAATGGCCGCCGACGAAAGCAGCAACCTTCTGGACGCCATCAGCACCGGCACCTCCGACGGCCTGCGTCTGGCGGTGAACGTAGGCGCCATGCTGCTGGTCTTTACGGCCCTCATCTACATGCTCAACGTCCTTTTCCTGGGTGGCACCGACATCGTCAATGACCTGGTTCGTTGGATCAATCCGGACGTCGGCGACTGGAACGAGATGATCGCCGCGGCCACCGACAACCGTTTCAAAGGATTCAGCTTCTCCTACCTCCTGGCGCTGCTTTTCGCTCCCGTTGCCTGGATCATCGGTGTTCCCTTCGAAGACATCACCGTCATCGGTCAGCTCCTCGGACTCAAAACCGTAATCAACGAATTCGTGGCTTACGATACCTTCCGCAACGTTCAGGCCAGCGGCTTGGAGCTATCCCCCAAGAGTGTCCTCATCGCCGCCTACGCCCTGTGTGGCTTCGCCAACTTCGCCAGCATCGGCATCCAGATTGGCGGCATCGGAGCCATCGCCCCCGGCCAGCGGCAAACCCTCACCGAACTGGGCATCACCGCCCTCATCGGCGGCACCATCGCCTGCCTCATGACCGGAGCGGTTGCCGGACTGTTTTATTGAAATGAGTTATAACCAAGGCGAGTCGGTAGTAGAGCGTGAGATAGAACGGTTCGTGCCAAAAGATCTCACCGCACTAGGATGAAAGTTAAAAGAAATTACCTCCCAGGTTCCCGTAGCGGTCGTCCGACAAATTCTTTGTTTCTGACGTAGTCAATACAAAGTTTGTCTGACGAATCTCGGTACTTCTATCCTACAAATCCACCGAAAACCCAAGCCTGATCATCCTTCCCAGCGTATTGAACCCGATCACCTCCGTAAATTCGGTATCGGTCAGGTTCCTCAGGTCAGCGAATAGGGTGAGCTGTTGCCGTTTGAGGAGTTGGTACTGGAGGTAAGCGTTCACCAAAACGTAATTGTCCAGGGTAACCAGCGTCGTGCTGAAATCGGGATTGAAGAGCAAGTCGGGACGATCACCGACGTACTGGGTGGTGATCCGGGCAGAAAATGCTTTGGGAGCTTGGTAGTTAAGACTCAGGGTTGCCGTAGTGCCGGGACGGCGAGGGAAATCACGGACTTCCACATTTCTGGGAACGTTTGGTTGGCGCAGGGTGCCGGAGACGTGGGTGAAGTTTCCGGATACGGTCAGCACTTTGTTCAACCGATAGTCTCCCGAGAATTCAAGGCCGAGGTCCCGTTGCTCATCCTGGTTCTCGTAGCCGTTGGTACCGAAAACGATGATGTCGGAGATCAGGCGGCGAAAACCGGTAAGGTGCAGCTTGAGGTGCTGGTCTTCCGTCTGGAAGCTGACACCCGTTTCGAGGGAGGTAGCTACCTGGGGTTGGAGGTCCGGATTGGCTCCGAAGGGACCAGCCAGTTGATCTAGGGTGGGGCTCTGGAAGGCGCTAGCGACGGATACCCGCCAGGATAGTCCGCCCCGGTTACTCAGAATACCGGCCAGTGACCAGTTGCTTTGTCCACCGAAATTGGAATGCTGGTTAAACCGGAATCCTCCCTCCAGGCTGAGTCGTTCGGAGGGCCGGTAGCCCAGCTGCAGGAAGGGGCTGATGGTGGTGGCCTGCGGGGCATCCGTTCCGGGATCGTTTACCTGCAGGCGCTCCTCCCGGAGCTGGGTGCCGAGGGTGTAAAAGAGCTTCTCCTGCGGGAAAAAACTGGCGGCCAGGTCGGCCTGGTGACTGCGCCCCCGCCCTTCGAAAGCGCCAAAGGCGGAGTTGAATACCCGGTCCGTTTTGGCGTAGTTATAGTTGCCGGTGATGCGGAATTTGTCGGCGGCATAATCCAGTCGCAGGCCGGGAAGAATGAGGTCGTTGGTGTAGGTGTTGGCGCCGTCGGTGAAGGCGCCGTCGTCGTAATCCCCGTCAAAATCGGCGATTCGCAGACTGGGGCGGAGGGACAAACGCTGCGTGGCCTGCCACCGGAGGCTGGCATTGATGTTTTGCCGGGTGACGGGGTCATCGTCGAAGGCGTCCGTGGTCCCGGCCGGTTCGGCCGCTTCGCTGATGCCGTCGCTCTGAAAGCGGTCGTAGGCCAGGCGGTAGTCCACTTTTGCGGTACTTCCGCTGACCGAAACGGCTCCGTCGAAGGTATTGTGGGTCTGGGCGGCGGCGCGCAGGTGCAAGCCGATGGGGTCTTCGGTATCGCTGTTTTTCGTAATGATGTTGATGACCCCGGCCATGGCGTCTGAGCCGTAGAGTAGGGAGCGGGGGCCGCGCAAAATTTCAATCCGCCGAACGTTGTCCAGGGACAACAGTCGCAGATCGATGGCTCCGCCCAGGGCGGAGGGGTCCGTCACCGGAATGCCGTCGATCAGGATCAGGGCGTACTGGTTACCGGCATTGCGGAGAAAAACCGACTTGTCCTTCCCGAAATTACTGTAGGCGCCGTTGATGACCACCCCGGCCTGTTCCTGGAGGAGCATGGCCAGGTCGCCCCCCGCCAGGATGGCCGTAGAGTCGATGACGGTGACGTACTGTGGGCTATCTTCGGCGGCCTGCGGGAATTTCGTTGTGCTGACCAGTACCTCGTCCGTGGTAGTGGATAGGGTAGGGACCTCCTGGGCCGAGAGACCGCAGCAAAGGAATAAAAAGGTGGTAGTAAGGAGGAAACGCAAGGGCGGGAAAATTTACCTCCCGCAAGTCGGACCGAAAGCAAGCCTTACTACCCATAATGATGGCACTTCCCACCAGCATGGCACCCGCGGTGACGCCCAAAAGATCAGCTTCTGGTGTACTACCACTTGACGGCGGTTCCCACGGACCCGCGTAACGACTCGTTCCCGCCTTTCTCACCGAAGGATGGTTACGTATGGCGTCTCCGGGCAGGTCTTCTGACTTACTCCTTCCAACCCGCCTTCCCGATCGCTCAGTGGCACCGTGGGCTGGAATTTTTGAAGCTTACAGCTGCGGGGACAGTTCCGGTTTTGCACCGGATTCCCTTTTAAAGACCACACCAAAGCATGATCTACCCCAAGACGGGGCAAACTTACGTCAACTTAGTGTAGCCTGGTTCGTTTTCTCCTCGATCTTTAATTTCTTTGTTGTCCCACGGCCCTCCGAAGGCCGCAGAGGACGTGACCATTTTTACAAGCTGATGCCGGATATGAATTCCATTTTTGAACGTCGCCGTTCCATTTTTCCCCAGTTTTTCACCGATCAGTCCGTAGACCGGGAAGTCATCGAAGCGCTGCTTTCCGCCGCGAACGCTGCTCCCAGTCACCGGAAAACCGAACCCTGGCGCTTCCGGGTTTTTCGGGGTGCCGGACGGGAGGAACTGATGCGCCTCATGCGAGAAGTCTATAATGCCGGGCCTTCGGACCGCGTTTGGGACGATAAGCTGGAGAAAAAGTTTTCCTCTAAGGTCATGGCCTCCGATACCGCGCTGGCGGTCTTTTTGCACCGCGACCCCGAAGAACGGGTGCCGGAGTGGGAAGAAATTGCGGCCGTTGGGTGTGCCGTTCAGAACCTGTGGTTGGGCCTGGATGAGGTGAATCTGGGGGGCTACTGGTCCAGCCCGGGATTCCTTTGTGGTGATTACGGGCAGTGGCCGGGAGCCGCCGACAATGAACGCTGCCTGGGTATTTTCTACCTCGGCCACCACGCCGCTCCCGAGCTTCCCCGCCCGCGTGGTCCCTGGGAAGAAAAGGTTACCTGGGTAGAATAACCGCGTTTTCCGTTACTTAGCACCTCCTTCACCTTCCTACCTATGCGTCCTTCGCTTTTTGCCATTGATACTGCCCTGTTAACGAGTCGCTGCGTCGTGCGGCGATTCCGGGAGAACGACGGCGCCGCGTTCCACCAGCTTATCTCGGCCAATCAGGACTACCTCAAGGATCACTTCCCCATCCTGGTGGGGGAAATCGGCACGACGGAAGAGAAGGCGGAAATCTTTATTCGCCAGCGCATTGCCGCCTGGCTGTTGCAGCAGGACTACGCCTTCGGGGTCTGGCTAAACGAATCGACGGAGCTCATCGGCTACGTCCACCTGTTCGAGATCGACTGGTCCATTCCGATGGCCCAGCTGAGTTACTTCATCGATAAGGACCACGTGCAGCAGGGACTGATGACGGAAGTTATGGCGCGGATTATCCGGTTCGGCTTCCGGCAGCTGGAGCTCGAGAAAATTTACCTCCAGATGCTGGCGGACAATTACGCCAGCCACCGGCTGGCCCGGCGGATCGGCTTCACCCGGGAGGGGGATCTGCGGAATGAATTCCGCAAGCCCGGCGGGATGTTGGCGGACCTGATTCGCTTTGGGTTTACGCGGGAAACTTACGCCGAATAACTAATTTCCTTTAGGAGAATACGAAGGCCCGGCAGTGATTCACTGCCGGGCCTTCGTGTATTGAATTGACCGTTAAATCAGAACCGGAAACCCACGCTAGCCGCCACATTGCGGTTGTTGTCCACGTCGTCGGTGTTGAAGGAGCGGCCACCGGTATTGTCTTCGTTGGTGACGCGGAGGTCGTTTTCTCCCTGGGTGATGTCCGTCAGTCCGTGCTGGTAGCGGACCCCCACGTAGAGGCCGTTATTGAGGAAGACGCTCACGCCGGCGATGAGGCCAAAGTCCAGTCGGCGGTAAAGGCTTTCGTCAGAGTTGGAGTTGTAGTAGGCACCCACGATGCTGGGCGGGCGAACCTCCGTGCGGGGAAGCGGCTCGGTGGCGAAGGCCAGGATGCTTTGTCCGCCGGCACCGTCGCGGTAATAATTGCCGTCAAAGTTAAAGATGATTTCCTCGTCGGCCCCGAAGCGGGTGCCGGAATAGGTGGTGCCCCCCGAGAGACGACTGCTGACCATCACACCGGCACTCACGCCGCCCTCGATTTCGAAGGGGCCGAGGCGGTAGTAGGCCACGAGGGGAACGTCGATGTAGCTGTTGACGACGTCCTTTTCGCTTACCCGGCGGCCGAAATTGATTTCTCCCTCGGTATCCGCAGTATTCTGGTACAGGTAGAAGTAGGACGGACCGTCGTAGTCGATCTGACCACCGCGCTGGCTGTACATGAGGTCGGCCTTGATCCCCACCAGGTCGGTAAATTCGAGGGCGAAGGTGGCGCCGACGTGGAAGCCGGTGTAGGTTCTGAAGGTCTCGTATTCCGTCATGCCGTCGGCACTCATTTCCCGGTCACCGTCGAAGCTGGCGAAATTGAGACCGGCACGGAAACCACCGCTGAACTCCTGAGCACTGAGGCTCAGGCCACAGATCAGGCAGCAACAGATAATGCAAAGGCGATAAAACGACATCATGTCTTAAGAGTTTGGCTAAAAGAGGCGGGCTACACCCTGAATGGTTGGCAAAAGTAGTAATCCCCTCATTCAACCCAATTATTCGTTACGTGTTTATTCACAAACCGGCCTCGCGGCCCCAAAATTGTAACCGATGAGTGAAGTGGCCACCAAAAAACGCCCCGTATTGCTCTACACCGAGCAGACCCCGAATCCCGAAAGCCTGAAGTTCGTCACCAACCGGATGTTGTACAACGGTACGGCCGAGTTCAAGGAAGAGGATTTCGCCCGCGAATGGTCTCCGCTCGCCGCCGCACTTTACGATTTCCCCTACGTGAAGAAGGTGTACATCGCCAACAACTACGTCACCCTGACGAAGGAATTCAACTACTCCTGGGATGACATCATGCTCAAACTCAAGGAGTACATCAAGGAATACCTGCAGGAGGACAAGACCATCATGAAGGAGGGTTTTGCCGATGAGGTAGCGCGGCTGGAAGCGGAACGTGGAGACACCTACGAATACAGCGAAGATGACGCCGAAGCGGTAAAGCAGATCAAGGAACTGATCGACACCTACGTGAAGCCCGCCGTGGAAATGGACGGTGGTAACATCGAATTCAAGAGCTACCACGAGGGCGTCGTTACGGTAATCATGCAGGGGTCTTGCAGCGGTTGCCCCAGCTCGACGGTCACCCTGAAATCCGGTATCGAGCAAATGCTCAAGCGGATGATGCCTCAAGTGAAGGAAGTCGTGCAGGAAATGGGCTAAGTGCTCATTGTTTCAAAAACAATAAGCCCCGGATGAATCATTTCATCCGGGGCTTTTCGTTTGGGCGATGACCGCAGGTGCGGGGCCCTTTGGTAAAGGCAATGCACCTGCGCGCAGCGCCCGGGGCATTACCAGCTGAAGCCGAAGCGCGCTTCAATCTGGACGACCGCACCCCCAACGTCTTTGTCGGAGATCAGGTCACCCTCGACATCCACGCCGCTGGCGAAGCGGTAGCCGCCTTCCACACCGAGGCGGAACCACTGGAACAGGTTGAGTTCCAGCCCGGCCATGGCCTGGCCGATGAGCATCCGGTCGCGGATGTTCTCCCCGTTGGCGTTGGCGAAGTCAATGCGGCCCGGACCAATGATGGTCGTAATCCGGGGGTGAATGGCGCTCTCCCGCAGGGGAGAGTAGGCCAGGATGAAGCCCCCGTGGCGGAAATTGTAGTCCGGACGATCGACCACGTCTTCGTCCGTAGTGAAGGGGTCACGGGCTTTCCAGCCGCCGTAGCCGAGGAAGAATTCTTCACCGAATTCCAGGCCACCAAAACCACCGCGCACCAGCGCCCAGTCGTCGCCGGTCATGGAGTAGTTGTAGGTGGGGCCACCCCAGGCACCGCTGAGGTCGAGGTCACCCAGTAGGGTGCGCTCCCGGTATTTGCGGTACCGTTTGGACACGGCTTCTTCCTCAACGGAAGTGGTGGTGGTGCGGTAGGCAAGGATGCCAACTTCGTCAACGTTGGCGTTGATGTCCTGGGCACTCAGACTGAAAGTGAGGGCCGAAAAAAGCAGTAGTGCAAAAAGTCTCATGATTGCTGAATTGTTGAGTTCAAGGCGATACGCGAATTCATTTAGAGCTTGTTCGGATTTTGGTCGTCTGGCCGAATTTGAGATTTTTTTGGTGGTAGCAAGGCGGGAAAACCGGAGTTTAGCAGCGCTAAATGAGGATTTTACCAACGAAGCTAGCGCCAAAAAAGGCCAAATGGAGGCCGACTTCTAAAGTCCAAACAAGCTCTTACACCCTAATGGCGGATCCGCAATAACAAAGGTTGCATCGAAAACTCTTAAAATTTTAGACCCGGACAATTAATGAAGACTTAAGGGATTACCGCGGAAAATTCCGATGGAGGTAACCATTCTTCCGACGTTCGCGGGCTCACCGACCGACGAGTCTGGGGAAAAAAGGGAGGCCCCCAGGGACGTAAGCCAGGGCGGTATGGGAATAGCGTTAATGGATGTAATTTACTCATCCAAAATTTTCTCAATTTAAAATAATACTTGTTTGCGTACACTAATCAACGGTGCTTACTTCCATGACTTTTAGTGATCGTCTGGCCTGGCTGTTCAGTTAACTTTCGCGAAAGCTCGGAGCAGCTCTTTGCACGCCATCGCAATCCGCTAGTCGCGTAAACATTTGACGGTTCCGAGGAGCGCTCTGGTCTAAGAAATTAAAGCCGGTCCTTCGAACTGTCGGTTCTGGGCCAGAGGCCCGGACTGCTGCTCCTGGGTCTTGGAGTACGTCTGAATACTTAAGCTAAAGGGCTAGTTCCTCTGGCGTGGGTACTTTCCCGCATTTATCCCCCTGAAATTAGAAAGAGTAATCAAATCATTTACCTTTGGCCCAAAGCACAAAGGATCATGGGTAAACAAAGCATTTTGATTAAGGGAGGAACCCTGGTGAACCGAGGGAAGCGATTTGTGGGAGACATCTTCATCAAGGACGGGATGATCGAAGCGGTGGGCACTTCTCTGGATCGATCCGCCGACCGGGAGATCAACGCTGAGGGGTGTTTTGTTTTGCCGGGGATCATTGACGATCAGGTGCATTTCCGCGAGCCGGGGCTCACGCACAAGGCTAACATCAAGACCGAGAGCCGGGCGGCCGTGGCCGGCGGCACGACTTCCTTCATGGAGATGCCCAACGTAAAGCCACCCACGCTGACGCAGGAGCTGCTGCAGGCCAAGTACGACATCGGAGCTGCCTGCTCCCCGGCCAATTACAGCTTCTACATGGGGGCGTCCAACGACAACCTGGACGAAGCCCTGAAAACCGACCCCAAAACGGTGTGTGGACTCAAAATTTTCATGGGCAGTAGCACCGGTAACATGCTGGTAGACGATTACAGTACCCTGGATGCCCTGTTTGCCAAAAGCCCGCTCCTCATCGCTACTCACTGCGAGGATGAGGCCACGATCCGGGCCAATGCGGCAAAGGCGATGGAACAGTACGGGAGGGAAATTCCCGTGACGATGCATCCGGTAATTCGCTCCGCCGAAGGATGCCTGAAGAGCAGTACGCTGGCCATGGAGTTGGCGAAGAAGCACAATACCCGGTTGCACATCCTGCACATCAGCACGGAGGATGAAATTGCCCTCTTCCGGAACGACATCCCCCTGGAAGAGAAGCGCATCACCGCCGAGGTATGCGTGCACCACCTGACCTTTAACGCGGAGGATTACCATACCCTGGGCAACAAAATCAAGTGCAATCCAGCCATCAAGGCGGAGCACCACCGGGCGGCCCTGCTGCCCGCCCTGCTGGCGGATAAGTTTGACGTTATCGCTACGGACCACGCCCCCCACACGGCGGAGGAGAAAGCCCAAACGGACTACTTCAAGGCACCCGGTGGACTACCGCTCGTGCAGCACTCCCTCGACATGATGATGCGGCTGGAGCAGCAGGGAAAAATATCCCTGGAGAAGATCATCGAGAAGATGTGCCACGCTCCGGCCATCTGTTACCAGGTAGACCGGCGCGGATACCTTGACGAGGGCTACTGGGGGGACGTGGTGATTTACGATCCGGCCGAAAACTGGACGGTGGCCGCCGACAACATTTTCTATAAGGTAGGCTGGTCTCCGCTGGAGGGAATGGAACTTCACGGGAAGGTCCGCCAAACCATCGTTTCCGGTCACCTGGCCTACGATCGGGGGCTGTTCTTTGAGGAATTCCGCGGTGAGCGGCTGCTCTTTAATCGCTAGGAGCCCGATGGCCCCGCAAAGGAACGGTTCGCCTGCGCTAGGCTGCTCCGTGAAGTAATCAATTGGCAATCAAGCCCTTGAATTTTCTAGTAGCGGCAGGAAATCTCCTGCCGCTACCCGTTGCACCACTGAACTGCCGCTATTCCGCACGAATCGCTGATGAAACTTCGCGGAACAGCCTAGTCCTAGATTCCGCAACGTCAGGCGGGAGCTGGAACTCCCTCATCGGCTGCATAAGGAAAAGTCCATGTTGCTACCTAGCGTAAGTGTGGCCCAGAAAGCTGTTTGGTGCTGGGAATGGCTCGGCGTGGAACGCCTCGACCAGTTTAGGGAGCGCTTCCCCGGGACCTCGAAGCCGTGCAGCAAGCGTAGTGCGTAGCTCCTTTGAGCCCCTCAACCAGCTTCAGTTTTCCCCTTACCAAACGACCGGCTTGCAGAGCAAGCCTTTTCCCGGACTGCTCTTCAGTTTTCGACCAATCATCGATGGCGCGGGGAGTAAGCCTCGTCCGAAAAGATGTTCGGCCCAGGGCATGGCTCGGCGTGAAACGCCTCGACCAGTGCGGGGTTGCAGCTTTTGCAAACCGACAGAACTCTAACAAAAAAGAACCCCGACAGTAATCCTGACGGGGCTCGTTCCAACTTACTGATACCAAATAATTCTTTTCGGGAAAGACTCCCGGAGGGAAGGAGTGCTTCAGGAGGCTGAAACCTGGATTCCTTACCCTTTCTAAGGTAAAAGTAGCAAACCCGTCGCTTGTTGACAAATGGGTTTGAGAAATTTTATGGGGATTTCGCGCAAAAGGGAAATGTAATTTTTTTGCTGAAACTACTGATCAACAATAACTTGTGTATTAGTAGAATTGCCATAATTCAGCCTGGCCTTTCTAATGGCGCGAAAATTTCCGGGAATTTTCGTGTACGGGCGATGTAAGCAATTTATGATTAGCCCGGTGGACTCGGCTATTTTCTGGCCATCATCAGCCGGCGGTAGGCCGCCGCAAAATCGGGCTGCCCGTATCCGGTCAGGTTGTCGGGGGAGCTGGCCTGGCTGGCCGTGGCCCGGATGGCGTCCAGCAGTTCCTGGTTGGTAGCGTCGGGGACGGCCTGCCGCAGGCAGGCGACCAGGCCAGCCACGAGGGGGGAGGAAAGGCTGGTGCCGTTGGCACCGTCGAGTCCGCGGCCGTTGGCCGAAACGGCGGCTACGCTAACGCCGAGGGCGCTTACGTCGGGCTTGATTCTACCGTCGGCCGTGGGGCCGACGCTGCTGAAGTAGGCTCGCTCGCCTTCGGGATCGAGGGCACCGATGCTCAGGGCCTGGGGAGCATCAGCGGGGGTGCCGATGTACTTCCATTTATCGGCTCCGGAATTGCCGGCACTCGTGACGATGATCATTCCCCGCGAGAAGGCGTGGCCAATGGCCACGCTGGCCGGGCTGGTCTTGCCGTCCAAATCGTCTTTGGTGTAGTTCATGGTAGCGTCCGAAAACTCCGTGTACCCGAGCGAACTGTTGACCACGTCAACGCCAATGCTGTCGGCAATTTCGAGCGCAACGGCGTAGTTGATTTCTTCCAGCCGGTGCTCTCCGCGTCCGTTCTCCGTTTTGAAGAGGACGTAACGGGCACCGGGCGCCGTGCCGATGTAAAAGAAGGGGTGATGGGCGGCCATGGTACTCAGTACCGTGGCCCCGTGGGTGCCACCGTCGAGGGCCGTACTGTCCTGTTGTACGAGGTCGTAGTTGCCGGGTACGGCCGCCTCCTCGTCGTAGCCGAGGAAATCTTTGTAGCCCACGTTGGGGAACCCTCCGTCGAGTACGGCGACCAGCACGCCCTCTCCGCGGAAGCCCCAGCGGTGAAGGCTATCCCCCTTCATTCCCGTGAGGTTATCCCAGCCAAATCCGTAGAAGCGTTGGGACACGGGAACCTTCGCCGGCGTGGGAGCCGGGCGGTCCAGGGAAGCCATAACGGGCACTCTGCTCGGGCGATCATACTGCTTCGGGGCCACGAATTCGGTTTCCGTAACGAAGTCTAGTTTTTTGATCGCGGCCAGTTGTTCCTCGCTGGCCTGGACGACGACGCCGTTCATCCACTTACTCCGCAACCAGATTTTTGCTCCGGTGGCCAAAACGGCTTGCTGATAGGGCTGACTGAGTGGAAGGTCCAATTCCGTGATGGCCGCCTGGTGGAGGGCACGACGATTCAGGGCCCGTTGACTCAAAAACTCCTGGGGATTGTCGAGTGAAAAGGGGGAGTCGGCCTTGTCGGCAAAACCCACAAAAAACATCCCTTCCTTATCCTGGGAAACCAGGGCGGTGGAAGACAGTAGCAGGGCAATAATGAGGAATTGAAAACGCATGTCGGGGGAGTTGGATAGATGAACTTTTCAACTATGAATAAATGATCGGAGTAGGGGAGTTGTTGCCCCGAAGATCAATTTATTAGGAATGATTAGTGGCCGGTAATGTTGGTGAACTGATTGGCCAGCAGGGTGGAAACATCCGTATTTTTTGCGGGACGCAGGTGCACGTGGGCCCGTTCGTAGAAGGGGCGGCGGTCCAGCATTTTCTCCTCAATGAAGGCCGAAAGATCGTCCTGTCCGTGCAGAAGCGGCCGTTGCTCGATTTCTCCGCGCAGCCGTTCAACCAGGAGATTGACCGGCGGATCGAGGAAGACGGTCATCCCGTGGTCGTTCATCCACTCGATGTTATCGTGATAACAGGGCGCGCCCCCTCCGGTAGCCATGATGAAGTAGGGGAGCTTTTCGAAGCTGCGCAGCGTTTCGGCCTCTAGTGCCCGAAAAGCATCTTCCCCTTGCTGGGAAAAGATTTCCCGGATGCTTCGGCCCTGAAGCTCTTCAATCCAGTGATCTAAATCGACGAAGGGGCGGCCAAGTTTTCGGGCCAATTCAAGGCCGGTATGACTCTTGCCAGAGCCCATGAAGCCAGTGAGGAAAATACGCATGGGGGGGAGGATGAAAGACTACTGAAAAAATTGGAAAGAGGAGCGTGCCCTCGCGAAAGTTCAAAGGAGAAAAAAGAGTAGGGAGTGGTCCCAATGGGGGAACTCCTGATTTTGGCGCTGACAAATGTAATGACTGGAATGCTTTTATGAATTTGGTCATTACATTTGCCCTCAGAAATACTACGTGCTACATGCTGTCAGGTTCACTTCGTTGTTCACTCCTCTTACTTATCCTGGGAACATTGCTCTTCGGGTGTGACCCGGCACCTGCGTCCTCGGCTAATCTTGATCCGGCGGCCGTGGAAGATCAAAGCCATACCGCATCCATCATCCGGATGCCCGTTTCGGCGGAGGAAAATGGTGCGGACACGACGGACCAGGCCCGAATTACCTTTGCGGAACCCGAATTTCTGTTCGGTGAGGTAAAGGAGGGAAAGGTTATCGAGCACGAATTCCCCTTCACGAATTCCGGGACGCAGCCCCTGCTGATCAGTGACGCCCGGACCACCTGCGGGTGCACCGTTTCCGAGCATCCAACCGAACCCATCGAGCCCGGAGAAACGGGCGTCATCCGGGTGTCCTTCGATACCAAGAACAAGTACGGGCGGCAACGCAAGCCCATTACCATCATTGCCAATACTTACCCATCCATGACCACGGTGTACATGGACGGTACGATCATCAACGATTAACCATGACCACTATTCTACTTCAAGCCGGTGGCGGCTCCATGCTGACCAACGGCTTCTTCATGATTGCCATGCTCGTCGTACTGGTATTCTTCATGATCATCCCTCAGCGGAAGCGGGCCCGGGAACAAAAGACCTTCATGGAAGGACTCGCCAAGGGGCAGGAAGTGGTCACCGCCAGTGGCATCCTCGGCCGGATTGATAAGATTGAAGACAAGATTGTTACCATCAACGTGGGCAACAAGACGTACATTCGGGTAACCAAGAATGCGATTTCCAAGGAGTTAACCGATGCTATCTTTACTCAAAAGGCTGACGAATAACAACCCGCTGCGGCAGATGGCGGAAACGGACCGTAAGGTGCTGGCCATCTGCATCGGTGCCGCCTTTATCTTTTGGCTCATCCTGAACCTCTCCCGGGACTACAGCATCAGTCGGACGGTAGAAATTACCTATCAGGTGGACCCCGAGCGGGTCATCGCCGGCCGAGCTCCGGAAGTCGTGGACGTTCAGGTTGAGGGCCGGGGCTGGAACCTGCTCTGGGAAAGCCTGCGGCCGGGTAATCTTCCCGTCACGATTGATTTGCGCAATCAGGAAAATCTGCGGTTGACCGAAAACGACTTTTCCCTCAAGATCGACCGTAAACTCTCCAGCGGAGACCTGAAGGTGGGGTTCATGAATTTTGAACCCGTCAACATCCTCACCACCCCCAAGGAAGGCAAGCGCGTGCCCGTCCTGCCCCGCGTGACGGTGGACTTCGCCTCCGGTTATCTGGCGCCCCGGTCGGCCCGCATTACGCCGGATTCCATCACCATCAGCGGATCCCTCGACGTGCTGGAGGAGGTCAATGAATGGGCCACCACAGAAGTGGTCCTCGAACGGGTTACCGATAACCTCCAACTTTCCCTGTCGCTGGCGGACCCTCCACCCGGCATCTCCCTGAGTCGCTCACAGATCGACTACCAGCTGGACGTTGAACCCTTCATTCAGGAAAAACTGATGGTCCCCGTCCGGACGATCAATACCCCTCAGGTCGATAGTTTTCGCATCTTCCCGGAGGAGGTGGAGGTGGTTGTGACGATCCCCAAAAGTGCTTATGGCTCCATCCGGCCGACCGACTTTTACCTCGTAGCCGACCTGAGCACCTACGCACTGAGTGGCCGCCAGGCACAAATCCCCCTGACGCTTAATCGTAAGCCCACGAGCGCCATTGGCGTGCGCTTTAGCCCGAAGGCGATTGAGTATTCCGTCCTGGAAAAGCTGCGGCCCGACTAGCGGCGACGAATGACCGCCACCGGCATATTGTCATCGTAGGTACCCGTGAGGGTGGGGGTTTGAATGTTCCCCGTGTAGCGGCGAACTTCCCGGTGCACGAAGCTGAACAGTTCATGGATGCCCACGAGTTGATCTCCGTTTTCGTCGGCTTCTCCCTTCATTCCCCGGATGAGGTAGTGACTGAAAATGCCGGACCGTAGCCCCCCGTCTTCCAGGCTGATTTCTTCCCCCTTGCTCGACAGCAGCAGGGCCGTAGAGGCCTGAGCGTTGTTCAGGGCCTGATAGTAGGCGTCCAGGGCACCATCTACGCCTCCCGAGCGCGCTGCGAGGTCCTGGGGCCCTCCGCCCGTCCGGCCTCCCAGACTCCCGCTATGGCAGGCGTCGGCGATGACCAGTTTATGGCGGGCCCGACTGGCCAGCAGCGCATCCCGGAGCTGATAATGCTCCAGACGGTTTTCAAAACCATCGTAGTCGACGGGCAGGAAAGCTCCCTGCAGGCCGTGGCCGCTGAAGTAGAACAGAATAACGTCGTTCTCGTCGGCCCGCTGGTACACCTCCCGCATGGAGAGAATGATGTTCCGGTGGGTGGCGTCATCATCGATGAGCACCTTCACCTGTTCGTCGGGCAGGGCACCCCCTTCCACGCTCTTCAGGAAAGCATACAGATGGTAGGCGTCGTCGTCGGTGTACTTCAGGGTCCGCATGTGATTGTAGCGCGCGGCCCCCACGACCACCGCCCAAATCTTGACGGCGGGATCATAATCCGTGGCGACCTCCTGCACGGGGCGACCGGTGGCGGTGAAGAGTCGGCGGTAGAGCTGACCGCCCTTCCAGAGCCCTCCCTGAATCTCGCCGTCGGCGTAGTACATGATGCCGAGGCCATCGGGTCGGTGCCCGGAGAAGCCACCGTGGTACAGATTACCGTTGTTGTACTGAACGCTGCCGTTGCCGGTGGGTACTTTATTGACAATCTTCCCGAAGAAGGTGGTGCCGTCCGGGTAGCGGTATTTTCCCCGACCGTCCGGACAGTTTCCGCCGGAGCAATCCGTGGCGGCGGCCATGTCTCCCTGGTAGCCCAGCAGCGACCAGTCGGCCTGGAACTCATCGTTGTCCCAGGTACCGGCCAGTTCGGATCCGTCGGCAAATTCCATCTTGCCCTCGCCGTGGCGGCGGTTGGACAGCCAGCTGCCCGTGTAGGTATCTCCGTTGGCGTAGTTCATCGTTCCCTGACCGGACATGATGGTGCCTTCCATCTCTCCGCGGTAAAAATCTTTGTTGGCGAAGGTGAATTCTGCGGTACCGCTCACCTTGTCAAAGGCCCAGAAAGCCTTCATCTGGCTGCCATTAGAGAAGGTAATGCTCCCTTCTCCGTGTCGTTTGCCCTGGTGAAATTCTCCGAAGTAGCTGGTGCCGTCAGCTTCCGTCAGCCGCCCCTTTCCTTCCTGCAGGGAGTTGCGCCAGTTGCCGACGTACATGGCGCCTCCCGGATAATTCAGGATGCCCATGCCGTGGAATTTACCGCGTTTAAAGTCGCCTTTATAAGTAGCGCCGTCGGGAAACCTAAAGGTACCCTTTCCGTTTTGGCAGTCGCCCTGAATACATCTTCCCTGGCCAAAAATGGGGAGGGCAAACAGGAGAGCAAGAAGGACTAATGCAGGTTTCATGTTTCTGGGATTTCAAATTGGTACTGTAGATAGAGCTCGGTGTTCATAATAACGGTAGTAGTATAGCTGTGAAGTGGCCCTAAAAATTGCCCCCCAAAATCTTAATGTTTCCCTACAATGAGGGAACGGTCTTTTCGCGACGGTTTCCGGCCGCAGGGCAATAGAATGAGGGAAATTGAGCGGAAGGGTTTTAACGTTCTTAACGTACCCCTTTCCGGGGCCTTAACGTTAACATTTTGACGGGATCAGGAGATGGAGCGAAATGGATTGATTTGGGCATGGCTGCGGGTGCCGCGTGGTGCCCGTGCGGCCGTGTTCCGAGGATCCAAAAGGAGGGGCGCTAACGCACTGGTTCATATAAACTTAACGGGACTGAACTTCCGGGGGGGCTTACACTTTATATCTTTTTACTTAACATTGCACTTTCTAGGAAATTCCCCCAGCACCCATGCAGAATCGCAGCGTAATTGATCACGTTTCTCCGCAGATAAACAACGGCCGTTTTCCCATCCAGCGCGTCGTCGGTGAGCGCGTACACGTTACGGCCAGCATCTTTGGTGATGGCCATGATTACCTGCGGGCGGTCGTGGAGTTCAAGGCTCCTAAAGCACGGACCTGGTCGGCCGTGGAAATGGAGGAGCACGGAAATGATCACTGGTCGGCGACCTTTCAGGTGCTCGAGCGCGGTGTCCACAAATACCGACTGGTATCCTGGGTGGATCACCTGCTCACCTGGTACCGGGGCTTCAAGAAAAAGCAGGCCGACGGCCAGGACATGGGCGTCGAGCTCACCATCGGTGCCAACCTGCTCACGGCGGTGATGAAAAAGCTGCCGAAGAATAAGCAAAAACCCGTCCGGGAGGCCATCCAGCTTCTGGGAAGCGACGACCAAAAGGAAGCCGTTACCTACGTGCTCAGCCCAGCCTTTGCCGAGATCATTGATCGCTACCCCCTGCGGCAGCATGAGACCGTCTATGACCACGACCTGCGCATCAAAGTAGGCCGGTTGAAGGAACGCTTCAGTACCTGGTACGAACTGTTTCCCCGCTCGGCCTCCCCGGATGTCGAGCGTCCCGGGACTTTCCGGGACGTGGAGGCCCTCCTGCCCCGCATTGAAGAATTCGGATTTGACGTGCTCTATATGCCGCCGGTGCACCCCATCGGTCGCCGTAACCGTAAGGGCCGTAATAATGCCGTTAACGCCATGGAGGGGGAGCCCGGTAGCCCCTGGGCCATCGGCGCCGCCGAGGGCGGCCATAAGGCCATCCTCCCCGAGTTGGGCAACATTGACGATTACCAGCAACTGATCAAAAAGGCGGCCGCTTACGACATCGAGGTCGCCCTGGACCTGGCCTTCCAGTGTGCCCCCGATCACCCCTACATCGAAGAACACCCGGAGTGGTTCATCTGGCGCCCCGACGGAACGATTATGTACGCGGAAAATCCGCCAAAGAAGTACCAGGATATCGTGCCCATCAATTTTGAGACGGAAGACTGGAAAGCCCTCTGGGAGGAGCTGCTCAGCGTCGTCCTGTACTGGTGTAAGGCCGGCATCAAGATTTTCCGGGTAGACAATCCACACACCAAACCCTACCGGTTCTGGGAGTACATCATCGAGGAGACCCATAAGAAATATCCGGACACCATCTTCCTGGCCGAAGCATTCACCCGGCCGGCGATCATGGCCGAACTGGCCAAGCGTGGTTACCAGCAGAGCTACACCTATTTCACCTGGCGGACCACCCCCGGAGAAATGCGGGAATACCTCGAAGAGCTGACTACCACCGAGCTGAAGGACATCATGCAACCAAATTTCTGGCCCAATACGCCCGATATTCTGGCCTACGAAATGATGGGCGCCAATGTCAATCAGTTCCTCAAGCGATTGCTGCTGGCCTCCACGCTGTCCAGTTGTTACGGACTCTATGGCCCCAGCTACGAACTGATGGAAAACCGGGGGAACACCAACGGTAAGGAAGAATACTACGATTCGGAGAAGTATATGGTCCGCCACTACGACTGGTCCTACCGGAACCGGATTACGGATATGTACACCAAAATCAACCGCATCCGGAAAGAAAACGCGGCCCTGCAGCAGACCAATAATATTCGCTTCACGGGATCTGACAACCCCAACTTGTTGAGCTACGTCAAGTACACCGACGAACGGGACAACCTGATCTGGACGATCGTCAACTTCGATCAGCACAACCGACAGGCCGGCCACGTCTTCGTACCCCGGGACCTCCTGACGGGCAATGGCTTCCGGGTCACGGATCTCCTCACCGGTAACCAGTACTGGTGGAATGGCGAAAGAAACTACGTGGACCTCGATCCGCATCACCAGTCAGGACACGTTTTCCTGGTGGAAACGGCGGGCTAGGGTTGTTTCCTTTACTCCCTCCCGGAGAACACATATCTGATCTAAATTAGCGAAAATTCGCTATTGTCATTTGGCTACAATTAGCGGGGCTGCTACCTTTGGCAGCATGCTACAGTCGATTGTTTTCAGCCTGGTCTCCATCCTGGCCCTCGGGTATGCTTTCTTTCAGTTTCGAAAGGTTTATCAGAACATCATGCTTGGCGAGGCGGAGGAGCTGGCGGGCCCTGCTGCCGACCGTTGGCGAAACATGACCCTGGTGGCGCTGGGACAGAAGAAAATGTTCAAGCGCCTGATTCCCGCCGTTCTGCACTTTGCCCTTTACGTCGCCTTCGTCTTCACCCAGATTGAACTCATCGAGATATTCATCGATGGGGTATTCGGCGTACATCGCTGGTTTGTGGATAAACTCGGGCCGCTTTACAACGTCATCATCAGCACCATTGAGGTGCTATCCGTGCTGGCCTTCGTGGCTACCCTGATCTTCCTCATTCGCCGTAATGCCCTGCGGATTCCCCGGTTCCGAAAACCCGAAATGAAGGGCTGGCCCGAACTGGATGCCAACCTCATCCTGATCTTCGAAATCATCCTGCTCATCTGCATCTTCACCATGAACGGGACGGATGCGGTGTTGCAGACCATGGATCCGGAGCACTATCCGGCTACCAACTTCGCCGTGACGTCCTGGCTGGGCCCCGCAATCTTTGGCGGCATGGAAGAAGGAACCCTGAAAATTCTGGAGCGGATCGGTTGGTGGGGTCACATTCTGATGGTATTCCTCTTCCTCAATTACCTGCCCAAATCCAAGCACCTGCATATTCTGCTGGCCTTTCCCAATACGTACTTCGCCCGGCTCAAGCCCAAGGGGGAAATGCTGAACATGCCCGAAGTCATGAACGAGGTCAAATCCATGATGGGCCTCGGTGATCCCGATGCTCCCGAGCCGGACATGAACGCGGAACTGCCGGAGTTCGGAGCTAACGACATCCTCGGCATGAGCCGTATCGATTTGCTGGGCGCCTATTCCTGTACGGAATGCGGCCGCTGCACCAGTGTGTGTCCGGCCAACATCACGGGCAAAAAGCTCAGTCCCCGGAAAATTGTCATGGACGTCAGGGACCGCACGGAGGAGGTGGGCGAAAAGATTCGTTCCGGAAATGCTGAATTCGCCAAAGATGATTCTCAGCCCCTAAGCGTAGACAACTTTGACGACGGAAAAACCCTCTGGGACTACATCAGCCGGGAGGAAATCCACGCCTGTACCACCTGCAATGCCTGCGTGGAAGCCTGTCCGGTACTGATCAATCCACTGGAAATGATCACCAAGCTGCGGCGTCACGAAATTCTCACCGAAGCGGCTGGTCCCCAGGATTGGCTTCCCCTTTTCAACTCAATCGAAAACCAGCAACGGGCGTGGAGCGTCGGCACTGACCGGACGGCCTGGGCACAGGAGTAAATTCCCCCTCAATTATGACGGTAAAGACAATGGCCGAATTCGCGGCCGAGAATAAAGAACCGGAAATTCTTTTTTGGGTAGGCTGCGCGGGAAGCTTCGATGACCGGGCCCAGAAAATCACCCGGGCCTTTGCGGAAATCCTCACCGCGGCAAACATCGAGTTTGCGGTGCTGGGTAACGAAGAGGCCTGTACCGGAGACCCCGCCCGCCGGGCGGGCAATGAGTTCCTGTTCCAGATGGTGGCCCTCCAGAATATTGAGACCCTCAATATGTACAAGGTGAAGAAGATGGTGACGGCCTGCCCACATTGCTTCAACACCATCAAGAACGAGTACCCGGCCCTGGGCGGACACTACGATATCGTCCACCACACCCAGTTGTTGCAGGAACTGATCAACGAGGGTCGGATCAAAATGACCGGAGGCGGTGCCTTCAAGGGGAAACGCATCACTTACCACGATAGCTGCTACCTCGGGCGCGCTAACGGCGTCTACGAAGCCCCCCGCGACGTACTCAAATCCCTGGACGGCCAACTGGTGGAACTGAAGCGCAGTAAAACCAATGGTCTCTGCTGCGGCGCCGGAGGCGCCCAGATGTGGAAGGAAGACGAACCCGGCGAGAAGCGCATCAACATGGAACGCATCGACGAAGCCCTCGGGGTGCAACCCGACATTATCGCCGTCAACTGTCCCTTCTGTATGACCATGATGTCCGATGGCGTTACGGCCAAGGAAAAGCAGGAGAGCGTCATGGTTTATGACCTGAGCGAACTCATTGTGCAGGGGATGAAGTAGGTGCTGGGTACTGGTTGCTAGTTGCTAGTTGCTGGTTGCTCTGGTTGCTGGTTGCTGGTTGGCTACTTTCCGTCTTCCGGAATGGGTGGGCCAGTAGGGGGCAGGATGGCTTCGTACCTGGCGTCTCCGCGCCGTTCTTCGAATTCTGTTCGCATGGCTTTGAGGGATTTCGGGTTTTGGAACAGGTCATACATCGTCATGGCCAGCGCCTTGCTGGCGTGTAGCATACCCTTGTGCCCGATGCTCATCCCGCCGCAGGCCACCACGGCCCAGGAATGCCAGGGGGTACCGATGGGCGCCGTGGTGACCCCGAGTCGTATCTCCGGAACGAGCCAGCTGACGTCTCCGACGTCGGAGCTGGCTCCGCCGGGGTGCTCCCGCGTGGCCTCCAGGGGATGGATACTTCCGTCAATCCCCAACCGGGGTTTTCCCGTAGCCTCCTGAATGCCGTGGGCGAAGGCAATTTCTTCCTCGCTGTACTCAATGGCTCCCAGTAGGTCCAGGTTCGACTGCATGATAGTTCCCCCCGTCCGGTTCACGAGTACTTCGTGGAGACCGGAAACGAGGGTGATTTCGTAATCAACGTCGGCCATGATGGCCGCGCCGCGGGCGATTTCCTTCACCCGGTCCCAGACGGGAACCATGCCTTCCCGTTTGGAATCCCGCACCCGGACCCAAAACTTCGCGTAGTCCGGAACCACGTTTACCACGCTTCCGGCCTGCTGCATGTGGGTGTGGATACGCACCGAGGGCCGGACGTGCTCGCGGTAGGCGTTGATGCCCGCACTCATCAGTTCCATGGCGTCCGCGGCGCTTCGGCCGTTCCAGGGATCCCCGGCGGCGTGGGCCGCCTGTCCGCGAAACTCAACGATGAAGTCCACCAGGGCCAGGGAGGACTGCACGTCGGTCTTGGTCTGGTCGGAGGGGTGCCAGTCGAGGCAGGCGTCGAGATCGTCGAACTGACCGTCGCGGGCGAGGTAGAGCTTACCGAAATATTTTTCTTCGGCCGGGGTGCCGTAGAAACGAACGGTACCCGTGATCTCTCCCCGTTCCATGGCCTCCTTGATGGCTACGGCCGCCGCCAGGCTTCCGACGCCGAAAAGATTATGGCCGCATCCGTGCCCCGCGGCTCCGGGTTTAAGGGGAGATTTTTCCGGAACGGCGCGTTGGCTGACGCCCGGCAGGGCGTCAAACTCCCCGAGAATGCCGATGATGGGGGACCCGCTCCCATATTCGGCGATGAAGGCCGTTGGCATTTCGGATACTCCCCGTCGCACGGAAAATCCTTGTCCTTCGGCGTAGTCGGCCAGAATTTTGCTGCTCCGGGTTTCCGCAAAGGCTACTTCCGCCAGCGCCCAAATTTCGTCCGACATGGCCACAAGTTGTTGCTCCCGTCCGTCAATGGCGTCCAGGAGTCTGGCCTTCGTTGCGGGGATGGACTGGGCCGATAATCCGGTAATCACAAGGGGCGCCAGCGCGCAGGTGCAAAGAATTTTCGTCAGAAGCCGGGAGATTCGCATGGCAGAACGTCATTGGTGCTCCGCAAAAGGTATGGATTTTGCTTTAGAGTAAGGTCATAACCGGAGTTGCCCTTCCCCAACGCGCACTAGATCAAATCCCGCAACCTGAATTCAACTTCGACGTATTTTCCCTGCCGGCGTAGGCGGAGCCGGATTCTTTTCCCCGGCTTTCCCTCCAGCTTACGGATAATGTTTCCGAGGCTGAGAAAGGTGGCTGAGGTCCCGTTCATTCCGACGATCCGGTCACCGACCTGGACGCCGGCTTCGCCGGCCGGACTTTCCTTGACCACGTTGCTGACCGTGTAGGTGCGCAGGTTCGCGCCACCCGCCACGATGGCAATACCCGAACGGTCGTAGCGGAACTTTGCCTTCCAGCTTCGTCCTTCGGGACGGAAGTAAACCTTTTCCTGCACGTAGTCGATGGCTACGTTGAACCGTTTCATCAGGCGATTACCGATGATGCCCTCGCGGCCGTTGAGGAAATCCAGTCCGGTGGTGTCGAGGGGTTGGAAATAGGAAACGACGTTAGTGAGTGATTTGCCGGCCAGAGCTACCTCCCGGCAGCGGCCCACGCTGCCCTCCAATTTCCCTCCCAGACCGTCGGCAATGTAGGCCGGGATCGTTTGGACGGGGAGGTCGACGTCCGTAGAATCCCCAAAGGTGTGGAGGAGCAGCGTCAGGCCGGCCCCGGAGTCCAGCAGGATTTTTCGGGTGGTTTCCTCCTGGGCGTTTACGCGAATGGGGAGTTCCAGGTAGGGGCGGTTACGGATGAAGGTGGCCGGAATTTCCACGTGCCGGTTGCTGGGTTTGAATTTATGCGGCTCGTGTAAAATGACAACATTCTTTTTGAAGTCGAATTCCACCGAGAACCGCATCAGGAAATCTGCGCCGAGGATTCCGTGAATGTTGGTGCCGGTGATTCTTTCGAAATTGAAGTAGTTTTTCTCCAGGACCAGCATGGAGCGGTTGCGGGCCAGCAACCGGTTGGCGATGCGCAGGTTAACGCCGGTGGCCAGGTAGGCCGTCAGGACGGAATCCACGTCGGCGCCCCGTACTTCGAAGGTGCGGCGGTAACTGATGTCTAGCAGGTCGGTGACCTGCTTCTCCAGCA
The DNA here is from genome assembly GCF_004375085.3 of Lewinella sp. W8. Classification (GTDB taxonomy): domain Bacteria; phylum Bacteroidota; class Bacteroidia; order Chitinophagales; family Saprospiraceae; genus Neolewinella. Next base: position 80,078 of record NZ_SNAQ03000012.1, read on the forward strand.
AAACGGTGTTTTCGGCCCCCGTGTCCAGGATAAAGCGCAGGGGGACCACATTATTTACCAGGACGGGAAGAACGATGAAATCATTTTCGAGTATGAAAGGAAGCTCAATTCTTTTGGCCTTGCCGAGCACCTTCATGTCCAATCTTTGCGCCCCGGATGTACACGGCACCAGCGCTAGCGCCATCAGCAGCAACAGTAAACGAAATAGCCACGAGTATGAAAGTGTGCCGGACATTTAATCGGGTTGGCGATGGAGGCGCAGGAAATATAGGAACAATCAATTAAGCAGCGAACTGGACCGCCCGTACGTTAAGAAAGTGTTACGACGAATGTTGCATTTTGGAAAATAGACCAAACTTTTGTCGGTAAGTTGATGACAATTTACGGGCCTTTGTTTGGCAGAGTACTGCAAAATGTGGACATTTGGCGTGCCAATTGAGGCCTTCACCGACATATATCTGTCGGTACAACACGATCATGCAAACAGCCAATAAGGTGACCAAGGGTACCTTTCTACACGTTCATTTGCCGGTCTATTCCCCAGCTTATCCGCGAGGACAACACCTCCACCGGAGGGTTCCCCGCGTTTGCGATACATCCAAATTTTTTCAACCTTAAGTAGTAGTATGAAGCTTAAATTGAACCACTTACTTCGTGGTTGTCTCTTCGTCATGCTCGTTCTGTTCACCGGTTTGCTTTCATCGCAATCGATTTCAGGAACGATCACGGACGCTGACAACGGCGATCCGCTCATCGGTGCCAGCATCCTCGTGACGGGCACTTCCACGGGTACGGTTACTGACTTTGACGGTAACTTCACCCTGAACGTTCCCGACGGGGCGGAGTCACTGACCATTTCTTACACGGGTTACGCAACCCAAACCATTCCCCTGACGGGCCAAACGACCATCAACGTAGCACTGACTTCCGGTGAGCTGCTCGAAGAGGTAGTCGTCGTAGGTTACGGTACCGTTACGCAGAAAGAAGTAACTTCTGCGGTAACGTCCATCGAAGCCGAGGACTTTAACGCCGGTAACATCAACGACCCCACCCAGCTTATTCAGGGTAAGGTAGCCGGTCTGACGATCTCTCGTCCCGGTGGTAACGCCAACGGTCAGTCCGTGATCCGTCTGCGTGGACTTTCCAGCTTCGGTGGTAACTCCAGCCCCCTCGTCATCATTGACGGTGTGGTAGGTGCCAACCTAAACACGGTTGACCCCGCGGACATCGCCTCCGTAAACGTCCTCAAGGACGGATCTGCCGCCGCCATTTACGGTATCCAGGCCTCTGCGGGTGTAATCATCATTACGACCAAGCAGGGACGCGCTGGAGAAGGTAGCTTTGACTACCGTGGCTACGTAGCCGCAGAATCCATCGCCAAGCAGCAGCCTACGGCTGGCCGCAGCGAGTACCTCCGTCTCATTGAAGAGACCACCAACCTGAACGGTGGTGACGGTGCCGCTACGCGCGCACAAAACGACTTCGGTGGTGAAACGGACTGGGTAGACGAGGTAACCCGTACGGGCATCAGCCACGTACACAACCTGAGCTACTCCGGCGGTGCCGGTAATACGACCTACCGTGCTTCGGTAAACTACCGTGATATTCAGGGTATCGGTGCCGTAAACGATGGCTTCCGTCAGCTGAACGGTCGTCTGAGCATCGGAACCAAGGCCCTGAACGATAAGCTTCGTCTGAATCTGGACGTAACGGCTACGGATCGTGCTTCTCAGTTCCTCGATCCTGCTGTATTCCAGTTCGCTACGACCTACAACCCCACCGCTCCGGTGACGGTTGACCAGCCAGGATTCAACGTGCCTCAGGCCGTAATTGACGAATCTAACCGTATTTACGGTGGCTTCTTCGAAATCGATAACTTCCAGTACAACAACCCCGCTGCCATCGCCCGGACGACGCGTAACGAGCGTCAGGAAACGACGATTCTCTACAGCGTCCGTGCCGGTTACGACTTCACGGATGACTTCAGCCTGGACGTTGCCTACTCCCGCAACCGTACTTCCGGCATCAATGGTTTCTTCGCCAGCCAGACGAGCCGCTTCGCCGGTGGTGCCAACGGTGCCGTTGAGCGCCGTGGTGCGGCTAACCGTTTCAGCAACGATGATGGTAACGAACTCTTTGAGGTTACCGCCAACTACGACCTGGACCTCGGTGGCAACTCTCTGAACTTACTGGCCGGTTACTCCTGGCAGGAATTCAACTTCCAGGGCTTTAACGCCGGTGGTCGTGGTCTGCCTTCTGACGCCTTCGGCTTCAACAACCTCGGTCAGCTGCTCGACATCGCCAACGGACAGGTTAACGTATCCAGCTACCAGCAGGCTTACCGCGTAATCGGCTTCTTCGGTCGTGCCCGCCTGAGCCTCGGTTCTGCCTACAACATCACCGCCTCGGTGCGTCGTGACGGTACGAGCCGTAACGGCCCCGAGAATAAGTGGGACATCTTCCCCGCCATCTCTGCCAGTGCTGACCTGGTGGACGCCCTCGACCTTCAGGGCCCCGACCAGCTGAAACTGCGGGCCGGTTACGGTATCACGGGATCGCTTCCTCCGGGTAACTACGACTACCTGCAAACCTTCGGTGGTCAGGGTCAGGTGCCCTTCGGTGGCGGCTTCGTGCCCACCATTGGTCCCAGCTCCAACGCCAACCCACTGCTCCGCTTCGAGAAGAAGGGAGAATTTAACGTTGGTTTGGACTTCGCCTTCATGGACTACCGTCTGACGGGTTCATTGGACTTCTACACGCGGACCACGCGCGACCTGCTCTACAACGCTCAGGTACCTTCTCCTCCCTTCCAGTTCGGAACGCTGCAGGCTAACCTGAACAACGTGGACCTCTTCAACACTGGTGTTGAATTGGCACTTGCCTACGCCGTAGGTGACGTTGGTGGTGACGGATTCAGCTGGCAGCCCAGCCTGACCTTCGCTACGTTCAACACGGAACTGCGGGACAACGGTGAGACGCCTGACTTCAACTTCGGTGCCGGTGGTGTCGAAATTATTCAGAGCTCTACGCCCGGTTCTCCCGGTCAGAATGGTGACCCCATCAGCCAGGTACGGATCGGTGAGGAGTTCGGTGGCCTCTACACCCGGGTCCTCGACGTGGAGGCTTCCCGTGCGGAAGGTTCTTACGTATTCGTTGACCAGGATGGTGACGGCGACGTCGACAACGACGACAAAGTACTCGTTGGTAACGGTCTGCCCGACTTCAGCCTGACGATCACGAACTCTTTCGCTTACCGCAACTGGGACTTCAACTTCTTGCTGCGCGGTGACTTCGGCCACAGCCTGGCTAACCTGCCCGCTAACTTCTACGGTCAGCAGGGTAACGCCATCAGCCGTCCGATTGACAACATCATCGTGAGTGACCGCTTCCTGGAAGGCGTGATCAGCCCCCCGATCTTCTCTGACTACTTCGTGGAGGACGCCAGCTTCCTGGCCCTCGACAACGCACAGCTGGGGTACACCTTCGATCTTGGTGCAGGCACTGGATTTGACAACGTTCGTCTGTACGTTGCCGGACAGAACCTCTTTTACCTGACCGATTATTCCGGTGTTGATCCCAACGTTCGTTTCTTTGATGACCAGAACTCCAACGGTTCTCGGGAAGCTGGCGAAAGCCCCCTCGCTCCCGGTATCGACCGTCGGACGACCTTCTTCCGTACGGCTACCTATACGTTCGGGGTAGCGGTCGGATTTTAAACCGTAAACTATCGTACGCACTTAAGGCATTAGTGCCCCGGGGAGGCTTCCTCCCGCCTCCCCGGAGCTACGTGCCACAAAATTTAACTAATGAAAAACTTACTTAAACTACGGGTGCTCACCGTGATGCTGTTGACGGCATTGATGGTGCCCTTTAACTCCTGTACGGACCTGGAGCCGGAGGTTTTCTCCGACCTGACGCCGGACAACTTCCCGGCCAGCCGGGACGACTTAATCACGTCGTACCTTTCTTCCTACACCCGCCTTTACGGCATGATGAACCACGGTGGTTACATGAGTATCCAGGAAGTTTCTTCCGATGAGATCATGATTCCTCAGCGTGGTTCTGACTGGTTCGATGGTGGTATCTGGCTGCGCACGCACCGCCAGACCTATGACCCCAACGACGGTCAGTTCAACGGTGCCTGGACTTTCCTCTACCAGGGAGCCCTGCAGGCCAACTCCGTAATCAACGCCATCAACGCGTCTGACGCCCTGTCGGAAGCCGAGAAAGCGCCCTTCCTTGCTGAGCTTCGCTCACTGCGGGCTTACTTCTACTTCCTCCTGGCTGACTCTTTCGGTGACGTGCCGCTGGTAACCGACCAGTCTGACCCCGCCGACATTGAGCCCGCCGCGACGCCCCGCGCCGACGTGTACAACTTCGCCGTTAGCGAAATGGAAGCTGCCGGAGCGGACCTGAGCCGGGAGACCGGTCAGGCTACTTACGGTAAGATCAACTACTGGGCCAACCGTGCACTCCTGAGCCGGATGCTGCTGAACGCTGAAGTAATGACGGGTACGGCCCGCTGGGCCGACGCCGAAGCTGCCGCCGACGAGGTAATCAATGGTGGTCGCTACAGCCTGGAGGACAACTACTTCACGAACTTTGATCCCGACAACGACAACGGTGGTGCCGGTACGGCCGAGAACATCTGGGTAGTACCTTACGATGCCCCCGCCGTTGCCGGTGGCTTCAACCTGGTGCAGATGACGCTGCACTACTCCAGCCAGCAGACCTTCAACACCCAGGATCAGCCCTGGAACGGTTACTGTACGCTGCAGGAGTTCTACAACAGCTACGATGACGAAGACGCCCGTAAGGGTGAGTTCGGTAACCAGCAGGTTCGTGGTAACTTCCTCGCCGGTCCTCAGTATGCCCTGGATGGCACGACGCCCATCATTGACGGTACGGCCGACGACCCCGGTGGTCTTGAGGTCGTCTTTACCCCCGAAGTAAACGAGCTGGAGCCACAGGCTTACCGTGAGGCTGGTGCCCGGGTATTCAAGTACGGTTACGAAATCGGAACGCCCAACACCATGCGCAATGACTTCCCCATCATCCGCTACGCGGAAGTACTGATGAACAAAGCGGAAGCCATGTGGCGTCAGGGTGAGAGTGGTTACGCCATGTTCGTTAATATGGTGCGTGAGCGTGCTGACCTCGATCCGCTGGCTGACGGTGACATCGACGCCGACGAGCTCCTCGCCGAGCGTGGTCGTGAGTTCTTCTACGAAGGAACGCGCCGCCAGGACCTGATCCGTTTCGATGCCTTTACCAACGCCTGGTTCGATAAGACGGCTTCTTCCGATAATGCGAAGCTCTTCCCGATCCCCGCACCTCAGCTGAACGCCAACCGGAACCTGACGCAGAACCCCGGATACTAATCCGCCTCTGCCGGAGTTCTTCTGAACTCTTGTTTAAATGGAACGCCTCCTCCCGATTTGGGGGGAGGCGTTTTGTTTTCAACTATGGCGAGGTGACTCTTTAGCCCATGAACCATTATAAGGTCAAATCGTACCTTCCCCCTCATGAAACGCCCCCACCTCCTCCTTAGCCTCAGCCTCCTCCTCAGCCTCTCCCTCTCGGCCCAGTACTACCCGGCGCCGAACGACTGGGATACGCGCTTGCCGACGGACGCGGGCTTCCGATCCGACAGCCTGCAGGCGGCCGTCAACTTCGCGATGAATAATGAATACAGTGGCGAGCGGGACCTACGCTTGGCGATCCTAAAAGGCTTTGCTCGGGAGCCGGACCACAAACTCCTTGGTCCCACCAAGGAGCGGGGCGGTCCGGCGGGCATGATCATCAAGGACGGTTACCTCATCACGGAATGGGGCGACATCAATCGGGTGGACATGACCTTCAGTGTCACGAAAAGTTACCTGTCCACCACCGCCGGACTGGCGGTGGACGATGGTCTCATCCGCTCGGTGCAGGACCCGGTGAAGGAATACGTCTGGGACGGCACCTTCAGGGGCGAGCACAACGGACAAATCACCTGGGAGCACCTCCTGCAACAAACTTCCGACTGGTCCGGCACCCTCTTCGGCCTCAACGACTGGGCGGATCGCCCCGCCCGCAACGGTGGGTACGACGACTGGAAGTACCGGGAACTGAAAACCCCGGGCACGGCCTACAAGTACAATGACGTGCGGGTGAACGTCCTGGCCTATTCCCTTCTTCAGGTATGGAGACGTCCCCTGCCGCAGGTGCTCAAGGAACGAATTATGGATCCCATCGGCGCCACCACCACCTGGCGCTGGTACGGCTACGACAACACCTGGGTAAATGTGGATGGGATCAGGATGCAGTCAGTCAGTGGCGGCGGGCACCACGGTGGCGGATTTTTCGCCAGTACCCTGGACCACGCCCGCTTCGGGCTGCTGTTCGCCCGGCACGGAAAGTGGCGAGATCAGCAGCTGATCTCCCGAAGCTGGATGGACGCCATCAAGACTCCCGCCGCGCCCTACACCAGCTACGGTTACATGTGGTGGCTTAATCAGGGCCCCCGATCCTGGGAGGCCGTACCCGGCAACGTCTTCTACGCCGCCGGTTTTGGCGGCAACTTCATCGTGGTGGATCAGGAACGAGACCTGGTCATCGTCACCCGCTGGCTGGAGCCCAGTAAAATCGGAGAACTGGTCAGGAGGGTGTACGCGGCGCTGGAGTAAAGGCTTGAATATTTGTTGGGGGGAAGGTAGCGGCGGGGCATGTCTTGCTGCCTACTGAAGCCCCCTTTGAATAATTACGATTCCAAAGAAATCGCGGTAGTTTGTGCCCCGGCCGAGGGGAGGAAAAAGATGTAAATTTTGGTTGATTTATCCGCGATGCATCGGAGGTAGGGTGGTGAAAATTTCGCGCTTGAGCGATACCTCAAATAGCACACTGCTAGACAAATGGCCGTTTCGGTTCCTCTCCAGCGCAGCGTTTTGGAGAGGGAGAAAACGCATTTGTCTAGCAGTGTACATCAAATAGTGTTCGGACGCCATTTCACTCGGCTACGCCCTCGCGAAACAGGCTTCCGACCACGCTTGATCCCTGGCCTGGACAGTACATGAAGAAGCCATTGGCGAGGAATGTCTGGTCAAATCAGTGGATTTTAACCCTACATCGGATGACCCTAGGCTGCGCTCCGGAGACATCCGTAGAACGCTTCTTTCTCCTTCATCCTTCCTTGCCCTAGCCTTAGCCTTAGCCTTAGCCTTAGGCTGAGGCTCCTAATACCGCCACGCCAGCACCCGCCGTTTCTTCCCGCCCTGCTCCATGGGCAAAACCTTTACTTCGGCGGCCTTGATCCGATCCAGTTCCTGCCGGGCAATTTTCAGGTAGCCGGCCTGAGAAACCAGGGTGGTGAACCACCCCACCTGGGTGGCAAAGTCGCTGGATTCACGGATCATTCGCCTCAGGAAAGCGGGTTCCCCGCCCTTCGTCCACAGCTCATTCGCCTGCCCCCCGAAATTGAGGGTGGGGGAGGCCGCCCGGCCGAGTTTGGTCCATTTTCTGCGGGCCGCGGCCCGCGCGGCCGCGGCGTCTTCGTAAAAGGGAGGATTGCACATGCTCAGGTGAAAGAATTCGCCTTCGTGGATAATTCCCCGGAAGATGGACTCCGCCTGAGGTTGCTTCCGTAGGGTAATCTTTTTGCCCAGACCGGGATTGAACTTAACGATGGCACCCGCTACCCGCAGCGACTGATCGTTGACGTCGCTGCCGACAAACTCCCACCCGTATTCGCGGACGCCCAGGATGGGGTAAATGCAGGAAGCACCGACGCCGACGTCGAGTACGCGAATCCGTTGCCGTTCGGAGGTTTCTGGCACCTGCGGCCCCTCGCCCGCCAGTAAATCCGCGAGTAGGTGGACGTAATCCAGTCGACCGGGAATGCCCGGACAAAGGTTGCCCTCGGGAATGTCCCAGTGCTTCATCCCGTAATCGCGCTTGAGCAGGGCCAGATTGAGTCTCCTTACCGTCATGGGATCGGCAAAATCGAGACTGAGGCGCCCATCGGGCGTCTTCGTGAAGTGATTTTTCAGTTCCGGAACGACTTCCGCTAATTGTCGAAAGTCATGCGGGTCCCGATAGCGATTTCTGGGGTGCATTGGTTATGTCGGTCAACGGTCAATGGTGGGCCAGCCTACCATCCGGGCATGGGGTACCACCACTAGGCCTCCCGGTGCTTCATGGCCGCCGCAACGAAGGACACAAAGAGCGGATGGGGTTCCTCCACGGTACTCTTCAGTTCAGGGTGGAACTGAACGCCGACAAAGTAGGGGTGGTTCTTCAGTTCAATCACTTCCACCAGTCCGGTTTCCGGGTTGGTTCCCGCGATCTGTAATCCCGCGGCCTTCAGTTGGTCCAGGTAGGCGTTGTTGAACTCGTAGCGATGCCGGTGACGTTCGCTGATTTCGGTGGTACCGTAGGCTTTTGCGGATTTGGACCCCTTTACCAGTTTACAGGCGTAGGCCCCGAGGCGCATCGTGCCGCCCATTTCTTCAATGTTTTTCTGTTCCTCCATGAGGGCAATCACGGGAGCCTTGGTGTCCTTGTTAACTTCGGTAGAACTGGCATCCTCGATCCCAGCGATGTTGCGGCTGAACTCCACTACCGCGCACTGCATGCCGAGGCAAATGCCGAAGAAGGGAATTCCATTTTCCCGTACGTAGCGAATGGTGGAAATTTTTCCCTCAATACCCCGTTCACCAAAGCCCGGCGCCACCAGAATGCCGTCAAACCGCTTGAGGGTTTTGTGAATCTGGTCGGCGTTCCCCTCCAACTGTTCGGAGTGGATCGGCACCACCTTGACCTCACATTCGTTCACCGCACCGGCGTGAATAAAGGCCTCGTAGATGGATTTGTAGGCGTCCTGGAGTTCATTGTATTTACCCACCAGTCCGATGGTGACTTCGTGGGTAGAATTCTTGAGTTTACCCAGGAAGCTCTTCCAGCGCCGCAGATCGGGGGCCTTACGATCCGGTAGTCGTAGTTTGCTAATTACTTGAGCGTCAAGACCTTCTTTGAGCATGAGCAGCGGAACGTCGTAGATGGTCGCGGCGTCGAGGGCTTCAATGATGGCGCTCTTTTCCACGTTGCAGAACAGGGCCAGTTTCCGACGGATGCTCTCGTCGATCTCGTGTTCGGTTCGCACCACGAGGATGTCGGGCTGGATGCCGGTCTGGAGCAATTCCTTGACGCTGTGCTGGGTGGGTTTGGTCTTCAGTTCCTTGGCCGCGGACAGGTAGGGAATCAGGGTCAGGTGCACGCAGATGCAGTTGTCGCGGCCCAGCTCCCAGCGCAGTTGCCGTAGGCTTTCCAGGTAGGGTAGGGACTCAATGTCGCCGACGGTGCCACCGAGCTCGGTAATCACGATATCGTAGTCGCCGGAATTGCCCAGCAGCTGAATGCGCCGCTTGATTTCGTCGGTCACGTGGGGGATTACCTGCACGGTCTTCCCGAGGTAGTCTCCGCGGCGTTCTTTGTCCAGTACGGTTTGATAAATCCTTCCCGTAGTAACGTTGTTGGCCTGACTGGTGGGCGTATTCAGGAAACGCTCGTAGTGGCCGAGGTCCAGGTCCGTCTCCGCCCCGTCGTCGGTGACGTAACATTCTCCGTGTTCGTACGGGTTCAGCGTACCCGGATCAACGTTGAGATAGGGGTCAAATTTCTGGATGGTAACGGAGAGGCCGCGGGCTTGAAGTAGCTTGGCCAAAGAGGCGGCGATAATGCCTTTACCGAGGGACGAAGTCACCCCGCCCGTAACGAAAATATACTTACTCATGTAGATCGATTACGGGATACAAAGGTACAATTATTCCTGAGCTACGGGAGGCGGAGAAACATTTTTATTCTGGTCAAGTAAGGGAAAGCGTTGCAAAAATCCGGGCGACGAACGGCCCCACCCAGATTTGCTCGGGTCATCAACCGCAATTCTGCCCGGGGAAAGTCCGTCCGGAAAAATTATTTGGATGGGAGGTGTTAAAAAATCATCCAATGTTAACTATGTGTAAACTATTGGTTAATTTAGTATGTTTTCAACCCTAACCTGACCAGATAATCCATGCAAATCCTCCGCAAAAAGGCGGCAATCTCAAGCACTTTGGCCTACCTATTGGCCCTGGTTCTTGGTGTAGGATTTTCTGGGGCGCAAGCGCAGGATGCCGTGTCTTTCCTCCGTGCCGACCACCTGGAAAATCGGGAGGTAGCGGCGCTCGTGGGTACTCAGCAATTTTCCTTTGAGCGGAACCTCATCTTCTTTACGGCACATCTCGATGGGAAGGAGGGTAACTACGTTTTGGATACCGGTGCTCCTACTTTACTACTTAACGCCCGCAAAGCGATCAAACCATCACCCACTTCCATCGGAGTGGCTGCCGGTGGCACCGTAGCCCTGTCGGACTACAAGGTAGAATCCTTTGAAATGGCGGGTAAGGACCTCGGACGGCGCTGGGCGCTGGCCACGGATCTGCGGCCGATGGAATCCCGGACGGGCAAGACCATTGACGGCTACGTCGGCTACGACCTGATCCGCACGGGAGAGCTGCGGATCAATTATCAATCGGAATTATTCTATTTGCGGAAATCCACCCGAACACCGCAGCACGAAGGCCGGTTACCCGATCATGTTTTCAAGATTACTTTCCATGATCATCTGCCCGTGATTACTTTAAAGGTGAACGGCAAAAAACTGCGGTTTGTGATCGACACGGGCTCCGGCGTTAATCTGCTGGACAGCCGATTGGCGAGCACGCCGCGATTGGCAACTGGCAAAGACCGGAAGATAAACCTGCAGGGACTGGACGGAAATGAGGCCGTGTACGATATGGTTGAACTCCGTACTCCGGATAATTTCCGGGCCACCGAAAATGGTATCGTTTGCGTTGCCATGGATTTCGATCACCTGCAATCAGATTCGGGAAATACCATTTCCGGCATTCTTGGTTCAACTTTTCTTTCCACCTACACGGTGGGTATTGATTACCGTAGGAGAAAACTATATCTTTGGAATCCTGCGGACAAGCACTAATAATTATGAATCTACACCAATTTCCAGAAGGATTGCGGGCACACGTGCTCTCGGCAGTTGTCCGTTACGGCCGACAGGGCATCAAAATTGTCATTGGACGTCTGGAAGAAGGTGTATTACCCATACGGGTACGCCAGGAGAACGAACAGGAAATGGCCGGCCGGCTTACTCCCGAAATGCTCCGCCAGCAAACGGGTGAAGCGCTGTCCGCGCTTCCCTATGCCCTCCGCATCGAGGTAGACTCTGAGTCCGGGGCAGAAGCCTGACCCGCACCAACCGCCCAACGTCTGCCCCGGGAATCACTATCCTGGTACCCACGTCCCCGGCCTTACATCAAACGTCCCTCCGTCATCAAGCTAATGCCAGTAACTCCGCACTAGCTACATTTCCCCCTACGGCCGGATGACCACCATCCCTTTTTCCAGCGGATCGAGGGCCTCAATGAGTTGGGGAATCATCTCCGGACCTTCCTGTAGGTAAACGTTCAGGAAATTATCCTTGCGTTCCTGGAGGCTGTTGTCGGGGAAGAGTTTGTCCCGTAGTCCGCGGATCTGGTTCATGGCGGTATCGAAGCGCTGTTTTTCGGTCCGCCGGAGGCGGCCCTCCAGGTTTTCAATGGCCTTGGCCTGACGGACGTGCTCGCCGAGCACCGCCTTTTCCAGCGTCGGATCAATTTCCCGGGCCTTTTCGGCGATCTGCTGGAAGATGTTTTCCAGTTGATCGAGTTCTCCGGCCAGGCTCAATTCATTGTCGGATTGTTGCTCTACGTAATCCCGGATGATGAGGTCCGCTTCGCGGAACAGTTCCCGGTAATCCAGGGAAAGTTTGTCGAGCTTTTTCTGGGATCCACCGTCAATCCACAGCACCGAATTCCGGCGGATGAGCATGGGGAAATTCAGGCCAAAGGCCGCGAACTGGGATTTGCGCTCCAGCCAGTAGGCAAGTTCACCGCCCCCGCCGATGTAGGCCAGGTTCGGGAAGATGGCTTCCTGAAAGAGTGGGCGCATCACCACGTTGGGGGAGAATCTTTCCGGGTGCTCGTGAAGTTCCTTACGCAGTGCTTCGGAGCTGAAGGTGATGTCCGTGTCCAGGACGGAGTAGGTGTCTCCTTCAAGGACGATTCGGTCGCGGCGGTTAGGGGTGAGGTAGAAGAGATTGATTTCGCGGGCGTGCGCCTGTCCGGAATACCCGAGGCTCTCCAGTTCGGCCTGGGCCGATTCGATGAGGGGCTGACTGACCTGCTCAAAAATTTCTCGCTCCATGTGGGGGCGGAAGGCCTGCTTGAAGGCCGGTCGCGCCATGTCGGCTACCACCAGTTCCGTGTCCGCAAACAGGGAGTGAACCAGGGCGACGCTGGCCCGTCCGTAAGTAGAGTAGTTGGTGTAGGCGGCTTCAATCTTGGCGTAAATGGCGGCAGCGGTTTCCCGGGTGCCGAGGATGTCCTTCAGTTCGGCCAGAACGGGGGCCAGGGTGTCCGTTGACATGGCGCCCACGGCGCCGGCGGCGTCATTCTCCCACACCAGTTTGTTGCCGAAAATGCGGGCGTGATTGATTTCTTCGAAGTCGTGGTCTTCCCCTCCGGTGATGAAGACGGGCACGACGTGGTGATCGGGATAGGCGGCGTTGAGTGTTCGGGCCAGATTGATGGCCGAGCAGATCTTGTAGATAAAGTACAGGGGGCCGGTGAACAGGGCCGGTTGGTGGGCCGTAATGACCGTGAAGGTATTGCCATTCGCAAGACTTTGCACCTGCGCTTGCGCCCGATCAGAATCAGGAATTTCCGCGTATTGCGCCAGGAGTTCACGGACCAGCAAGTCCCGATCAATGGGATCCTTGGCCTTGTCGGCCATAACCTCTCCAAAGGCGTCCCGCGTAACCGGATACTGGTAAAACGGGCGAAGATCTTCCTTTCCGATGCTGTAGGCTACGTCGCGTTGGGAAAACTGGGGGACTTCCGGGAATGGAATACGGTCAATTTGCATGGGGTGGTTATCTTGCGGATCGGGGTGGATAACCCGTGTAGCAACCAGATAGTTTAATGGCTCCGAGTTGAAGCTTTCTTTTCTCTAAAATTTCGCGTCGATCACAACTTCTATGGCACAATTTATTCTTTCGCTTGATCAGGGCACCACTTCTTGCCGGGCCATTCTATTCGATCAATCCGGTAACATTACCGAAGTAGCCCAAAAGGAATTCACCCAAATTTATCCCCAGCCCGCCTGGGTAGAACACGACGCGGAGGAAATCTGGTCGACCCAACTGGCCGTAGCGCAGGAAGTCCTGCGAAAGGCGGGTGTTTCGGCCAAGGAAGTAGCCGCCATTGGCATCACCAACCAGCGGGAAACCACCCTGATCTGGGACCGCGCCACCGGAGAGCCAATCCACAACGCGATCGTTTGGCAGGACCGGCGGACGGCCGGTTTCTGCGATGAACTCAAGGAGCGGGGGCTGGAAAAACACGTGAAGGATACTACGGGGCTGGTCATTGACGCCTACTTCAGCGGGACCAAAATCCGCTGGATCCTCGATAACGTCGAAGGCGCGCGGCAGCGCGCCGCGGCCGGGGAATTGTGCTTCGGTACGATGGACAGCTGGCTGGTGTATAAACTGACCGGCGGTAAGGTGCACGTTACGGACGTTACCAACGCCGGACGTACCATGCTGTTTGACATTCGGAACCGCCGGTGGGACGAAAAACTACTGCGGGAGCTGGACGTCCCCACCGAACTGCTGCCGGACGTCAAGGGGAGTAGTGAAATTTACGGCCATACATCGGCGGAACTACTAGGAGCGGAAATCCCCATCGCGGGTATGGCCGGTGATCAGCATTGCGCCCTCTTCGGGCAGGCTTGTTTTGAGCCGGGACAGGCCAAGAACACCTATGGTACGGGCTGTTTTATGCTCATGAACACCGGAACCGAAGCGGTTGCTTCGGACAATGGGCTACTGACGACCGTTGCCTGGGAAGTGGACGGGAAGATGGAATATGCCCTGGAGGGATCGGTATTCATTGCCGGGGCGGCCATTCAGTGGCTGCGCGACGGCCTGAAGCTCATCGATGAAGCTCCGGACAGTGAGTTTTACGCCCGCAAAGTCAAGGATACCGGAGGGGTTTACGTCGTGCCGGCCTTTGCGGGACTCGGAGCTCCCTACTGGGATATGTACGCCCGGGGAGCCATCTTTGGCCTGACCCGCGGAACCACCAAGGCCCACATCGTCCGGGCCACCCTGCAAAGCCTTGCCTATCAGGTGCGGGACGTTCTGGAGGCCATGCAGCAGGATTCGGGCAAAGACCTCACGACCCTCCGGGTGGACGGTGGTGCCAGCGCCAACAACCTGCTGATGCAGTTTCAGGCCGACATCCTGGGAACCCGGGTTGAACGTCCGGAAATCGTGGAAACCACGGCCCTGGGGGCCGCCATGCTCGCCGGTCTAGCCGTAGGCTTCTGGACCCGAGACGACCTGGCCTCTACCTGGCAACTGGACCAGCGATTCGAAGCCAAGATGGATGCGGACAGCCGGGAGAAACGTTACCGTGGCTGGAAGAAAGCGGTAAAGCGGAGTATGGATTGGGAGGAGAGTGATGCTTGATATTTGAAGTAAGACGTTTGACGTTTGAAGTAGGGGGAAGTTCCTTTTTGCTATGGAAGTGAATGGGATATGGCGGTTGATTTTGATGTAGCAGTACGTCACTTTAGGACAACGAAAGCATCATTAAGTCATCAGTAGCGCCGGATTTATCCGGCGAACAGTTGGCTGCTAGGGTAATCTTTAAGATTAAGAACTAGTGTCATTTCATAATTAAATCCGTCTTCGCCATCTCATTCCTGGAAAATCAGATAATCGGTGATTTCGTGAATGCCACCAGAAGTATTATTTTTCATGAAATAGAATGAGAATAATTATTCGCCGAAGTGCCTTTTACATAGTGGTCTTTTGTCTCTCTTGCCTCGGATGTGAAAAAACACCACTTAGGGAAGCAATAGAGGAGGTGGCAGACTGCGCCGACTTTTCCGAATTTGAATCAAGTGTTATTGATTCTACAGAAGATAGCGTGTTTTTCTCAGGCACTTTGGATAATATTCCAATCATTATTAAAGATGGGTTTAAGGACTACCGAGTTAGATTCGTAGATGAGGAATTATTGATAATTAATAATCCCAATCAATCCCAGTCTACGGTAGAAAGCCGTTATCAGTTTACGTTTGCGATCGGTCAGGAGGCTGCTTCGGGCAGTTCTTTTGTAGGTGCACCGCTATTTTCCGCTTCTATTCAATTTCCCTGTAGCGAGGAGTTTAGTACACCTCTGGAATACGTCGACCACTTGAAAGTAGGAGTGCCAATATCCATTATCGGACAGGGTATGGCATGTGACCAGGGTGCCAAAGTTGTCCTTAGGGCTTATTGCTTCGATTTTTACGCCAACGGTAGAGGATTTTATGCAGCCACACCTTTATCGAGTGAAGCTGGCTTTCAGGGGAATAACCATCTGGTATTAACCAAAGCCTCCGCTATTCAACTGGCAGGCGGGGAAATACTGGTTGACCTGGAAGGTAATTTTTCATGTGATCTGTACTTCAATACCCGTCAAGGAGGAAATATATTTTTTGGAAAACTAGACCAAGCAACATTTCGGATACACAGGATACTGAATAAATGATTCCATTAAGAGTTAGGGCACGTGATTCGAGGTATGTCCAAGATGTTCTGGGCAAGGGTTAACGCTTCCCTGAACCATCCAGGGTTTTGATCGTAGCGACGAAGATGCTGATCAGTTGATTGTTTTCATTAAGGAGGACATCCATTTCAGGAAGGTCAGCGAATCGCTTCTTCTCAATTATTCGAAGATTAATGTGCGTCTCACGGAGTTCCTTCACCACGATGGTGAGTTTATGGCGATAATCTCGCCGGGAAGCCGCTCCCCGGGCTTCTCCGTAATTCAGCGCAGGCGCACTACCAGATCGAATTATTTGCCCGGATAAATGCTTACCGGCTAAGGACTTCGGAAGCTGTTCGGCAAAATCAATCACGTTCACCGCGAAGTCAATCAGCCGTTCTTCAAGCTCGAGGGCACGAGTGTTCATTTTTCAGGACTTAGGAGCGTTAAATTGTTTTTATGTTCGTAAATATAAACAAAATGTACTAATAAACTATCCCCCAGTACCGACGCCCCATCCCCTACATCAAACATCAAACGTCCTCCCCGAGGCACTACCTCCCTAGTACCGACGCCCCATCCCCTGCATCAAACGTCCTCCCCAGGCAGTACCATCCTAGTGCTCACGCCCCATCCCCTACATCAAACATCAAACGTCCTCCCCGAGGCACTACCTCCCTAGTACCGACGCCCCATCCCCTACGTCAAACATCAAACGTCCTCCCCGAGGCACTACCTCCCTAGTACCTACGCCCCATCCCCTACGTCAAACATCAAACGTCCTCCCCGAGGCACTACCTCCCTAGTACCGACGCCCCAGCCCCTACATCAAACATCAAACGTCCTCCCCAGGCAGTACCATCCTAGTGCTCACGCCCCAACCCCTACATCAAACATCAAACGTCCTTTCCTAGGTAGTACCATCCCAGTACCTACGCCCCATCCCCTACATCAAACATCAAACGTCCTCCCCGAGGCACTACCTCCCTAGTACCGACGCCCCAGCCCCTACATCAAACATCAAACGTCTTCCCCAGGCAGTACCATCCTAGTGCTCACGCCCCAACCCCTACATCAAACATCAATCGTCCTCCCCGAGGCACTACCTCCCTAGTACCGACGCCCCAGCCCCTACATCAAACATCAAACGTCCTCCCCGAGGCACTACCTCCCTAGTACCTACGCCCCAACCCCTACATCAAACATCAAACGTCTTCCCCAGGCAGTACCATCCTAGTGCTCACGCCCCAACCCCTACATCAAACATCAAACGTCCTTTCCTAGGTAGTACCATCCTAGTACCGACGCCCCATCCCCTACATCAAACATCAAACGTCCTCCCCAGGCAGGACTATCCCAGTACCCACAACCCATCCCCTGCATCAAACATCCTCCTCCAGCACCCTGACCAACTCCTCCAAATCCCACGCATCTTCCAATTTATACGGGCCGATGCTGGTCCGGCACAGCGCCGTCAGGTAGCCGCCGGAGCCGGCATTTTTCCCGAGGTCATGGGCCAGGGAGCGGATGTAGGTACCTTTGGAGCAATCAACCGCAAAGTCTACTTCGGGCAGTTTGATGCTGGTGAGTTCAAATTTATGGATGGTAACCGGCCGCGGTTTTACTTCGACCTTGATGCCCTGGCGGGCCTTTTTGTAGAGGGGTTGCCCGTCTACTTTGATGGCGGAGAAGATGGGCGGAAGCTGCTGGAGGTCTCCGGTGAGTTTCCTGGCTTCGGCGTTTAACAAGGCTTCACTAAGGTGGTCCGTGGGGAAGTGTTCGTCTTCTTCCGTTTCGGCGTCGAAGGATGGGGTAGTGGCCCCGAGCTTAATCGTACCGGTGTAGGATTTGTCCATGCCCTGCAGTTCCTGCAGACGTTTGGTCCATCTGCCCGTACAGATGCAGAGCAGGCCCGTCGCCATGGGGTCAAGGGTGCCGGCATGTCCGACCTTAAACTTCTTTACGCCCAGGTGGCGTTTGATGGCGAAGCGGAGTTTGTTGACCACGTCAAAACTCGTCCAGTCCTTTGGTTTATCGACTAGAAGTAAGCACCCCTCCACAAAATTAAAGGGGGGTTCAGTAGTAGCTGGTACGGAGGCCATGAAGCAAGAATGGACTTGATTAATAACTAAATATAAGTCTGAAGAGCAGTACGATGCCAGCCACGGCAAAACAATAGTAGGCAAACCACTTGAGTTCAGCTCGCTTAACGAGTCGGATCATCCATACGCAGGCCAGCATGCCGGTGAGGAAGGCGGCCACGAAACCGACGCCCAGTTCCAGGAGCGGAGTAGCCCCGGTGAAGTCTCCTTCCAGTAAATCTTTAGCCATTTTACCGAGGATGAGGGGGACGACCATCAGGAAGCTGAAGCGTGCGGCACGTTCGCGGTCAACGCCCAGCAGGACACTGGTGGAAATGGTAGCCCCGGAACGGCTGATGCCCGGTAAGATGGCTACGGCCTGGGCCAGGCCGATGAGCAGGGCGGATTTCCAGCTTACTTTTTGGTCGGTTTCCTGCGCCCGATCGGCCAGGAAGAGGAGAAAGCCCGTTACGATCAACATCAGGGCTACCAGGACAATCTGCCGGTCAAAAAGCGCTTCCAGCATATCGTCAAACAATACCCCGACGATAGCCGCCGGTATCATGCTCAAAACGATGAACCACGAAAAACGGGTGCCTTCGTTCCAGGTGAACTTTAGTAGGTCCCGAAGAATCTCCATGACTTCCCGGCGGAAGACCACCAGGGTGGCCAGTGCCGTGGCGGCATGAAGGCTGACGGTCATCAGCATGGATTCGGCGGCGATGCTATCGTCCTGCAGGATCCACTTGGCCAGTTCCAGATGTCCGCTGCTACTGACGGGGAGAAACTCCGTCAGCCCCTGAACAACCCCCAGAATGAGGGCCTTAACCAATTCCAACACGCTTTACTTTTTGAGAATACCGTAGATGACCCCGGCCAAACCAACGAGCATGACGATGGGCGCCAGGGTGATGCGCCGGAAGCTGTAAATGGCGTCGGCGTCAAAAACGGTAGGATCGTCTCCCCGGCCACCGGCCATCAGGAGGATACCCAATAAAACGAGGGCAAATCCTCCCCCCATCCATTTGTAGGTTTCGGGACCGAAAGTCAGGGGGCGGGCGGACGATTTGGAGCCGTCACTCGATGATTTCTTCACTGTGGTGCGGGCCACCGGAGCGGCCACCCGGGTGTTATCGAGCTGGGCTTTGGGGGCAGCAGCCTTTGATTTTTTAGCCTTATTTCTGCGCTTACTCATAACGGCAATTTCAACGACGGAGCCCAAAGGTCCCGTCTGCTTATTTCTTTTTGGAGCGTTAAAACCAGCTGTCTAGTACAGGTCGTCAACGCGGAGGCGAAGGTAACGACGAACCACGACATAGTGGCTCAAGAAGTTGATCAAGATGCCCAACAGGACAATTCCACCGAAGAGCGGACCGAGTAACAACGGATCCTCTACGAGATTTAGTTCGGGCAGGACGGTGGCGACCCACCGCTGGAGACCGTAGAGGGCTCCGGCGGCCAGCAGTCCACTGATGATGCCCTGACCAACGGCCCGCCACAAAAAGGGGCGACTGATGAAGCCCCAGCTGGCACCCACCAGTTCCTGGGTCTTGATCTGGAACCGATTGGCGTAGAGCGACAGCCGTACCGTATTGTGGATCAGCAGCCCGGCCACCAGGGTAAACAGGGCCGTCAGTCCCAACAGTAAATAGCCCAATTTTCGGGCGTTTCCGGCGATCCTCTCCACGAAGTTTTCTTGGTAGTATACACCACTGACGCCGGGCAGTTCACCGACTTCCGCCGCAATCCATTGAAGGCTGTCGGTGTGGAGGTATTCCACGGGCACATTAAAGGTTACCACGTCCAGCAGGGGATTGGTGAGGCCCAGAGACTCGAGGTCCCGTTCCAGGGACTCGCCCATGTCGGTGAGGGCCGCTTCCTTCGTGACGAGCTGGGGTTCGGCGCCGGGGCGTAAGTAGGGCGCGGAGCGCAGGTGCAACATCAGTTGGTCCTGAGCAGTGTCGCTACGTTCGGCCGTTAATTCCACGACGATGTCGAGGTCTTCCTGCAGGCGCTGCGTCAGGTCGTTAGCCTGGAGCATCCACCAGCCGACCAGCCCCAGGAGAAACAGGACCAGGGCCAGACTGAAGACTACGTAAACCTGATTGGGACGGGGCGAGCGGGCGATGGTGGCAAGAATGGTTGTTCCGAGCACAAGGTAAGTAATAAGGTTGAGGCAGAGGAGCAGGCTGAGGACGAGCACCCGAAAATGCTAGCTCTGCAAGTCGGTCGTAAGGCTGAGGCTCAGGAGAAGGCTAAGGTCGAAGAGCACCACCCGGAAAAGGCTTGCTCTGCAAGCCGGTCGTAAAGACTATGAAAAATCAATCTGCTAACCCAGGGCACGCCTTTTCCGGAAAGATGTTCGGCTCTAGGAAGTCCTCGACCGATTTGAGGTGTGCTTCCCTGGGACCTTGCAGCGCGAAACAAGCGCAGTGCATTGATCCTTTTCGGGGCTTCACCGGCTACCGCCTCACGGCCAAAATCACTCCGGTTGCCCACGGCAGGCTGGTGAGGAGGAGGTCCTGCCGGTCCGCGAGGGACTGCATCAGGGCTAGGGCACGTTCGGCGTGGCCTTCGGGCCACGATGCCTGGGCGATCATGTCGTCGATCAGCCACATGCCCCCGGGTTTGAGCAACTGGAGGGTGGGCTCCAGAGTATGGTACTTTCCGGCCCAGGTGTCGGCAAAGATGAGGTCGAACCGGGCACCGGAGTACTCCATGATCCATCCTTCGGCGTCTGCTTCGACCAGCGTAAGCCTCGCATCTTCTCCCAGCTGTTCCCGGGCGACCCCGAGGGCTTCGCCGTCGTTGTCAATACTGATGATGGAGGAGTGTTCGTCCATACCGTCGAGCATCCAGGACAGGGCCACACCCGTTCCCGTGCCGAGCTCCAGAAAGTTGCCTCCGGGTCTGCTGGCGGTTAGCGTGCGTAGCAGGCTGCCAACCCGATGGTCGGCGTTCATGGTGAAACCAATACGTTCACTGTGCTCCAGCAGGGCTTGAAGTGGGGCGGGGTGTTGGGCGGAATAATCGATCATCCGGTAAGGATCGGAGGAAATCGGGAGGTGGACAATTGAATCCAGCAAGGATTTACGATCTTGGGGCCGATTGGTCGTTCACCCCAATCAATCTACACCCATACCAGACCAAAGCTCACCATGCGAAACCTCTTCTTGCTTGCGCTTACCGTATTTCTTTGCACCCGCGTCCTCGCCCAGGTTGACCCCGCCCCCGATCGTGGAACCGATCACGGCGACGGGCCATACCCCCAGCTTATCCTGCGGGGACTGACCCTGATCAACGGGAACTGTGCACCACCCATCGGGCCGGTGGACATTGTGATTGAGGGTAATAAAATCGTCTCGACGAGTACGGTGGGTTATCCCGGCGTTCCCATCAACGAGCGCCGTCGGCCCAAACTGAAGGCGGGCGGCAAGGAGATTGACTGCTCCGGCATGTATGCCCTTCCCGGCTTCGTGGACATGCACGGCCACATCGGCGGACGGGCCCAGGGAGCGGACGCCGACTACGTGTTCAAACTCTGGATGGGCCACGGCATCACCACCATTCGGGAGCCGGGTAGCTTTAACGGCCTAAAATGGGTCCTGGACCACAAACGGCGCTCGGCGGAAAACACCATTGTCGCCCCCAGAATCGTCGCCTACACCGGCTTTGGTCAGGGACGGACGGAACCCTTTACGACCGTAGACGAAGTCAAAGACTGGGTGCGGGAAAACAAAGCCAACGGAAGTGACGGCATCAAGTTTTTTGGTGCCCGTCCTGACTTTATGCAGGCGGCCCTGGAAACCAACAAGGAAATTGGTCTGGGCTCGGCCTGTCACCACGCGCAGATGGACGTGGGCCGGTGGAACGTGCTGAAATCCGCCCGGGCGGGCCTGACCACCATGGAACACTGGTATGGTCTTCCCGAGGCCCTCTTTAACGACCGGACCGTTCAGGATTACCCCGTCGATTATAACTACCAGAATGAGCAGGACCGCTTCGGGGAGGCCGGTCGCCTCTGGCAACAGGCCGCCGCACCCTACAGCGATCACTGGAATGCCGTGATGCAGGAGCTGCTGGACCTGGACTTCACCATCGATCCGACCTTCAACATCTACGACGCGAACCGCGACGTGATGCGGGCGCGCAACGCCGACTGGCACGAAGAATACACCCTGCCCAGCCTCTGGCAGTTTTACCAGCCCAGCCGCATCAGCCACGGCAGCTACTGGCATAACTGGGGAACCGAACAGGAGGTAAACTGGAAGCGCAACTACCAGCTGTGGATGACCTTCGTAAACGAATACAAGAACCGGGGTGGTCGGGTAACGGCCGGATCCGATTCCGGCTTCATCTATCAGCTTTATGGATTCGGTTACATCCGCGAACTGGAGCTGCTCCGGGAGGCCGGCTTCCACCCGCTGGAGGTCATTCGCTCGGCTACGCTGTACGGCGCCGAAGCCCTCGGCATGGAAGATCAGATCGGCACCATTGAACCCGGAAAAATGGCCGACCTGGTGATCGTCGGCGAGAATCCCCTGGCGGACCTCAAGGTGCTCTACGGCACCGGGGCTACCCGCCTGACCGACGAAGGGGACGTAACGACCACCAAGGGGATTCTTTACACCGTAAAGGATGGCATCGTCTACGATGCCGTGAAGTTGCGCGAGGAGGTGAAGGAGATGGTCCGCGACGCGAAGCGTCGGGATTAGGATTTAGGTTTGAGGATTCAGGCTTAAGGCTTTGATCCTAAAACCTGAATCCTCAAACCTGAATCCTTACTTCGTCACGATCCAGATGGCGTAGACCATGCCGGGAAGGAAGAAAATGATCGTCAGGACCAGGCAGATCCAGAACTGTTTGGTGATGCCTTCGTGGAGCAGGATGGCCAGCGGTGGGAGAATCACGGCGGCAATGATTTTGAGGAGCTTGTCGGTGGAATTTGACATGGGTCAGGATTTTTTGTGGGCGGAGAACCAATCGGCGATTTTACGGTCATTGCTCAGGCGGGGAACCTTATTCTGGCCGCCGAGTTTACCCTGACTTTTCATGTACTCCCGGAAGGAGCCTGCGGGTAGGGGAGTGATGACCAGTGGCCGGAGAATACCGCCGCTGATGAGGTCCTGGTAATAAATGTTTTGTTCCTGCATGGCCCGGTCCATGGCCGCCGCGTAGGTTGCCGGATCGGCGGGCGGCTGACTGAACTCGACGAACCATTCGTGGTACGGAAGTCCGCCGGCGGGCGGGTTTACCTGGGGGGCAACGGTAAATTCCGTCACTTCCGCCCGGAATTCGTCCGAAATGGACCGCAGGGCGGTTTCGACTTCCTTGCCGATCACGTGCTCACCGAAGGCACTGATGTAGTGCTTGATCCGACCGGTTACCCGGATGCGGAAGGGGTTGAGGCTCACGAATTCAACGGTATCGCCGATGTTGTATCCCCACAATCCGGCGTTGGTGTTGAGGATGATGGCGTAATTTTCGCCGGTGGTGACCTGACTGAGGTTCAGGCGGGTGGGATTATCCGCAAAAATTTCTCCCGCGGGGATAAATTCGAAGAATATGCCACTGTTGGTGTTGAGCAGGAGGCCTTCCTCCGTCTGGCTATCCTGAAAGGCGATGAAGCCCTCACTGGCCGGATAGGTCTCCACGCTGGGGATGCGGCCGCCCACTAACTTTTCGAGGCTCTGGCGATAGGGCTCAAAGTTGACCCCTCCGTAAACGAACATTTCCAGGTTGGGGAACAGGTCCAGAATGGTTTCTTTGCCCGTTCTTTCCAGCAACCGTTCGTAGTACATCTGCACCCAGGGCGGAATGCCGGAGATAAGGCGCATGTCGGCGTGCATCGTTTCGGCCACGATGGCTTCGAGTTTTTCTTCCCAGTCTTCGATGCAGTTCGTGGGGTAGGAGGGTAGCTGATTCGTCCGCAGCCAGGCGGGGACCTGGTGGTTGACGATGCCGCTCAGACGGCCAGTTGGAATGCCGTTCGTGTCATTCATTTCCGGGCTTCCACTCAGGAAGATCATCTTACCGTTGAGCCAGCCCCCTTGTCCCGTTTCGGCGTAGTAGTTGAACAGGGCGTTACGGGCCGTGCCAAAGTGATTGGGAATGCTCTCGCGGGTAAGGGGAATGTACTTTACGCCGCTGGTGGTGCCGCTGGTCTTGGCGAAATATTTTGGTTTGCCAACCCAGCTAACGTCGGCTTCCCCCTCCTTGATGCGATCGGCGTATTGCCGAAAGCCCTCGTAATCTACGATGGGTACGCGTTGGAGGAAGTCTTCATGATTTTTGATGTTGCCGAAATCATGGTTCTGTCCAAAAGCCGTGTTGCGGGCGGTGTGGACCAGATCTGTGAGGATATCCAGCTGGTTGTCCACGGCGCGCTTGGCGCTGCGGCGCAGCCTCCGGCGAACCAGGTTGGCGTAAGGTTTGAGCAATTGAGCTTTCAAATGCAGAAGCTTTGGGGTTACCGGAAGGAAACAAGGAAAGGCCCGAATGGGTGCGGCTTATTCCGGAATTTTAATGTCGTAGCTGTTTCCGCTACTGATGGGGAGGGAGCTGTCGATGAGCCACGGATTGTAAAGCTTGAGCATTCGGTAGGAGGTGCCCTGCGCTTCGGCAAAGGCTCCCAAATCGGAGATGCTTTTCTCCACCGTGATGGTTCGGAATTGATCCAGTGGGGGGTAGTAATCAGCGGCGTCCAGTTCGAAACCAAAGCTTTCGGGGTCCTCCATGATGGTTTTCAGCGCCACGATACGGAAGAGGTACTGCATGGTCTCGGCGTTGATGTGGAGATCGAAAAACTCGTCGGCGTTTTGCCGATTGCGCCATTTTTTGACGTTAGGCCCACCCATATTGTAGGCGGCGGCAACCCAGTGCCAATTCCCGAATTCTTTATGGTAATCCTTGATGTAGGCACAGGCCGCCCGGGTGGCCTTTTCGAGGTGGTAGCGCTCGTCGACTTCCTGGTTGATTTCCAGACCGTATCCCCGGCCGGTGGGGGCCATAAACTGCCAGACGCCCTTGGCGCCCGCTACGCTGGTGACGTTATCGAGGCCACTTTCCGCTACGGCCAGATACTTCAGGTCTTCGGGGAGTCCCTCTTCGGCCAGAATTTTTTCAATGGTGGGGAAGTACCGGGTCGTCCGCTTGAGCAGTAAAAGGGTGTTGCGGTGGAAATACGCGTTACGCAGTAATTCCTGGTCCAGTCTTTCCCGTACGTCGAAATTCTCCATCGGGAGTGCTTCTCCGGCGAAGTCAAAGGGCCGGTCCAGGTCCACGGGGCGCACCTTCTGCGGCAGTTGCCCTTCGTCCGCGTTGGTGGTTACCTCCGCAACGGGCGGAGCCGCGGGCTGACCGTTGCTGCTGGCCAGCACGAGCCATCCTGCGAGAAAAACCAGACCAATACCAATGCCGGAGAGTAAATGTTTCATGGAAGGGATGAGATTAGTCAGCCATACCTGCGGAAATTTCCGCAGCGTTCGGCAAAATAACGATAATTGGAAAACATATTTCCATATTGCTTCCGAAGAAGAAGGAAATGCTGTCGCAGTAGGGCAATGTCAATAATGTAACGTAGTTTTGACCCATTCCAGTCTTGAGGGACTGAACCTGTACGACACTATCGTGGCAAAAACTAATGTATTCAACGACCGGCAAGATCGGGTCCTGGCGTTGCTTCGGCAACGTCGCCAGGAGGGGATGCAGGAGTTGTTTACGCATTACGGTGGAGCTCTACTGACCATCATTAGTAAAATTATCGATCAGCCCGAAGTGGCCGAGGAAGTACTCCATGACGTACTCCTCAAGGTCTGGAATAACATCGATCAGTACGATGCCAGCAAGTCGAGATTCTTTACCTGGATGGCCCGGATTTCCCGGAATGCGGCCGTAGATAAAGTGCGTTCTAAAGGATTTCGTAAAAAAAATAAAACCGATTCACTGGTTCCTCTCGTAAGTAATAGTGTTGCCCACAGTGAGACCCCATCGATTGATCAAATCGGCGTTAGCGGACTCCTGACAAAACTTGACCAAAAGAGTAGGGGCATCATCGAACTTCTGTATTTACGGGAGTTTACTCAATCCGAAGTCGCCAAAGAACTTGACCTTCCGCTGGGAACGGTCAAAACCCGCGCCCGCCGGGCCATCCTTCAGTTACGTGAGTTGCTGAAGCACGAGATGGTGTGGTTGGTAATGGTACATTTTTTAACCCAAATAGCTTTATTCTAACGAAATAGTTTTGGACATCAAGCAGTACATAGCCTCCGGCGTTCTCGAGCTCTATTTGCTCGGCCGTCTCAGCCCCGAAGAAGCTCGGGAGGTGGAAGCTAATGCCCTGCAGTATCCGGAAATTCGGGCGGAGATGGACGAGATTGAGCTGGCCCTGGAGGCCTACGCTCAGGCAAACAGTTCGCCGCTGCCGGAAGGAATGCTGGATAGCTTGATGGACAAGATTGGCAATCCGCCCAGTGCAACCCCTCCGCCCAGCCCGCCGGTAGGTAGTGCCGGAGGTTTTGGTCTGGGGCGGATCGGGCCCTGGCTCCTAACGGCCATCCTGGCCATTGGCGCATTTTACCTCTTTAACCGGGGACAAGATCAAATGAATCAGTACCGGCAATTGCAGCAGCAATTCATCGAACTGGAGGAGGACTGCGGAGAACAGCAAACCCGACTGGCGGCCGCGCGTGATCAAATCGTGGCCCTCTCGGACCCCGCTACCCGTCAGGTATTGCTGGACGGCACGGACAACGCACCCGACAGCCGGGCCTTCGTATACTATAATCCCGAAGACCGCAAGACGCTCTTTGCGGCAGCTAACCTGCCGGAGCCTCCCGCGGGAAAACAGTATCAACTCTGGGCCATCGACGCCGACGGACCGAAAGATATGGGTGTCCTGGCGCTCGACCTGACGGCTGGCGCCTTCCTGGAAGTCCCCCACTTCGACGATGTGGCTGCCTTCGCCATCACGCTCGAGGACGAGGGGGGTAAACCTACGCCGGACCTGTCGCAATTGCAGGTGATCGGAAACGTGGGGTAATCATATTTTACAGGTCAACATCCTCCCTTCTCTCCAGAATATCCCACGTACGGTCAGCCAGCAGCTTGATAGTGGCGATATAGTTGTAGGGAGGATTGGGGCCCCATTCGGCGGGGCTGACGAGGCTCAGCACGCTCTTGCCGTTTTTGCGGACGTAGAGGTAATAGGTGCGCCCCACAATGGGATCGATGCCCATTTCCGCTTCGTAGATGCGCTCGGAAATCGTCATCCGGTGCTGGATCTCGTTGGCCTGGCGGGCGAGAAGTTCGATCTGGGCCTTGATCTGGTCCAGTTGCATGTCGGTCTGCTCGTACATAGCCGTCATGGCGAGGCCCTTGATCTTGCCCTTGTCCACGGGCTTGATCGTCGCCCCGCCCCGTTCGTGGGCGTAGGGCAGCAGGTGCGGATTTTCGGCAATTTTATCCGCATCGATGGGATTTACGAAATCCGCGTCTTCACCTTGTTTCTTATCCTTCTTGGCCATTGCTTAGCGTAACGTATTTTCGAAGATAGGGTTTAGTTTGGTTGCTGGTTGCTGGTTGCTGGAGGAAGATAGGTCGTCCGCCGAAACGCGAGGGACGAGCTGGTTCGTCTGCCGACCGGATATGGGAAGTTACTGGTTGCTGGTTGCTGGTTGCTGCGGGCGATGGTCCCGAGATCCGACCACCGAAGGGAGCTGCGAAGCAAAACTCGTCGGGATCATCGATTTAGGTAGACAATGCGACGGCGCGCAGGTGCAATGAATTATGGATGTTGTGAGACAAGGCATGCCTTGTCTCTACATTCCCAACAACATGGCACCCCGGCTGAGCACGGCAGTTCCGTGATCACTGCACCTGCGGTGACGCCAAAAAATGCCGCCAATATTCCGACTGGAAGGCCTACCTTGGAAATCCCTAATGATCCCCCTTCCTTGTCCACCTACGAAGAAAGTGACCTGCTGTTTGATTTTCCGGACGACTGGATCGTGCGGAAATACGACGATACGGTGGCCTATCAGAGCCTGAGTGGGCACGGACTGAAGGGCGTCGATTTTCTGGCGCTCACTCCCGACGGGAAATTATGGCTGATGGAGGTCAAGAACTACCGACCCCGGATCAGTACCCGAACCGGCAAAGAACACTTCGCCAAACGGCGCAGCCCCCGGGAGCTGGCCAATCACGTTGCCCGGAAGTTTGACGATACCTGTCGGCTGATCCGCATTGTGGACGCCTCCCTGCGCCGCAGATGGTGGTCACGCATCCGGTTATGGTACCTGGAAAAGCGGGCGAAGGACCGCCCGGAATCGAACTACTGGTTCTGGTCGGAAGCTCACCGAAGGGTAGACGATCCACAAAAAATCGTCCTGGTCCTCTGGATGGAAACTCCCGAAATCCGGGCGGATTACGACGAGGCCGTCCGTCGGGCCATTGAGGAACAACTTGCTCCCACCACGGAACTTATGGTACTGGAAAAGGACCGGGCCGGCGAAGTCCCCTTCCGGGTCAGGGATGCCTGGCTCGGCTGGGATACTCCCTAGCTTTTTTGCAGAAGGGTAGGGTTCACTATCTTTCGGCTTTACAGGAAGCACTTCCATGGCAAAACCGTACGAACTTGATGACCTGGATCGTAAGATTCTGGCCCTCCTGATGGAAAACGCCAAGCGTCCGTACACGGACCTGGCCGCAAAATTGTTCGTTTCCGGCGGTACGATTCACGTGCGGATGAACAAGCTCATCGCTGCCGGCATTGTGAAGGGGCAGACCCTGGAGGTCGACCACACCAAGCTCGGATACGACGTGACGGCCTTTTTGGGCGTTTACCTGAAGAGTAGTGGAGAATATGCGCCGGCGGCGGAGTATTTGCAAAGCATTCAGGAAATCGTTTCGGCTCACTACACCACGGGGGTCTACAGCATATTTCTCAAGGTCGTGTGCCGGGATACCGATCACCTCCGCCGGGTACTGCAGCGGATTCAGCAGTATGAAGGAATCCAGCGAACGGAAACTTTCATCAGTCTGGAGGAAAGCATTAACCGCCCGGTTCAGGTGATTTCACCGGATGAGCTGGCCGACTTATTGAACGATTAAACGAGGCGCGTCCTCGGCCCATAACCATACGCATCCATGCATAAAATCATTACGGGGCTGGCCCTTCTGGCCCTTCTTTTTTCTTGTGGCGAAGCAGCCGACAATGGCATTGAGCCCGCCGGACTTCTCGTGTATAACGCCAAAATATGGACCGGTCTCGACTGTGCCGGGGTAGAGCGTCCCGCCGGAGAAGATTACTGTGCCACGGCCATGCTGGTCGATAAACAGGGACAAATCATGTACGTCGGGCAGGACACTACGTCCTGGTCAGGGCACCTGCAGGAGGAGACCCGCCGGGTGGATGCCGGGGGGCAGTTTCTGATGCCCGGCTTCATTGAGGGGCACGCCCACTTCAGTGGACTGGGGAGTAGCCTGCGAAACCTCAACTTTCTGCGCTCGAAAAACTGGGACGAGATCGTCCAGATGGTGGCTAATCGCGCCAATGAGCTACCGGCGGGTGCCTGGGTAACGGGCCGCGGATGGCATCAGGAAAAATGGGATGAACCCCACGACCACAGCGTAGGTGGCTATCCCGTCCACGACGAACTAAGCCGATTGACGGAAGAAAACCCCGTTATCCTGCGCCACGCCAGCGGGCACTCCCTCTACGCCAACGCCAAAGCAATGGAACTGGCCAACGTCACCCGCGAGACGGTTGATCCACGCGGCGGACGGATCGTCCGCGACGAAAGCGGAGATCCCATCGGGGTATTCGAGGAACGGGCCATGGACCTGATCACCGATGCCTACCAGGACTTCGTGCAGAAAATGGCCCCCGAAGAACGCAAGGAAGAATGGCTGGCCGGTATTCGGGAAGCGGAGGCAGAATGCCTCCGGAAGGGTATTACCTCCTTTCAGGACGCGGGCAGTAAGTACCGGGAAATTGAATGGTACAAAGAACTGGACGAAGCCGATAGCCTCGACCTGAAGTTGTGGGTCATGCTACGACACCGAATTAACGAAATGGACAACAACATGGAGGGGCTGCCGCACTACGGCGACCGGTTTACCTGTGCGGCGATTAAGTCGGAACTGGACGGCGCCCTGGGCGCCTACGGGGCCTGGTTGATCGAACCCTACTTCGATAATCCGGGATTCCGGGGACAGAATACGACCCTGGTGGAAACCGTGGACAGTATCGCCCAACTGGCGATGGAAAACGATATGCAGCTGTGTGTGCACGCGATCGGTGACAAGGCCAACCGCGAAACCCTGAGCCTAATGGCCAAATACGTCAAGCCCGAAGATGATCGGCGGTGGCGGATCGAGCATAGCCAGCACCTGGACCCCGCGGATATTCCCCGTTTTGCGGAACTGGGCGTGATTGCCAGTATGCAGGGTATTCACTGCACCTCCGATGCCCTCTTTGCCGAAACGCGGCTGGGCACCGAGCGCGCCCGCGAGGGCGCCTACCCCTGGCGCAGCCTGCTGGATGCCGGAGCGGTGGTAACCAACGGTACGGACGCCCCAGTGGAAGACGTGGACCCCATCGAAAGCTTCTACGCCAACGTTACCCGGAAACGGGCCGACGGAAAGGCTGTGTTTTTCCCCGAGCAGTCCATGACCAGGGAAGAAGCCCTCCACAGCTACACGGGGGCCTGTGCCTACGCCGCTTTCCAGGAAGACCGACTGGGAACACTGGAGGCGGGTAAGGACGCCGATTTTGTCCTACTGACGAAGAACCTGCTGAGTTGCCCGGAGGATGACATTATGGACACGGAAATTCTGGCCACTTACGTCGACGGCGTGGCGGCCTTCCGTGCCCGCTAGCCAAAAAGGAAGTTAGATACTTTCTGGCGAACTACGGAAGTGGAAATTTCCGTTCGCTTGTGCCGTCGGCTGTACAAGGCTTGTGTCGCGGATTTGGCCAGATGATTTCGGGTGGAAATAAACTTATCCTCCCGGGAATGCTTTTCTTTGCCGGGCTTACCGATCAGGCTGCCGAAATGGCGACTCTCTGGTGGCCGCCCCCTCCAATCGTAAAAGAGCAATTTCCATGATTTCCGAAGTAGATATTCTGGCCATTGGCGTCCATCCCGACGACGTTGAACTCAGTTCCTGTGGCACCGTACTTACCCACATTGACCAGGGCTATACGGTAGGACTGCTCGACCTTACGCGGGGAGAACTGGGTACGCGGGGAAACGCGGAAATCAGGACGCAGGAAGCGCTGGATGCCGCCGAAATGATGGGAGCCAAATTCAGGGTCAACCTTGATATGCAGGACGGCCTGTTCCGCAATACGGAGGAAAACATCCGCAAGATTATTGGTGTCCTGCGGGCGTGCCGTCCTAAAATCGTACTGGCCAATGCCGTCGAGGATCGCCATCCGGATCACGGACGGGCCGCCAAATTGGTGGTCGATGCCTGCTTCTACAGTGGGCTGATGAAACTGGAAACCCGGGGTGAAGACGGAGAATTGCAGGAACGGTGGCGCCCGCAGGCGGTGTACCATTACATTCAGGATAAGAACCTGAAACCGGATTTTGTAGTGGACATTACCGGCTACCTGGAGAAGAAAATGGCCATCATCCAGTGCTATCGCTCCCAGTTTAACGACCACGAGAGCAACGAGTACGCCAAGGAGGCCAAGACCCCCATCAGCGGGAAGGACTTCATGGATTTCCTGAGCGCCAAGGCCCGCGGCTTCGGCCGCGAGGCGGGCTTCGAACTGGCCGAGGGCTTTAACGTGGCGCGGTATCCCGGGGTCAAGGACTTGTTCGTACTTAAGTAGCCGAACTTCGGAGGTCCAGTAGTTCAGCCACGAGCTGCTGGTACATTTCCCACCATCCCCGCCAGCCGTAGGCAGCAGAAAAGCTGCTGTTGTGCCACAGCAGCGTGAAGGGACCTCCGTAGGGGAGGGTAGCCGCGGCCAGGGCCAGTATTTCGGCTTTGGCCTCACGCGGTCCCAGGTCCAGGTATTGCTTCAGGGTCACCTCCATGGCCCCGAAGGGATGGACGCGAAAACCCGTGACACCTTCCCGGTCCAGATCGTACCAGTAAAAGGGGCGGTTCGTGCCCGCCCGCCAACCGATGGCGTCGGCGTAACCCATGGAGTAATCGTGCTGAATGCCGGCGTGGTATAACTGCCGGTAGGTATCGGGGAGCCGAAAACGGAGGAAGTGCTGCCGACTGCGAGTGATCGTTTTGCCCGTAATTTCTTCCAGGCGAGCACGTTCCTGATCAAGCAGGGGGGGGCGGTCGCTGGCTTCGTAGCTGGGGTGGATGCCACAGACCTGCCGTTGGCTCAGCTGTCGGATTAAGTCCCTTTGGGCGGCAGGAATGGGAAATGTATTGGGATCATGGCGGTTCTTGCCTTCCGACAGTAGCCAGAAATAAAGCACGCCCAGCCCGTGCTCCCGGTGCAAATTTTCCAATTGTTCGAAGGTCCAGTACGGGTCGTGGGTGTTGGTGCCGAAGAAGCGGTTGCGGGCGCGCTGCCAGTGGCCGGTGAGGAGGTCGCGTAATCCAGCGGCAACGCCCCGCCACCCACGATGCTGCCAGGCCCAGGGAATGTCTACGTCGTAGGTAAGTTGAAGCGACCAGTCGTTGGGAGATTGTGGGGATGTTTTTCCGGTGATGACGGTAATCAATCGTTCGGCCCATTCCGCCACGACGGGCCTTGGAAGGTAGCCCCACCGCTGGGCGTGGGAATCGGCCGCCGTAAACCGACCGTGCCCATCACGGGGGCCGGGGCCGTATTCTTCGTAGCGGCTGAGGGCAAAAAAGATGCAGGACAGGAGATCGGGGATTCCGCTGGGATCGGTGAAAAATACTGGCAATCCGTCGTCAACTTTTACCAGTAGGTCTTCTTTTTTGGGAAGCTTTCCGCTCAGGAAATCGTTGGCCGGCAGGCTGGGAACGGCGGGCCGGGAAAGTCCGTAGCAGCAGCGGTAATCCACCTTGGCGGCCCTCCATTGTTCTTCCTGGGTAAAGAGCCGAAACCGGTGCCCGGTGACTCCGGTCAGTTCCCGAATCACGTACCGTAACCTCGGATGACGGTGCGTACTCAGTAGGGCAACGGTGGACTCGCGCATCGGGAAGCGTTGGTGAAGAAAATGTGGGTTGATCAGGCCACGGTGTGTGCAGGGTAACGAAATACTCGGTTCAGCCGGTGCGGGTGCAACGTACCTTCCGGCGGCCGGGAAGTGTGGCCAATCAAGCCTGCTCCTCTCCCGATACCATGGCACCTGCACGCGTTGCCCAAGCCATCAGCTCACCACAAAGGTAAAATTCCGGACGGACCGGCGGATTTTTCCCTTCCGGCGAAATATCTCCACAACAATAGTGCCCGTTTTCCTGTCTTTTCTTCGTGTCGCTTATCTTAGTATCATGATGAGATTCCTTACTGCCCTCTTCTTCCTGCTTTTCCTGTCCTCCTGGGCCTCCGCCCAGCAGCAACTTCCGGGCAACCAGAACATCTACGATGCCGGTGGCGTAGGAATCGTCTATGACCACGAACTGACCTTTTACGCCGGGCTGGCTACGCCCCGTAATTTCTTCTTCGGGGTGCGTTCGGGCAAGCTGATCACCTACGATAAAATGCGGTACTGGACGGCCTCGTTTGGCGACATTCGCCATTCCCGGGAGCGTCGCGAAAATCCCGACCGCATCAACCTGGCGACCAACCGCGTCAGCCGCGCCTACGTGTTTGGCAAGCAGAACCAACTCTACGCTCTGCGGGTGGGGTTCGGACAACGGACGTACCTGAGCGAGAAAGCGCGGGAACGGGGAGTAGCCGTAGGGTATTCCTACGAATTCGGCCCGACCCTTGGCCTGCTGAAACCCTACTATCTGGAAGTGGACGCCGGCGAACCCGGCCGGCCCGGAACCATCGTCGACATCCGCCACACGGGGGAAAACACCGCCGAGTTCCTTAACCAGGATCGCATCTTCGGGGCCAGTGCCTGGACGGTGGGCATCGATGAAATTGCCTTCCGCCCCGGAATCCACGCCAAAATCGCCGCTCACTTCGGCTTCGGAGCCTACGAAGAGTCGGCCAAACTTCTGGAAACCGGACTGATGGCGGACTTCTTCCTCGGCAACACGGACATCATGATCGAAAGTGACCTTACGCCGGGTGTGTCTAACAGTCCGCTGTTCTTAAGCCTCTTCGTTAACTTCCATTTCGGAAAGCGCTGGTAATCAGCGGATAAACTCAATTTCTTCCAGGGCATTCACCCGGGCCCGCACGGCGGGGTATTGCCCGATTTCGTCCCGTTGACGACGGGGAAGGGTGTAGTTGGCCGCCCGCAGTACGTCGGACCGGATTCGCCCGAATCTCGTGGGCAGTTCGGTGGCTCCCTGGCCGAGGGCCAGGCAAGCGACGAGGGGTACCTCCAAATCTTCACATATCCGGTAACAGAAACTGTCCATGGCCAGTCGGACGGCCACTTCTCCGTTCTTATCAATCATGGCCAGCGGTACCCGTCTTCCGGCGGGAACCAGAAGGGTCAGGGGACGGCGATGGTAGGCCAGCAGCGTATCCAGTCGGGGGTGGATCATGGGGCACCATTCGCGCAGGGTTTCCTGATCACCGAAGATCAGCTCGGGGCGGTTGATGCGGGAGGGCGGGCAGGCGGCAAAGAGTTTGTCGACCGCCGTGGGAAGTTGCACGTGGGCGGTGAGCTGCCACAGGTTCGCGGTGGGCAGGAGCAGCAGACCACCGGTGTGTAAGGTCGACAGGGCCTTGGTGCCACGCGGTGGCAGCGGATGGTGCATCTCGGGTAGTGGGTTAGTCCTGATGTTCATTCTTTTTGGTAAAGACCCCGGCCCAATCGGGGCCGGTAGCGGTTTCAAATACTTCGTGAGTCATCTCATGACCCGTTGGGGGAAACCCCCGGTCGGTCGCGAAACGCTTTAATTTTCAGGACTACGATTCTCCACTAAGGGAGAGAATACCAACCTTTTATCGGTTTGGAGACGTCTGAC
Organism: Lewinella sp. W8; assembly: GCF_004375085.3. Lineage (GTDB taxonomy): Bacteria > Bacteroidota > Bacteroidia > Chitinophagales > Saprospiraceae > Neolewinella. Next base: position 114,870 of record NZ_SNAQ03000012.1, read on the forward strand.
CGACAAGCGGTTTGACTTTCTTCCTGAACCCTGGATAAAAGAACTGCATTCAGACTAGGAAACTGTATTTTGCCGTTCAGATTGTACCCATCCTAAATTTTTAAGATTGATACCGAGCAAGTTTTTCCATAAAGTCATCCTACTTGCGTTTGTTGCTCTGTTTTTCCTTCCCCAAAAGGCGTTAGCTGACCACATCGTGGGGGGAGAATTCAGCTATGAGTGCCTGGGCTTCCTCAACGGGGATACCCTCTCGGGAATTAAAGTCTACCAAATCCGGATCAATATGTATCGGGATTGCGTAGTGGAGGGGAATACCGGTAACGCCTGGTTTGACGGCGACCCCGCTGGGATGGGGCCAAACGGGGAAGCCAGCCCTGCAGCCCATATATCAATTTATCGGAGTGGTACTCCAAACCCCATTGAAGAAACCTTCCTAATCGAGTTAGATTCCTGGCGACCAGTGGACATCAACCTGGGGAATCCATGCTTAGTGATTTCGGACGAAATCTGCCAGCAAATCGGTATCTACGAATTTACCGTCGAGCTTCCCGTAGTCGACGAGACCTACACCCTGGTCTATCAGCGCTGTTGCCGTAACAGTTCCATTACCAATATGACCAACAGCGGCCAGCGCGGCACTACCTACTTTATTGACATCACCCCGGAGGCGCAGGAACTCTGTAACACCAGCCCCCGTTTTAACATCGATCCACCCATCGCGATCTGCGTCAATGAGCCCTTCCAGATTGACCTGGGGGCCACCGACGCCAATGGCGATAGTCTGGCCTATAAATTTTGCTTTCCCCTGCTTGGAGGAGGGACTGACCCGGGGCCGCCTAATGCACAAACCACGACTACTTTTGACGATATAGTTCCTAGAATCGAGTCTCCTCCCCCCTACACGCCGATCGTTTTCCGGGGGCCGCAATTCTCCATTTTTGACCAGCTCGGGGTCGGGAGTACGCTGACCATCGATTCCCTCACGGGCTTACTGGCCGGAGAGCCCATTTTCCGGGGAACCTTTGTGTTGGGCGTGTGCGTGGAGGAATGGACCCGCGGCCCAAATCCTATTCTGCTGAGTGAAACCAAGCGGGAATTTCAGCTGAACGTAAGCCTCTGCGGTAATCAGGTGAACGCCGATTTGCTGGAAACGGAACTGGACGACCAGGGACGCTTCTTCATCCGTCAGTGTGGCCCCGGTACGAATACCATCATCAACGAAAGTACCAACGTCAACTTCATCACGGAGTACGATTGGGAACTGATGGGCCCTAGTGGACTCATCACCGGTTCCAACCGGGACTTTACCTCCACGATTAACGATGTTGGGGTGTACGAGGGAATCATGATCCTCAACCGGGGTTCCTTTGCCGAAAATTGCCGGGATACGGCGGAATTCCTTTTGGGTGTCTTCCCCGAAGCTGAGGCCATCTTTGAGGCCACTGAGGTAGGCTGTGATGATGAACCCGTGGAGTTCACGGATATGTCCACTACCGCCGGAACGAACCAGATTGTCAGCTGGTCGTGGGACTTCGCCGATGGCTCCACCGGAGCTACCCGGCAAAACCCCGTACACCAGTATCTGATCCCGGGAGATTTTCCCGTCCAGCTGACCATTACCGACGACAACGGCTGCACGGCCTCGGTGACCAATCAGGTGCCCTATTTCCCGAGTCCGCGAACGATCATCATCGAGCCGGAAGACGGTTTTGGTTGCGTACCCTACACCAAAGAATTCATTAACCGCAGTCGACCGATCGACGATACTTACACCTTTGAGTGGGAGTTCGGGGATGGCGGAACGGCCGACGTCGCCAGCCCTACCCACGTCTACGAATCTCGCGGCGTTTACGACGTGTATCTGGGGATCACCAGTCCGACCGGATGCTTTGTGGATACCGTTTTTCAGCGTCTGGTCGACGTCCGGGAAGCCCCCGAAGCAGACTTCTTCTGGACGCCGGATGAGGTTACCAACTTGTTTCCGGACTTCCGGGTCTTTGACCGAAGCCGCGGAGCCACGCAGCTGCGGTATCAGATTGTGAACTCCATGGGGGAACAAGTATTCACCACGCCTACCCCAGATTTCGACTTCCGTTTGCGCGATTCTTCCACCTACCTCATCTCCCAGTTCGTTACCCACCCCAGTGGTTGTGTCGATACCCTGACGCAGGAAATCAAGCTTAAGCTTCGTAACTCCTTCTTCATGCCCAATGCCTTCACGCCCAATGGAGATGGCCTCAACGACATTTTCCTCCCCGAGGGCGTCCTCTTTGGTGCCACGAACTATCAGTTTCGGGTCTGGAATCGCTGGGGGGAACTGGTGTTTGCCTCCAACGAACCCGAGATTGGCTGGAACGGTCGGTATAAGGGTTCGGATAGTCCCGGAGGAGGGTACCTGTGGGACGTCAGCTTCACGGACGTTGGTGGAGATGAGCAGGCCTTCAAGGGCGGAGTGGTCCTCATCCGTTAGTACGGCGAAATCTTTTTAGTCATTCCTGATTGACAATTTGCGGGGATGAGCGGGCAAAATTGAGGGCCGAAGACCCGGAAATCAGAAAATTTCGCATTGCGGGGGTTTTTAACGGGGTATATGTGATCTTTAGCCAATAATCCGAACCGTAATCAGTTCTACTTATTGATTGGCCCAAATCTGTCTTGGCTGTGATTATGGTTTCATGTTTTTAGGACGACCGGACGACGCAAACCCCACACACCACTTACTAGAATGACCCGTAGCTCATTGCAGCACCGCTTGCCGATGTTAACTCGTGCATCGTTCCTGTTTTATTTGATCTTTTGGCTGTTTCCTTTTGAAATAGCGGGCCAGTGCCTGACCCCGGAACTGGCCATGATTAACAGCTGTATTGAGCACCCCAATCCGAATGGCTCCAATCTGGACGTCGAGTCCGAAATCCTGGTGATGCGCAGTGGTTTGGTGCCAATTCCGGTGAATGAGATCGGGCTTGATCTTCCCTTCAATGGATTCGGTCCGGATAATGCCGACATTGGTGTTGACCTGAATGGGGACCCTCTCGGATGCACCTTCCAGGAGCCCACGGTAACCGCCCTGCCCGGCTGCGATAACGTAATACCCTTAGGGCCGGGAGACATGATTCCCCCCAACGCCGTCGTGGTGGCCTTCATCACGGGGACTACCGTTACGGCCGATGTACTGGACACCGATTTTAGCAACCTCTGTGAAGCCGGTGTGCCCATCTACGTCCTCCAGAACGCCTGTGAACGCACCGCCGGTGCCTTCGCCAACGGGCCTCCGGGAAGCGGAAACCCGCTGCGCACCATCACGGTGGTTTCCTTTTGCGGACTGCGGGGTTTCACCTACAACACTCAGGAAATTGATCCGGCTGATGGCACCTACTACATCGTCGGACTGAACGAAGTAGGGAACCTGAACTGTGATTTTCCGGTGCTCCCGCAGACCTGTCCGCCCCTGGATACCACCCTGAGTATTTGCAACCAGGGACCGACGGTCGATCCTCCTTTTGACCTCGATCTTGCCCGTCAGTTATACCCGAATAACATTCTCAGTATTTCCTTTCACAACAGTGCGGTGGAAGCGGAGGGCAATTCCAATGCCCTGAGCTCGTATGCTGGCCCCACCAATGCTTCGGATACGCTTTATGCCCGCCTGATTTACCAGGAAAATCTCTGCATTACGGTGGGGCGTCTGGTAATCAATTTTCCGGACGAGGCTAACGTGGCCACTCCTCCCTCCATGCCGGCCGTGGCCTGTGACCCTTCGTTCACGGGTTTTGGCACCTTCAATCTTCGAACGCTTGACGATGAAATTGGCGGCGGAGCTCCGGTTACTTACTTCACCGATTCGGGAGCAACTAACGAAATTTCCGACCCGACGGCCTACTCCGGCAGTGACCAGAGCGTTTTCGCGCGGGCCGGACTGGGAACCTGTCAGGGGAATATTGTGGAGGTTCCGCTTGCGTTTGATCGCGGCCCGACGGCCAATACTCAGGTGAGTCCGACGAGTTGTCCGGACGTGGATGATGGCGAAATACTGGTTACGCCTGCGGGCAACGGACCCTTCGATTACGATTGGCCCGGCGAGACCTTTGACGGACAGGACGAAAGAACGGGACTTGCCGCCGGATCTTACAACCTTACCGTCACCAACGCGAACGGTTGTGCATTACCGGTAGCCGTCAGCGTACCGGCGGCGGATTCTGTGTCCATCAGTTGCACTACGGTGCGGGGAGCAAGTGGCCCGATGGCCGCCGATGGAGCCGTGAGCATTACAATTGCTGAGGGTAATCCTCCCTTTATCGTTTCGTATAGTGGCGCGGACGCAGGTGCCGTGACCACCTCAAGTCGCACGGTTTTAATCGATAACCTATTGCCCGGAGATTACTCATTTTCGGTAGAAGACACCAACGGATGTAACAGTGCCAGCTGCACGACGACCGTATTGTTTGTGGAGCCCATCGACCTGCGTTGCTTTGTCCTCAACAACAGCAACGGAACGACGGTACTCGGAGCCCTCCGGATTCAAATTGACGATGGGGCGGAGCCCTTCACCGTCGTATTGTCCGATCAGAACGGTAATACGAGCACCTTCCCCAACCTCGATCGCGGAACCCACACTTTCCCCAATCTGCCCGTCGGGCAGTACACCATTACGGTTACGGATTTCTTCGGGCAGACCGAACAATGTAGTCGAAACATCATCCTGGATGCCTGCCCCCTAAACATTCTGGAGACCCAACTCCTGACCAGCGATTGTACCGGTTCGGATAACGTAATCATCCGGCTCACCATCGGTGGAAATGAGGGCGCCATCATGACCCAGTGGGGCGGCGGAAACGGCATTGAGATTTTCAACGGCCAGCAGGAGGCCGGACCGCTACCGCCCGGCTCGTATTTTGTGGCGGTGAGCGACATGAGTGGTTGCCCGCCCGAGATGGCCGGTCCGATTACGGTCAGCAATCCGGGCTTACCCACCTACGATGTAGCGGGGGACTTTATGACCTCCCCCTGTCAGTCGGATGGCTTCATCATCGTTACACCCAGCGGCGGCGGAACGCCGCCCTTCCGGGCCTTCCTCCACGACGCCAATACGGACGCGGAACTGGCCATGAGTCCCAACCGGGACGAAGGAGAGTCCTTTACCTTTACGGGCCTTTCCGGAGGAGATGGGACCGCCAACTATTACGTTTACATCACGGACCAATTGGGCTGTGCTCTGGATACTACCTTCATCCCCATCGTTTCTTCTCCGGCTCCTTCGCTTACCCTCCCGCCGGCGGATCAGACCATCGTCCCCGTAACCTGCACCGGCGGTAACGATGGCAGCATCACGGTGAGTGCTAGTGGTGGAACGGCGCCCTACGACTACCGCTGGATTGAATTCCCTCCCGCCGCCAGCATCCCGGCGGATGTCGGCGTTGCTACCCTCACGGATCTGATTGCCGGTACCTACGGCGTGGAGATTACCGACGCGAGTGGATGCATGGACACGGCCCGGGTGGACCTCCCCGACGGCGGGCAGCCGAGTCTGGTCTGCGGCAATACGGTGGACGCCTTCGCCGGAATGTTGGGCAGCGTGGCCGTGACCACGTCCGATGGCCTGGGTCCCTACCGCATTGAAGTGACGGTAAACGCCAGCACGGAGGTATTCAGTGGAATTCAGGCCGGGCAGGATACCCTCCGAAACCTCCCGGAGGGGCTTTATCAGGCGGTCGCAATTGACGCCAACGGATGCCGATCGACGGCCTGCTCTTTTACCATCAACGCCGTCGGTTGTGATTTGGCGGTGAGCCTGGATACCCTTCCCATCACCTGCGCCACTACGGGACGTATCGTTGCCGGGATCACGGGAGGGCAGGCCCCCTACACCTTACGCTGGAGTGACCCGGCCTTACCCGACGACCGTGACACGGTATTTCCCGTCACTCCCGGCTTGTACGCCGTTTCGGTGGAAGATGCCCTGGGTTGTATGGTGGACACGAGCATTCAGGTCAACGAAATCGATGATCGGCCGCGATTATTGAATACCCCCTCCTCGCTGCCAACCTGCGGTCAGGATAGTCTGGAAATCCCGTTGCGTTTTTCCGGTCAGGCCCCCTTTGTCCTGCAATATTATCTGGAATACCCGTCGGGGATACGGGATACCTTCCCCCTGGATTTTTTCACGAATACGGATACCCTGCGGATCGCTCCGGGTGACGTGGCCGATACCGCGGCTACGGTAACTCTATTTCAGTTGTTTGACGCCCGCTGCCAGTTTCCGCTGGCCGTCAATTTTCCACTTGACCTTAGCCGTGAGGACACCATTCTGCGTACGGAAACCTACTGCGGAGTGGATTCGGTGGAGATCGCCGGTCGATTCTTTACGCCCACCTTTCCTTCAGATACCTTTTTCGTGGACGACGGTAGCCTCTGCGGCCAGCGGTTCCTGGTGGACCTGACCTTCAATGCCGGTAACCGTCCGGATACTTCGGTGGTCTTCACCTGCCCCGGATCAACCTACACGGAGAACGGAGAAGAGTTTGACGCCAATCGTCCGGAAGGCCTGGTGCGTTACCCTCGACCGGGAGATTGTGACAGCGTCGTGTACGTTCGCCTGGACTTTCCTCCCGAAGCACTCGGGGAGTTTTCTACCGGGGCTTGCGCCGGCGACACCATCTTCTACGGCGATCGATTCTTTACGGATGAAGTCAGCAGTGGTCTGGCGGTGCTGCCCGGTCAGGCAGCCAACGGCTGCGACTCTTTGGTCTTCGTGAACGTCAATTTCCGCCGAACCGGAGAAGTTCGCCTCTTTGGAGATTTTGAAATCTGCCCGGGGGATAGCATTGACCTGCGGTTTACCTACGATGGCCCCGGCAGCGTAAACGCCGTACTGCGAGACGGTTTCGGCCGGACCCAAAACCTCAACGGGTTGAGGAACGGTAGTCGGGTAACCCTATTCCCCGATGCCTCCACCAGCTATCAACTCATTGATGCGGGCATCGGTGGTTGTCCGGCGGGTTTTGCGGGAAGTTCTTCCGTAGTCGTCAATGACCTTTCCGGTGAGGTAGAAGTACTGACCGACCCGGGAGATTTTTGCGTCGATACGCTGGGTAGGGCAAGGGTGACCCTCAGTGGTGGGGTAGAGCCCTACACTTTTGCCTGGAGCAATGATCGCGACGTACCGACTAATCTAAACTTACTTCCGGGCACCTACGCCGTAACGGCCACGGACGCCGACGGCTGCACCTACATTGACTCCGTGATGCTCCGCGGTCGTACCCCCCTCATCGCGCGCTTTGCCCCACTGGCACCCGACTGTATCGGTGGGCTGGGCGGACTTGAAGTGGACACGATTTTTGGCGGTAACGGTTTTTACGAGATGAGTGTGGACGGCTCCTTCTTTCTCCCCGTAGAACAGATCGCCGATTTCCAACTGGAGCCGGGTATCGTGGATATTATGGTGCAGGATGCCACGGACTGTTCCGCTGAGGTCCGGGTCTTTATCCCACCCGCCATTCGCCCGGAATTCAACCTCCCCGCCGATACCACCATACTGCTGGGAGACAGTCTGGTACTCGACCCCAACATCAGCGTTGGCGTCGATACTTTTTGGTGGAGTCCGGACATTGGAGTCGGTAGTGTAGGTGGGCAGGCCACCAGTATTCGACCACTGCAGAGTACGGTTTACACCCTGACCCTGATTACGGAACCGGGCTGCACTTTCGTCCAAACCGTTGACGTTACGGTGGATGAACGGACGCCGGTTTACGGTCCTACTGCCTTCAGCCCCAACGGAGACGGGATGAACGAAATCTATCAGTTGGGCCTTGGTCCCGCCGTGGAGTCTCTGCTTACTTTCCAGATCTATAATCGCTGGGGAGTTATGGTGTACCAGGGGACGGAAGGTTGGGATGGAATGCTCAACGGCCAACGTGCTCCGAGTGCCGTTTACGTTTACCAGGCGGAGGTGCTACTGACCGATGGGTCTACCCGCTACGTGAAGGGAGATTTCGTCCTGATGCGGTAGAGCGGGAATTTTAGCGTGGGGTGGGGAACCGATACGGCCAGCATTCCGGGAGCAGTAAGGCAATTTCAGCTTGCTGGACTTATCTTACTGCTCCCAATAAAACCTCACCTTATGTTACCCCACCAGTCTAGTGTGTTTCGGTGTCTCCTCCTCTTGGGAGGCTTTTTCATCTCATGCCAAATGCTCAGTGCCCAGGGCACCCGCCTGCTTCGGCAGCCGGACATGAGCGACAACTCGATCGTCTTCGTGTACGGAAGCGACGTTTGGACCGCCGATAAGGACGGTAATAATGTGCGGAGAATTACCAGCACGCCGGCCGTAGAATCAACCCCCCATTTTTCGCCTGACGGATCGAAAATTGGCTTCACTAGTAATCGTCAGGGCAGTAATGCCGTCTACGTCGTGGATGCGCAGGGAGGGATACCCACCCGCCTCACCTGGCACCCTTCTTCGGCCACGGTCCGGGGGTGGACGCCCGACGGAAAGTCGGTGCTCTTCGCCAGCACCCGGGAAACCGCACCGGTCGGCTTCAACCGCCTGTGGACGGTACCAGTAGCGGGTGGCCCCGCCAAGCTGCTGAGTGAACAGTGGGGCTTTGATGGCAGCTATTCCGGGAACGGAAAGCAGATGGCCCTTGATAAAATGAGCCGCTGGGACGTCGAATGGCGGGCCTATCGGGGAGGACAGAATACGCCCCTGATTCTCCTGGATCTCGATACCCAGGAAGAAACCCTGATCCCCAACGAGCGGACTACGGACATTCATCCGACCTGGGTGGGCAATGAAGTATTCTTCTTATCCGACCGCGACTGGACCATGAACGTCTGGAGTTATAACGTGCGTTCGGGCGACCTCCGGAAGGTGACCAATTTCCGGGAAACCGACGCGAAGTGGCTTTCCGCTCACGGGGGGCAGTTGATTGTAGAACAAAATGGATACCTGCACACGGTGGAACCCGGCAGTGGGCAGGTCACCCAACTGAACGTTACGGTCATCGGTGATTTCCCCTGGGCGGAAACGAAGTGGGAAGACGTCAGTAGCCGTGCCGGATCCGTGTCCCTGTCGCCCACCGGCAAGCGGGCGCTGATGGCCGCCCGCGGTGACATCTTTACCGTGCCCGTGGAATACGGCGACGCACGCAACCTTACTGCTTCCTCCGGGGCCGCGGATCGAGCACCCCTCTGGTCGCCCAAAGGCGACCAGATCGCCTGGTTTTCGGACGCCGGCGGGAACGGATACGGCCTGTACCTGAACGATCAGGACGGACGAGGCACGCCCCGGGTCCTGTCCATCGGTGCCTCCAAAATGGCCTGGGACCCGGCCTGGAGTCCGGACGGGAAACACATTGCCTTCACGGATGATGACGTCCGGATTCGGGTCATTAACGTGGAGACGGGAGATCTGAAAACCGTGGACGTCGGCGGTACCAACCTCGACCGTGGCGGTACCAGCCTGACCTGGTCTCCGGATTCCCGTTATCTGGCCTACGTGAAGTCGGGGGCTAATAATTTTCGGCGGATCATGACCTGGGACCAGGAAGACGATGAAGTGCGCCCCCTGACGAACGCCTTCGCTGATTCCTTTGCGCCCTCCTGGGACCGTGATAAAAAGCATTTCTATTTCCTGGCCAGTACCAACCTCGCCCTCGGCTCGGGTTGGGCCAATACCAGCGCCATCCAGGCGGACCCCACCTACGCCGCTTACGTGATCGTGCTGCCTTCGGACGAGGATTCCCCCTTCATTCCCCGAAGCGACGAGGAGGAAGTGGAAGAAGAGGAAAAGAAGGAAGGGGACAGTAGCGAAAAAGAAGAAGACAAAGAAGACGAAAAGGAAGAGGGAGAGGCTAAAGAAAAGAAGAAGGATGGCGTCACCATTGACTTTAACCGGCTGGACCGTCGCACCATTGCCCTGCCGGTGCCCACGGCCAATTACCGGCTGACGGCAACCGGTGGACCGGGTAGCCTCTTCCTGGGAGAACGGAAACCCGGTTCTCCGGGACTGACCCTCCATAAATTCACCCTCAAGGAGCGTGAGGCCAAGGAATTCGCTGCGGGAGTCCGGGGACTGGCGGTTTCCGCCGACGGCAAGCAGATGATTCTGCGCAGCGGCCCGGGATGGAAAAGGGTGAAGACCGGTGGCCCCAGTGGCAAGAACGGGGATTCCTTCAGTCCCAAGTTACGCATGAAGCTCGACCGCATGGCCGAGTGGAAGCAAATGTTTGACGAAGCCTGGCGCTACGAACGCGATTATTTCTACGATCCGGGCCTGCACGGCCGGGACTGGGACAAAGTGTACGCCCGGTATGCTCCGCTCTTGCCCTACGTTCGGCACCGGGCGGATCTGACCTACCTGCTGGATCAAATTAACGGAGAACTTAGTGTGGGGCATAGCTTCGTTTTCGGAGGCGATTACCCCGACACGGAGCCCTCCCAGGTAGGGTTACTCGGAGCAGATTTGGCCATCGAATCCGGCCGTTGGCGGATCACCCGCATCTACACCACCGAGAGCTGGAACCCCGGCCTATCCAGTCCGCTGGACCGACCGGGACTTGAGGTAAGTGAAGGGGATTACCTGGTGGGGATCAACGGAACCGAGTTGACGGCGACCATGAATCCCTTTGCGCTGCTAGACGGAACTTCCGGGAAGCAGACGATTCTGCACGTGAATTCCGCGGCCAGCTTTGATGGCCACCGGGAAATTGTCGTGGAGCCCATCCGGAGTGAGAATGCTCTGCGGCAGCGGGGCTGGGTGGAAGACAACCGCCGCAAGGTGGATGAACTCTCCGGTGGCCGGCTGGCCTACATCTGGGTACCCAATACCGGTGGACCGGGATTCGTGAACTTTAACCGCTACTACTTCGCCCAGCAGGACAAGGAAGGGGCCGTCATTGACGAACGCTTCAACGGTGGTGGACTGCTGGACGATTACATGGTTGATCTCATGACCCGATCGCTGCGGGCGGCGATCACCAATGAAGTCCCGAACGGTAAACCTTTCCGTCTTCCCGCGGGCATTCTGGGCCCCAAGGTGCTGTTGATCAATGAACGTGCCGGATCGGGGGGAGACTTCTTCCCCTGGGTTTTCCGCCAGCAGAAGGCCGGCCCCCTCATCGGGGCGACTACCTGGGGTGGGCTGGTGAAATCTTCGGTGCATTACGGACTCGTGGATGGGGGAGCACTCACCGCTCCCGACAACGCGGTATTCGATCCGGCGAAGGGGCAGTACATCGGAGAAAACACCGGTATTGCTCCCGACATTGCCGTGCGGCAGGATGCCCAGTCGCTCAGTAACGGCCGGGATCCCCAACTGGAACGCGGGGTGCGGGAAGTCCTTAAAATGCTGGAGGCCCAGCAGAAGACGGAGGTGAAGAATCCTCCCTACCCAAAACCGGCGATTAAAAACTAGATTATCGGGGCGACGGAGCGCAGGTGCCAGCTTGACTGGAAATTGCCCGGCACCTGCGCTCGTCGCCTGCTGTAATAACTCGATGCCCCGCGACTTAATCTAGAACCCGGAGGCATCACCAAAATTCCATCGACCCTGCAATCAACCACCTCCTTGAGAATCTTACTTTCCGCAGTTTTTTGCCTGGCCATTTTTGCCTGCGCCCCGGAAGATCCCGTCGATCCGACTTACCACATTTCCGGTGCGGTGAACGGTGATTATTCCGGTAACATTTACCTCAGCTACGGTGACTTCCGGGACACCGCCGAGGTAGTGGATGGAGCCTATACCTTTACGGGCTCGGTGGACAAGCCCGTGCAGGCCTGGCTCACCCTCGAACCACCGGCTAACGTCGCCTGGATTTACCTGGAAAACGGAGAGATTTCCGTGGTCGGAGACTTCTGGACTTCCGAACAGAACAACGAAACGTATAATATTTACAATCTCAAGAGCATCGAGGGCTCGGTGGCTCAGCGGGTACTGGATGAATTCAGCGACTTTGTGAAGGAACACCGTGATTCTTCCCTCTACCCGGACCTTCTCTACGAGCGACTCAATACTCTCGTGGATGCGCACCCGGAAAATTCCGTGGTGGGTAAACTTCTGGCCGATCAGTGTGCCGGAAGCAGCGTCCTGTCCTTTCCGCAGCTGGAACAACTGGCGGCCAAATTGGATACGGCGCACCAGCAGGCCGGGGATCTGAAGATGATTCGAACCGGATTGACGGCCATGGGGAAATACCAGGTAGGGAAACCCTTCCCAGCCTACGCCGATTTGCCGGCCCATCATCCGGTTACGCCCAATCCATCGGCCTCCCTGACCCTGGTTGATTTCTGGGCGTCCTGGTGCGGTCCCTGCCGGAAGAAGCACCCCGAAATGGTGGCGCTGGCGACGGAGGCGGCCAATCAGCTCCAAATCATCGGCATTTCCATTGACGAGGACCGGGAAGCCTGGGAGAAAGCCATTCGGGAAGACGGACTGCCCTGGCTCAATTTATTGGACGATGAACAAATCCTTCAGGAGGAGATGGGAATACAGGTCATCCCCTTCAACTATCTGCTCGATCGGGAGGGCATCATTCAGGCCGTTAACCTCAGCCTGGAAGAAGTTACTTTGTTTCTGGATGACCAAACGCCATCTTAGGTTACTGGTAAATTGACAATCAACTTCGAGGGTTAGGGAAAAAATAATTTGATACAGGTGTAACAAACTGAATTTCCCCTAAATTAAGGGGCAGTTCACCTTACACACTATATCATGTCCGAAAATCGCAATCGCCCGTTTGTCTGCGTCGCCTGTATCACCTTTTTTCCCCTGGTTTACGTTTTTGGTACCCTAATCAGAATGGCGCTGGGGTAAAAGCGGTCCCTGACCGAAACCTTACCCCATACCAGTAGACGTCAGTGACACTGGCGCAGGAAGTTTGACATTTATCCTGTGGTCGATTTGGGGGGAGCGGGGTCGAAGTGTATTTTACCCTCAAGTAAATGCACATTATGGCTCGTCTGGATCGCAGAAAATTCCTGAAAAAATCTACGCTTGGGGCTGCCGCCCTGGCGGCGGGTGCCCGATTGGCGGGACAGTCCGATACTCCTTCGTCACGTCCACAGAACGCCCAGTACATGGGGGATTTTGCGGCACCTCCGATAGAAAAAATCCGTGCGGCCTTCATCGGGGTGGGGGCCCGTGGGGGCTACCACCTGCAATTCTTTGCGGGGCTACCCGGCACGGAAGTGGTGGCCATCAGTGACCTGTATGAGGACAACGTCATGAAATGGAAGTCCGTTGCCGGTAAAACCGGGGAGCCCGGACAGCACGCCAACGTGGAAACCTATCACGGAGAGGAAGACCTCTGGCGTACGATGCTGCGAGAGGTAAAACCGGACGTGGTATTCATCTCTACCAACTGGCACAACCACGCCCCGATGGCGATCGCCTCGATGGAAGCCGGCGCTCATGCCTTTGTGGAAGTGCCCATTGCCGTGACCCTCGATGAGATGTGGCAAATCGTGGATACTTCGGAACGCACCCGCAAGCACTGCATGATGATGGAGAACGTCAATTACAGTCGGGATGAGTTGATGTTCCTGAACATGTGCCGGCAGGGGCTGTTGGGGGACTTACTCCACGCCGAGGCCGCCTACATCCACGAATTGCGTTGGCAGATGGCGGAGGAGGAGCGTGGAACGGGCTCATGGCGGACCCATCACTACGCCAAAAGGAACGGTAATCTTTATCCTACCCACGGACTGGGGCCGGTCGCCCAGTACATGAACCTGGGGCGGGGAGAGGATACCTTCGGTAGCCTGGTGTCCTTCTCGACGCCGGCCCTGGGCCGGCAGGCCTACGCCAAGAAGAATTACCCGGAAGATCATAAGTGGAATGCCCTGGATTTCAAGGGGGGAGATTTGAACACTTCCATCATTAAGACCCAGCTCGGACGAACCATTATGGTACAGTGGGACGAAACCAGCCCCAGGCCCTATTCCCGGCTGAACCTCATCCAGGGAACCAAAGGAGCCCTGGCCGGATTTCCGACCCGGGTGGCCCTGGAGGGAGGCGTTATGGGGATTACGGAAGACCACCATCGTTGGGTGCAGGGAGAGAAGCTGGCGGCGGTCTACGAAAAATACGATCACCCCCTCTACAAGCGACTGAACGATAAGACCAGAAACAGTGGCCACGGAGGAATGGACGGTATGATGATGTACCGGATTGTGGAATGCCTTCAGCAAGGCCAACCCCTGGACCAGAACGTATATGAGGGCTGCCTGTGGAGCGCGGTGGCCCCGCTGAGTGAACGATCGGTGGCCAGCGGGGGGGCTCCGCAACCCTTCCCGGATTTCACCCGGGGTAACTGGGTGGATACCCAGCCGCTGAGCATCATCTCCTAGCGTAAAGCCCAGAGCATGGAATCGATTATCGTCAGGGCGACTCCCTTTTTGCGACTGCCATATCAGTTTGACGTGGCCAGAATGGTGTCCGAACTGGATGACCTGTTGCGTCTTGACTGGAAGGCTCACTACAACGAAGAGTGCTTTTCCGGAAGTTGGCGGGGCATTTCTTTCCTTTCCCCTTCCGGCCAATTTCAGGACATTACGCTCGGTAACCCGAACGTGGAGGAGCCACTAAAGGCTACCGAGTTATTGGACCGGTGCCCCTATTTCGCTTCCGTATTGTCCACCTTTAAGTGTACGCTGACCAGTGCGAGGCTGCTTTGGCTTCGTCCGGGAGCCATCATCAAGGAGCATTCCGACGGGCAGATGGGCTACGAGGACGGCAACTTTCGGCTCCATATTCCGGTCAAAACGAACGATGGGGTAGAGTTTGTGCTGGCGGGAGAGCAATTGGTAATGGAACCGGGTAGCTGCTGGTATACCAACGTCAATCACCTGCACCGGGTCGTCAACCGTGGCACTACCGATCGGGTGCACCTGGTAATTGATGGTCTGAGAAATTCCTGGACCGATGAGCTGTTCTTTTCCCTGGCCCCGAAGGAAGAGCTGTTGGCCTCGCCGTCCTATCCGGTCCGTTCGGCCGACCGAGAACGGGTTCTGGAGCAATTGCGTCTTATGGGCGGTCCCCATCAGGACGAGATCATCGAGCAGCTGTTGGCTTCCTGGGAGGATTCCACTGATCGGCGAAATGCCTGAGAAGATTAGGTGCTAGTACGCCAGGGCGGGCACCGGCTGGAAAGCCGGTGCGGGCATCAGGTTTTCGAAGTGCAGCAGGTACCAGTCGGCGATGTCGGCCATCGGCAGGCCGGCGGAAGCTGCGTAGTTTTTCTGGGCAAGGTCCAGAATCTGATCCTCGTTTTCGAGCAGCTTCTGAATGGCGTCGGCCAGGCTTTCCACGGATCCGGGCTGGAAGAACTCTCCGGCGTATCCTTCCTCTTCAATCAGCGTCTTCAGGTCGCCGATGTTGGGCAGGATGCAGGCGCAGCCGTAGCTGCCCGCCTGGTGAAGTACGCCGGAACTTCCGGTGGTACTCGTGTAGGGGAATACCGTGATGGCGCTATCACCAAATACCGTCGGGACGTCCTCTTCGGCCACGTAGCCCGTAAAGCGAATCTGGTCCACTTTAGCGTATTGCTGCTTGATCTCCTCGAGGTATCCGACGCGGTTGGGGGAGTCCGTACCGGCGATAACGATTTCAATGTTCTCGTCGGTGCGGCTGCGCACGAGCTCGACGGCTTCAATCATTTCTTCCACCTTTTTGTAGGTGCCGAATTTCCCGAAGGCCATGATCTGCCGCGGTCCGGCCGGGAGCCGGAAATCGGGCGTTTCGGTGGTCTCAAAGGTGCCGTGGGGAACCAGGGCCACGTTCTTGGCGCCGTACTTCTTCTCCAGGATGTTGACGTACTTGGAGATGGTTACCGTGAGCAAATTGGACTGCAGCAGAATGAACGTCAGCAGGGTCCCGATCAGGCCAAAGATGGATTGCAACAGACGGTTATTCGTGATTCCTGCGGAGGAAAGGTCTACCGTTTCGGTCAGGTTGTGCAGCAGCACCACCGAAGGGACGCCCATCAGGCGACAGAAGAGGGGCGTGAGGAGTCCTAATCCTGCCGCCAGCTTTTTATCTCCGAAGGAGAGGAAGTGAATATTAAAGAAGGCAACGTCGGCTTTGGAGGTCCTAACTGCTTTGAGGATCTTGAATAGATTACTCAGGCTGTTGAATTTCCAAACGTCCTGCAGGTTCACCGGAACTTTTCCCTCGGGAATCTCGTACTGTTCGCCTTCCGGGAGCTGGTCCGTAATCAGGACAATTTCTTCAATCTGTTCCTTTTCCCGGAACTGTGCCACCAGGTGGTAGGCATATTCATTGAGGGTACCCTTACTTGGTGGATAGGGTGAGATAAGGGCGATTTTTTGCTTGTGCATCTTCTCGTTGTTTAAGGGCATGAACCACCGTCATGGTGAGGAAGAGTCCTCCCATCAGGATGATCTGCAGGTATATGATGGAAATAATACTGTCGTGGAAATAGGAGATCAGAATGATCTGCAGGATTCCCGTTATGCCCGAGAGCACCACGGGGAGGTAGTAGTTCAGGGATAGGTAGTAGTAGGCGAAGACGTTCGCGCAGGCGAACAGGGTTGTCGCCAGGGCATAGAGCCAGAGCACCTGGCCAATGCTGTGAAACGCTTGTCCGAAAAGCAGGTGGACAATCAGATCCGAAGCCCCGAAGCAGGTCATCGTGATGACCACGCCCATCGTCATCACGATGAGCAGGGAGCGGTAGAACAGGTGGCGGTGGGGCTCACCGGCTTTCTCGGCCTGGATTACCTTGGGAAAAAGCAGCGTTACGACCGACCAGGTGGCAAAAAATACCACCCGTCCAATGAGCGCCAGCGCTGCGTACAGTCCGGCTTCTTCGGCATTAAAGTAATGCTTTACCAGAATGACGTCACTGTGACTGATGAGAATCTGACTGAGTTCATAGGCTCCCATCACCAGGATAAAGTTGATCATCCCGCGACGGAGCTTCCGGGAAGGAAGCCCGGTGGGGAGTGATTTCTCCAGTTTGAAGGTGGGCACGTAAGCCGCCACAAAGGCGGCCAGGAAACCCAGGGTAACCGCCAGCGTAGCCCAGTCGCCGCCCAGGGTGATGAGCAGACCGATGAGTAGGCAGGTGATGACCAGCCGGCCAAGCATTTCCAGTAGGTAGCTGGCGGCCAAGCGGCCAAATTGAAGATCGCCCTGCAGCAGTCCCCGCCCAACGCTCATCCGCAGGTAGAGGGGGATGGCGGGTGCGAGCACCAGAAAGGGGACGACCGAGCTGAACTGAAGGTAGTCCCGGAGAATTTCGCTGCCCAGCACCATCACCAGACTAATGACCGTACCCACCAGGGTGGCCCGGTGGAGCAGCCACTTTTTAAACCCGGCTGCGGAATCCTGTGCGCCAAACTTGGCGGCCGTGAGCTGAAAGCCCAGGGCCACGAAGGACAGCATCAGCACGCCGGTGGCCAGTACGCCAGCCTCCGCGAAGGCTTCGGGTCCAAGGATGCGCCCTAGGAGCAAGTTGATCAGGTAATTCCCGGCGTTCACCACCACAATGGCGGCAAACAGTAGCGTCGAGGCGGGGATGGTGAGGTTGCGAATCTTCATGACCGGAGATTAGGCGGCTTGCATTCTGCGAATCGGCAGGCAAGTGTGCAGTTTCGTCAGGTTGATGAGTTCATCCAGGGGACTGGTTTCTGACAGGATCAGGCTCAGTTGCCGCTGGCGTTGCCGCATCTCACGGGCAATGACCGTAAGGGCGTTCAGGCCCGCTAGGTCAAATTTTTCGATCTCCCTCAGGTCGATAATCAGGGGCTGAGGACGGTTGCGGAGGGTCTCGAGGATGCCCTTCTTGAAGTTGATGGCCTCCAGGCCGCTGAGGTTACCACTCAGGCGCAGCATGCTCACTTCGCAGGGACCGGAAAGGGTAAGTTCTATTTGTAGCGTTGACATTGGTCAATGGTTTTTTTTTGAAAGGTGGCGCTCCCGAAGGAGCGCCACTGAGACAGGTCTATTTGCAAAAATGAGAGTGTGGTTTACAGCCACAGTTTTGAGAGAGACACACAATTGAACAGTTAGATCTTGGGGAGCTTTCTCCCTTTGTTGACACAAATCTATCGCCGGAAATAGCCGGCCCGAGGAATTCTCGATGAATGGTAGACCGCTGCCGTTTTTTGGCAGAATCGCCCGTTTTTTGGTTAGAGCAGGTTCAGGCTGGCCCGCAGGCGGTACGACCAGCGGTTGATGCGCTGGGGAGACAGCGTCAGGGCCGGACGCAGATCATAGGCCAGGAAGATTTTCATGAGTTGTACGGGAATCATGACCGAGTCCTTCAGGGTGAGTTTGGAGCCCTCAACGTGGACCCACTCCCGCAGCGGCTGTTCGTGAATCCGGTACATGATGTTACGGCGTCCATACTGCTTCCGGGCCCGGATGAACAACTCCACGTCGAAGAGCCACCGCGTCACGAATCCTTGCCGGAAACAGCTGCGGGCCAGATCGGCATCAAACACCTTGGCGCCGCACTGGGTGTCCTGCACGGGAAGGCGGAGGATGGCGCGGATCATGGTGCCCGCTACGCCACTGGCGATGGTGCGGAACAGTGACCGGTCCACCTTACTGTCTTCGCTGATCTTGCGGGAACCGAAAACCAGTTTCTTCGGACCGGTCGGGGACCGCAGAATGTCCACCAGCGTGGCGTAATCTTCAAAGCTGGTCGACAGGTCGGCATCCATGAAGCCGACGTTGTGGATTTTTGGATCGGCCACCAACCGTAAAGTGCCGGCCCGTACGGCTTCCGCCTTTCCCCGGTTGCGGGGCATATCGTGCACGATTACCCGTTCGGGGTACAGTTGTTGAAATTGCTGGAGCTCCTCCAGGGTGCTGTCCGTGCTGCCGTCATTAACGAAACACAGTTGAAACGGGGCATTATTGTTCAGGAATTCCGCGAAGGCGTCGAAGCGTAAACGTTTGGCTTCATTGTAGCAGGGGATGACGATTCCGTTAATCATAATTGGATCATTTGCTCACAAATTTGCCGTGAGTCAATGCCCGGAATCGCCGTAATTCGATGTTCTGTCCCTTCCTCCCTGTAATTGGAGAGATTGCTTCTTTTTTTGGTTTTTTCCGGCTTTGGGGCCGTTTCGCGGCCGCTTCCGGCCGAATTATTTGTAATACTTTAGCCCCTGATCGTAAGCAATTCTATGTCCCGGAACATTCGTAAGTACTACTATTTGGCCCTGTTTGGTGGCCTGGTGCTTCACGGAGGAACGTTACTGTTCACCTTCGAGGGGACTTACGATGCCTTCGTCCATTTGTTCTTTGCGGACCACTACGCTTCCCACTGGTTCGAGACCTGGAACTACCAGTGGTACACGGGCTTTACGGTTACGAGTTACCCGCCCCTGGTGCATCACGTCATTGCGCTCCTGTCAAAAGTCGTCGGCCTCAAGGCCGGATTTTTGCTTTGGTCCTTTTTTGTCATTCTGGTCTTCATCCGCGGAGTGTTTCAGTTTTCTCGCATCTGGGTGGGGGAGGAAGCGGCGGCCTATGCCGCTATCCTGGCCGTGTTTTCTACTTCCTTCGGCGAGGCACTACACATCTTCGGCCAGCTGCCCAGCATTACCGGGGTAGCTTTTTTGCTGAATGCCTGTCCGGAACTCTACGCCTGGTTACGCCACGATGAGCGCTGGCGCTTATTTACCGGCCTGTCGATCCTGGCCATCACCAGCTCCGCTCATCACGTCACGACCATTTTCGGCATGGTCTTTTTCGTTCTGCCCACCCTCGGCCTGGCGGTAATGAATCGCGCCGCGGATCGGTCGGGGGACGATGATATTCACTTTCGGGATATTTTCGCGGAGGTGATCCGGGTGTTGCCCCGGGCCGTATTTTTCGGAATCGCGGTCATCACCATCACCGCCATCGTAATATTCCCTTACTGGTACTGGTCTAAATCCGATCCCATCACCCAGGTTTCCATCCCCCACGGCTCCCGGGATAACTTCCTGGAGGTCACCTCCTCCGGGCTGGTTTTCTTCCTGATTCCCTGGGGCATGATGCTCTTTTTCCTGCCCTTCCTGTTTCGGGAATTGTTCCGCAAGCGGAATATTTTCCTGGGGCTCAGCATCGGGCTGGCCTTCCTGCTGGGGACGGGAGGAACGACGCCCCTGCCCCGAATGATGCTCGGGGAGACGGCCTTCAACATCCTCACCCTTGATCGCTTCACCTACTGGGCCTCCCTGCTATCCCTGCCTTTCTGGGGCTACTTTTTTTATCATTTGGCCGAAGGCAGGTGCCGGGAATATCTGGTACGGCAATGGGGCCGGGTAATCCACGGGCTTTGCCTGGCTTTTTTTATCGGGGGCACGGTCATCTCGGCACTGGTAGTGGTAAATTTTCAGAACTTCCGGGCCACGCAACCCACGGCCATCGACATGGACCCCATCGTCAGCTTTCTGGAACGCGACCAGCACCACAAGTGGCGCTTTCTCACCCTCGGGTTTGGCGACCAGATGGCCTGGCTTTCCTCCCAGACCGATGCCCTGAGCGTAGACGGAAACTACCATTCCGTGCGCCGCCTTCCGGAGCTGACCTCCCGGGCGGTCGAGCGATTAGAGAACGCCAAGTATCTCGGAGCTGACGGCATCAGCTCCCTGCAGCAATTCCTCACGGTTCCGGAAAAATATCACCTCAAGTACATTTTCTCGAACGACAAGTTTTACGACCCCCTGCTCTTCTTTTGCGGCTGGAACCGGGTGCAGCAGCTAGAGAATAATATCGTCATTTGGGAGAAGCCGGATATTCCTACGCTTCCTTCCGTGCTGCCCAGGAAGAACCAATCCAGTGTTCACCGGCTGATGTGGGGCATCTTGCCCATCAGTTGCCTCCTTTTCGGGCTGCTCCTGAACGTCGTGGTGCGGCTGCGCTTCGGGTCACTCATGGAAAAGCAGGTTGTTCTTCCCCGCGGGGAACGGCAGCTCTGGACCGTCAACCTGATTTGGGCCGTCCTGCTCTTTGCGGTCGTCAGCGGGACTTCGTTGGTTGCCGCCTACCAGCATTATGATCACGCCACCCCCGAGCAATTAATCGATGCTTATTTTGGTCATCTTGACTTCAAGCGATTCCAGGCGGCCCACCAGTGTTTTGACCCGGATAACCGTCCGAGTCTGGAGCAGTACCTGCTCGAGTTATCGGTTGAGGGCGGTATTCTGTCTTCCTACGCAAAACTTGATACTCTGGAAGTGGAGTGGTTGCCTACCGAAGGTGCTGAAGAAAAACACGCCATGGTTACCGCCACCTGGCTCACGGCGATTCGCACTTATCGGTCGGTGCACGATATTCAGCTGGTTCGTCGGGGACTGCGGTGGTATCTCCGCCCTTTCACGCTGGAGCAACGTACTCCTCCCGACCAGTTCGTTCGCTTACCTAGCGTGGACTTTCACTCCCAGGGAAAACGCCGCACGGTGGCCACCACGGTGGAGAAACGAGACGTTCGGGACCGCCCCGACGTATATGTCCTGTCGGCAGCACTGGTCAATGGCGGTGGCACTTTTGCCGTTACCGGGCAGATCCTGAACGTGGATAATGACCCCGCCTACCTGACGGTAGAGGCTACCGTATACGATAGTCTGGGGCAGGAAATCGGGCGGTACAATGCCCGCGATGTTGTGCAGCACATCCTGTACCCGAAAGAACATACGGGCTTCCGGGTGGACGTGGAGGAAGGAATGCTCGACGCCGGAGCCGTTCCCGCGAGCTTCGACCTATCGGTTAGGTCCATGGTCGCTGCGAACGAAACCTATAAACGCACGGGCGTGCAGGGGCTCCGACTGGACCAGGACCGCCGCTTGCACGGAGAATTGCTCAATTATGGTGCCCGACAAATCATCGTCCCGCAGGGCATCATCAACTATTACGATCAGGGGGGAGATATGGTCTGGGCCGACGCTTTTTTTCTGGAGGGCGGCATCCGTCCCCAGCGGCGAAAAGCTTTCACCTTTTCCCTAAAGGACTTAACGGACTTCCGCATCGTCCAACGGGGAAATGATGACCGGCTGCGGGTAAACGGTGTGTCCCGGCGGGCATACCGGGAAGCCCTGAACTTTCCCGCTTCACCGGACGCCTACCGTCGGCATACCTTCCGCCTTCCGGGCGAAGGCTCGCTTGACCTGAGCATAACGGCACAAATGGCAAGCTTCAGTGATGAGTAGGTGGAAGATCAACATACTGGGATTACTACTCCTGAGCGGGCTGCTGGGTTGCCGGGGCGGGGAGCCTTCCCCGGAAGACATCCCCACGGTGGTGGCCGAATTTGTCAATGCCCCCCGGGGATTATCCGTTGGCACACCACTGTCCGTAACTGCCCGGGGAAGCGGGGTGGAACATTCGTTGCTTACCTGGACCAATGTGTTCGGGATCCGGGTAATCCCCGGGGGTAGCCTGAAGGCTGAAGGAGAAATTTACGCATGGCCAATCCCCGAGGATTTGCTGCGGGTTGCGGGAAAGGTGGATCTGGTCCTGGCGCATAACGGAAGCGTGTTGGCTACCCACAATCTGCTTATCCGCCCTGGCCCCCCGACGGGGATTATGGAGACCTACGTCGGCCCCAAAACCCTGGTGGTCAACAGTGAGCAACCGGCCATGATGATCACCGTACCCCTGGATACCTTCGGCAATCCGGTGGACAATCAACGGTCG
Organism: Lewinella sp. W8; assembly: GCF_004375085.3. Taxonomy (GTDB): domain Bacteria; phylum Bacteroidota; class Bacteroidia; order Chitinophagales; family Saprospiraceae; genus Neolewinella. The sequence continues at coordinate 137,518 of NZ_SNAQ03000012.1, forward strand.
GTGACGCAGCAAGTGAAGTATCCCGGTCGGGAAACGATCTCTCGGGAACTGCGAACGACCAATCTCGTGAGCAGCTACGAACTGGCCGCGGGTCCCCAAACGGGCAAGATATTGCTGGCCGCTTCGGCGGACGCTTCCCGGACGGTAGAAGAGAACATTGAACTGACTCCCGCCTGGCCCGAAACCACCGTGATCCAACTCGATCAGTTCTATCCCTTTGCCGACAGTCGCCAGGAATACTGGGTGAGCACTGCGCCCGTGATGGACGTATACGGCAACCCCGTGGCCGACGGCACGGTAGTAGAATTTGTCTTGCGCAACGGAGACGGAAGTTTGTACGGAAAGTATCGTGCCTTTACCACCGGAGGGGTCGCGCAGGCTCATCTACTGAATCCGGTAGCGCCGACCAACTTGCGGTTATCGGCCAACGTACCGGGCGGCGCAACGTCCAACAGTTTGGCGCTGGAGTTTGCCGCCTACGTGACGCAGATGCCCTTCCGGGTCGAACCCGATGCGAGAAGGGTTGAGGTAGGTCCCCTGGGGGCGGTCATGGGGCAGGTGGTTGGCGATGATTTGCCGGTGTCACTGCAAATAGCGGGAGGTGGGCAGCAATATGCTGCGGAAAAACTGACCTACGAGGGCCAATGTACCTTTGAGCTTCCCGCCAATCTTCCTCCCGGTGAGTACACCGGCGAGCTACGCGCGGGAGGACTGATCAAACCCCTCCGGATAACCCTGACAGAAATCCCGCGGAATGGATTCTAGAGCAAGAAATATTGCGGGGCGAAGGACCCTGATGGCACTGGGCACGGCCCTGTTGCTGGCCCTCACCATCTGGGTAATGAGTATGGTGCTGGTGTACTTCCGAAGTGGGGCCACCTGGGGAATCCCTTTTGGACAATCGGGCAGTTATCTACTGGAATTTTCTCCGGTGACCACCTGGGTGGATACGGTGCCGGAAAACGGAGAGCCCCGGCCGGGAAACTACGTGCTGCGGGAAATCAAGGAGGAGTATCTCCGGGCCTGGTCCGCGCTAAATCTGGCGACGGTCCAGCGGGATTCTGCCCTGCTGAAGGACCATTTTGCGGAGAATTTATGGCCATCCTTAAACCTTATGCTGGCGGCGGAAGAAGACTATACCGTTGAGCAGGTTGACCTGAACCACGCCCTGGACCTGCACACCATTGCCTTCGATAAGCAGACGGTGGCGCTGAAGGACGTGGGCGTCAAGGTTGTCCGGGAGGTCCGGGATTCTGAGACCCAAAGCCTGCTCCATCGCGCCCAGGATACGGCTGACTACGAGGTGGTCATGACTCTTGATGATGGCCGCTGGCGTATCCGCCACTGGCGGAAAAACGTGGCGTCTGCTCCGATGGCTCAGCAGGACTCCCTAACTGGTCCGGTAACCCTCGACGGTCAGTCCTTTTACCTGAACGGCAATCGGTTTGAGCCCCAAGGCATCAACTACTACGCGCAGGATGCGGCCTGGTTTGAGTTCTGGGAAGCATATGATCCGGGTACGGTGCGGGAGGACCTGGCCATCATTCGCGGCCTCGGATTTAATGTGGTCCGGATTTTTGTGCAGTATGAATTGTTCGGCGGGGCGGAGGTACTTCCTGGCGAATTAGCCAAACTCCGGGACCTGCTGGACGCCGCTGAGGACCAGGGAGTCATGGTTATGGTCACGCTTTTCGACTTTCTGCCGGAATACCGATTGCTGCACTACGGAGCACACGAAAGGCACTTACGGAGCATCATTCTGGAGCTCAGGGATCACCCGGCACTTTTTGCGTGGGACCTCAAAAACGAACCCGACCTGGATTTCGAACGACAGGGGCGGCGTAACGTAATCAACTGGCTGGACTACATGCTGGGGCGGGTTCGGCATTACGATGGCGGGCACCCCGTAACCATTGGTTGGTCTACCGCCGGGGAAGCTGATTTACTGTCTGCGGGTGTCGACTTCCCGTCCTTCCACTACTACGAGGCCATTGATGACCTGCCCGCAGTGCTTGAAAACGTAAAGGAGAAAGTGCCCGGACGACCCATTATGGTGAGTGAGTTCGGAATGTCAACCTATAACCCGTTCTGGTTCCCCTACGGTCACTCCCGGGAGGATCAGGCCGTCTATTACCGGCGGGGACTGGAGGTTATGCAGCAAACTCCCGGAGTAAGTTTTGCCTGCTGGACCCTGTATGATTTCCCGCGATTGCCCGATGGAGTATTCAGCGGGCCTTTCTGGCGTAAACGGATACAACAGCGCTTCGGGTTGCTGGAAGACCGGCAACACGAGAAGCCCGCTGCCCAGGTGGTCCGGGAAGAGCTGACGGTGGAATGAGGTGGGGAACGGGCAGGAAATTATGCGTTTGGCAGCAGAAATTCTGAGTTTGGGCCAATGGCTTCGTTTTTTGGTTATTGAGGGCGGTTAACTGGTTGTTCCGCTGCAATCGGAGCCAATAAGTGCCGGTAGTTTTGTGGACGTATCCGCAAGACACTAGCATGAAACCTTTCATTTTTCTTTTCGCATTTACCCTGATTTACTCGGGTTTATTCGCTCAGCTTGCGCTGGAGCCTGGCTTCGCGATGCTGGAAGCCGGCGAGGTAGCGGAGGCCGAAACCTTCTTTGGTGAGGTCCTTCGAAAGGAGCCCGATAACCTGACGGCCAACATCTGTTACGGCCGGGCGGTTGGGCTTAATGGTCGGGCAGACGTAGCCGTTGACCGATTCAAAAAGCTGCGGGAGGTACATCCGGAGAACCTGGAAGTGGCCCTGAACCTGGCGGAAGCTTTCATGTGGAAAAAGGATTACGGTACTGCGGTTACGCATTACGAAGAACTCATCGCTTCCCACCCCGATAATTTTACGGCGATTCTGGGGGGCGCTAACGCCCAGGCTTCGGTCAGGAACTACCCACAGGCGTGGCACCTGATTGGTCGGGCACTGCACCTGCGTCCTCGCCATGAAAGTGCGTTGCGATCACGAAAATTTATCCTGTTCGGGCGAGCGGGAAAGGCAAAGGAAGACTGGAATTATCGGGCGGCGCACCGCATTCTCGATTCCCTGGAGTTGCTCTATCCGGGGGAGTTGAATACCCTGCTTATTCGGGGTGACGTCTTGCTAGCGGAGCAAAAGATTGGGGCCGCCGCCCGGCATTTTTCTACCATGGTTGCGGACAGCACGGCGCTCGACCGCGCCTACGGAGGATTGTCCTACACCAGTATGCTGAAGCGGCAGAAAAAACAGGCCATCAAGTTTGCCCGTTTGGCCCTGGAGCATCATCAGGGGGACGACGTATCTCCACAGCTGCAACTGGTCAACGCCCTGGGTTTTGCGGGGCGGTTCAGGGAAGCTTTTGCCCTGCTGGATTCATTGGAAAGTACCACCGAGGCACTGGAAAAGGTCCGCCTCGCCCGGGCCAGGATGCTGCTCTGGAGCCGGGAAATTCGGGACAGCAAGGGGCTGTATGATTCCCTTCTGCTCGCCACCAAACCTGACTTCGACCTCCTGATGGGGGCGGCGGACGCCCAGCGGGCTAATCACGAGCTGGACCGGGCCATCGACCTGCTGACGGAGGCCAGAAACCTCCGTCCGGAATCACCTGATGCCTTCCGGGTGTGGCGGCAACTGCTGCAGGAGGACCGGCCAACCGTAGCGTTGGGGGCCAATATGTTGGAAGACAACGGTGGAAACCGTGGATTGGGCAAAAACGCCCGGATCACCTTTGCTCGCTACGGGAAATTTCGTCCCCACTTCGGGGTGGATCAGTGGGAAGCCCAGAGTATAAACGGCGATGGCCCTCCCGCCGATCAACTGACCATCGAGGCGGGAGGAAGGTACCGCGTGAACGCCACTACCGAAGCCCGGATAAGTGGAGGAGTGACCAATTTTGCCGTTGCAGATAGCCTGCGGCAATCCGTCCTTCGGGGAGAAGCGGGGGTAAACTTCCGGCTGGGAAAATACCATTCGCTGGACGTAGCCGCGAGTCGTGATCTGCACAACTATACGGCCAGTCTGGTGCGGGCGGGAATATTGCGTAATCACCTGACGGCAACCTACAATTTCTCCAGCCAGGGGCCCCTGGGGCTGTACGCCCAGTACATCCGCACGGCTCAATCGGACGGAAACCAGCGCTCCCTGTTGTTCCTTTCGCTCTACTGGCAGGTCATGGAGTCTCCCTGGCTTAAGGTGGGACTGAACTACAACCAATTTGGGTTCAAAGAACAGGTGCCAAGTCTGTACTTCAGCCCCCGGGCAGCCCGGGGAGCAGAGATTTTCCTGCAGTTGAATAGCGACAAAGCTCCGGGTAAGCGCTTCTTCTTTGATCTCTTGCTGGCTGCCGGGAACCAACGGGTGGAAGAAAATGCTGCAGAAATGGCCGTTCGCGGGAATCTGGACCTGGGCTTCCGGCCCACCCAAACGCTTGAGCTGCTGGCGCAAGCTTCGGTAGGCAATACGGTGCAATCCGTCGCTTCGGGCTACGCTTACCAGCGCTTCGGCCTGGCCTTGCGCTACCACTTGCCCGTAACGAAAAAGCAGAAAAACGGGCTGGATCGGTCAAAAACCGAATAGGGGCAACCAAAAATCGAAAAAAGGGGAATGCCCGGACGGAACCCCCCAATTTTGATGAAAATTAAATGATGAAAAACTCAATTCTCCATACCTGCCTGCTGCTCGTTTTCTTCCTTTTGGGAGCGAGTGATCGTGCTAGTGCGCAGTGTGACGGCTGTAACGTCATGGTTTGTGACGGCAATGCCTGTGACGATGGATCTCCCGCGGACGGCGTGCAGACCTCCCGGAACTGCGGCTGTGGTCAGGAAATCCGGGGAGCGTGTGCCTACGTGGAGATTGACATGACGCTTAACCCTTATTTTGATCCGAACGATCCGTCGTGTAGCCTGATTTTTTCCACCCAGGAATCCGGTAATTTTTCCATCTATTTACTGGAAGCCGGCTGTGACCTGACCGATTGCGGCAATCCCGATTTCGTCATTACCGGTGGCGGAGCCATCAGTGGGTTTCCGAGTTCCGGTCAATTCGAGGTGATGGTTTGTAAGAACGGCGGTAATGCCGGTCGGCGGGACTTTTCCTTCGGGGTTAGTTGTTCCAGCGTGGAAAATTGTCTTAATGCCATCGACGACAATCTGGATGGCTTCATTGACTGCGACGATGCGGATTGTAGCCTGGATACCAATTGCAGTGCCCAGTACACCACCACCTCCAGTGGAGAGGACGGCGGGTTAGAGAGTAACCGTCGGTTATCCCAGAAAATCGCCCGGAGAAATTACCAGCGTAGCCGGAATGCTTCCCCACGGGCAATCAACGTAAACGAACGACTTTTCGAACGCGATCACGAGCGGCTGAAGCGGGGAGTGGTAACCAAATCCAACGACTTTTCGTTAGCGGACTTTATCCCCGAAGGAGCCATCGCGGAAACCCAAACGTACGTGAGTACCCCCGACGATATCGTGGACATCACCAACGCCGTGGAAGTTTTAAGTGTGGATGTGTTCCGCCGGGATCTGAGAGTAGGTTCAGTCTTTGCGACAAAATCTACTGATGGTGTTTATGAGCACACCAAGCTGGTCTGTGACCGGTTGCACGGCGCGAGTATTGATGCCGTGTGGGAGCACCCCATCGGCGGAGACGAAAAATACCTCATTACCCGGTTCTCCCGTGCCGACGGTACCGTAGAATACGCGACGAACTTTTCCTTCTTCCGGTACGCTGACGGATCCTTTCAGGTCGAGAGCCACTGGAACCTTTCGGACTACACGCCGGACATGACTTACGGAAATTTTCAGCTGTGGTCCAATAACCTGGCCAATCTGGAGGCACTCGTGATGGAGCTGAAGGAACTGCTGATGGAGCAGGGTAACGTCAAAGCCTTTCGATTTTCGGAAGCTCCCCGGGTACTCATCAAGCGTATGGATTATCTGGGTGAGGAACTCAGATTGAAAGTCCTGAATCGTTCCGGGGCTAAAGAACTTATCCTGAGTGGAGAATACTTGCCAACGGAGACGGAACAGCCCAACTGGATGTTCGAAACCATTGCCCTAAGTGGGCGGGAGCAGGAGACCGTGACGGTGCCCATCAATGGACTGTACAATGCCGGCCTGAAGGTAAGCACGGACGTAGTGGACGTGGTGTACGACGGGATTTTTGTAGCGGATGGGACCTGGGCGGTAGATTATCCCGTTGGGGGTGCCATGATTTACGACTACGAGGTTTCTCCGGGGAAAACGTCCTGGGAAGAGGGAGAATTTACGGTGGAGCGCAACGTCCACCTCATGGGACAATTGAGGGACTACGTAAATGTGTACCGGTCCTTTAATCCGGCCTTTAGTTCCGTAGACCTTAGCGCCTTCAACGAATTATCCTTCCGGGCCAGTGGAGTGGGAGACCTGACGGTCACCCTGGTTCGCGCCGGCATTCAGGACTGGGATAAGCAAATGAAAACGCGGGTCCGGCTGGAACCGGATGCCCGGGACATTTCCCTGCCCCTCCGGGCCTTTTCAGCCGGCGAAACGGCGGAACTGGACTGGTCGGACGTAACGATGATCGTTTTTACTCAGGAGGGAAACGGTCAGGATCGGCAACAGTTACTCCTGAATATTGAAGAAGCAACCTTCTCGCATAAGGAAGAGCGGTTTTTTGAATTGATGGAAATGGGTTCAGAGGAGTCCTGGGTTTTTCCTAACCCAATGGAAGCTCAGGGCTCCCTCTTTTTCCAGGCGAATACCGCCGGAACCTATCATTTCCAACTTATTGATCCCCGGGGAAGGGTGTTACAATCAAAAACCGGGGCTTGTGCTGCCGGCAATCACCAGATCCTTCTTCAGAATGATGATTACTTGCCGGGGGTATACTACTACCGGGTCAGTTTGTCGGACGGAAATTTGCTTTCCGGAAAGATAATGATGAGTGCCGCTCGCTAGAAGAAATTTTCGGGTGTAAACCCGAAGCAAAACCTTTAGGGTGCATTAAAGTGTCGCTTAGAGTTTAGTGTATTGGGATACAGGTATTTTTATAGCGGATCTATTTTTTCTAATAAGGCATTCCGGTGAGCTCTGCTCACTGGAATGATTTTTTTTTCGATCAGTACACTGTTGTCTTCAATGTCCACAATCTTGGCCAGATTGATGATGTAGGAACGGTGGACCTTCAGAAAATTGGGGTGTTGGAGTTTTTCGGCGATACTCCGAAGGGTAGCGTGCACCAGATACTGATTGCTCTCGGTTTTGAATAGTACGTAATCGCCGACGTTTTCCACGTAGAGAAGTTCCGGTAGGTTGATCCGAATAAACCGTCCGTCAGAGCGAATGAAGATATAATCCTTAATCATGGATTGCATACCCTCTTCCGGTTGTAGTTTTTTGCGGACCCTTTCCATGGCCTTGAGCAAGCGGGGCAGGGTAGCGGGCTTGGGGATGTAGTCGGCCACCAACTCGCGATAAGAGAAGGCTTCGGCGGCGTATTCCCTTTTTGAACTGATAAAAATAATGATGGGCAGGTTCCGGGAGCTTTGCATCAGGTCCACTCCGGTCAGACCGGGCATTTCTACGTCCAGGAAAAGTACGTCAACGTCATTGTCCTTAAGGAATTTCAGTGCCTCCAGGCCGTCAGCGCAGGTGCCAACGATCGTCAGGTCATCAATTTTTTCACAGAACTTCTGCAGGGAAGCCCGTGAAAGTTTGTCATCGTCGACAATCAGTCCTTTTAGGTTCATGGGGTATTTTTTTCTTGCACGAATTCGTTAATGCCGGAAGTAATCTCGGCTGATACGGTCAGTAATTGTTCGAACATTCCGGGAAAGGGGGCTTCCTCCAACGGCTTGCCCCCACGGCAATGATCTTCCAGTTGCTGGACCATCTCCGTAAGGTCCTTTCTCCCTACCATGCTGAAGTGCGGTTTGATCTGATGCAGGAGACTGCCCAGGGCTTCCTGGTCTTGTGCTTTGATGTATGCGGTCAGACTTTCAAGTTGCTCGGGCATCTCCTCCGCAAACATTTCCAACATCATCATGGCGTGTTCCTGATCATCGTCGTAGAGTTCCCGCAGCTCTTCCTCGTTCAGAATGGGTGGGCAGGAGAAACCAACTTCGTTTACTGGAGTAGTCTCCTCCGGGAGGGAAGTAACTTCCCGAATGGCTTCTTTGAGTTGTTCGGGACTAAAAGGTTTGGTCAGATGGTAATTCATGCCAGCCTTCAGGGCTTTGGCTTTTTCATCCGTAAGGGCCGAGGCCGTCAGGGCAATGATCGGGACTTGCTGGTTAGGGTTTTCGGACTTACTCCGCAACCTGATGGTTGCTTCGTAGCCGTCCATGACGGGCATACGGATGTCCATAAGAATCATATGGTACTTATGCCGATCGAGGGCATCGAGAGCTTCCTGTCCATTTTTAGTGGAGTGAAAACGGTAGCCCCAACGGGAAAGGGTACGTTCGAGGTAGAGCCGGTTCATGTCGTTGTCCTCCACGATGAGGAAGGAAAGATTTTCCTCACTGCCGTTGGGTGACGGGATGCCGGGGAGTTGCCTGGCGTACACCTGTTCCTGACTTAGGTTGAACTCCAGGGCGAAGTTGAAGCGCGTGTACTGCCCGGGTTCACTTTTGACCGAAATTTCCCCACCCAGGAGCTCAATCAACTCTTTGGTGATGGGCAGGCCAAGACCGGTCCCGCCGTACTGACTGGCGGTAGCTTTTCCGGCCTGATTGAAACGATCAAAAATGTGGGGAAGCTGATCCTGGGCGATGCCGATGCCCGTATCCCAGATTTCGAAGCCGACCACTACGGCCGAATCGTTCTGTTCGATCAGCTCGGTTCGAAGCCCGACTTCACCCTGGTGAGTGAATTTCGTGGCGTTCCCCAAAAGATTCATCAGAATTTGATTAACCATGGTGGTGTCCGTGAGGAGCGGAGAGGGTATTCGATGGTCGTAATCCAGTTTAAAGTCTACCTCAGAGGACGATAATCTGAACTTGGTGGCATTGCTGATCGCAGTCACCAGCCCTTCCAGATCGAAAGTCTGCAGGTTTACTTCGAGTTGTCCGGCCGTGATTTTTGAAATGTCAAGGATGTCGGAGATGAGGGCCAGGAGCAAGTCCGATGAATATTTGATGGTATTGAGGTACTCCTTTTGTTCGGGATTCAGGGGAGTATCGAACAGCAAGTTGGTCATGCCGACCACGGCATTAATCGGATTACGGATTTCGTGACTCATGTTCGCCAGGAAACCCTTCTCAGCGTCGCGGGCGCGTTCGGCTTCTTCGCGGGCGAGCTCCAGTTGTTCCTGCAGCTCTTTCTGGTGGGTAATGTCGTAGTGAATTCCGATGGACCCGGCTACTTCGCCCTCAATGTTGTAAAAGGGAGCTCCGCTGATCATTACCCACTTGAATTGCCCGTCTTTAAGCTTTAGTTTGATCTCGTAGACATCCCCCTGACCTTCCATCCGGTTGCTGTCCTGCTCCTGCATAAGGGCCAGGAACTCGGGCGTAAGAAATACGTCGTTAGCTTTTTTGCCGATCAGTTCTTCGGGGGCGTAGCCCGTCATTTCGCAGAATCTGGGGTAGGGCTTGACGATCACGCCATCGGGGTCAACCTCCATGAGGCCCAATCGCATGTTTTCGATAATGCCCCGGTACTTTTCTTCGCTTTGCTGAATCTTTAAGTTGGCCTGACGTTGCTGGGTGACGTCCTGGTACCTCCAAACGTGCCCCACGTAGCGGTCTCCCTCGAAGATGGGGATGAAGTCGCGTTCGATCAGGGAACCATTCCTGAATTCCAGGAGATCACCGGTGATGACCTTCCGATCCTTCAAAATGGCGGCTTCCCGTTGCACGAATGCCAGGGGTTCCCGGAAATGCCGCTGTACGTCCGGAGCCAGATCAATGATGGGCTTTCCGATGAGGGTAGCGGGGGTTTCCTCAATCTGAAAGAGCTCGCAGAACAGCTGATTGGCCAGGATGATGACCTGGTTTTCGTCCACCACCAGGATGCCTTCCTGAAGATTCTGCAGGATGGTGCTGAGGCGAAGGTTGAGCTCGGCAATCTTCCGGTCACTGATTACGCGATCGGAGATGTCGCGGGCAATGGCGGTCCATTCCATGACTTCCCCTTCGGCACTCTGTAAGCTGACGTTTTGCCCAATCCAGATGGACTCGCCGGAAGCCGTCTGGATGGGGAATTCCAGATAGGAAATCTCGGTCTTTTGGGCGACCTGATGCCGGTAGAAATCCGTAACCCGCTCCAGATGATCCGGGCGGATAATTTCTTTGAAGTGCAGACGCTTCAGGGTCGCTTCTGCGTAGCCCGTCACCTTCATGGCGATGGGGTTGACGTATTTGAAATAACCCTCCCGGGAAATCACGAAAATGATGTCCTGCGCGGAATTGACCAGCATTTGGTAGCGCTGGTGTTGCTGGGCTAATTCGGCCGTTTTTTTGCGGACTTCGTCCTCAAGGTTCGTGTTAAGTCGAAGGAGGGCCTGATTGGCGTTGTAGAGTTCGAGCGCCCGCTCTTCCAGTAGCCTTTCGGCTTCCTGCCTGGCGGCTCTTTCCCGCGCAATTTTCCGACGAAAAATATCAGCTTCCTCCATTTGGGCTTATCGGATTAGGGTAAACTGTACCTTTCCACCAGTATCATCGAGCCATTCTTCTTCCAATTGTACCTCCTGCTCCGGATAGTGGTCAATGGAGGCCTGCAGCAAGCCGCGGGCGAGATCCGCCATTTTCCTGGGGGATTCGTAGAGCAGCACCAGGCGGTTGGGTTGGTGATCCAGTACGACCAGGCTCGGAAGCTCAGCATCCCGATATAACTTTTTCACCTCAACGTGAATGTAGGTGTGGATGGAAGCCAGAAACTCAAACAAGTCACCGGATTCAAAGAAGTGAGGATAGTTACGGTGCAAGCCGAGGAAGAGGGAGTGGCCGAACTTTTCCAGGAGGGTAGATACGGGAATTTGTTGGTGTTTACTCAGGGTCGAAACCAGCTGAACCATTTCCGAAGCGGGATAGGATCCGACGGCGGTGTAGGCACCGCCACTGGGTACTTCGGCCCCGTCGATCACTTCCTCAACGGTGATCTCGCCGAACTCCCGTTCGACCATGTCCAAGAATTCGGTAAAAACAATGCCTTTCATATTCTGAGCAGTTCTGACAACAAAAGAAAACATACCGGGGAAATCCAGGGGATTTACACCAGCGATGAAGATACAGCTTTAGACGTTGACCGGGATGGGAAGTCACCTCCCCGGAAGGAAGCACCTTTTGATGGATGGGCCTGCTTATTCTTCCTCCAGTAAATATTTGGGAAGTTGCTTGCGCGTTCTGGCCCCCAGGGTCCGTAGGCGTTCGGCTCTGCCGACCAGAGTTGCCCCCTTTTTGGCACCAGTGTGTAGTTTATCCATGGCTTCCCCATAGACCTGTTGTGCCCGGTCCAATTGATGGCCCACCTTTTGCAGGTCTTCGGTGAAGGCCACGAACTTATCGTACAGTAACCCACTCTGGCGGGCGATTTCGAGGACGTTGCGCTTCTGATTTTCCTGTTTCCAGATGTAGTTGACGGTGCGCAGAGTGGCCAGCAGGGTAGAGGCCGTCACGAGCACCACGTTGCGCTCCAGGGCTTCGAGGAAAAGGTTCTTGTCCTGATTAAGGGCCAGGCCGAAGGCCGGCTCGATGGGGATAAAGAGGAGGAGGTAGTCGGGAGAATTTATCTGGTAGAGCCGGGTGTAATTTTTGCCCGCCAGATCAAGAATGTGCTGACGAACGGAGCGTAGATGCTCTTTAAGGGCAAGCTGACGCCCGGGGTCAGACTCGGGCAGACCACAAAAGCGTTCGTAGGCCGTCAGGGAAACCTTTGCGTCAATAATGAGGTGCTTCTTTTCGGGAAGGTTGACGATGAAGTCGGGGCGCTTTTGACGGCCGTCTTCATCCCGGAAACTTCCCTGACTGGTGAAGTGGATACCCTCCTGCAGTCCGCTGGCTTCCAGGAGGGTGAGCAGCTGCCATTCTCCCCAGTCTCCCTGGGTTTTGCTGCTGCCCCGGAGTGCCCCGGCCAGGTTATTGGCCTCCGCGCTGATCTGCACGTTGAGTTGTTGCAAATGCTTGATTTCCTGGCGCAGGCTCACCCGATCACGCGTTTCCTCCAAGAAACGCCTTTCGACCTGCTTTTCGAACCCTTCAATGCGCTCCCGCAGGGGGGTAAGTAGATTGCCGATCTGGGTGGCGTTCTGGGCGGTAAAGTGCTGACTCTTTTCCTGAAGCAAGCGGTTGGCCGTTTGCTCGAACTGCGCCAAACTCGCCTGTTGCAGCCGGGCCATTTCTTCCCGCTGCCCATCAAGCTTTTCCCGGAGGTGTTCCAGGTCTTTTCTGGTCGCAGAAAGTTCGGCGTTTAGTCGGTTTTCGGCCACCAGTTTTTCCTGCAGGTTCTCGTAGTGCAGGTCCGCGTCACGTTCCAGTTTTTGGTAGAGCTCCCGCAGCACGTAGTCTGACTTGATCTGCTCCAGAGGAAGGTGGGTCTTGCGGAGGCGGAGTTGCAGGAATAGCCAACTGAGTAGTCCGCCGAGCACCAGCGCAATCAGGAACAGTAGCAAAACGAGCTCGAGCGACATATTGGGTGTTTGCAGCGGCTTGCCTTCAGAAGGGATAGTGGAGGAATAGTACGCTATCTTGTGGCCCAGTGCACCCATCGTTTGTCAAGGGGTGGATACGGGGCCGAATCAAACGTACGGTAGCACGGCTTAGCGGAAAAACCGCGGCACCTGCGCTTGCGCCAAAATACAAATTTGTTTTTACTTGGTTAAAATAAAACAAATAAATACTCGGGTGCTTCCTTGCCTGAGGGCAGACAAGGCACTGGACTTTAGGAGATTGAATTAAACTTTACGTACAATACCGGGTTATTTGGGCCGTTACACTTGGACCTTTTTTGACGGATATTAGCCTGGGACCCGCGAGTTTTTACCCCAACTCCATGAAAACTAAAGTAACCTCAGTTATCGTACTGGTGCTGTTTCTATTCAGCTCCCCGCTTGCGGCGGAGGGCTGGGCGGATACGCTATGGGACTGGTTTTCCGGACTTTTTGGTCGGGAGGATGCAGTCTATACGGAAGAATATACCGATCGGCAGATGGATAGCCTGCGGCTAACGCCGCAGGGGGCTAACCTCCTGGAGATACCCCTTTCCGATACGCTGCTGATCGGGGCAAACTGGCCCCGGGCTACCGTCGATGTGGCCGGAACCCTGGAACGGCACAACCGGATGCTTTCCCAGACGGTGCTGCTGCGTAACCCCGCCGATCAGCTCCCTTATTTCGGGGTGCCGGCGGTGCGGGTGGTGTACCGATACGACCAGCGGCCGGTGCATTTTCTGCGGATGGCCCGGCGATTTGCCGACGTTCAGGAAGTGGCCTTTGACGAATCCGTGCTTCCGCTGTTTGCCATTGCAGCGGAGTTGCCGACGATCATCATGGTCGACGATCCCCCAAACCAGTCGCCCTTCAACGCCGATTGGTACCGGGTACTGAAAAGCCGGACCGGTAGCGAGACCAGTCTGGTCCATTTCGGTGATCCCGCCCTCCTGAAGGAACTGCGTTCTTCCTGGGCGGTGCTCAATACCCCCATGCGTACCCCGGAAACGGAGCACCTTACCGCCCAGGCGCTCTTTGGTGCCCAGACCATTGACGGTCGCCTGGAAACCGGCACGGCCCTCTTCTCGGCGGGGGAAGGAGAGCGTCTCGATGCCGTCCGGGATGGCTTTCGGATGCCCGAGGAAGTCGGGATCGACCGAATGAATCTGGAGCGGGTCGACTATCAGGTTAACCGGGCCATCCGGTACCGCGCTACGCCGGGAGCCCAGTTGGCCATCTTCAAGGACGGCCATCTGGTGTACGAACGGGCCTACGGGCACCATCGCTACCGCTCCCAGGCCGTTGATCCCGGTGATCTCTATGACCTCGCCTCGGTGACGAAGGCGGCCGCTACCACGCTGGCGGTCATGAAACTCTACGATCAGCAGCGGATTGAACTTGACGCCAAGGTAAAGGATTATCTTCCGGAATTTGCGGAGTCCATCGTCGGGCGCTATAAAATTGAACACCTGTTGGCCCACCATACGGGGTTGCAGTCGGACCTGCCCCTCTACGATTACCTGGGCCGCCAGTACGTATCCACTACGGAGAACGGGGATTTTCTGTTGCCCATTGCGGCGGATCGTTGGTTGGACCGTACCGTGCCCAACCTCATTCGCGGCCAGCTGGGCCGCCGACTGCAGTATACCCGGCGACTGAAGTACCAGTACAGCGACATCAATTACGTACTGCTGCAGTACGTGGTGGAGGGCATTACGGGAGAAACCCTGGACGATTTCGTTAGCCGAGAGTTCTACGAGCCCCTTGGATTGCAGCGCCTGACGTTCCGGCCGCACGAGAAGTATCCGGACGTACAGACCGTTCCCACGGCCCGGGATACCTGGATGCGTGGCGGCGTGGTGCGGGGCTACGTGCACGATGAGGGAGCCGCGCTGATGGGCGGCGTTGCCGGCCACGCGGGGCTGTTCGCCAACGCCCACGACCTCGGGCGGCTGTTTCAGCTCCTCGTAGACGAAGGAGAGTTTGCCGGTCAGCAACTGCTTTCCCCCGAAACGATCGCACGCTTTACCCGCAAGAATACCTACAATTACCGGGCCCTGGGCTTCGATCGACTTGTCGGGGGCTGGCGCTCCGTTGTACGGTCGGGGGCTTCGCCGAATACCTTCGGTCACCTGGGCTTTTCCGGTACCGCGGTGTGGGCCGATCCGGATAATGACCTGGTCTTTGTGCTGCTGACCAACCGGATTCACCCCGACCCCAAGAATGAACGCTTCAACAAAATGAACGTCCGCGGACGGACCCACCGGGCGGTATATGGTGCGTTGGGAAGTTGGGGGATGACGCTTTAGGAATAGGCGATCTACTCCTCCACCAACGGCACAAACCGGCAAGTTCCTAAATCCTCTTCCGTCCATTCCGATTCCGAAACCCGCCGAATTTTAAGGAGGGTCTGGTCGGCGTCTTCGGGACCGACGGGAATGACCATAATCCCACCCACCTTGAGTTGTTCCCGCAGGGCCGGCGGCACGGCCGCCGCGCCGGCCGTAGCGATGATCCGATCAAAGGGAGCCATTTCCGCCAGCCCCTTGGAGCCGTCACGCAGGTAGGTGCGGATGCGACGGTCCAGCTTGAGCCGCTTGAAGGTCAGTTTGGCCTTCTGGTAAAGGGGCTTGTGCCGCTCCACCGTAAATACCCTGGCGCCCAGAAGGGAAAGGACGGCCGCCTGGTAGCCCGATCCGGTGCCGATTTCCAGCACGTGCTGACGGGGCAGCACCTCCAGTTCGGTGGTCTGCCAGGCTACGGTCCGGGGCTGAGAGATGGTTTGCTCGCAATCAATGGGAAAGGCTTCGTCCTGGTAGGCGTAGGCGTGAAAACCGGATTCCAGGAAAACGTGCCGGGGGAGGTTCTCCATAACCTGAAGTACCTTCTCGTCAAAGCGGCCCGTCTGGCGCAGGCTCTCGATGAGTTGTCGGCGTTTTCCCCGAAAGTGAAATTCGTCCATTCCGTGTCTTTCGATTGTACTGCAGGATAGTTGCCTGCTGGCGCTACTGAAGTTGACCGGCAAGATCTGCCGGACTGTAATGTACGTTTTTCAGCACTTTCCGGTCGGCCTGGCGGTAGACCAGAAAGACGTCGCCGGAGGCTTCGATCATGCCTTCCTGACCGCGCTCACGATAGTGTGCGAGGGTCGCTTCGGCTTCTTCCATGGTGGCGCAGGTCTTGCTCATGTTGGAGCGGTGCACCTCGTCGAACAGCGCCTTGAATTTTTCCCCCAGTCCAAATTCGAGGATGGCGCCGCTGAGGACGTACTGCAAATCCGCGAAGGCATCCGCAGCTTCCACGAGATCATTGTCCGCGATGGCCTCCTCCAATTCCTTAAGTTCTTCCCGCAGCAAATTGATCCGTAAGCGACAGCGGTCGGCGTCGGGAATTTGCGGATGGTCGAGCACGGGCAGATGAAAGGTGCGGTGAAATTCCGCAACGTCGTTCAGGGAATCGGGGGTGGTCATGGACGCGATGTATGGTTCGCGGCAAATATATACTAGGATGGAGGATTTAGGCCGGAGGATTCAGGAAAGGCTAAGGAGAAGTGCCCGGAAAAGGCTTGCTCCGCAAGCTGGTCGCAAGGCTGAGGAGAAGGCTCAGGCTGAGGAGAAGTGCCCGGAAAAGGCTTGCTCCGCAAGCCGGTCGCAAGGCTGAGGAGAAGGCTCAGGCTGAGGAGAAGTGCCCGGAAAAGGCTTGCTCCGCAAGCCGGTCGCAAGGCGAAGGATGAGGAACCGACTTTAGTCCGTCGAAACCCATTCCCTACCGCACCGGCCACAACGGGTGGACACTTTTCTCCTCGGTGTACTGCACCACACCATAATTTTTGTCGGTGACGAAGGTGAGCTGGCCCTCTTTCCACTTATCGGAGGGAAAGAAATGCTGGGTGATCTCCCCGACGCGGATTGCCGTTTGATCCTTGTCGGACTTGCTGCTTTCGCTTCGTTCCGAATTAGTGAAGGATACGCGGATGTGGGTTCCGTTGGAGATCTTTACGCCGATCTTTTCCTCGGGGAAAGCCAGCTGCAGGCTGTCGTGTAAACTGTTCATCGATTGGACATCGCCGATAAATCCGTCGATACAGGAACTCAGCGTCAGCAGGGCGATAAAAGGTACGCTCAGAAGAAACAGGGATTTGAAGGGAAAGCTTTTCATGGTAATCGGGTTTTTGTGGGGCTAGCAGTCCCGGCTGGGGGGCGCTAGCCACCAGTATTCATTTCCCGATTACGGACGGCGAGGAAATCTTACCGCAGGTACAAAAAAATCTGCCGGTCGCGTATTGGGGCGTGATCCTCCCTACACATTAAACAGTTTCCCCGCTTCGCACTTGACCACCCGGGCCTGAAAGGTGTCGATGAGCCGGTAGTCGTGGGTGGCGAACAGCACGGCGCTGCCGTGTTCCTGGCCGAGCTGCCGCATGAGCATGAGGATTTCACGACTGGTTTCGGGGTCCAGGTTACCGGTCACCTCGTCCGCGATCAGCAGGGAGGGGTGGTTCAGGAGGGCCCGGGCGAAGGCAATCCGCTGTTTCTCTCCACCGCTGAGGGTGTGGGGCATGGAGCGCACGCGGTCCGCCAGGCCCACGGCGGTGAGGACTTCCGTGATCCGCTGTTCGGCCTCCTTGCCCTTCTTCCAGCCGGTGGCCCGCAGCGCAAACCGGAGGTTGTCGCCCACGGAGCGGTCCATGAGCAGGTTAAAGTCCTGAAAGACGATGCCCAGCTGGCGGCGAAGCTTCGGGATGCGCCGCCGGTTGAGTTTGCGGAGGTCGTGACCGGCCACGGTGCCCTGTCCGCGCTGGAGGGGGAGGGCCGCGTAGAGCGTTTTGAGGAGGCTGGACTTTCCCGCCCCCGTTTTCCCAATGAGGTAAACGAACTCTCCGGCAGCAATGCGAAGATCAGCCTTAGGGATGATCGTCAGATCGCCCTGTTGAATGCTTGCTCCCCTTAAGTCCACTACCGCTTCGGTCATACTATTCGATTTCTGTCGCAAGATAACGTCTTCGTGCTTCGGGGTATCATTATTTTAGCGCCGCAAAGACGCTGAACGCACTTGAGGCGTTCCTACCAAGAAGCCGAAAATCGTTCTCCGGCCCATGCTTATGTCCCCAAAGTACTACTTCTTCCTTTTTACCCTTTTCTTTTTGGCGTTACCGCAGGATGCCGTGTCCCAAAAGTACAGCAATGAATTCCTGACCATTGGGGTGGGGGCCCGGGCGCACGCCATGGGCACCGCCGTGGTGGCGAGCCAGCAGGACGTCTACGCTGCGGCCTGGAATCCCGCCGGACTGGCGGGGCTGCCGGCAGAAGCCGGCCTGGAAATTGGCGCCATGCACGCCGAATGGTTCGGTGGGGTAGGGAACTACGACTTCCTGGGTTTTACCCTGCCCCTGTCCAGCAAAAACCAACGCATCGGGGTGAGCCTCATCCGCTTCGGCATCGATCAGATACCCAACACCCTTTCCCTCTACGAAGCCGACGGTACGATAAACTTTGATAACGTTACCGAATTTTCCTCGGCCGACTATGCCTTCCTGGGTACCTACGCCCGCAGCTTCCCGAAGGCCAAGGGTAACCTCCGGCTGGGGGGCAACGTCAAGATCGTGCACCGGGCCATTGGCCAGTTTGCCACCAGCTGGGGCTTCGGCCTGGACCTCGGTGCCCAACTGGAGCGGGGCGACTGGACCTTCGCCTTCCTGGCCCGCGACATCACCACCACCTTCAACGCATGGTCCTTCAACTTCACCGAGGAAGAACGGGAAGTGCTGGAATTGACGAATAATTCGGTGCCGATCAACAGCGTGGAAACCACCAACCCAACCCTGGTGCTCGGCCTGGCCCGGAACTTCTCCATCACGGAGCAAATCGGACTCAACGCTGAGTTTAACCTCATTGCCACCACCGACGGCCGCCGCAACACCCTGATCTCCGGTGACCCCTTCAGCCTCGATCCGGCTCTGGGGCTGGAAGCCAGCTACGATGATTTTATTTTCGTCCGCGCCGGAGTGTCCCAGCTCCAGCGCATCCAGGATTTTGATCAGGTAGAACGCCTCAATTCGCGCCCCGCCCTCGGGCTGGGCCTGAAGGTGGGCAAACTCTTCGTAGACTACGCATACACCGACCTCGGCGAAGACGACGGCCGGAGTACCTACAGCCACATCGTCAGCGTCCGCCTGGGCATCCAGCCGAAGGAACGCCGATAGGTATAACATGAAATGGTGTTTCCTTTCTCGGAAAGGGTACCCCATCGGACTGGGATTACTAACTATGCGCTGCGCATGTCGCACGCTTCGAAGTCCCGGGGAAACGCACCCCAAACCGGTCGAGGCGTTCCACGCCGAGCCATTCTTCAAGCCGAACATCTTTCCGGAAAAGATTTGCTCTAGATAGCAAAATAGACCTTTCATTTTTCAGCCGATGAAGGAGTTTCACCTCCCGCCTAATGGTACGGTATCTAGGACTAGGCTATTCCTTCAGGTTTCATCAGCGATTCCTGCGGAATCGCGGCAGTTCAGTGAGGCAAACGGTAGCGGCAAGGCATGTGTGGGTTAGCGCAAAGTTGTAACTCTTACGGTGGCGTAGAGTTACGACCGTAGTACGCTTTGTATTCTGTGCCCCACGAATACCTTTTTTCACCTTTAGTTTTGTGGCCAGTAGTCTGACAGACTACATACTTATCCTGACTCCCACTTAAGGAAATATCAAATGATTGGAGGCAGGTGGTGTTTCCTTTCCACGAAAGGAAACCGAATCAGACTGGGATAACTAAAGGACCTTCCGCGAAAGAATGTGGCCAATCGATCTTGTACAATTCTTCCTTCTTTGATGGAGTGGTCGCCTTTCGGGGAAAGGCGACACCAGATACTTACCGCTCGGATGAGTGATCTCTACTGTAAGGTGATCATGATTTTCGTAAATCCCACAACCTAAGAGAGTTGGATGAAACCATTCCTGGATAAGCTACAGATATTGAAAAGGTATAATTCTACGCCATCCCACACATGCCTTGCCGCTACTAAAACATTCAAGGACTTGATTGCCAGGTGATTAATTCACGGAACAGCATAGATATGGAACCCCTTCCCCGGTAAAAAAACTTCGCAAAACGATGCTGTTATTATGAAAAATCAATGTGCTTACCTACCTAAAGAGAACCCCATCGGACTGGGGTAACTAACTAACTTTCCGCGAAAAAGTGTAGCCAATCGATCTTGTACTCTTACCATCTTTGGTGGTGCGGTCGCCTTTCGGGCTTGCCCGGCCAGATGGACGGGGAAAGGCCCGCACCGGCATAGCCGAGTATTCCACTGCACCTGCGCTTGCGCCAAATTCGCTTTACCCTATCTTGCCCCAAATCTGACTTCCTTATGTTCAAAGCTGTTTCCCGCAAAGGACGAATCCGGCACATCTACTGCCCTCACCCCATGACCCTCGACAAGAGCAGTAGTTGGGGCCCGGGGAACGTGCAACATTTTCCGAAGGGCTGTTTTCTACAGCTTAACGACCGTGGAGAAGTGACCCACGGCGTGCAGGCCAATAGCACTGGCAAGGCTCCGGTGGGTTGGCACCACGTGGAGGGAGAGTACTTTGAAAAAGACCTGGTGTGGGCCGAACAACGCAGCGAAACCTCCATCCGGCTGACCACCCTCGACGGACCGATGACCTACGATAACCCTTCGGCTGATGGCTTCGTCCTGTACAATTCCACCCCGGAAGGTGCACCGGATTACGACGATCCCTGGTTTATGCCCGCCGCCAAGTTCCATCGGGTCTACCGACCCGAAAGCGAAGAGGAATAGGTTAATTTCGGTGGGCACTTGAACTGCGGTGCGGTAAACCCTATTTTAGGAGCAACCACGTACCCCGAAAAATCGAATTTCATGACCCAGCTCCGTCCTTTACTCCTGTTGCTTCCACTCATTTTTTGTTCCGGATGGATCACCGCCCAGTCCAGTCCCCAGGACTTCGCCCTGGGCATGAGTGCGCGCATCTTAAACGAGGAGTGCATTCGTCTGGTTCCGGATGCCCCCTACGTCAGCGGCTCGGCCTGGTACAAAACGCCCATCGATCTCAACCGCCCCTTCAGTATGGAATTATGTCTGGTGCTGGGCTGCAAGGACGACGACGGTGCGGACGGTATGGTATTCATCTTCCACCCCCGGATGCTGACGGGCTGGCGGGGAGAAGGAATGGGGTTCGCCGGCCTGCGGCCGGCCCTGGGCATCGAGTTCGATACCTACCGCAACTACCACCTGGCCGATCCCGAAGAGGACCACCTGGCCATCATGCCCAACGGCCGGACCCACCACGCCGGGAGCCTCCTGGGGCCGCTGAAGCTGCCCAATCTTGAGGATTGCAAGAAGCACCCCCTTTCCATTACCTGGGACCCCGGCAACCAGTTGCTCGAAATTTACCTGGATCAGGAACGACAGGCAGCCTACACCATCGATCTGGTTAACAACGTCTTCGGCGGCAATCCCGTCGTCTACTGGGGCGTTTCCGCCGCCACCGGCCGCCTGAGCAACTTCCACGATATCTGCATCAAGCGCCTCGTTTATGCGGAAGGGACGCCAGCGGAGGCACCCGCAAATAATGCGGGCAAGGGAAAGGAATAATGGTTGCCGAGCCTTCTGGGAAAAAGAAAAGGCGTCCGTCAAGATTGACGGACGCCTTCGTTTTGGGGTGGAAGACCGGGTTCGAACCGGCGACCTCTGGAATCACAATCCAGCGCTCTAACCAACTGAGCTACAACCACCAGATTAGCTTGAAAAACCAAAGTTTCGAGCACTTTAGTAGTAAAGCGCGGCAAAGGTAAATAGTTCCCCTGAATTGCAAAAATCAGGATAAATATTTTTCTAGTGCTTTCGCCATTTTATCGCTCAGCGACTGGGCGGAAGCTCGGGCGGCTTCCGCGAAATCTTCCCCGGAGCCGGCGTAGAGGATTCCCCGACTGCTGTTGACCAGCAGTCCGCAGTGGTCGTTCATTCCGTAGCGGCAAACACCCTCCAGATCGCCTCCCTGGGCACCGATGCCGGGCACGAGGAAGAAGTGGTCCGGAGCAAGGCTCCGAAGTTCCGAAAATTTCTCCGCCTGGGTGGCGCCACAGACGAACATCAATTGTTCCGGGCTGCCCCACTGGGCGGCCTTCTGCATGACCTTGGCGTAGAGCGGGGCGCCCCCGTCCTGGGTCGCGTGCTGGAAATCGTGGCTGCCCCGATTGCTGGTCAGGGCCAGCAGAATCACCCACTTGCCGTCGTATTCCAGAAACGGCCCCACGGAATCTTCGCCCATGTAGGGAGCCACCGTCACCGCGTCGGCACCGAGGGTGTGGAAGGCGGAGCTGGCGTAATACCGACTGGTGTTGCCGATGTCGCCGCGCTTGGCGTCGGCAATGACGAAGTGTTCGTCGCCGATGTAATCAATCGTTTCCTTCAGAATGGTCATGCCATTCAGCCCGAGTGCCTCGTAAAAGGCGGTGTTGGGCTTGTAGGCCACACAGAGATCTCGGGTAGCGTCAATGATGGCCTTGTTGAAGGCCAGTACGTCACCGTTCAGGTGAGCCGGCATCCGGCTGGGGTCGGGGTCCAGGCCTACGCACAGAAAGGAGTTCTTGTGCTTGATCTGGGCAAAAAGTTCCTGGCGGGTCATTCTACGGGGGCTTGAATAGGGTAGAGGATTCGGGTGCGGAACTCGGCTTCTTCGACCGAATCCTGGGGCCCAACGGGGTATTCCTCAATCGAGGGCATCTGGGCCCGGTAGCCGCGCCGTTGCATTTCGGCGTCCAGCGCGAAGTGCATCGCACTGAGGCGATCGTAGGAACCCGCAAATTCCAGGCTGAGGGCTTTGGTGGCGGGCAGGGAAATGGTAACGTAGGGCGGTAACTTCGTTTCTGCCGTCACTGGAAGGGCCACCGCAGCTTCCCCCCGGCCGGTGTCGGTGTCCCATTTGTAGAACAGACTGGTGGGTGGTCCCAGCGGGGCAACGCCCGCCGCCCTGGCGGCCTGCCGGAGAGCACTGCTTTCTTCCGCCAGAAAACCCTCCATGTCGAGTAAGGATAATTCCTGTTGAAAGACGAGATAATGTCTTTCGGGAAGCATAACCTCTTCGTAGTTGAGTTCCAGGGTATTGGTTTGTTCTTCCCCTCCCGTCTCCTCTACGGAGAGAATTTCCTCCTTGGGTGCTTGATCACCGGTACAGCCAGACAGGAGTCCTCCCAGCAGACTGACAATCCAAAATACTTTGCGCATCACAGCTTGCATTACTTTCGCTGGCAAAGGTACAATGTCAGTTCCAAGCGGACGTGAGTAATCCGATTTCGCTTAGGGAGCGTGTCAATGGGGACGTTTGACGTAGAGGTTGGGCCGTGAGTACTGGGGAGGTGATGCTGGTGGGAGGACGTTTGACGTTTGATGTAGAGGTTGGGTCGTGAGTACTGGGGAGATGATGCCGTGGGAGGACGTTTGACGTTTGATGTAGGGGTTGGGTCGTGGGTGCTGGGGTGGTGATGCCGTGGGAGGACGTTTGATTCGGACGTTTGTTCCTGGGGGCAGGGCCTTTCGGCGTAGCCGGATACAGAGCACTAGGGACCTGATCTTTTTGTCGCAAGCGTGAAGCGCAGCGGAATACTCGGCTCAGCCGGTGCAGGTGCCAAGGGAGTACCCGAAGCAAAGTCAATTACTCGGTAATTTTAGGGGAATTCCTCCGGGTGGTTTATTCGTACCTATTCGGCCGATTGATTCAACCTCCGGAAGGGGTGTCGGGCCTGAATTTTAAAGCGAATGCAGGCATCCGGAAAACTACTGGAACACAATTCCTCAAATAACTTTTGCTCTACTCCCTGGTAGGCAATAACGGTTTTTCCGCTTTGGTAGGTGAGCAATAACTCATTGGTTCCCGGGTCGTAATTGGCGTACGACACCATCTGGGACAGGTTCTGTAGATTGATGGTTTCCATGGTTAAGGGCTTTATCCTCTCTACTACCTAAAATAGGGATTTGTTCCCTGGAAAACAGTTAAAAATTTGGAAAATGACTTATTTAATAAATTTTTCTTCTAACAAATGATTTACATCACCAACACGAAGCTTCCCTGAATAACTTCCGTCGTGCCGTCGTATAGGGTGACGGATACACTGAAAACGTACACTGCCGGTGGAGCAGACTTTCCGCGGATGGTCCCGTCCCAGCCGCTGGATTCCTCGTTGACGGGGAAGTTGTCGTTCTCAAAGAGCAGGTTCCCCCACCGATCAAATATGCGGAGGAAGTTCACCTGCTGTACGAAGTCTTCCCGGCCAAATACGACAAAACGATCGTTCACTCCGTCCTGATTTCCGGGACTGAAGGCAGTTGGCAGGTAGACCAGTTCACGTTCATCAACCAGTACATTCTGCCGTAGTTGCAGTACGCATCCATTTGAATCCGTTACGGTGAGGGCCGCAATGAAGGATTCAAGGGGCCGTACCATCGGGTTTGGACAATCAACACAACTCATGCTGTCCGGAAGATTGGCCCACTCCCAGGTCATGAGCGCGTCCGGATCCCGGTTCGTATTAACGCCCAGTTCGGCCTCGTCACCGAGTCTTACCGTGATCTCATCCGCTTCTCCGACGAAGACATCAGGGTCGAACATTTGGAAGGTATCCACCAGCTGGCAACCCAGGGCATCGGTTACCACCAGGGCGTGGGTGCCGGTGAATATGTCCCGGAGCCCGTCGCCCGTAGGACTGGACGTAGCGGAAGGGCTGCTGAAGGTAAACGGACCGTTATCACCGTCAACGTCCAGAATGGTAAGTCGGCCACCAACTTCCGGACAGGGCGGTTGCTGCAGCGAATAGGTTACGCTGCGGGGAGCCTCCAGAATTAATTCCAGCGTATCAAAGCTGGAACAACCAGATTGCGGGTGAATTACCTCAAAAACGTACTGTCCCGCCTCACGGCCAAAGGCCGTGAACCCTTCGGATACGGTAACTCCGTCCGGACCAATCCACCGTCCCGTGGCTCCTCCCAGTTGGGGCGAGAAGCTACCCCTTAAGGTGTTACCGATGCCGTCACATACCAGGGTTTGGTCCGGGCCAGCGTCCGGCGTCAGCTGAGCACCATCGGGAACCACCGTAATGGTTTGCGTTGCGAAGCAATTGTTGCTGGTGTCGGTGACCGTCACCACGTAAATGCCTTCCTGGTCTGCCGTCGTGGTAGCAGCGGAAACGTCTCCCGTCAGGTTGCCGTTGGTGGTGGACCAGGCGTACTGGACGTCCGGTGAGGACAGCACGCGAAGCTCCACTTCGGGCGAAAGGCAATTGAGATTTACTACGCTGTTGGGCACAGAAACAGTCGGGGGCACCTGGTCAATGATCACCTGGGTGGAAATGGTGGTGGGGCATCCATTGTCTCGCCGGGTTACCGTGACTTCGTAGGTTCCGGCCGCGTCAATTCCTGGAAGAGAAGCAGCATTGCCTCCAACCGTATTGGGCCCCAGCCGCCACTCATAATCAACCGGATCCGTGTAGGTCGGATGGCTGACCAGTAGGTCGACGCTGGACATGCCGCAAATAATGGTATACACTGCGGGCAATTCTAAATCCAGCAGATCGTCGCTCCGCTGAATGGTGATGGAGTCCAAAGCACTACACCCACTAGCCGGGTCCGTCGCCGAGACGTAGTATTTCCCCGGACTGCTAATCTGAATACTCCTCGTAGCCCCTAGGTCATTGCCGGTCTCATCCGTCCATTGGTAATTCACCGGCTGGACGTTCTGCTGGGCACTGAGGGTGATCATCGGAAGGTTACAACTCAATTCCGTGGCCGAAGCAGAGATTCGGGCCACTACCGTACTGCGCTGATCGGGCAAATTGAAGGTCTGCACGATTTCGCAGCCGTTCTCGTCGGTAACGGAGACTTCATAATTTCCCGCATCCACGTCACCGAGGACGTTGCCGGTGGTTCCGTTACTCCAGGCATAGGTCAGGTTACCCGTTCCGCCGGTGTAGCTGACGGAGGCGTAGGCCGGTGCTACGCAATCCTGCACCCGCGTACTGTCCTCCACCAGGGTGATGGCCGTAGCGGGTTCGGTGATCTGGATTAAGGTGTCCCAGGTACAGGCATCGGGGCTACGGTCGGTGATGGTTAATCCATACGTTCCGGCCGTCAGGCCGGAAGGTTGTGAGCCGCTCACGCCCGGCCGACTCCACTGGTAATCGTAGGCCGCGGCGTTCCCGTTGGGGACGACCGTAATGGCCCCTTCCGGCCGACCATTGCAACTGACGTTGGTTACCGTAACGGCCACTTCCCAGTCAGCATCCGTAATGGTGGCGGTTCCGGTGGCTACTCCGGGACAACCGTCTGCTCCGCTTACGGATTGCAGGGTCAGGGAAACGCCGGTATCGTAGGTGAGGAGGGTATCCTGACTGATGGTGAGTGTCCTGGCCACACCGTCTTCCAGCAGCACTACCTCGTAACGGTTAGAGCCGCTGACCTGAAGGGGAACGTCGACCGTTGGCTGATTACACACCGAATAACTTCCCCCGATGGAGGCCCGTACGTCGGGGAAGTCGAAGCGCACCGTATCCCGCACCGTATCTCCACAGGCATCCGTGATGAGCAGAGGATAAACGGACATTCCCGTCTGGGTCATCCCGCTAAGGATGCTGTCCGTCGAAGTACCGTTGGACCAGTCAAAGTTATAGGGTGGGGTGCCACCGCTCACCGTGGCAAACAACCGTAGGGGCTGGTTGCCGCAAGTAACGTTGTC
The DNA here is from genome assembly GCF_004375085.3 of Lewinella sp. W8. Classification (GTDB taxonomy): domain Bacteria; phylum Bacteroidota; class Bacteroidia; order Chitinophagales; family Saprospiraceae; genus Neolewinella. Next base: position 163,887 of record NZ_SNAQ03000012.1, read on the forward strand.
CGCATTTGCGCTCCCCGTCAGCGCGTCGGGTTCGGCAAGCGTAAAGGTGGTATCCCGACTACATCCCGGGTCGGCCGCATCCGTGATGGTCAGGCCGTAGGTTCCCGCCGTCAGTCCCGTTCGGGTGGCAGTCGCTGGCCCTCCGTCACTCCAGCTAAAGGTCAGGGGAACATTGCCGGGATTCGTTAGTGAAATACTGCCGGTGGCTGCTCCACGACAGTCAATCTGATTCACCGTAGCGCTAAAATTGATCCGGGGGTCCACGACCGTGGCCAGGCTGTCCGTGATGAGGCCGGAACAACCGTCTTCGTTGGTGATACCCAGCAACCGGATGGCAGCGGCTTCACTAACGGGCAAATTCAGGGTGCCGGGACTAAGCGTCACGGTGGTCGTATCAATTCCCGAGGAAGTCTCAAAGGCCACTTCCAGAAAGTAAGTTCCGCCGGGTCCGCCGATGATCAGTGGAACGTCTACGGAGTTTTGGTTGCAGAGCGAATACCGTCCCGCTACGTTGGCGCTGAATATCGGCAGGTTGATGGTTACGCTTCCCGAGACTTCCACGTCACAGGCATCACGGATGATGACCGGATACTGGTGGTTGCCGAAGGTGGAGGTGATAACCAACTGGCTGTCCGTAACCATACTGTCGGGCCAGGAAAACCGGTAGGGCGCTTGTCCCCCAGAAACTGCCGGGCTCAACGTAAGGATTTCCCCGGGACACTGGGGCTCCTCAAATACGATGGAATCCAGACGCAGTGCGGCGGGGTCCACCAGGGAGAAGGTAGTGTCTTGCGGACAGCTCGGGTCCGCGTTGGGGATAATGCTGACCGTGTAAGTGCCCGCCACGAGACCGTTTCTTGTCGGCCCGTTAAATCCGTCATCCCAGACAAATTGATAGTCGGCATCTGATGGCGCCCCCATTAGTTGTATGGAGCCCGTGTTGTCGCCCGGGCAATCCGGGTTGACGAGATCAAAGTCAAATACCACGCTGGTTTCGGTTACCTGCGCCGTACCGGAGACGCCGCCTCCGCAACCATTTTCGTCCTCCACCGACAGTATCTCCAGAGTAGCCGCCTGGTCGATCGTCAGGATTGAGTCTCCCGTGATGACGTAGGTGTTGGTATCCGAAATTCCGGCGGAGTCTATCCGGATGGTCAACTCGTACCGACTGGCACCGGTCACCGTAATGGGAACGTCTACGCTGGGATCGTTACAGAGGGCATAGGTCCCCCCGATTCCGGCGGAAAATGTGGGGGCTCCGATGTTGATGGTGTCCCTACCCACCAGTCCACACCCGTCTTCAATGATCACGATGATGCTCGTGTCCCGCCCGTCGCTCACGTAGGTGATGGTGCTGGTATCCTGATTGTCCGGCCACTGGTAGGAATATTCCCCGTTACCGCCCATTACGTTAGGAGAGAGCTGGATCTCGGCTCCCGCACAGGTACCGATGTCGGGGCCAAGCTCGACTTCCAGCGCCGTTGCGTCCTGAATGTAAAAGGTATCCCGGTTGACGTCGCAATTACAGGTCCCTTCGTACCGGATGACGAAGGCCTCCACGCCCTCGTTGGGGTCGGCGTCGGCGTTGATCGGGATTTTCAGCACCCCGGTGGTGTCTCCGGCGGGAATGACGAAGGGGGAAGGGGGAAGGTCGTAATCCACACCATTAATGGCCCGGTTCAGGCCCGTAGTCGTGATTACGCTGTATTCTACGGAAAGGGGGACGGCCAGATCCGTGGAGTCAAAAAATAAGCGCGAAAAGGTCAGCGTGGCGGTGTCACATCCCTCCACGGGGGTAACGCCTCCGGCCACGGCCGTCGTGGAAGGGACGGGCTCGGCAATCAGACCAGCCGTGAAGGAGCCCGCTTCCAGCATGACGCCCGAATCAAAGGTCGGATCACCGGCATCGACCACAATCATTTTCAGGGTGTGGGTGTCGCAGGGCGTCACGGCGGCCTTGGCCGTTAATTTGACGGAAAACCCGTCGTAGTTCACCGCCGCCAGCCGCTCTGGCGGAATGGGGTCATTGGTGCAGGGGGAGAAGCCTCCCGGTGGACTGTTGTCCACGAATAGCCCCGGCGTGGTTACGTGGTTCAGGGTGGCTGCCGTGATGATGTCTCCGTTGGGCAAACGGGCAATATTTCTGCGACCGTTTGGCTGTACGTTGGGGCCTTCCAGGAAGAAAGCGAAGGCATCATTGCCGAAGGCGGCATCGATGGCGAAACAGTATTCTTCCGAAAAGAACACGTAATCAAAACTGATGGTGTCCGTGGTGGGCACGAACTTGAATTCAATGATGCCGACGTCAAAGGGAGTGTTACCTGCTCCGACGAGCGCTACGGCATCGGGATCGTTGTAGGTCGGACCCGGATAAGAGCCACCGGCCGGGAAGAAGGGGTCATTGGGTCCGGGAGCGTCGTCCACAAATCCCGTGGAGAGAATAATGCCGTCTTCGATGCCGACGAAATCCCGGCCGTTACCAAAAACTCCCGTCTGGGATACCCGGCGGTTGCCGCCCAGCATCCGGTCGCCGCCCACCAGTTGGACGGGGTCCAGGGTAAAACAACTTTCGTCCCGGAAGACGGTATTCAGCAGAGAATCCAGGTTGCTGCTGTTGACGATGGTCAGGGCGTTGCGCTTGGCCGCACTTGCGGTTGCCGACGATTTTTTGCGGACCGAAACCAGGAGTGGGCCGGGTATCCGTAACCGATTCACCAGACAAACTTCCACCGGGCGGCCATCGTAGACGCCCTGAATGTGGTCGGGATTGATGAGGGTGGTGCCGGCCGGATAGTTGCCTACTTCATAGCGGTTTTCGCGGCGGTCGTTAGCGATAAAAATCTCGTACTGATCGCCTAAAGCAAGATTTTCCAGTCGCAGCTGGATTTCTTCCTGTCCGGTCACGGTGAGTTCGAACCGATCCGGCTTGTCAAAGGCCTTCAGTGAAAAGGATTGCCCCAAAACGGCAGTAAAGCTGCCGAAAAGCAACGTAAAGAAGATCGAATATTTCATGTCATGGGGGCTTAGTCCGGAAACTTCGGCCTTAAGACGCAAAACAGAGACCAAAAGTCATTCTGGCCTCAACAAAAAGTGAGTCGTGGGGTCGTCCCGATGTGTTGTTCAAAGTATTGGGCAAATATACCAAGCGTAACACGGTTTTTACACCCCATTTCCGTTAAGGGCGGAAAGGGTCGGTAGGGTATCGTCGTGGGGGCGACGGAGCGCAGGATGCCATCAATCCTCTGATTAGCAGGGGCAAAGCCCCCGCCTAGGCCTAAAAGGTTGGACAAATAACGCGCTCCCGGTAGGAAGCGGGCTGAACGTAAATCACGCTTAACTCCCAACCCCCGCGACCATCGGATACGGTATTCAGTGCGCCGGCGGAAATGTCGTAACTCACGCCAAACTGCAAACGCTCGGTTTCCAGGGCCGCCGAAACGATGAGGGCGTTTAGGCCGGGGCTGCCACCGGTTTGGTTGCTCATTTGCCCCCATAAGCCTACCCGCAGGGCAACTTCCCGCCAGGCGCGTTCCGTATACCGCAGGTTAGTGCCAAAGAGAATTTCCTGTGAGGGCCCCTGCAACATCACCCGGGCGGCGGGCAGCAGGCTCATGTCTCCCCGGCCGAGGGGCAATTCTCCGCCGCCGTGGATCACGTAGCGGCGGTCGAGGCGGTCCTCATTTCCCTGTACGGGCGAAACGTTTGGCGTGGTGAGGTGATACACGGCGCCACCGAAATAAGCGCCCGTCCGGTCGCCGAGGTTAGCAAACCAACCGATCCCGGCGTTCACGTCCAGGTAAAGATTACTGCCACTGCCGGCGATTGGTTCGCCGGTGGGTAGGGTTTGGTCCAGGTAAGCTTCCCGGGTAAGTGGATCCACGAAATACTGCTGGGAGAACCAGACCTTGTTCAGGTCGAAACCTCGCTGGCCAAAGCCAACCTGTCCACCCCCGACGAGGAAGTGCCCGGTTCCCCGCCGGCGGGAGCCCCCCACTTGCTGCTGGTAACTGAGTCCCACGAGCCCCTGGGTGCGCACGAAGTCGCTGGAGCCCATTTCGTCGCGTTGCAGCTGGAGCCCGAGCCCAAAATAATTGCCGTTGCCCGCCGGCAGCCGGAATTCGGCGCCCGCACCCACACTCCGGTAGCCTTCCGTGCTCAGCAGGGAGGTGTACAACTCCCGATAGTTGGCCGTGATGCGCAGCTGACCACTCATGACGCCCGTCATGGCGGGGTTCATCAACTGAGGAGCCGCGGCCATCTGGGCGTACCTGGCATCCTGCGCTTGCGTCCAAAAAGAGGTAGCCAGCGCCAGGCAAAAAATGATAATCTGGGGGAATACGCGTTTCATAGGAATTAGCGGATTAGGGTCGTTTCGCCGGCAATGGTTTCCTGTGACCGGTCTTCGTATTCAATGACTACTTTGAAGAGGTAAACGCCGGCGTTCAGCACCTTGCCCTCGTGGGTGCCGTCCCAGCCCCGGTTCGGATCGTTGACTTCCCACTGGCCATCATGAAAGAGGACGTTGCCCCAGCGATCCAGGATCATCATGTCAATGACCTGAGTACCCGGCCTTCCGTGCACCAGCAGGCGGTCGTTGCGGCTGTCTCCGTTAGGACTAAAGGCCGTCGGTACGGCCACCTCACGAATCTTCCGGACGCTGACGCGCACCCGGTCTTCGGCCTCACATCCATTGTCGTCGGTCAGGGAAAGGGTGTAGTCAATCTCAAATTCTGGCTTGGCCGTAGGTGCCGGGCAATCCGTACAATCAAGGGTGCCGTCAAAGGCGCCCCGCCAGCGGTATTCCAGCATGCCAATTCCACCAACAATGCTGGGCTGTAGTTGCAGGCTGTCACCGAAGATTATGGTCGTGTCCTGCCCCAGGTCCAGGCTGAAGAAGGGACCGTCATTGACGATAACGTTTTCACTGATCTGGCAACCCGCACTATCGCGGACGAAGGCAATGTATTCTCCGGCGGGAAGGCCGAGGAAATCCGGGCTCCGCGTAAATCCACGGTTTTCCAGGCCGTACACGAAGGGCGGCCTACCACCACTCCCCATGATGGAGATGGTGCCGGTGGCCTCGCCCGCACAGAGGGCGGCCTGAGCCGAGGTGGCGATGCCTACCGGCGTGGGCTCCGCGATCACGATGGTGGTGTCGTTTACGCAGTTGTTCGCGTCCGTGAGTTGCAGGTCGTAGCTTCCGGCCACCAGTCCGGTGATCTGGTTGTCCGTGCTGCCCGTGGACCAGAGGTACTGGTAGCCACCAACCCCACCGGTTCCCAGCGCGGAAATTCGTCCATCCGCTTCGCCGAAGCAGGAGACGTCCAGGCGGTTGATGTCGGCCTGCAGGCGATTGGGCTGGGTGATGACCAGGGTGGTATCCAGGCGGCAATTGTCTACGTCCGTGATTTGCAGGCCGTAGTTTCCGGCCGGCAGGTTACTGATGGTGTTGGCCTGGCTGAAACCGGCATTTGCTCCCCACTGAATCATGAAGGTACCGGGATTGGGCCCGTCAATATTGCTGAGGCTGAGCCCGCCCGTACTGTTGCCGAAGCAATCGACGGGGTCCTCCGTTGCCGTGAAGGTGATGGGGGGCGGAGCGGGCAGGAACCGCTCTCCGGTTCCCTGACATCCCCGGGGGTCGGTCACCGTCACGCCGTAGTTGACGTTGCCGGGTAAATTCGTGATGACGATGCCCGTTGCACCGGTGGACCAGTTGAAGGAGTAGTCCGAATCTTGCTGTCCGGCGCCACCGCCGGGAACCACGCCCAGCTGACCGTCGTCCCGGTTGCTACAGGTCGGCTGGGTGGCCAGGATGTTTACGGTGACCTCCGGGAGGTCATTTACCGTTTCGGTAAATACTTGGGTACATCCGCGGGTGTCGGTCACCGAAACGGTGGCCGTGCCGTTTGGCAGGGCGACGGCCGTGGCTGCCGTTTCTCCACTGTTCCATTCGTAGGTGAAGCTGCCCGCTCCGCCGCTGGCCATGACGGTCGCCACATTAGCCGAAGCCCCGAAGCACCCCTGTTGATCCTGGGTAATGGTTGCCGTAATGGCCGTGGCCGGTTCGGTGATGGTCACCATATCGGTGGTCTGGCAACCCCGCCGGTCGGTGATGGTCAGTTCGTAGGTTCCGGCGGGAACGTCGACGATGCTGTCCTGGGTACCCCCGTTGGACCAGTTGAACTGGTACCCGCCGTTGCCACCGGTAGGGAGGGCGACAATTCGTCCGTCGCTGCCGTTGAAACAGGCCACGTCAGTGGTTCGGAATGAATTGCCCAGCGGAGTGGGCTCTGCCACCATGGCCGTCAGGGTGGCCGTACACATATTGGCGTCGGTCACCACCAGCCGGTAGGTACCTACGGTCAGGGCGCCGGCGTCTTCGTCAATCTGCGCGTTCGGATCGTCCCAGAGGTAGGTGTAGGGACCGGTTCCGCCGGCGGTGGTCACAAAAATTTCCCCGTTGGAGCCTCCGAAGCAACTCACATCACGCACGGAATCCAACCTGACGGTCAGGGCCGGAGGGTCGGTGAGGGTATAATTGAAGGTTTCCGAACATCCATCCGCGTTGATCACCTCCACCGAGTAAGGACCGGCCGACAGACCGGAAATATCTTCGGTGACCGCTCCGGTACTCCAGCGGTAGGTATAGCTGGCGGCCGGACCGGTAACCGTCAGGTCGATGGCTCCGGTGCTGTTGCCGTTACAGTCGGGGTTGGTTAGGTCGTCCGCCACCGTAGCCTGCAGGGAATTGAAGGTCACCTCCACGCTCGCCTGATCGGTACAACCATCCAGGGTGCTTACGGTCAGGGTGTAGGTCCCGGCGGCACTGGGCGTAATGGTTGGATTGGGACAGTCCGTGCAGGAAAGGTCACCATTAGCGGGCGTCCAGGAGTAGGTGTATCCCGGATCGTGCCGGAAGGTGATGGACCACTTGATAAACTCGCCAACGTCGTTGCCCAGGCGGTCCCAGGCGCGGAGGGTCCAGGCACCGTTAATCGGCGCGGTATTGAATCCCGTCCATCCGCTGCCCTGCGACCGGAAGGTTCCCGTATACGGGGCCGTGCCGCTACTGATGGGGTTGGTGGCCGTGGGGCTGAAACAGGTACTGGTCAGGCTTTCTCCGGGACCGCCATCCCCCTCCATCAGGGTGAGGCTACGGCCATTGGGCCCGACGAGTTGCAGAGAAATATCGCGTAAATCGCCGTTGTTTTCCAGGTCAACACAAACACTGACGATGTCGGTGCTGGCGTCGGAAATCACCGCTGGATTGTGGTAATCCACCATGATGGTGTTCGTGTAGGGAGACAGCAGGCTTTCGTACAGCGCGTTGCTGAATTCGTCTTCGGCGGTCACCTCCCAGGTGATCATCGTGTCCGACCGTAAACTGGCCACGTTGGGTTCGAAGGAAGAACCCTCACAGATGGCGGTATCCAGGCGGGGACGGTCCACCAAAGCGGTACAGTTGACGCACTGGGGAGCCATGGGCGGAAGCACCGAAAGAAAAATGGTCGTATCGTACGTACACCCGAAATCATCTTCGGAGCCTATTCTGATGGGAACGTTGCCGGGATTGCTCTGCTGCACCACAATGCTGTCCGTACTGTAGAATGGGTAGGCAGAGTTTGGGACGAAGGAAACCGTGGATACGGGGACGGTAAAGGTCTCCTGATCGGGGTAAACACTGTTTTCAAACTCAATCGTCCACTCGTAAATCGAGCCATTGTCCCGGGGGATGTTGTCCCGGATGTTTAGCGTCCACTCGCCATTCAGGGGACATCCGATCAGGGTGTTGAAGGATTCTTCCGCGGCGTAATCGATGCCGGGCATACTTTGGTTATCACCGACGTTGAAGAACGTGACGTGCTCGGCCATCGTGCGGGGGGCGGTAGCCGTCCAGCAGTAGGTCTCCGGAGGGTCTGGCGTGGTGGTGTTTTCGCGTCCCTGTCCGAGCAGTTGCCGGTCTACATTGTCGTTACCGTCGTAGCGGTGGAGATCGAGCCGGCTGCCGTCCGGGCATTCAATCCACATGTCCAGGTCCCCCAGGTAGCTGTGTTCCATGCGGGCACAAATGCGCACGATGTCCGAGCCCCGTTCGAGGGTTTGTCCGGGACGAAAATTGGAGAAGGTCAGCGGACTACTGTACTCGGCACCGTCTCCGTCCGGTAACAGGGTAAGTTCCGTCAGGGTCTGACTGGTGTTGAAGGAAAGCTCCTGGGGCTCGGTAACCACGCCGGTGGAGCCATTGCCCGTCGTTTTTACCGTGAGGGAAACGGCTTCGTCGGAACATATTTCGGTCGGGAAGTCAGGCGTGAGGTTAAAATTTGGGGGAGGAGATACGCGAATGCGCTGGCTGATGCGGTTGCTGTTAGTGCACCCCTGAACGTCTTCGATGGTGAGCTGCACGACGTAGCCTCCGGGCTCCTCGTAGGTGTGGGTGATGGTCTGCCCGGTCAGGATGGTTCCGTCCTGCATGTTCCAGGTGAAAATGGAGGTGGCATCACTCTGGGCGTATACCGAATTGTTGGCGTCGTAGATGCCGCGGCCCGTAAGCGTAATTGGTTCGCCCGGACAAATGTCGATGTAGCCGTCAACGGCGGGCACCGGAGCGGGGATGGCACTGTCGAGAATGGCTTCAATGGGCTGACAGGCCGGCACACAGTTGATGTTGGCCGCCCAGCCCGGTGCAATGCCCGTACTGTTGTAGCGAATAAACAGGCAGCCGGAAGTGTTGGGTAGTTTTGCCTCGACAAAGAAGCTCTGCCCGTTGGAACTTCCGTTGATGCGGGTGATTTCCGGGGCCGTAGCGTCCTGACCATTATAGATGATCATCTCTCCGTCAATGTTCAGTTCCGTAAAAAACAGCTGCATATGGGTCGCCCCGGAACCGTCCGCACAGAGGGTGATCTCCTGAAATTGTCCGTTACCCACCGTATTCCCGTTGGGGCCGCCCGTATCAAAAAAGGTGCCGGAACAGGCATTTTCCTGGCCACCCTGAGAAATTCGGATATTCTGGGCGCTGATCAATGCCGGCAGAAAGAACAGTACAACTAGGCCAGGGAATAAACGGGAGTAATGCTGCTGCATGGTTCGTGGGATATGTTCTTGCGGGATGCTGGGATGGGGAACCACCATTGTGATCTTAAAAAAGGGCCTCCTTCGGTACACCAATTTTGTGGCTGCCAACTAGTTCCGGACTCGGGCGTGGACGCTGACGGCTGACCTCAATCGGCGGGAGGTAAGATCAAAGGTACTTGGTCATCGATAAAGTCCGGTGCGTACGTGCGACAAAAAAGGTTGTTGCGGCTATCTTTGGCGAAAAACGAAAAAGTCTATGCAAGTATTGGATGGGAAGGCCCTATCGGAGCAGATAAAGGAGGAATTAAAACAGGAAGTTGATACCATCCGTCTGGCGGGAGGTAAAATCCCTCATCTGGCGGCCGTACTGGTGGGCGATAATCCCGCCTCTCAGGTGTACGTGCGTAACAAAGTCAGAAGTTGTGAACAGGTCGGATTTCAGTCCACCCTCATCCGCCGCCCCGCGGACGTTTCCCAAAGCGAAATCCTGGACATCGTCAAGCGGCTCAACGAAGACCCGGACGTAGATGGCTTCATCGTACAGCTTCCTCTGCCGGACCATATTGATGAAGACGCCGTGAATCTGGCCATCAGTCCGGAAAAGGACGTCGATGGGTTCACCCCCATCAACATTGGTAAGATGACCCTCGGGCTGCCCAGCTACCTGCCCGCTACCCCCAACGGTATTCTGGAGATCCTCCACCGTAATAATATCGAAACGAGTGGCAAGGAAGTGGTGGTTCTGGGCCGGTCCAACATTGTGGGCAAACCAATGTCCATTCTGCTGAGCCGAAAGGGACAACCGGGCAACGCCACGGTCACCATGTGTCACAGCCGCACCAAAAACCTGGCTGAGCATACGCGTCGGGCCGACATCCTGGTGGCGGCCATCGGTATTCCGGAGATGGTGACGGCCGACATGGTGAAGGACGGGGCGGTAATCATCGACGTGGGTATCAACCGGGTGGAAGACGCCAGCCGGAAACGCGGTTACCGCCTGGTCGGTGACGTTGACTACGCTGGATTGGAAGATAAGGTCAGCGCCATGACGCCCGTTCCCGGTGGGGTGGGGCCGATGACGGTCGTGAGCCTGCTGATGAATACGCTGAAGGCCAGTCAGCGGTAGGTATAAATAAAAAGTCCTGCGGTGGGGAAGACCCCGTCCGCAGGACTTTGTTTTAGCTGCTAATTCCGGCCACTAGATGATGCCCACCTCGCCGAGGTAACGTTCCGCGTCCAGGGCGGCCATACAGCCCGTGCCGGCCGCCGTAATGGCTTGACGGTACACGTGGTCCGAAGCGTCTCCGGAAACGAATACGCCGGGGACGTTGGTTTTCGTGGAGTTCGGCTCGTGAATCAGGTAGCCCGTTTCTTCCATATCGAGCCAGTCCTTGAAGATTTGGGTGTTTGGCGTGTGGCCAATGGCCACAAAGAAACCGGCAATGGGAATTTCCTGCTTCTCGCCCGTCTTATTGTTGAAGACCCGAACGCCGGTGACGACCTCATCTCCCAGGATTTCCTCCGTCTCCGTGTTCCAGTAAATTTTGATGTTCTTCTGCTTTTTCACCCGCTCCTGCATGATGGCCGAAGCCCGCATTTCGTCCCGACGAACAAACATATGTACGGTAGGACAGAGGTTACTCAGGTACAGCGCCTCCTCGGCGGCACTGTCGCCGGCACCGACGATGGCCACCTCCTTGCCACGGTAGAAGAAACCGTCGCACACGGCACAGGCGCTTACGCCGTTATTCGCCAGGCGCTGCTCACTTTCAAGACCCAACCATTTGGCGCTGGCTCCGGTAGAAATAATCACCGTATGGGCCTCAATTTCCTCGCCGGCTTCGGTATATAATTTATGAACCGGACCGGTAAAGTCCACGCGCTCAATCAATTCATACTTCACTTCGGTATCAAAACGTTCGGCCTGCTTTTTGAGGTCCTCCATCATCTGGGGCCCCATAATGCCGTCGGGATAGCCAGGAAAGTTTTCTACGTCCGTAGTAATCATCAACTGACCACCGGGTTCCTTACCCGTGTAGAGTACGGGGCTCATATTGGCCCGGGCGGCGTAAATGGCGGCAGTGTATCCGGCGGGACCGGATCCAATGATGACGGTTTTCAGGGGTTCTTTTCCCATGACAACATATTTTTTTGAGGGTGCGAAGGTAGTAAATACTTACCTACCAAAAACAGTTCTCCCGCCCGCCAGGTTGATCATCTTACCTGCGGTACCGCCGTAGTGTCGGATAGTGACGCTGGGCTGATATTTATTCTCCCGTTCCGTAGCTTTCCGAAGGGTCTTTGCGTTCGGTTCCGCGAATGACCTTGTCGATTCTGGTGGCCAGCACCTGGTGGTCATAGGCCGAGTTCCGACTCAGGACGTTGGACATCAGCACCACCATGTACCGTTTCCCGTCGGGTTGCTCCACAATGCAGACGCTGTTCATGTAGTTCATCCGGTTGCCCCGGTATTTTCCGCAGCTGGTGCCGGGAATACACCCGTAGAGGGAACCCGACTTGAAGTAGACCGCCGCGCTGTCCAGGGCCGGAGCGTGGGCGTAGCGAATCCGGCGGTCGGTCATGTACATGAGGCGCTTGATTTCCAGACTGGAATAGGGGTCGATCACCCGACCGCTCTCCAGCGCAACCAGCCACTTCATTAGTCCACGAGTGGTGCCGATGGAGCCTCCTTTGGGGGGCACAATACCGCTGGCACCCCGGGTGAACATGGTGCCCAGGCGCCACTCTTCGTGCTCGATCCCCATGTCCCGCAGCGGACCGTTAATGACGTCCTCGGCGATGTCGCGCTTTTCCTCGTAGGGGGTGGTTTTGAAGTAGTCCATCATCTGTTCGTGCGTCAGATTGGGGTATTCCTTGCCGAACACCCGCATCAGGATGGCTTCCCGCCACACGATGCTGGCCGCTCCGTTATTGCTGACCGATAGCATGTGGTCAATCCATTCGTAGAGGGAGAACTCGTCCCGCTCATTGACGATGCCGCGGGTGTAGCGGCTGGTCTCCACGTCGTAGCGGGGAATGGTGTGATGGTCATAAACGCCGAAGGGTCCGGCCTTAACCACCCGCTCCTGCAAAATCTTGCGGCGGGCGTCCAGATCGTCGATGAAGAGGTTTTCGAGCTCACAGAACAGGGCCGTAACCACGGCCAGCTTGCCCACCGAACCGGGCTGGTAGCCCCGCTCGGGATTCCGTTCGGCGTAGCGTTCACTACCCGGGGTCATGTCGAACACCGCCAGGGAATAGCTGGGGTGAAAAATTGGCAGCATGCTTTCCAACTCTTGCTGGAGCTGGTCGTCGGTGGCGGGAAGGTCCAGGATGGGATCATCCATCAGGTTCAGCCGAATGTATTCCAGGGGGTGCCGGGCGCCGTAGGGTAGGGTGCGCACGAGCTGGGCGGAATCCATGTCCTGCAGCCGCTTGAGGCGGTCCATTCCCGTATTCTGATACCCGTCAATGGGGTAGCTGCCGGCGGGTTGCCAGGGATAGATCAGGGCGAGTAAAACGAGGACAAAGAGGAAAATCCGGGTGGGCATGTACGGGGCGTTTGATCAAAGATAGGTTTGGGGAGTCGTATTCTGCGCCGAAGGGGGGAGCAGATTCGGTGGTTCTATTTTTGGGCGACGGTCCCGAGTTCCGTAACTCGTCGGGATCACCGACTTTTTTGAAAATGCGACGGCGCGCGGGTGCCGTGAAGTACGGGAAGGAGCTGAAGGAGAAATGATTATTTATGCCGGGTGACGGAAGAATGTAGGTCCTTCCCCCATCTCCCCAACAATATTTGGTCATTTACCTATATCCCGGCTTCCCCGAGGATTACCTTGCACCGGCGCTCCGTCGCATTCTCTAAAGAATCGACGATCCCGACGAGTTACGGAACTCGGGGCCGTCGCAAAAATTAGTACGCATGAATATCCGTGGTGTTCGGTTTCGTCCGGCAACTCCCGAAGATCGGGCCATGCTGGAGGTCTGGGACCGTGATCTGGCCGTTTTCAACAGCGATCCCGACGACAGCTGGGACTGGGAGCGGGAGCTGGCCCATGACCCCGATTGGCGGGAGCAGCTGGTGGCCATGGAAGGGGAGCGCCCCATCGGTTTTGTGCAGATTATCGATCCGGAATTTGAAGAAACCCAGTACTGGGGACCGATGGCCTCCGGGTTTCGGGCCATCGATATCTGGATCGGAGCGGCGGAAGACCGTAACCGGGGCTGCGGAACGGCCATGATGCAACTAGCCCTGCACCGTTGTTTTGCTTCCCCGGAGGTCCAGACGGTGCTTATCGATCCCCTGCTCACCAATACGGCCGCTCAACGCTTTTACCGGCGGCTTGGGTTTAAGGAGGTCGGACGGCGGCAATTTGACGACAGCGATTGCCTCGTTTTTCAATTGGATAGGTCTGGTTGGGAGGATACCTTAGAGCCATGAACATTTATCGGTTGATCCTCACCCTTGTTGTTACCCTTACTTCTGCTCTGATGGTGGCCCAACTACCCACCGAAACGGTGCCGGTGCCCGGCACGGACGCCAGTCTGCAGTTGGTTAAAGTACCGGGCGGCTCCTTCACGATGGGAGAAGCGGAGAAAGCAGCCGTTACGCTGTCCCCATTCTGGATCACGACCCACGAAATCACCCACGATGTCTACCGGGCCTTCCAGGAGCTGGGGCTCAATTCCGACAAAATGGCCGCGGCGGCCGCCGACAATGATGCCGACGGCATCACCGGTCCCACGCCTCCGTACCTCGATCTGACCTACGGCATGGGAACCCGCGGCGGTTACCCCCAGGTCAACACCACCCAGCAGGCGGCGCTCCGCTACTGCGCCTGGCTTTACCGGGAAACGGGCGTGTTCTTCCGCCTGCCGACCGAAGCCGAATGGGAATACGCCTGCCTGGCCGGTGAGGAGGACCAACCCGCCGACCGCGATCACGCCTGGCTGGCGGAGAACGGTGAAGAAAAATACCACGTTGTGGGTCAGCTAAAGCCTAATCCCTGGGGGCTCTACGATATGCTTGGGAACGTCAGTGAATGGACGCTGGACCATTATAAATCGGATTACTTTGAGCTGCTCGGCGCCCAAGCCCGGGACCCCTGGATGAAGCCTACCCGCAAGCATACCCGTACGGTGCGGGGCGGTTCCTATTATACCGAGTCGGCGGAGGCGGGCTGCCGGGTTCGGGAGAAATCCACCCCCCGATGGCAGGCCCGGGACCCCCAGGTGCCGAAGAGTAAATGGTGGAACGTCGATGCACCCTTCGTGGGTTTTCGTCTGGTGCGGCCGGTGGAGCAGCCTTCGGAGGCGGCCATCCGGGAATTTTTTCGGGAGGCGATCGTGGATTGATCTCAGGGACAGGGAGACGAGGGGCTAGTATCGTCTTTTGGTGGTAGGATCATCAATTCTAACCGTCCATAAAAAGTTCTCTTCATGCCCACGCCCATCAACCGCCGCTCCTTCTTGCAAAAGACCACCGCCCTGGCCGGTGGATTAGCCATTTCCAGTCAACTGGCCGCCGGGGCGCACGTTGACGGCAGTGACGTCATTAAAATCGGTTTGATCGGTTGCGGTGGCCGGGGTACGGGGGCCGCCGTGCAGGCCCTCCTCTCCGGACAGAACGTGCAGCTGGTGGCCATGGCCGACGCCTTTAAGGACCAGCTGGAGAACAGCCTTAAAAACATCAAGGGGCAAATGGAGGATTACGACATGGATGCCTCCGTTGTGGAGGTGCCCCAGGATCGTCAATTCGTGGGGTTTGATGCCTACAAGTCCGTCATTCCACTGGCGGACGTGCTGGTCATCGCCACGCCCCCGGGCTTTCGCCCGGAACACTTTGAAGCCGCCGTGGCCGCCGATAAACACGTTTTTATGGAAAAACCCGTGGCGGTTGACGGTCCCGGGGTGCGGCGCGTTTTGGCCGCCGCCAAGAAGGCTAAGGAGAAAAAGCTTAACGTGGTCGTGGGCCTGCAACGCCACTACCAGGATAAGTACACCGGCTGGGTGGACATGATGCAAAATGGCGTCATCGGAGACATCACCACCAGTTACGTGTACTGGAACAGCGGTGGCGTATGGGTGCGCCCCCGCCAGCCCGGACAGACGGAAATGGAATACCAGATGCGGAACTGGTACTACTTCAACTGGCTCTGTGGAGACCACATCACCGAGCAGCACATCCATAACCTCGACGTGGGCAACTGGGTGAAGGGCGCCTATCCCGTCACGGCCTCCGGCTACGGGGGGCGGCACATGCGCAACGGCAAGGAACACGGCGAGATTTTTGACCATCACTTCGTAGAGTACACCTATGCGGACGGCAGCCGGATGATCTCCCAGTGCCGCCACTGGAAGGGGTGTACGGTGCAGGTGACCGAAGCCTTCCAGGGCACCAACGGGTCGGCCCCCGCTCCGGGGAAAATCCTCACCCCCAGTGGCTACGCCATCATGGATCACGACAGCCGCCAGGACCCCAATCCCTACCAGGTGGAGCACGACCTGCTCTTCGCAGCGGTCGCTAAGGGAGAGTACAAATTTGCGGACGCGGAAAATGCCGCCAAGAGTACCCTGACCTCCATCATGGGCCGGATGGCCACCTACAGCGGGCAGATCATCGAATGGGATGCGGCCCTGAATTCGGACCTTGAGCTGAAACCCGATGGCTATACCTTTGCCTCAACGCCGCCCATCCTGCCCATGGACAATGGCTTCTATCCCGTGCCCGTTCCGGGAGAGACTAAGGTGATTTAATGTCTTCCTTCCAGGAGGATGGAAAGGGGGCTTTGTCCCGCTTTTCTGCTGTCCGGGGTGTTGTTTCTGATTCTTTTCACCCTTTGGTGCAACGGTCAACAATTTTTGCCGTCTATATCTACGTAGTCCATCTGCAAGACTACTGATAGTTTACGGTAGAGATTATGAATACCACCCTGAAGATTGGTTTACTCCTGATTGTGTTCTTCCTGATTGGATGGGCCAAGAACAGCTGTTATGAGCTGATGTCCACCTCCGCGGATCGCTTGTTTTCTGCCAAGTTTGGTGAGTATGAATCCATGGCCGAATTCTGGGAGGGAAAAAGCCAGCTACTCGATTCAGTTTCTGATCAGGGGTTAACCTATCTGGACAGCACCGTGCTTCGACCAATGCAGGACATCAATTATCAGCCCATCGACTGGTCGGAATTTCGTGGCTTCTTCGGAGCCGGGCCGGGGCAAATCATCTATTTCGATCCCTACGAACTGGAAGTGGAGGTCGAGGGCACAAAGCCCAATCCTGTTCGCTCGCTGGCGCTTGCGCCCGGACGCCTGATGGATCGGGTGCTGGCGATACTGGTTGAGTAAGCATTTGTCAGGATATCTCCTGTTGTCGTCGATTACTGGCCCGTTTCTACTGCTTCTTTGACGATATTAACCGGAGTTTTATATCCGGCTAATCTTTTCGCATGTTCCCAATCCGTTTTTTTGTTTTCCTTACGTTGTTCGCTTTGTGCGGAATTAACGCCAGTGCCCAGCGCCAACTGGTGGGCCAGGTGGTGGATGCCGACTCCGGTGCTCCCATTCCCTACGTTAGCATCGGAATCCGCGGAACGGAAAGCGGCACCATTGCCGACGGGGGTGGCCATTTCGCCATCCAGGTTGATGATCAAAGCGCCACTCTTGATCTGTCGGCCATTGGGTATCAATCTAAGGCCCTAGCTGCTTCCTCCTGGAAGTCTGGAGAGACCATTGCACTTACCCCACTGGCTTATCAGCTCAACGCGGTAACCGTAGAGGCCGGACGATTTGACGGACCGGAGCGATTATTTGGTGCCAAGAACGAAAATGGCCGCGGCCCGGCCATTGCCCTGGGAAGCCCCCAGCTTGGCGCTCAGATCGGCTCGACCATTCAGTTCGATCGCCCGACCCTGATCAAGCGAGCCGGGTTCGTACTCAATCACGCGAAGGGGGACAGTTTACTTTTTCGACTGAATATCTACCGTATGGAGGGAGAGGAAGTCGGGGAACAATTGCTGACGGAAAATATCCTGGTTCGCGAAAAACAGCGGCGGGGGACCTTCGAAATTGAGCTGGCGGAGTATGATCTGGTGCTGGAAGGAGAGGTGCTCTTTGCGTTGGAATGGCTCCGGGATTTTGATGAACTGGGCAGTAAGGGCATCACCTTTGATCTGGCCAAAACCAAGCGCAAGTTTGCCGGGGTCTACATGACGAATTCAACCACCAGACCCCTGAGGAAAATGCCCGTCCGGGCGAAGTATAAACCCTGTTTTTATCTCATGGGCAAACAGGCCCTTTAACCAAAGCAATTATCCGATGAAGTTCATGAAGAACCCCTTTCTCCCCTTTTTATCTCTGCTGATACTCTCAGCCCTTGCCGTTGGCTGCTCCGATGAGATGACGCCCCCCGAAGACGATCTTGCCGCCGAAATCACCGCGATTGAAAACGGATTAACGCCGGGCCTGCAGGTGAAGGGAAACCCCGTCGATAGCTTTTCCATCGCGGAAGGGCTAGAGAAATACGGTGTACCGAACGTAAGTATTGCGGTAATTGAAAACGGCAAAGTGAAGTGGGCCAGGGGATACGGTATCAAGCATCCCGATCACGACGGGGAGGTGGATGCCAGCACCCTCTTTCAGGCGGCTTCCATCAGTAAGCCCGTCGCGGCGATGGGAGTTCACCGCCTGGCTCAAGAGGGAAAGGTTGACCTTGATGAAAACGTGAACAACTACCTTACCTCATGGAAGCTTCCGGAAAATAAGTTTACGGAGGAACAGCCCGTTACGCTGCGCCATCTGATGACGCATACCGGGGGGATTACGGTTCACGGTTTTCCGGGTTACGCCAAGACGGATAAGTTTCCCACCGACCTTGAAGTACTCAACGGCGAAGGGAACACGGACCCCATTCGGGTAGATACTTTCCCCGGAGTCATGAATCGCTATTCCGGAGGCGGTTATACCATCATGGAAAGGGTGGTGGAGGACGTCAGCGGACAATCCTTCACGGATTACATGCAAGCGGCCGTGTTGGGGCCACTCGGCATGGAGTTGAGTACCTACGCACAACCGCTGCCCGCCGCCCGGGAGGATGAGATTGCCGTGGCCATCCACGGAGACGGTAGCGTGTATGCAGGAGACTTTCATAGCTACCCCGAGCAGGCCGCCGCAGGGCTGTGGACGACCCCCACGGACCTGGCCAAATTCGCCATTGGTGTGCAGCGGGCGTACGGCGGAACCGGGGATGAGGTCCTGAATCAGGAATACGCTAAAATTATGCTGACCCAGCATGAGCACGGCCACGGCCACGGTCCCGGCGTTGGCGATAACGAAGGTGACCTGGTATTCATGCACGGCGGGAAAAATGCCGGCTATACCTGTCATCTGTACGCCTGGGCCGAGCGGGGTACGGGAATGGTGGCCATGAGCAGTGCCGACAACGCCCGGCCCTTAATCCAGGACATCGAACGCGCCATCGCCGAATATTATGGTTGGTCTTTTGAAAAACCCACCGTGGTCGAGTTGATTGAAATTCCCGCCGCGGACCTCCCTAAATTTGAAGGAACCTTCGTTTTCCGTCCGCAGGAGTACCAGGTTAGTGTCGTCGTTAAGGAAGGAAAGGTGACCATCATTGACGAGAATGATGGAGTGGAGGAATATCCCCTGGACCCCACCGGACCCATGGAGTTCATTGACCTTTCTGACGGGGCCCGCATCAGTTTTGAAGCGGACGACACCGGTAAAATAGTCGCGGCCATCCAGGATGGGCGCTTCCGTTTTGACCGTGTGGAGTAACAAAAGGGCGTTGATGGAGTTATTCAGGGGAATACACCGTTGATGAAAACGACGCTCAAATACCTGGCGGGGGCGGGAATCACCCTGCCCCTGTTGCCCGTCATGTACCGCCAGGCCATGCGGGTTAAGGCCAGAGTGCCGATTTTGCCCGAAGCGGAGACCCCTTTCGGTACCGTAAGGGTGGGGGATACGCCCACCTTTCGGGTGATCCTCATCGGGGAAAGTACCCTGGCGGGGGTGGGTGTGAATACCCACGAGGAAGGCTTTGCGGGAACCTTGGGCCACGCCATCAGCCGGAGTCTGGGCCGTTCGGTCAGCTGGCGGGTCTACGCCCGCAGTGGCTATACGGCCAGCAGGAAGCTGGAGCGGCTACTCCCCAAAATTCGGGAAGAACACGCCGATCTAATTGTCAT
The DNA here is from genome assembly GCF_004375085.3 of Lewinella sp. W8. Lineage (GTDB taxonomy): Bacteria > Bacteroidota > Bacteroidia > Chitinophagales > Saprospiraceae > Neolewinella. The sequence continues at coordinate 183,169 of NZ_SNAQ03000012.1, forward strand.
CGGTACCGGAGGAAACGACGCCTTCAAGTTGAGCACGCCCTGGGGCTTCCGGCGAGCCGCCGGAAAGATGATGGATCGCCTTCGGGAACGCTTTCCCCGGGCGCCCATCGCCTTCACCAATATGCCCCCCATTCGGGATTTCCCCGCCTTTACGCCCCTGATCCAACGGACCATTGGCAGCCTGGTGGAACTCCACGGGGAAGCACTGGAGGCCGAGGTCACGAATCGTCCAAACGTGTACTTCAATCACGAAATTCTTCATCTGGAGGAATGGGCCAACCGCCTCGGCCTTCCCCCCGACCCTAAGCCCTTCTTCAGCGATGGGGTGCATCCCTCCAGATTAACCTACCAAACCTGGGCGCAGGATTTCGCGGAATTCTTACAACGGGAAGGGATCGTATAATTGATCACCCTCCTGAACGCAGAGTATTTTTAATTTAAACCACCGATATGATGAAAGGCTACCTTCTTGTGTTCCTGATGACCTTCTTTTTGGCCCCAGTGTTACTGGCACAGGATTCGGATCGGGAAGAACTCATTTCTGCCATCAACGAACGTATCGATGAACTCTGGGAATCCTCCCGGGCGCCCGGACTTTCTTTTTCCGTAGCCTTCCCCGACGGGGAAGTGAAAACCTTTACCCGGGGATTCGCTAACGTGGAAAAAGGGGAAAGGATGTCGGCGAAGTCCAAAATGCTGGGCGGAAGCACCGGCAAGGTTTTCTATTCCGTGGTTGCCCTACAGTTAATTGAGGAAGGCAAGTTACAACTCGATGTTCCGATTATTAAGTGGATGTCGGACCTCGATTGGTTTACCAGAATCCCCAACGCCGAAGAGCTTACTGTGCGGGCGTTGATGCGCCACGAGTCCGGAATACCCCGCTACGTTTTTAAGGAAGACTTTCAGCGGGATGTTATCCGGGACGTGGACAAGGTCTGGAAGCCGAAAGAACTATTATCCTACGTGTTCGATGATGCACCCCTGTTTGCCGTGGGGGAAGATTTTAGCTATTCGGACACCAATTACATCATCCTTTGCGCGCTGATCGAAAAGCTAACGGGCAACAGCATTTACGCGGAAGTCCAAAAGAGGGTGCTGGATCGCGCGGGCTTAAAGGACGTTATCCCCCAAACCGGCAGGTCATTTGACAACATTGCTCTGGGCTATCACAGTCCTTCCGATCCTTTTTATCCCGGAGTTCAGTTTGATGAGACGGGGAAAAGCAACTACAATCTGCAATTTGAGTGGGCCGGAGGAGGACTGGTCATTACCACCCGCGATTTAGCGCTGCTGGGAAAGAAAATTTACGAAGGGCAAATGTTTGCCGGTGACCTTCTGGACGAATACTTCAACGGCCGGGAGGCCGCCCAGTTAGGTGGGCAATGGGGCCTGGGAGTGCACATCCGGCAATCCCCCCTCGGCACTGTTTATGGACACAGCGGCTTCATGCCTGGCTACATCACCAATCTGCTGTACTATCCCGAACACAAGTTCTCCATTTGTTACCAGATCAATACTTCGGACCGGGAGAGAACCTCCATCCTCCGGGAGCTGCCCTCCGTGGGGAAGGTGATTGTTGACCAGTTAGATGAATAATATTGTTTCCGGAGACCAGAAGGGAACCGCCCCATCACCCCAAGACGAGCGCACATGAAGTTTTTCAAAAAATTATTTGGTAAGAACGGCCAAGAGCCTTCCAATAAACCACCCGCACCCGATCTGCGACTGGAGTACAGCGTGATGAGTAAGATCACCCTGAGGGGAGACGAAGAATACGGGCAATCGGATCGCTACCGCCCGATAGCGGAGGGAATTTATCAGGATTTGACGGACGAGAGTACCGCCAAATTCCGGATGGCGATTTACTATGAATTGTCGAACGACGAGACCAATAATCAGTATCCGCTGGAAGATCTTCTGGACGAACACACGGTGCACGTGGAAGACTTTTTTCTGGAGGACGACAACAATGAACCCAATCGTTACCTCTACGGATTCGGCGGAAACCAGCGCAATCTGGAATCACTCAAGACGATCATTGGCAAAAAGGTATACAATCAGGATTATTTTGGGGAAGATGGACAGGTGTACGTGCGGATGGTGGTGGAGTAAGGGCAAAACCTATTCAATTCAGTCCTTCAATAACAGTACCCACCTTCCACCATGACCATCGCCAAAGTTGAAGCCTACTGGCTTCGCTGTCCCATTCCTCAGCCGAAGCAGCACCGCTCTGATTACGGCTTGCTCACCGATTTTGACATGACCCTGGTGGTGGTCACCACGGAAGATGGCCAACGGGGCTTCGGGGAAGCCAAAGCAGCGGTGGGCTCCAGTGGCGTCTGTGCCTCCATCGTCACCTGCGTGGAGCACGAACTGGCGCCCATCCTGGTGGGCCGCGACGCCCGCAACATCAACGAACTTTGGGAGCGAATGTACAATGGCGTCCGGGATCACTACGCCCTGGCCCGCGGCCGGGTCTTTCCCATCCTCGGTAACCGCGGACTGACGGTAGCCGCCATGAGTGGAGTGGACATGGCGCTGTGGGACCTCCTGGGAAAGTCACTCGATGCCCCCGTAGTACAGCTCCTCGGGGGCGCCATGCGCCCCAGCATGCCCGCCTACGCCAGTGGAGGCTGGGCCGATGCCGACGGCATCGGGGAGCAATTGCAATCCTACGTCAACAAGGGCTTTCGGGCCGTAAAAATGCGGGTTGGTGTAATGGACGAAACGGTCGCAAACAGCGTCGCCCGGGTGCGCGCCGCCCGCGAAGCCCTGGGGCCAGACATCAAGATCATGACTGATGCCCACGGCACCTTCAGCGTTCCGGAGGCCAAACAGTTCTGCCGGGGCGTGGAAGACTGCTCACTTTACTGGTTTGAGGAGCCCATCAGTCCCGACAACAAACGAGGCACCGCCGAAGTGCGGGCCAGCACGAGCATTCCGATTGCGGCGGGAGAAAGTGAGTTCACCCGCTTCAACGTCCGCGAGCTCATCGACCATCGCGCCGTAGACGTCCTCCAGCCCGATGCGGCCATCATCGGGGGCATTTCGGAAGCCCGCCGGGTAGCGGCCCTGGCCGCTACTTACCAACTGGAACTAGCACCCCACTGCTGGGGCTCCGCCTTCAGTTTCATGGCGGGGGTGAGCCTGGCCTTCGCCAGCCCCGCGGCCGTGATCATCGAGTTTTCTTCGGGGGGTAACCCGATGATGTACGATCTGGTCCACGAAAACATCGTCGCCCCGGACGGGCAACTCCTCGCCCCCAACAAACCGGGACTCGGCCTTTCCCTCAACTGGGATTTCGTCAACGAATACAAACAGTAACCCCTATCTTCCGCAACGGCACCACCAGAAACCACCATCCAATGCCAAAGATCACCCGCATCAACCACGTCACGCTGATCGTAGATCAGTTAGAGGAAACGGCCCGCTTCTACGAAGAAGAGCTGGGTATGGAACCCATTCCGGCCTTCGTCTTCGATTACCCAACGGCCTTTTTTCGCATCAACGATGAACAGCAATTGCACCTCACCGAATGGGAAGACGCGAAGTCCTTCCGTGGACACGTCTGCCTGGAAGTAGACGACTTCAACGGACTGTTCCACCGGGCAAAAGCGCTGGAGATCATCGACGTGCGTCCCTGGGGCAAAGTCCGGCAGTTGCCGGATGGTGCCATGCAACTGTTCCTCCGGGATCCCTCCGATAATCTGGTAGAAATTACTTCGCCTCCTTCGTATCGGGACCAGGTGGATCCGGCCATCTTCAGTGACGAACTGTACGCGCCGGGCCTCTACGTATCCGGACGGGAAGATTTCCGGGGCTACAAGGCAGAAAACGCTACTTTGTACCACGGTCCCGAAGCCTGAATTCATGGCCCTACCCACCATTCTTTTGCTGGAATCCCTTTCCGCCACCGCCGAAGACCAACTTCGGAGCGGGGCCAGGGTCATCGTGGCGGATCGTCCGGACAGCGGCCCGCAACACGTGGCCGGAGAAGCAGTACGGGGCATCATTACCCGGGGCAAGGGTAGGGTGGACCGGGAATTGATTGCGGCCTGTCCGGAACTGCGCGTCATCGCCCGCTGTGGGGTGGGACTGGATAACGTGGACGTCGCCTTTGCCACCGAGCGTGGCGTCCAGGTGATCAATGCGCCCGGCAGTAACGCCGATACGGTGGCGGAGCACACCATGGCCCTCATGCTGGGACTTCAACGGCGGCTTCCGCAGGCGCACCGGGCCGTAAGCAGCGGGAACTGGCAGTACCGCGTCGGCTACGCGGGAAACGAAATCCGGGGGCAACGACTGCTCCTCCTCGGAGCGGGCAACATCGGTGTCCGTACCGGAAAACTCGCGGCGGCCTTTGGGATGGACATAAGCTTTTGGGCGCGAACGCAGGTGCCGGCCCCCCTCCCCAACAGCCGGGTAGTTACGGATCTCCCCACGGCCCTCCGGCACGCGGATATCGTCAGCATCCACCTGCCACTCAACGAGGGCACGGAGAACCTGCTCAGTCGGGAAATGCTCGCCCACCTTCCTCCCCACGCCCTGATCATCAACACGGCCCGCGGAGCCATCGTGGACGAAACGGCGCTGGCTGATGCACTCCAGGCGGGCCTCCTCGGCGGCTACGCCGCCGACGTCTTCAGCCAGCAACCCCCGCCCCCGGACCACCCCCTCCTGGCCCTCCCCAACGTCCACCTGACGCCCCACATGGCCAGCCTCACGGCACGTACCTTCGATGAAATGAGCCAGCTCACCGTCCAGAACACCCTGCACCTGCTGCAAAGCCAAAAAATTGACCCCCGATACCTCGCCAATTATATTCAGGATTAAGGCTTCAGGATTAAGGCTTCAGGATAATCCCCCACTGACTTACTAACGAACCAACAGACCAACTTACTAACAGACTAAAAGACTAACGAACTAACAGACCAACTTACTAACAGACTAACAGACCAATCATGCACCTCGCCATACACAACTGGATGCGGGCCGAACCGCTCGAAACGACGCTGGAACGCATTTCCCGCCAGGGTTACCACGCCATTGAAATTCAGGGTACCCCGGAGGATTACGACACCACCGAAGTCCGCAGACTCCTGAAGAAATACGATCTCCAGTGCTGGGGCTCCGTCACCCTGATGCTCGGCGAACGCAATCTCCTGGCCCGTGATCCCGATCAGCGTGCCCGTTCCGTGCAGTACGTCAAGGACATCATCACCATGGTCCAAGAACTTGAGGGGCAGATGGTTAGCGTGGTTCCCGGGACGGTGGGCAAGATCGTGCCCGATGGCCGACCGGAGGAAGAATGGGAGTGGGCGGTGGCCTCCATGCAGGAGTGTTATGCCTTCGCGGAAGCCGCGGGCGTTCAGCTGGGCATCGAACCCATTAACCGCTTCGAAACCTACTTCATCAACCGGGCCGATCAGGCGCTTGCCCTGGCCGAAGCCACCGGCCCCAATTGCGGCGTGTGCCTCGATATCTTCCATATGAACCTGGAGGAAAATGACTACTACGAGGCCATCCGCCGTGCCGGCGATCGTCTGGTGGGCTTTCACGTAGCCGACAACAACCGCATGGCTCCCGGCATGGGCCGCCTCAACTGGCCCACCATCGTGGATGCCCTGAAGTCCATCGGCTACGATGGCGCCCTTTCGGTAGAATTCTGCCCTCCGCTGGACCGCACTCCCGCCAACCCGTACCCCAACAGCATCGATGAAAACCCCATCGGCCTCACTCCCGAGCAAAAGAAATTCCTCGAAGACCACGGCAGCTCCGCCTTCACCGAGGAATTCTATAGCCAGTTAACCCAGCAGTCGCTGGATACTTTGTTGCCGTTGATATAGTTGCATAATTCTAATTTTCTCTTTAAATTTATAAAAAAATAATATGCGGTTTTTCTTTCTTTCTTTCTTTCTTCTAGTTCTTTCGTGTAGTGATTATGAAGGACAATTTGAGTTCAATAACTATAGTCAAAAAGAGAACCTAGACCCATCCGACTCTAAAGTTTATTGTGAAATAATCAACAATCTATACAAAGAGGCAAATCAAAACAGTCCTACAAATCATTTTCAAAAATCCGCTGCGTCTGATGCTTCTTTTGGCGGCGTTGACCCAACTAGACCAATTAGTTCTGAATTCGCGTTGGTTCAAGAATCTTTAGATAGGTTGGATCAGGTTGGGCTTGACCAATACCTTGGAGAACTCAACAATTTGGGAGAAATCTCTACCGTTGATGCGAATTATCTAAAGGATGAATTCCAAAATTCATTTACGTATTTAAACTCATTGAATTCGTTTGATGTAGAAAATGTCTTAATCTTTTTTCAAGAGAGATTGAATTATTACGGGGATATGAATACGTCTACAGACGAGGTTGCTTTGACTTACCAGTTTTTGACTAGTCTTAAGGAAGTGTTTACTCTAGTTAGTAAAGACCCTAATGCAATCATTGAGAAAAGTGATGGTCGCTTTTGTCGGTTTCCAGGATTTTTGTGCATTAGAAATATAGGATCTTCCAATAGTGCCTTGGATAACGCACAAATAATTGCATTAGCTTTGGCTGCCCCGCTTCTTGCCAGTTTAACGATCATGGCAGGGGGTAGCTTTGCTGCAGTTGCTGCCGTAGTTGGGGTTACATTTCACTTTACCGGAGCGCTTTTTTGTGGTCCAAAGCAGTGTGATGATTGTCATGCAGCCGATAATATTTTTGCTACATCCAATCCTGGTGCCTTGTGTGATTGGGGTGATTTTGTAGCTTATGGAGGTAATAATCTATTCGAGGATGTTGTTCAATTCAATTGGCGAGTTGAATTTCCGAATTCAAATGTTCCTGGCTTATCTGTATCGACCAATGATAGAGTATTAAAGGCTAGTGATATTCCTAATTTGAATAGTATTTCTTCACTTGAAATCGAAGTTGATGTCCTTTGTGACGGTATAGTGTCAACTACAAATCCTTTGTCTACTGATCCATCATTTTTCCCATGGACTGGCCTGCCGAAAGTTTTCACTATCGAGGGTCATAGGAATAGACAGATTCCATCAATTTTAGTACCTCAAACTAGAAATTACTACTATCCATTAGGTTCTGAGGTATGCTTTGTTATGGAACCTTCAATTATTTGGAAGCCCATTTCTTGGTCGTGTGTAGGAGCTACTCCAGAATCTTTAAATCAGCCTTCCTCAAATTTTTGTGTGGTATTTAATCAGTCAAGCACCTATGGGGTTTCCGCATTGTTGGAAAATCAATGTACCCAAGAAATTAGAGTAGTAACAGCTTCGGTGTTAGCGATTAACCCTAATTAAGAATCATATGAATTTTAATTTGTTTAGAAGGTATATACCTTTAAAAATACTGGTCCTATGCCATACTTTCTTGTTCTTTTCCGGTTGCCCAACCAGTAACCTTACTCCCATGGTAGATAGCTGTGCCGATCTATCCAAGGTTGTGTTTACCCCCGTTGATGAGAATAGGGATAGTGTATTTGTTTCGGGCACCCTGAATGAGTTTCAGATCAAAGTGGCTAGTGGGGTTATGGGATACAAGACGCGACTATCTGATGCTTTTGCGTTCTCGACGGATGGTCCGATAATTGATGGGGGAACGAATGATGCCCATTATATTCATGACTTTTTATTATATGATTCGGCTATTGAGCAGGGAAGGTCATTCACGGGTAATCAAAAGTTTGGCTTTAGTTTTAACTGGCCCTGTTTTTCTGATGTTAATGATCCCGTTGAATATTTCAATCAATTTCAGACTGGCCAACAAATTGGTTTTGGGGGAGGAATTGATTGTACTAAAGGTGCATTCATTGCTCTGGAAATGTACTGCTATCGCTTCTGGGCGAATGGTACCGGCAGATATCGGGGTACAAGCTTTAATACGGAAAATGGTCCACAGGCAGGAAGCTCGATAACCATAGAAAAAATAAATACCTTCCGGGACGAGAGCGGTCAAATGTTTCTGGATTTTGAGGCATCCTTCAGGGCTAATTTTTATCACATCAATGATGTGGGCGCCGTAGTTCCCATCGGAACAATTGACGATGGTGCGATAAAAATCCTACACCCTCTTCGATAACCAGCCTCTAGTCAAAGAGTCAATAGTAAATTTCTTTTTAGCGGTCGTCAAACAAGCACATAGTAAAGCGCAGCACAGTGGCCGATGGCCACTCGAGACAGCTTTCAGGGCCGGACTTCCTTCTTGCCTCTCCTTGCTCCTGAATCCTAAATCCTGAAACCTAAATCCTCCCCCCTACAACTCCTCCGTCAATATCGCGATCATCGTCTTGATTCCCTCCCGGTAGTTCCCCAGCCGCAGGTTTTCGTTCGGACTGTGCTGGTTGTTGTCGCGGTTAACGGTGGGGACGGTTACGGCGGGTACGTCGAGGGTCGTTACGAAGGGCGAAATCGGGATGGAACCGCCGCTCATGCGAATCATGATCGGGTCTTCGCCGAAGGCGCGATTCAGGGCGCTGCGGAGCCAAACACCTACTTCGGAATCAAAATCCGTCCGGAACGATTGGTACGAAATCTTGGCGGTGAAGGTGGCGACCTTCTCGTGGGCCATACGGGTGGCTTTGTCGGGTACTTCATCCGTGACGAAGTATCCCTGGTCTTCGACGTGCTTTTTGAGGAGTCCGATCAGGCGATCCGGATCACTTTCCAATACCAGGCGCACGTCAATTTCGGCCCGGGCCCAGCCCGGAACGATCGTCCGCACTGCTTCGTCAATCCACCCGGACTGCATACCCCGAATGTTCAGGGAAGGGTACTGGATGGCCTCCTGGTAGTATCGCCCGACTTTGTCTACCGCCCCGAGCTGGAGGCGGTCCCGGATCTGGGCCTCGTCGTCGGGCACGGCCCGCAGGATTTTCTCCGTGGCCGGGTCAATGTTGATACCGTCGTAAAAGCCGGGAATGGTGACCCGGCCTTCATCGTCCTTCATGGAGGCCAGTAATTTTGCCATCCGGAGGGCGGGGTTGGGGGCGTAGTTGCCAAAGTGGCCACTGTGTTGGGCCACTACGGGGCCGTAGGTAGTCAGGGTAATGGTCGAAATGCCCCGGGCCCCGAAGGTCAGGGTGGGGCGGTTGGTGATGTGGCGGGGTCCGTCGAAGATGATGAGCATGTCAGCGGCGAGCAGCTCCCGGTTGTCCCGCACTGCCTGGGGCAGCTGGGGGGAGCCGAGTTCTTCCTCGAAGTCCATAATCACCTTAATGTTGAAATTTGGGCTGAGGTCGGCGGACTTAATGGCGTCCAGTGCCGTGAGGAACATGGCCACGGGCCCCTTGGCGTCGGAAGCCGAGCGGGCGAAGACCCGCATCTCATCGTCGTAGTTGGTGATTCGGCTCCAGGGGATGGCCTCCCAGGCTTCGTCGGCCGCCCGCACCTTCAGGGTGGGGGTGAAGGGATGGTCCTGAAACCACCGGGTACTGTCGACGGGCTGACCGTCAATTTGTAGGTAAATCAACACGGTTTTGGCCGGATTGGAGACCGTTCTTTCGGCCAGGAGCAGGGGCACCGTTGGTGTTTCGATGCGGGTGGTGGAAAAATTCCTTTTCCTGAACTCCCGTTCACACCACACTACGTTGCGTTCAATGTCTTCGTGATTACTCGCCACGTTCGGGATGCTCAGCAGCTCCCGGAGCAGCGGAAAGGACTTCACCGTAAAGGCCCGGGCCATGGCTTCCAGTTCACTGGCGTCAGGAGTCATTTTTTGGGCGTGACCGCAGGTGCCAAGGCCTATCCCAAGGAGCAACAGTAGCAGGTGCAAGTGTTTCATGGTCAAAAATTTTTACGGACCAAGCTAAGCAATTCATGGCCAGCTTCTCCCGGAGTCAGGGGTAAATGGAGCATGAACCCCCCGCAAACGGGTGGTAAAGCGGTAATTTTGCGGGATGCAACGTTTTGCAACGCAGGGAAAGTGGAGGTTATCTTTGCCCGACCTAGATTGGTGAAATCATTTTTAGGTCTTAGTCCTTTTTTAACCACCACGGATAAGGACCGTAGTGGTTTTTTTACCTCTCCTTCCGGGTGCTTTACGGCATCACTGTGCTATCGCCATTATGAATTGTCCGCTCCGCTCAGGGATTATGGCTTTCCTTTTATTCCTGTCTTTGCTGGCCGGGGGGACCTTACTCGCCCAGTACATTCCCATCGGTCCCGAAAGCTTTGTTCGGATGGTGGAGCCGGAGCTTCAGGAAATTTTTCGGGCTACCATCGTCAACGGTGACTACCCCCTCTCTGAAGAACGTCTTGACAGTACCCTGGCCGAATTCGGTAGCTTGCTGGAGGAGACCGACCCGTCGATAAGGAAAAAAATCTGTCTCCTCACGGCGTCCGCCCAGCTGCTCATTCGGGGCGGCAGGCTTTCGGAGGCCTTTAACTACGGTAAAGAAGCCAATGACCTTGCGGTGGAGCACTTGCCGCCGGACGACCTCATCCGCGGGTACGCGCAGGCGGGATATGGTTGCTACCTCAACTTTTATCAGGTTCCGGCAATGGCCTTCACTCCGCTTAAGGAATCACTCATGGGACTCAGGGAACTCAACCGGGGTAACGAGTATGTCGAGCGATCCGTAGCCGGGAGGTGTATGAGGAATGCCGTGCTGCTGGGGCTTTTGGAAGAGGCTTATGGTATTTACGAAAATGTGCTTCAGCGGGGCAGAAATGAGAATTTATACTTCCGGCTGGCGGGTATCCATAACAACTTTGGTCTTTACCTCCAGGAGGCCGGTTATCACGAAAGGGCCATCAAGGAGTTTGACCGGGGGATCGTGACTTTCCCCCGGGAGGCGAGCACCGGTGATAGCCTGGCGCTCGTGAACATTCAAGAATCCAAGGCGCATTCCCTGATGGCTACGGACCGCTTTGGGGAGGGGCTGGACCATTTACAAAAAGCTTACGAAGTCCGTAAAAAAACCGGCCGCCACAATCTTGCCATGCAGGCGCTCAACTACCAGTTGACCTATCTGATGGATGCGGGCCGGTTTGCGGAGTCAATGACCCTTTATAACCAGGAAAAGGCCTACGTTACCACGGCGCTGGCGCCGACCTCCATATCCTATAAGCTTTACCAGCAACTTGGGCGGCTGCACGATCATTTTGGGGCACCTGACGTAGCGTCTACCTTTCATAACATCTACAATGCGTACGCCGCGGAGCAGGTTTTGCCGGTGGCCGAGGCCAGCGCCAAGACCCCAAAGGACCTCAGCGAATACGTTCATCTACAAACGATGGCTTACGAACAGAGCTTGCGCATCAGCCAGCTTGAAGCCGCACAGATCAAGAAGGAACTCCAAATCAGAAATTTTGGATTGTTGGGACTTGGGCTCCTGTTTGGCGTTTTAATTTTCTTTGGTTTGGTCCACTTTCGGCAACGGAAGCGGGCCAATGTGGCCCGGCAACGCATACTCGAGCTGGAAAACGAAAACCTGAAATTCAGTCTGGCTTCCCAGGAAAAGGACATCAAACGGCTGGCGGCGGATAATCGGTTGCGAACTCAGCTCAAAAAAGACATCCTGAAGAAAATTGAATCGATCAATGCACTGCCGGCTAAAGATCGAGGTATCCGTCTGGACCGACTGAAGCGGGAGCTGTCCAACACCATTGAGGAGCAAGAATCTATTTCTGGACTACAGGACCAGATTGAAACCATCAACGCCGCCTTTGAAAAGCGTCTGCGGGACCGTATTCCGGGCATTAGTGCCCAGGAGGTAAAATACTGTAGCCTGATTCGCCTGGGTATGGACAATCAACAGATCGCCCAGATGCTCAACAAATCCGATGCAACCGTTCGATCCTATAAGTATCGGATCAACAAAAAGGCGGGATTAGCGGGGAAAGATGACCTGCGAGCGTTGGTTTTTGGCCTCTGAACGGATATTGCAACGTATTGCAACGACGAGCTTCGAAATTCATAAATATCCCCCATTTGCCCTACTGCCCGGTGACTTTACGGCCACGAAGAAGATGGTGGTGGTGCGCTAGGGCGAACCGACCACTATCCGAAACGGATAGACGAACGGCCCCATCGGAGTGATCCGGTGGGGCCGTTTTTTTGTGGTTGGGGGAGAGGCAAGCTTGACGTATAGATTCGTCTATACACCGGAGAGTCGCCCCGCACCACAACCACTTTCAACGGCCAGATTTCGGGCTTTCGCGTAAATATGTAGAAGTACGACAAAAGCAGGCAAACCGGAACGAAATACGCCAACCCCATCCTCCAATCCTACTTTACCAAAGCTGGTTTGTAGGACTGACTTTCGGGCTTCTGCGTAGATATGTAGAAGTACGACAAAAGTGGAGCAGCTGGGGCAGATGTACGTCCCCGGCCCGGCATTCTACCGTGCTTCATCCGTTTTGGTTTGCTGGTTATAGAATGGCCCGTAGATACGTAGAAGTACGACTCCGCCGACCCCACAGCAACAATTATTCACTACGGCAGGAGAGCATTAGGGCGGCTCAACCCGATACCCCGGCTGATTTGGAGCATTCATGGCATCCCGCGCGCAGCGCCCAAGTCTTTCACCAAGTCCCACTTGCGATAGGGAGGGGCATTTACCTGCTCGGACGTCACAATGTCTGAAGGTGGCGGGGTGTCAATAAAGTATGACTAACGGATAGTGATGAGCCACGAAGGCCTGTTTTGGCCCGAAAGTGAATTGCAACGTTTTGCAACGTAGAAATATGCTGGGAGAAGGCGAATGTTTGCTTACATTTGAGGTATGTCGCTAATCTAACTGGCTACTCTGCCCGGAAATTAGTGATCCGTTTATTGTTTTAGGACCCAGAATTGGTGGTCATCGGATAATCTCGAAATAAAGACGAATGACAAGATCTCTACTGTTTTTTGCGTCCACTGGGATGCGATCTCTCTCGTTGTTGGTTACTTTAATACTGTTAGGCCTCGGTCAGGCATCCGCTCAGACCTGTACGGCTCCCAACCAGTGTAACCCTACTCCCGACTTTCCTAATCCACCCGCTGCGCACAGCTGTGGTGACGGACTAGTTGCTTATTCCATCTTCACCGAAGATTTCGATAATGGCTTTGGCATCTTCAGTGAAGATCCGGTTCCCGTAGGGGCAAATGACCTTACGGTCAGCACCGCCGGCGATACCCCATCTTTCGGCACCGGCCCCGAAACGACGGCTGGTTGTGACGGTGGAAGTAACGATGGGGAGTTTATCTACCTTGAAGGTAGCTTTCATTTAGCGGGGGAAGTGCACTGCATGAGTGCCGATATTTTCATCGGCTCCGACTGCCCCCCTCCACCCAATACGCCCTATACGCTTTCCTTCTGGTACCACATGTTCGGTGACAACATTGGAACCCTGGAGGTTTTCGTCAACGGTAACAGTGAGTTCTCCCTCAGTGGTCAACAGCAAACGGCGAATTGCGAGCCCTGGCGGCAGGGCAGCATCGATGTCTCGGCCCTGGAGGGTACGACGGCCACCGTGCAAATCTGTATGAGTGAGAGCAATGGACAAATCAGCACCTTCGAGAGCGATATCTCCATCGACCATCTGGAGCTCTTTGCCTGCGTTAACCAGGAGGATATCGACAATCTCCCCCCCATGTTTGTGGAGGAACTGCCGCAGTCAGCTACGGTAGACTGCGATGCCGTTCCAGAAGCCGCCGTGCTCACCGCCACGGGTCAGGTAACCTCGATCACTCCCTTTATTTTTATCAATGAGATCCACTACGACAATGCGGGCACCGATGCCGGTGAGTTCGTAGAGGTAGCCGGTACGGCAGGCTTTGACCTGAGCAACTGCGAATTGGTGCTCTACAATGGTTCCAACGGAACGATCTACGGTACGGAAGCTCTTTCCGGAACCATTGACGACGAAGGGGACGGTTTCGGTGCGGTAAGCTTTGCCATTGCCGGCCTGCAGAACGGTGGCCCCGACGGCGTTGCTCTGGTTTGCGACGGAGAACTTGTCGAATTCGTAAGCTACGAAGGCACCTTTGCCGGAACAGAAGGAATCGCGAATGGCGTTACTTCCAGCTTTGATTTCGGCACGGAATCGAGCAGTAATCCGGTAGGCTTCTCCCTGCAACGGATTGGAACGGGTTGTGCTCCCGGTGATTTTGGTGGTAACGAACCTTCTCCCGAAAGCCCCGGCATGATTAATGACGGCCAGGAATTTGATCCGGACGCTTGCGCTTCCGATAATTCCGTCCCCGTTACGTTCCGGGAAGTTCGCACCGATGACGGTGAATGTTCCGGAGACTATACCCTGACCCGGACCTGGACGGCCACCGATATTTGCGGCAACACCAACGAACACGTTCAGGTGCTTACCGTTGAGGACGTTACGCCGCCCATGTTTGTAGAAGAACTGCCCGGAAACGAAACCCTGGAATGTACCGACGATATTCCGGAAGCTCCAACCCTGACGGCAACGGACGACTGCGATAAATCCGGAATCAACGACGTTATCTGGATCAATGAATTCCACTACGATAACGCCAGTGGCGATGTAGGCGAATTCGTGGAAGTAGCCGGTGTAGCCGGTACGGATCTGAGCAATTGTATGATTGTGCTCTACAATGGCTCTAATGGTGAATTCTACGAGACGATCGACCTCTCCGGGGTAATCGACGACGAGGAAGCCGGATTTGGCGCCGTTAGTTTTTTCATTAGTGGCATCCAAAATGGAGGCCCTGATGGTATCGCCCTGGTGTGCGAAGGAGACGTTGTTGAATTCATTAGCTACGAAGGAAGCTTCGAGGCCGTGGATGGTCCCGCAGAAGAATTAACGTCCGAAGACGTTGGCGTAAGTGAGCCGGGATCTACCCCGGTTGGCCAGTCGCTGAGCCTTACGGGCACCGGCTTCAACGCTGACGATTTCACCTGGACTGGCCCCGATGCTGAATCTCCCGGAACGCTCAATCCCGGTCAAACCATCACCGGTAACATTACCGCTGCATTCGTTGAGGTGCAAACGAATACTGAGTGCCCGGAAGAATATACCCTGACCCGGACCTGGACCATCACGGATGATTGTGGTAACTCAGACGAGCACGTGCAAACCATCACGGTAGAAGATAACGTTGCGCCGATGGCGGTTTGCGTCAACTATTCCGTTACGCTGGATGAAACGGGTAATTACACCCTGACGGAGGGAGATCTTGAAGAAATCGGCAGCGGAAGTACTGATGCTTGCAGCAATGATTTAAGCTACGCCGCAGATATCAACTCCTTTGACTGCAGTGACGTAGCGGAACCGGTGATCGTGACCATTACGGTGACGGACTGCGCCGGCAACAGTGCTAACTGTACTTCCCAAATTACGGTCATCGATGATACCACGCCCGTCCTCGAATGCGAGGAAGCCGTTACGGTGGAACTCGGCGAAGACGGCACGGTGGTTTACCCCAACGACATTGCCCTGATCAGCATCATGGATAACTGCCTGGAGAACCTGGGTGGTCCCTTCACGGTGGGTGGCCCCAGTGCCCGCACCTTCGACTGTGCTGACGTCGGCCTGACCTTCGAGCGCCGTATGATATATAACGACGTCAACGGCGGCGGAGAGGTGGTCGGCTGCGACTACACGGTCACGGTCGTGGACCCCACGCTACCAGTATTGGAGTGCGAAGAATCGGTCACGGTGGAGCTGGACGAGAACGGTGAGGCCGAGATGCCCAACGACCTGGCACTGATCAGCATCACGGACGACAACTGCCCCAACCTGGACTACCTGAGTGGTCCCTTCACGGTGGGTGGCCCCGATGCCCGGATGTTTGACTGCGAGGACGTCGGTGAAGACATCACGCGCCGTCTGGTGTTCAACAACCCCAACCTTCCAGGTCCGAACCGCGAAGTGGTGGGCTGTGACTACACGGTCGTCGTGGTGGACAACGTGCAGCCCGAAGCGCTGTGCCAGGATGGCCTGGTGGAGCTCGACGAGTTTGGCGAAGGTGGCATTGACGCCGAAGACATTGATAATGGCTCCAACGATGCCTGCGGCATTGAGAGCCTGGAGCTGGACGTTGACGAGTTCGGCTGCGCCGACGTTGGCGAGGTAACCGTCACGCTGACGGTCACGGACGTAAACGGCAACGAAAATACCTGTACGGCCACCGTGACGGTAGAAGATAACGTAGCGCCCGAGGCCCTGTGCCAGGACGTAGACGTCATTCTGGACGCGGCCGGTAATGGCAGCACGAGTGCAGGTGCCGTGGACAACGGTAGCAACGATGCCTGCGGCATCGCGAGCCTGGAACTGGACATTACGGACTTTAGCTGCGACGACGTGGGTGAGGTTGACGTGGTGCTGACGGTCACGGACAACAACGGCAACGAAAACAGCTGCGATGCCGTGGTAACGGTAATTGACAACATTCCCCCGGTAATCACGACGACGCCCCAGACGATTGTACTGGACGAGGACGGTATGGCCACGCTTACGGTCGACGACATTGCCAGCGCCACGGACGCCTGCGGCGTAGCGAGCCTGACGGCCCAACTGCTGGACGGCCCCTCGCTGAACCTGGAGATCACGGCCGGCGGCACGGTGCTGAACTTTGGCTGTGAAGACATCGGAGAGAACCTGATTCTGGTCACGGCCACGGACGTGAACGGCAACGTGAGCACGGCCGAGGTGATCGTGACGGTAGACTTCATCCAGCCGCTCTACGCCTGCGTGGGAGAGCTGAACCTGACGCTGAACGAGAACTGTCAGGCGCTGCTGATCCCGAGCATGGTGCTGACCGGCACGATGGCCTGCATGGATGCCTTTGCCTTTGACATTACGGTCATGGACGACGATCCGAGCAACGGTCCGATCATCGACGGTTGCGGTAGCTTCCAGTACATGATCAGTGCGGCCAGCCTGGGCGATGAGCCCACGCTTGGCTTTACGGGCGACTTTGCGCCGGAGAACTGGGGCCGCACGATCAGTGCGGATGAAAACAACGACCAGATCGCCACGATTGACTTTGGCGAAGACGAGATCGTCTTCACCACGACGGGCAACCCCGACTTTTTCGATT
>NZ_SNAQ03000013.1:0-73257 GCF_004375085.3 Lewinella sp. W8
TGGTTACCTTCCCCGAGGTGTACAACGTGAACAACCTGCAGGGCAACGTGACGGATGCTGACTTCGTGGGCGTTGAGCTGGGTAACGTGGTGCGCGCCGGCGGCCGCGCTGCACTTGAGCTGAACGTAGAGCAAGCCGAACTGGCCGCGGGCCAGACGCACACGGTAAAAATCAGCAACGGAAACCTAGCGGGCTTCCAGGGTACCCTGGAGCTGGCCGCGGGACTGGAGCTGGTCAACGTAGCCTACGAAGGCGAAGGAGCGATGAACCTGAACCGTGCCGGTGAGGGAATGATCGCGATGGCCTTCAACGGTCCCACGCAGATCAGCCTGGAGGTACGGGCCACCGAAGACCTGCGTTTAAGTGAGGTGCTCCGGATGACGGATGCGATCACCTATCGGGAGGGAACGGCCGCCAACGGCGGCGCGGGAAGTCTGAGCCTGCAGTTTGGAGGAGCACTGGAAGTATCCGCCCAGAACCGACTGCTGCAGAACACGCCCAATCCGGTAACGGAGACGACGGTCGTACGCTTTGAGTTGGCCCAGGCGGGTCCGGCGACGCTGACGCTGCGGGACGCAGCCGGTCGGATCGTGCTGGTTCGCGAACTGGATGCGGTAGCGGGAGCCAATCAGCTGGAGCTGTCGCGGAGTGATCTGGGCGGCAGTGGTGTACTAACCTACACCCTGACGGCCGGCGACTTTACGGCGAGCAAGAAGATGGTGGTAGTGCGCTAGGGCGAACCGACCACTATCCGAAACGGATAGACGAACGGCCCCATCGGAGTGATCCGGTGGGGCCGTTTTTTTGTGGTTGGAGGGGAGGCAAGCTTAACGTATAGATACGTCTATACGCCGGAGAGTCACCCCGCATCACAACCACTTTCAACGGCGGGATTTTGGGCTTCCGCGTAGATATGTAGAAGTACGACAAAGGCAGGAAAACCGGAACAAATTACGCCAACCCATTCTCCAATCCTACTTTACCAAAGCTGGTTTGTGGGACTGACTTTCGGGCTTCCGCGTAGATATGTAGAAGTACGACAAAAGCAGGGAAACCGGAACGAAATACGCCAACCCCATCCTCCAATCCTACTTTACCAAAGCTGGTTTGTGGGACTGACTTTCGGGCTTCCGCGTAGATATGTAGAAGTACGACAAAAGCAGGGAAACCGGAACAAGGTGCACCAATCTCAGTCCCTGGATTCCACGATACAACAGCCGTTTTTGGGGCCGGAATTTCGGGCTCCCGCGTAGATATGTAGAAGTACGACAAAGTTCACCATCATGGTCTTCCGCCAAAGGAAGAAATGAGCAGGGTACTACCCCCATCATCTTGGCTCCATCACTTCACTACACGGCACCTGCGCTTGCGCCCCCTTATTCAGCCAGAACCCCGAATAACTCCTTAAGCTACGTACGGACGAGTGCGGCGCACCTGAAGGGCAAAAGAAGGACCCGTTTTTGGACATCCGACGGATGTTGTGGTCGTTTAACTACTTTCTCAGGTAACGATCAGCGATTAGGAATACCTTTAGGGTGAGGAAATGAGGTTGACAAATCCGCTACGTCTTCCAGAGACCATGCTTGTGGTCGGGGCCCGCGCTACGGTGACCGCATTTATCGCTACCTTACTCAGTAATGCAGTCACTCTTCAGTTACATCGGGGAACATCGACGGGAAATCGGCCTACTGGCGGTCCTGTACCTGGCGTTTGCCATCTTCTACATGGTAAGCCTCAAGCACTCTCTGCCCGCCGAATACAATGCAGACTATAGCTGGGGCATCATCTACCTTGACTACCCCCTGAAGGCACTCTTTACCTTACCCATTTGGTACCTGACTTTCCGGGTATTTGACCACTGGAGCTTACGGGCAAAAATTCTGCTTAACATTGCTCTGATGCCCGTCTGGGTGAAGGGATGGCAACAAACCTACTACTGGATTTACGAGAACGTCCTGGATCGATGGCACCTGGAAGGATCGGGACAATGGTGGGATATCTACATCCCCGGCCTATTCTATGCCGTGCAATTTGGGGTCTTTCATGCCTGGCACTACTATCAGAATTTCCGCACGACGGAACTCGCCCGGGCGGAAAGCGAGCGACTGGCCCTGCAGAGTGAACTCTCGGCGCTGAAGGCCCAGCTGAATCCGCACTTTTTGTACAATGCCTTCAATACAATCAGTGCCAGCGTAGGGCCGGGGCAGGAGCAGACCCGCCAGATGATTGCCCAGCTGAGTGACCTCTTCCGCTACCAACTGGCGGCCAATCGTTCCTCCCGCGTGACGCTGGCCGAAGAGTTTGACTTCGTGGCGGACTACCTGCGCCTGGAGCACGCCCGCTTCGGGGATCGATTAACCTTCCGGATCGCCCCCACTGCCGATGACCCCTTATGCCGGGCCTCCATCCCTCCATTGCTGTTGCAACCCCTGGTGGAAAATGCCGTCCGCCACGGAATCTCCCCGAAAGTAGAGGGAGGAGAAGTAGTGGTGGAAGCCAAAAAAGTCAACGACCACTTGAGGCTTATGGTCTCCGATAACGGCGTTGGCTTTCCCCCCGAAGAACGTAACAAACCGCGGGAAGGCTACGGATTACGGAATACGCGCCGGCGTTTGCGGTTGCTGTTCGATCAGGAGTTGATCATTGAGCAGCCCGCGGACGGAGGGACGCGTTGTATATTTTATATGCCCCTGGAATATGCTCAAGAAAGTACTGCTGATCGACG
Source organism: Lewinella sp. W8 (assembly GCF_004375085.3). GTDB lineage: Bacteria > Bacteroidota > Bacteroidia > Chitinophagales > Saprospiraceae > Neolewinella. The sequence continues at coordinate 2,726 of NZ_SNAQ03000013.1, forward strand.
ACGAAGCTCCCGCCCGGAACCTGTTACGGGAGTATCTGGGCGCTCATGAAGACCTGATCATCGTGGGCGAAGCCCACAATGGCGTGGATGCCCTTCGGCTCATTGCCGAGCACGAACCCGACATCATTTTCCTAGACGTACAGATGCCGGGGCTCACCGGCCTGGAAGTCCTCACCCGTTTGGAAGTGCTTCCGCTGGTGGTGTTCAGTACGGCCTACGACCGCTACGCCCTGGAAGCCTTCGAGCTGCACGCCGTGGATTATCTGCTCAAGCCTTACACCCAGGAGCGGTTCGGGCAAGCGGTAGCACGACTGCGGGAACGTATGAGTTCCGCCCAGCCCGGGGTGGCAAAACTGACCCAACACCTGCACGATCAGGCTGCCGCCAATTACCCGGACCGGATCATGGTCAGCCGGGGAAATAAATACGTGGCGCTCCCCATCAAGGATATCCTCTGCATCCGGGCCGACGGCGACTACTCTTCCATCCTGACCGCAGAAAGAACCTTCCTGACGCAGTACGGACTCGGAGAAACGGAACGCAGGTTGAATCCCGACCTCTTCCTCCGTATTCATCGCTCTACGATCATCAACCGGCAGGCCATCCGGGAAATTTACCGCGAAGGACATGGCTTTGACGTCATCCTCACCAACGGAGAAATCGTCCGGGCCAGCCGGAGTTACGCCGATACGATCAAGGAGTTGTTGTTTTAGGAAAATGTACCGGAAAAGGCTTGCTCTGCAAGCCGGTCGTTCAGGCTGGGAAGAAGGCTAAGGCTGAGGAGAAGGCACTGGATCAGATTCGCTCCGCAAGCTGGTCGTTCAGGCTGAGAAGAAGGCTGAGGCTGAGGAGAAGACCCTGGATCAGATTCGCCCCGCAAGCCGGTTGTTCAGGCTGAGAAGGAGGCTAAGGCTGAGGAGGAGACTCTGGATCAGGCTTGCTCCGCAAGCCGGTCGTTCAGGACAAGGAAAAAAGCTAAGGCTGACGGGGACTGACGACGGGGGCGCAAGCGCAGGTGCAGGAGAGATCGGTGCAGCAGGGTATTCGGGTAGTTTGGTGGATTGTACGACGCGGCAATCTTTTTTGTTTTATTTGTGCAATAAAACTATTTTTGTTTTGATAAGGCTTACTGCAACCGAGCAGTAATATGTTAGTAAAGACTTTTGCCAGCGCCGTCGAGGGCGTTGATGCCCGCTCCATCACCGTTGAAGTGAACGCGGGAGGCTTCGTAGCCGAAGGGAAGCCCTGGTACAATGTAGTGGGGTTGCCGGACAGCGCCATCCGGGAGGGATCCTACCGCGTGGAGGCGGCCGTCCAGAACAGTGGTTTTATGAACCGGAGGATGAAGATTGTGATCAATCTGGCCCCCGCGGACGTTCGCAAGGAAGGGGCCGCTTATGATCTGCCTATCGCCCTGGGCTACCTCAACGCTACCCAACAAATCGTGGTGCCGGACCTTCAGGATTACATGGTCATGGGAGAGCTGTCGTTGAGCGGAGAATTGCGTCCGATTAAGGGCGCGCTCCCCATAGCCATCCAGGCGAGGGCGCAGCGATACAAGGGCTTTATCGTGCCCGAGGAGAATGCCCGCGAAGCGGCCATCGTGAGTGACCTACCGGTCTACGGGGTGACGAGCCTACGCCAGGCCATCGATTTCCTGACCGGCGACATCAAGCTGGAGCCCACCCAGGTAAATACCCGGGAGGAATTCTTTCAGCAACGCGCCAGCTACGAGCTGGACTTCAGTGACGTCCGGGGGCAGGAAAACATCAAGCGGGCCATGACCATCGCTGCGGCGGGCGGGCACAACGTCATCCTGATTGGTCCTCCCGGAGCGGGAAAGACGATGCTGGCCCGTAGGTTACCCACCATCCTGCCTCCCCTGGACCTCCGGGAGGCCCTGGAAACGACCAAGATTCATTCCGTTGCGGGGATTTTACCGGAATCGGCGGCCCTGATCACTAACCGTCCCTTTCGGGCACCCCACCACACCATCAGCGACGTGGCACTGGTGGGCGGAGGGAGTTACCCTTCGCCCGGCGAAATCAGTCTGAGCCATAATGGGGTCCTCTTTCTGGACGAGCTACCGGAATTCAAGCGGACGGCCCTGGAGGTGATGCGTCAACCGATGGAAGAGCGGCGCATCGTCATCAGTCGGGCAAAGGTGACGGTGGATTTTCCGGCGAGCTTCATGTTGGTGGCCAGTATGAACCCCTGTCCGTGTGGATACTTCAATCACCCGGAAAGGGAGTGTACCTGTCCGCCGGGTGCCGTAAAACGCTACCTGAGCAAGATCAGTGGCCCCTTACTGGATCGCATCGACCTGCAGGTGGAAGTGACGCCGGTTCCCCTGGAAAAGCTGACCGGTACGCCGCCGGAGACCGAAACCAGTGCGGTGATCGCTCAGCGGGTGGTAAAGGCCCGCGATATTCAGGCCGGCCGTTATGCGGAACAAAACGGCATCTACTGCAATGCGCAAATGCCCAGTCGGATGGTGAGAAAGTGGTGCGTCGTGGATGCGGCTGGGCAACAGCTGCTGAAGACGGCCATGGAAAAGCTGCAATTAAGTGCCCGGGCCTATGACCGCATCCTGAAGGTCTCCCGTACCATTGCCGATTTGGACGGGGACGAGAACATCCTTCCCCAGCACATCGCCGAGGCCATTAATTTCCGCAACCTGGATCGGGAGAGTTGGGGAGAGCAGCGATGACGCTTATGGCCCATTGCTGCCTGATGGGAACGATCGAGTGCAGAGACGCCGGAGGCCATGCTAAGGTTACGGGTATGTCGGATCCGGGCGGTGGGCGAAGATATTTTCCCGGACGTTAATCTGCCTGGCCGGAGAGGGTTAGGCCGGACCGGCTACGTCAAACGAGTAACTAACCGTTACCTACCTTAGTGTAGCCCCCGACCTTACGGTACCTTCCGCCTTCAAACGAAGACTAACGATGAGAAACCTAACTGCCACCATTTGTGTTGCTCTTTTGTTGTTTGCCTGTGCCCCCTCTGACGGGGATCCACCCCCTTTTTCGGGTGAGGTGAGCGAACAGATTCAGCTGCACCAAATCGGATATTATCCCGGTGCACCGGTGCGCTTTAGTGTGAGTCTTTACGATGCCGTACGGGATTCCCTGGCACCTGCGCCTGCGCCAGAAGAACCGGTCTACTTCCTCACTACGATTTCGGGAGATAGTATCGTCGCCCGGGGAGAATTGGGGACCGAAGAGGACTGGACGGAAAATGCCGGAGCGAGGGTTCGGTACACGGAGCTGTCCAGCCCCGGCCGGGGGGAATACCGGATTTATGTTCCCGGAATTGGCTATTCGTATCCCTTCTCGGTCGCGGATGATCTGCACCAGGAAGCCTTTCGCGGAGCAGTAAAGAGCTTCTACTACCAGCGGGCGAGCCAGGAGCTGAGGGAAGTACACGCAGGAAAGTGGCATCGCCCGGCGGGACACCCCGATCTGGGCGCGCGCTTTCACCCCTCCAGTGGGCGCACTACGGGGCGGCTGGACAGTCCCGGTGGGTGGTACGATGCCGGAGACTACAACAAGTACGTCGTGAATGGCGCCTTCCCCCTGGGTCAGATGCTGGCGCTCTGGGAAGACGTGGGCGACCCCGCCGCAGACGCTACGCTGAACATCCCCGAAAGCGGCAACGGCAAGAGTGACTTCCTTGATGAGATGAAGGTTGAGATGGACTGGCTCCTCACCATGCAGGACGAAGACGGCGGACTGTTCCACAAGTTCACCACCAAGAATTTTGAGGGTATGGTAATGCCCCACGAGGCGACCAGTGACCGCTACGTGGTGGGAAAAAGTACCCACGCAACCTTGGACTTTGCGGGCGCTGCCGCCCAGGCGGCCCGCGTCTTCCGGGAATACGATGCCGGTTACGCGGAGCAATGTTTGGCCGCTGCCCGTCGTGCCTGGGCGTGGGCGAAGGCGAACCCGGCGGTCTCCTTCGTCAACCCGAAGGACGTTTCCACCGGACAGTACGGTGACGTGGATACTTACGACGAATGGGTTTTTGCCGCCGCGGAACTGTTTTGCACGACGGGAGAGCAGGAGTTTCTGAACGCGCTGCAAGCTAATCCACCCAAGGTCAGGTACAATGCCGGGGAAAGCTGGACGGCCTACATGGGGATGATGGGGGTCTACAGCCTGTTACGGCACGAAGACCGGGTACCCCTCGAATTCCGGGAAGCACTCCTGGCGGAGGTGATCGGGGTAGCGGATAGCCTGGTGGAGCAGGTTGCCGCAAACGCCTACCGCCAACCCATTAATACCTTTGAATGGGGCAGTAATTCGGACGTACTCAATGCGGCGATGGTGATGGCCACCGCGCACAATTACGCGCCGAAGCCGGATTACCTGGAAGCCATCCGGGCGTCGGTCGACTACATTTTCGGCCATAACCCCCTTGGGGTAAGCTTTCTGACGGGCTTTGGGGAGAAGACGCCCATGTTCATTCACCACCGGCAGAGTGCAGCAGACGGTATCCCGGAACCCGTGCCGGGTTTACTATCCGGCGGACCGAACCCCAAACAACAGGACCGGCAATACACTACCTATCCCACCATGGCCCGTCCGATGCAAAGTTGGGCCGATCAGGAACCGAGTTATGCCTCCAATGAAATTTGTTTGAACTGGAATGCGCCGCTGGTCTACGTACTGGGCTGGTTGGAAGCCAATCAGTAGGCCCAGCTTACGCTTCTTTTAGTTGGGTACTGACCTCCACCGTCTCGTGGAGGGTACGGTGAACCGGACAGCGATCGGCAATCTCCAGTAGTCGGGTGACCTGAGCCTCCTCCAGGGGCCCCTTCATGACGATAAAGCGCTCGAACAGATCGATTTTTGCCGGCCTTTCTTCCGCGGCTTCCATGTCCTGGACGTAGTCTTTACGGTGGTCAATGTGTACTTCCACCTCCTCCAGCGGCCACTTCTTTCTACGGGCGTACATCTGCATGGTCATGGCGGTGCAGGCACCCAGACCCGCGCTGAGTAATTCGTAGGGGCTGGGGCCAAAGTCATTCCCGCCGATGCTCTCGGGTTCGTCGGCGGTCAGGTGGTGTTGCCGCACCATCACTTCGGTGGTGAAACCCGAACTACCCAGACGCACCGCAACCGCCTGTTGACTTCTCAACGGGTCGTTCTTGGCCACTTTAATGTAGCGGGATGACCAGCCGGCAATCACCTGCCCGGCGTAATGGGCGTCCTCACCGTCGGTGAGTAAATGGTCCGCACCGTCCAGAGAAACAAAGCTTTTGGGGTGATGGGCCGCATGATAGAGTTTGGCCGCCTCATCAATGCTTACCGTCCGGTCCTGGGGGGAATGCATAATCAGGATGGCGGCGTCGAGGTCTTTAATGTGCTCTTCGACGCGATGTTGCTCGAGGTCATCAAGAAATTGCTTGGCAATTTTAAAGGGCCTTCCTCCAATATCTACGGTGGCCGCGCCGGCGGACTCAATTTCCTCAATGCTTTCGGCAAAATGGGCGGAGACGTGGTCCGGGGCGAAGGGAGCACCGATGGTGGCTACCGCCTTTACGGAAGGGAGTTGACCGGCGGCACAAAGTACGGCGGCTCCACCCAGGCTATGGCCCACCAGCAGGGAGGGGGGCTGATGGTTTTCGGTAAGCCATTCGGCGGCCGCAATCAAATCGGAAATGTTGGTGGTGAAGTTGGTATCCACAAAATCTCCGCCACTGTTGCCTAATCCGGTAAAGTCAAAACGCAACACGGCGTACCCCTGCATATTCAACTCGCGGCTGATGTTGCGGACGGCGGCGAGACTGCTCGAACACGTAAAGCAATGGGCGAAGAGCGCGAAAGAATGGGGCAACTGGTTTACGGGAACCTCCAGGCGGGCGGATAACTGATGGCCTCGTCCGTTGGCAAAGGTGATTTTAGTGCTTTTCAAGGAGTAATAAATTTTAAAAATATTGATGACCGGGTGAAATTGGACTTATTTTTAAAACAAAAAGTTTGTTTTGTTTTAAAAACGACCGTAGCTTTGTAAAAACTCACGAAGCATGTCTGCACCTAAGACCGATCCGAAATTAGGGGAAAAGCCCCGTAATGACCTTCCCGGACAGGAGGAGCGAGATCGCCTGCGCGACATCATCGTAGTAATCGTTACCTACCCACTGACCCCCACGAAGCGAGCGGATCAGCTGGCGCGGAGAAAGCCCTGGTTAGAGTTTATCTCACTACTGCTGAAGGTAGCCCTCGCCGCCTATGCCCTGTACCAGGCCGCGATGAGTGGCGGAGCGGGTGCCTCCTACTGATCGATGCCTTAGGTTTCGGCCAGGTACTGGTGGACGAATTTGATGGCCATGGCGCCTTCTCCCACGGCCGAAGCTACCCGGTTCATGGCTCCGGAGCGAACATCACCGGCCGCGAAAACACCCGGTTGACAGGTCTCCAGCAGATAGGGGCTCCGGTCGAGGGGCCAGTTGCGGCGGTTGTTGTTCTCACCGAAGACCTCCCGCCCGGTAATCACAAAACCCCGGTTGTCCACGGCGATCTGTCCGCGCTCAATCCACTCCGTCCGCGGACGGGCACCGATGAAGATGAACACCGCATCGGCGGGTGTTTCGTAGGTGCTGTCTTCTTCCAGGTTTCTGATGACGAGCCGTTTGACGCGATCTTCCTCGCCGCAAACCTTCTCAATTTGCCGGAACCCCTGAACTTCGATGTTGTCGATGCCGTCAATTTGGTCAATCAGGTAAGAAGACATACTGGAGGTCAGGTCGGGCTTCCGGATAAGGATGTTGACCTGCTTGGCAAATTTGGAGAGGTAGACGGCCCCCTGACCGGCAGAATTTCCGCCACCCACTACGAAGATGGTGCGATCTTCGCAGGCTTTGGCTTCCGTCATGGCGGCTCCGTAATAGACACCCGCCCCGCTGAATTGATCGGCGCCTTCGGCGGGAAGTTTCCGGTACTGGACCCCGGTGGTAAGGATTACGGCCCGGGTTTTTACTTCGGACCCGTCGTCCAACGTCAGAATTTTATAGTTGTGTTCCATGCGAATATCCTGGACTTCCCGCGGAGAGACCAGTTCCACCCCAAACCGGAGGGTTTGGGCCATGGCCCGGCGGGTAAGCTCCGAGCCGGATAACCCACTCGGAAAACCGAGGTAATTCTCGATCCGGCTGCTGGTGCCCGCCTGCCCGCCCGGTGCCCGCCTTTCGATCAGCAGGGTTTTCAGCCCCTCCGAACCTCCGTATACGGCGGCGGCCATTCCGGCCGGTCCGCCGCCCACAATGACTACGTCATACAAATCCTCACTCACCGAAGCGCTCATGCCGAGCCGTTCGGCGAGGTCGGCCAGTTTGGGGTCAACCATACTCGACCCGTCCTCAAAGATGACCAGGGGAAGCTCCCGGTTGCCGCACTGGTGCAGACCGAGGATTTCCTGACCGGCCTCACTCTGGGCCTCCACCCACTGGTAGGGCTTGAGGTTGGCGGCCAACCAGTCCTTGATGTTGTGGGACTTCGGGCTGTACTGGTACCCCACCACGCGGATGCCCTGAAAGCCGGGGCGATAGCTCAGCTTCCAGTCTTCCAGGAGCTCGTCGAGTACGGAGTAAAGCTTTTCTTCGGGTGGATCCCAGGGCTTGAGCAGGTAGTAGTCGAGCTGCACGTCATTGATGGCCTTAATGGCTGCCTGGGTATCGGAATAGGCCGTAAGTAGCGCCCGTTTGGCCAGCGGAAAAAACGCTTTGGCCTGCTCAAGAAAATTCACCCCAAGCATCTCCGGCATCCGCTGATCTGAAAGGAAAAGGGCCACCGTTTCCCCCTTCTTTTTCAGCTCCTTCACGGCATCGAGGGCTTCCTCTGCGCTAGTGGTGCTGATGACCCGGTACTGATCTTTATACTGATTCCTCAGGTCCCGCTTGAGGGAACGAAGAACCTGGGGATCGTCATCAACGGAAAGAATTATGGGCTTTCGGGGAGTAGACATGTTGCGTGATTAGCGGATGGATAAAGGGTATTAGAGAGGGAAACAGACGCGAAAACAGGTTTTCCCGGGTTCGCTTTCGAGTCCAATGGTGCCACCGTGCCGATTCAGGACTCTCCGGACAATGTCGAGCCCCATACCGGTCCCCTCCCCAATTCCCTTGGTCGTGAAAAAGGGATCAAAGACTTTACGCTGAATGTCTTCCGGTATGCCACTGCCGTTATCCTCAATTTCTACACAGAGGTTATCGCGTTGCTGGTAAGTACGCAGGATAATCTTCCCTCCCTTGTCGGGCAGCGCGTCAATGGCGTTGGCAATGAGGTTGGTCCAGACCTGATTCAGCTCACCCTCCAGCGCCTTGATGTGGGGCAGGTCCTTGTCGACTTCTTTTTCGAGGGTGATATTTTTCTTCTTGAACTTGAATTTAAGCATGGTCAGGGTGGACTTTAAGCCGGTATGCACGTCCACGAACTCCATGCTCGGATCACTATCCATGTGACTGTAAGTCTTGATGGAGGAGACCAGCTCAGAAATGCGTCCACTGGCCGTCTGGATTTCCGCCACCAACCGTTCCGTAGTCAGGTTCGTCTCGATCCACCGGAGGACGGGAGCCACCGCCGCTTCGGGAAGAACGGCCGCAATGTCATCGAGATGCTCCGGGGTGAAGGAAAAATCCACCAGGGTGTCGACAATGTCGTCTCCCCGCTCAATCCCACGGTCATCGAACCAGTCGAGCAGGTCGTCATTCATCTCCTCTCTTTGCATCAGACTTAAATCCTCCGGGTCCGGAGCCTCGGCGATGCGGTTGAAGAGAATCTTGTTGACCGCATCCACGTCATCCGGGTCTACGCGCATCGTGATCACCTCCTTGAAGCGTTCCGGGGTCTGCTGCAGGTGTCGGTGGAGTTCCTGACTGGAACGCACCATCGCCGAGGCGGGATTGTTCAGCTCGTGGGCCAGGCCCGCACTCATTTTACCCAGGGCCATCAGCTTCTCGTCCATCAGCTGGATTTGCTGGAAATCCCGGACCCGATTCGTCATCACACTCACCAGGACCTGGGTGAGTTTGTAGCTGGTGTTGACCATCTCCACGAAGCAATCCCGGTGCAATTCGAGCACGTAATTATCCTCCAGGGCCAGCCCGGCCGCACCGGCGTGCGTCATGCGACTAAACGGAAGAATACCGAACACAAAGGGGCCTTCCCATACGCCCAATTCCCTTTTTCGGCCGTCCTTTTCTCTCCGGATCAGGTAGGACCCCCGCAGCATCACCTGCATGTGGTTCACTTCGTCACCGTGTTGAAAAACGTAACTGTCCTTAGGGTACCGAACGTAGCGGGATTTATCGAGCATCCACCGGAGAGCATCATCCTCGACGGGCTGGAACAGCTCCATTTCCCGTAGTTGGGTAAACAGGTCCGGTGTTTTTTCAAGGAGCTCCATGCATAGTGGGTTGTGACAAAGGAACACCCCAGGGGGCGTCCGGTTGTGTGGATATGTGGGGCACCGTCGTAATCAGACAGTGTGTATTTTGTTTGCCCCACATTTTCGACCCCGAGCCCGATTGGCCAAAAGACTGGACGGGGTAAAGCCCGGGAGAAAATCAAGGATTTCCACGTAGCTTTGCGGCACAAATGAGTGCATGATGACCGTAGGAAAGCAGAAATTGTCTCAAATCAGTCTGGAGGTTACCTGGTGGGCGTTTACGTTGGTACTGGCGGCCCTGGTGCTGGCTCCCATCTACGTCAACGTACCGGATTTCCCCTTTTTCTTCCCCAACTTCGTGTACGTGGTGGCGGCCATTACGCTGACTCGCTATCTCTTCTTCCTGCACATCAGCTGGTTGCGGGATAAACTCATCCTCCAGGGAGCCATTAGCATTGCGGTCATTCCCCTCATCTTCTTCATGGTCCAGTACTTCAACTACTTCATCACTTTTTTCGACGAGAACGGACCGGACATCCTCGTGAAAAACCTTCCGGAAGAAATCGGGGGCATCATGGACACCTACATGCACGCAGAATACCGATTCTTCGGGGTTTGGGCGGTCATTGCGGCCGTGATTACGCCCTTCCGTTTGTTGATCAATGTGTGGAAGCGATACCGGGTGGGGGTGAGGTAGAATAGTGGGTAGTACTGTAGTGGGTAGTGGAGGAGTTTGGGCCCGGAGGGCGGGTGCCATGAATCTCGTGGCGCTGCGCGCAGCCAAGCCTTCGGGTAAGGGAACCGTCCTTCAATCAATTATCTTTGCGAAATGCACATCGACATTATTTCCGTCATTCCGGAATTGTTAGAATCTCCCCTGTCACATTCCATCATGCAGCGGGCTCAGGATAAGGGACTGCTTTCGGTAGCGGTTCATGACCTGAGAACCTACGGTCTGGGCAAACACCGCAGCGTGGATGATTACCAATTTGGGGGTGGTGCCGGGATGGTTATGCGCTGTGAACCACTGGCCGCGGCCATTGACGACCTGCAAGCCAGGGGCGAATACGACGAGATCATTTACCTGACGCCCGACGGGCAGACCTACGATCAGCGCCGGGCCAACCGGCTCAGCCTAGGTACGCGGCTGCTGCTGATTTGCGGCCATTACAAGGGCATCGACCAGCGCATCCGGGATGCCTACGTTACCCTGGAGCTGAGTATCGGCGATTACGTACTGTCGGGAGGAGAGCTGGCCGCAGCGGTGATTGTCGATTCCATCGGTCGCCTCATCCCCGGGGTCATCAACGATGAAACGAGCGCCCTTACGGACAGCTTCCAGGATGACTTGCTGGCTCCGCCCGTGTATACCCGGCCGGCGGAGTGGCGGGGCAGAAAGGTACCCGAGATTTTGCTGGGTGGTAATTTCCCGGCCATCGAAAGCTGGCGGGAAGAGCAGGCACTGAATCGAACGAGGGAAAGACGGCCCGATTTGCTACCTCCAGGGGAATAAACCTACCAAAATTAGCGGGAAACCGTCGCTTTATCGAATTAGCAGCGGGAGGCTGAGTCACCCCGCTTAGCTTTGTAACGTAAGCGGATTAATGTTCGGGGAATTACCCTTTGACTCACTCGGAAAACTTTGCAAAAATGAATAATCATACGTACGTAGCCATCATGGCGGGAGGTGTTGGTTCCCGATTTTGGCCCGCCAGCCGGGAGGCCCGCCCAAAGCAGTTTCTGGACATCATGGGAGACGGCCGTAGCCTGCTCCGGATGACCTTTGACCGGTTTTTGAACGTGACCACGGCCGATAAGATTTTTGTGGTTACGAACGGAAAATACCGGGAGCAGGTAAAGGAACACTTACCCGAGGTCACCGATAATCAGATCCTGTGCGAACCCAGCCGCAACAATACGGCTCCCTGCGTCGCCTATACGGCCTTCAAGCTCTATCAACTCGATCCAGAGGCCAACTTTGTGATCGCCCCCAGCGACGCCCTGATCATCAACGAGGGCTTGTTTGCCAACAACATCAATAAGGCGCTCACCTTTACCGCCGAGAATGATGCCCTACTGACGTTGGGTATTTCTCCCGACCGGCCACATACGGGCTACGGGTACATCCAGTTTGAGGGAGCGGAGGAAAACAGCGGGGTATATCCCGTAAAGCGATTTACCGAAAAGCCGGACATGGCCACCGCCACGAGTTTTTTGGCCAGCGGAAATTACCTCTGGAATGCGGGCATCTTTATCTGGCGGGCGGCCACCATCCTGGATGCCTACGAAAAGTACGCTCCGGAAATTTTTGCCCTCCTCCAGCAGGGCCTGGCGTGCTACAATACCGCAGACGAGCAGGCCTTCATCGATGAATTTTACCCCCAGACCCCCAAGATCTCGGTGGACTATGCCATCATGGAAAACGCCGACAACATTTACACCATCCCCGCTCAGTTTGGGTGGTCGGACCTGGGGGCCTGGGGAGCGCTCTATCAGGAAAGTGGAAAAGACGAAAACGGCAACGTGGTTTCCGGGAATCAGGTCCTCATGGAAGACGTACATAACTCCCTGATTCGCGGACCAAAGGACAAACTGATGGTCATTGGCGGAGTAGACGATCTTCTCATCATTGACGAAGGAGACGTACTGCTCATTTACCCCAAGAATCGGGAACAGGAGATTAAGAAACTGCGATCACGGGTGGAAGGGGCCCACGGAGACCAGTTCGTCTGATCTGCGCGTAGTAATCCGAGCGTGCCACGTCCCCGCGGGACTTAGCTTGACTTTACCAGCCTAATCGTTGTTGATTTCCTCGACTTGCCGCATGCGCTCGAACTTGGCCCGGAGGACTTCCTCTACGGAAACGTCGTTGATCTTGGACTCCAGCCAGCTGGGGATATCCAGGAAGGTAAAGGGGCGTCGCTCGAAGGGGTTTTCGGCCACCTTGTCCAACTTGGCTTTCAACTTGATGAACTCATCCCGGAGTTGGTCTTCCCGCACCCGGGGTAAGCGCCGCAGGAATCGGAAAATCAACTGCTGGGTCTCCTGCAGGTGCTCCACCTTGGCCAAAAAGCGGTACACCGATTTAACCTGATACTCTACGAGTTGAACGTTGCCCATTTCGAAGTGACAAATGAGGCTGAGGATCCGGGAGTAGGCCTGAATGTCGGACCGGTAATTCGGGCTCCGCTGGTTAATGATCAGGTTGAGGTAGTCAATGGCCGTATCGTTATCTCCACTACCGAAGTACAGGCAGGCAATCCGGTAGTAAAAGATCATGATGCGGTGGTCGTCCCAGTTGTACCGGTTGTCGTCAATGACTTCCATGATCTGGGGGACGAGCCCGAGGCCCTGGGTGAAGGTCCCCTCCATATAGTGTTTACGAATCTGATGGTCGAACTGGTAGAGATGATACAGCCCCTGAACGTTTACGTTATTGGTCAGGTCGTACTGATGGGGGAAAAGCTCCAGGTGTTGTAGCTCATCCACGAACTTATCGTACTGCCACATATTGAAGAGGATGGCCAGTTGGTTGTGAATACCCTTCAGGTAAAGAGGGGCATTGGCCTCAATCATCTTCTCATTTTCCCGGAAAAGATCCACCCATCGCTGGGTGTAGCGATAGCAGAGCGGGAACTCGTGGCACATCAGGTGCATCCAGGTATAGGCCTGGCAGTAGGAAATTTTTCCCCAGAAATCCAGATCGTCGAACTGGGCCTCCGGAAGCTGTCCGCGGAAAAAGGTTTTCACCATGTGGAGGTCCTGCTCGTTGCTGACCAGGCCGATCTTGAGGTAAAGGCCGTAGAGCCGGAGGGCCAGGTTCGAAAAAGCATTGCTGGTGGTAATCTTCTTGGTCAGGGCCGTACACTCCTGACTGAGTTCTTCGGCCCGCCCCTCGATGCTGCGGGTGATGTATTGACCCTCGATAAGTTTTTCGAACTGAGCGATTTCCAGTACTACGGTATTGGCTTCCACCTGGGAGGCACGCTTCTTTACTTTGTCCAGTACGTCCAGCGCCTGGCGATAAAGCCCCTTGTTGTAAAGAATACGGGCGTAATCAAGATTTTCCCGCAGCAGGATTTCTTCATCCTTGTTGCGATTCAGCAACCGGAGGCTCGTCAGCAGTTGCTTGTACAGGTGGGCTTTCAGATTGGAGAGTTGGCTCTTTTTGATGCCATCAATCCTCTTAAGGATGTAATCCTCATCGTATTCGCCGGTCCTTTCCAGGATGTCGAACAACTGGAGGAAAAGGATGTCGGCGTTAGCCTGCTGATTGCGCTTGACAAAAAGACGAAAATGGCGTTTCTCCGCCCGGTTGAGGGAGGCGACAAGCTTTAGGAGGTCGTCCGTCTTTTGTTTTGGCATTGTATAATGTCTTGATGCAGTTAATTGAAAATCAGTAGTTTATGGTGGTTATGGGCCTCGCGTGCTATCGCAAACCTACGGTTTATAAAGTTAGGGAAACTTCGCCCGTTGGAATGCGAAGGGGTAATTTTATAGTCCTGACCAATTAGGCAAGTCAGTTGCCATAAAGATAGAAATACCCGTCTAAACGGGCTTTTGAGTATGGATACGAACCGAATTCAGATTTTCGATACTACACTGCGGGATGGAGAACAAGTGCCCGGCTGTAAGCTGGATACTGACCAGAAGCTGGTCATCGCCCGTCAGTTAGAACTATTAGGAGTGGACGTCATTGAGGCGGGATTCCCGATCTCCAGTCCCGGTGACTTCAAGTCGGTAATGGCCATCACCCGGGCGGTGTCCGAACCGGTTGTGTGTGCCCTTAGTCGGGCAGTTAAAAAAGATATCGAGCGGGCGGGTGAAGCGCTGCAGTACGCCAAACGCCCCCGGATTCACACGGGCATCGGCACGAGCGAGAGCCATATCCGGTACAAGTTGCGCACTACGCCGGAAGACATCATCGAGCGCGCAAAGGGCGCGGTGAGACTGGCCAAGTCCTTCGTGGAGGACGTCGAGTTTTATGCCGAAGATGCCGGCCGTACGGATAACGAGTTTTTGGCCCGGGTAATCCAGGCGGCCGTGGACGCCGGTGCGACGGTACTCAATATCCCCGATACCACGGGCTACTGCCTGCCCGACGAGTATGGGGCCAAGATTGCCTACCTGCGGGATAATGTGCGAGGCATCGAGAAGTGTACGCTCAGTACCCACTGTCACAACGATTTGGGTCTTGCTACGGCCAACTCGATCGCCGGCGTACGCAATGGTGCCCGTCAGATTGAGTGTACGATAAACGGCATTGGCGAACGGGCCGGAAACACTTCCCTGGAGGAAGTGGTCATGATCATGCGCCAGCACGCACACCTGGGACTGGACACCAACATCAACAGCAAGTTACTGCTGGAGACCAGCCACCTGGTCAGTGAAAGCATGGGCATGGTCGTACAGCCCAATAAAGCAATCGTTGGCGATAACGCTTTTGCGCACTCCAGCGGAATTCATCAAGACGGTGTCATCAAGCGCCGGGATACGTACGAGATCATCGACCCGGCGGAAGTTGGGGTAGATGAGTCCCGTATCGTACTGACGGCGCGGAGTGGTCGGGCAGCATTGGCCTACCGCTTCAAAAACCTGGGGCATAACGTCACTAAGGTTCAGCTGGACGATCTGTACCAGGAATTTCTGCGGGTAGCGGATCAGAAAAAAGAAGTGGAAGACAAGGACCTGGAGACGCTGATCTCCGCCATGGTTGCCTAAGGAAATTCATCCACAAGCACAACCTGCCTCCCGGCCAGCGGCGTACGCCCCCGGCCGGGAGGCAGGTTTTTTTATTTGTAGATCCCGTTTAGGAGCGCGGCGGCACGGTATCCGGCGGCCGCCAGTCGGTCTTCGACGACTGGTAGGAAGTCGTGCTGGTAATTCCAGGAGAAATCCGGAAGGCCCGTTTCCCGGTCGGTGTAGTCGTAGAGGGTGTTGTAGATTCGTTCACGGAGGACGACACTCTCCGCAATCCACTCCTCCAAAGAATCATTGGCCCAGGCTTCCTGGCGGGAACGCGTGTGGATGGAAGCGAATTTGGCGAACTCCGTATAGCTGAGCCGTTCGTGCTCGATGATTTCCGTATCCCAAACGGAATGCAGGTTCTTACGCTCCCCAAAAAAGAGGACCGAAATTTTATTTCCTCCCGAGTCGCGGTTTTTACCCACGTGCATGGGCTGGTGCACGTCGCCGATGAAGTGGATGAGAAAAGCCAGTGCGGTGGCGTCGAGGGAGCCGGCGAGTGGCTGGACTTTTGATTTCTCCATGATATCCTTCATTCTTTGGCGGGCGATGGTTTTACCCTCCAGGATCTCCACCATCAGTTCGATGCCTTCCCGGACGTCGTTGATTTTCTCTTCGCCCCGGTTGCGGTCGGCGACCATGGCCATGGTTTCATCGGGTTGGATGGTCATGTAGTGCCAGGGTTTGGCAAAATCCCAGCCCCTTTCTGATTTGATGTAATCCGGCCAGTTGGCAACCTGCTCGAGGTAGTTGTCGCCAAGGGCTGCGTCGATGCGGGCACGGGCCGTTGGGGAGAGGTTGTCGTAGCATATTTTGGCCACAATCCGGTGGCCGTTGGCCCCCCAGGCCAGGAGGAAGGCGGGGAGCAGGGTCAGGGCAACAGCGAGGAGTCTTTTCAGCATGTTTTATTGGTTGAGTTGGAACAAAGATATCAGGCAAAGGGGGCAAAAGGTACCCTGCTAGACAAATGTGTTTCTCCCTCTCCTAACCCCGTCCGACTGGCAGTCAGGCCGGGCGGGCTCTCCATTTCGCTTCGCTGGAGAGGCACTGAAACAATCATTTGTCTAGCAGTGTAGGGCAAAAGGTCCTGAGTTTTTTTTTGGCAGAAATCGCCATCTTCCTTTTCCGACGTCGTAGAACTCAAAAAACCTTGCTCCCGATATAGGCGCTGGCACCTGCGTCCGCGCCCGGTTTATGATAACTTTGCCCTAGCAACAATAATTCCTCTGAATTCCATGGGAAAAACACTATTTGATAAAGTATGGGACGCTCACGTGGTTACCGAGGTAGCCGGTGGGAACCAGGTCCTTTACATCGATCGTCACCTGATTCACGAAGTCACCAGTCCTCAGGCCTTCAACGGCTTGCGCCGCCGGGGGTTGCCGCTGTTTCGACGGGACCGGATCGTGGCCACCGCCGACCATAACGTTCCGACCAAGGATCAGGACAAACCCATTGCGGAGCCCCTCAGTCGTAAGCAGGTGAGTATGCTGACGGAGAACTGCGAAGCCTTTGGCGTGGAGCTTTACGGACTGGGGCACCCCTACCAGGGCATCGTACACGTGATTGGCCCGGAGTTGGGCATCACGCGGCCGGGCATCACGATGGTGTGCGGAGACAGCCATACGAGCACCCACGGAGCCTTCGGCGCCGTAGCCTTCGGCATCGGGACCAGCCAGGTGGAGCAGGTAATGGCCACGCAGTGCCTCCTGCTGACCAAGCCCAAGAAGATGCGGATTTCCGTGGAGGGGACGCTGCAAGCCGGAGTGACGGCCAAGGACGTCATCCTCTACGTGATTTCCCGACTCGGGACCGGCGGCGGGACCGGCTACTTCGTGGAGTACGCGGGGTCAGCCATCCGCAGTCTGAGCATGGAAGGCCGCATGACGGTCTGTAATATGAGTATTGAAATGGGCGCCCGGGGCGGCCTCATTGCTCCGGATCAGACAACCTTTGACTACCTGGAAGGGCGGGAATTTAGCCCCAAAGGTGCCGACTGGGAGGCTGCGGTTGACTACTGGAAGAGCCTGCCCAGCGACGAAGATGCCGTCTTTGACGTGGAGCACACCTTCCGGGCCGAAGACATCATGCCGATGGTGACCTACGGAACCAATCCGGGCATGGGCATGGGCGTCACGGAAAGCATTCCGGAAGAAAATGCCATCCACAACGCGGCGAGCGTCCAAAAGGCGATGAAGTACATGGGGCTTACTGCGGGCAAGCCCCTGCAGGATATGCCGATCGACTACGTATTCATCGGTTCCTGCACCAACAGCCGGATTGAAGATTTACGGGCCGTCTCCCAGATGGTGGCGGGGCAAAAAGTAGCCGATAACGTCACGGCCATCGTCGTGCCGGGATCCCAGCAGGTAGCCCGACAGGCCATCGCCGAGGGCCTGGATAAAACCCTGATGGCGGCCGGCTTCGAATTCCGGGGTGCCGGGTGTTCGGCCTGCCTGGGCATGAACGAAGACAAGGTGCCCGCCGGAAAGTACTGCGTCTCTACGTCCAACCGGAACTTTGAAGGCCGGCAGGGGCCGGGAGCCCGCACCATTCTGGCCAGTCCCCTTACCGCCGCTGCGGCCGCGATCACCGGTAAGGTGACCGATGTGCGGGAGATGCTACAATTGAACATTGAACATTGAAAATTTAACATGTAGATCCATTGAGCATGGACGCTAATGAGTTAGAAAATCGGCTAATTGATTTCGGAGTACGCTGCACCTACTTGTGTCGTGCGCTACCGACGGATCGGTTTTTTGACGCAAAGCACGTAGCGAACCAATTAATTCGTGCCAGTACGCACGCTGGATTTCATTATCCTGAGGCAAGAGCTGCGGAATCAAAAAGAGATTTTATTCACAAAATAAAGGTCCTCTTAAAGGAACTACGCGAATCAAAATCGGAATTGATGTACATCCAGCGGATGGATTATTTTGAAGAGGATTCCAGAGTCACACCCCTGATTCAGGAAGCTTCAGAACTTGTAGCCATTTTCACGGCCACTGTCAAGAAGCTGGATCGAAAGGTGTGAGATGCTTCTCCAAATGTTCAATGCTCAATGTTCCATCCTAAATTTTAAATTCTCAATGTTCAATTCTAAATTCTAAATCCTCGATCCTCAATCCTGATTCTTATGACCCCATTTACCAAGTTGACCTCTTCCGCAGTTCCCCTGCCCGTTGAGGACGTTGATACCGACCAGATTATCCCCGCTCGCTTCCTTAAGGCGACTACCCGGGAGGGATTTGGTGAGAACCTTTTCCGCGACTGGCGTTACGACAAGCACGACGAGCCCAAGGCGGATTTTGTCCTGAACAATCCTCTGTATCGGGGAAGCATTCTGGTGGCCGGAGCCAACTTCGGGTGTGGGTCCAGCCGGGAACACGCGGCTTGGGCCATTGAAGACTACGGGTTTCGGGTGGTAGTGTCCAGCTATTTTGCGGACATCTTTCGGGGCAACGCCCTCAATAACGGCGTATTACCGCTGGTGGTAGCTCCCGAAGTACTCGACGAGACGTTCAGGACGATTGAAGCAAATCCCAAGGCCAATTTTACCGTTGATCTGGAGGCGCAGACCTTCAAGAATGAGCAAACCGGTACGGTAACCACCTTTGACATTGACGAGTACAAGAAAACCTGTCTGATCAATGGATACGACGATATCGATTATTTGTTGAGCCAGCGGGAGGCCATCGAATCCTTTGAGCAAAAGCGGAAAGACTTTTCCCTGCTTTAAACAATTCCCCTTTTTTTAGAAAGACATTAATATCCCACCCCGGACATACGATTTATGAGTACTTACAAAATTGCGGTTCTCGACGGAGACGGTATCGGACCCGAAGTCATCAAACAGGCGATCAAAGTGATGGACGCCATCGGGAAAAAGTTCTCCCACGAATTTGATTATCACTTTGCTCCGGTTGGTGCGGTCGCCATCGATGAGACCGGCGACCCGCTCCCCGAAAAGACCCTTGAACTGTGCAGGGCTTCTGATGCCCTGCTCTTCGGTGCCATCGGTCACCCTCGCTTTGATAATGACCCTACGGCAAAGGTCCGTCCGGAGCAGGGATTGCTTCGTCTACGCAAAGAACTCGGATTGTTCGCCAACCTGCGGCCCGTGGCCGGATACGAACAGCTTACCCACCTGAGTCCGCTGCGCCCGGAACGGATGAAGGGGGTTGACATGCTCATTGTCCGGGAATTGACCGGAGGGATTTATTTTGGAGAGAAGGGGCGTAAAGACGGGGGTAACACTGCCTACGACACCTGTTTGTATACCCGCCCGGAAATTGACCGGATCGTCCGCATGGGCTTTGAGGCGGCCGGTAACCGCCGGGGAAAACTGACCCTGGTGGACAAGGCGAACGTCATGGAAAGCAGCCGCCTGTGGCGGGAAGTCACCCGGGAACTGGCCGGGGAATACCCGGAGGTGGAGTTGAATTTCATGTTCGTGGATAATGCGGCCATGCAGCTTATCCTTAATCCCGCGCAGTTTGACGTGGTCGTCACCAGTAATATGTTTGGCGACATTCTTTCCGACGCATCCAGTGTCCTGGCCGGGTCGCTGGGCCTGCTGCCCTCCAGCAGTGTGGGGGCCAAGGTCGGTATGTTTGAACCCATCCACGGCTCCTGGCCCGAGGGGGCCGGGCAAAACCGGGCTAACCCCGTGGCCACCATCCTTTCCGCAGCCATGCTGCTGGACCACCTCGGCCTGGTGACCGAAGGGGACGCGATTCGCGGGGCGGTAAACGCTACGCTCGAGTCAGGGTACGGTACGGAAGACCTGCACCCCAAACATCAGGTGGGTACGGACGAGATGGGGGACCGGATTGCCGCGGCCATATAAATCCCTGGTCTTTTTGATGGATGTCCGTCACTGGAAGTATTTTTATTGGGCCCGGGAAATTGCGGGCACCAAAAGGACTCGGAGATGGAAAGAGAAGTCGTCACGGTACGGGTACACATCGGGGCCGCACCGGAAACGGTATGGGATTACTGGACTAATCCCAAACACATTGTCAACTGGAATTTTGCCGCCGATAGTTGGCAATGCCCCCGCGCTGAAAACGATGTTCGGCCAGGGGGACAGTTTTGCTGGAGAATGGAAGCGAAAGACGGAAGCATGGGCTTTGATTACGCCGGAACCTACCGGATGGTACAGCCCTTTAGCCGGATATCTAAGTCCATCAATGACGGAAGGGCCGTGGTGATTACCTTACGGGAAGAAACGGCGGGCACTACCTTGCTGACGGAATCCTTTGAAGTGGAAGGAACGAACGAGGTGGAACCGCAACGGCAGGGGTGGCAGGCCATCCTGAATAACTTCAAGCAGTATGTCGAAGCCAACCGTTGAGGATTTTCTGAGCAAGGGATGTATGCGGTGCCCCTACGGTGATACGCCGGACTGTAAGGTGCATCAGTGGACTACCGCTATCCGGTCACTTCGGACGATTATCCTGGAAAGCCCCCTGGAGGAAGAGATCAAATGGGGCGTTCCTTGCTACACCCACGAAGGAAAGAATATCGTGATGATCAGTGCCTTAAGGGATAATTGTGTCCTGTCCTTCCTGAAGGGGGCTCTCCTCAACGACCCCTACGGATTGCTGGAAAAGCCGGGGGCGAATTCCCGGGTAGCCCGGGTGATCAGGTTCCGGTCCGACGAAGCAGTTAGCGCCGCGGCTCCGGCGATCAGGGATTACCTGGCCCAGGCCATTCAGGTGGAACGGGAAGGAAGAAAAGTGCCTCCCAGTGGCACCCCCGAAAAGCAGCCGGAGGAGCTGGTCCGGATACTGGAGGAAGACCCTCCGTTGCGGATGGCGTTTGAGGCACTGACGCCCGGCCGGCAGCGGGGGTACATTATTTATTTCTCCGCTCCGAAGAAGTCGGAAACCAGGATATCCCGCATTGAACGGAGCAAAGAAAAAATCCTGGAAGGGATTGGATTGCACGACAAGTATTCGGGCAAGCGAAAGTAAGGTGGTGCTTTATCGTAAGTTTTCCTCTTCGGACTGGTCCGCCGGAGCGGGCATCAAGTCTAGCCGGTCATCAACGTAGTAAAAGGGAACTACCGTGGTCCGCTTGAGCTTTTCCCGTTCCTTGTCGTCATCTTCAGACGCTTCGTACTGGTTGAGGGTAAAGCTGTGGGTGCCCTCCGACAGATCCCGCAACGAAATGAAGGTGATCAGCTCCGTAAACAGCTCACCTTTTTTTGGCGGACGGACGAAACACTGATCAAGGGCTACTTCTTCATCATCCAGTTTCAGTTCGAGCGGGGCGAGGAGGCAGGGAATGATCTCCTCCTGAATCCTCGTTTTCATCGATTCCGGCACGCGTCCCAGACTATCCTGCCGCGCCCCAAGGCTGAAACCAATCACGAAAGATTCCAGACCACCGATGGTAAACGAATAGGAATTGATGGGGACAAGGTCGGGGCAATGATCAACCACCAGGCTCTCCAGTCGGGGTTGGACTGGAATCCGAACCTCAACTACCGGGCCACTCAGCTGCCGGGATGGCAGGATGATAAAGGAGTTGCGATCGTCGGGGTGTTGCTCGTCGGCGTAGCTGTAAGAGAACATGATGTTTTGACGATCTTCATCGGAATACTCGCTCTGCCGGTGGTCAAAGAAAGTATTGGGTTGTAAACGGAAACCAAAAATCATCAGGGTGATGATCAGGTAGGGAATCAGGAAGTAGACAATTTTTTTGCCCAGTGGGTGGCTGACGAGGTTATAGTAGAAGGGGCGGTACAATCGGGCCAGGGTAAGCCAGCCGAAAACCCGGTAAACGGGATAGTACAGGCGAGCGATATTCTCATTTTTTTTCGCCACTCCGGCCGAGAGGAAATCCAGCAAATAAGCCAGCATCAGCAATAAGAACACCATGATCATGATGAAGCCGGAAATAACGACGAGCGGACCATCCCCGAGGGAAAGTAACCCAATGAAAAGGAGCGAAATGATTACAATGGAAAGGTAGGTGCTCACCATAATGGCGATGAGCAAAAAGGTTACCGCGAAAATGACGCTGGCGAGTTTATCCAGATTACGGATGTAGTTATCAAAGCTTCCGTTCCTCCGTAAGATGAATTTTTTGAAGGTAGGCGCCAGGTCAAGGGTTTCATAATCCGTAGGTCCCATAACGGATCGCAAGCCAATGGCCCCGATCCATAAACAGCGAATGACCACGTGCACGAAAAAGTGCATCAGGGTTACGTA
Source organism: Lewinella sp. W8 (assembly GCF_004375085.3). Classification (GTDB taxonomy): domain Bacteria; phylum Bacteroidota; class Bacteroidia; order Chitinophagales; family Saprospiraceae; genus Neolewinella. The sequence goes on from NZ_SNAQ03000013.1 coordinate 25,084, forward strand.
AAACGCAAAGTCAATGAGCAGGATGATGAAAACTTCCGCTCCGAATACATTGGGGTGACCCCGGAGAATATCCTTTAGCCGATCGGTGAAGGAATCGAATTCATCCACCCCGGACAACATTCCCGCAAGCGCGAATCCCGTCACCAGAAGTTCCAGTTGCCAGCTGTCCCGTTGAAGGTTGTCCAGGTAGTTGCCGGAAGAATTGCTTTTTCTCAGCATAGTGCTCGCCTACGTACTGATGAGCCCCGCCAAGAGGCTACACCGGGTTTAGATGAATATTCTACCCTAATGTACTACACCAAAAACAAATCCCGGGCTTCCCGACAGACCACTAGGGGCGGACCACAATTCTCGCCCGGGCAACGCCATCGTTAACGCTGAGCAGATAGGTGCCGTAGGACAAAGACGCGGGCAGCCGCAATGAAACGCCCTGGCCCTGAATAATTCGCCGGCCGAGCAAGTCGGTAAGCATCCAGTGGTCCGTCTCCAGGATGCCAGAAATCTGCAGTACCTGACCGGCCGTGCCGGGGTTCGGGTAGGCCCGCAACGGACGGTCATCCATCGCCCCGATAATCACGGTGCGCACCTCCGAGAGCGCTTCGGTACCGTCCAGGTCACGTTGCCGCAGGCGGTAGTAATTGGTTCCGGTTACTGCGTCGGGATGCTGGAAGGCATAGTCGCCGGGCGCCACCGCGGGAACGTACCCAATGGAGGAAAAGTGTTCGCCGTTAGCGCTGTGTTCAATCTCCCAACCGGCATGCTGCTCTTCCGTGACCGTGGTCCATTCCAGCGTAGCTCCTTTCTCTCCGCCCCGGGCCGTCCAGCTCAAATACTCTACCGGCAGCGCATTGATGTCCGTTACCTTTAGTACCACCAGTCCCGTTTCCTGATCACTCCCCAGGATGTTACCGGAGGGCAGGTACGGGTAGGATCCCCAAACGCCGTCGGAGCCATAACTCGACTGGTTGGGGGTAGTATCGTAATAGGCGACCCGGTACGGATTCGTGGGGTCACTGATGTTCCACACCTGCACCCCGTCATCGTAGTAACTCACCACCACCAGGTCGTTGCCCATCACGTAAGGATTGTGGGCAATGCTGTTGGTGGCCGCAGGGGCCAGCAGGGCCGACCGAAAAATGGACACCACCTCGATGTCAATTGGGTTGCTGACGTCCGCCACCTTTACGCCCCGGTTGAAGTTTTCGTCGCAGAAAACCAGGGTACGCCCGTCCGCAGAAAGCCAGCAACTGTGGTTGTATCCTGCCTCCTGGTAGTTGGTGAGGTTGCCCAGTTCTACGGGGTTGTTGGCGTCACTTACGTCGTATACGTAGAGGCCATTATTGCCGTGGTTGCCGTAGAGGGTGTCGTTACGGACAAACCCGTCGTGCAAGTACCCTCCGTTTAAATTTACCCCGGTCACCAACGATGGATTAGCCGGGTCGGCGAGGCTGTACACCATAATGCCACTATTGCGGGATGCGGTTCCGCCACTTGAACCGAACACGTAGAGCATTGCCGGGCTGACCGCCTCGTCAATGTAGATGTTGTGGGCCCGGTGAAAATTGGTGTTGTCCTGGAAGATAATTGAAGCCGAAGCGGGGAGATTGGACAGGTCAATAACCTGCAGGCCTTCCGTCCGCTGGTCAGCGACGCAGTATGCGTAGTGCTGGTGGGTCTTGATGTCGCGCCAGATGGTGCCGTCGTTAACGTCATTGTTGTAGCGACCAATTTCACTAATGGAGGCGGGGTTGGTGACGTCCAGAATGTGGACGTAATGCCGGGAGCCCATCAGGGCGTACTCGCGCCCTCCGTCTGCGTATCCCCATAAATCCGAGAACCGGACCAGGCTAACGGGCAGGGAAGCATCCGTCCACGTGCCCAGCAGTTCCATGTTGTCGGACTGTTGAGCGTGAGCGAAGGAAGAGAGGAGAAGGAAAAAGAGTAGTAGTAACTGGTCGCGCATAATTTCATGGAATCCCTTGGCGCCAAAGATAACTCAGCTTATTGACCAAGAATGATTTCCAGATGACCAATGTGATGCCTTCCGTGCCAGTCGTAGTGGGCGGCCAGGGTATCGAGGCGATACGTCCACCCACTCCCCGGATGCAAGGCCGTTCTTTCCCACTGGGCGTCGGTGCAGGTTGCCAGCAGGGTCGCCCACCGGAGGTGAAGACCCCGCAAAATGTCGAGACTCACCCGCACCGGAACCACCTCCACGTCGGTCAGTTCCGCCCAACGGGTTTCGTCGTAGGGCGTGAGGGTAGGGTGGTCCTCGGTCAGTACCCGTTTGTGTCGAACGTAGGCATTGGTGTGGCTGTCCACGAGATGGTGAATGACCTGCCGGGCCGTCCAGCCATCGGGGCGGTAAGTATTGTCCAGTAGTGCCCCTTCCTCCAGCGCGTTGACCAGCGGCGAGAGCTTGTCGGGCAGTCCGCCGATGGATTTAACGTATTCCACTCGCCGGGCGGCAGCTTCCTCGGGAGCGGGAAGCTCAAATTTTCCAATGGGGTATCGCAGGGACATGAGTAGATTTTGTCGATGAAGTAATGGCGGTCCGAAAATACCTACTTCCTTTCGAACTGCTCTTCGTTAAATGGAGGATAGTCGCCTTAAGACGCCTGGCGGGGAACTTGGAGTGCTTAACCTTCGCCAAGAAGGGATAAGCTGATCCAGGGAGAAATTCAATTTTTTGGCTATCGCAGGTGCCATGCATCCGGGTAGGGCAAAGTTTATGGCAACCGCGATGAACCTCTCCCTGCGGTAAGCTATTCGGCAAGAAAAGTCTTTATGCAATTGCGAATTTTCGGGCTCTGCGTTGGAATGTTGCTCCTGAGCGCCTGTGAGGGCCGCACTGAGGAACGACGTTCCTCCCGTGGGGAGCACTTCGTTCCGGACCCTAACTACCTGTACTTCAAAAACACCCGCGCCCGGGATTACCGGACGGAGGAACTAGCCGACAAAACAATCCTCTGGAAGCTGGACGATCTTTTCGCTTCCGATGCCGTCCTGCAACCCGTCATTCAGGACGTGTGGCTGGAAGACCGGGCTTATTTGACCTGCCACCTGAGGGGCGAACCTTCCCAGGCGTTTCGGCTGGAGGCCGAACGGAGGGAGGACGCCGACTGGGAGTTTGTTCCGGTGTCGGACCCCATGACGCTGGCCCAAATCCATGCCTTCCGTGAGATGCTCGGCGCCCAACACGCCCTGCGTGTGATTACCCCCTCGGATACGCTGCGGGTCTTCTCCGCACCACCCGAGCGGGCCGCCGCCCGGGAAGTGATCGATGATTACCTGCGCTTGCTGGAATAAGGTAAGATCATCAATATCTACCTTCGCCGACCATGGACATTACCCAGTTACTTGATCAGTACCACGAGCGCTTCAATCAGCCGGATTTTATTCCCGACGATCCCATCGGACTGGTGCACGCCTTTGACGATCCGCGCGATCGGGAAATCGTCGGGTTTTGGGTGGCGACCCTGGCCTGGGGGCGTCGCGCCACCATCATCGATAAGGGCGCTCAGTTACTGGAACTGATGGAGGGAAGACCTCACCGCTTCGTGCTGGAGCATACTCCCGAAGACCGCGCCCGGTTCCGGGACTGGAAACACCGAACGTTTACGTACACGGATACCCTGTATTTCCTGGAATGGCTGCAGTGGTACTACCGGCAGCACGAAAGCCTGGAGGATGCTTTCGCCCGGCACCTGAGCCCGGAAGATGCCACCATTGAACCCGCTTTGCGGGGCTTTCACGAATTGTTTTTTTCGCTGCCTTCCGCGCCGGCCCGCACCCGCAAGCACGTGGCCACACCGGCCAGAAAATCCCGCTGTAAACGGCTCTGCATGTTCCTGCGGTGGATGGTCCGGCGAGATGATCGGGGGGTGGATTTTGGTGACTGGACGCGGATCCGACCCGATCAGTTGTGCATGCCGCTGGACGTACACGTTGAGCGCATAGCGCGCGAATTGGGACTCCTGACCAGAAAGCAGGCCGACTGGCGAGCCGTACTGGAACTGACCGACGCGGTCAGAAAAATTGATGCCCGCGACCCGGTAAAGTATGATTTCGCGCTTTTCGGTATGGGGGTAGAGGGGATCAACCCGCACCAATTTCTGTAAAATAATGGTCGAAAGTGATCTAAAGCACTTATTGCTGGCTGGACAATTTTTACCTTTAGGTCGTATTTTTATATCCCTACCGAACATAATCTCCCCCGGCGTATGGCCAGACGACTACTATTTTCAAGTGCATTATTTCTTTCCACTGTATTCTGTTTCGCCCAAACGAATAATGTTGAGTTGTACCGAACCATTGACGGCCGGTTCAACAACCGGATAAATCAACAGTGGGGGGCAACGCACACGCCCATCCTCCGCGTAACGGGCAATGGTTTTGCCGACGGCTACAGCGCTCCGGCGGGCCCCGAACGCCCCAACCCCAGGGTTATCTCCAACGCGATCTTCGCCCAGGACGGACTCCTGAACGATCCCGTAGGATTGAGTGACTTTACCTGGGTATTCGGTCAATTCATTGACCACGACATCACCCTGACGGAAATCCCCGGTGAACCCATCCCCATTCCCGTACCGATGGGGGACCCTAATTTCGATCCCTTCTTCACCGGTAACGTGATGATTCCCATGACCCGCAACGGGCAGCGGTTCGGTACCGGCCTGGGGCCGGGGAACCCCCGGGAATACGACAACGAAATCACGGCATTCATCGATGGCTCTGCCGTTTATCACTCCGAAGAAAGTGCCGCTCAGTGGTTGCGTACCGGAGTAGACGGTAAGCTCAAGGTGAGTGCCGGAAACCTGCTTCCCTACAATACCGTTGACGGTGAATTTGATAGTCCGGTAGATCCCAATGCTCCCCATATGGCCGATGGAGTAGGCGTAGCTACCCGCCTCTTCGTGGCCGGAGACGTCCGGGTGAACGAAAACCCCCTGCTGACAACTTTTCACACGCTGTTTGTCCGGGAGCACAACCGCCAGTGTGACCTGCTCAAGGCACAGCACCCCGACTGGAGCGATGATGAGCTCTACGAATACGCCCGCAAAATCGTGGGGGGGCTGATCCAGTCCATCGTATACGACGAATGGTTACCCGCCATGGGCGTGGAAGTGGCCCCGTACGATGGATACGATTCCCGGCTGCTGCCGCAGATCGCTAACGTTTTCTCCGCGGCGGCCTTCCGGGTGGGGCATACGCTACTGAACTCAAATCTCCGGCGTTTGGACGCCAACGGACAGAGAATGCCTGACCTCGGGTTGCGGGAAGCCTTCTTCCGTCCTGACCAGATTCCGGCCACCGGTGGTCTGGAGCCCTTCCTGCGCGGGATGGCCGAACAGGTACAACAACGGATGGATAACCACGTGGTGGACGATGTTCGTAATTTCCTTTTCGGCCCTCCGGGGGCCGGGGGCCTGGACCTGGCGTCCATCAACATCATGCGCGGCCGCGAACGCGGCCTGCCCCTGTACAACTCCGTGCGTCTGGCCTATGGCCTTGGTCCCGTCTTTGAATTTTCCCAAATCAACCCCGATCCCGACGTATATGAGGCCCTGGCCGAAGTGTACAACGACGACATCAACCAGGTTGACCCCTGGGTGGGGATGTTGGCCGAACGGCCCATGGACGGTTCCATTTTTGGCCCCACCATCCGTACCATCATGAAGCGGCAGTTTGAGGACCTGCGGGACGGCGATCGCTTCTTCTACCTCAATGACCCCCTGCTGACGGAGGAGGAAAAGGAATGGATCACCAACACCTCTTTCCGGGACGTCGTGATGTACAATACGGAGATTAACCTCATGCAGGATAACGTCTTTGAAGCCACCCCCTTCAGCGATATGTGTGGAGCGGGTACCGTAGCTACCGACGGAGTGATTAATCTGCACACCAGCAATGTTCCACTGCCCGAAGTAACGGTTGACGCCATCGGGAACGACGGACTGGTGGTATCCACCAGCCTGACCTCCGACCTGGGTTTCTATGACTTTGAGGCCCTCCCGGCCTGTCAGATGACGAGCCTGACCGCAGCGCGGATGGATACCTGGGATAACGGCATCAACATCCTGGACATGGTCGCCATCCAGCGGCACGTCCTGGGGCTGACTCCCTTCACCAACCCCTACCAGTACCTTGCCGCCGACGCTAACGGAGATGCCTCCATTGACGTCTTTGACATCGTTGCCCTCTCCCGACTCATCCTGGGCCGGACCACCGAATTACAACCCGCCCCCGTACAACCCTGGCTGTTCATCCCGGCAGCCTACGAGTTTACGGACGCCGAAAATCCTTTCGCGGATGACTACCCCACGGAAATCAGCTTTGCGGACGTAGATCCCAACAACATCAATCAGGGTTTCGTGGCCGTGAAGATTGGTGACGTTAACGCAGACGTTTCCGTTGGTTCCAGCAGCCTGCAGGCTCCGGGACTGGTGGTGGAAATTCCCGCAGAGGAGCTTACTCCGGGTCGGGTGGAAAAAGTACGGTTGAAGCTGCGGGGCAACGACTTGAGTGGTTTCCAGTTTGCCCTCCGCGCTGACGGCGGACGCATTCTTTCCGCTACCGTAGCCGAAACAGGACGAGGCCAGCAGGTTGAACTGGACGAAACGGGCAACCTTAAGGTGTTGGGCCTGCTGGAAACGGAGGACATTTTACCCCTGGAGCTGGAGGTTGAAGTATACCGCGAGGCTACGCTCGACGACGTCATCAGCATCAGTTCGGTACTGCCGGCGATGACGGCCAACGCAGGGTTACGGCCGGGAACGGTCCGTCTCGAACGCGGTGACGCTTCGCTGGCGAATACCCGGGTCTACCCGAACCCATTTGACGCTAGCGTAAATCTGACCTTACCCACCGCGCTAACGACGGAAGCTACCGTGTACCTCTACGACGTGGCGGGACGCCGGGTACTGGAGCAGCCGGTGGCGGCCGGTGCGCAGCAGATTACGCTTAATGACCTGAACCTCCCGGCGGGTACCTACGCTTTGCGGTTAAATGACGCCCGGGGAGAAACCTTGTTTGCCACGGTGCTACAACGACGGTAAGCGGGTTAAACGAAAACGGAAAATCAGGGCGGCGGTACGGAAGTGCTGTCGCCCTGTTTTTTTGATCAACTCCGGTAATAGCATTGCCTAAGGAATGAAAATTCAACGAGGGACTCCTCCCAAAAAAAAAGAACCTCCTAACCCACATGCAGGGTCGGAGGCTCACTTTACACTCACTAGTATATATGAAACTTAATCAACTACATCTTTAACTACCCGAGTAAGGATTTTGTTACGCCTGCCACCAAATTTATTGTCAGCAGGAAGACCCTTAGGGTTGGTCCGTACCCGAAACGGTAACTGCGGGGGCTTTGCCGGTCTTGGCCCGGAAGAGTTTCCACCAGAAAGTCGGCCGTACGAGTTGCTTGCGCAATTCGAAATCGGTGTACATCCTACAGAGTACTTCAATGACCTTAGGGTTGGCCGCCACGATGCCCGTTAACAAATTTGTCAGCCAGGTCCACTGCATAATCTGCTGCAGCCGGTAGCTCAGCCGCAGCTCGGTGCGCAGTACCCGTTCGATGCGCACGTCGTAGGCCCGGAGGTAGGCGGCGTCGAAGCGATTTTCGGCCAGGCATTTTTCGGCCAGTTCCGCGGCGATAAACCCACTGTACACCCCGTTACCGATGCCTTCACCGGTGAGGGGGTCAATGAGGTGGCCGGCATCACCGATCAGCAGATAGTTATCTCCGGAAAGAATGCGCTCCTTGGAGCCCAGGGGCAGCCCATACCCAACCGTCGGGTCAATTTGCTCGGCCCCCGCGAAGCGCTCCCGGAAGGCGGGGGAGGCGACAATTTTATCCAGTTCCTTGCGCAAATTCACTTTGCGGCGTTTGACGATGTCGGATCGCATCCCGAGTCCGACGTTGGCTTCCCCGTTGGGGAGAGGGAAAATCCAGAAGTATCCGGGATTGTACTCCTTGAGAAAGTGAAGCTCGATAAAGTTATCCGGGTGGAAGCCCGTAACGCCCCGGTAGTAGGCCCGCACGGCCGCCGCGTAGTGGTCATGGTCGACTTCCTGCCGGGCTTCGTGCCGGCTGAATTTACTCTGGGCTCCGGTACCGTCAATCAGCAGCCGGCAACTCCAGCGGCGGCCGTCGCGGGCCGTTACCGTGTAGCCGGTGTCCGTTTTCTCAAATTGCGAGATCTCCGTGTTCAGCTGGAGGTCAATGTCGGGGCGGCGGCGACATTCCTCGAGGAGGAAGTTGTCGAAGTCCATGCGCTTACTGACGTAGCCGGGCGCCTGGTCGGGAATCCGCTCGTAGCCGATCTTGAAGGGTAATTCGATGAGCTTCCCCGAGGGGGGGAAGAAACGGATGCCCCAAACGTCCGTCGGGGAGTAATGGGCCCGAAACCGGTCCATGATGGCGGGGTCCAGCCGGTTGAGCAGGGTGGGGACCTTGCCGCTCAGGGCATCACCACAGACCTTATCGCGTGGGAAATCGGATTTGTCCAGCAGCGTACAGGGAATACCGAGGAAGGAAAGCCGCAGGGCCGTAGCCGCGCCGGCGGGACCGGCGCCCATGATCAGGAGGTTCGTGGGGGTGGGGGAGGACATAGGGCGCAAGATAAGCGGGAAGGCTAATTATGGAAGAACCAGAAATGTAGCTAATGACCACCGAATGGCTGGATAACGGACCGGTTTTAACGCTTCTAAACGACCATCCCGCAGCCTGAAGGGTACTGTGACTAAGGAAAGCAGCGGGAGCAACGAAGAGATACCAAAGGACCACTGCCGTACCTGCTGCTCTGGCACCTGCGGCCCCTCGCCCAAACCCCGCCAACGATAAAAAAGGACCTCCGCTAAAAAATGCCCACAGAACTTTTCCCGATTTACCTTCGTTCTCAGGTTGATACAATAACCCAAATGAACAAAATCCGCAGACCATCTACCTGCGGCGGTGCCAACGGGGTGCCGAAACACACCCAAAGAAATACATGTCTAAGAATAAGATTAAGGGCAGCAAGCTCAAGGCCCGCGATTTAGAACGTGCGCTGGTCAAGGAATTTAAACTAAGCCCGCGCAAGCAATTCAACCCCAAGCAACTCATCCGGAAGCTGAAAATCAAAAACAGCAAAGACAGCGTCCAGGCCGCCCTGGATAAGCTGGCCTCCGCGGGCAAAATTCGCCCCACCGACAACTACAAATACCAACTCGCCAAGGATTACACCGAGAAGCACACCAGGACCTACCTGGAAGGACGCGTCGACATGACCCGCTCCGGTGCCGCCTACATCGTCGTCGACGGCGATCAGGACGATATTTTCGTCCCCCCCACCCGCCTGCACAACGCCCAGGACGGCGACACCGTCCGCGTGCGGTACTGGACGCCCTCCGGCCGCCGCAAGCCGGAAGGTGAAGTGACCAAGGTGCTGGAACGCAGCGTCACCCACTTCGTCGGTACGCTGGTGGAGCACGCCAAGTACGCCGAGGTGGTCGTCGAGCAACCCGGCGGGCACATGCTCTCCGTGGCCGTGCACCGGGCCGAATTGATGGAGGCCGAGAGTAAGGACAAGGTGGTGGTGGAAATCACCGACTGGGCCACGAACCGCTTCGGACAGATCAGCGGAAAGATCACCGCCGTGCTCGGCGCGGAGGGGAGCAGCGAGATCGAGATGCAGACCATCCTGATCAACAATGGCTTCCAGATCACCTTCCCGAAGGCCGTGCTGGAGGAAAGCGAAGGCCTGCCGAGCAGCATCAGCCCCCAGGAAATTCACCGTCGCCGCGACATGCGGGAGGTGACCACCTTCACCATCGACCCCCTGACGGCCAAAGACTTCGATGATGCCCTTTCCGTCGAGCACCTGGAAAACGGACAGATCGAGATCGGCGTCCACATCGCCGACGTCAGTCACTACGTCCGTCCCGACAGCGCCCTGGACAAAGAAGCCCGCTCCCGCTCCACGAGTGTATACCTCGTGGACCGCGTGTGCCCGATGCTGCCCGAGCGCATCAGTAACGAACTCTGTTCGCTACGCCCCCACGAGGACAAGCTGACCTTCAGCGCCGTCTTCACCCTGGACGCCAAGACCTATCAGGTGCGCAAGCGCTGGTTTGGTCGAACGGTGACCCACTCCGACCGCCGCTTCACGTACGAGGAAGCCCAGGAAGTGTTGGACACCGGCAAAGGGGACTTTAAAGAAGAACTGGTCTTGCTGGATAAGATCGCCAAGAAGTACCGCGCGCGGCGCTTCAAGAACGGCGCGATTGACTTTGCCACCAACGAAGTCCGCTTCAAGCTGGACGAGGACGGTACGCCCCTGAGCGTCTACATCAAGGAGCGCATCGACACCAATATGCTCATCGAGGAGTTCATGCTCATGGCCAACCGCGAGGTGGCCACCTACATGGTCAAGAAAGCTGAGCGGCTGAAAACCCTCATTCCTTTCGTATTCCGCGTGCACGACGATCCGGACATCGAGAAGGTCGAGGAGCTGGCGCGCTTTGCCGCCGCCCTGGGCTACGAGATGGACCTGAGTAGCCCGACGGCCATCGCCAAGAGCTACACCAAGCTGTTGTCCAAGGCCGGCGAGGACCCGATGGTGAAAATGCTGAGCCCCATCGCCATCCGCACGATGGCCAAGGCCATTTATACCACCGAAAACATCGGTCACTACGGCCTCGGCTTCGAAAATTACACCCACTTCACTTCGCCCATCCGCCGGTACGCGGACGTGCTGGTGCACCGCATCCTCTACGCTAACCTCGAAAAGGGCAGCCTCTACAAGGCCAACCCCATGAAGCTGGAGGAAACCTGCAAGCACATCAGTAATCAGGAGCGGAAGGCCGTGACGGCGGAGCGGGAAAGCATCAAGTACAAGCAGACCGAGTTCATGCTGGACAACATCGGCGAGGAATTCGATGGTGTCATCAACGGCCTGGCCGACTTCGGCGTCTTCGTGGAACTTTCCGAGAACTACGTCGAGGGCATGATCAGCTACGAGGACATGGACGAATCCTACGACATCGGTGCCGGCAAGCTCTACATCACCGGTCGCCGCTCGGGCAAGAAGCTCAAAATGGGCGATTCGGTGCGGGTGCGCATCGAAGACGTGGACCTCGAGCGCCGTCGGATCGACCTGTCGCTGGTGGAGGTCCTGAAAGTCCACGGCAACCACGAGGATAAGGACGCTGATCGCAAGAGCCGTTCTTCCCGCAAGTCCAAATCGAACGGACGTTCCTCCGGGCGACGGAGCGCAGGTGCCCGCTCTTCCCGGACGGCCAAGAACTCAGGTTCTTCCCGCAGCCGGAAGACGCGCACGCCGCGGAAGCGGAAGTAGGGACGGACTAGGCTTGAGGATCAAGGATTTAGGTTTAAGGCTGAGGCTGAAGAGAAGGCTAAGGCCGTAGTGGAAATATTGGAGCCGGCTTGCTCCCCGACCAATCATCGATGGGGCGGGGAGCAAGACTGGACCGATTCCCGGGGAATCGCAGCCATCACCTGGGGCGCTCCGCAGCGACAAGGCATGCCTTGTCGCTGCGGAAAATCAAGGTACTGCTGAATTTTGTTCCGGTAAACACTCCGCGTTCGGTAATGAATAGGATCAATGTTTAAGGCTGACTCCTTAAGTCGTTTACCAATATGCTCCCAAAGGTCGTCCGCCCAGGCGCGAGGAACGAGCAGACTGGCCGGCCGACCGGGGGTGAGCTGAAACGTTACCGCATCGGTATCGATGAACTATGCTGATGGCACCTGGAAATATGGTCGACCGGCTTGCGGTAGGTAAGCACATTGATTTTTTCATAATGATAGCATCGTGTTGCGAAGTTTTTTTACCGGTGAAGAAGCTCTAGATTTCGTAACATCGGGCGGTAGTTGGATCTCCTTCATGGGGTGAAAAATGAAAAGTCTATGTTGCAATCTAGAGCAAGCCTTTTCCGGAAAGATGTTCTGCTACGGGAATGGCTCGGCGTGGAACGCCTCGACCGGTTTTGGGTGCGTTCGCTTGGGACCTCGAAGCGTGCAACAAGCGCAGCGCGTTGCTCCTTTGAGGGGTCCCCGCCGGCTTTATTTTTTCCATGACGAAGGAGCTTTAGATGCCGTAACATTGGGCGGTAGTTGGAACTCCTTCATGGGCTGAAAAATGAAAAGTTTATGTTGCTACCTAGAGCAAGCCTGATCCGGCACCTATCCTGGGTACAAGAAGACTAAAGGACTGTACCTCACTCCTGAATCCTGAAACCTGAAACCTCAATCTTACACCCTCCCTTCCGGGAAAAATTGACCATCAACCGGGCAGAATGGGTAAAGCGATGGCCCCGAGGCGGGCCGAAATTTGTGTCATCAAATCATCCAATACAATTGATTACACAATGAAGAATCTATTTTCCACCCTTTCCCTGATCGTTTTTGCTCTCCTGGCCTCCTTTGGGCTGCAGGCCCAAATGTCGGGCGATCATGCACCGACGGTGATCAGCTTAGACCAGGTGGAGGGGGCTTACACCACCACCCAGCTCAACCTGACGCCGGGCCAGTACATCTTTGAAGTGACGAACACCGAGGTGAATAAGGACCTGGGTTTCTACCTCCAGGACGCGAACGGGGAGGCGCTGCCCAACTCCGGGCTGAAAGAACTGGTCGGCAACGGCGAAACGAGTCGCACCGGAGTGGTGACCCTGACGGAAGGCAACTTTCAGTACAGCTGTCCCCTCAATCCGACGCCCCACTACAGTATTTCCGTGGGAACTCCCCGGGTAATTTCCCTCACCCAGCGCGAGGGAGTCTACGAAACCACCGGCCTTAACCTGGCTCCCGGCTATTACGTTTTTGAAGTAACCAACACCAGCGTTGATAAGGATCTGGGCTTCTACCTGCAGGACGCTGATGGCGAGCAGGTCACGGCTTCCGGCCTGCAGGAACTCGTGGGTAATGGCGAGACGAGCCGTTCCGGAATCGTCTTCCTTTCCGCCGGTACCTACCAGTATAGCTGCCCCCTCAACCCGACGCCCCATTACCGCCTGAAGGTTGAATAAAACCAATTGCGTTTACCACCACGACCGGACTGCCCTCACGGGTAGTCCGGTTTTTTATTTTCTGACGGATGGCCCCGGAAGTACCGTTAATCTTACGTTAAACAAGGGGAGGGGGAGATGAGGTGTTTTGGGGTTTTAATGGCTGAATTACAGCAGGTTGTGGCCAAAATGTAAGTCTTAAAGTTTTCTTCCCCCGGTAACTTCAACCGCATCGAAACGTCTATAGATGTAGACGGTCCGCCGGGCCGCACTTACTTTTGGACCCTAAAAAGAAAAATGCCATGCGCTTTCGTAATACAATTTTGCTGGCTCTAGTGGCCTTCCTTGGCTTCGGTGCCCAGCTTTCTGCCCAAAAGATCGCCTCCGTTGATATGGAGCGGATTCTGAGTAGCATCACTGAGTACCAGGAAGCTCAGGAGCAGCTTGACCAGCTTACCGCCAAGTGGCAACAGGAGATCAATCAGGAATATGACGTGATCAAGGGCATGTACAACAAGTACCAGGCCGAGCAGGTCCTCCTCAGCGAGCAGCAGAAAACGCAGCGGGAGGAAGAGATCATCGCTAAGGAAAAAGCCGTACGGGAAATGCAGCGTCAGCGCTTCGGCCCCGAAGGCTCCCTCTTTCAGCGTCGCCAGGAACTGGTGAAACCCATCCAGGATGCCGTCTATGAAGCCATTGAGCAGTACGCCAGTACGCGTGGGTATGACTTCATCTTTGATCGTGCCGGTAGTGCCGGGATCATCTTCTCCAGCGACACCTACGATAAGACGGACGATATCCTCCGTGCCCTCAGAAACTAAATCATCCCAATCGTCCTGGACAAAAGGACTTCACTTTAAGGTTATTACGGGTGCAAGGCGAGTTGTATCTTTGCGCCCGCAAAAACGATAACTACTCACAAACAGATCAAATGAAAAAGTTCGTTCAATTGGCCCTCATGGCCGTGCTCGTGTTTGCCGCTACGGCTACGGTATCCGCTCAGAAGTTCGGTTACGTGAACTCCACCGCCATTCTGGCCGATATGCCCGAAGTAAAGGCCGCCGACTCTAACCTCGAAGGACTGCAAACGCAGCTGCAGAAGAAAGGTCAGGATATGGTGAAAACCTTTCAGACCGACGTACAGAAGCTCCAGGCTGACGCCCAGGCCGGTACCATGAGTCCCAAGATGCAGGAAGAAGAAGCCGCCAAGCTGGAGAAGCGCCGTAACGAAATCCAGGCTTTCGAAGCCAAGATGGTACAGGACCTGCAGGAAAAGCGCGCAGAACTCTACGAGCCCATCCTGGAAAAGGTAAACAACGCCATCAAATCCGTTGCGGAAGAGAACGGCTACACCTTCATCTTTGACCAGCAGGTGCTCCTCTACGGACAGGAAAGCCAGGACGTAAGCGCCATGGTTCGCGCCAAACTCGGCATATAATTCGTCGGTGTCGCTTTTTGCACATCCCGGATCAATTGGAGTCTTCGACTCCGGCATTGGCGGCCTCTCGGTCGCCAATGCTGTTTCGGGGCTATTGCCCCGGGAATCGCTCCTTTACGTGGCGGACAACGCCCGGGCGCCCTACGGCGCCCGGAGCCGCGAGGAGATCGTTGCGTTCAGCGAGCAAATTACCCGCCATCTGCTGGCGGCAGGGGCCAAAATGATCGTGGTGGCCTGTAATACCGCGACCAGTCTGGCCATCGATCACCTCCGGGAGACCTTTCCGGAAGTGCCCTTTGTGGGCCTGGAGCCCGCCGTGAAACCCGCCGCCAGCGGCCGGCGGATCGGGGTGCTGGCCACCCGGGCTACCCTCACCAGCCCGCGCTACCTGGCGCTACGGGAGCGCTACCTGGCGGATCGCCCCGTATGGGAAAACCCCTGCATCGGTCTGGTGCCCATCATCGAAGCTGAGGCTCCGGGATCCCCGGTGCTAAGCAAAAAATTACGTCAGATTTTGGACCCCATGCTGGCCGGGGGCATCGACACCCTGGTGCTGGGATGCACCCACTACCCGATGGTCCGGGAAGATATTCAGGCGGTTTGCGGGCCGGAGGTGGACATCATCGACCCGGCGCCCGCGGCGGCGCGGCAGGTCGCCCGATTACTGGAGCGGCATGATCTGAGCAATGCCGCTCCGGAAGGCGCCGAAAATATCGGAGCGCCCCACTATGATTTCTACACCACGGGCACGGCCATGCCCCTGCTGCGGAGCCTGTCGGCACTCCCCGCGCTGCAGGCGCATCGTCGCCTGCTCCGGCCATTTTTCTCCCTGGAAGCATAATCGACTTTGGGAATTACCTTTAGGCCATGAGCCAACAAATACCGGGCGCCCTAAGCCTCCTGCGCCCCACCCGAGAGAACATCCTCCGCATCTGCCGCAACCTGAGTGCCGAGCAGCTAAATACCGTTCCCGAAGGGTTCAACAATAACCTCATCTGGAACGCCGGACACGTCATTGCCACCCAAGAATTACTCACCTACGGATTGTCAAGCATGAAAACGCCTTCCGGTCGTGAATTCATCGACCGTTACCGCAAGGGCACCCGCCCGGAAGGCCCCGTTCATCAGGCCGAGATTGACCACATCCTCCAACAACTCGAAGCGGGCGTCGACCAATTAGCGGTCGACCTGTCCGACCTAACGGCCGCCAACTTCCGGGAATACGAAACCAGCTACGGAGTCACCCTGCGTAACCTGAGCGATGCGATGACCTTCAACAATATGCACGAAGCGATGCACCTGGGCACGATGTTGGCGATGCGGAAGCTGGTGTAGGGGGGGAGGTTTAAGGATTGAGACGCTAGGATTCAGGTAGTGGAACAGCTAAACCTTGGTTATTCTGTGAGTTAATCAGTCAATAATCAAGCCCTTGGGTTTTTCGGTAGCGGCAGGTAATTACCTGCCGCTACCGTTTGCCCTACTGAACAACCGCGATTCCGTAGGAATCGCTGATGAAACTTCACGGAACAGCCTACTGCCAAACCTTGAGGAAGCTTTGCCGGGGGCGGCTGCAGGGTACTACCCTTGACTCAATGCACCCCGCCATACCAAAAATGCTACCTTCCCTGTTCATTAAGTAATTGGTCTAGTGTCTCGATTTTTATTGTTCTGCTGTGCGTTAGGTTGGTGGGTGGCTTATCTTCCGGGACAGTCGACCTTGCTATCGGCGGAGGAACAAGAGACATTACGGGATTCCCTGTGGCAAATTTCGCTTACTTTGGAAGCAGGAGACTCTTCGGTCATCAAGCCCCTGTTGATACTGCTCGATGATCAGCGACTGACCATCCAAAAACATTATTTCGGGCAGGACACGGTAATGGTGTCACAGCTGGCCGAAAAAGTGGTTTTTCGATCCACTTATCTGGAAGGTCTTACCTGGGGCGAGCCGATCAACGGTACTATGCTCCGGAATTACTGGCGAGATACCTCCCGTAGAATTGTCTTTTCTCCACTCTTGGGCCGGTTTACGGATGTTCCTCCCGGAACCAGGGCTGTACGGCATGAGCTCCAACCTGCGCCATTACCCAATGGCAAGGCAGAACAGCTTGCAGATTACCGGAGCAGAATTGCCCGTGCCGTTGCGCAAAAGGACTTCTACCTGCCAGTTGAGTTAATTCCTGAGATCGGTGAGCTCGGCACGTCGGAGGCTTTCGAATATCTAAAAGAATGCGCTGCGGGCCAACACTGGGGTAAGTCAGAAAGCCCGCGGCATAATCAGATTATGGGGGCTATCATTAAAGGTCTGGCTCACCATCAAAGTTTGGAAGCGGCCCAGTTGGTCTTGGAGCTTACCCGGCGGTTGGAAGGCTGGGGAAATAACGGCTTCATCGAGTCGATGAACTGGATCACCGGAATCCACCTGGAGGCAGGTCCCTGGGCCGATCAGGATAGCCTAGTGGAGGAATACCAGCGAATCCTGGACTCGCTACCATCCTTGCATGCACTGCAAACGCTGGGCCTTCAGCGGGCAGATCCCGTCCGCCCCGAAGATTTTTCTGATCGTGGTGCCTATTTGGAGCATTTAATTGTCCGGCCAGGCCAAAAAGACTTTGTGCTGTTTCATGCGCTGCGGGAATTGGAAGCCCTACACGACCCGAGAGTTTTGGTTCATCTGGCGGCGCTTCCGCTCCACGAAAATATTTTCTCTTCCCGTGGCTTAACTAGAGCCAGCAGGAGGCGGTTGGAAGGTCTGACGGGGGTCCGGTTATTGGTGGAAAATGATCAGGGAGAGTTGGTCGCTGATGCAAATCAGCGGGTGAAATTTCGTAATGCGTTACATTACTGGGTAAAACACTATGGTGAGTACGCCTGGTCTGACACCATGGGCCGGTTTGTATATCAGGGCAATGATGTAATGCCCCTGGATACGGTGGCGGTAGGGATTGAACGCTTGTATCAAAAGGACGCCGCCGCCGCCGTTCGGGCCGTGGAGAAACTCATCCAACTTCCCGTAGATACGCTACAAGAACGGCTCAAAGGCCGTCACTTTACGGCCCTACATGGAGCCAACAAAGCCCTTCCCTTTTCCCTGAAGACCAAACTTCCCGCCCTCGCCGAGGTACTCGCGATTTGCCGTGCCCTGGAGTACCCGACGCGGTTGTCGAAGCTCGCCGAAGATCAATTAGAACGGCTTGCCTCTGCCGCCAATGACGCGGATCGAAATAAGATATTGTCGACGCTGAATGTTCCAACCAAAGAAAGCGTTACGGCTCTGGAAGTGTGGGGATACGTTCACGCCCGGCGCTATCCTGACGCAGTGGAGGCCCTCAATGATTGGTTGAATGATTGGTATGTAGAACAGTGGAAAACCAAGGCCATTAGCGGGGAAGATTTGCGGCTTTATTTATTGAAATCAGCCCTGCACCGACGGGGAAGTTTTCGGGGCATTTGGCAAAAATTTGAAACGATAATTCAGGGAGCCGGCCCGGGTGCTTTGTACACCCTCAAGGTGCTGGGTGAAAAAGAAACCGATGAGCGGATAAGTAAAGAAATCACGGGGATTTTGGTGCGGGACCAAGTGCGACGTCAAGACCATTTCTCCGTAGCGGAATACCTGGATTTTGGTGCCCTGGGGGCACCAGTACCGGTGGAGCAAGTTGTCGTGGAGTTGACTCCTGGGGCGCTGAGGAGTCTTTTTGATCGTTTTGCCGGTAGCTCCAAAGCGGTGCGGTACCGCCTTATCCAGGTGGTCGATCACCACCGTGATATCGCCATGGTACCCTATCTTTTGAATTTAGCTTCAGATACCACCATAGTAGAAAAAAGCTTCGTTTCATTCCGTACGGATGAGGGCCGATTCACCGAGCACTACTCCCTGCGTCAGGGAGATTATATGGTTTCTATTCTGGAAAAATTATATGGAATTTATTTCAAAGAAGGGATGGAGGAAGGGCCTCCTGAAGAACTCGTGATCCGTAACGATGGATTGCAGCATCTACGGCTCCGAGATAAGTGGCGACAAGCGCAGCGATGGCGGGCGTGGTTGAGGGATTGAGAAACCATGAAATTTGCTTTTCGCATCTCAAGGCGAAGGTGAGGAGCCGTTAACCTTGATCAGAATTGTCCCCCTTACCAAAAATAAATCTTCCTCCGCCCTAAATCCTCAATCCTAACGCCTAAACCCTTATATTTGCGCCGATCAAAATGACGTAAGAACTTTGTTGCGAACGCGCAACGGCCGCCGGTCTAAAAGCGGACCACCGGCGGGATGACAACCAATCCCCGTGGATTTCTCCACATTTCTGGCCCCCGGTGGCCGGTTTTCTCCCTCGTTCAAGGCTGAATTTTGTAGCACTGCTCCGCACCTTTGGCGAAGCTGCTTCGTCCGTTCTGCGTCCCCCGCAGTGGAGAAGTAGTTAGGGCCGGAAGGCAGGTGCCGTGCAGTCGGGTAGGGCAGTGTTTTTTGCTGTCCGGCACGACCGCCCCCAAATTGATTACTAACCAAGTCACTACATTAATAATGGGTAATAAGACCCCAATGACGGTGAACTTCGAACTGCCAAACGGGCGCGAAGTGATCATCGAAACCGGTAAGCTGGCCACCCAGGCCGACGGCTCCGTCGTCGTACGCTGTGGTAAGACCATGCTTTTCTGTTCTGCCGTCTCCTCTACTTCCGTGCGGGAAGGACAATCCTTCTTCCCCCTCAGCGTAGACTACCAGGAGAAATTCGCGGCCGCCGGCCGCATCCCCGGCAACTTCTTCCGCCGGGAAGCCCGCCTGAACGACTACGAAATCCTCATCAGTCGTTTGGTCGACCGCGCCATCCGCCCCCTCTTCCCCAAGGGATACATGTTCGACACCCAGATCATCATCAACCTGATCTCCCTCGATGAGGAGGTGATGCCCGATGCCCTGGCCGGCCTGGCCGCCAGCGCGGCCCTGATGGTATCCAACATCCCCTTCGCCGGCCCCATCTCCGAATGCCGGGTCGCCCGCATCGACGGTGAATACGTCGTTAACCCCGACCGGTCCAAGCTGGCCGACGCGGATCTTGACGTCATCGTTGCCGCCGACAAGGACAACATCATGATGGTGGAAGGAGAAGGTAAGGAAGTCGACGAAGCCGCCCTCTTGGGCGCCCTTAAGGCCGGTCACGAAGTCATCAAGACGATGTGCGAAGCCCAGATGAAACTACGCGAAATGGTGGGCGACAAGGCCATCACCCGCGAAGTGGAAATCGTCGAACTGGACGAAGACATCTACAACATCGTTGCCGGTATCGCCAAAGATCCCATCCTGGAGGTGGCCCGTGGCGAGCTCAACAAGGCCGAACGTAAAGCCGCCTTCAAGAAAGTCAAGGAGGATTACAAAGAAGCCATACTCGAAGCGAAGGGTGAAGAATGGGTCGAAGAAAATGGTGAGCAACTCAGCATGGCCTACGACAAGCTGCAGAAAACCACCATTCGGAACATGGTCCTCCAGGAAAAGAAACGCCTGGACGGTCGTGCCTTTGATCAGGTACGCCCCATCTGGACGGAAGTTGATTACCTGCCTGCCGCCCACGGCTCGGCCATCTTCAACCGCGGAGAAACCCAGTCACTGACCAGCCTTACCCTGGGTACGAAGACCGATCAGGCGATGGTTGACATTGCCTACGAAAACACCTACTCCGACTTCATCCTGCACTACAACTTCCCCGCCTACTCCGTGGGGGAGACCAAGCCGATGCGCGGCCCCGGCCGTCGTGAGGTTGGTCACGCCAACCTGGCCGCCCGCTCCATCAAGCAGGTACTGCCCGAAGAAATGACCCACACCATTCGCCTGGTATCCGACATTATGGAGTCCAACGGCTCCAGTTCCATGGCCACCGTTTGTGCCGGCTCCCTGGCACTGATGGACGGCGGTGTGCCCATCAAGCGTCCCGTTGCGGGTATCGCCATGGGGATGATCGCCGAAGGAGGCGATATCGCCATCCTTTCCGACATCCTCGGCGACGAGGACGCCCTCGGAGATATGGACTTCAAACTGACCGGAACCGACCAGGGAATCACGGCCTGCCAGATGGACATCAAGATCGATGGCCTTCCCTACGAGCAACTCGAACAGGCCCTTGAACAGGCGCGGGTTGGTCGTCTGCACATCCTCGGAGAGATGAACAAGACCCTCGCCGAACCCCGCGAGGACCTCAAGCCGCACGCTCCCCGGATCGTGAAGCTGATCATCGACAAGAGCTTCATCGGTGCCGTTATCGGTCCCGGTGGTAAGATCATTCAGGAGCTCCAGGAGCTTACCGGTACGAACATCAACATTGATGAGATCGACGGTAAGGGACACGTTGCCATCGCCTCCAGCGATAAGGCCAGCATCGATGATGCCGTCGCCCGGATCAAGAAGATCACCTTCACCCCCGAGGTGGGTGGTGTCTACACTGGTGTCGTGAAAACCATCATGCCCTACGGTGTATTCGTTGGTTTCGAAGGCGGTAAGGACGGTCTCCTCCACGTGAGTGAGATGAGCCACAGCCGGATCGATAACGTCGAAGACGTGTTCAGCGAAGGTGACGAAGTAACCTTCAAGATCGTTGACATCGACGAGCGTACCGGTAAACTGCGCCTGAGCCGCAAGGCCATCATGCCCCGCGCCGACGGAACCATCCCCACGGATGAGGAACTGGAAGCCGAGCGTAAGGCCGCCAATGATCGCCCCCGCCGGGATCGTGGTGATCGTGGCGACCGCCGTCGCGGCGGCGACCGCCGCGGAGGCGGCCGTCGTGATCGTCGCGACCGCGATTAATCCGAAGGAATGTAACCGATAAAAAGCGCCCCGTAGCCCTGCTGCGGGGCGTTTTTCTTTTGGCAGAATTAAACGTCCCGTGGGCGTAGTTTCCTGAAATGAGAGGATGGCCGAAAAACCCTGTATTTACTTTTGAGTAAACTGTATAATTCAAGTGTTTACTAATTGATAAACTTTGTCGTCTCTCCTCTTGTTTCCCGATCATGGAACCACCAGTACAAGCCGGCCAAAGTATCTCCAATGAATTTCTGAAGGATTTGAAAATTGATCTCCTGGAGGAGATTAAAGGGCAAATGAGGGAAGCGGATCTGAACCGTACTCAGCTGGCCAAGCAGCTGGGCGTCTCCAAGGGCTACGTATCTCAGTTACTGAACGGCAAATCAAGTCAGAGCCTTGATCAGTTAGTTTCAATTGTCGTTACTCTGGGAAAGTATCCACAACTGTCTTTGGTGAGTTCTCCCGCCAGGGAATATGCCCCCAGCAGCTCACAAGCTTCCTTGGTGGCAGATCAGGAGCAGAAATACGGGCTGCCGCCATTTCTTCCCGACAGTAATCTTCCACTCCTTCAAGAATTACCGGTCGTCCGGGAGGTCGTAGCACTTAAGCAGCAAATTGACGATTTGCGACCCATTCCGGAACACCGGGCGAAACAGCTACTACAAAAATTTCGGTACGCCTGGAATTTCACCTCCAATGCCATTGAAGGTAATCAGCTAACCTACGGTGAAACCCTGATGCTAATCCGCCAGGGGTTAACGGCTAAGGGTAAACCCCTCAAGGACCATCTGGACGTCGAGGGACACGAGAAAGCCGTTGATATGGTGCTGTCGATGATTAAGGAAGACCGCCCGCTGACTCAGCATACCGTGCGGCAATTACACCAGGTCTTGTTGGTGAAAAGTTATCAACAACGCTTCCTGAACGAGGATAATAAGTATGTATTTCGGACCATCAATATAGGGGTCTATAAGCGGCAACCTAATCACGTCGTGACGGCCGCTGGCAGTATTCACTATTACGCGGACCCCGCAGAAGTTCCCGCAAGAATGCGGGGGCTCCTGGATTGGTATGCTCGGGTTAAAGATGAAGGGAAACTGTCACCCTTGGTAATTGCGGCCATTCTGCACCACGAACTTGTGGCCATTCACCCCTTCGACGATGGTAACGGTAGAATGGGGCGGATCCTCATGAATTATGCGCTGATGAGCACGGGTTATCCCCCAATCGTTATTCCCCTGAAGGAACGGGAAGCCTACTACCGGGCGCTGACGGTGGCCGATCAGGGAAATTTTCAACCCCTGCTTGATTACCTTGGAAAGCACCTCCTAATCAGCCTCCACGTACAGCGCTCAGCCGCCCGCGGAGAAAGAATTTATCCCTATCAATGGGACGAATCATGACGGGCTGCCTACCTTGGCGCAAAGCTCAATCATGCCAAATAAAAAGCTCCTGCTCGCCAAGCGTCCCGTAGGGATGCCAGACCCCGACACCTGGAACCTCGTCAGCGAAGAAATACCCACTCCCGGGCCGGGAGAAATCGTTATCCAAAATCACTACGTTTCCCTGGACCCCGCCATGCGGGGCTGGATGAACGACAGCCGTTCCTACATCCCTCCCGTACAGCTTGGGGAAGTCATGCGGGCGGGGACCATCGGAGTGGTGGTGGCCGCCAACGAGCACCCGAAGTATAAGGTCGGAGATGTCCTCACTGGCTGGGGTGGGGTACAGCAGTACTCCCTGACCAACGGAGATAATTACTACGCCGTCGACACATCGCTCGCCCCCATGCCCACCTACATCGGTACGCTGGGTATGCCGGGAATGACGGCCTATTTCGGGATCCTCGAGGTGGGCAAGATCAAAGAAGGTGACGTCGTGCTGATCTCCGGCGCCGCCGGCGCCGTAGGTAGCGTGGCCGGGCAGATCGCTAAAGTCAAGGGATGTACCGTGATCGGCATCGCCGGTGGTCCCGAAAAATGCGCTTATCTCGTAGATGAACTGGGCTTTGACGGAGCCATCGACTACAAGAACGAAAACGTGTACGCCGGAATCAAGCAGCACTGCCCCAAGGGCATCGATGTCTACTTCGATAACGTTGGGGGAGACATCCTGGACGCGGCCCTGAGTCGCCTCCGCCTCCACGCCCGGGTGGTGATCTGCGGGGCAATATCCCAGTACAATAATACCTCGGCGGTCAAGGGACCCAGTAATTATCTATCCCTCCTCGTAAACCGGGCGACCATGCAGGGCATGGTGGTTATGGATTACGCCAAGGGCTACCGGGAGGCCGCCATGAATATGGGACAGTGGATGATGCAGGGCAAACTCAAAAGCCGCGAGGACGTCTACGAGGGGATCGAGAATTTTTACGAAACCTTCCAGCGCCTGTTCACCGGAGAGAAACGCGGGAAGCTAGTCCTGAAGGTCATCGAAGAGTAGGAAAGATGACCATCCATCTCCTGCTGGTCGTGTTTGGATTTATCCTGCTGAATGCTTGTTCGGAGCAAGTAAATACCGATGCACTCCCACTCGGTCATCGGCAAGATACGTTGGCGCCCCCCCTGGCCACCACCACTTCCCTGATCGTATTGGGAAACGTGCAGGATGCCGGGTCTCCCCATGCGGCCTGCCGGAAGGATTGCTGTGCCGATCTTTTTGCTCATCCCGACCCCACCCGTCGGGTCGTTTCCCTGGGGGTGGCGGCACCGGCTGACGAGGCCAATTACCTTTTCGAGGCCAGCCCGGATTTATCCATCCAGATGAAGTGGTTAAAGCAGTTTACCGGAACCGACCACGAAACGCCCTCTGGCATCTTTCTCACCCACGCGCACATCGGGCACTACGCCGGCCTGATGTACCTGGGAAAGGAGGCCATGAACGCCGATAGCGTTCCCACCTACGTCATGCCCCGGATGGAACAATTCCTTACCCAAAATGGACCCTGGGGACAGCTGGTCTCCACCGGTAACGTTAAACTCTCGCCCCTCCGGGACGGCCGTGCCGTGACCCTGGACGGTCAGGTGGTCGTAACTCCCTTTCTGGTGCCCCATCGCGACGAGTACTCGGAAACGGTCGGTTACCGAATTTCGGGCCCCAGAAAGACGGCCATCTTTCTACCCGACATTGATAAATGGGAGAAATTCGCGACGGATATCAATCGCCTCATCGAATCCGTTGATTACGCTTTTCTGGACGCAACTTTCTTTGACGCGGCGGAACTCAATACCCGAGACATCAGCCAAATTCCCCATCCCTTCGTGGTGGAGAGCCTGGCGCGATTCGCGTCCCTGTCCGCCGAAGATCGAAATAAGGTCCACTTCATCCACTTCAACCACACCAATCGCCTGCTTGACCCGAGGGCTGAGGAAACCCGCAGAGTAGAAGCTGCCGGAATGCACGTAGCCCGGCTGTTTGACGTCTTTGAGCTGTAAACTTAGCCGTTTGCCAGTTGGGTGAGGGCCGCATCGGCCCGCGCGAAATTGAAGGTCTTGATTACCCCGGCGAGTTTCTCCCGAATCCGGTCGTTGCCGAGGTTACCGAGGCTCCCCAGGTGGGTGTGTTTCAGTTCGGTGGGGGGCACGAAGGTACCGGCCTCAATGTCTCGTCCCACCTTCGTATAGGCGTCCCGGAAGGGAACGCCTTGCAGCACCAGTTCATTAACGGCCTCCACCGAGTAGAGGTAGACGTAGCGTGGATCGGTGGGAAGTTTTTGGGCGTGAACGCGGGTGCGGGGTAGTGCATAGGATGCAATCGCCAATCCATCCTCGAGTTGATCCAGGGCGGGGAAGATGGCTTCCTTCAGCAGCTGAAAATCCCGGTGGTAGCCACTCGGGAGGTTCGTCGTTAGTTGACTCATCTGGGCCGGCAGGGACTGAAGGAGGTTACAGCGCCCCCGGAGTAATTCGAATACGTCGGGGTTCTTCTTGTGCGGCATGATGCTGGATCCCGTCGTCAGCTCCGGGGGTAACTGAAGGAAACCGAAATTCTGACTGCTGTACAGACATACGTCCATGGCCATCTTTCCGAGCGTTTGGGCGATCCCGGCGATGGCGTAGGCCAGGTGGAGTTCCGTTTTGCCGCGGCCCATCTGGGCCGCCACCACGTTCACTACCGGAGCGGAAAAGCCCAGTAGTTCGGTCGTGCGATCACGATCTAGTGGAAAGCTGGACCCGTAGCCCGCCGCGGACCCCAGCGGATTTTGGTCCACGATGTCGTACACTCCCCGCCATAGCTTCAGGTCGTCCACGAAGGCTTCTGCGTAGGCCCCGAACCACAGTCCGAAACTGCTCACCATGGCCACCTGCAGGTGAGTATAGCCCGGGATGAGCTTTTCGGCGTGGGTGTCGCTCAACTCCAGTAAAGAGTTGCTCAGGGCTTCCGTTTGCGCTACGATATTCTTGATCCGGTGCCGGAAATACAGTCGCAAATCCACGAGTACCTGATCGTTTCTACTCCGACCGCTGTGGATTTTTTTTCCGTCATCACCCAGGGCCCGGGTGAGCATGAGCTCTACCTGGCTGTGGACGTCCTCCACCCCCTCTTCGATGAGGAAGTCTCCCTTACTTGCGCGTTGATACAGCTCCCGCAGTTCCGCCTGGCACCTGCGGTGAGCGCCCTCGTCCAGCAAACCCACCTCGTGCAACATGCTGATGTGCGCCAAGGAGCCAAGAATGTCGAAGGGAGCTAGTTCGAGGTCAAGCTCGCGGTCACGCCCCACGGTGAAATCCGCAATGCGTTGATCAAGGTCGTAGTCTTTTTCCCAAAGTTTTGTGGCCATGGGGCAAAGCTACGGAAACCGGGGTTGAGGTGTACGATGCTGATCTGTAGTAATACAATTCCTTATGCAGTAGCGACGACTTCAGCCGTTGAGATGAACCTTTCGCCGGATAAATCCGGCGCCATTAATCAAACATTTGTTGGTGAAAGTGAAATATTTCAACTAAATTCAAAACAAAAATTGAATAAGTCATTTTACCGTAGCCGATTACCCCATCTTGTCCCAACCGGAGGAACCTTTTTTATCACTTGTCGACTAAAGGGAGCTATTCCGATGAATTTGATGAGGCAGCTACGAAATGCAAAAAGGACGGAGCAGGAGCGAATAGGAAATTCAAAAAGAACAAAAGCAGAACAGCAGCGACTAATCAAGCATCAAGAAATAAAGTTTTTCCAAAGAATGGATGCGGTGATGGATTGTGCATCTGGAGATGGTTGCGTTTTAGGAGACCCAACTGTAGCAGGGATTTTATTTAAGTACCTGTTGAACCTAGATGGGAATGGGTTTTCAATTGTTGCCTTCTGCATTATGCCAAACCATTTACACCTCTTGCTGAGCCTTGGGACTCAGTTGTATGATAAGTCAGGTAGACTAAAATCTACCGAATTAACGGAAAAGGAATACAAACCTTTGCACGAGATAATGAAAGGAATTAAGGGAGGTTCTGCGAGGCAGATAAACCTCTATCTTGGACGAACCGGGCCTCTTTGGCAAAAAGATAGCTATGATCGCCTCATCAGGGATGAGCGGTCATTGCAAAATTCGTTGGGATACATTCTGAATAATCCCGTTAAGGCAGGAATTGTAGAAAATTCTTCAGACTACGAATTCACCTATGTAGCACCCAATCGCTGACTAACTCTGTAGCGACGGCTTCAGCCGTTGAGGTCTGCCTTTCGCCGGATAAATCCGGCGCTACTGAGAATGGTTAAATTTAGCCAAAAGTGAGAAGTTGATAAGAACGCTTAAAGATGCGGTAGCGACGGCTTCAGCCGTTGATGTGAACCTTTCGCCGGATAAATCCGGCGCTACTGAGGATGGTTAAGTTTAGCCAAAAGTGAGAAGTTGATAAGAACGCTTAAAGATGCAGTAGCGACGGCTTCAGCCGTTGATGTGAACCTTTGGATGGATAAATCCGGCGCTACCGGAACGGGTATTACTCATACCAAACGCTAATCTCCTCCAGTCCTTTCCGGCTAATTTTGGGGACCTGCGCGTCCTCTGCCGGATACCCTACGGGTAGCAGCAAAAAGGGGCGCTCGTTGTCGGGCCGATCCAGTACTTTTTGCAGGAAGTTCATGGGGCTGGGAGTATGGGTGACCGTAACCAGGCCCGCGTTGTGGATGGCCGAAATGAGGTTGCCGCTGGCCAGTCCCACCGATTCATTTACGTAGTAATTTTTTTCCTTCTCCCCGGCCGCATTGCGGTCGTAGGCCTTCTTGAATACCACAATGAGGTAGGGCGCGGTGGTCAGGAAGGGTTTGTGCCAGTCCGTACCAAACTTTTCGAGGTCCTTTAACCACTCATCGGACATCCGGCCGTGGTAGTTTTCGTATTCCTCTTTCTCCGCCGCTTCCCGAATCTTCGCCTTGACTTCGGGGTTGGACACCACGCAAAATGTCCAGGGCTGTTTGTTGGCTCCACTGGGGGCCGTGGAGGCCGTTTTGAGGATCAACTCAATCAGCTCCCGGGCGACGGGACGATCGCTGAATTCCCGAACGGTGCGCCGCCGGTCCAGCAATTGGTAAAATTCCCGGGCGCGTTCCAGCGCGGTGGAGGAATCCAGTGGAGTGTGTTGCAGCGGAATGAAGCCATGCGTTGTTTCAGCCATGGCACAAAAGTAAAGGATTCCGGTGGGCGATCCGTATCGGGGAGGCTTTTGGTCGCAGGGCGTCACAAATAAAAGGGGCCGGATGATGGTATTCATCCGGCCCCTTTCCTTATCGTGGTGAGTTCCCTACGCCTGCGGCGGTACGGAACCGTTAGTGTTATTGGTTTCGCCGTCGTGTGCGTTGTCTACGACACCGGCCCAGTCGGTGGTCTCTTCGTGAATCTGCTCGTGGGGACGTGGGCCGATGAGGTCCTCCAGGTCTTTCCGACTGAGCACCTCTTTTTCCAGCAGCTGCTTGGCCAACAGTTCCACTTGCTCCCGTTTCTCGGTAAGTAGCTTCTGGGCCCGTTGGTACTGG
Source organism: Lewinella sp. W8 (assembly GCF_004375085.3). GTDB lineage: Bacteria > Bacteroidota > Bacteroidia > Chitinophagales > Saprospiraceae > Neolewinella. Next base: position 53,295 of record NZ_SNAQ03000013.1, read on the forward strand.
CTCTCCAACAATTCCCGTACCCGGTTGTCGATGAGGGTAGAAGTCTCGTCGGAGTAGGGGCGCTGGTAGGAATCACGGCTCATGCCATAAAAGCTTACCTGACCCACCTTCTCGTCCATACCGTAAACGGTGATCATATCGTAGGCCTGCTTGGTGACCTTGTCGAGGTCATTCTGGGCACCCGTGCTGATCTTTCCGAAGAACACCTGTTCGGCGGCACGACCACCGAAGGTCATGCACATCATGTCGAGCATCTGCTCCGTCCGGGTGATGTACTGCTCCTTGGGGAGGTACTGGGCGTAGCCCAGGGCCGCCACCCCGCGGGGAACGATGGTCACCTTTACCAGTGGACTGGCGTGCTCCAAATACCAGCCACAGATGGCGTGGCCCGCTTCGTGGTAGGCGATAATTTCCTTCTCATCGGGATTGATGAGCTTGTTTTTCTTCTCCAGACCACCGATTACCTTGTCCAGGGCGTAGTTGAAGTCATCCAGGGTAACGCTGTCTTGATTACGACGGGCGGCAATCAGGGCGGCTTCGTTACAGATGTTGGCGATTTCAGCTCCGGCGAATCCCGGGGTCATTTCGGCCAGCGTGAAGGCGTCAACGGAATCGTTGTCCGTTTTGATGTTTTTGAGGTGGACCTTGAAGATGGCTTCCCGGCCCTTGAGGTCCGGGCGGTCGATACCGATCTGCCGGTCGAAGCGACCGGGGCGCAGCAGGGCGCTGTCCAGTACGTCAGGACGGTTGGTGGCGGCCATGAGGATTACCCCCTTGTCCGTGCTGAAGCCATCCATCTCCACCAGCAGTTGGTTGAGGGTGTTCTCCCGCTCGTCATTACCACCCTGCATGTTGCCGCGGCCGCGGGCGCGGCCGATGGCGTCGATCTCGTCGATAAAGATGATACAGGGAGCTTTTTCCCGGGCCTGCTTAAACAGATCCCTTACCCGGCTGGCACCAACCCCGACGAACATTTCTACGAAGTCGGAACCGGACATGGTAAAGAAGGGAACGCCCGCTTCACCGGCCACGGCCTTGGCGAGGAGGGTTTTACCCGTTCCCGGAGGGCCCACCAGTAGGACACCCTTGGGTATCTTACCCCCCAGGGCAGTGTATTTCTTGGGGTTCTTGAGGAAGTCCACAACTTCCATCACTTCTTCCTTGGCTTCGTCAAGGCCGGCCACGTCGGCGAAGGTGATGTTCACCTTACTGTTTTGATCAAAGAGGGTCGCCTTTGATTTACCGATGTTGAAAATCTGCCCGCCGGGGCCTCCGGCCCCGCCGCTCAGTCGGCGCATCAGGACGATCCAGATGATGGCAATAACCGCCAGGGGCAGGAGCCACTGCAGCGCATCGCCGAGGTAATTCGGACGGGCCACCGAGTTTACTGGGGTGCGGTCCCGGAAGGGAATCTCCAGGGTTTCCTGGGCTTCCGTCATCCAGCTGGTGAACACGGCAGCGTCACCAACGGGAAGGTAGTAGTCATAGCGGGAACCACTAAGACCACCACCGCTGGCGTCCTTGTACCGCTCTTCTTCCTTCATCTCCGACTTCAGGTACACCTCGGCGGTGGTATTATTTACCAGGTCGATCCGCTCAACGGCCCCGTCTTCCATCATCTGGAACAGCCGCTGCTTATCGATCTTACTGTCCGATCCGGTGCCCAGGTTGGAAACCACGAGGGCAAGGAGAACGAGGGACATGATGGCGTAGAGCCAGTAACTCTGGAACTTCGGGCCGCCACCCTCAGGTTTATTATCTTGCTTATTCGTGCTCATATTAAATGGCTAACGCACGGCACGCCAATTCGTTGGCTAACCGCTCTTTTTTTGACGCTGCCCTAATTAAAGGGTTTCGTATTCTGTGATGACAGCATCACTCCAAAGGTCTTCTAGTTCGTAGAACGTCCGTGTTTCGGGGTAGAAAACGTGCACTACGACATCGAAGTAATCCAGACAAATCCAGTTGGCGTGTCGGCCACCGGAAGCTGTTTTTGGCAGATCCCCCAATTCGTTTTTCATTCGCTTCTGAACGTTACCAGCTATGGCAGCTACCTGAGTGGTGGAATCACCTTCACAGATAAAGAAAAACTCCGCGGGACGATCATCAAGTTGGCGAAGATCCAACCGGACGATCTGTTTACCTTTGATGTCACGGATACTGTCTAAAATGAGGTCCAACCGCTCTTCTAAACCGGAGTCTATTGGTGCCGTGGACGTTTTTACGCTTGTATTCAAATTGATGGTTTAGCGTTTAAAGATAGCAAAAACCGTTCCTCACCGAAACGATCAATTCAAGGTTTTAGGTTCGAATTAGGTGGGAATATCGACAAATCTTGAAAATCCGTCGACTTTGTCCACTAATAACACTACACTTTTTCCGAAAGTTGCCCGCCACTACGGAGCCGTGGACAGTACCAACCTACGGGCCATTCGGGCCATCGGGGAGGAGGAACCACCCCGGCACGGTGACGTATTCCTGGCCGACGAACAAAGCGCGGGCCGCGGACAGGGAAGCAACGCCTGGTTTGCCAGCCCGGGTGAAAATCTGTCATTTAGCCTGATCGCATATCCTGACCATTTGTCGGTTGATCAGATTTTTGCGCTGACGCAGGTGCCGGCACTGGCCATTGCGGCCGTGGTCCGGGAGCTGTTACCTCCCACTTTATCACCCAGCGTACGCCTGAAATGGCCGAACGACATTTACGTCGGTGACCAGAAGATTGCGGGCATTCTCGTGCAGAACGGCCTGCGGGGCCGGACCATCGCCTGGACGGTCATCGGCGTCGGACTCAACGTCAACGAGGCTGATTTCCCCGCGGAGTTGACCACCACGGCGACCTCCCTGCGATTACTGACGGGGACGCCTTTCGACAAAAGCGCCGTACTGAACAAGGTTTTTACGCAGCTCGGGGCGTGGTACACCCTCACGGCGCCGTCGGGGATGCCCGAACTTCAACGCGCCTACCACGTCCAGCTTTACCGACTCGACCAGCCGGGCCGCTACCAGCGCACCCAGGACGGAAGCACTTTCTTTGCCGTCCTGCGTGGGGTGGCGGCCGATGGCCGCCTCCGACTGGAACTGGCCTCGGGAGCCGAAGAACACTTTGCCCTGCGGGAGGTGCGGTTTATCTGAGTACCTGGCCATCCGGCATCTTTCTGGCACCTGCGCTTGACGCCAAAATTATAATGAAGGATTTAGTGATCCTGGTCTGATCCGGCATCTCTCACCGGCAGGTATGTCGTACTTCTACATATTTACGACAGCAGCCAGCGATGGGCAACTATGTCGTACTTCTACGTATTTACGACAACTCCCGTACCGCCAGCCACCAAAAGCTGACATCCAGCAACCAGCAACCAGCCATCGAGAACTAAATCTCCACATGCACGCTCAGAGGTCCTGCGGCCCCGATAGCTATCGGGACGAAGAGCAGATGAAGTCTTTTTCCTGCATAACCAGTAACCAGCATCAAGCAACCAGCCATCGAGAACTAAATCTCCACATGCACGCTCAAAGGTCCTGCGGACACTTCGAGGAGCAGATGGAGTCTTAACCAGTAACCAGCCACCAGCACCCAGCCCCTACTCCTTCGTCTCGTAGCCCTGCTCAATGCCCCGTTGGACGGGGTTGACGCCCTCTTCCATCCAGCGGGGGACGGGGGCGCCCATCAGGTAGTGGTCGAAGAACTGACTCATCCGGCGTTGGAAATCCTGGCGGTTGGCGGGCTTCAGGGGCCAGTGCGGCTCCCCGCGGTAGTTGAGCATCCAGGCGGGTTTGCCCAACCGGCGTAGGGCACTGAACCACTCAATGCCCTGATACCAGGGGACGGCCCCATCCTTATCGTTGTGCATGATCAGAATGGGGGTGTTGATCTTGTCGGTGAAGAATAAGGGGGAATTTTCCAGGTACCGAATGGGGTATTCCCAGGGTGTGCCGCCAATGCGGCTCTGGGTCCGCTCGTACTGAAACTGACGGCTAATACCGGAACCCCAGCGAATCCCTCCGTAGGCAGAGAACATGTTCACTACGGGAGCACCGGACTCAATGGCCGCAAACATATCCGTCTTGGTGGCGATGTGGGCACCCTGGTACCCGCCCCAGCTGTGTCCCTGCAGGCCGATCCGTTCGCGGTCAATGAAACCTTGCTGGAGCAGGCTCGTGACGCCGGTCATGACGCAATCGTAGGCACTCTCACCGGGATAACCCACCCGGTAAATCACGTCCGGATTGAAGATGACGTACCCTCGGCTGACGTAGTAGCTGTAGTTGATCGTAGAGCGGTGAGGGTAGGGAGCCCGGTGCCCGTAAACACCCTCGCTACTGCGCTCGTAAAAATTAACCAGCAGGGGGTACTGCTTTTGGGGGTCAAAGTTGTCGGGTTTGACCAGGATCCCCCGCAGGGTCCGCCCCTGGGCGTCCACCCATTCGTAAATCTCGCTGGTGCCCCACTTGAACTCCGCTTGCTGGGGGTTGGCCGCGGTAACGGTGTTCCCGCTCCGGGCGAGGTCGGTAGTGAACCGCAAATCGGGGAATTCGCGAAAATCTTCCCGGGAGTAGACGTAAGCCTCGGCTGAACGGGCCTTCATGAAGTTCCGGTAGCGGTGCGGACTGCTGGCCAGTGGCGTCACCTTGCGGGTTTTTACGTCATACCAGGCGTAACCTCCGTGGTAGTTGTTCTCGTCGAAGGTAGATAGCAACATCCGGCCTTCCGGCAGAAAGTCATTTTCGGGGTCGAGGTCCACGTAGCGGTAACGCGTGTTCGCCTCCCGCCCCCGGGTGAGGCGCAGCGGTTGTTCGTTACCCGTAGGATCCAGGCGCCAAAGGTCGTAGCGATCGTAGATGATCAGCGCCCGATCGCCGGCGGTCCACCCGGCCGCACCCGCGGGGCGCGGCGGCATGGGGCGATCATTGCGGTCGTCGTAGAACGTCCCGAAGGCGTTGGTCGTAAGCGTTCGCACTTCCTGGCGGGCCGGGTCATACAGTCGGTAGCTCGTATCGACCTGGTTGTACCAGACCAGGTACTTTCCACCCGTAGACCAGCGGGGGGTGCCCGGCTCACCCCGGGCAAAGGTGACGGCGGTGCCCGCTTCCAGATTCACTACGGTGAGGTCCTTGTCGGCGGGACCACCCTCCCAGGTGGTCTTTTTGAGGTAGGGCACTTCGTTGTACAGGAGCACGTAAGGGGAGCTCGCTTCTTCCGGGAGGCGGTACTCCGGCTTACGGTCGTCGGCCAGTTGTACGAAATCATTGCTCCCGATCCGGTAGACGGCCAGGTAGGTCCGGGACTCCTCGGCGCGCTTGCGCAGATTCTGCTGGGGGTACATCCGCTCGTCTTCGCTGGTCCAGACTTCCACGTCGGCGATTTCCTCGTCGAGTAGGGTCGTGTCCCTTTCGGCACGACGCGGGGCGGTGCCGAAGAACAGGTAGGCCTTGTCTTCACTGAAGAAGGGCGTCTGATCGTCGCTGATCCGTTGCTCCTCCTGCAGCCAGGTGCTGGCTCCCCGGGAAATAATCCTGGCGGTATCCATCTTACTGGCGTCGAAATAGTGCAGGTGGAAGGGTGGTTGCGGAGCCTTGTCCTCCTTTTCTCCGCTCAGGAAGGCCACTTGCTGTCCGTCGTGGCTTAACTGCATACCCCGGTACTTGGCCGGACCGCGGCTGATGGTCTTCCACTCCAGGCTTTTGGTGTCGAGGCGTAACACTCCGTCGGTCCAGTTGCCGTCGTTGGCGGCCTGGTGGGCCAGCATGATGCCGGCGTCCCTGGCCCACTGGTAACTCGTCACCCCTTCGAGGTAAAAACTATCCGGCTGAGAAAAATTGCGGATTAACAGCCGGTGGCTGGATTTGTCGAGTCCCCGCTGAATGCTGTCGGGGAGTGCAGAATCCGTCGTGTAGGCGTAGTAGCCGGACCAGCGATCGCCAATGGCGTAGTCGTAGACCGTGGGGGTGATGTCGGGCTGTTCGCTGCCCAGAGCCCACACGAGCAGGCTGTCCATCTTGGGCAGCTTCTTGGCGGCTTGCTTCTTTTCGGTGAGCTTGATGGATTTCGCCTCGTCCCAGGATGGTTTGAGAATTCCGATCAGGTACTTACCATTGTAGTCGATTTTGGCGTCGTGTAGTCGCTCAAAGCGGCGCTCGTCGCCCGTCCGGAGGTTTTTGACTACCGCTACGGGATCTCCCACGTCCGGTGAAAGCGTGTAGAGTAGGTAGTTGCCGTCGGCACTTATTTGTTCGTCGCTCATTTGGTTCCAGTCCACGAGGTCCTGAATTTCCAGGGCTTTTTGGGCGTTCAGTTGGGGGAGAAAACCCAGGATCAATACCAGGGTCAGGGAAAGGGGGAAGTTGCGGAGGTTCATCAACGTAAATTTGGTCTCGGAAGCACAAGATACTTTACCGCAGATTCATCGAAATGACACCAGCATCAGACAGCAGCCTTTTTATTGGTATTGACGTGGGGACCACCTCCGTGAAGGTGGGCGTTTTTGACCGGGAAGGAAACTGCCCGCTACTGGAGGAAGAAGGGTATCCGCTGGAGCATCCGGTTCCCGGAGCGGCGGAGCAAGATCCGACGTTGGTGTTGGCGGCCACCAAACGCTGTTTATCGACCGTGATGACGACCCTTGATGATCCTCCGGCCGGGGTGGGGCTTAGTTGTCCGATGCACAGTGTAATCATATTGGATAGCAAGTATCAACCCCTCAGCCCGGTAATCACCTGGGCCGACGTTCGGGCGTCGGCGGTGATGGAGGAGCTGGCCGAAGCGGAGCGTCAATCTTTATGGGAGCATACCGGTACCCCCGTCCACCCGATGTCGCCCATGGTGAAGCTGCGGTGGCTGCTCCGGGAGAATACCTACGCTGGCGCACATTTTCTGAGCGACCTGAAATCTTTCCTGGTGCATCACCTTACGGGCGGTGAGTTTTTGCTGGATCAGCAGCTGGCCTCCGCCACGGGGCTCTATGATGCGCGGGCCGGAGACTGGCATCCGGCCGCCCTGAAGGTGGCGGGGCTTTTGGAAGGCCGCGAAACCCTCCGGATGACGCTTCCCGAAGTACGTCCGGCCACTACCCGCTTGTCCTGGAACAAGCACCTTGGGGAATCACTGGGCCTGACGGGCGTTCCCCTTTTCCTGGGAGGGTCGGACGGCTGTCTGGCCAACCTGGGGAGCGGATTGCTGGATCCCCGGTCCGTTGCCATTACCGTCGGCACCAGCGGTGCCGTGCGCGCGACCCACCGGGAAGCCCGGATCGACCCTTCCCTGGGGCTGTTCAATTATCAGTTGCTGGACGACTATTTCGTCATCGGCGGCGCGACGAATAACGGGGGGAAGGTGCTCGAATACTGGCAGCAACTCCTGATGCACCACTTTGCCGACGTGGGGGAGTTCATCGGGGCGGCCCTTTCCGTCCCGCGGAAGAAGAGTCCGGCCTTCCGGCCCTATCTGTACGGAGAGCGGGCGCCGCTCTGGGACGCTACGGCCACCGCCGCTTTGGAGGGTCTCCGGGGGTTCCACGACCACCGGCACCTCGCCCGGGCGGTCCTGGAGGGCGTAACGGATAACCTTGTCGCCATTTTGCGCAAACTGGAGGCCGCCATCGGAAAGGTGGATACCCTGCACGCCAGCGGAGGCTTCACCCGTTCTCCTCCCTGGTTGGACCTGCTCGCCGAGCGGTCGGGTAGGCAAGTCGTGGAAGCCGACACGGCCCAGGCCAGCGCCTACGGCGCGGCGCTCATTGCGAGGATGGGCGTGGAAGGGATCGGAATCGAAAACCTTCACGCCTGATTCCTTTATTTCCGAAACGGAATAACAGCATCAACTACCATACTACCCACTACCTTACTACCTGCTACCTCCTCCACAACCTCCACCGTTCGGACCAGAAACTGCTTGGCTATCGCCTTCCCAGTTTACCGTTCCGACCAGGGTAACTGCTCGCCGGCACTACCCGCTACCACACTACCCACTACCCTTGCACCTGCTACCTTACTACCCCCTATCCCCTTCCCCTCCACAACCTCCACTGTTCGGACCAGAAACTGCTTGGCTAACGCCTTCCCAGTTTACCGTTCCGACCAGGGTAGCTGCTCGCCTGCACTAACCGCTACCATACTACCTGCTACCTTACTACCCCCTATCCCCTTCCCCTCCACAACCTCCACTGTTCGGACCAGAAACTGCTTGGCTAACGCCTTCCCAGTTTACCGTTCCGACCAGGGTAGCTGCTCGCCTGCACTAACCGCTACCATACTACCCGCTACCATACTACCCACTACCCTTGCACCTGCGCTCCGTCGCCCTAATCCAACCACACGCCCCCCAGCAAAAACATCAGGCCGGGCAGCAGCAGCAAGCCATTCACCCACACGGCGTACCAGTCTTCGCTGCGCTGCGGACTGGTGAGCCAGGCCACGGGAAGCGTGAGCAGGTAGGGCAGCGAGCGGGCCGCAAATATTATTCCCTCCGCTTCGGGATTTTCCGGTGAGGTAACGGTTAGGGTATCCAGCTGTCCGAAGACGCAGAGCACCATCAGTGCGTAAATGATCCCTTTTGCCAGGGCGGAATGTTGATTAGCCAGGGTATGAACCGACTGCGAAGCGTCCAACTTCACGTCGCGAAAATCAAAGAGGATCGCCACCGACAGGGTGAAAAAAAAGCGGACGGCAATTTCCTGATAGACGTAGAACGAACTACTGATGCTAGTCGGCTGCCCCCTAAAGGTGATCCATAACTCCATGATCGAGTATTGATCCAGGCTCTGGGCCACCATCGGAAAAATCGCCGTCATCAGGGTCCAGCTCATGGCCACCCATACCACTTTCAGGTAGGAATAATCGCGGAGCCGTTTGCCCCCCGGCCAGATCGGGATGAGGTAGAAAAAGGTAAAGGGTACGGCCAGGATCAGGGTGAGCCAGCTGACGGGCGGAAACCAGCAGCAGCAAAGCCCCGCACCGAGCAAACTCAACCAGCCAATGGCGGCACTTACCTTCGGGTGGCGATGGACGATCCCGTAGCGCCGGAATCGATTGGCCCGCTCCGCCCGCCGGTAGCTCAGCAGTCGGTGCATGGTGTACACCCCCAGCGTAGCCAGAAAAAGAAAGAGCGGAACCAGCCACCAGGGTAGGGAAGTGGTGGAGAACATTCCCTGGGACACCCAACCCAGCGACGCCGCGCCCAGGGCAATCCACAGATGACCGTAGAATACCCATTCATAAAATCTCCGCAGCATGGCCATGGTCACGGTCTTGGGCAAACACTCCGCCGGACCAGCGGACTACACCTTGAAGTAGCGGAAGTCCATACCATCCTCGATGGCCAGCAGGGTTTCGTAAATGAGTTTGATAACCCCCTCGACGTCGTCTTTGTGCGCCATCTCCACCGTAGTGTGCATGTAGCGCAGCGGCAGACTGATGAGGGCGGAGGGGACGCCGCCGTTGGAGTAGGCAAAGGCGTCCGTATCGGTGCCCGTAGCCCGGCTGCTGGCCTCCCGCTGGATGTCAATTTCCTTCTCGGCGGCCGTATCGATGATGAGTTGCAGCAACTTATTGTGCACGGCCGGAGCGTAGGTCACGGTAGGACCGGCGCCCGACTTCACGTCGCCCACCTTTTTCTTGTTCAGCATCGGAGTGCCGGTATCGTGGGTAACGTCAGTGACGATGGCCACCTGCGGTTTAATTCGGTCGGCGATCATCTCCGCGCCCCGCAGACCGACTTCTTCCTGCACGGAATTGACGATGTACAGCGAGTAGGGGAGTTCCACCTTGTTTTCCCGCAGCAGGCGGGCAACTTCGGCGATGCAGAATCCTCCCATCCGGTTGTCCAGCGCCCGTCCGCAGTAGTAGCGGTCGTTCATGACCTCCAGCTCGTCCGGATACGTAATCACGGAGCCCACGTGGATACCCATTTCCAGCACCTCGTCCTTGCTTTCCGCCCCGACGTCAATGAAAATGTTGTGGATTTGGGGTTGCAGCTTGGCTTCGTCGCCCCGGCGCGTGTGAATGGCCGGCCAGCCGAAGACGCCGCGGACTACCCCCTTGTCACCGTGGATGTTAACCCGTTTGGACGGAGCGATCTGGTGGTCGCTGCCGCCGTTTCTGATCACGTAGATGTAACCGTTATCGGCGATGTAGTGGACAAACCAGCTGATCTCGTCGGCGTGACCTTCGATGACCACGCGGTAGTCTTTTCCGGGATTGATGACGCCGTAGGCGGTTCCGTAATTGTCCAGCTCCACTTCGTCCACGTAGGGGCGCAGGTACTCCAACCACAGTTGCTGCCCGGGGGACTCAAAGCCCGTCGGAGAAGCATTGTTGAGGTATCGGTGGAGGAATTCTTCAGAGTGCTTGGTCAAAATAGCCATGAATGAAATTGTTCCCTGTACGAATAAGGGGGGATAACTTTGGGGAATGTTTGGGTAGCCGAGAGGATAATTAATTGAGCCGCGGAGAGTTCATTCCGGGGGCGCCATTAACCATCGCACGGCCCCGATGGCCTAGGTGATGGAGAATTTACTTGCCGCTGCCTCTTGCCTTTTCCAAATCAGCATTTGGGCGAGGGGCCGCAGGTGCAAGCATAATTCGGGGAGCAAGGTACGGATTTACCGGTTTTCAAAGGCCTCGCTCCAGGCGCGGGGGTCTTTTCGCCATTCCTGGAGGGTGGAAGCGGCTGCGCTGGAGATGTAGTCCTGTGCTACGGCTTCCTCCAACAGTTGGGTGTATCCGCTCAGCGTTTGCAGCTGCACGTCCGCCTGCGTGAAGGCGCGTTGCGCCGCGGGGAACTCGTAGCTGAAGATCGCGAAGGCGGCGGCTACCGATCCTCCGGCCTCCCGCAGTGCGTCAATGGCCCGCAGGGAAGAACCGCCCGTACTGATGAGGTCCTCGATCACCAGGTAGCGCTTCCCGGCCTCCAGTCGGCCCTCGATCTGGTTCTGCCGCCCGTGCTCCTTGGCTTTTGAACGAATGTAGATGAAGGGCAGCCCCAGCCGGTCCGCCAGTAACGCACCGTGGGGAATCCCGGCGGTAGCCACGCCGGCCACCCCGTCAATACCCTCAATGCCTCCGGCCAGTTGCTCAAAGGCCGTCACGACCTCCCCGCGAATCTCGGGGTAGGAGAGCAGCACCCGGTTGTCGCAATAAATCGGCGAACGTAAACCGGACGCCCAGGTGAAAGGAGTTTCCGGTTGTAGCTTTACGGCCCCGACTTCGAGAAGTCTGCGGGCTATCTGACGAGCAGTATCCATAATTGTGGAGTCAAAATTTTAAGCAATCAAGCGTTGGTAGGTTTGCTTAAGTGGCCCGGTAACTATTTAACCCGGTGAACAGTTAACCCTAACAGACTAACAGACTAACAGACTAACAGACTAACAGACTAACAGACCAAAAGACCAACAGACTAACGAACTAAAAAACCAACAGACCAACAGACCAACAGTCCAACGCCTTGAATTGCCGCGCAAATGTACGTAATCTACATCAACGACCGACCCCTCCGCCTCCTCGCACAACGAGAAACAACCGCCGACGCTAACGAGCAGAAAGGACCCACCCATCTGACCGCTCACTACATCGGAAAACCCCGCACGCTGCTCAACTACGTGGACATGCTGGAGAAGGGAAGCCCTAAAGTAACGTCGGTGGATATCGTCGGGCCGGATCTTGAAGCCCTCTGGACGGACTTCCGGAGCCACTTCCGGTGGTTGCCTGCCGCCGGAGGAGTGGTGACCCGCAGCGGGGATGCTGAACGCCCCCTCTTTATCTTTCGCCGGGGCTTCTGGGACCTGCCGAAGGGTAAAATCGATCCCGGAGAATCCCCCGAAGCGGCCGCCGTTCGGGAAGTGGAAGAGGAAACCGGACTGCGCGACATCAGCCTCCTGGAGCAACTCCCCACCACCTATCACACCTACCGTAACCGCAAGGAGAAACGGGTGCTGAAACCAACTTACTGGTACCGAATGGAGGCCCCCGATCAGAAACTGATTCCCCAGGCAGAAGAGGACATTGAGCTGGCCGAATGGCGAACCATTACCTCAGTACTGGAAGATGCTCAACCCATTTATGCCAGCCTGGCCGAGCTCCTTAATCGGCTTTAAGGGCAACTTTTAGGGCGATCAATGGCCATTTGCGGGAGGCGAATGAAGATGGTCCAGGTCCTCCCTCAATGGAACCATACGCCTTTTTGCAAAAAAAATCCGGATTCTTCACCGTTCTTTCCGGGCTTCAACTATATTTGTTGCCTGATGACTCTTCTTTAATGGAGTCATGGATAGATAGTTTTGGCTATCTGACTTGTAGTATTCGTCCTCATTGAAAGATTGACCTAAAGTTTCCAACCTAAGGTAGTAGGCCGCCTAATCCATTGGTGGTCAGTAGTTTCTTTCGGGAAGATGTCTGCTTCGGACAGCCTGCCTGAGCGTATTATCCATCTTTGTTTTTTTGGTTTTTATTCTCTCGTGAAAAATGACTAGACCTAGTTCCTCCAGACACTCTGCTGGTGAATTATTGTGTGCCGCTTACCGCTTCGGTAAGGGGCTCTCGTCGTTTTGTCAAGTTGCAACACTCATGAAATACTCTCTGATCGACCTAAAAGAAAGCACTATGCTTCAATTTCTATCCCGTCATTTTAATGGTTTTTCTAAAGACCTCATGATCAAAATGGCCATTTCCCTGATAATCATTTTGCCCAGTTCTGGATGGCTTAATGCTCAAGCCTGTGACTGTACGGAATACATTTACGTAAATGAGCGGGGTGATGGATCGGTACACAAATTTGCGGTCGATGCCGCTGATGGTAGCCTGACGGAGATAAGTCCTACGGGGCCTTGGTACCCGGGAGTGGGGGGAGTTAGTGAACTGCCAAGCCCACATGGCCTGGGAGTAGACGTTAATGGCTTCCTGTACATTTCGGAGGATTGGGACGATCCTACCGCAGACATTAGGAGGTTGCGCTGTGATGGTACGCTCTTGCCCGAAACAGAGTTCCGTCTACCGGCCCAGGCTTTCAATATTACAGCCGTAGGAAATGTATTGGTCTACAATCAGGTTGGTGGTGGTACTGGTCCTGGTTTTGCCCTGGATTGGACTGAAATAAGGTCCTACGATATTTGTTCTGACACCCCGCTTGGAGCTGCATGTTTTGAAGATAATATGGGGAATCAGGTTTCTACCAGATGGGGCTTGTGGAAAGACAATGATGATACTTTCTGGGCCTATTCCTACAACGATGACGGTGACTACATTTACAACTTCACTTTAGCGGAAATTCAAGGGGGAAGTTGTATCACGCCTACTTTGTCGGCTGGTGCAGGCACCTTTTTTACTGAAAATAGAGATCAGGTAAGGGGGATCACGACCGATCCAAGTGGAGATATTTATGTAGTCAATTCCCAGTCGTTTGGTGGTCCTGGCCGGGTCACAAAAATTAGTAGTACGGGAACCGTACTGGCGCAAACTCCCGTAGATAACGCGGCCGATGGAGATGGTTGGTATGGTATCATTGGCCTGGTCTATTCAGATGACTGTGACTGTTTATACTCTTCCAACTTTACCACGGTGGATGATTGTGTAACGAGATTCCCGCTAGATCTCAATCCAGCTAACATCGTTACGGCAGTAGGTCCAACCGGTGGAGATCCCAGCAATAATACTGATGGTATTGCCGGGAAAGCCATTGGTAAACTCAAAGAGTGTTGCCCAGTCGCCAGTACCACCCTAAATGAAACAGTGTGCTATAGTGGGGTAGACGAGAATTATTCTCTAAACGAAATTTTTTCTTGCGGAGATGGTGTCGTTTGTGAGGGTATGTGGTCAGAAGTACCCGGTTCAGACGCCAACAATGTTTTTGAATTTGTCCAGTGTGATTTATCCGTAACGGTCTCTGGTGTCGGATGTGCTACCTATCGATTGGAAAAAACAACTCCCGCGATGGGGAATCAGCAGTGTGGAATGTTCCAGATTGACGTTGAAATTTGTACAACGGCACCACCAACTGCTGTACCCACTGCTAGTGAAGGCACCTGTGATGGAATGCTTCCTAACGATGATGCCTCGATTACCCTTGGTAGTATCATGAACGGAAATGTTGTGGGTATTAGCTCTGCTGGTGCTGCGATGTATGATGGATCTGGGTATGATGCCGCCGCTGCCGCAGCTGACTTGATGATGGTAATGGGCGGAGCCGTAAACTTTGCGGGCTTAGAACATGATGCTCAGTACTTCCTGCGAATTTTCAGTGGTTCTGATAATTGTTTTACGGATGTATCGATCTCTACACCTGCCATTAATTGTAGTGGCGTACCACCCATTGTGATTGAGGCGGCGGCTAGCTGTGCGGATGAAAATGGAGATCAGGCTGCCGAGAATCAGTATTACATTGAAGTTACGGACATTATGAGTCCGACGCCGGCAGTTGGCGATTTTGAAGTAACCGTTAATGGGGTTTCCCTAATCTGGATGGGCACACCGCTAGTTTTCGGCCCCTTTGCCCACTCCGGTGTAGGGGGAGCAGTACAGGTAGTGTCAGTTGAAGATACTGGTGACCCAATGTTGACGGCAACAATTGAAGTCCCAGAAGTATTGTGTGGTGTAAATGACGGTGGTCAGGCTTCCGGGCACTTCTGCAACTTTACGGATGATCCATCGGTCCCCTCCGGAGCGATATTGGCCCAGTCTCAGCCCGGAACCTTCATGGCGGGCGGCACCAGTGGTCAGGTACAGATGTACGTTCTGGTGCGGAATGGTGTCATCGTACAATCTAACCTTACGGGGCTTTTCACCGGGCTTCCCAGCGACACCTACCAGGTCTACGCCGTCAACTTCCGCGATGATGAAGATGTGGCCAACTTCCTGATTCCCGGGGAGTCCTTCCAGCCCGTATTAGACGGCCTGAATGGCATGGGGCCATTGGCGAATGCCTGTTACACAGTGTGTAATACGTCACCGCCCATCACCATCGACGTTAATTGTTTCAGCCTGGGCTCTACGGTATTTGTGGACCTGGATGATGATGGTGTATATGAGCCGGGTGATGGAGAAACCGGTATTCCCGGAGTTACGGTTGAGCTTTATGCTGCCGGTGATACGCCCGGGGTAGACGATCCGATCGCTACTACGACCACCGGCCCCAACGGCGATTACTACTTCGGCGGACTTCCTGTCGGAGATTACGTGGTGTCTATTCCTACGGCCCCCAACGATTTTCCCACGTCCTCCACGGGAGCTACTGCCGGAACGGATGACAACGATAACGGAATGCAAACCACCTCCGGTGACCGCACGACCAGCGGAGTCATCACCCTCTCCGAAGGGGATGAACCCAATGACGGTGACGGAGATGAAGACGGTCAGGCGGGCGACCAGGACGATAACGTAGCTTATCCGGAAGGCGGAATGAGCAATGACGACGCCAACGGCGACATGACCGTTGATTTTGGCTTTGTTCCCATCTTCGACCTTGCGCTGACTAAAGTGGTTTCTGCTCCGGCCACCGGCATGGTGATGCCCGGCGATGCGGTAACCTTTACCATTACCGTGGAAAACCAGGGAATGGTGGACGCTACGGATGTCGTCATTACCGATTATATCCCCGCTGGCCTGTCTTACAATGTAGCCAGCAACGGTCTGGGTTGGACCGACAACGGGGCTACGGCTTCAACCACCATCGATAATCTGGACGTTGGCGAAAGCACCACCATTGATATTGTGTTCACCGTTGACGGTGGTACGGATGGTGACGTGATTGTCAACCTGGCGGAAATTTCTGACGCCTCGGGTCCGAGTGGCAATCCGCTGCCGGACGTTGATTCAACCCCCGACGCCGATTCCACCAACGATGCGGGCGGTGCTCCGAATACGGGCTCCGACGACGTCACCAGCGGTGACGGCACTGGTGCTCCCGGCGATACTGATCCTAACACGGACGAAGATGACGCCGACCCCGCGCAAATCATGGTCAATCCCTTCGACCTTGCGCTGACTAAGGTGGTTGCTGCTCCGGCCTCCGGCATGGTGATGCCCGGCGATGCGGTGACCTTTACCATCACGGTGGAGAACCAGGGAATGGTGGATGCTCAGAATGTTGTCATCACTGACTACATCCCCGCTGGACTGACCTACAACGTGGCCAGCAATGGTCTGGGCTGGACCGATAACGGAGCCACGGCTACGGCCACCATTGCAGATCTGGACGCTGGTCAAAGCACAACGATTGACATTGTCTTTACGGTGAATGCCGGTACGGATGGTGACGTGATCACTAACGTGGCCGAAATTTCCTCTGCTCAGGACGATCAGGGAGGAACACCCACGGACGTTGACTCCACACCCGATGCCGACAGCACAAATGATGCGGGTGGTGAACCGGGAACGGCTGCCGACAACGCCACCACGGGTAACGGTAGTGGAGCTCCCGGTGATGGACAGGAAGGGACGGACGAAGACGACGCCGACCCCGCCCAGATTATGGTCAATCCCTTTGACCTCGCCCTGACTAAAGTATTGAGTGCTCCCGCCAATGGCGTAGTCATGCCCGGTGATGCGGTAACCTTCACCATCACGGTAGAGAACCAGGGAATGGTAGATGCCCAAAACGTGGTCATCACCGACTATATCCCCGCTGGACTGACCTACAACGTTGCCAGCAATGGCCTGGGCTGGACCGACAACGGAGCCACGGCTTCCGCTACGATTGCTGATCTGGACGCCGGCCAAAGCACGACGATCGACATTGTCTTTACGGTAAATGGCGGCACGGACGGTGACGTGATCACTAACGTGGCCGAAATTTCCTCCGCTCAGGACGATCTGGGAGGAACACCTACGGACGTCGATTCAACCCCCGATGCCGACAGCACGAATGACGCTGGCGGGGAGGCGGGGACGCCTTCTGATGACGCTACTACCGGAAACGGTACTGGTGCTCCTGGCGATACGGAAGAGAATACGGACGAAGACGACGCCGACCCGGCGCAGATTACGGTAGCTTCGTTTGACCTTGCCCTGACTAAGGTGGTCAGCATGCCGGCCGATGGTGTAGTTATGCCCGGCGATGCGGTAACCTTCACCATCACGGTAGAGAACCAGGGAATGGTGGACGCCGAAAACGTGGTCATCACGGACTACATCCCCGCTGGACTGACCTACAATGCGGCCAGTAATGGTCTGGGCTGGACCGACAACGGAGCCACGGCCTCCGCCACGATTGCTGATCTGGACGCCGGCCAAAGCACGACGATCGACATCGTCTTTACGGTAAATGGCGGTACGGATGGTGACGTGATTACCAACCTGGCGGAAATTTCTTCGGCTGAGGACAATGCCGGCGGTACGCCCACGGACATTGACTCTACCCCGGACACTGATGGCACGAATGATGCGGGTGGTGAGCCAGAAACGGGGTCCGATGACGTAACCAGCGGTGACGGTAGCGGTGCTCCCGGCGATACCGATCCAAATACGGACGAAGACGACGCCGACCCTGCGCAGATTATGGTTGCTCCCTTTGACCTGGCGTTGACCAAGGTGGTCAGCATGCCGGCCGATGGCGTAGTCATGCCCGGTGATGCGGTAACCTTCACCATCACGGTAGAGAACCAGGGAATGGTGGACGCCCAGAACGTGGTCATCACCGACTACATCCCCGCTGGACTGACCTACAATGCGGCCAGCAACGGCCTGGGTTGGACCGACAACGGAGCCACGGCCTCCGCCACGATTGCTGATCTGGACGCCGGCCAAAGCACGACGATCGACATCGTCTTTACGGTTAATGGCGGTACGGATGGTGACGTGATTACCAACTTGGCGGAAATTTCTTCTGCCGAAGATGATGCTGGCGGTACGCCCACGGACATTGACTCTACCCCGGACACTGATGGCACGAATGATGCGGGTGGTGAGCCAGAAACGGGCTCCGATGACGTCACCAGCGGTGACGGTAGCGGTGCTCCCGGCGATACCGATCCAAATACGGACGAAGATGACGCCGACCCTGCGCAGATCATGGTTGCTCCCTTCGACCTGGCGTTGACTAAGGTGGTCAGCATGCCGGCCGATGGCGTAGTCATGCCCGGCGATGCGGTAACCTTCACCATCACGGTGGAAAACCAGGGAATGGTGGATGCCCAGAACGTGGTCATCACCGACTACATCCCCGCTGGACTGACCTACAATGCGGCCAGCAATGGCCTGGGCTGGACCGACAACGGAGCCACGGCCTCCGCCACGATTGCTGACCTGGACGCTGGCCAAAGCACGACGATCGACATCGTCTTTACGGTAAATGGCGGTACGGATGGTGACGTGATCACCAACCTGGCGGAAATTTCTTCTGCCGAAGATGATGCTGGCGGTACGCCCACGGACATTGACTCTACCCCGGACACTGATGGCACGAATGATGCGGGTGGTGAACCGGGTACGCCTTCTGATGACGCAACTACCGGAAACGGTACTGGTGCTCCCGGCGATACGGAAGAGAATACGGACGAAGACGACGCCGACCCTGCGCAGATCATGGTTGCTCCCTTCGACCTGGCGTTGACCAAGGTGGTCAGCATGCCGGCCGATGGCGTAGTCATGCCCGGCGATGCGGTAACCTTTACCATCACGGTAGAGAACCAGGGAATGGTGGATGCCCAAAACGTGGTCATCACCGACTACATCCCCGCTGGACTGACCTACAATACGGCCAGCAACGGCCTGGGCTGGACCGACAACGGAGCCACGGCCTCTGCCACGATTGCTGATCTGGACGCTGGCCAAAGCACGACGATCGACATCGTCTTTACGGTGAACGGTGGCACGGATGGTGACGTGATCACCAACCTGGCGGAGATTTCTTCGGCCGAGGATGATGCCGGTGGTACGCCCACGGATATTGACTCTACTCCGGACACTGACGGCACGAATGATGCGGGTGGTGAACCGGGTACGCCTTCTGATGACGCTACTACCGGAAACGGTACTGGTGCTCCCGGCGATACGGAAGAAAATACGGACGAAGACGACGCCGACCCTGCGCAGATCATGGTTGCTCCCTTCGACCTTGCGTTGACCAAGGTGGTCAGCAATCCCGCCAATGGCATGGTTATGCCGGGCGACGTGGTAACCTTCACCATCACGGTAGAGAACCAGGGGATGGTGGACGCCCAGAACGTGGTCATCACCGACTACATCCCCGCTGGACTGACCTACAATGCGGCCAGCAATGGCCTGGGCTGGACCGACAACGGAGCCACGGCCTCCGCCACGATTGCTGACCTGGACGCTGGCCAAAGCACGACGATCGACATCGTCTTTACGGTAAATGGCGGTACGGACGGTGACGTGATTACCAACCTTGCGGAAATTTCTTCGGCCGAGGATGATGCCGGTGGTACGCCCACGGATATTGACTCTACTCCGGATGCCGACGGCACGAATGATGCGGGTGGTGGACCGGGTACGCCTTCTGATGACGTCACCAGTGGTGACGGTAGCGGTGCTCCCGGCGACACGGATCCCAACACGGACGAAGATGATGCTGACCCTGCCCTGATTCGGGTAAATCCCTTCGACCTGGCACTGACCAAAGTGTTGAGTGCTGGTCAGGAGCCGGTCGTTGAGCCGGGCGATGAGGTTTCGTTCACGATTACGGTGACGAACCAGGGTATGGTTACGGCCGCCAACATTGAGGTAACCGATTACATCCCCACGGGACTGAGCTTCAGCGCCAACAACGATGGTGCGATCTGGACGGACAATGGTGACGGTACGGCTACGGCCGCGATCGCCGGCGAACTGGCATCCGGAGAAAGCACGACGCTGACGATCCTGCTGACGGTAGACGCCGGCACGGACGGTGAAGACCTGGTGAACGTAGCCGAGATCAGTGCGGCTACGGACAGCGAAGGCGGTGCGGTGGAAGACATCGACTCTACGCCGGACACCGATGACGGTAACGACGCTGGTGGTGCCGTAGGTACGCCTT
>NZ_SNAQ03000013.1:73357-199207 GCF_004375085.3 Lewinella sp. W8
ATGAAGTCTCGTTCACGATTACGGTGGAGAACCAGGGTGAAGTCACGGCCGACAACATCGAAGTAACGGACTACCTGCCGACGGGCCTGAGCCTGAGTGCGAACGCTACGGGCTGGACGGACAAC
Organism: Lewinella sp. W8; assembly: GCF_004375085.3. Taxonomy (GTDB): domain Bacteria; phylum Bacteroidota; class Bacteroidia; order Chitinophagales; family Saprospiraceae; genus Neolewinella. The sequence continues at coordinate 73,483 of NZ_SNAQ03000013.1, forward strand.
GGTGACGGTACGGCTACCTTCGCCATTGACGGTGAGCTGGCGCCGGGTGCAAGCACCACGATTACCATTCTGGTGACGGTGGATGCCGGCACGGACGGTGAAGACCTGGTGAACGTAGCGGAGATTAGTGCCGCCACGGACAGCGAAGACGGCGCGGTGGAAGACATCGACTCCACCCCGGATACCGACGACGGTAACGACGCCGGTGGTGCGGTGGGTACGCCTTCCGACGATGCCACGACCGGTGACGGCAGTGGCGCTCCCGGTGATGTTGAAGAGAATACGGATGAAGATGACGCGGACCCCGCGCTGATTTCCATTGGCGAGTTCGACCTTGCGTTGATTAAAACGCTAAGCCCCGGTCAGGAGCTTATGGTCATGCCGGGGGATGAAGTGTCCTTCACGATCACGGTGGAGAACCAGGGTGAAGTCACGGCCGACAACATCGAAGTGACCGACTACATTCCCACGGGCCTGAGCTTCAGCGCCAATAACGACGGTGCGATCTGGACGGACAATGGTGATGGTACGGCTACGGCCTCGATCGCCGGCGAACTGGCTCCGGGTGAAAGCACAACGCTGACGATTTTGCTGACAGTTGATGCCGGCACGGACGGAGAAGAACTGATCAACGTAGCGGAGATTAGTGCGGCTACGGACAGCGAAGACGGTGCGGTGGAAGACATCGACTCTACGCCGGACACCGACGCCGGTAACGACGCTGGTGGTGCCGTTGGCACCCCATCCGATGACGTCACGAGTGGTGACGGAACCGGCGCTCCCGGTGATACCGATCCCAATACGGACGAAGACGATGCCGACCCCGCTCTGATTCGGGTGAATCCGTTTGACCTTGCCTTGATCAAGGAACTGGCCGATGGCCAGAGCGGAGTGGTGATGCCCGGAGAGGAAGTAACCTTTACCATCACGGTATTTAACCAGGGTATGGTGGATGCAGCTAACATCGAGATCACGGACTACGTGCCCGATGGTTTCACCTTCGACGAAAACCAGGCCGACAATGACGCGGCCGGTTGGAGTGCATCCGGCGATAATGCCGTAATCACCCTTGATGGTGTGCTGGCGGCCGGAGAAAGTACTACGGTCGACATCGTGCTGACGGTGGATGGTGGACTCACGGCAAACACCCAATTGGTGAACGTAGCGGAGATTAGCGACGCTACGGACAGTGAAGGTGGTGCCGTTGAAGACATCGACTCTACCCCCGATGATGACGCGAACAACGATGCCGGTGGCCAGGTGAACAGTGGTGCCGATGACGTCAATGACGGTAACGGAACCGGTGCGGTTGGCGACAGCGACCCGGTAAGCGACGAAGATGATGCTGACCCCGAAGACGTGGTCGTAGCACCCTTCGACCTTGCGCTGACCAAAGTGGTCACGGACCCCGCCGACGGCATGGTGATGCCAGGCGACGAGGTAACCTTCACCATCACGGTGGAGAACCAGGGTATGGTGACGGCTACGGACATTGAAATCACGGACTACGTGCCCAACGGCCTGAGCTTTGACGAAAACCAGGCAGATAACGATGCTGCCGGTTGGAGTGCAGACGGTGATAATGCCGTCATTACGCTCGCCGGCCCACTGGAGCCCGGAGAAAGTACTACGGTCGACATCGTGCTGACGGTGGATGCCGGTACGGACAACGAAGAGTTGATCAACGTTGCCGAGATCAGTGCGGCAAACGATGGTACGGGTACGCCCGCAACGGATCTTGACTCTCCGATGGACGACGATCCGGACAATGATGCCGGTGGTGCTGCGGGAACGCCTTCCGATGACGTCACCAGTGGTGACGGCACCGGTGCTCCCGGCGACACGGACGCCAATACGGACGAAGACAACGCTGACCCCGCCCTGATTCGGGTGAATCCGTTTGACCTTGCCTTGATCAAGGAACTGGCCGATGGCCAGAGCCAAGTGGTCATGCCCGGAGACGAAGTAACCTTCACCATCACGGTATTTAACCAGGGTATGGTGGATGCGGCCAACATCGAGATCACGGACTACGTGCCCGATGGTTTCACCTTCGACGAAAACCAGGCCGACAATGACGCGGCCGGTTGGAGTGCATCCGGCGATAATGCCGTAATTACCCTTGATGGTGTGCTGGCGGCCGGAGAAAGTACTACGGTTGACATCGTGTTGACGGTAGACGGTGGTCTTTCTGCGAACACCCAATTGGTGAACGTAGCGGAGATTAGCGACGCTACGGACAGTGAAGGTGGTGCCGTTGAAGACATCGACTCTACCCCCGATGATGACGCGAACAACGATGCCGGTGGCCAGGTGAACAGCGGTGCCGATGACGTCAATGACGGTAACGGAACCGGTGCGGTTGGCGACAGTGATCCGGTAAGCGACGAAGATGATGCTGACCCCGAAGACGTGGTCGTAGCACCCTTCGACCTGGCGCTGACCAAAGTGGTCACGAACCCCGCCGACGGCATGGTGATGCCCGGCGACGAGGTAACCTTCACCATCACGGTGGAGAACCAGGGTATGGTGACGGCTACGGACATTGAAATCACGGACTACGTGCCCAACGGCCTGAGCTTCGACGAAAACCAGGCAGATAACGATGCTGCCGGTTGGAGTGCGGACGGTGATAATGCCGTCATTACGCTCGCCGGCCCACTGGAGCCCGGAGAAACCACTACGGTTGACATTGTGCTGACGGTGGATCCGGGAACCGACGGAGAAGAGCTGGTCAACGTTGCGGAGATTAGCGCATCTAACGACGGTACCGGAACGCCCATCGAGGACTTTGATTCTGACATGGACGACGACCCCAACAACGACGCCGGTGGTGAACCCGAAACGCCCTCCGACGACGCGACGACGGGTGACGGAAGCGGAGAACCCGGTGATACTGAGGAAAATACCGACGAGGATGACGCTGACCCCGCGTTGATCCGCGTGAATACCTTTGACCTGGCACTGATTAAAACGCTCAGTGACGGTCAGGATCCGGTCGTTGAACCCGGCGATGAAGTGTCGTTCACCATTACGGTAGAAAACCAGGGAATGGTGGATGCTGCCAATATTGAGGTGACGGATTACATTCCCGATGGCCTGAGTTTCAGCGCCAACAACGACGCGGCACTCTGGACCGATAACGGTGACGGAACCGCTACGGCCTCCCTGCCGGGTATTCTGGTTGCCGGAGAAAGTACCACGATTACCATCCTTCTGACGGTTGATCCCGGCACGGATGGTGAAGACCTGGTCAACGTTGCGGAAATCAGTGCGGCCACCGATAGTGAAGGTGGAGCAGTTGAGGACGTCGACTCTACGCCCGATACTGACGACACGAATGACGCCGGTGGCGCCGTAGGTACCCCATCGGATGACGCTTCTACCGGTGACGGTAGCGGTGAGCCCGGTGATACCGAAGAGAACACGGACGAAGACGACGCTGACCCCGCCCTGATTTCCATCGGTGAGTTTGACCTTGCCTTAGTCAAGACACTCAGCGACGGTCAGGAGGCAGTGGTCATGCCCGGTGATGAAGTTTCCTTCACCATCACGGTGGAAAACCAGGGAATGGTTACTGCTGCCAATATTGAGGTGACGGATTACATCCCCACGGGACTGAGCTTCAGCGCCAACAATGACCTGTCGATCTGGACGGATAATGGAGACGGTACGGCCACGGCTGTAGTCCCCGGGACCCTGGCACCTGGCGGCAGCACCACCCTGACTATCCTCCTGACGGTGGACCCCGGAACGGATGGTGAAGACCTCGTCAACGTTGCGGAGATCAGCGACGCTACCGACAGTGTGGACGGTGAAGTTGAGGATATCGACTCTACGCCCGATACTGACGACACCAACGACGCCGGTGGCGCCGTAGGAACGCCATCTGATGACGCCACGACCGGCGACGGAAGCGGCGAGCCCGGTGATACCGAAGAGAATACCGACGAAGACGATGCTGACCCTGCCCTGATTTCCATCGGTGCCTTTGACCTGGCCCTGATCAAGGAACTCGGTGAAGGCGAAGATGGCATCGTTGAGCCCGGTGACGAGGTAACCTTTACCATCACGGTATTCAACCAGGGAATGGTGGATGCTGCGAACATCGAGATTACCGACTACGTGCCCGATGGCTTCACTTTCGATGAAAACCAGGCGGACAATGCCGCTGCGGGCTGGAGTGCCTCCGGCGATAATGCGGTGATCACCCTGGATGGTGTCCTCGCGGCCGGAGCAAGTACCACGATCGACATCGTGCTGACGGTAGACGGTGGTGTGCAGAGTAACACCCAACTGATCAACGTAGCGGAAATTAGTGACGCTACGGACAGTGAAGGCGGAGAAGTCGAGGACATCGACTCTACCCCCGATGATGACGCGACCAACGATGCCGGTGGCCAGGTGAACAGCGCCGCCGATGACGTCAATGACGGCAACGGTACGGGTACGGTTGGCGATAGCGATCCGGTGAGTGACGAAGACGACGCTGACCCCGAAGATGTGGTGGTCGCTCCCTTCGATCTTGCCCTGATCAAGGAACTGGCGGATGGCCAGTCCGCTACCGTGGAACCCGGTGACACGATTCGGTACACCATTACGGTGATTAACCAGGGCGGCATGACGGCCAACAACATTGAGGTTACCGATTACATCCCCGAAAACATGACCTTCGAAATGGGGGCCGGTGATGGCGTGACGGATAATGCCACTCTGGGCTGGACGGCCAGCAACGGTCTGGCGACCAACACGCTGGTGATCGACGGTGGCTTGCCGCCAAATGAATCAATTACGATTGATCTCTTCCTGACGCTCGATAGCCCACTCCTGCCTCCCGGCACGGTGATCGATAACTTCGCTGAAATCAGCGGGGCAACCGACATCACGGGAGCCGATCAGGGTGACATCGACTCTGAGTACGACCAGGATCCCGATGACGATGACCTGACCGCCGACAATGAAGTTAACGGTAACGGCAACATCCCCGGAGAAGATGATGACGATCACGATATCGCCAGCATCACGATCGAAGGCTTTGACCTTGCGTTGATCAAGGTACTGGCCGACGACCAGCCCGCGGAAGTACGCCCCGGTGATACCATCCACTATCGCATCCGGGTGATCAACCAGGGTATGATTGCGGCCGATAACATTGAATTGGTGGACTACCTCCCCGCTGACGGCAGCCTTTACTACGAAGGTGGTATTATGGGTAACGATGATGCCGGATGGTCACTGAACGGTGACGGCAACCCGATGCGCACCCTGAGCGTAGCCAACGGTGGTCTTCCCGATCCGCTGGAGCCGAGTGAGGAAATCGAGGTGAGCATCTTCCTGACGCTCGATAATCCGCTACCGGCCGGTGCGACGGTCGATAACTTTGCGGAAATCGCAGGTGCCACGGACGAGAACGGTGATCCTCAGAATGATATCGACTCGACTCCCGATGAGGACAACGACGACACGCTGAACGATGATAATGACGTAAGCGGCAATGGAAACCAGGGCGAAGACGAGGATGACCACGACATTGCTACGGTCGAAATCCTGCCCTTCGACCTGGCCCTGATCAAGGAGCTGGCGGACGGACAGAGTGCCGTTGTCGCTCCAGGAGACACCGTGGCGTACACAATCACGGTATTCAACCAGGGTGACATTCCTGCGGACAACATTGTCATCAGTGACTACATCCCGGCGAATATGACCTTCGAGGCCGGAGCGGGTAATGGAGTTACGGACAACGCCACGATCGGATGGACGGAATCGAACGGCATCGCCACGACGACGTTGACGATTGACGGTGGCCTGCAGCCCGATGAGTCCGTCACGGTAGACATCTACCTGACCCTCAACAATCCGCTGGAAGCCGGTATCGACGTAGCGAACTTCGCGGAAATCAGCGATGCTACCGACGAAAACGGTGACGAGCAGGACGACGATGACTCCGAATTCGACGACAACCCCGACGATGACGACCTGACGGACGACAACGAAACGGGCGGTGACGGCGACATCCCCGGAGAAGATGATGACGACCACGACGTGGCGGTCATCACGACGGCAACCTTCGACCTGGCCCTGATTAAGGAGCTTGGCCCCGATCAGGATATGGCCGTGGAACCCGGTGACACGATTGAATACGTAATCACCATTCTCAACCAGGGAGACATCGCCGCGGACAACATTGAAGTCACGGACTACCTACCCGAGAACATGTTCTTCGAAGGAGGCATCGACGGAAACGAGGACTGGACAGACAACGGTGGACTGATCACCCGGACCATTGAGGTTGGGGATGAACTGGATGCGCCGCTGGCCCCCCAGGCTTCCGTACAGGTAAGCCTCTTCCTGACGATTGACAACCCGCTACCGGCCGGTACGGTGATCGACAACTTTGCGGAGATCAGCGATGCGACCGACGACACGGGCGACGCACAGGAGGACGTAGATTCTGAATACGACCAGGACCCCGACGACGATACCCTGACGCAGGATAACGAAGTCAACGGTAACGGAGACAATCCTGGCGAAGACGACGATGACCACGACGTGGCTACGGTAGTCATTGAGGCCTTCGACCTTGCCTTGATCAAGGAGCTGGCCGAAGGACAGTCCGTAAACGTCGAGGCGGGCGACACGGTCTACTTCACGATCAATATCCTGAATCAGGGTATGATCGCGGCCGATAACATCCTGGTGTCTGACTACGTGACCAATCAGGTGGACGGATTCATGTGGGATCCGACCATCCCGGTAAATGATGCCGCCGGTTGGATGCAAACGGGGACCATTGGTCCGGATACGCTGCTCGTTCAAACGACCCTTTCGGTTGAAAACGGAGCACTGCCCGAAGGTGGCCTGGCTCCCGGTGAGACGGTCAGTGTGGACATCGCCCTGGTGGTCAACCCCGCCATGGAAGCGGTAATGCAGCTGACCAACCTGGCTGAGATCAGTGACGCCACGGACGAGAATGGTGACGAAGTAGAGGATGTTGATTCCCCCATGGATGAAGATCCCTACAACGATGAATTCTTCGAGGACAACGAAATCCAGGGTGACGGACTTGCCGGCGAAGACGAGGATAACCATGACCCTGCTTCCATCTTCGTGGGTGGATTCGACCTCGCACTGCAGAAAGGACTTGCCGACGGTGAGCCCAACGTAGTGGAGACCGGGGAGGAAATTACCTTCACCATTACGGTATTCAACCAGGGAGCCATCCCCGCGGATAATATCGCACTGGTGGATTACATCCCCGACGGATTCCTCTTCGACCCCGAACTGAACCCCAACTGGACGGACAACGGCGACGGAACGGCTTCCGATACGCTATCCGTAGCGGAAGGCACCCTGCCGGAAGGCGGATTGCTGCCCGGTCAGTCGACCACGGTTACGATTACCCTGACGGTAGCTCCGCCCATGTTCCCGGATTATGCACTGGGAGAAGTTGGTCCGGATGACGTTAACCCCGACGGAGTAGAGTCCGGTCAGGTGCTGGTTAACCAGGCCGAGATCGTTTCGGCCACTGACGATGAGGGCGAGTCTCACGATGACATTGATTCTACGCCCGACAACGACAGCGACAACGATGACGAAGACGGCAACGAAGTCGATGATGAGATCAACGGCGACGGCCAGAACGGTGAAGACGAAGACGATTCGGATATCGCCATCGTCACCGTAGAATGCTACCAGGACCCCGGAGTGGATAATACCATTACCGTATGTCTTGGCTGTGATGAAGCTACGGTGGTCATCAATCTGTTCGAATCGCTGGCCGGTCGTCCGAACATCGGAGGAACCTTCAGCGAAGGAGTGCTGACCTTCATGGACGAGGATGGTAACCCCATCACCATCGTGGACGTTGACGGTAACGAGCTGGGTAGCGACGACTTCGACCCCGAGAATGTAATCATTCCCGGTACGCTTGATCGCTCCATGGATTACACCATCGACTACACCATTGCCGCGGTCAACGACTGTCCGGAAATGGTGGCGACCATCACGATTGACATCTTCGATATTCAGAACCTGTCCTGTACCGGATTCCAGAATATTTCCCTCGGCGAAGATTGCCAGGCGGAGATTACGCCCGACATGATCATGGAAGGCTTCCTGACCTGCGCTAACTCGCTGGAGGTTGTACTGCTCACGACCAGTGGAGATACGCTGCGTGACGAAATGGGGAACCCGACCACGATCGTGACCAACGATCAGGTGAACCAGACGCTGTTCGTGAGCCTGGTCGATCCTCAGTGTGACAACTCTTGTTGGGGACAAATCCTCATCGAAGACAAGAAGCGTCCTGAAATTGACTGTGCCGACGACGCGGATGGCTTTGGCGACAAAGACTTCATCTGTACCGACATCGATCAGATCTTCCAGGAGCAGGTACTCATCTTTGAGGCCGACGATATGCCGGACTTCCTGAACTTCACCGGAATCCCCGTAGTGGAAGACAACTGTACGCCCTACGAGGACCTGGTGATTCAGCTGAGTGACCTGTTGATCCCCAATTCCGATCCTCAGTGTCGTGAGCAGACCATTCTGCGGACCTTCACCGTAACGGACGCCAGTGGTAACTCTGCCTCTTGTGTTCAGCAGATCACGGTTCGTCCTCCGACGCTGGATGACGTAACCATTCCGACGGAAGAAACGCTGAACTTCAGCTGTAGTGATAGCTTTGAAACCCTGCCCAACGGCAATCCGGTACCCTCACTGGGTGGCGAACCCTTCGTGATGACGGCACTGGGTATGTACGACGTTCCCGGAAACGGTAGCTACTGCAACATTGCCCTGAGCTACGAGGATGGACCACGGGTACAGACCTGTCCGAACTCCTTCAAGTTCGTCCGGACGTACCGCGTATTTGACTGGTGTGACCCCGATGCTGACCCCATCATCTACACTCAGACAATTAAAGTTGGTGATACGGAAGCTCCTTCCTTCACCGGTCCTACGCAGGATAATGACTTTGATGGAGTGATTGATGAAGGGCCACTGGTCTTCAGCACCAACTCGGGTGAGGATTGTGGAGCCTACATCCGTTTGGATGATCCATCCATTCAGCTGACGGATAACTGTTCTGCGACCATTCAACTGAAAGCGGACATCTATCCTGGAGGTGACCTGGACGGTGCCCCCATCGGTACCTTCTTCCTGAACCTCGACGACGAGAATCCGGAAATTTCAACCCTGATCCCTGCGGGTGCACACATTATCCGGTACAGTTACACGGACGTTTGCGGCAACGCTGGCTTTACCGATGTCGACTTTATCGTCGAGGATCGTACCGAGCCCATTGCAATCTGCGAGGATGCGCTGAACGTCAGCCTGACTTCCGCCAACGAAAGTGGTGGGCCTAGCGAAGGCTTCGCCCGCCTCGTGCCGGAAGACATTGACGCCGGTAGCTACGATGATTGTGGAGACGTAACGCTGCAAATCGGCCGGGTACGCCAGCTCGAGAACGGCACCTACGAACTCCTGCCCGGTGCGGTTTACGGAGAGGAAGTCATTCTTACCTGTGCGGACATTGGCACCGTGCTGATTGGCCTGCGGGTAGAAGATGGTAGTGGAAACGTCAACTTCTGCTGGCTCGACGTGCTGGTGGAGGACAAGATCGCTCCGACCTGTATTGCTCCGGCAGACATCAACATGAGCTGTATCGACTACAACGCTGAGCTGCCCGCCGACCTGAGTGAGGCCACGAGCGAGGAGCTTGATGCAGCCTTTGGCGCGGCCACCCTGGTGGATAACTGTGGTGGAACGATTGAGCAGACCATTAGCGGAGACGTCAACAGCTGTGGCGTCGGTCAATTCACCCGGACCTTTACGGCCACGGATGGAGAAGGCCTGACGAATACTGCACCCTGTGTTCAGCGTATCCGGGTAATCGGATTGTTTGACTACACGATTACCTTCCCGCTTGACGAGGAAGGCGACTGTGCGGACGTTCCCGAATACAACGGTATTGAGTTCGATGACTATGCTTGTGATCTGATTACCATCAACACCAGCGTAGATACTTTCCGTACGCAGGAGACGGCCAGCGACGAATGCTTCAAGCTGGAAGTAACCTATGACATCATCAACTGGTGTGAGTACAACAGCATCGGTCAGGCTTACCTCATCCCCCGCGACCGCGAGGGTGATCGTGATCCCGCATCTGAGCTGATGTACCTCCACGTACGTCCGGGTGCTGACGAGGGCACGACCAGCGATGATATCGCCTGGTTGAGCAAGTTCAGCGATCGGGAGTACAACGCCGGAGCACCGCAGAATGACATCCTCCTCGACAACGGAGATGATCTGGACGGTGATGATGATGACAACGGTGACGACAACATCGACAGCAACCCTTACGCACAGGATGACAGCCGCGGCTTCTTCCGCTACGTACAGTTCATCAAGATTTACGACGAAGTAGAACCCGTTATCCTGGCGGATGACGTGGCGGAATGCTTCGCCGGAACCGGTGATAACTGTGTGGCGGACGTCACCCTGGACTTCGTCGCCTTCGACGAGTGCTCGGATATCTCCGTCACCGTTGAACTGGACGCCGACTACGCCGGTGTGGCCACTGAATTTGAACGGAGCCGCTTCCTCACGGACGCGGAGTTCAGCCTGAGTGGAGACAGCCTCTACACCGTCAGCCTCTCCGGTATCCCCGTTGGCGACCACGCCCTGCGGGTGAACGCCGCCGATGGTTGTGGTAACTTCGACGTTCAGGTGATTGCCTTCTGCGTAACCGCGGATAAGGCACCGACTCCGATCTGTGTTCAGACGCTGACCGTAACCCTGATGCCCGACGGCGAGGGTGGTGGAATGGCGGCCATCTGGGCGACGGACTTCGTGGCCTCTGAGGTCGAAGACTGCTTCGGAAACGTGATTGACCAGTACAGCATCTACCGGGAGGCAACCGCCACGGAAGATGGCTTTGCCCCGGCAGTTGGCGACCTTGGTCTCGACTTCGATTGTGCCGACTTCCTCAGTGGAGAAGTACCGGTACGGGTATACGCCATCGACAACAACGGAAACGCAGATTACTGCTCCGTAGTGGTGGAAGTCCAATTGTTCCAGCCTGACGTATGTGAATCCAGCGCGGGTACCATTGCCGGCCTGATCACGACGGAAGACATGGAAGGAATCGAGAACGTCCAGGTAGCGCTGGAAGGTCCGGAAGAAGCCAACTTCAACCTGACTACTGCCGCTGACGGTCGCCTACGCTTCGAAAACGTGGCCCTGGGCGCGGATTACACCATTACGCCGACCCACTTTGAGGACTACCTCAACGGGGTACGTACTTCCGATATCGTGGCGATTACGCGCCACATCCTCGGGGTAGCGGAACTGGATAATCCTTACCGACTCCTGGCCGCCGACGTGAACGGAACGGAAGACATCGACGTGTCGGATATCATTGCTATCCGCCGGGTAATCCTCGGATTGTCCGATGCCTTCCCGAACGGAATGCCCAGCTGGTCCTTCGTGGCCACCAGCCACGAGTTTGACGTGCCGACCAACCCATGGTCTACGGCCTTCCCCGAGGTGATCAACGTGAATAACCTCGCTGGTAACGTCCTGGATGCCGACTTCATCGGCGTGAAACTGGGTGACGTGAACGGTACGGCGATTCCGAATTCGGAAGCCACCGGACGGGCACGTAACCTGCAGGGTTACCTGGACCTGGAAATGGAGGAATTGGATATGCAGATGGGTGAATCCTACGCCGTTCCCGTACGGGCCAAGGACCTCACTTCCGTTGAGGGCTACCAGTTTACCCTGGAGTTCGACCGGGCGGCAGTGGAGATTGAATCCATTACTCCGGGACTGGTGGGAGCCGGTAACTTCGGTATGCGCTTTGCCAGTGCCGGATTGATCACTACGAGTTGGAACTGGGCGGGAAGCTCCGTACCCAACACCTGGACGGGAGATGAAATTCTCTTTACCCTCGAAGTGACGGCACTCACGGACGGAAAGCTCAGCGATGCGCTGACCGCCGGAAGCCGGTACACGGAGGCAGAGGCTTACGTTCGCGGTAGTAATGAAGTGCGTGATATCGCCCTGATCTTCAACGGTGCCGTTGAAGTGACCGGAGGATACCAGTTGCTGCAGAACATCCCGAACCCCGTAAGCCGGGAGACGATGATTGGCTTTGAATTACCCGTTGCGGAAGCGGAGGTAATCATCACGATTACGGATGCTGCCGGCCGTCTGGTACGCGAGTACCGTCAGGAGGGCATTGCGGGTTACAACAGCCTGCGGGTGACCAAGCAGGAGCTGGGCGGAGCTTCCGGTGTATACTCCTACACCGTAGCCGCCGGCGACTGGGTGGCCACCAAACGCATGGTGATTATGGAATAAATAGTAAACGATCCACCCTCCGGGGTGGGAATCGATTGATGATTGGACCGCCCCCCGCCCCGGGGGGCGGTTTTTTCATGGCTTCCCGGGCTAAACTGGGCACCTGCACGCCGTTGCCCAAATCCGGAAGTAAATCCGCACCCGAAAACAAAGCTGGCCATCATGGGGTATTCGGACGCACAACCCCAGGTCTCCCATCAAGCCGTCGTCAAAATGCTAACGAATCGGATAATCAAAATATCCGCAATTTGCCGGGGGAGCGGCTAGCCTTATCTTTGCACTCCATTCAGAAATCTAGTATGTATAATTTGATTCTTTTCGGCCCTCCGGGCTCGGGAAAAGGAACGCAGGCGGATTTGCTCGTTCAGGAATTTGGTTTCCTTCACATCAGTACGGGAGACATGTTCCGCTACGAACTGAAAAACGAAACGGAGCTGGGCAAAGAAGCCAGGAAATATATGGATCGCGGAGACCTGGTGCCCGATGAGGTTACCATTGCCATGCTGCGCAAGCGGGTTGAAGCTAACCCTGACGTTACCGGGATCATCTTCGACGGTTTCCCCCGTACGGACCCCCAGGCCGCCGCCCTGAATGACCTGATGGAGAGCATGGGCCAGCAGATCAATGCCCTGATCCTGCTGGACGTGGACGAAGACGAAGTGGTGCGTCGGATTATCGGCCGCGGAAAGACCAGTGGTCGGGCGGACGATAAAAACGAGGATACCATCCGGCAGCGGTACGAGAACTTCGTGAACTATACCACCCCGGTATACGCTTACTACGATGAACTCGGCCTGTCGCACACGGTGGACGGTATGCAGTCCATCGAGGAAGTTGCGGCCTCGGTCCGTGAAATCGTCAAGCCCGCTGAATAATCTCGGGCCGCAGGGAAAACCTATTGGCGGCCACGGGTTGTTGCCTTTGGTATGAACGGTAATTTTGTAGACTACGTAAAGATTTGGCTCCGCTCGGGAAACGGGGGGCCTGGTTCGGCGCACTTCTATCGTGCCAAGGGAATCACCAAGGGTGGCCCCGACGGTGGAGACGGTGGCCGTGGTGGTCACATCGTCCTGAAGGGGAACCGGAATCTATGGACCCTGCTGGGGTTCAAGTACCGCAAACACACTAAGGCCGAACACGGTGGCAACGGTAGTGAGAACCACCGCCACGGAGCCGACGGGCAGGACGTCATTCTTGAAGTGCCGCTGGGAACGATGGTCCGTGACGGCGAAACCGGCGCGTACGAGTTTGAGATTACAGAACACGGGGAAGAGCGCATCCTGATGCGCGGCGGCCGGGGCGGCAAGGGGAACAGCCACTTCAAGTCCTCGACCAACCAGACGCCCCGCTACGCCCAGCCCGGCGAAGAGGGTGAGGAAGGCTGGAAAATCCTGGAGCTGAAAGTCCTGGCCGACGTGGGGTTGGTGGGGTTCCCTAACGTGGGGAAATCTACCTTGCTGTCCGTAGTCTCGGCGGCGAAACCGGAAATCGCCAATTACGAGTTTACCACCCTGGTGCCCAATCTGGGGATCGTGCAGTACCGCGACGGGAAGTCCTTCGCCATGGCCGACATTCCCGGCATCATCGAAGGAGCTCACGAAGGCAAGGGATTAGGGCACCGGTTCCTGCGCCACATTGAACGTAACGCCAGTCTGCTGTTCTGCATTCCCGCCGATGCGGACGACATCCGCGGGCAATACCGGGTGTTGCTCCGGGAGCTGGAGGCCTACAATCCGGAACTGCTGGATAAACCCCGCTTGTTGGCCCTCACTCGGGCGGACATGGTTGACGAGGAGCTGAAAGAAATGCGGGCGGGGGAAATCCCCGAAGACCTTCCCCATCAGTACATTTCTGCCGTGACGGGGGAAGGTATCCAGGAGTTGAAGGATACGCTGTACCGGATGATCATCGAGAGCCGGGAGGATTACGACGGCGTACAGCGCTCCATGGAGGAGGAGTAAACTCTTTTACCGTGAGGGTGGGCACTGCCCCAGCCCCTAATCTCAGTTTACACTACAGGAAGCGATCAAGCGGCCCCCCAACGAGGCTCTGGAGCATCGCCGTGGCCAGGTCCCGGGATTCAATCATCGGGAGTCCCTTATCCATGTAATGGTCCTCTAGCCGAACCTGCGACTGGTGATAACTCAGGCGGAAGGCCGTAATGATTTTGGCGTGTAAAGGATCTTCGGCGGCCCAGGCGTCCAGGTTGGTCCAGAGGGTAGAAGCCCAGGTCCGTACGCGGCTGGAGGCCGCGGGCGAGAGGGCACGCTGGGCGTTGAAAATCTGATTGCGCTGCAGGCTGAGCTGACTTTCCCGGTCCGCATTGGTCATGCCGGCGGCAAGGTCGTCCACGACCGCCATCAGGACCTGAATTTCCGGCCATTCCGGCTGGTTGGCGGCGGGGTTCTTGCTCAGGGTCTGTAGACGGTACTTGCGGATTTCGGGCATCTCTTCCCAGGCACTGCGGTAGGCCGCCGTGGTTCCGGGACCGTAGTACCCGTCGATGCTCCCTTCGTAGTAGCCCCTTTCCTTGAGGACCCGTTGTACTTCGGCCGAACTGCTTCTTTTCGTCTTGCCGTCAATGGCCGGCAGGCCCGGAGCCTCGGCCGGAGCGGGGATCGCAGAGAGGCTCGCCGTATTGGCGGCGGGTTCCGGCGTACGTGCCGTCAGGTCGCCACCGTAGGTAGTGGGAGCGGCCACTTCTCCGTAAACGGCGGGCTGGGGAGAAGGCGTGGCGGTGGTGGCCGGTGCATCGTTCAGCTCAAAGGGGATCAGTGGCTTTTTGATGCCCGTTTCGAAGGTGTTGATGGGAATCAGCCGGATGTTGTTTACGCGCTTGATGAAGGCGTCCTGGAAGCCGTTGCTGCGAATGGTGGGCAGGGCATCGGCAGCGGACTTGCTGTCCGGGTACAAACCGGTCAGCACGCGGGTAACGCCGTCTACGGCTTCGACGAAAAGCGGGCCCACGGCCTCGTACTTTGACCACTCAACGATTTGGTTGTTGCCAATCAGGGCAATCTGGATGCCCGTCACTTCCTGCCCCTGGGCGGTGGGCAGGGCCAACGCCTGGGCGTTGCGGAACCCCCGGTTGATCAGATCTCTGGCCACGTTGATGGCCCTGGCCTGGTTGCTGAAATTACCGAGGTAAACGTCTACCGTTTGGTTTTCCCTGGGGGCTCCGTACACGAAACCCAGGGGAGTCAATTCGGCAAAATCAGCGGCCTTAACGTCGCGAAAGGTGCCTACCTGTACGGTGAATAAATCCTGGGCGGAAACGAAGCTGAAGGTTGAGAGACAAAGAAGTAGGAAGAGCAGTCTACGCATAAATATGAGTATTGGCGTTATGTGTCTGGTGTATTGGTGTATCCGGGCCCGGGGGCATGGTTTTTCACTGGCCAGGATGGGAAAGATAACGGTCTGGAACAGATAAATGGTATTGGGGCGTTAAACCATCCGGCAAAAGAGGTGTCAAATGATTGTTCGTATGATTTGGGGTAGTTTAGTCCACCCGTTTTCTGGAAACCTATCATAATCCTTATTACCCACCATAAATCAACCATTTTGCAGATTGCCCTGGACGAAAAACAGTTGGTGGCTGGTTTGAGCGACGCCCGGAGCCGGGAAGGGGCCTTTCGGACCCTGGTCAATGAATATGGCCCCCTGCTCCATCGCCACCTGCTGCGCATGCTGTCGTCTCCGGCGGACGTTGACGACGTCCTGCAGAATACCTTCGTAAAGGTCTTTCGCAGCATTGATGGTTTTCGCGGAGACGCCAAATTAAGTACCTGGCTCTACCGGGTGGCGACCAACGAAGCCCTCAACTGGCTGCGGTCGAAGAAACGACGGGAAAAGAGCTTTACGAACGAAGAGCCCCAACGGCTGGCCGAAAGTGCGTTGCGCGCCGACCCTTACTTCGACGGGGATGAAGCGCAGGCGCAACTGATCCTGGCCATGAAAACCTTACCGGAAAAACAGCGTATGGTGTTTTCTCTCCGGTATTTTGATGACTTGCCCTACCGGGAGATCAGTGAAATCACCGATACCTCGGAGGGTGCCCTAAAGGCCAGCTACCACCTGGCCGCCAAAAAAATTGAAGAAATATTAAAGGCTTATGTCCAACAACGATAAAGACCAATTACCGGACCTGCTGGCCTCCCTGAAGTCTCGCGGCGACGGGTATCGAACTCCCGGTCCGGAATACTTCGCCGAGCTTGCCGAGCGGAGCATGGCTGCCGGTAAGCAACGGGCGGTGCGAACCAGCCTGTGGCGCTGGTCGGCAGCCGTGGCCGCCGGACTGCTGCTCGTCCTTGGCCTCTGGTTTGCCGGAGGGCCGGCTACGGAGGAAGGAAGTCTTTTGGCCAACGAGATGACGGAAAGCGAATTGCTGCTCGCCGACATCAGTGAGGAGGACATCGACGCCTACATTTCTGAACAGTTATACGATTTTGAAACGGAGCTGCTGGAGTCCGCTCCCCTAAATGAATAGTCCCATGCTAAAGCATCTCATGTTTTTGAGCCTTTTGTGCTTCGGGTTTGTGGCTAGCGCGCAACCCGGTCCGCCTCCACCACCACCAAGGGGGGAAGGAGACCGCTTTGAGCGGATCAAGCAAGCCCGGCAGGCCTTCATCTCGGAGTATTTGGAACTCACGGAGCAGGAAGCGCAGGCCTTCTTTCCCGTTTTCTGGAAATACGAAGAGCAAATGCACCAACTGAAGAAGGCCATTTTTGAGCAGCGTCCCGGTCGTAGAGGCGGACGGAGAGCGGCCGATCCACCGCCCGATTTATCGGAGGAAGAGGCCCAGCGACAACTGCTGGAGGTCAGGGAAAATCGACGAAAGCTGCTGGAACTGAACCTGGACGCGGAAGCGGCCTACCTGGAAATCCTGCCCGCCGCCAAGTTGATTCAACTCGAAGAAGCCGAAAAACTCTTTCGCAAGCGACTTTGGGAGCGCGCCAAACGGGCCCGACAGCGAAATTAATGCATCGGCGAAACGGAAGGTTCGAGCTCGTCGTCTTTAGGGGGCAGTACGTCTCACTGCTACTTTTATGGTTCCCAAAGCGCGGATCTCTGACCTTTATTCGGACGGTATTGCTATGATTCTGGGCGTCGCGCGCGGGTGCCGGCACAAGCCCGTATGAGCCGGGGTCATGAGAATGTCCTGGTGGAATATTTTTTCCTTTCTGGGGATTGGAGAATTTGTCTTTTGGGGCCAAATTATTGTTGGCTTCCCAGGGCAACTTTTTCGGACTTGTAGCGTATTTTTAGCACGAGTCCCAGCCAATGGCCTTAAAACGCTACGCCGGGACCGCGACACCTCTCTATGAGTAAGAAAAGAAACGACCAGCGAGATCGTTTGCTGGAGGCCCTGGTGGCCCGCTACGAAGAAGGAATCGCGAACAAGTTTGACCTGTTCCTTTCCGAAGAAGAATTTGAAGAGCTACTGATCCACTACTTCAATGAGCATGATTACGACCGGACCCTTGAGGTCGCAGACGTAGCCATCAGTCAGCATGCCTTCACCCCCGAGTTCTACAAATGGAAGGCCCTCATCCATAAGATTAATCTTGAACAGGAGGATGCCCTGGGCGCGCTGGAGAAGTTGAGTATTTACGCTCCCAACGACGAAGAGTCCCTGATGCTTCGCCTGGAGGTGCTTACACATTTTGAAGATCGTGAAGGCGCGCGGGACGTCCTCAATCACCTCAACCAGATTGTGGAGGCGGAGGACAAGCTCAGCTTGTTGGCCTTCTTCGATGGCCTCCTCCTGCTTCAGGAGGGGGATATTTCCGAAAGCTGGGAAGCCTTCGGAGAGTCGGTACGACTGGACCCCTACCAGGAACCGGCCTTGGACGAAATGCTGAACGCTTCCGAATTTGGCACCAAGCGTAGTCACCTCGGGGCCCTGCTGGAAGAACTCCTGGAAGAGGACCCCTTCAACGATTTACTTTGGTACTACCTCGGGCTCTGGTGCGATGACGGACAACGGGAAATGGATGCCCTGGACGCCTTCGCCAACGCCCGGTCTCTCAACGTGCAGAACGCCAACTACGATCTGGAATACGCCGACAAGCTTTTCGACCTGGATCGCTACGAAGAGGCCCTGAAGGTCTATCGGGCCTACTTCGCCTCCGAAGAGGCCGAAGACAGCTATGAAACCTACATGCGGGTGGGTAGATCCTATCAGGTACTGGGCCAACTTAAGGAGGCGCGACAAGCCTTTTTCCGGGCCATCGAACTGGAACCGTCGATGTACGACATCTACCAGCACCTGGCGGAATGCTTTGTGGTCGAAGAAAAGTGGGGGATGGCCGCCTACAATTATGGGCGGGCCGTGGAACAGCACGGACATACCGCCGACTGCTGGTTGGGCCTGGCGCTGTGTAATGCCGCCATCAATGAACCCGAAGAAGCCGAGCCGGCCTTTTTGAAGGCCCTGGAACTCGATGATCGCTTCAGCGATGCCATCGTTTCCTACGCACTCTTCCTTATTGATCAGGGGCGGGAGCTGGACGCCATGGACCTGTTGCGGGAAGCCCTGGAACGTTACAACGACGCCAGCCTCATGTTCGGTGCCGTGGCCATTCACCTCCTGTGCAATAAGCGCCGGTTGGCCCTCGAGTTTCTCAACGAAGCGCTGTCTACCTACTACAAAGATCATGACCTCCTGCTGGAATGGTATCCGGCCCTCCGCGACGATGAAGAGGTGCAGGCGCTGCTGTACCTGCACCGGCCCCAGTAACGAAAAGGAGATTAAGCCAACTGCCGCAGCAGCTCGTATACCGCAATGCCGGTGGCTACGCTGACGTTCATGGAAGTATTCTGGCCGAACATGGGCAGGTGAATGCTGTCGTGACACAGGGCCAGTAAGTCCGGGGCTACCCCCTGGCTTTCGGCCCCGGTGACGAGCACCAGGTCCCGCTGATCTTCGCGAACCGCAGCGGGTAGGGAGTACTCAAAAATCGATTGGCTTTGGTCCGTGATTTCCAGTGCTAGTAGGTAATGACCCGCGCCCCGCAGTTCGCGCAGGGCTGCCACGGCGTCGGGGTAATGGCGGTAGGGAACGCTCCGGACCGTAGAACGTGCCGTCTTGTTAATCCGGCTATTCGGGGGTGCCGGCGTATCGCCGGCCAGAATGAGCTGACGGATACCGGCGGCATCACTCAGGCGAAACGCGGCCCCCACGTTTCGCGGGTCCTGCCAATCCGGGCACAGCAGGCGGATGGGAAATTCCCGCCGGGATTGCTTGATCTCGTGATGCGTTAGCTGGCGAATGAGCGTCCTAGTTGATGAAGGAAACGAGTTCAATCTCGAAGATAAGGTCAGAATTCGGGCAAATGGTACCCACCCGGTTATTGCCGTAGGCAATTTCGGAGGGGATAAAGAGCATCACCCGGCCACCTTCTCCCACCAGGGGAATACCGATCTGCCAGCCCTGGATGAGTCGGTTGAGGGTGAATTCTACCGGGTTACCGTTCGTACTCTCGAAGATTATGTCGTTGGTCAGGCGTCCCTCATAGTTAACGGTGACCCTGGCGTCATCTACCGGGCGGCCGGCACTACCGGGCTCCAGAATAATGTACTTCAGCCCCTGCGTTGCTTCCTCAACGGTAAGCTGGTTGTCTTCAATGTAGGTTTCGATGGAGGGGAGTGCCTGATCACAAGGGTCCTCTTCCCCGCAGCCAAAGCTGAAGAGGACCAGGAAAAGGCCGAATAGAAAAAAACGAGTAGCCATTTGATTTTTTTTGGGAGCACAAAAATACACCACCACCTGCACTACAAAAAGCTGACGCCCGACATGCTTTTTGGCCGCCCACTTTTTAACAATTGCGGACCAGGCAGAAACCACCGGGAGCGTGTCAGTTTTTGGCAAGCTTTCCGATTTATTTAAAAATCATCCGGAAATGAGCGAACCACTCCGGCCTTCGATGGTTTCGGTGCTAGAGGGACGACAAAAAACGGTCTGTATTTACCATCCGACTGTGTCCAGTCCCCGATATGTGAGAATTTTAAGATAAGGTGAGTGTATGTAAGAGGTCCGTCGAATTGTCGACGGGCCTTTTTTGCGTTTAGGGGCCAAAATTATCTATCTCCCGGGCAACCCTCCGACCATTCTTGTACCTTAAGGGGGATGACGCAGCCAGAGTACGATGAAAGCTGGCTGGTTGCGGGCTGCCGTAATCAGGACCGAAAGGCGCAACGGGCGCTTTACGAACGCTTTCGCGTACCCCTCTATCGCATGTGTCTACGCTACGCCGCCGACGCCCAGGAAGCGGAGGATTTTCTGCACGACGGTATTCTTAAGGTACTGCAGGACATCGATCAGTTCCGCGGGACCGGAGCCCTGGGGGGATGGGTCCGACGGGTAGTACTTAACGTAGTGCTGCAAAAGCTGAGAAAACGTCCCCGGCTGCTCGGGGAGGAGCACCTGCCCGCCGGGGAGGAATTACCGGACGTTGACATCGGGGAAGAAATGACGTCGCTTTCCGGGCGCCAAATTTTCAATTTCGTGCGGGAGTTGCCCCAGGGCTACCGCACCGTATTCAGCCTTTATTACCTGGAGAACCTCACCCATAAGGAGATAGCCGTCCAGTTGGGCATCACGGAAGGCGCCAGTAAATCCCAATTATCAAAGGCAAAACGCCGACTTCGCTCGGCCATACTTCAACAATTTCCTCATCTACAATCTCTCAGAAAGTGAGCGCAAACTGGAGACAGAACGGTAATTGGCCCAATCGCCTGAAAGATTGGGAACAGCGGGGAGCCGGTCCCTTGCCGGGAGATGACCTGTGGGGAAAAATCGAGGCGGATTTGCCTCCTCCCCGAAAGAAGCGGATCCTGCCGGTATGGTGGTTGCTCCTGTTTGGAGGAATCCTGGGACTAACCCTGATCCTGTGGCCCCGGAAGGGAGAACTGGCCCAGCGGACTGATGAACAACCCGGTCTGGTTGCTCCGCCACCGACGGAGGCTTCGCTTGCTTACGCCCTGCCGGAGGAAACGGAAAAGGCGGAGGAGGTGATTATGGAGGGAGAGCAGGATCGCCTCCGGGAAGCAACGGTAGCAACGCCCCAGTCCACTTCTGAGGAAAAGTTTCCCAACGCCACCACCCACAGAGGTGAGGCAGACCTGGTGCCGTCCGCGAGTTATCCCGCCCCCGAAAGACTAGCGGCCGAAGGGGCGGGCCAGTGGCCCGACCGGAAGCTCCCCAGCAATCCTGATCATTACCTGGCCACCGGGAGGAACCTGGCACCTGCCCTCCGTGGCCCCGAAAAGTTGCCGGAGGTGCCACTTGCAGCCAAACCGGTCCCGCCCGTAGCGACTCCCACCCGCGCTTTCCTTAAGGTTGACGGGATTTCGCCACTACCCATGTACGGAATTGAGAAGCTGGCGGTTTCCCAACCGTCCGTGCCCTCCCGACCCGTCACTCCCGGGAAGTTCACCCCCGTTTCTACGACCGTCCCCGGCACGGTACAACTCAGTGCGGGAATCATCCGGATGAGAACGGAGGTAAAAACGCCTCCGGGAGTCGAACTTTCGCCCGTAGACCGGGGAGAAAGATTTGAGACCGGAAACGGTAGCTTTCTGGCGCTTGGCTGGCAAAAAGGACGGTTTGGGCTTTCCGCCGCATACCGGGAACAACCCCAGAGCAACCAGTATTTTACCCGCCGGCAACTCAACTTTGACCAGAGCCGGGAAGAAAATTCTCCCGATGGACTCCGAACGAGTACCTACGAACTGGAGGCCAAGGACGGCTTTTCGGAGTCGACCCTGGAAATTGAAATCAAGCGCTCTTCTAATACTCATATAAGTGAACAAGATATCCTCCGGGTGGAAGTACGCACGGATCAGGAACTTGACGTGCGTTCGGTGCCTCTGCTGGTTCACTACGAGCAACCTCTCGGGCGCTTGTTCTCCCTCCGTTTGGGGGCGGGATTGAGTTTCAATGAATTACGGCTTGCCCAATCCCGCACCCTGACGCGGGTACAACTCAGTACTGGCCAGATTCTGGCCGGGAATCGCTTGTTGCGGGGGCAATCTGCCTCCCAGAAATTCGATTACTGGGCCTTGCATACCCAGGCGGGCTTCTTTCTCGCTCCCCGGGATTTCCCACTGTCGCTGGGGGTTGGAATTGACCTTTCGCGGAGCCTGGGCGACTGGTGGCCCCAACGCCCCGATGGCCGCTGGTTGGAGACCCGCGGACTCAGCGTGATGGCGGGCTTCCGGTTTTAACGGTCTGGGGGGAGGGGAGTGAGGGGAATCATCCAGCGTTCACTACCTTGGGCTAGTAACTTTCCCCGTATGCGTCGTTTGTCGTTTCAGCACTTCTTTTTCCCCCTGATGGTCCTCCTGGGAGGCTGTGAGTCAGGAGAGGAAGAAGCCCGGCGTCCTTCACAAAATTCCGCCTCCGTGTCTTCCGCCTATTCCGAAGCCGACTACCAGGACTTTCGCCTGGTCGATAGTGTGTTGTACGACAAGATCCTGGGCAGCCTGGTGGGATCGGCCATCGGTGATGCCATGGGAGCGCCGACGGAAATGTGGGACCGGCAGGCGATCAGCGAAGAATACGGTCACGTAGACAGTCTTGATCTGGTGCTGCGGATTCCGAGTCCGGAGGGTCCCTGGGACTTCAACCTGCCTCCCGGTGCGGGTACGGACGATACCCGATGGAAGGCCCTCATGACCCGCTACTTCCTGCGGGAGCACGAAGCACGTAGCCGGATTCGGCCCCTGGAGCCCGCGGCGTCACGATTCGCGGAGTACCTCAACGATCAGTACGCCCGCCGGGTGGACGCCCTGCGGGCCACCGACGGACTGGAACCGGAACCCTTTGAAGACGGCATGCTTCGGCTCACCTGGTTGCAGGAATGGGCGAGGGTCAGTCGGGCCTATGCCAGTAAGGACATTGACGCTTACCGCGACGCCATTTCCCGCTTTTACGGCGGAGAGATGGCCTGTGCCGGTATGCTTTACGCTCCCGTAGTGGGGGCCGTGTATCCGGGCCGCCCGGAGGCGGCCTACCGGGCGGCGTACGACCTGGCCATTTTCGACCTCGGCTACGCCCGCGACATCACCGCGCTGACGGCCGCCATGACGGCCGCCTGCTTCGCACCGGAGGCAGACGTGGACAGCCTGCGGAAAGTAATTCAGGAAGTCGATCCGGCGGGATTTTTCCGTTCCCGCCTCCTCGGCCGGGTGGCTTACCAGCAGTTTCGCCAGGCCCGGACGATCGCGCGTACGGCTCGTCGCTTAACGCACGAGGACCTAAAAGAGATGACCTTCCGGATACCGGACGCCTATCCCTACGACAGCCTCACCTACGCACAAACTTTGGAGGCTTACAAATGGCTGGATAGGGCCAAGCAAGATGCGCCCTTCCATGCCGGGGAAATCCATCTCATCCACCTTACGGCGATGATCTTCTGTGACCTGGATTTTTCGAGGGCACTGGAATTCGTGACCAATTACGGACGGGATAACGACACCGTGGCGGCCGTGACCGGCGCTCAGTTGGGGGCCCTGCACGGCTACGCCTCCCTGCCCAAAGACCAACGGGAACTGGTCTTGCGGGTCAACCGGGAAATACTGGACATCGACCTGGAGAAGCTGGCCGGCGAACTTACCCGGGCGGTCCTGGACCGGCGGGGGGAGGCGACCAAATAAATTTGGCGATAGCGAGAAGTGAAACGGCATCCTTAGGGCAACAAGTGCAGGTGCCGCGGCCTTGGGTAAGGAGCCATGTGGGGGTAATCCCACCGCCAGCCCTTCGGCCCGAAAGGCCGTTCCTGACTGCGGAGCGGGGGGCTGCGGACCGTTCGCAGAACGGGCCAGGGCCCGCGACCCACCGACCGAAGCGTCTGCCAATCAGAGATGCTAAACCCAACAACCGTTACCGGCGCGAGTAATTCGGCGCCTCCTTCGTGATCGTGATGTTGTGCGGGTGGCTTTCCTGCATCCCCGCATTGGTGATCCGTACGAACTGGGCTTTCTGGAGGTCTTCAATGGTACTGGCTCCGCAGTATCCCATACCGGCCCGGAGGCCGCCGAGGTACTGGGTGACCACTTCGGCGAGGCTACCCTTGTAGGGGATTCGTCCTTCGATGCCTTCGGGGACGAGTTTCTTGACGTCGTCTTCCACGTCCTGGAAGTAACGGTCCTTGCTGCCCTTGTTCATGGCGCCCAGCGACCCCATGCCCCGGTAGACCTTAAACTTCCGGCCGTCGTACAGGATGGTTTCTCCGGGACTTTCGTCCACGCCGGCAAAGAGGCTGCCGGCCATGATGGTGGAGGCACCCGCCGCGAGGGCCTTGACGATATCCCCCGAATAGCGAATCCCGCCGTCGCCAATGATCGGTACTCCCGTTCCCTTGAGGGCTTCGGCGGCGTTGTGGATGGCACTCAGTTGGGGGACACCAACGCCGGCGACGATCCGGGTAGTACAAATGGAGCCGGGACCAACGCCGACCTTTACGCCGTCGACGCCCGCGTCAACCAGGGCCTTGGCGGCGGCACCGGTAGCGACGTTTCCTCCAATCACCTGAAGGTCGGGGAAAGTGTCCTTCACCCGGCGCACGGCGTCGAGTACGCCGCGGCTGTGGCCGTGGGCCGTATCCACCGTGATGGCGTCCACGTTAACGTTCACCAGAGCCTGGACCCGTTCAAGCATGTCATTGGTAACCCCGATGGCACCACCGACTACCAGTCGCCCATAGCTGTCTTTACAGGCATTGGGGTAGTTCTTGACCTTCATGATGTCCTTGTAGGTAATCAATCCGGCCAGCTTGCCGTTTTCCTCCACTACGGGAAGTTTCTCAATCTTGTGGGCTTGCAGAATTTCCTTAGCCTGATCAAGATTGGTGCCCACGGGGGCCGTAACGAGGTTTTCCCGCGTCATGATGGAGGCGACCGGCCGACTGAGTTCCTTTTCAAAGCGGAGGTCGCGGTTGGTCAGGATACCGATGAGGTGAAAACGGTCGTCCACGATCGGAATACCCCCAATCCGGTGTCTTTTCATCAGGGACTGAGCGTCTCCTACCGTCGCATCAATGGGCAGCGTCACCGGGTCGACGATCATGCCGGACTCCGAGCGCTTCACCATGCGGACCTGTTCGGCCTGCTCCTCGATGGTCATATTCTTGTGGACAATACCGATGCCTCCCTGGCGCGCAATGGCAATGGCCAGGCGTCCGTCCGTGACGGTATCCATGGCGGCGGAAACAATCGGGGCGTTGAGTCTTAGTCCCCGGGTGAGCTGTGAAGACAGGTCAACTTCGCGGGGCAATACTTCGCTGTAGGCGGGTAATAACAGGACATCATCGAAGGTGAGCCCTTGTTCAGCAAACTTGGAGGGGTAGCTTTGGTTCGTTTCCATGCGCAAAGGTATGAAAGGCAAACCAAATTTTTCAATTTTCCGTGATGGCTAAAGTTCCAACGCTGATCCGGAGAGACGGATGGTGTTCCAAAAGGGCGTTGCCGCAAAAATCCAGCGTGGCCCCCGTCGTCAGGACGTCATCGATCAGGAGCAGGTGCTGGTTAGAGAAGTCTCCGCGGCCGGCCTGGAAGGACGTTCGTACGTTGTCGAGGCGGGCCATCCGGTCCCGCTTGGTTTGGGAGCCGGCGAACTGTCGCCGGAGGAGGGCGTCGGGGTAAACGGGCAGCGAGAGGGCTTCGGCGACGCCCGCAGCAATGATTTCCGCCTGGTTGTAGCCCCGTTGGTGTCGTCTTTTGGCGTGGATGGGTACGGGGACAATACCGCTAAGGTCTTCAAAGCCGGGAGCCTCCCGTAATTTCTGGCCCAGTAATTTGCCGAGCTGCCGGCCGATCTCCGGCCGGTTGTTGTACTTCAGTGCGTGGATCAGTGATTGGCAGACGGTGTCCCGGTTAAAGTAAAGAAGGGCTACTCCCCGCTGGAGGGGCAAGCGGCCCGCCAGGCGGTCCGTTACCGGGTTCTCGGGCAGGGTCCAATAGTCCGTAAAGGCCAGGGATTCGAAGCAGGGGACGCACAACTGAAGTTCCTGCTGTGCGGCCAGGGGCCGCTCGCAAGACAGACACAGGCGGGGAAAGAAGAGCGTACTGATGCCCTCCAGCAGTTGCCGGGCCGTCCGCCTAATCAATGTAGGTCCATTTCCGGAGGAAGCGGAGCCCGACCGATATTTCGATGGTGAAATTCCGAATGGCCCGTTCGCCGATGGTCCGGTTCCCGGCGCCGAAGGGGTCGATGACGTTCTGGATGGGGGGCTGGTTATACTGGAAATTCAGGTCCGGGTGAGCGGAGATTTCCACAAAGCCACCCATGGCATCATTGATGGGAATATTGGCGCCGGCTCCCGCGCTGACGCCGTAGGTGAAGCGGTTGATGAAGCTGTAACTTTCAAAGGGGTAATTGGCCCGGAAGTTCAGACCGAAAGAGCCCTCCAGCTGATCGTATTCGTCCAGGTTGGTGTCCACGTTATAATCCAAGCGTACGCCGAGGAGGTAGTAAAAGTCGGCGATTCGGGAGTAGCCAAAAACCTGCTTGGCCCCGATCCCGAGGGAAATGTTCTGAAAGCGGAAATCATCGGCGGGCAGGGTCACGCCGGCTCCCCCGAAGGTGAATCCCCGGCGCCGGCTGATGCGGCTGCCGCGGATGTGGTAGCCCAGCTGTCCGTAGAAGCTGAACTTCCCCTGAGCCGGAACGGATTCCACGAACAGGGCACCGTGGTAACCCAGCAGGAGTTCGGTTTCCAGTCCCGTCCAGTCCTGGTTGCCCAGGCTGGCGCCTCCCTTAAATCCAAAGAGGTACCCACCCCAGTCAATGCCGTATTCGCCTTCCTGCTGCAGGTTTTGTGCCGATAGGGATAGGGGAAGGACAAACAGTAAAAGCAGTAGGATTCTATGCATAAGTGAATGAGGATAACGAAAGGGGAAGACCCGGGCGCCGCCACGCGGCGCCCGGGTCGCTAAGGTACAAAACCCCTACGGTCCTTTTACCTACTTCACCCGCAATCGCTGCCCCACACTGATGAGATTGGAGGTGAGGTTATTCATGGACTTCAGCTGATCCACCGTCAACTGGTACTTACGACTGATGGCAAACAGGGTCTCCCCGGCCTGCACGGTATGGAGGGTAGCCGCATCGGGCTGGGGCGTTGGCGTGGGGTTGCCCACGTCCGGGCGCGGAGTAACCACCGGTGGCGTCGGGGTGGGCGTCGTGGGAGGATCACCGAAATCGGGACCCGGAGTGACTACGGGCGGCGTTGGCTGCGGATTCGTGCCGGGCTCACCGAAGTCGGGCCCCGGGTTCACCACGGGGGGCGGAGTGGGTTCGTTGTTGGGCGGCGTCGGAGTGGTAGGAATCGGCCGCGTGGGGGGCAGTGGCCGGGGGCGAACCACGCCGGGGCCGTCCTGGGGCGGAGTATCTACGTCAGGCTCGTCGAGGTCGATCAACCCATCGTCCGTGGTGGGAATTTCGGGATTGTTGGGATTCGGAGCATTGGGGTCGGGCGCACTTTCCAGTCGCGGAGCATCCTTTACCTTGCCGCCCCGCAGCTTGATCTTTTCCCCGGTGGCCGGATCGGCCTCTTCCGTGAGCTTGTTACGGGAGGCCAGCTTGTCCAGGCGTAGGCCAAAGCGCTGGGCCACGTCGTAAAGATCTTCTCCTTCCTGAACGGCATAGTACCGTTCACGGCCACGGTAATTTTTCCGCTTTTTCTGCAGGTAAACCCGCTCTCCGGAGGGGACCTCCTGAGATTCCTGATTCAGCGCTTCGTTGTAGTCAAGGATACGGCGGATGCTCAGGTCAACCTTCTGGGCAACCTCCTCTACGCTCAGGGGGGCTTCGCTGATGAAGTAACTTACGTCATTCTCCCGCAGGATTCCCGTCAGCAGTTCCGTTACGGGTTCTTCTACTTCCACCGGATCCACGGCCCCGGGCGCATCGTACTGCTGGAGGTTGTACCGCTCGATGAGGGAGATCAGTAGTTCGGGGTAGCGAGGGTTGGTGGCGTAACCGGCCTGCCGGAGACCCTTGGCCCAGGCGCGGTAGTCGGTGGGGTTCAACCGGAACAAAAAGCCATACCGGAAGGCCTTGGCGGGGTCCCGCAGAAACTCGGAATGGGCCACAAAGCTGGCGTCCGCGTTGCGGTATTCCCGGAAACAACTCTTGATCAGGCGGCCGTTTTCATCGTAGTCATCGTCACGGCGGTAGTATTCACCGCCCTTCCAGTTCGAACCGCACTTGATTCCGAAATGATTGTTGGCCGAACGGGCCAGTACACTGCGGCCGGCGTCACTTTCCAAAATCCCCTGCGCCAACTTGATGCTGGCGGGTACTCCGGTGCGCTCCATCTCCCTGATGGCGATATCCTTGAAGCGGCTGATGTAGCGCTCGTGGTCTTCACTGAAGACGACCTCCAGGGGCATGGCCGCACCGTACAGGAGGCTGCCACAGCAGAACAGAAGTAATCCGATGAACAATTGCTTTGTCATGATTCCGGTTTTTGGGTTGTTCAGGTTGCCAGAGTAACGACAAATATGCACTGATTCGGTTACCGACGGTATCCTTTTTTGATTTTGTTAGCGGCTCCCGGGCCAATTTTAATACTTCTTTGCGGCCAGACGGTGATTGACACCCGGCGGCATGGGAAAAACTTTGCACCTGCACTCCGTTGCCATGATGCAAAAAATAGGTGCTGGCCGGGGCGTGAGCATCCGTTAAGGTAACGACAATTTAGCGGACTTACCGGACCAGCGCGAACTCTCCGGAATACCTTTCGGAGCGGCCGTCGACGTAGTTTACCAGGATGGTATAGACGAACACCGCCGGATTGTAGGGCTCCCCGTCTTCGGACTCCCCGTTCCAGCCCCAGCCGTCTTCCCCCGGGCCCACGGGGCCCTCAAAAACGAAAACCTGGTTGCCCCACCGATCGTAGATGTACAGATCGCTGAAGCCTTCGATGGTCTCCCGCCCGTAAAGACGGAACAAATCGTTCACGCCGTCATTGTTCGGGGAGAAGGCCGTGGGCGCGTAAAAGGACACCTCCCGGTCAACGATGATCCGTACCGAATCCGTGGCCGTACACCCGGCAGCATCCACGGCCGTGACGGTGTAGGTGGTGCTGACGTCCGGAGCAACAATAAAGGAATTTTGGGTCAGCAGTTCGGCCGGTCCGGGAGACAGGAAATAACCCACCGCATTCAAATTGGTAAAGGTGCGGATTTCGACGCTGTCGGCAATATCGATGACGGCATTTCGTGGGGTCAGCTCCAGGATGGAAGGCGGTAACGGCAGGAAATCAAAATCCCGGAACGTCATGCAACCGTTGGCGTCCTGGAACTCCACGGTACTGCGGCCTTCCGGTAGTGTAAGGGTATCCGGTAAGGTCGCCACCGGACGGAATCCGGGGGCTCCCGCCAGGCGGACGAGAAAGGGACCCACCCCTCCGTTCAGGGAATCAATGACCACCCGCGGGGCGGGGTGGAGGCAGTCCGGCGGTATTTCGGTAATCGTGGGGCGGATGGGCTCCGGATCAAATAACTGCACGGTATCCCGGACCTCACATCCCTGGTCGCTGGTCACCAGCACGGAGTAGGTACCCGCCGGAAGGTTCCCCCGGGGGGCGGTGGTAGCCCCGTTCTCCCAGAGGTAGGCGTAGGGCGTACTGCCCCCGGAGGCTACGGCAATGATGGCCCCGTCTTCTCCGTCATTACAACTGATGGCCAGATTTTCGTCGCCGCTCAGAATCATGATGTCTACGGCGAGGTCGGTCGTGGTCACCGTCAACTCCCCCGAGCTGGTCATGGGGCAACTGCCGCCGTCGAGGGCGTTGAGGATGCTGACCCGCGTGCCCGGAGGGAGCAGCCGCTGGATGGTCGTATCTCCGGGATTCAGGTTGATCGGCACTCCCGGGTCCGTGGATAACTCAATGGTGGCAATTTCGGTCCCGGTGTAGGTGAGGTCAATGTTGACTTCTCCGTCAGGACAAATTATCCCGTCTCCCGAAAGGATCACCGTGCCGGTGGGGAGGAACCTGACCGTGACCGAGACGAGACTGTCGCAGCCGGAAACGCCCAGCTCCCCCGTCAGGGTTACGCGATTAATGATGGGCTCATCGAACAGCACTCCTCCCTTGCGGAAAGAGTCTCCTTCGCAAATGGCCGTATCCAGTTGGCCGATTGGCGGGGGGATGACGGTTACATTGACCTCCACGAGGCTGTCACAGCCGTTGGCCGCACCGTTGGGCAGGCGTACGATTCCGTTGGTGCGATCGGGGCCGAAGGTCTGCCCGAAATAACGGAAGGGTGGCCCGGTACATACAGTGGTGTCGAGCTGCCCCATGGGCGGCTCCAGGAAGCTCAGCCTGACGTCGACGATACTGTCACAGCCGTTGGCGGCAATACTCGGAATACGTACCGTACCCGTTCTCCTGCCCTCGCTGAAGACCTGCCCGAAGTACACCAGCCGACCGCCTTCACAAATGGCGGTGTCCAGGGTGCCCGTAGCTTCGGGGAAAAAGTCTAGGCTGACGTCAACGATGCTGTCGCAGCCGTTGGCGGAGGCTCCCGTCAGGCGTACCGTGCCGGTGGGGCGGCCAAGGTTGAAGAGCTGTCCCCCAAATCGTAATTCTCCGTTGAGGCATAAGGTGGTGTCCAGGGCGCCGCGCGCAGGTGCAAAGAAGTCCAGGTTGACGGCAATGATGCTGTCACACCCGTTGCTCGCTCCGTTAGGCAGCACCACCTCGCCCGTCCGTCGGCTGGCGTTAAAGATTTCGCCAAAAAACCGTAGCTGCCCACCCGGACAGATGGTGGTGTCCAGGTTGCCCCGGGCAACGGGGCGCTGGGGGACGTCCAGGGGGACGTTTAATGGCCGGCTACAACCATTTCCATCCGTGATGTCCAGAAGGTTGATGAGGACACCACCGAGGTCCGGATAACCAAAATCTGCGGGGCAAAATTGAATGGCTCCGTCGTCGATAATCTGTACGCTATCCATTACGATCGCTCCACCGTTACGTTGCCGGGTAAAGCGAATCAGGAACGGTGAGGTTCCGGATACGTCCACCTCAAGTTCCGCGCACCCGTCATCGCAGGCGGGAGTGAAGTCGAGCAGCCGTAGCCGGGGGAAGTCCGTAAAGGCGTTGATGATGAAGTTGGCCGTGGCGCGGCAGGCCAGGTCATCGGTGATGATGACCGAATAGGCCCCCGGGTCGAGGTTGGTCACCGTTTGGGTGGTCGGGCCATGGGACCAGTTGTAACGAACCCGACCGACGGCCATGGAGGGGACCGCCGTGGCCGTGCCCAGCGCATTGTCGCAGTCGGGCTGGGTGACGTCCACGCTGACGTCCGTCTGGCATCCCCCCTGGTTGATGATGGAGGAACACACTACCGAGCAGCCGTTGGAATTGGTGACCACCAGGTCGTAATTCCCCGGGGGAAGGTCGGTGAAGGTGGTATCGGCACCGGGACTGAGCGGCACGATACCCAGGTCGCCGGTCAGGACCACGTTGCTGGCCGTCCCGGAGATGACCACCCGGATGCTGCCGTCACGGGCACCCGCAACGGTTTCGGATTCGGCCGAACAACTGATGTCGAGTAGGGGAGCTTCGGCCACCACGATGGTGTCGGTGGCAAAACAACCATTTTCGTCGGTAACGTTGAGCCAGTAGGTCCCCGCCGGAAGGTTGTTGACCACGGCAGCATTGGGAAAGGTGCCGACGGACCAGTCGTAATTGATCAAACCAACTCCCCCCGAGACCTGGGCACTGATCTGGGCGGAACTGTCTCCGTTACAGCGAACCAGTACGGGATTGGTCAGATCCAACAGCAGGGGATCAGGATTGACCAGTTCTACTTCGATGGGGGGCAGGGGGCAACCGGTATCATCGGTAACCGTAATGGAATAACTTCCGGGACCGAGACCGCTCACGAACTGTTGACCGTCGTACTGGTCAAAGTTCCAGTCGATGATCAGGCCATCGTCGGCTCCGGTCACGTTCAGGTCGATGGAGCCGTCAACTTCATCCGTACAGGAAATGAAGTTGATGACTGGATTAACGGCCAGGTCACAAACAAACTCTCCGATAATGGCGGTACAGGTAGCCATGCAGTTGTTCTGGTCGGTCAGCACCAGATTATAGGTGCCGGCCATCAGGTTCCGCAGGGTATCACCGGTCATGACCGCAAGACCGGATGCGCCGGGCAGCGGACTGCCCGTAGGATCAACCGCCGTGTAGGATAACTGATAAGGAGGCGTTCCCCCGTCCATCGTCAGGCCGATTTTCCCGTCGTCGAGAAAGGAAAAGGTTTCGTCCACTCCACCGCAGTCAAATTCCAGGGTGGGTGGTTCGGTCAGGGTGATGGTAGTATCGGCAAAACAGGAGCGATCATCAATAATCTGCAGGCTGTAAATGCCCGGTTCCAGGTTTTCCAGCAGGGTGTCGTTGGTGCCCGTAATGTTGGGGCCACTCCAGGTGGGTACGGGGTTGAAATCACCCGAGACGGTAATCCTGATCCGGCCGTCGTCGGCTTCGGCACAACTGATGTCTTCCTGGTCGAGGATGGCGTACACCAGGTCCGTACAGTCGGGGCCGGGAATGTCAATGATGCAAAAGGCGCGGCAGTCCGGCCGGTCTTCTTCGTAGACGGTGAAGACGTACTGCCCCGGGTCAAAATCTTCTCCCGGGAAGGTGATGCCCTCGTCGCCGAAGGGGCCGACGTTGTCCATCACGCTTGGTCCACCGTAGCTTATAAAGTAGTTGGCCGAGCCACCATTGATGGTGATCACGACGTCCTCGTCGTCGTTGATCGAACAGGTGATGTTGAGCAGGCAGGGTGGGGGAGTAATCACCACCGTACACATATCAACGCACTCGCTGATGTTATCCGTGATGGTGAAGTTGTAGGTCCCTTCCGTCAGGTTGGGGATGACGTTTTCGCCGTCTACTCCGGTGGTCATTCCCGAACTGGTGCCGGTCCACTCAATGGTGTAGTTTCCCGTTCCGGCGGTAATGTCCAGAATGGCCTGGCCGTCGCTTCCTCCGAAGGTGGTTGGGGGCACGGCCCGACAATCGACGGCCACGTTGTCCAGAATCCGAATTTCCCGGAACCAGATGGAGGTACACCCGTAAAAATCTTCGACGATCACCCGGTACACTCCGGGTTCCAGACCCGAGATGTCACGGTTGCTGCTGGTGAAGCCGTTTGGTCCCGTCCAGGTAAAGGTGGCACCGTTACCGTCGGTGTCCACACAGTAGAGTTGATCGGTAGTAAAGTCAAACAGGCTGATGGAACCGGTGGCGTTGTTGCAGCCAATGTCTCTTGGGTCGACGGTAAATTGCGTAATACTGGGGTCCGGACAGCTGGGAAAAAAGGTGTAGGGCTCTTCCACGAAACAGCCGATGACGTTTCCGTCATTGTCCCGGTCGGGGAAACCGTCCAGGTCAAGATCGATGGCTTCCCAGGTTCTTAGGATCCAGTTGCCGGACGGCAGGCAACCCATGGTATTCAGGCTCATACCGATGTCAATCGAAACATCTACCGGGTCGCCGGGGTTACCGGGAATGAAGATGGTGTTTGCTGACCCGGGGACGTTGACGGGAAATACCGAAGTGCCAAAAACGATCTCAAAGTAGTACAGTCCAGTGCTGGAGCCGGTCGTTTGCCAACGCATAAAGGCGCCGTTGGCGGGATCGTTATCGCCGTTCTGGTTATTTTCCCCTTCCGCAAAAACGATGTTGAGCGAGCTGGTAGCGGGATCACAAGGCATAACAAACCCGTCTACCGGGGAAAATTGATTCAATTCCTCCCCCAGCGTAGCTCTTTGTTTAGTTTTTGGGCTTGACTGTGCTGACAAAATACTCGCGGCAACACACAGCGCAAGGCAGGTAAGCAGCGCCTTCATATAGAGATTATAACGCCGATTTTTATCGGCCAAAAATGTATATTACTATCAAAGATACTTAGCGAGGTAAGAAATCCAAGGTATTTTAACTTTTGTAATGTGTGACCATGAGCCGACCAATTAAATTTTTCTTGCTTTTTACTGTGTGCGCAATTTTCTCCGGGGAAGGGTTGTATGCACAGTTGGAGTGGTATGTTTCCGGGCAAAGCAGTACTACGCTTTCGGACATAGTTCCCCAACAATCGGCTTCCGAAGTCTACCGGGAAGGCAGGACTACGGCGCTTTTTACGGAAACTCTGGTGGGAGGCGGTAAAATTGTACCTGCCGTGGGGCTAGGGCTGGAACGCATCAGGTTTGCCCCTCTGGCGGACGGGGATGACCAACCGGAATACTTCCGCTTGGGGGTACCGGTCGGTATGGCTCTTCGCCTGCGCGAAGCGGAAACGAGCTTTAACGTCATTACTACGCTAATGCTTCAGCCATCCTTTACTTTCGGCACGACGGGGATTGACGAAAATTACGGCCCCCGGGACGTTCAGTGGCTGGCCAAAGTTGGCGGCAGGGTGACGCTGGATCCAATATTTTTGGGGGCTAACTTTCAGCCCTCCCTGGGAGATCGCTGGCGGGATGCCCCGTCTGCCTCGGCGTACTGGACATTTTTTGCTGGAATCAGGTGGTAAGGTAAATTGCTGATATTCAATATTTTGCCTGCTCCGGAGCAGAATAATCCTTAGTTGCAGACCACAAAAAGGAACTTAAGGGTGTTGTCCTAGAGAATGGCGGCAGGGTGAAAGCTTGTGGGGTAGAATTTGCGCAAGCAAACCTTTCTAGCTTTCTTTGCGGCCGAAATTGTTCATTAAACGCCAACTATACTATGGCTAGCATTGAAGAAAAAGTGAAACAGATCATTGTCGACAAACTCGGCGTCGACGAAGCAGAGGTCACCGCGGAAGCCAGCTTCCAGAATGACCTGGGTGCCGACAGTCTCGACACCGTCGAACTCATCATGGAGTTCGAAAAGGAATTCGACATTAGCATCCCGGACGAGCAGGCGGAGAATATCCAGACCGTCGGCCAGGCTGTAACTTACCTCGAAAGCAGCGTGGAAGAATAATTGTTCCCGTTCCCTTTCTCTCCGCCGCCCGACGTGCCTGCCCAACAGGCCACGGGCGGCGGTTTTTTTTTGATGTTTCGGTTGCGTATTTTTTGCCAACCAGTTTGAAGTTCATCCAAAAGCCAAATTACCCATGAAACGAGTTGTCGTTACCGGAATCGGTGCTCTTACCGCCATCGGAAACAGCGTTCCCGAATACCTAGCCGGACTGAAGGCTGGCCAAAGCGGTGCTGGCCCCATTACTCAGTTTGATGCGGAAAAATTTAAAACGCAGTTCGCCTGCGAATTGAAGGATTGGGACCCCAATACCCTCCTGGACCGCAAAGTCCATCGCCGGCTGGACCGGTACTGCACGATGGCCCTCTACGCCGCCGAAGAGGCCATGCGGATGGCCGGCATCCACGATGCCGAAGGCAACAAGGTCTTTGAGCTTGATCCCGACCGGGCGGGCACCATCTGGGCCAGCGGTATCGGTGGTCTTTCCACCCTGGAAAAAGAAATTACGGATTTTGTTTCCGGTGACGGAACACCCCGGTACAATCCCTTCATGATTCCCCGGATGATCGCCAACATGGGCGCCGGGCACATCAGCATGCACTTTAATCTGCGGGGCCCCAGCTACGCTACCGTGAGTGCCTGCGCTTCGGGCGGACATGCCCTGGCGGCTGCCGCCGACGATATCCGCCTCGGTCGGGCAGACTTCATGGTCACCGGGGGTTCCGAAGGCGTGATCACCCAGGTGGCCATCGGGGGCTTCAACAACATGAAGGCCCTCAGCACCCGAAACGACGATCCCGCTACGGCTTCCAGGCCTTACGATGCAGAACGGGAAGGATTCGTGCTGGGAGAAGGGGCCGGTGCACTGGTTCTGGAAAGTCTGGAACACGCCCAGGCGCGTGGGGCCACCATCCTTTGTGAAATTGCTGGCTACGCCGCCAGCTCGGATGCACACCACATTTCCGCCCCTCACCCCGAAGGAGCGGGTGCCAAAATGGCCATGGTCAATGCCCTGAAGGACGCCGGCCTCCAACCCGAAGATGTGGACTACATCAATACCCACGGCACCTCCACGCCACTGGGCGACACGGCCGAACTCAAGGCCATCAAGCTGGCCTTCGGGGACGCCGTTTACGATTTGAACATCAGCTCCACCAAGTCCATGACCGGCCACCTTCTCGGGGCCGCTGCCGCCATTGAATCCGTGGCCTGTATTCTGGCCATTCAGCACAACTTCGTACCACCGACGATCAATCACTTTAACGATGATCCGGAGATCGATCCCAAGCTGAATCTGACCTTCAACAAAATGCAGGAACGGGAAGTTAACGTAGCACTGAGTAACACCTTTGGTTTTGGTGGACACAATTCTGCCACTATCTTTAAGGCTTTTAAGAGCTAGTAACGTTCACTGGTGATCAAGGCAATCAGAAGATTTTACAACTACTATTTTTCTCCGGAGAAGGACCTGGTCCGGCGACTGCGGCGTCTGCTGGGGTTTACCCCCGCGTACCTGCGCATCTTCAAGTTGGCCTTTCACCACAAGAGCAACAACGACGGCAATAACAAATCCCCCTACGGCAACCAGAACAATGAGCGCCTTGAATACCTGGGGGATGCCGTTTTGGGTACGATCGTGGCGGAGTACCTGTACAAGAAGTACCCTACCGGCGACGAGGGGTTCCTGACCAAAATGCGGTCCAAGATCGTCAAGCGGAAGAGCCTCAACGAGATTGGTTTCAATATGGGGCTCGACGAGATTTTGTCCACCTACAACAATACTCGCATCGCTAAATCGATGCTGGGAAATGCCGTGGAGGCACTGGTGGGGGCCGTATACGTGGAGCAGGGCTACAAGAAGACCACCAAATTCATCGTGGACCGCATGTTGCGGAACTACGTGGACGTGGAGGGGCTGGAAAACTTTGACGACAACTACAAGAGCCAACTCCTGGAGCACTGCCAGAAGAACGGGCAGAAAGTGGACTACGAAATCCTCAAGCGCTTCAAGCAGGATAAGCGGGATCGCTTCCGCGTAGCGGTAACCGTCAACGGGCGCCGCCTGGCCGTCGGGGAGGACTTCAACAAGAAGAGTGCCGAACAGCTAGCCAGCCGGCGGGCCCTGCAAAGCATGGGCCTCAATCAGGCCAAGGCGAGGGTCTGACTTTTAGGATTCAGGATTAAGGATTCAGGATTAAGGAATTAGGCCGCATGCCCAGTATTGCCGTGTATTCTTCTCCTAAATCCTTAAGCCTAAATCCTCAATCCTCTACTACGGCGGCGAAGCGCAGGTGCAAGGTTGTTAGAATTAAGCACGGAGGTTTCGGTTTCAGGATGTCCTAAAGCCTTGGGCCTTAATCCTCAATCCTGAGTCCACTGCACCTGCGCGCCGTCGCCCTATACTCGGCCGGCGTACTACCGGAACGGTGGATGCACTGAAGCCTTCCACCCCTTGGTCATTCAATCCTTCCGTCATTCCATCCGTCAATCCGCGCGAAGCGCAATGCACAGTATTCCGCAAACGTTAACTTTGCGACGTTCGGACAGACGTCCCTCACGTATGAACTTGCTCAATACATCTTCTCGTTGGCCCATTTACATGGCCATTATTGGTCTCAGTATCGTGGTGGCCTCGGTGTGGTACACGAATCAACTGGCCGGAAAACTGTCCCAGACCGAAGAGAACTACGTTCGTCTGTTCGAGCAGGCGATGGAGGACATCAGTAACGTGGCCACGGAGGAAGACCTCCAGAAAAGCATGACGATCCAGCTGGAGATCCTGGAGCGGATGGAAACCGTGCCGAGAATCCTGACGACCCTCCAGGGCGAATACGTGGATGCGATCAATTTTGGCGGGAGGGACCGGGATACGGCCTACATCATGGGGCAGCTGCAAAAAATGATTGCGAGTGGTCGGCCGCCGGTAGTACTGGGCTCCCAGCTCATGTATTTCGGGCAGAGTCAGTTACTTACCCAGTTGCAGTTCTTTCCTTTGATTCAGTTGCTCCTCATCGGCACCTTCATCTTCCTGGGCTACCTGGGCATCAACCAGGCCCGCAAGGCCGAACAAAACCGCGTGTGGGTGGGGATGGCCAAGGAAACCGCCCACCAGCTGGGGACACCGATCAGTGCCATCATGGGCTGGCTGGAGCACATTAAGCTGATGTACGAAGACCAACCCGACATCCTGGAAGTCTCCGACGAAATGGGCAAGGACGTGGAGCGATTGTCCATGGTCGCCAACCGTTTCAGTAAGATCGGGGCGGCTCCGGAACTGGAGCCCGTCAACGTTTTTGCCGAACTGGACAAATGCCGGGAGTACATGGAAAAACGGGCTCCCCGCAAGGTCTCCTTCGATTTTCCCGGACCCACCGATGGCGACATCCGGGCCGCCATCAACCCCCTGCTGTTTGATTGGGTGATCGAGAACCTCCTGCGCAACGCGCTGGACGCCATGGACGGAAAGGGTACCATCAGCGGAAGTGTCCGGGAACTGGAGGATAAAGTCTACATTGATATCTCCGATACCGGAAAGGGGATTGCCGCCAAGAACGTCCGCAAGGTGTTCAACCCGGGATTCACCACCAAGAAGCGGGGTTGGGGACTGGGGCTGAGCCTCGTCAAGCGCATCGTCGAGCAGTACCACCGCGGGAAGATTGCCGTGACGGCTTCCGAGGTAGGGAAGGGGACGACCTTCACCATCACGCTGCCCCGGGCGTAAGTAAGAAATCAGTTCTTTCGTGATGAATCGGCCTTCAATAAACGGCTACTCCGTGCGTGGGGATTCAGGAGGAAATAATGACCTTAAAGAACTGAACGTTGCACAAATACGAATAAGTGTTGTTTAACACTCGAACCAGCACGGGGGCTGATGGATTTCAGTACCTTGTGTTCGATTTCCATGATCCCGTCCTCGGCCGCTCAGAATACTCGACGCCTTCCTCACTCAGCCGTTGACTTTCTCGCTCGATATCCCATCCTCATGAACAGAACTTTACCTTTTTTCCTGCTTGCTTTCCTGGCTTTTCTTGTGCTCGCTCCCTCCGTCGGGGTAGCCCAGGTTGATATGGAAACTGACGGGGAGATTTACGGCTTTGGCTACGATAAGGATGACAAAGTGCGGGACTTCCTGATTCCGAGTGATCATAATTTTCAGACTGGAACCAACCAAATCACCTTCACCCTGCGCGGAGGAGATGGTGGAAGGAGAAAGACTACTTTCTGTATTGAACCGGGAGGTAATGGTGCCCGGGTAACGGCATCCTTCGGGATTGGTTACGGTCCGGGCAAATTAAATCCGGGGGGGACTATCCGGATCATCACGGGGCAACATGGGGGTAACCTTACGGCCGATGGTCTTGCCGGAGTAGGCGGCGGCGGTGGCTCGGCGGTTTTGTATAAGGACCCCGACGTGAGTGGAAATGGAGATTGTCTGAACAACGGAGTAACCGTTCCCAGCATCGAATGGGATTCTACCTGTTGGATCCTTTTGGCGGTAGCTGGCGGTGGTGGTGGCGCTTATGCTTCCATTGGCTGCGCGGAAAACGGTCGGGGTAAACCGGGGAATGCGGGAGAAAATGGAACTGACGGTCGAGGCCCCATTCCTGCTGCGGGCGGAACCGACGGTAATCGTGGCGGGCGACAAAATAATCAGACCTACGAATCCGTAGCAAACAGTGGGGGAGGATATAAAACGCCTAATTTCCAATCATTCGCCGAGGGATACCCAGGCGGAATCGATGGTGGGAGCGGCGGCTTTTCTGATGATTTAATCCGGGTGCGTGGTGGCTTCGGCTACGGCGGTGGCGGTTCTGGAATTCGGGCTGTTTTCATCTACCGCGGTGGCGGCGGTGGTGGCTTTTCCGGAGGAGGGTCCGGTTCTAACGCCGACGGTGGCGGTGGCGGCGGTAGTTTCGCCAATAGCAACGCTGTATTCCGGGACAAACAAGATGGAAACGGTACTGACAACCGTCCCGACGATGGCTATATCACCTACCGCTACGAAACCAACGAAGATCTGTTCGATGCACCGGTGGCCCAATGCCAGGATGTGACCGTAAACGTTACTAATGATGGCACCCGCCTGTCGGCCGATATGGTAGATACGGGCAGTTATGACCCCAACGATCGGCCCATTACTACGCTGGTCTGCCTGGACCAAAATAGTTGTGCCAACGGTATCCTTTTTGACTGTAACGACATCGGCGACGTAGAGCCCTTGTTGCTCAGCGTGAGCAATGGCGTAAAGACCAGTTTTTGTGATTTTACCGCTACCATCGAGGCCGGTGCCGATGGCACCCTGACCTGCCCACCCAACCGAACCTTTGAAATTGGCGCCTGTGATAACCTGATTGATGACGGTTTCCGGGTCGACGAACTTCCCTCCTGCGATGCCGTCTTGGAATATTTCGTTATTTCTCCCGAAGGTGTCGTTGACACGGTAGATGCTCCCGGCAACGAGGGGATTGATGAATACAATTTTTCAGTGGGCGAGAGTACCGTCATCTACCAGGCCAGCTATCTGGACGAGGACGAATTTGAGGCTACCCAAAGTTGTAGCTTCACGGTAACGCTCAACCGGCGCGATGGCTCTAACGAATTGAGGTGCCCTAGCGACGTTAATATTTTTGTCCCGCGGGATGACGTGGTGGACCCCTGTGAACTCTTCGTAGAGGATTCCCCGATCGCCGAAAACCGGGCCAATTTGGACCCCTCCAGTGGCATATGCGGTGACCTCTCTTACTCCATTGTGACGCCCGAGTTAGGGGCAGAACCCGTTACGGGAACGGGAGAACTGCAATCCTTCAGTTTTCCGGAAGGCATTAGTACCGTCACCTACACGCTGGAGGCCCTGCCCGGAGAACCCATCAGAACCTGCTCCTTTACGGTTGAGGTGGAATTACAGGGCGGCAGCGATGCCCCCACGATCACCTGTCCCACCGGGGTAACGGAAATCGAATTATATCAGGGCATCTCCGACGAGGAAATTTTGGAGCAGATCGACTACGTCGCCACCGATGAGTGTATCGTGGTGGAGATCGAAATCCAAGACCTTGACCGTGGTTGTAATGATATCGGTCGAACCCAGAGTAACGTTCGCTTACGGGCTTACGATAATGACGGACGCGATGATTTTTGCAGCCTATCTATCACGACTTCAAGCATACGGGACATTACCTGTCCGGCCGATGTAGTGGTAGATATTGATGCAGGGTGTACGGGAATTGTCGACCCTGAATTGATGCTGCCGCTGGAGTTGCCAGTATGTCCCCTGGATTACACCTATAGTGTTCGCGATAACGAGGGGGCGCAGGTGGCCTCCGGTACCGGGAACCTTCCCGAACTGACGCTGGCGGCCGGAGGCTATGGTGCGAATTATAGTTATGTGGATAGGTCTGGGCCGATTGACGTAATCGCTACCTGTCACTTCAATATCTTGATGCGCCCACAGGATGGCCCCACCGCCGTCTGCCAGGACGTTACGGTGAACCTGAGTGCCCTCGATGATACTACGCCAGCATTGATTGGTGTAAACTCCACCGCCAGCTGCGGCCAAAACCTCAACTTTTCCATTAATCGGGAGCTGGACTGTAACCTGATCGGAATGAATCCCGTCTTCCTTACCGTGGA
Source organism: Lewinella sp. W8 (assembly GCF_004375085.3). GTDB lineage: Bacteria > Bacteroidota > Bacteroidia > Chitinophagales > Saprospiraceae > Neolewinella. The sequence goes on from NZ_SNAQ03000013.1 coordinate 115,459, forward strand.
AGACGAAGTGGGGCAACAGGCTTTTTGCCTTGCTAACCTGACGGTTGTGGACGACGTTCCCCCCACCATCACCGCCTGCCCGGCGAACCGTACCATTGCGGTAGACGGGAACTGCGAAATCACCATCCCGGACCTGACCGGAGAACTTATGGCGACCACAGACTGCGGTAACCTCACCGTCAGCCAACTTCCGGAAGCGGGCACTACGGCCTCCCTTGACGATGGCTCCACCGTATCCGTGGACGTGGTGGTCTTTGACGATTCCGGGCTCACTGGCACGCCACCCTGTACGGTGATCCTTACGCTGGGTGACGTCGACCCGCCCACTGCCATTTGCCAGGATGTGACGGTTGACCTGGACACCAACGGTGCCGGCTCCCTGAGCGTGAACGACGTGGACAACGGTTCCTTGGATGACTGCGGAGCGGTGACGCTATCCTTCGAAGCAAACGCTACGGTAACCAGCCTCGACCTGGGGTGCGACGATGTAGGCTTCTTCTCCCAAACGCTCTACGTTACCGACGAATCCGGTAACCAGAGCAATTGTACCGCTTCGATTACGGTACGGGACCTGATCGCCCCCACCGCCCGCTGCGTTACCGGGCTAAGCGTAAATCTTTCCGACGGAATTTTATTTGGCACTCAGGTTGATAACGGAAGCACCGACAACTGTACGGCGAATGAAGATCTCAGCTTCTTCCTTTTAGCGGCTAGTGTCGGGGGAGCGCCGCTGGGCTCCAGTACTCCGCTTACCTGTTCGCAGGTAGGGGATTTTGAACTAACTCTGGAAGTAAGCGACGAGAACGGCCAGACCAGTTCCTGTAATACTACCGTAGTGGTGGTGGACGATACCGCCCCCACGGCCGTTTGCCAGAACATCACTGTCTACGTGGACGGAGGAGGAAACGCCACCGTGAGCACCGCCGACGTAGACGGCGGCTCTTCGGACAACTGCGGCTCCCTGGAGTACAGTTTTGCACCTGCGTCCGCGCAAAATACCGTTAGCTTCGGTTGTGATGAACTGGGTAGTCAATCCGTTACCCTCTACGTCAGCGACCCCTCCAACAACCAGAGCAACTGCGTAGCCAACGTCATGGTGCGTGATACGGTAAGCCCCGTGGCAAATTGCCAGGGCGGATTGGTAGAGCTGGATGACGACGGAAATGGTAGCCTCCTGGCCGCCGACCTGGACAACGTTAGCTCCGACAATTGCGGGGTGGATTTCCTCAGTTTTGACGCCGCGGGCACCATTGTCAGTAAGGATTATGACTGCGAAAACGTCGGGGACATCAACGACGTCGTCTACGTCACTGACGTCAACGGCAACGTAAGTGCCCCCTGCCCGGTCATCATTACGGTGCGGGACGATATTCTGCCGGAGGTGAGCTGTAACGACATCACTGTCTACCTGGATGAAAACGGAGCAGCTTCCATCGTCCCCGCCGACGTTGGTACGGCGACCGACAACTGTACGGTGACCAGTACCGGCCTGGATCGGATGGACTTTGGTTGCGCGGACGCTCGGCTAACCCTCCCCGTGGAATTCACGGCGGAAGACCCTTCCGGTAACGAAAATTCCTGTATCGCTCAGGTGATGGTCCGGGATACAACTCCGCCGACCCTGGTCTGCAAAAACGATACGGTGCGGATCGGAACGTTTGGTCCCGATAATATCTTCATGGATCTTCAGGATACTTATTCGGTCGATAATGCCATTGTCTCCTTGAGTGATAATTGTGATGAATTTCCAGGGATTTCTCCATTTTTCATTGACTTTGAAGATTGCTCAGACCTGGGGGTACGAACGGTAACCATTACCGCCGAGGATGATAGTGATAATGTCAGCCAGTGCACCTTTGAGCTCCTGGTGCAAGAAGTTTCCCAGCCCGAAGCTCGCTGCCGCCCGGTTACGGTTACCCTGGACGCTAACGGCGGCGGTACGCTCTCGGTTAACGACGTAGACAACGGCTCTTCCGATTTCTGCGGCGTCATCGACCTGAGCTTCGATCCGGAATCCTCCGTCACGGTGCTGACCTACGACTGTAGCGAGGTGGGCACCTTCCCCGTAACGCTCTACGTCACCGATCCCTCCGAAAATCAAAGCAGCTGTGTGGCTAACGTGACGGTAGAAGACGTCACCCCGCCGGTGGCTAGCTGCCCGCCCTCTGCGGTTGTCCGAACTTTTGACGTTCCGGATGGAGGTTCCCTGGTATTACCGGCAGCTCAGCTGGATTTTGGCTCCGGAGCCTCGGATAATTGTTCTCCGCTGACCTTCAGCTACGACGAGGCGGCCACCGAGTTGAGCCGAACCTATACTTGCGAGGATTTAGGGATTTACGAAATTGAATTATTCGTCACGGACGTAGGCGGCAACACCAGTAGTTGTACTAGTAGAATTCGAATTGCGAGTGATGTGCGCCTGACCTGTTCTCAAGACATCACGGTTTTCCTTTCCCAGGAAACCATCACCGTAGAGGAATTCTTTACGGATGCCACCGACAGCTGCTTCCCCGACGAAGATCTTGTGGTTTGTGTGGACCAGCTTGGAGTTCCCGGTACCCAATTCTGTGACGAAAGACCACTCAGTTGTGATGATCTGGGAACCAGTCTTTATCGGGTCAATGCCACCAACGTGAATAACGATCAGGCTAATTGTATTCTCAATTTGACTGTCGTAGATGACATCACCCTGGTCGCGAACTGCCGGGAACAAGTCACCGTGCTCCTGGACGAAAACGGTCTGGGTACCCTAACCGTGGACGAGGTCGATAATGGCTCCACGGCTCCCTGTCCCGGACCCAGCTTTAGCTTTGATCCCCAAACCCCGGTTAATTCTCTGGAGTACGGTTGTGGGGACGTAGGTGAATTGCTGGAAGTGACGTTGTTTATCCGTGACGAAGCAGGAAACCAAACCGGATGTGGTGCCTCCGTGACGGTAATCGACGAGGTTCCGCCGGTGGCCCTTTGTCAGGATATCACGGTGTCATTGGACGAAAACGGCAACGGTACGGCCCTCCCCGGTGAGGTAGACAATAATTCCACCGATGCCTGTGGCATCAATAATGTTGTCTTTACCTCTAACCCGGCCGACGCGGCAAACCAGTTCGCGGAGCTCACCTACGGCTGCGAGGAGGTAGGCGTGAACGAGGTGGTCCTGTTGGTCTTCGACAACAATGGCAACAGCAGTAGTTGCATCGCTACGGTGACGGTGGTAGACGAAGTCCCTCCGATGGCTATTTGCCAGAACATTACGGTTTCCCTGGACGAAAACGGAAACGGTGTTGCCACGCCGGATGAAGTAAACAATGGTTCCAATGACAACTGTGGCATTGATCGCGTCGTCTTCACCTCCAACCCGGCCGACGAAGCCAACCAGTTCACCGAACTTGCCTTCGGCTGCGCGGAGGTGGGCACGAACGAGGTGGTCCTGCTGGTCTTCGACAACAACGGCAACTCCAGCAGTTGCACCGCCACGGTGACGGTGGTGGACGAAGTGCTGCCGGTAGCCCGCTGTCAGGAACTTACCGTTATGCTGGATGCTTCCGGAGACGGGCGCACGAGCGCAGGTGCCGTGGATAACGGATCAACCGATGCCTGCGGCATCGCCAGCCTTGAACTGAGCCAAACCGACTTCAGCTGTGACGACGTCGGCGCGGTCGACGTGGTGCTGACGGTTACGGACGTGAACGATAACGTGAATACCTGCACGGCCGTGGTTACGGTGGGAGACGAGATTCCACCCGTCATCACGACCACACCCCGAACGGTTATCCTCGACGAGAATGGCGTGGCTACGCTTTCGGTCAACGATATTGCCAGCGCCACGGACGCCTGCGGCGTGGCCAGCCTGACGGCCGAGGGGATTGCCGGGCCCATCCAGAACCTGGAAATTACCGACGGTGGTACCGTGCTTAATTTCGGATGCGAAGACATCGGCCTGAACGTCATTCTGGTCACGGCCACGGACGTGAACGGTAACGTAAGTACCGCCGAGGTAAACGTTACGGTGGACTTCGTCCAACCCTTGCTTTCGTGCATCAGCGAACTGACCGTGGCACTGAACGCCAACTGTCAGGCCCAGTTACTCCCCTCCATGGTGCTTACCGGGCAGCGGGTCTGCCTGAGTGCCTTTGAGTTTGAGATTGTGGTGCAGGACGATGATCCTTCCAACGGTCCGATTATTGACGGTTGTGGCCGCTTCGCCTACACCATCGAGAGTGTGGGCACCGGAGCCCTGGAACTCGACTTCCCGGGTTGCTGGGGCTTCGTTACGGCCCTGGACCGGACCCCGCCAGCGGTGGTGGAAACCCCCGATGACGAAGTACTACTCTGTACGGACCTCGGAGCCATCACCCTCACGGCCCTGGCGGCTAACGTCAGCCGCTGTTGGGTGGTGGAGCGAAATGAAGCCGGTGATTTTGAAACGATTGCCAGCACGATGGCGCCCGCCCTACGGGACCGTCTGGATCTGATCGCCGAAGGAGAGGGAACTCCCGTTGTTCCTTCCTTCAGCGACGGTTGCGCGCCAAGACTGCAGGTCTGCGTCAACGATGTGGCTACCTTCGGTGACGACCCCGATTGCGACGAGGTGCTGATTACCCGCACCTTCATCGCCACCGAAATGAGTGATTGCGCCGGCAGTAATGATCCGGCGATTACCTCCTTTGAAATCCGCTTCGTACGTCCTACCCTGGACGATATCGAACCGACCGGTAATGTGCTGGCCGCAGCAACCTTTGAATGCGACGAGGATATTGCCCTGGATGCGAACGGTAACCCCCTGCCCCGGACGAGCGACCTGCCCTTCTTTACTTTCGGAGATCGCACCATCCCATTAGTGGTTAACGAAACGGTTTGTAACCTCGGACTGACCTACGTAGACGGTCCCGCAATCATGAATTGCCCGAACAGCTACACCTTCGTCCGGGTCTACACGGTGCTGGATTGGTGTGCGCCCGGTCCTCCGCTAACCTACACCCAGGTGGTGAAGGTAGAGGACACCACGGCTCCGGTCTTTACGGCTCCCACGCAGGACCGGGACTTTGACGGGGTGATCGACGACGGCCCGCTCGAGTTTGGCACCAACATCGGTGACGAATGTGCGGCCTTCATCCGCCTGGACGATCCGAGCATCGTGCTGACGGATAATTGCAGCGCCGGTATCGAGTTGAAGGCGGACATCTACCCCTTCCAAAATCTTAACGGCGCCCCGATTGGTACCTTCTTCCTGGACCTGGACGACGGTGATGCGGAGCTTGCCGGTCCAATCCCCGCCGGTACACACACCCTGCGCTATACCTATACGGATGATTGTGGAAACAGCGACTTCACCGACGTCACCTTCACGGTTGTTGACCGTACGGCTCCGGTAGCCATCTGCGAGGATGGCCTGAACGTGAGTCTGACTGCGGGTTCCTCCAATGGCGGTCCAAGTACGGGATCAGTGGTGCTGACCCCGGAGATGCTGGACAATGGTTCCTACGATGATTGTAGTGAGGTGACGCTCCGCATCGGCCGCGTCCGCCAATTAGTGGACGGCACCTATGAGCTCCTCCCCGGCGCATCTTATGAGGAGGAACTGTTGCTGACTTGTGCGGATATCGGAAACGTACTGGTCGGCCTGGAGGTCTCCGATGCAGAAGGTAACGTAAACTACTGCTGGCTCGAAGTGCTGGTGGAAGACAAGGCCCGCCCGGTCTGTTTCGCTCCGGCTCCGGTCAACATCAGCTGCATTGCCTACAACGCTGAGCTTCCCGCCGACATCAATGAGGCCACGGATGAGGAGCTGGACGCTGCCTTTGGTGCGGCTACCGGTATCGACAACTGTGAGGTGACGATCACCCAGACGATCAGCGGTGACGTGAACAGCTGTGGTGTTGGCCAGTTTACGCGGGTCTTCACGGCCACGGACGGCCAGGGCCTGACCAACGCTGCTGCCTGTACGCAGCGCATCACGGTCTACGGTATCCACGACTACACGCTGACCTTCCCGCTGGACGCGGAGGCGGACTGTGCGGAGGTCCCCGTGTATGACAGTATCGGCATCGCTGGACGAGCTTGCGATCTCTTCACCATCAACTCCACCGTGGACACCTTCCGCACGACGGGTACGGCGCCCGAGGAATGCTTCAAACTGGAAGTGACTTACGACATCATCAACTGGTGTGAGTACAACAGCATCGGGCAGGCTTACCTGATCCCCCGGGATCGTGAGGGTGACCGCAACCCCGAAACGGAACTGATGTACCTGCACGTACGCCCCTGGGAGGACGTAACGACGACAGCCGACGACATCGCCTGGTTGAGCAAGTTTGCCGACCTGAACTACAACCCCGGCTTCCCGCAGGTTGATATTCTGCTGGACAACGGTGACGACAACGACGGAGACGACGACGATAACGGTAACGACAACATCGACAGCGACGAGTACGCCCAGGATGCTAGCCGCGGCTTCTTCCGCTACGTGCAGTTCATCAAGATCTACGACGAAGTGGAGCCGGTGGTTAACGTCATGGAACCCACCGAGTGCTTCACGGGAATTAGTCCGGACAATTGCGTCGCGGAGGTAACGCTGACCTTCGAGGCCTTCGACGAGTGCTCCGACGTTTCAGTGACCGTTGAGCTTGATGCCGACTACGCCGGTACGCCAGCGGCCTTCGAACGGGCCCGCTTTCTGACGAATAGCGAAGTAGTAGCCAACGGTGACGATACGTACACCGTGCGTCTGAGTGATGTCCCCGTAGGTAACCACGCGCTGCGCATCCGCGCCGGTGACGGTTGTGGAAACTTCGACGTGGACATCCTCGAGTTCTGCGTCACGCCGGACAAGGCACCCACCCCGATCTGTATCCAGACGCTGACGGTCACGCTGATGCCGGACGGTAGCGGTGGTGGCGTGGCGGCCATCTGGGCTACGGACTTCATCGCCTCTGATGTGGTGGATTGCTTCGGCAACGTGATCGACGAGTACAGCATCTACACCGAAGAAGAAGCAACGGAAGCTGGATTCGCTCCTGCCGTTGGCCGTCTGGGCATTGACCTGACGTGTGAAGACTTCGGTGAGGACGTGAGCGTACGGGTGTACGCCATCGACGATGCGGGTAACGCCGACTACTGCTCGGTGGAGGTTGAGGTGCAGGTTTCCGAGGAAGATTTGTGTGAGGAACGTGCTTCAGTAAGTGGTATGATCGCCACCCAGGATGATGATGCCATTGGCGGCGTAGCGGTTACCCTGACCGGGGCCAGTAACATGGACGAAACCGTCATGACCGCAGACAACGGTCAGTATGAATTCGCCAGCCTGGAAATTGGGGGTGATTTCTCCATTTTTGCCGAATACGACGCCGAGTTTGACCTGACGGCAGTTACGGTGACGGATATTGTGGCAATCACGAACCACATCCTGGGATCCAACCTGTTGGATACCGGCTACGACCACGTAGCGGCGGACGTCAATATGGATGCGGAGGTAAATATCTTCGATCTGGTGGCGATGCGCCGGGTAATCCTTGGCCTGGACGCAGAACTCAACGCCGAAGGCATCACCTGGCGGTTTGTGGAAGGGCGTTACAACCTGACCCCCGACAACTGGATGATCACCTTCCCGGAGGTCTACAACGTAAACAACCTGCCGGGTAACCTGCGCGACGGTGATTTTGTGGGCGTTGAGCTGGGTAACGTGGTCCGGCCACGCGGCGGTCGTGCGGCACTGGAACTGAAGGTAGACGACGCCCAACTGGCCGCAGGCCAGACGCATACGATTCAAATCCGTAACGGCGAGCTGGCGGGCTTCCAGGGAACCCTGGAGCTGGACGCCGGCCTGGAATTACTGGACGTGACCTACGATGGCGAAGGAGCGATGAACCTGAACCGCGCCGGTGAGGGAATGATCGCCGTGGCCTTCACCGGGCCGACGTTGATCAGTCTGGAGGTGCGCGCCACCGAGAACCTGCAAGTAGGGGACGTGATCCGGTTGACGGACGCGATCACCTACCGCGAGGGGACGGCCGCCACCGGCGGCGCGGGCGAACTAAGCCTGCACTTCGAGGGAGACTTTGCACCTGCGTTCACGCAAAATGAATTATTCCAAAATACCCCTAATCCGGTATCCGAGACAACTACGATCCGCTTTGAATTGGCCCAGGGCGGTCCCGCTACGCTGACGCTGCGGGATGCCGGCGGTAGGGTAGTGCTGGTGCGTAATCTGGACGCGGTAGCCGGAGCGAACCAACTCGAATTGCTCCGAAGTGATCTGGGCTCCAGCGGCGTGCTGACCTACACGCTGACGGCCGGAGAATTCATTGCCACGAAGAAAATGGTAGTGTTGCGGTAAACCCATCCTGGACACAACTTCCTGACCTGGCGGCCCCATCGGAACAATCCGGTGGGGCCGTTTTTGTGTTTTGAGGGAGAAGGGTAAAAGCTTGACGTATAGATACGTCTATACGCCGGAAAATCGCGCATCACCTCGCTCCTCCACCGGATTAGTGTTGGGTGCAGCAGTATGGTCATATAGAGCAGCTGGTTTTTGAAATGCTGCGTAAATATGTAGAAGTACGACAAAGGTGGAAAACCGGAGCAGATGCACCAATTCAGGTTCTATTACAACGCATCTGTTTTTTAACTACCCCTGGGGTTCTGCGTAGATATGTAGAAGTACGACAAAAGTGGAAAAGCTGGAGTAAGTTGCGCCGCCCCGATACCTCAGATCCTACTCCGCCACATCCGGTTTTCGGGGCTGGATTTCGGGTTGTTACGTAAATATGTAGAAGTACGACAATTCTGGTTTTTGTTCTTACCGCCCATCCAATTCCTTCCTCCCCGCCGAGCACCCCTGAATGGCCCAAACCTACCCAGCTGGCTCGATATTTAGGGGAATAGCCCGAAGGGGAAGTCACCACCAGTTAGCAGTATCTTTGCCGCCCATGCTGCATCAAGAAATCATCGTTGCGATCGCCACCCCGCCCGGAGAAGGAGCCATCGGGGTCATCAGACTTAGCGGCGCGGGCTGCATCGAGCTCCTCGATCCCTTTTTTTCCGCCCGGCCACTGGTCGAAGCCAAACCGCGTTACGCCTATTTCGGTTTGTTGACGGACCGTGATGGACAACCGGTTGACGAAGTGGTGCTCACCCTCTACCGTGCGCCCGCTTCCTACACGGGTGAAGATGCCGTAGAAATCAGTTGTCACGGAAGTCCCTATATTCTCAGTCGGGTCGTTCAGCTGTGCATTGATGCCGGGGCCCGCAGTGCCCGGCCGGGAGAATTCAGTCAACGTGCCTTTTTGAACGGGAAGCTGGATCTGAGTCAGGCCGAAGCGGTGGCCGACTTGATTGCCAGTCAGTCCGCAGCGGCGCACCGGATTGCTCTGGGGCAATTGCGGGGGGGAGTAAGTAACGAGATCAAGGAGCTACGGCAGAAACTCATCGATTTTGCCAGTTTAATTGAATTAGAGCTTGATTTTTCCGAAGAGGATGTGGAATTCGCCGACCGGGGCCAACTCAAGGAACTGGTGTTGCGGATTCGGGAGCGGATTAAGGCACTAACCACCTCCTTTAAGCTGGGAAATGCGATTAAAAAGGGTATCACCACCGTGATTGCCGGCCGCCCGAATGCCGGGAAGAGTACGCTCCTGAACGCCCTGCTGAACGAGGAACGGGCCATCGTCTCCAACGTGCCCGGCACCACCCGGGACACTATTGAAGAAAACCTGGTCATCGGCGGAGTAAACTTCCGCTTAATCGACACCGCTGGTATCCGGGAAGCCAGCGATGCCATCGAGGCGATCGGGGTGGAAAGGGCCCTGGAAAAGGTGAAGAGCAGCCAGGTACTCCTGTACGTTTTTGACGTCATTGAAACCAGCCCGGAAGTACTGCAGGCGGACCTCGACCGACTCTACAAGGAAGACTTACAGTTGGTGGTGGTGGCCAACAAGATGGACCTGAACCCTTACACCAAATTCGACCACTATTTTGGCGAACAGTACGGTGGTAAATGGACCGTATCCAAAGACCGATTCGTGCCGATTGTGGCTAAATCCAGAAGTAACCTGGCGTATCTGGAAGAAACCATGCTCGCCGCCGCTACGGGTGGTCAGGGCGCGCTCGAAGAGCAGGCGGTAATCTTAAGCAACGCCCGGCACTACGACGCGCTGCGGCGGGCAGACGAAGCGCTGGAGCGGGTACTCCAGGGACTGGATACAGGACTGAGCCAGGATTTCGTGGCCATGGATATTCGCCAAAGCCTGAGAGAATTAGGCGAAATAACGGGAGAAATCACTACGGATGACCTGCTGGGGAATATCTTCTCAAACTTCTGTATTGGAAAGTAAGGGGCAATTTTATTGACCGTTTACCGCTGGATTTACCCCGATCCGTAAAAAAATGACACTTAGGAAACTTTTTTTTACGCTTCTGCTGTTGTCGAATTCCATCACTCTTCTGCGTGCATTTGTCGCATGATAAAATCAAATATGCGATGAGGGATGCTGAATTGGACTGTTTTGTAACCAAATAGTTTATGTTTTGCTGCCTGGATCTGGCTTTTCTATGCTTTTGGGGACTGGCCTAAGGCTTTAGTTTATAAGAACTTATGGCTAGTTTTGTGTTATAGGTATGTATTCAAACTACCCGCCCATCTATTCTCTCTTGAAAATCGGGCGTACACAAACAAAGGTTGCATAACGTGAAATTCGGATCTAATTCAGCATATCGTAACTACCCCGGTAGCCATTTAGCTAGCGCGGCAGGTAATCCTATTCGGTTTGCAAACCATACTCCAGTGGTGCCCTCAAGAGCAGAGCAATTAGGAATGACCGAAGCAGAGTACGAGAAATACGTTGCTGCTAGAAAAGAGTCCCTAGGTGCCTGTGAAGAATACTTAGCCTTTTACACCCAACTCGCTAATGCCCCAATTTCAGTTTGAGAGCTTTCACGTCTATGAACTAATTCCAGGAGCTCCCGATCACTTTGTTTTAAGCATAATTTCCACTCACTACGTTCGACAATCCGAGATAGAATACGTCACGATTATCCCACTGCGTGATTCATCAATATCTCCTCAGGATCCACTCCGCGTCAAAATTGATCCGAGACGCAATCCGGACATCCATCTTCCCAAACCATTGTATGCTTTTGTTGATGTCGTGCAGTCGCTGCCCGAACGCATCTTCGTTCGCCACGACTACGGCAAAATTGCCGAATCTGAGATTCGGGAAATCCGGGAAAAGCTTGGTGGCTGGTTAGCCATCTAATAAAGAAAAAGACCCGCCCCCAAATCGGGAGGGCGGGCCGTTACACTCAAAACGTCAAACCTAGTTTCTTGGGGTCGTGGGGACCGGTGCCTACTTGGCGGGTAAGTAATCATGCGTGGGGTGATGCTGGGTAAATAGGGCATCGTAGCGATGCAGCTCCAGGTCCTTGATCATGGCGATGAGCTTTCCGGCGTACCGCGGATCAGTGGCGTACCCGGCCTTGGAAAGCCCCCTGGCCCAGGATTGGTAATCCGTGATGGGAAGGTCAAACAACTTGCGGTAACGATCCTTCATCAAAACGTTGGAATGTGCGCGATAGCTTTCTTCTGGGGTACCGAAAATGCGGAAGAAGTCCTTGTGGTGGTCATCGCTGTGGTTGGAGCAGTGCCCCTTATGACATTTCTTACTGAAGCACTTGATCCCGAAATGGTTGTTGTTTTTCCGCGCCAGCGAACTGCGGCCAGTCCCACTCTCCAGTAATCCCTGCGCCAGGGTGATGCTGGCGGGAATGCCGTGTTTCTCCATTTCCTCCAGCGCCACTTCCCGGTACTGCTCCACGTAGGCGAGCTGCTTGAGTTGCCGTTCGGTCCACTCCCGCTTCGGGGCTTCGTAGGCGGCCAGTAAGGCCTGGCTACCGTCCGCAGCCACGGCACCTGCGGTGAGCGCCCCCGACGAATCATCAAGGTCCTGAAAGACGGTGTGCTCGTTGATCTGCAAGAACCCCGCCGGATTGATCGTCAGCGAGAAGCTGAACTCTTTGCGGGTGAGGAGCAAGCACAAGCAGCACAGCACGACCAACTTCGTCCACGGACTGGTGAACTGCCGGTGAATTCTCCGGTAAACCTCCTGGAAGAAGAGCTTCCAGCCGGCGGGGATGGGCAATTGTGCGTACTTCATTTTACTTGCTTTGGGATGGCAAGTTACGGGGAATTGTTTTAAAAAATAAAATTTAAAACAAATAAAGTTGAAAATTCTTTTAACGCTTCCTTAAAACCCGGAAGAGCATTGTCAGATTACCTTTGCGCGGCAATAAATGTCAAGCTTCCTATGATGCGTTTTTCTTTCCTCTTTTGTTTTCTCCTCCTGCTGGGAGGCGCCGTCCAGGCCCAGGAATATGCTTACCTCAATTTTGGCAACTTGCTGGCCAGTATGCCGGAAAGCAAAGCTGCTGATGACTCTCTGGGGGCCTATCAGGCTAAGCTGGAGGCAGACCTGGTGGCCATGGCCGAGAAGTTTGAAAAGCGCTACAAGGAAGTAGAAGCGCTGGCGGCCACCACTGCTCCCGTGAAGATGCGGGAATACGAGGCCGAACTGCAAAAGCTGCAGCAGACCGCCATCCAGTTTGAACAATCCATCCCGAATCAGCTACAGGCCAAACGGGCGGAATTGCTGGGTCCCATCGTTGAACGCGCCCGGAAAGCAATTGACGAAGTGGCCGAGGCTCGCAACATCAAAATGGTGTTCGATGGATCGATCTTCAACGCGCTCCTCTACACCCAGGAGGTCAATGACCTCATGCCGGCCGTCAAGGAAAAACTGGGTATCGAGTAGCGGACGTCCGCGCTAGTCTTCCCGACCAATTAGTTCGAGGAACCGCCGCCGGACTCGCCGGGGCCAGGTATTGAGCAGGCCAATGACGTCTTCGGTGAAAACGTAGCCGATTACCCGCTCATTGGTGGTGTGCACGCTTGCTCCGTAAACGTTGCTGGCAACGATTCGCTCCGTAATGGTCAGCAGGTCCTCTTCTGGCTTAGCGGTAACGAATTCTGCTTCGGTAAAGGCTCGTAGAGGGACCCGGTCATCGTGCGCTTCCTCCTCCAGCAATCTTCGTTCAACGAAGCCTACCTGAACGTTCCAGTTGTCAAATACGGGCAGTACGGGCCACTCCGTACGGGCAAACTGCGCCTTCGCCTTACTCACCCGATCACTGGCGTACAGTCGGGTGGCGAGTACGCCTTCCTTATCCGCCGGTTCCGGGCGAAGGACGCGCCCGATGCCCAGTTTGGCCAGCCGGCGGCGTTGCCAGCCGCGCCGGTATTCCATGATGGACAGGACGACAATGAACCCTCCGCCTGCGGCCAGCAAAAAGTCATTGATGCTGATGCCCGCCAACAGGAGGACGATGCCGATTACGACCCCCAGTCCGGTAACGATGACCGTCGCGGGACGATCCCCCAGCGGATTTCGGAGCAGCGCCCGGAGGATGCGCCCTCCGTCCAGGGGGTAGGCCGGCAACAGATTGCCGGCCGCCAGGACGAGGTTGACCGCTACGGAAAGTCCCAGCAGCTGATCCACCCGGCTCGGTACCAACACCAGGTTGCCGAAGGGATTGAGGTAATACTTTAACAGCAGGGAGCCCTCCGGCCGGGACAGCAGCAGCGGTAGCGCAATGCCCGCCAGCGCAATGTTGGCCAGTGGCCCGGCGGCATAGATCAGGACTTCGTCAATGGCCCGACTCGGACTTTCGGGCAGGTAGGCCCCACCACCAAGGGGGAAAAGAATGATTTTCTCCGCCACGACCCCCCGATTACGGGCGGCCAGGGCGTGGCCGAGTTCGTGAATCAGCACGAACAAAAAGAGCAGTACCGCAATGCTTACCCACCAACTGACCGACGCCCACTGAATACCGTAGCCCGGCCGGTAGGCGAGGTAGATGATCAGTCCGGGAACGACCAGGAAGGTCCAGTGTAAATCCACGGGAACCCCAAAGATGCGGCCGATACGGTAGGAACGAAACATGGAGAGATAAGGTGCGGCGGGGGGATTAGTTCAGTACCTCGCCCGGAGCCGCTTCGGTTCCGGGGGGTAGCGGATGGTAGTGCCGGTTGATTCTGGGCAGTACCAGCAGGGCAATCAGCCCGATCAGCACGTTGCAGCCGATGTTGATGGAAAAGAAGGCAATGTTGGCCCAGCTGAAGCCGTCCTGACCGGGAACGCCGTAAAGCTCCAGGGCATTCTGGGTCATGAAGTGATAACTGCCCATTCCTCCCGGACTCGGCACTACGATTCCCCAGCCCCCGGCGACGAAAGTAACCAGGGCGGCCACCAGGCCAAGTCCGGCGGTGGGCTCGAAGGCCAGAAAGACAAAGTAGGTCATCAGGAAGTACATCGCCCAGATGTTGATACTGTGCAGGATGAATAAGGCCGGACTTTCCACCTTTCCGATGGTCCGCATACCCTCCACAAAACCATTGATGATGCCGAAGATTTTACCGCCGATTGGGGTCGCGGCAATCCGTTTTCGTTGCCACCACACCAGGGCAAGCCCCAGCAGCCCCAGGACGCCTCCGATGATGATCAGGTTTTGTAAACCCCCGATGCGATCGCCCAGGCTGGCGTTCTCCAGCAGCCAGTTCCAGAGGGTTTCCCGGCCCAGGTAAAGGCCCAGGGCCGTGAGCAATAGCAGGCTGATGACGTCCACCATGCGGCCCACCACCACCGTGCCGATCACGCGTTCCAGACTGATGTTTTCGTAGCGGGCCATCGCGGCCGGACGGGCAATTTCTCCCAGTCTGGGAAAGCCGAGATTGGCAAAGTAGCCCAGATTAATGGTCAGAAAGGCGTTGATCAGCCGGGGAGTACTGCCGAAGGTCCGCAGCATCATGTTCCAGCGAATGGCCCGACTCAGGTTACTCACGCTGAAGGCCACCAGTGTCAGCCCCAGCCACCAGAAATTAGCTCCCCGGAAGTCGGCAATGACCTTGTCCACCAGGCTGCACTCGGCTTCGGGAATGCCCCGCAGGGCACAGTCTTCCAGGTAGGCCGTTTGCTGATAGTAGTACACGAGGTAGAGGATGCCAAAACCAAGTCCGACGAAAAGCAGGAACTTGAGGCCGTTAACCACGGATTGCTTCATGGGGCAAAGGTAGATAAGGTTTAAGGATCGATGGATGAATGAAGGAAGGATTGAAGGGGAGGCGGCCCCGAGTTTTGCTTCGCAGCTACCTTCGGTGGTCGCAAGGCTCGTCGGGATCGTTAATTTCTAAGGAATTGCAACGATGTATGTAGCGAAGCGGAATACTCGGCGCTGACGGTTTCGGTAAGCCTGACGGAAAGTATTACGGTGGAGGCCTTATGGGGTGCATCACTTGGGCAACGGCGTGCAGGTGCCAGGCCAATGGGAAATGCAAAAAAGAACCACCCGTAAACGGTCCGCCTTGGCTACGGCGTTAAGCAATAGACGTCAAAAACCACCCATTATGTTGCCTCGCTCCGCGCTCTTTTTTCTCTTGTTGTTAGGATGCCTGCCCCTTCGTGCTCAAACCATCAAAGCCCCGCGGGGCTATTCCCCGCAAATTGGCACCACGGTGGCCATGCTCGAAGACCTCAAGCGTCGGGTGACGAACAGCGTTGCGAACCTGAATCAGGAAGAAGTGGATTTTCTACTGGACGAGGAAGCAAACCGCATCGGTGCCCTGATCCTCCACCTGGCCGCCACCGAGCGCTACTACCAGGTATATACTTTCGAAAACCGGGGGTTCAACGCGGAGGAAGGCAAGCGGTGGAACGTAGCGATGAACCTGGGCGATCGCGCGCGGACCACGCTGAAGGGAAAACCCATCACTTACTACCTCAACGTTTGGGACGAAGTCCGCAAAGAAACCCTTCGCCTGCTGAAAACGCGTGATGACGAATGGTTTGCCGCTAAGGTCCGCGGGAGTAACATGAATAACCACTGGGCCTGGTACCACGTCATGGAACACCAGGCCAACCACATGGGACAAATTCGGCTACTGACCAAGCGGATGCCCTAGTTTGCCAGGTCGTCACACGCATTTTACGCGGCGCAGCCGCGACGGCTCGTCCGACGTAGGCTGTTCATTTTGTAAAAATTAAGAGGCTCCTTAGAACCGAGACCTCGGAGCAGCAACCGGCCCAACGGCCCCGCGAAGACAGCTCCGAGGACCGGCATTACTACTTTCCGTAGAGCGCTCCTCGGAGCTGTCGAGTGTAACGAGCTGCTCCGAGGTGTCGCGAAAGTTCATACTGAACAGCCTACGTCCGACGACTTTCGGGCATATCGTTAAAAGAAATAAGGGTTTGGCTCGCCGATACCCTCCGAGCGGTGACGATAATATGCTGACCAACTCAATCGCTTTCGGCACCGGGCAACGGTACGGAAAGCCGCAACCTCCGTCCGTCGACCTCCGCCCCGGGAAATCGAGTTTTCTTCTTGTTTTGTCGAGGGAGGCAGCGGTGAATCGCCGGGCTGATTATATTGGGAGCATGAAAATGAACACCCTAAAATTTCGTTATCCCTGGCGCGACTACCAGGCGCGCGTGCTGGACCATCTTCCCCTCTACCGGGAAGACGGCCGTATCCACGTGGTGGCGCCGCCCGGAGCGGGAAAAACGGTGCTCGGACTGGAAATCGTTCGCAGGATCGATAAGCCCGCCCTCATTCTGGCCCCCAGCCTCACCATCCGCGCCCAGTGGGCGCAGCGCTTCTGTGATGACTTCGGGGCCGAACCCTACCTCATTTCCCACGACCTGGAGCAACCCGGGGATTTGACCATCGTAACCTACCAGGCCGTATTCGAGTACGTCAAGCGAAACGGCGTTAAGGACCTGGACTGGGTAGAACTACTGGTCGTGGATGAATGCCATCACCTGCGCAATGAATGGTGGAAAGTTCTCGACGCCCTGACCCAGGAACACTCTCCGGAGCTGGTGGCCCTCACGGCTACGCCGCCCTACGACGTCAGCGGCATCGAGTGGCGTCGTTACCACAGCTTTTGCGGCGAGATTGACGAGGAGATCAGCATTCCGGAACTGGTCGCCAGCGGCGACCTCTGTCCCCACCAGGATTACCTCTATCCCGTCCTGCCCCCCGCCGGGGAGGCGGCGGTGATGCAAGACTGGCAGGACCGCCAGCGGGAATTGCTGGAGGCCATGCACGAGCGATCCGCTCTAGCGCTCTTCGTGCGGGAGCACCCCTGGTTGTCGGAGCCGGAGCAGCACTACACGGATATCTTCGAGCGGCCGGAATACTTCACGGCACTGCTGAGTGTGTTGCGGGCGCAGGGCAGCGAGCCGCCCGTGGCGGCGCTGGGTGTCCTGCACGGCGAGGCCACCCTGGCACCGCCCCTGGATACCTACTGGGCGACGGTCTTTCTGCAGCGTGCGCTCCGGGAAGACCCCTACTTCGCCACGGAAGAAGGCAAAAGTATGCTGCGCCCCTTCCGGCGCATCATTACCACCATGGGCGCCTGGCACCAGGGAAAGCTCTACCTGGACAGCCCCCTGCCACCCCAGAAGAAATCCGTGGCGGAACTGGCCAGCCCCCGGGCGAAGCTTCAGGCACTGGTAGACATCGCCCGCTTCGAAAGTGAAGACATGGGCGCGGACTTACGGATGGTGATGCTGACCGATCATATCTACCCGGAACTGTTGCCCACCACGGAACATGACCGAACGGAGCTCACCAAAATGGGTACGGTACCCGTCTTCGAGGCGCTCCGCCGGGAAAGCAAGAACACCCTTTTTGAGGACGAGCTCTGCCTGCTGACGGGTAGCCTGGTCATCATTCCGAAGTCGGCCAAAAATCGCCTGCTGGAGTTGGCCAACGACGAGTTGCCCGACGATAAGGTGCTCCGCACCGAGCCCCTCTTTCCGGGCTCCAACTACCTCAAGGTCAATACCGGCGGTATTGCGAACAAGTACTCCGTCAGCTGGATCACCCAGCTGTTTACCGAAGGGGAGTTCCGCATCATCATTGGCACCAAGAGCCTCCTGGGGGAGGGTTGGGATGCGCCGGTGATCAACAGCCTCGTGCTGGCCAATACGGTGGGTAGTTTCGTACTCAGCAACCAGATGCGCGGGAGGGCCATTCGTACGGTTCGTGACCAGCCCAACAAGACGGCCAATATCTGGCACCCGGTGGTGGTCCACCCCGGTGTCCGCCAGGGCGGCCCCGACGTCCAGCGGCTCCGCAGACGGTTTCGGGCCTTCGCCGGTCCTCGCCTGGACGACAAGCCCGTGATCCAGAACGGACTGGATCGTTTTGGCGTCGACTGGAACGAGAGCACACCCCAGAAAATGGAGTTGGTGCGCGACCGCGCCAAGGGCGCGGCCACCCGCCGTGAGCAACTCGTAGCGGCCTGGAACCGGGCCCTGGCCACGGGATCCCAGCTCGTGGAGGCCATCAAGCCACCCACCGTGCGGCACTACGAGCGGAAAGATCCGCTGACGCTCCACTACAAGGAGAGCATCGACCGCTACTTTGAGCAGGATTATCGCCTGGCCCTCCTGGAAATCAAGCGGGCCACCCTGCTGGCCTTTGCGGCGGCGGCGATTACGACCCTGCTGCCCTTTAACCAGTTGGCGACCATCGTCGGGCTGGTGCTGGCGCTGGGGTGCCTGATTCCGGTGCTCCTGCGATTTCGGACCATGCACCAGCGGGCCCTCGCCCTGCAACTGGCCGAACGCCACGAAGCGATTTACGCCCGGGAGTTGAAGCTGCCCCCTTACCTGTACTATCCGATCGGATTGTCCATCCTGCCCGCGATTTTCAATCCCATGTCCTTTGCGGTTTTCTGGGTGGTCGCCCTGGGCTGGCTGGCGGGCTATCTGCTGCTCAATCCCGGAAGATCCATGGCCGAAGCCACGCGGCGGTTTGAACTACTGGCCGATACCCGGTCGCGCCTGGAAACCTACGGCCGGGCCCTGGCGGCGAGCCTGCGGAAGGCCGGACTCTTCCACTCCGCAACCGAAGACCAACTTCGGCTGGAGGAGGACGGGGAGGAAATGTTCCTCTACCTGAGCGACGCCGAGCACCACGATACCCAGCTATTCGCCGGCGCGCTGGCCGAGCTGATGTCTCCCGTAGACAATCCGCGCTACCTGCTGCGGCTGGATTTGCCCGACGACTGGACCAAGGGAGAATACTTCCTCTCCGTCCCGTCCGCCCTGGGCAATAAACAGGGCGCGGCCGATCTGGCGGAGCGGCTCGGGGAGGTCGTGGAACATGACTTCGACACCATTTACACCCGCGAACCCACCGGGCGACTGCACCTGCTCACCGCCCGCCTCCAGGCCAGCGGTAAAACCGAAGAAGTCGCCGAACGCGATATGCTGTGGCGATAATTATTAAAACCTGAAGATCATGACGTTGTTTTTGGTCTTATTGTTACCCGGGCTGGTGGCCCTGGTCCTGCTGCGGAACCAGTTCCGTCGGGAGGCACAACGGCAGCGGGCGATCCGCTGGCCAAAGGCTGCTGCTGTGTTTCAGCAGCGGTTTGATCGCCTCCCTTCCGCCGAAGGAGCTACCCAGGGAGAGGCCATGCAGTATCGTCCCCGTTTCCCGGAGCCCTACGTTTTTTACGTTAAGGGGAGCAGCTACCGTGGAAGGGCAATTATGCCTGCTCCGCCGTCAGCGCTGGAGCCCGAGTATGAGCGGGAACTCATGGAGGAATTGGCCGAGCATCGCGTATTTTACGTTCGGTTCAATACGGAAGACCCCTCAGAGAATTATCTGACGGCCGGATTTGCCGGACTTACCTGGCCCCGGGTAATCCTGTACGCCTATCTGGTGGTTGGTTTTCCGCTGCTGTTTTGGCGGGTATTCCGGTGGACTCAAGACGTCTACGGTTTCGGTCAAACTAGCAAGGCCATCCTGGTGGCATTTTTTGGCTTCGCCTTTCTGCTGGTGGTCTTATTGTACCAACTGTGGTATCCTCGCCATTCCATGCGGGGGATAGTGGAAGGCGTGTATCCGGAAGAGCCGTTGGTCCTGAAGGATGAAGAAAGTGTTGGAACGCCTGAGAGTCGAATAACTGACGAACCGATGCCCCGACGGATACCAATGATCGAAAAGCAATTTGCCTGAGCCAATAAAAAAATATGCTGATATTCTGGTCCATACTGCTGGTGGCCATTTTCGGATGGAGATTCTGGCTGCGCTTCGAGAAGGAGCGCCGGCGTCAGCTGATGATCACCTGGCCAACCCGGAAAATCCACTTCCCGGAAGATGACCCCGACTTTCGTCTCCGGGAAACCCAAAACAAATTGATCCGGTGGAACTACCTACACGACCAGTACACCTTCTTCACCCAGGGAGAGAAGTACGTGGGCAATAAGTTAGTGCCGGAAGAATTTCAGATGGGCGTCCGTGAGGCCGAAGAAGTGGAGACTAACCTGAGGCTAGCGCTGGAGTCCGGAAAGCTACGGTCCCACTACAACCCCGCCGATCCGCAGGAAAATTTCCTGGCCATCGGACATACACATCTGGGGTGGGGAAAGCTGCTCGTCTACCTGGTCCTGGGAGTTTTTATGCCTGTTTTGCTGTTTTATTCCTACCTGGCCGTCTCCTCGGATCCCGAGGTCTGGTGGCAGACGGTCACCTTCATAAACCCGGCATCATGACGAACGAACAGCTGGTTTCTTTCCCGATCAAACTGATCCAGACGCTAGTCGTCGGGGCCATCCTGGTGGTGGGGGTAAGCGGTCTGTGGAGGGCCTGGCAGGAAGAATTACGGGCCAAACAACTCTATACTTTCGTACCCGTGACGGCCGATTCCTTTTCGGTGGAGACCACGCCCTCCGGAGTGTTTTTTGACCTGGAGTACACCTACGTTTTCGCAGGGCAAACCTATACGGGAACCAGCTTGAGCCCCTTTCCGGCCGCCAACGATGCGGCCCGGCAGGATGCCGGTTTCCGGGAGTGGATCACCCGCAGTGACACCGTTGACCTGGTGGTGTACGTCAATCCCGAAAATCCCGCCGAGGCCAGCGTCCTCCGGGGTTGGGTGGGGACGGAACGACGAAAAAGAATGGCTACGGGGGGCATCATGGTCTCCCTGTCGCTCATGGCGCTCTACATGATCCTGCGGCCCGTAAAGCGGGTGGCCCAACTCTTCCGGACATGATGATGCACCACTTCAGATTGTCCCTCCCGTACGGAGATGCTACCGCCAACCAGTTCTTCTTCACCGTAGCGCATGCCTACCCAACTCCCAATTCCCCCACCCGATGAAGCTCTTCTACTTTTTCATGGGCATGTACGGGATTTACGTATTCAGCCGGGTAATCCCCCTGTTTGCACTCCGCATTAAGGCAGAACGCGCCCGACAGATGGTGGTCACCCAGCCCAAAACCTATGCCCGACTAAGTACCAAGCGTAAACTGGTGAAAAGGCAGGTGAAGAACAAAAAGAACGAGATGGAAACCTACTGGGAACCCACGCTCCAGGAACCCTACACCTATTTCCAGAAGGGAACGGCCAAACAGGCCATCAGGGTGGCCCCCGGGGAGATGAAGCTCAGTGAAAAGCAGGCCTGGGAACTGGAATCCTTCCTGTACGAGCATGAGTCCGTGCGGGTCTACGTTGATCCCGACGAACAGGACTCCGTATTTCTTACGCCCGGTCCAAAACTGTTTTCCTGGGGCTACCTCATCAAGAGCATTGCCCTGCTGTCCGTCCCGCTGATCCTGATCCGGGTCTACTTTGAGCCCGTTTTTGCGATCTGGTCGGTGGGGATTTGTGCGTCCTTCTTCGAAGCATGGCTGGGGCAGCGCTACCGCAAGGAATTGCAGGGGTACCTGGTGGCTGCCCCCAAGCCCGAAGCGGAACGGAAGGATAATGAGGAAGAGGATTTTCTGGAGCTACGTCCGCTGAACGAGGCTTCGGAGGCCACCAAAACTGAGGTGGTTGCCGAAAAGCGCCGCGGGTAAGAGAATACTATTTCCTCGCCCCTAATAATTATGGACCATGGCCCCGGCGGGCGGGTGCCGTGGGTTTGGGCGAGGAGCCAGGAGATTCGGATTGTGTGGAAGCATGGGTTTATTGACTAGAGAAGCCCTCCATAAAACCACGCAGGGACAAGGCATGCCTTGTCCCTACTCTTTTGCTCATTCGTTGGCCACGATTCCGAAGGAATCGCGTAGTAATATGTTCTTCTGTTGTTTCTACTTCCGATAGCGCGCGAACCAGGCCAGAATGTTTTCCACCTTGGCGATCAGGTTACTGGGCTTATTGGCGATACCGTGCCCGGATTCCTGGATGCGCACCATGCCACTGGGCACTCCCTCAAGCTTAAGGGCCGCGTAATATTGCTCCGTTTCTGACATGGGGGTCCGGTAGTCCTGTTCACCGGTGAGCAACAGGGTGGGGGTGGTTACGTTACCGACCAGCGAGATGGGCGAGCGGGCCATGTAGTGTTCCTGATGTTCCCAGGGCTTGCCGGGGAACCAGTACTTGTAAAAGAAGTTCGGATTGTCGGCGTGGAGGACGAAGCTGTACCAGTTGATGACGGGTTTGGCGACCACGGCGGCGGCGAAGCGGTCCGTTTTACCGATGCTCCAGGCGGTCAGGACTCCGCCACCGCTGCCACCGGTGATGAAGAGCTGTTCGGGGTCTACGTACCCTTTCGCCACTACGGCGTCTACTCCGGCCATCAGGTCATCGTAGTCTTCTCCGGGGTAATTGTGGTGAATCAGGTTGCCGAACTCGGCGCCGTAGCTGGTGCTTCCCCGAGGATTGGTGTAGAGGACCACGTAACCGGCTGCGGCGTAGAGCTGGATCTCGGCGGAAAACCGGCTGCCGTAATTGGTAAACGGGCCGCCGTGGATTTCGAGCAGAAAGGGATACTTTTTGGTGGGATCAAAATTGGGTGGCTTGACCAACCAGCCCTGCACCCTGCGGCCATCGGCTCCTGAATTAAACCAGATTTCCTCTACCTCGCCCAGTTTCTTGTAGCTGAAGAGGTCTTCATTGACGTTAGTCAGTCGCATGCTTGAGTTTTCCTGGAATCCCACGGCTAGATCGGCGGGGTGTTCGGGCGTGCCGTATGTGAAGGCAAAATTGCCCTGCGCCACCGAAAAGGTGCCGCCAGAATAGGGCCGCCCAAGAGAAAGGCCACCGAGATTATCGGCGAGCCTGGTCATTTTGCCGTCGAGGGTGATGTGCGCCAGGTAGGTGTTTCCCTCCGAATCGTACTGGAAGTAGAGGCCCTTGCCGCCGTCATCCCAGTGGAGGTTACTTACGTCGCGGTCAAGATCGGAAGCAAGCTGCCGGGCTTTCTTGCTTTTCCGATCATAGACGTACAGGTTATTTACCTGATATCCCTGCAGGCGGTCGTCAAAGCCGGTGTAGGCGATCATGTTTCCGTCCGGAGACACGACGGGGCCGTTATCGGGGCCCTGGCGGTCCGTTACGGTAGCAATTTTGCCGGAGGCTACCTCAATCTGGTAGATGGCGGAGTTGAGGGGATCTTCTTCGTGGTTGGCGTGCCGGTTGGCCGAAAAGACGATGGATTTCCCGTCGGGCGTCCAGCTCAGGTTACCACCGTGGTCGAAGTCACCGCTGGTCAGCTGCCGGGGGTGTCCGCCATCGGCGGAGAGCAGAAAGATGTGCTGGTGGCCGGGTTTCAGGAATCCGGCGCCGTCGGCCCGGTAGACCATCTGATCGATGAATTTCGGGGCGTCGGCCCAGGCGGCTCCGGCGGGTTGGCCGGAGCGAGGCGACAGGGGTTTGGTCGTGCCGGGTACGGTCATGGAAAAGGCCAGCCAGCGGCCGTCGGGTGACCAGCTCAGGTTACCGGGGCTTTGCTGCAGGTTGGTGAGCCGTCGTTCCGTGCCACTGCCGTCCAGCCAGCGAAGGTAAATCTGGGGACGACCCTCCCGGGTGCTGAGGTAGACCAGACGGTCGCCGGAAGGCGACCACCGGGGAGAATAATCGTTATGGGCACCGCTGGTCAGTGGCCGTGGGTCACTGCCGTCAAAATTGACGACCCAAAGGTTGCTCAGGTTCCGGTCGGTCATGATGTCCTTGAAGTTACGGACGTAAATCACCCGCTGACCGTCGGGATCAATCTGGGGGTCAGAAACGTACTCGAGGTCAAATACGTCGATGGGCTCAAAGACGGAGGATTGGGCCATCAGGGTCCCGGAAAAAACCAGGAAAAGTAGAGTAGATAACAATCGTAGCATGAGGAGAAGGATGGGGTGAAATGGATGCGTAACTTGCGGGAGTTAAGATAGGGCGGTTTTTTTCTGTAGCGGTGGGTTGTAGATACTGACTTTATCTTGGGCTCCCCATTTGCCGGAGGTGTCGCGGACTACTTCCAAATTTTTATTAATATAATGTGATCTGGATGATCAACAAGTTTTTGAAATTGATACTCATGAAGCGCATTGGTATACTTATCCTTTCCTTTATGTTGATGGGGGGATCCCTCATTTCCGCGGATCTTCCCCCGGGCTTTGTGGAAGAACAAGTCGTTACCGGACTGGACCCTACGGCCATGGCCATGGCCCCGGACGAAAGGATTTTCCTACTGGAAAAAAGCGGTCGGGTACTCATCATCGAAAATGGCGTGCTGCTCCCCGATCCTTTCGTTATGCTGGAAGTTGACAACTTCAACGAGCGCGGCCTGGGAGGGATGGTCTTTCACCCGGATTTTGAGCAGAACAACTACGTCTACTTTTATTATTCCGTCCCCGGAGAAAACCGGAATCGGGTTACCCGCGTAGTGGCCAACGGTAATTTCGCCGTACCGGGAAGCGAGGAAGTCATCTTTGACCTTGACCCCATGAACGGAACCATCCACAACGGCGGCTCCATGCACTTCGGGCCAGATGGCAAACTGTACGTATCGGTGGGAGACGGCGCGGACGCCAACGCCGCGAACAGCCTGAATACTCTGCTGGGGAAAATCCTTCGCCTCAACGACGACGGCAGCATTCCGGAAGACAATCCCTTTTACAACGATCTGGACGGTGACCACCGCGCCATCTACGCCTACGGTCTGCGCAACTCCTTCTCTACGGCCATGCATCCCGTAACGGGCCAGTATTTTGGTTGCGACGTGGGCGGGAACCTCTTCGAGGAGGTCAACGAGTTTACCGCGGGCAGCTACTACGGGTGGCCCGACCTGGAGGGCTTTCGCCAAAACCAAAATCTTCCGGCGAACTACCGCGAGCCCCTGCACGCTTACAATCACGACGTAGGCTGTGCCGTCATCGCCGCAACCTTCTACGCTCCGGAAACGCCGACCTTCCCTCCGCAGTACCACGATAAGTTTTTCTTCGCCGACTACTGCCAGGGATTCGTGCGGGTCATGGAACCCGCGACGGGGGAAATCCTGGAGACCTTCGCCACCAATATTGATCGGCCATTATCCTTTCTGGTCGCCCCCAACGGCGACTTTTACTACCTCGAGCGTTCCGGGATGGGCGGGGGCTCAATGCAGGACAACACGAGTACGACCAACGGCTCGCTGTGGAGAATTCGCTACACGGGTTCCGGGGCACCCTTCATTTCCGTTCAGCCCGATGACGTATTTCTCCCCGTGGGGGAAACGGCCAACTTTTCCGTGCAGGCCATCGGGATGGAGACCCTGACCTTCCAGTGGCAACGGGACGGGGTGGATATTCCCGGAGAGAACGGACCGACCCTGACCATCCCCAACGTACAGCTCGTGGACGATGGAACGGAATTCCGATGCCTGATCGCCAACGCCGAGGGAAGCATTCGTAGTGAAGCCGCTACCCTGCGGGTGACGGCCAACACCCGGCCGCTGGCCAACATTAGCCTGCCGCTGCCCGATGCTACCTACCGGGCGGGGGATACCATCTTCTTTGCCGGATCAGGCAGTGATGCGGAAGATGGTGCGCTGAGCAATCAGGACCTCCGCTGGTTTATCGATTTCCACCACAATGAACATACCCACCCCGCGCTGGAAAACCTGCGGGGAACCAACGAAGGCTTCTTCGTGGTGCCCCGCATCGGGGAGGTAAGTGATAACGTATGGTACCGGGTGTATCTGGTCGTAGAGGATTCCGAAGGCCTGGTGCAGTCGACGTTTCGGGAAGTCTTTCCCGAAAAGGCGGACTTTACCGTCCGCACCGCTCCCGCTGGGCTACGGGTCAACGTTGACGGACAGGGCATGGACAGCCCCGCCCGGGTAACCAGCGTAGTGGGCATCCGCCGCACGCTTTCTGCGCCGCTGAATCAGGTCCGGGGTGACACCCTCTACCGTTTTCGCACCTGGCGGGGCGGCGGCGATAATGGTCGCCTGTATTCCTTTCTAGCCGGAGACCAGGAGGAAATCGTCGCGGAATATGAGGCCCTTCCACTTTTTATCGGCAACGGTACGGGACTGACGGCCGACTTCTTTACCGGGAATAACGAAACCGATTTTTTACGCGGCCGGCCGGTGGCTACCCGGGTTGATCCCGTGGTTGACTTTATCTGGGAGGGCGGCGGCCCACTGGAAGCGGTGGGTAACGATAACTTCATGATCCGTTGGCGGGGAGAAATCCTCGCTCCGGTTACGGATGAGTATACCTTTTACGTAACCGCCGACGATGGCGTCCGCCTCTGGGTGGATGACGTGCAGATCGTCGATCAGTGGGTTCCCCAACCCCGCACGGAAGCCAGTGGAACCATTGCCCTGGAAGGGGGGCGCAGATATCGGATTCGGCTGGAATACTTTGAGGCCGGTGGCCTGGCTGAGGTACAACTGGAGTACGGTAGCCGGACCATCCCCCGGGTGATCATTCCGACCAGCCAACTGTTTCCGGACCCCCTCCGGGAGGTAAACGAAGACTTTAGCTATCGCGTCTATCCTTCTCCGGCGGACCGGGAGGTCACCGTTGAGCTTGGGGTATGGCAGCAACAGACGGTGGACTGGGTGCTGTACGATGCTTCCGGCCGGCGATGTGGTAACGGAACTACCTTCCTGCGGGCAGGGACCACGAAACTCACCGTGCCCCTGTGGCAATTGCCGCAGGGCCTGTACTATTTCCGGTTCGAGGGGAGATCGGGAATCGAGGGGAATATTCCCGTCGTCAAGGGAAATTAGGCGAGCCTCCTCCGTTCAGCCGATTGCGCAAAACACGTCAATATGATCAGACAAATTTTTCCCGCCCTCTTGGGCCTATTCATGGTAGTGCTCACGGTGAGCTGTGGCGGCCGGGAGGGTAAAGAGGGTGTGGTCGATGAAGTAGCCAGCTATCACCAGGTGGAAAAGACTTCCGCCGAAAAATACGAGGCGGCCAGGAACGCCTTCGAAGCCAATCAGGACGACCCGGAGGCGAACATCTGGTACGGTCGTCGGGCGGCCTACCTGGGAAACTTTGAGGAGGCGATTGATATCTTCACTATGGGGATCGAAAAGCATCCGGAAGACGCCCGGTTTTTACGGCACCGGGGGCACCGTTATATTTCTACCCGCCAGTACGATAAAGCCATTGCGGATTTCGAGCGGGCCGCGGCCCTAATTGCGGGAAAGGAAGACACGGTCGAACCCGATGGGCTACCCAATGACCGGAACATTCCCCTCAGTACCCTGCACGGCAATATCTGGTACCACCTCGGATTAGCCCATTACCTTCAGAATGACCTGGAGAAGGCCCTGGCGGCCTTCAGCAACCGGACGGTACTGGAGAAATACGACGACAACCTGGTTTCCGGAGGGCACTGGTTGTTCATGATTCTTTCCCGGCTTGGCCGGGAGGCGGAGGCCCAGGCGGCCATCGCCGACGTGGTGCCCGGAATGGACATCATTGAAAACGATAGCTACTACAAAATGTGCCTTTTCTACCGAGGTTTACTGGCCGAAGAGGACTTGCAGCCGGCGGGGAAGAGCGCTTCTTCGGATGATGTACTGGACTACGGCCTCGGCAATTGGTACCTGTACGCCAAACAGGACACCGCTACGGCCCGGCAGCACTTTGAACATTTGCTCACCAACGGTAATAAATATTCTTTCGCTTACCTGGCGGCCGAAACCGACTGGGAGCGACTGTTTGCCAAACCAATCGATTAGGGAGGCGTAAGGTCTAGCCACTCGGGCGGAGTTTCGTGACCAATGCGGTCTACCCGCTCCAGCATGGCCCGGAGCACCGGGGCGTCGTATTCAAACCAGTCCACTTGCCGCCGGATCTTCAGTTGGTCATCGAAGTAGAGCCAGATGGTAAAGTCCATCCCCCAGTCCGTATCGATTAGGTTGTCGTCGTAGTAGAAAGGGTTTACCCTTCCCCGGGCAACGGCTACGCTGTCGGAGACCACTAGGGAGGCAACGGAAAGGTGCTTCTGATCCGGGGAGAGCTTCCGGAAGCGGTCTCCTTCTTCATCCCAGCGGTAAAACCGCTTGAACTTCCAGAGACTGTCCAGCTTAATTTGCAGTAGGACGTCTTCGAATTCAAGGTCCTCCCGGTAAAAGGCACACAGTTTTTCCCAGTCCGTACGTTCGGCGAAGGTGGCAAAATATTCGCGGGCGGTGGCCTCCACGGCGGCGGCACGCGTGGTGGCGGAAGGCTCGGGCGCAGCTTGGCAACTAAGGAGGAAAGCTAAAAGGATGGTAGGAAGTAATCGCTTCATAAAAGAAGTATCGGTGGCGACGATCATAAAGATAACGCCCCTTAACGGAGGGCATAACTTATTTGGTCCAACCAGGCAATGATCCGTTAAGAAGCACTAAAGTGGCGAGTTGGTGGTTTGTTATTCAACAATCCTGACCCAATGAATCAACGACTACCACGCCGTCTACTCCTGGTGCTGTCCTGCCTGGCCATGATCCCCTTTTCGGCTTTTGGCCAGCGGGAAGGCTGGCCTCCCGCTACTTCATTAGAATTTACCCTCACCCAGCGATTCAATAATTCCGGAGAGGAATATACCTTCCAAAGCTCCACCGGTCCTAACGTTGATTATCGGGTGGTAGAGCAGAGCTCCCACTCTTTATTGGCGGGCTTGCTCCTGCGCAAGGAACAGCTGAACGGAAAGTATCTTACCTACGGCATCCGCGGAATCAGTTGGGAAAAGCATGCCTCTACCATTTTTCGGTTTGATCGGGACAATGAAATTTTGGAAATCATTGGTCTGGGAGAAACCTCCACCTTTGAAATCGGCTTTCGTTACGAACGGGGACGGGTAATTGGTCACCCGGCGGCCAACCGACGGGTCAAAATCAGCCTGGGAATCTTTGCGGATCCCCGGTTTCGGACAATTAGGAGGGTTTCCTTTACCCCGGCCGGATTCCCTTACCGACGACATGAACTGGGCGTGGAACTGGGGCCCAATTTCTCCCTGGGCTGGAAGGTCGCCGATCGGGTCCGCATCACCGCCGGGGTTCCCATGCCGGTTTTCCGCTTTGACGTCGCGCAAATATTCTTTGATAATCCGCTGATTACGGAACCCGAACGGACAAATTCGGAGGTGAATCTGGACGTTGATTTTCGGCAGATTCAGTTGCAGTTCGGGTTACGGGTAGGGCTGTAGGTAGGCTTCAGAAAGTGAAGCGGAATACGGAGGCACGCGTGCAGGTGCAAAGAATACTTGTGGGGCCATGTTTAATAAAATTCCTCGCTGCTGAAACTTATCCCGTACGGAAAGGACGTTATTGAGCAAAGTATATTAATGCCAGGACAAAATCCTAAAATCGTTGACGCCTACGACCAGTATGGTGACTTTATCCTCAGCCAGTATTTCGCGCTGCTTCACGATCAGGCACCCTCCAAGCTCAGCCTGTGGCTGACCATTGAGGGGGGGAAGCAGGTAGCGGAGCAATGTTTGCGGTTGATCGACCGGGAGCAATACCAGCTTACGCAACTGCGCAAGCGATGGTCGCTATCCACTACCCGGGAAGATGTTCCCGAGAATGACGAAATCCGGGGACTGACGCTCGTCAGTCATCGGGCACCGCTCTGCCTGGAACTTACCCTCAACGAGGGAGAATTCGGCGTAGACGTTTATTACGGACACACTCACGAAGGACTGGAGCAGTGGGTAAGAAAACAACTGACCACCATCCGGGATGAATTTGGCCGCTCGGATCTTCCCGTATTCAGTATCCTGACCCGCACCCGTGGTGGTTTTGATACCGAAAAAGTAGACATTGATCGCTTTGACCTTGATCTGGCGGCCAACTACAATGACGACTTCCTCCCGGTAGACCAGGACATCCGCCGGTCGATTGAAGACCGGAATTCCGGCCTCGTGCTGCTGCACGGCATTCCCGGAACGGGCAAGACCTCGTACATCAAGTCACTCATGACCGATTATGCGGAAAGCAAGTTCATCTTTATTCCCAACGACTTCGTCAATGATTTGCTCAAACCGGAATTCGTCACTTTCCTGATTCGCCAGAAAAATGCCATTTTGGTGATTGAGGACGCCGAAAAAATCATCGTCTCCCGGGACAACGTCAGTCAACACTCCGTCGTCTCCACCATCCTTCAACTGACGGACGGCCTTTTCAGTGATTACCTGAACATCAAGGTCATCTGCACCTTCAATACCGATGTCTCGCGGGTAGACAAGGCCCTTTTCCGCAAGGGACGGCTGATTGCCTTTTACGAATTCAGGGCACTCAGCCTGGACAAAACCCGGGCACTGTTGGGGGAAAATGGCTACCGGGTTACCGAAGGACTGACCCTGGCGGAGATATACAATTTCGGAGAGCCGGGTTATTCCGACGCCGACGCAAAACCCCGGATAGGTTTTGCTCGTTAGGCTGGCGCAGTGGGAGGTCAGCCACCATTCGGCCGTCTCCTTCCCGCTACCGTTTTAACCGCCATGCCGTCAATGAATACCCTCCGCTTAGCCCTCGACTGGACCCCAAACATCAATCATCTCGGATTTTTCGTGGCCCGGGAAATGGGCTTTTACGAAGCGGTCGGCTTACGGGTGGACATCAGCGATCCCTCCGCGGATAACTACGCCACTACTCCCGCCAAGAAAGTGGAGTTGGGGCAGGCGGATTTTGCGCTCTGTCCGCTGGAGAGTATCATCAGCTACCAAACCAAATCCCAACCCTTTCCCCTCGTGGCCCTGGCGGCCGTATTGTTGGAAGACCTGAGTGCCATTTCGGTACTTGCGGGAAGTGGAATTGCTCGCCCGGCGGAGCTGGACGGAAGGAAATACGCTTCCTATCGGGCGCGCTACGAAGATGAGATTGTCCGACAAATGATCCGGAACGATGGCGGAAGGGGAGATTTGAAGATTATCTATCCGGATAAACTGGGAATCTGGGACACGCTGCTGAATAAGACGGCGGACGCCACCTGGATCTTCCTCAACTGGGAGGGCGTGGCGGCGGAACGGGCCGAAATTCCCCTGCGCAACTTCCGGATGCGGGATTATACCGTGCCTTATTCCTATTCGCCCGTCATTGCGGCTAACGGCTCCTTGCTTGAAGAAAAAAAGGAGCTACACCAAAAATTTCTGGAGGCTACCCGGAGGGGTTTCCTCCATTATCGGGCAGACCGCGAAGCGGCCCTGGAAATCCTCCGGCAACGATTACCGGCGGACGAACAGGACTTCGACCTTCAACGGGCCCTGGAGGTGTCGGCTTCCGCTTTTGGGGATGAGGGTACCTGGGGCCGGATGAATTCCGCCAACGTGCAGACCTTTCTCGACTGGTTGCGCCGGCGGGGCCTGGACCAAAGCACCCTGACCCCAAGTGATTTGATGGCCGATCTCTGGCAGGCCCGGTAAAGTCAGTTGGCGATGGCACCCGGGGAAACCGCGCCCGGCGCAGTCCGGGGGGCGTAGCCGGCACCTGCGACCTCGCCAAGAAATCAATACCTTCCCGCGCTACCGGAATTTCCTCCTCCTGAACTTTTTGGTATCCCTTCGCATTCCCGTACTTTCCCCTCCTCCAAACCGGAATTCTTGACCGACGAACAGCAACAGGCTATTACTCATCTGCGGGAGCTCGTGCAAATGGAGCGGGCCGAAGAGCGTAAACTGCACCTGGACATCATTCAAGCTATGCCGCTTACCCGGCGGGTGGAAAAGGGATACAGCTGGTATCCGCTCCAGGTCATCCAGAGTGGTTACGGGATTGGCGGAAGGCCTACCGTCACCGTCCAGCGGGAAGGGGAAGAGTCCCATCAGTTTCGCGCCGGGACTTCGGTAAATTTGTTCAGTACCCAGCCCATGGTCAAGTCGCCCCAACGCGCCGGGGTGATCAAGTACGTGAAGAAAAACCGGATGAAAATCATCCTCGGCGGCGAAGACCTCCCCGACTGGCTGCAGAACGGTGGGGTGGGGGTGGACCTCATGTTTGACGAACGGACCTACGTGGAAATGGACCGGGCGCTGCAGCGACTGGAATCCGCCAAGGGACGCCTGAAGGAGTTGCGGGACGTCCTGATGGGTATCCGACCGGCCGAGTACCGGCCCGTGGCCCCGGAGGAAGTTACTCACCTCACGGAACTCAATCCCAGTCAGCAGCGGGCGGTGGCGCACATTCTGGGGGCGGATCATCTGGCGCTGGTCCATGGCCCTCCGGGGACGGGGAAGACCACTACGCTGGTGGCGGCGGTCGGGGAACTGCTGCAAACCGAAAATCAGATACTTTTCTGCACGCCGAGTAATTCGGCGGCGGACCTGGTGGCGCTCCGCCTGACGAATCGGGGGCACAAGGTGGTGCGCATCGGTAACATCAGCCGGGTGGAGGAAGAGGTGATGCGGCTTACGCTGGATCAGCAAATTGCCGAACATCCCGATACCCAGCAGGTAAAAAAACTCCGCCGGGAAGCCGCCGATATCCGCAAGAAGGCCAAGCGCGCCCGGGGGCGCGACAAGGGATTGCTGTTCCGGGATGCCGGGCAGCTGTCCGGCTGGGCCAAGCAGCTGGAGGACCGGCTGCTGGATTACCTGATCGATTCGGCCGAAGTCATCGTTTGCACCCTGGTGGGGGCCGCGGCCAGTATGCTGGACAAGCGGGAGTTCCGCACCTGCATCATCGACGAGGCCGCTCAGGCCCTGGAACCGGCCACCTGGATACCGATCCTCAAGGCCAACCGGGTCGTTCTGGCCGGTGATCCTTACCAACTTCCCCCAACGGTCAAGAGCCGGAAAGCAGAGAAGGGCGGTCTGTCCGTCACCCTGATGGAGAAGTGCCTGGCCCGGGAAATCACTCAGGATGATGAACGGCAGTATGCCCTGCTGGAGGTGCAGTATCGCATGAACGAGCGGATCATGGGCTACAGCAACGCCCACTTTTACGGTGGTCAATTGCGGGCCGCGGAGATGGTCGCCCAGCGCAGTCTGCCGGGCGTACCGCTGGCGGAGTCCGTGGTGTTCATCGATACGGCCGGCACCGGTTTTGAGGAAAAACTACACCCCCGGTTTCAGTCCCGCTACAACGACGGGGAGCTGAACGTCATGGTGGAGCACCTCCTGGATTTGCGGGGGTTGACGCCCCCGGAGGAACCGCTGCCGAGCATCGCCGTGATCACCCCCTACCGGGAACAGGTACGGGTGGCCGAAGACCTCTTCGACGCCGAAGAAAGACTGGCGGGCATGGAGCTGGCGGTCAATACCGTCGACGGCTTTCAGGGCCGCGAACGCGACGTGGTGTACATCTCGCTGGTGCGGTCCAACGAGAAAGGAGAAATTGGCTTCCTGGCGGATTACCGCCGGATGAACGTGGCGCTGACCCGCGCCAAAAAGTACCTGATCGTCATTGGGGATAGTGCTACCGTGGGGCAGGATCCCTTCTTCGCGGGTTTTCTGGAGTACGTGGAAAAGCAGGGACTGTACCAGACGGCCTGGGAATACATGCGCTAGGGCATGTCTAACCAGCGGTAGGCTCCGATAAGCAGGAGATGCTATTGCGGTTCGGAAAACTCCCCCGTAGCCGCCATGATCTCCGACAACAGGAGCCCGCTGCCGCCACCGAAGTGGCGGATCACCCGACAATCGTAGGGAGCCCCATCGAGATACTGCCGCAGCCGGGCCTCTCCCTCACCGTCGATGCCCGTACCGAGCAGGACGACGTCAAACGGCTGCTCCTGTAGCAGACTCAGGGCTTGCTCAACGCCGTCGGCGGCGCTGCCCGTCCACTGGTCATTTTTGTTGACCAGGCGATTCATGACGGCCAGGATTTCGGGATGGTGGGATACGGATAGGATGGATAGCATGGGGGAGATGTTGTAATCCCCTCCGGCCAGCGGCCGGAGGGGATCAAAGTTTACACGGTTTGGAAGAGCTCGTCCAGTGGCAGACGCACCTTGGCCAGGTGCTGGTAGGCGTCTTCTGCGGAGCGGTAGCCCACGGGGACGGCCACGGTGGCTTCGAGGCCCTGCTCCTTGAGGCCGAGAATTTCGTCGTACTTGGCGGGATCAAAGCCTTCCATCGGACAGGCATCCACGCGCAGGGTTGCCGCGGCGGTCAGCAGATTGCCCACGGCGATGTAGGTCTGGCGACGGTTCCATTCCGTCGTTACCTCCGCCCCCTTGGCGGCCACGCTTCCCTTGATGGTGTTTCCGTAACCCTCTAGGGCACTGACGTCAACTCCCCGGGCGTCGGCAATGCGGGCCATGAAGTCGTCCACGTAGTTCTCGGACATGTCCAGTTTGTAGGCGAAAACGAACAGGTGGGATGCATCCGTGATCTGGGTCTGACCGTAGGAAGCCGCCTTAAGTTGTTCGCGCACTTCGGGGTTTTCGACGATCAGTACCCGGAACGGCTGCAGGCCGTAGGAGGTGGGCGTCAGGTTAATGGCTTCCATCAGGAAGCTTACATCCTCGGCGGACAGCTTCCGCGTGGGATCAAATTTCTTGGTGGCGTAGCGCCAGTTCAGGTCAGCGAGCAGACTGGTTTGGGTGGGAGTATCCATAATTGGGGCGCCAAATGGCGAATTTTGTGGTTATGATGTTTGGGGGAGGGAGGCGACGGTTTTCCGTCGCCTCCCCTCCCTGGATAATGCACTTGCTTTAGTTCAGGTTCATGGGCACTTCCATGAGCAACAGACGGGCGTCTTTGGTGGCGGTAATGTCCAGACGATCCGTATCCCAGATGCCCAGGCCGTCCCGGCGCTCGAGTATCTGGTCACCGATGGTGACGGAACCTTCCAGGACGAAGGCGTAAACGCCATTGCCGGCCTTCTTCAGTTCGTATTCCGTGGCCGTGCCGTGGTGGAGGTTACCCAGGTGAAACCAGGCATCCTGATTGATGTGTACGCCTTCGTCTTCCGGACTGGGAGAGACGATTTGCGTCAGTTTATTATCCAGTTGAGCTTCGTCGAGCGTAATCTGGCTGTAGTTGGGGGTGATGTCCCGACTTTTAGGAAAAACCCAAATTTGCAGAAAGTCTACCGGGCGGTCGGCGTTGGCGTTCATCTCACTGTGAAACACTCCGGTGCCGGCGCTCATGGCCTGAATGTCGCCTTCCTTAATGACCGTTTCGTTACCCATCGAATCCTCGTGGCGTAGGTCCCCGGAGATGGGAATGGAAATGATTTCCATGTTGTCGTGGGGGTGCTTACCGAAGCCGCGTCCGGGAGCAACGTGATCATCATTCAGCACCCGCAGCGCGCCAAAGTGAACCCGCTCCGGGTTGTAGTAATTGGCAAAACTGAAGGTGTGGTTGGATTCCAACCAGCCGTGGTTAGCGTTTCCACGGGTGTCCGCTTTATGAAGGATGGTTTTCATGGCGTAAATAATTGTTGTACATACATTAATTGTTGGGGATTGAAAAAGTTCAATCGCTGCCCCCTAATTTTCGTTCGGGCCATCTTTGGATAAAAAATCCTTCTATCGGTAACTATTTTTTGTCTGGGGCTTGTTCACTTACGCAGCGGGCATTACTTTTGCAGCCGCTAACAAATCATCTGCTCAGGTGGTGGAATTGGTAGACACGCCAGCTTGAGGGGCTGGTGCCCATTGCGGGCGTGCAGGTTCGACTCCTGTTCTGAGCACCTCAAAG
Source organism: Lewinella sp. W8 (assembly GCF_004375085.3). Classification (GTDB taxonomy): domain Bacteria; phylum Bacteroidota; class Bacteroidia; order Chitinophagales; family Saprospiraceae; genus Neolewinella. The sequence goes on from NZ_SNAQ03000013.1 coordinate 151,366, forward strand.
CGCCTTCTCCGACGGAGAGGGCGCTTTTTTTATGCCCGCTGGCTTCCGAAAGTATCGGATCATTTGGGCGCTGCGCGCAGGATGCCGTGGATGATGCAAAAGAGCTTCCTCTTCGTCGGACGAACTCCATCGCCGTAGGCGATGCGTTCGTCCGACGAATGACCGCCCCCCTTTCCTTCCAGGACCGTAATCCCTTGTTGTTGACCCCGCCGAGACCTCGGATCAGCTCGCGCAGCTCGACAGTTCCGAGGACCGGCTCCCTCTTCGTCGGACGAATTCCCTCGCCGTAGGCGATGCGTTCGTCCGACGAATGACCGACCACCTTTCCTTCCAGGACCGTAATCCCTTGCTGTTGACCCCGCCGAGACCTCGGATCAGCTCGCGCAGCTCGACAGTTCCGAGGACCGGCTCCCTCTTCGTCGGACGAATTCCCTCGCCGTAGGCGATGCGTTCGTCCGACGAATGACCAACCCACTTTCCACTCGGCACCACGACCTCTGCCGTTGACCCAACCGAGACCTCGGATCAGCTCGCGTTGCTCGACAGTTCCGAGGACCGGCTCCTTTCCTCAGTCTTCTTCCTTCTTCCTTCTTCCTTCTAACTCCCTTCTCCTCCACCTCACCCTTCCTCTTTCTTCTTCCTTTCGTCGTACCTTGTCGGCACAAGTCATTTCCCCACGCTATCTACCTTACTGCATGTTGTATACCAATCTGATGAATGCCCGGAAGAACGGCCAGAAAATGTTGGCCGTCCTCGTCGACCCCGACAAAGCACGACGGGATAACCTGGGGCAACTCGCCAAGTTTGCCAACGAAGGGCACATCGATTGTTTCCTGTGGGGAGGAAGTTTGGTGAACACCACCCAGTCGGCCTATTATCTGAAATTGCTCAAGGCGCACCTGAAGCATACGCCCGTTTTTCTCTTCCCAGGCTCCACTTACCAGCTCGACGACCAGGCCGATGGCCTGCTGCTCCTTTCCCTCATCTCGGGCCGTAATCCGGAGTTGCTCATCGGCCGCCACGTACAGGTGGCCGCCCGCATCAAGCAGATGAAACTGGAGACGATCCCGACGGGCTACTTGCTGGTGGACGGCGGGCGCCCGACCTCGGTCAGCTACATGAGTAATACCACGCCCATTCCCGCCGACAAGCCGCCCATTGCGGCGGCCACCGCCCTGGCCGGAGAGCAGCTCGGCCTCCGCCTCATCTACCTCGATGCCGGTAGTGGTGCCCAGCAACCGATCCGGCCGACCATCATCCGCGCGGTACGCGCGGAAGTGGACCTGCCCATCATCGTCGGCGGCGGTATCCGCACCCCGGAACGGGCGGCCATCGCCCTCGAAGCCGGTGCCGACATGATCGTAGTCGGTAATGGCCTGGAAAAGGACCCCAACTGGCTGCCCGAATTAGCCGCTGCGGTGAAGGGCGTCCAGCCCGGGGCCACCAAAGCACAGCGGGAAAAGGCAAAGGCGTGATATGTTTAAGAACATTGGCACCCTCGTCGGACAAAGTTATCGCCGAGGGCGATTGGATTTGTCCGACGAGGTAGGAAAACACTAATTGGGTATACCTGGAGTTTCCTTTCGCCGAAAGGAAACCTGACCAGCTTCGAAATACCGATGGAATATCTCCATTGTCTGAAATCTTTAGGGAAGCGCAATGACCGCTTCTCCCCGGTTACACTCTCCGGTCGTCTTTTGGGAAAAGACGACACCAACTGGAGTTTCCTTTCGCCGAAAGGAAACCTGACCATCATTGAGGAGACGCAACTTAGTTTTCTTCCTTAAATCGTAGTCGCCTTTCGGCGAAAGGCTCCACCATGAGGAGAGCCCAGGGCGAAGTCCCCCTAAAACACACTCAAATACCCCAGGTGCACCTTCGGCGCCCCGAGGTCGAGCGGAATGTTGTTGGAGCGGCCCAGGGCGAGGCTCAGTCCAAAAATGCCCGCGCGGGTATCGAAATTGACGCCGGCGCCGAAGCCAAGGGGGGAGTCAATGTTGAGGTCAGGCTGGGCTTTGTTGCGTGCGTTGACGCGCGCCGCGTCGAGGAAGCCGAACAGGTAGGCGTTGCCGCCCAGCAGAAGGCGCAGTTCGGCGGTCAGGATCTGGTAGTCGGTGGCGAAGACGGACTGCTGGTCGAAACCCCGCAGCAGGCTGCCGCCACCCAGTCGGTACTGCTCGTTGGGTAGGGCGACGGAGGGACTGAAGATGCCCGCTCCCCGCAGGCCCAGGTAGGTCACCAGGCCATTGAGCGGTTCGAAGTAGTAGGCCAGGTCCGCTTCCACCTGGTACTGCCCGCCGCGGGCGGCCAGACTGTCGCCGGGCGGCAGGTCGAGCAGGCGGCGGAAGCCCGCCGCGGCACTCACGTCCAGGGTGTAGCCCCGCCGCGGACTGAACCGCCGGTCCGTACGGTTACGCCGCAGCTGCACGCCGAAGAGCGAGCGACTGACCCCCAGAGTGTCGGTGGTGGCCGGATTCACCGGGTCGGTAGCGCTACCCCGCCCGGGAATGACCGTTCGGCGGTTCTGCCAGAAGAAGGATAGTCGGTCGTTGCCTTCCCGGAGGTAGGTGGCGGCGAGCCGCCAGTTGAGGTTGAGGAAGGAGGAGTCGCGGCGGTAGAGGTCCAGTTCTCCCTCCACTCCGAAGGGGAGGCCGAAGAGGAAGGGGTAGTCCAGCGCCAGGGCGAGTTCCTGGGTCTGGGGCCGCAACTGCTCGAAGCGCAGCGCAATGCGCTCGCCCTGCCCGAAGCCATTGTACAGTTCTCCGTTCAGCTCTCCGGTGATGAGCAGCCGGTTGTTGTTCTGGGCGCTGTTGGGCAGCACGCCGATGACGAAATCGAACCGACTGGCTGGCCGCCGTTCTACGGGCAGGTCGATGAAGGCCAGGCTGTCCCGAAAGGTCACCTTCGGCTGACCGCGCAGGGTGAGGTAGGGGAGTTGGTTGAGTCGGCTGGTCAGCCGGCGAATGCGGCTGGGCCGGTAGGCTTCCCCGGGCCGCAGGCCCAGGTAGCGCTCAAGGAAGAGGGTACGGACGCGGGCGTTCTCGGGCACCGATAATTGCCCGACGGTTACCAGTGGCCCGGGACTGATGTCCACTCCGGCGGTCAGGCCACCGGGGGCGGACCAGTCGATGTCCCGCAGTCCCACGCTCGCGAAGGGGTAACCCGATTCGGCTACGGCGACCAGCAAGCTGTCGCGGAGGGCCGTCCAGGCTTCCTGGCGGAAGGGCCGGCCGGAGCGGAAGCGCCGCGGGCGGTAGCCCGCCCGGCGCAGCCAGGCCCGGGTATCTACGTCTTCCGGCACCCGGAGTTCCTCCCAGGTGTAGACCGGACCGCGAAACAGATGGGCCCTCATTTGCCCGGGAGCAACGGCAAAGAGGCTATCGACCGAGGCTTCCCAGAAGGCGCTGCCCCGTTGTTGGGCCACCCAGTCGTTGAGGTAGTCCAGCACCGCCAGGGAATCGTCGAAGGTGCGTTTGCCCCCCTTCCAGTCAAAGTCCCTGGCCGTTACGGAAAGGATCCAATCCCCCGGCCGTTCAGAAGTACTGGGCACCTGCGCCCGCGCCACCTGAATGGCCCCAAACACCAGAAGAAGCAACGGAAGGAGACGGTAAAGTGCGGTCATACCGACGTTCTAACGTTTGGGTGGACTGCTTTCGCGCCCGTGCTGGTGGCCCGCCGGCCCCGCTACTTTTGGGCGAATGCCTCCAGCCGGATCGTCCGGGCCAGGTTCCCGAGCAGGAGCATGGCGGAGAGCAGCAGCGCAATCCTGGCCGTCAGGTCGCCGAAGCGGACGTAGGGCGTGAGGTGCTGGTTGAGCGGCATATCGTCGACCAGAAAACCCTCCTGGCCGTACGGGGTCTTGCGGAGAACTTTGCCCCGCTGATCGATGAAGGAACAGTTGCCCATGTTGGCGGACCGGACCACCGCCCGGCGCGTTTCGATGGCCCGCAGGCTGGAAAACCAGTTGTGCTGGCGGTGGCCCGCCGTATTGTCCCACCAGCCATCGTTAGTGACCACAAAGATGGCTTCGGCCCCCTCCCGGATGTACTCGGTGAAGTACTCGCCGAAGACGGATTCGTAACAGATTACCGGCGCGATCTTTGCCCGCTCGCCCACGAGTGCTTCCCGGACGTCCTGGGTCCCGCGTCCCGCCACGGTACCACCCAGAGAATTGACGAGGGGCTCCAGGAAGAACAGCGTTTCGCGGAAGGGGAAACTCTCGGCGCCCGGCACGAAAACACCCTTCCGATAGGTTTGAACCTCCCCGGACTGCAGGTCAATTTGCACCAGAGCGTTCAGCGCTTCCAGAGCGACCTCCTCTCCGTTGCGGCCCGTGACGTAGCGCACTGCCGGGGTCAGGGGCTCTCCGGGAGCGAAGAAATGGTAGCCGTCAAATCCCGTGACGAGATAACGGAGATCCTCTTCCCGTAGCGAACGATACAGTTCATTCAAAGAGCGGGCCTGCAGCGGCTCGTCCTCGTTGACGTAGCTGAAGCTGGTTTCGGGGTAAACGAGGTAGTCAACCGGTCCGGCTCCCTCCAGGGCCTGCCGACTCAGTCGGAGGAAGGTATCCACCTGACTGACGGGGTCGCTGGAAAATTTCTCAAAATGGGGCTCGAAATTGGGCTGGATGGTGGCCACACGGATGGTGTCCCCCGCCGGAGTTTCGTAGGTGAAGTAGCGCAGGAGTGAAGCCCCCATCGGGATCACCAGCGCCAGGATCAGCAGGAGCATCGGCCGGCGTAGGGAAGTAGTTTTTGGCGTGACCGCAGGTGCACTGTCGTTGGGAATGACGGCCGTGAACCCCTGATATACCCGCAACACCAGAAAATTAACCAGGAAGATCCAGGCGGACCCGCCGAGCACGCCGGTGATCTCGTACCACTGGATCAGGGATGGAAATTGGGCGAAGCCGTTGCCGAGGGTCAGCCAGGGCCAGTTGAGCGACCAGTTGTAGTGGAAGTATTCGAAGGCCAGCCAAAAGGCCGGCAGCGCCAGGTAGGCCACTTTGGGGGAGCGGCGACTCGTCCAGTGGAAGGCCAGCCAGGGCAGCCCCATCAGGAAGCTGTTCACGACGATGGCGAATACCCCGGCCGCAAAGGCCGTATTGGTCACCCAGAAGGAGGCCAGGATGTTGTACAGCAAAAAGGCGTTGAAACCCGTCCACCACACCCGTCGGTAAGAGTTTTCCTTGTCGGAAATCTCCCGGTGGGCCAAGAGTAGCGGCACCCAGGCCACCAACAACAGGAAGGGGAAGGGAAGAAAACCGGGAAAGCCGAGGCCCAGCAGGACACCACTCAGGGACGAAAGCGCCAGGGGATACTGCTTCCACGAAGTGATCGTTTCCTCCCAGCGAAGGGAAAGGAAGCTGAGGGCGGAACCGTAGAGCGTAAGGTACAGAAAGAGGGGTAGGTGGCTCCACAATTCCCCCTGGCCCACCCGGGAATACATCGAATACCCCACCCCGGAAGCGATTCCCAGGAGGAAAAGTCCCAGCAGCAGGCGATGGCGTTTATTGGATAACATCGGGGACAAAAGTCCGAAAAAATGCGAGGATTGGACTATTTTGGAAGATGATATCTCGGTTAAAACGGAGCGTAGGTCGCGTAAACTGGAAATACTTTCTTTCGGAGGTACTGCTCATCGTCATCGGGATCAACGTGGGGCTGTGGTTCAATAACCTCAGCGAGAACCGTAAGCATGCGGCCGAAGAAAAGCTGTTGCTACGGGACCTGAAATCCTCCCTGGAGTCGGATCGTCAGGATGTTCTACATAATCTCACCCTGCACGAAGGGGCTACCGTAGCGGCCAAACGACTGTTGCAATTTGAGGGAACCCGACGCCCGGATAGTGTCTCGATGGACCTCGTGAATATTTGGCGGAACAGTATTCTGGTGGAGGATGAGTCGGCGTTCGAAGCACTGAAGTCATTTGGACTACAGCGCATCCGGGACGATAGTCTCAAGCGGGAGATCATCCGTCTGTACACGGTACATTACCAACTGGTATCGGCCATCAGCGACCGCCACGGTCGGATCGTGGAGCAGTTTGACGAGGTGATGAACGATATTTTCGTCTACGAGGGGCAACAATACCGGATGCGTAAACCGGGGCCGGAAAGCATCGCCCAGCATAGCTACCGGATCAAGCACCTGGAAAACTCCCACTACTACCTGGCCCACACTTACCGGGACCAGGTCCTGACCGCCATTGATGGGCTGCTGGACCGCCTGGCGGCCATGGATCTACCGGAATAAATTAGTCCGCAAGGCACCTTAGGCTGACCACCCTACAGGTGCCGGCGAACTACTTTTTTCTGTTCGTATTCGGTTTGTTGGCTGACAAATGAGTATGAAAACGCCTTGATGTCGGGGCGGATTTTCGGAATGGATGAACCAAGCGAGTTCATTTTTCTTACCCGCACGAAAATCAACCCAATAACCCGATATGCGTAAACTATCTACCACACTTTTTGCGCTGTTGCTATTTGCGGCAACGGCATTCGCCCAAACCGAAACGGTGGTTGGCATTATTGTCAACAGCACCGCACACGACACCCTCGAGGCGGCCGTCCTGGCGGCCGGTCTTGACGACGACTTGAGCGGAGACGGCCCCTTTACGGTCTTCGCGCCCACCGATGATGCCTTCGCCGCCCTGCCGGCGGGCACCGTAGAAACCCTGCTCGGCGATTCCGCTACCCTGGCCAACATTCTTCTTTTTCACGTCGCCGGTCTGGAAGCTCTTTCCACTGACCTCAGCGACGGTCAGCGCGTCATGACCCTTCAGGGAGGAGACGTGGTGGTGACCATCAATGCGGATGGCGTATTCATCAATGACGCCCAGGTAACGATGGCCGATGTTGACGCGACCAACGGCGTCGTCCACGTCATTGATGCCGTCCTTTCTCCCCCGCCCGCGACGGTGGTGGACATCATCGTGGAAAGCGAAGTGCACACCACGCTGGAAACGGCGGTAGGCATTGCCGGACTCGCCGACGCCCTGAGTGGCGCGGGCCCCTTTACCGTCTTTGCGCCCACCGATGAGGCTTTTCTGGCGCTACCTCCCGGGGTGCTAGCGGCCCTGACAGCCGACTCTGCCGCGCTGGCCAACGTACTGCTCTACCACGCCGTGGGGGCCGAAGCCTATTCTGACGACCTCGAAGATGGACAGCGGATCATGACCCTTCAGGGTGGCGACGTAGTCGTCACGATCAACGATGACGGCATTTTCATCAACGACGCCGAAGTCACGGTGGCCAACCTCCAGGCCCTGAATGGCGTGGTCCACGTCATCGATGCCGTACTGACGCCCCCACCCGCAACCGTAGTGGATATCGTGGTGGCCAGCGAAGTGCACACCACCCTGGAAACGGCCGTCATCACTGCCGGCCTGGCCGGCACGCTGAGCGGCGAAGGCCCCTTCACGGTTTTTGCGCCGACCGACAATGCTTTTGCCGCCCTGCCCGACGGTACCGTCGATGCCCTCCTGGCGGACTCTGCCGCACTGGCCAACGTACTCCTCTACCACGCCGTGGGGGCAGAAGCCTATTCCGACGACCTCGAAGATGGACAGCGGATCATGACCCTTCAGGGTGGCGACGTGGTCGTCACCATCAGCGACGACGGCATTTTCATCAACGACGCCGAAGTAAGCGTAGCGAACATTCAGGCCCTGAACGGGGTGGTCCACGTGATCGACGCCGTACTGACGCCCCCGCCGGCTACGGTGGTGGACATCATCGCGAACAGTGGCGTCCATAACACCCTGGAATCGGCTGTAGGCGTTGCGGGGCTTGGCGATGCCCTAAGCGGAGAGGGTCCCTTCACAGTCTTTGCCCCCACCGACGCCGCTTTTGCGGCTCTGCCCGATGGCGTACTGGACGCACTTATTGCCGACTCTGCCGCGCTGGCCAACGTACTCCTCTATCACGTTGCGGGTACTGAAGCTTATTCCGATGATTTGGAGGACGGTCAGCGGGTCATGACGCTCCAGGGGGGTGATGTTGTAGTCTCCACCACGATGGGACTCCGGATTAATGACGTTGACGTCATTCTGGGGAATATCCAGGCATTAAACGGGGTGGTCCACGTCATTGACGCCGTACTGACGCCCCCGCCCGCGACGGTAGTGGACATCATCGTAGAGAGCGAAGTACACACCACGCTGGAAACGGCGGTAGGGGTTGCCGGCCTGGCCGGCGCCTTGAGCGGAGAAGGTCCCTTCACGGTCTTTGCGCCGACGGACGATGCATTTGCGGCCCTGCCCGACGGTGCCCTGGATGCCCTTCTGGCCGATTCTGCGGCCCTGGCCAACGTGCTCCTCTACCACGTTGCCGGACTGGAGGCCTACTCCGATGATCTGGAAGACGGACAGCGCGTAATGACCCTGCAGGGAGGTGACGTGGTCGTAACGATCAACGACGACGGCGTTTTCATCAACGATGCGGAAGTGACCCTGGCCAACATCCAGGCCCTGAACGGCGTAGTCCACGTCATTGACGCCGTCCTGACGCCTCCGCCCGCTACCGTAGTAGACATTGTGGTGGAAAGCGAAGTGCACACGACGCTGGAAACGGCGGTAATTGAGGCCGGCCTGGCTGGCACCCTGAGTGGAGAAGGTCCCTTCACGGTATTCGCCCCTACGGACGATGCCTTTGCGGCCCTGCCCGACGGTGCCCTGGATGCCCTTCTGGCCGATTCTGCGGCTTTGGCCAACGTGCTCCTCTACCACGTTGCCGGCCTGGAAGCCTACTCCGATGATCTGGAAGACGGACAGCGCGTAATGACCCTGCAGGGTGGCGACGTGGTCGTAACGATCAACGACGACGGCGTTTTCATCAACGATGCGGAAGTCACCCTGGCCAACATCCAGGCCCTGAACGGCGTAGTCCACGTCATTGATGCCGTGCTGACGCCCCCGCCCGCCACGGTGGTGGACATCATCGTCAACAGCGAGGCCCACGATACGCTGGAGATCGCCGTCATCGAAGCCATGCTGGACGATGACCTGAGCGGCGAAGGCCCCTTCACGGTCTTTGCGCCCACCGATGATGCCTTCGCGGCACTTCCGGCCGGAACGCTGGACGAATTGTTGTCCGATCCCACGGGCGCCCTGGCCACGATCCTGCTCTTCCACGTGTCGGGAACCGAAACCTACGCGGCTGATCTTTCGGACGGCGATATGCTGCTGAGCCTCGAAGGGGAAAACCTGGACATCGTCATCAACGACGATGGCGTCTTCGTAGAAAATGCGCAGATTACCATGACGGATATCCAGGCACTGAACGGGGTGGTCCACGTCATTGATGCCGTCATGTTGCCCATGTCGGTGTCTACCGAGGAGCCCTCCTTTGCCGAGGACGTACGGATTCTCCCGAATCCAACCCAAACGGTCACTAACGTTGAGTTACCCCAGGAGATCATCCAGAGCGCCACGCTGCGATTGCTGGACATGAACGGCCGGGTGCTCAGCCAGCGCAAGGCACGGTCCACGGTGGAGCAGTTTGACGTCTCCACCTTCCCGGCGGGTACCTACCTGCTGCAAATTCAGGCGGATGCCGGTATTGCCTATCGTCGGATTGTCGTCCAACGATAAGCAGTAAACTATCTTTTCGGAACCCGCCTTCCCTCCCCGGAAGGCGGGTTCCCGTTTTTGATCCCCTACCTTTGCGACGTGGACATCGTTGACGTAAACGAAAAACTAAGCCTCCATCCCCTTCGGAGCAGTGATCATGCCCGGCATTATGCGTTATTGCGGCGCATTTATCCCCCGGCCTTTTCCTACCTGTGGCCCGATAACGGGGAGGGTTACGTGGAGCGTATTCACGGTTACGAAGCGTTTATCAGGGATTTGGCGGAGCCAGACACCCCCTACTACCGGGTGGAGTGGGACGGAAGGGCCATCGGTATCCTCCGCCTGCAACTTCATTATCCGTATCCGGGTGATCCGGAGGTTCCCGCGCTGAAGTTGGATCGGTTGTACCTCGGACCGGAGGCCCGGGGCCGTGGGGTGGGAACGAGCCTTTTGCGCTACACTCTTGACCTTGCGGGCGATCTGGGAAAACGGCTGGTTTGGCTGGAGCGCATGGAGTCCAACGAGGCTACGGTGGCCTTTTACCGTAGTCGTGGATTTCGGGACGGGGGAGCCTTCCGCTACGACGGTCCCGATATGCTGGACCAGTATCGGGGCATGCGTCGGTTGTGGTATCCGCTCACCTGACTTAGGCTGGGGAAACAATAACGTTACGTTGGCAACAGGTGCCAGGCCGAGGCGATTTTACCCGCGCTTCTAGGGATGTTTATCGATCCATTGGTTTTACGGATACCGAAGTAAAGTTGGGCAGCGGAGTGCAGGTGCAAAGTGCCGGGTAGGGCCGGGGTGATCACGTAAATCGGCACACCCGCTACGGCTGTTGCTGCTAGTCAAAATTCACGAAGCCCCGCTCCCCGCGTTCCGTTCGCACCCGGTAGAATCTTCCGATTACGCCAGTGAGCCAGACATTTTCGTTGGCCTCCAGCTTCCGTATTACTTCCCCGTCGCGGGCGGCTCTTTTGCGTAAATAATGACTTCCTCTTCTGGGGGTGCTGATGGGTTGGTCGGCCGGGTGGATCGAGAATCGATTATCCGGTGCCGGTCCGTTACCGGTCGGTCGGGCCAGAAAGGGGTAGGGGTCGATGGCCTTCCCCTTGGCGTACACGCCAAAATGAAGATGAGGTGGGGTAGTGCGGGCGTTACCGGTGTTGCCGACGGTACCGATGGCTTCCCCCCGTTCCACGTACTGCCCCTTACGCACGAATTGCTCGTCGAGGTGGGCGTAATAGTAACGCAAATCCCGTTCGTCGTCGTAGAGCCAGACGGTTTTGCCACCGATGCCACCGTTGTTAACGCGGGTGACCTCACCGGACACTGCCGCCACGAGTGGTGTTCCCTTGGGAGCAAAAAGGTCGTTGCCCTCGTGCCGTCGGCGCCCGCCATCCCGGGGGGCACCCCAGAAACTCTGGATGCAATCCTCGTCCTTTCCCGCAACCGGAAATGCTAAAACCGGCGAGGATTGCACAAACACTTCGGCTCGGGCCGCAGCGCCCGGGGTTCCCTGGACGACGAGGATCAGCTCTTCCCCCTCCGTTTCCCAGGCTTCGTAGGCGAAGGCGTGCTGCCCGTTTCGCCAGTGGGTCAGTGGGCGGACGTGTTCTCCCGGTAACCTTCCATCGGAGCGAATCGCGTACAGCTCGCCAAAAATTGGTGTCTGCCCCGCATAACTTACCGAAACGTTCAGCTCTCGACCGAGGGGTAAATGGAGCCTCAGCCCCATGGCGGAATTGCGGGCGCTGTCGCCGATGATGAAGGACTCCCGGTGCGGGACCTCGGCGTCGAGGGGGTGATTACGGGCCGCCCAGTAGGCGGCCTCCCAGGCCGCCCGCTGGGTCTCCGGTAGCTCATTGTTGTGCTGAAAAATGCTGCGCTCCGTGGCCCGGAAAAGTAGGCGGTCAACGTAGTAATCTACCTCCGAGCGAAAGGGAGAACCATTGGCGAAATAAAGCGCTGCGAAAAGGAGCACCACGAAAAAGAAGAGGTATCGTTTTTTTATCCGGGGCATGGGACAAAAATAGTGGGATTGCCGGCCTCCGGAGCACATAATCGATCAAGGCAGTACCCGGACCGATAAGTTAAGTTGGGATCGGTAGAAAATCTACGGAATCCGGAACCGCTTACCCTGGCTTTTTACCAACAAACTGGAAGTAATTCCACACCCCACCATAAGCGGGAAGAATGGTGGATCGTCCCTGCGGGATCACTTCCTGCAGGTAGGGAGACAAGTGCCCGTCCATCCGCACGTGGTGACCGGCCATATGACGCTCAAAAGTAGCGACCGGGGTATTGTGAAAGTCGACTACTCCGAGAATGCCACCGCCTTTTAAATCACTCATGGCAACGTCGATCAACCCTTCCCAGCCAGGATTGACCATGGTAAGGCAATAGCTAAAAATAATCAGGTCGTAGGGGTATTCAAGGGGAACTTGTCCGTAATGCCCCCGAAAGAGTTGGACTCTGGATTCATGCTTGGCAGTTTTTTTCCGAGCGATTGTCAGCATATCCCGGGACAGGTCGATACCGTGAATGCTTGCGTTCTTGTAGCGGTCCGCCAGCCGGCATAGGTTGGCGCCCGTGCCGCACCCCACTTCAAGGATTTTAAACGTCTCTATCCGGGCAAAGGGAAGTTCCCGAAGGAGCGTTCGTCGGCCAAAAAGAAAACTCCAGCGCGTGGCGTCGTAAATTTTAGACTGAAACCGATAATAGGTTGACAGCCTGTCTTCCAGCTCAGGGCCACGAGAATTCTGGGTCATAATTCAGAAGCTTAGTGGGTGACCTCAAGTAAAAAAGTACCCGCGTAGGTACCGACCCGGTCAAGTTTTGCCTGTGGTTCGCTCAGATCATTGCGAAAGCGTACCCGCCGACGGACAAAATCAGGAACCACGTCGGGGCGTTCGCAGGCCGAGCGGAGAAGGATTTTTGTGCCAGGCCGGGAGTTCGCCATTACTTGCTCCCATTCTTCAACCATTGCGGCAAGGTCATGGTTGGCCAACCAGTCCAGGTGATCCAGCAGTACAAAGTGTGAGTATTTACCAGGCTTATTCTTTAGAAAGCTGGTAATGGTGGTCGTGTGGGTCTGAATATGATCCAGGTGTTGCGATAGCCGTTCAAAGTTTTCTTCCCACAAATAGTCCGGACAGCACTCTTTGGTGTATCGACCCCGGAAATAGAGGGCGTAGAAATAATTGTCTCCGATGGGTAAATCCGTAAATATATGACGGAGTGCATCCCGCACGTAGCCCCGCAGGCCGTCTCTTCGCTCATTGATTAGCCGGGCCTGGGCTTCGGGTACGCCAAGTAAATTCAGGCTGAGCGTCTGCCTTAATTTACTGCCCAGCAAAACGTTGAGGAGCCGGGGTTCCAGCCCAAAGTATAACTCCCGTTGTTCTTCCAAAGTCGTGGCCCGAAAGAATCGTTCAATTTCTGCGTGTAGCCGATTGTTGGTCCGTAGCAAATTCCCTACGGCCCAGGCAAAATAGCCGCTGCTTCCGTGCCAGTAGAGACCGGATCGCCGTCGTTTTGGGGTAAAGTAGTGCTGCTGGCGGTCCCAAAATATTTTGCTGCGCTCGGGCAGGTCTGCCCGTAGCCGGTGGGAGTATAATCGATGGAATTCCTCGCTTTTTCCCTCTCCGAAAAGCGTGAAAAAAGAATTCCAGGATAAAAATTTAAGTCCGGATAGTTTTAGGTGAAGCAGCGCATTTTGGCGCAGGTTAACGTCAACGCAGTGAATGGTTTGTGGGCAATCGAGCAAATACGCCAGCGCATTATCTCCGGCACTGGTGATCATTACGACTTCACTCGAAGCATCTAAATTCAGCATGACACGATCACAGCGGGGGGCTTCCCAGCAGGTGTTGTAAATAAGCTTATTGCCGTGAATGCGGTCAAAAAGCCAATTCCGCAGCCGGGTTGTCGGGTGCTTTGGCGGAGGAGAAGGCAACGACGGAGAAGCTTTAACGAGCGTGGTGGTGGACATAGTCGAGGAGGAACGTTTTATGGGATTTCTCCCGGAGGTCCGGCTTGCGGATGTCCTTCAGAAACCTGAAGGTGGCACTTAGCTTTTCCGGGGTGATGTCGAGAACAAGGAATCCGTGATCGGAAAGATTAGTGAATTGTAAATGCGGATTGTCGCGGTAGAGCCGGTACTTTGCTACGGTAAGGGTATCCCAGCCCTGGATGAATTCGTCATAGTTAGCACTGCTGACACTGGGAGTGCCAAATTCATGAGCGAGGGGAGGGGCCTGGTCGACGGAGGGCTCAACTTCAAAATACCAGCTGCAGTGAGTGTCACCGGTCAGAAAGACCGTATTAGGGTTGCGGTACTTTCTCAGGCTGTCGATTAGTTGAGATTTCTCATGCCGAAAACCATCCCAAGCATCCAGGTTGACGGCGTACTGGGGCAGGATATTGGATAGGTCCAGCTTAGCAAACAGGACCTGATTACCGATTAACTGCCAATGCCCCGTTGCGGTAGCTAGTTCTCCGGACAACCAGCTTAATTGGCGCTGGCCGAGAATGTGTTTTGTGGTATCCTCAAGAGCGGCAAGAGAGAAATCTGCTGCCGGGGCTGTCCTGGCTGCCAGCCGCTCATCCAGCATGTACAGATCGGCCGTTTGGCCAAATTCAAAGGAGCGGTATAATTCGCCGGAAGCCCGTTCACGGACCGGCATCCAGTCGTAGTATATGGCCCTGGCGGCCGTCATTCGGGTCAGATAATCGCCCTCAAGTTCCGGGTTATGATTCTCCGCTCCCTTGGTATGACTGTTGTTGGCGACTTCATGGTCATCCCATACACAAATAAAGGGATGATTGGCGTGAGCGAGTTGGAGTTGAGGGTCCCGCCGGTACTGAGCATATCGCTGGTGGTAATCCCTGGCCGTTACGACTTCATGCCTCGGATAATGCAATCGGCCGATGGTGGTGTCTCCGTATGCACCACTGGCGTATTCATAGATGTAGTCTCCCAAATGAATGATGGCGTCGAAAGGTTCCTGTGCCATCACTTCAAAAGCGTTGAAGTAGCCCCATTCCAAGGCATTGCAACTAACTACGCCAAGCCGGACTTGTCCCCGGAATTCCCTCGCCGGGGCAGTCCTGGTCCGACCGGTTCTCGACCATTTTCCCCGATGACCAAACCGATAGTAATAAGCGGTGCCGGGCTGAAGCCCCCGGACATCCTCCTTCAGGCGGTAATGGTGAGCAGCCGTCACGGTTATCGTGTCAGACCGTAGTGGTGGGGTAAACTCCGGTGAGCGGCTCAATTGCCAGACGATTGACGAATCTGTACGGGCGGCGAGACTGTCTAACATCGTCCAGATGATCACCGCATCAGGCAGCGGGTCCCCACTGGCTACGCCGTACGGGAAGGGGGTATACTCAGGAAGAGAAGCTGCCCTGGCGGCGGTGGGAATAACACTTAGGTAATTGGTGGATGAATTTGCCGGAAATGCGCTCTCTTGGCATCCCTCAATCATGAATAGCGCTAAAGTTGGAAATAACCACCAACGAAACATGCAGTGTGATTTGACCCCGCAAAAGTGGTGGGGCAAAATCAAGGAATTACAAAGCTACTGTGAAGATTATGGGAAGAATACTGGGTTGTATGAAGCACCCGTTAGCTGAGCGTAAAAAAAAAGCACCGCGCCCCCCGGCGCGGTGCTGCTAGTAGTCAAGACGCTCACTTTACTCACTAATCCAAATAAACTCAGTTCTTAGTCCTTACGCTGTCGGGTAAGGCTGCTTCTCGTTGCGGGGGCGGGGGAGCCCACGGATTCATTCATCATTACGGGTAGGTCGCCATCCGAGACAATGACCTTGGTGTTGGGAGATTTCGCCAACTCCAGGAAGGCTTCTATGGACTTGAAGCGAAGAATTTCTTCGGTAAGGCCTTCGGCGATGATCAGCTGGGCGTCGCGGGTTCCTTCGGCGCGGATACGCTGCTGTTCAGCTTCGCGTTGTGCTTGTTGCAGCACAAACTCCATCCGCAGGGCCTGCTGCTCGGCCTCCAGCTTTTCCTCGATGGCACGAGCGAGATTCGCGGGCAGTTTGATGGACTTCACCAGGACGTTTTCAATATCAATGCCGCGGCCTTCCAGATTTTTGTCCATCTGATCCTGGATGGCGCCTTCGATGATGGCCCGCTGCCCGGTGTGCATGTCCTTGGCAAAGTATCGGGCGGATACATCCGCCACGGCCGAACGGAAGACCGGCAGAATGACGCTTCTTTCGTAGTTGTTGCCGATTTGCCGCAGGAGCTCGGGGGCCTGCGTTCCGTCAACGCTGTAGAGGATGGAAATCTCCGCCCGGATGTTGAGCCCTTCCTTGGAGGGAAGATTCAACTCCACCTCCATGTTTTCAGTTTGGGTGCTGAGTTTCTGAATGTTGGTGATGAAGGGGTTGTAGAAAACCACCCCCTGGTCGTAGGGCTTTTCCCGGTATTTACCCAGCGTTTGCTTTACGCCGACCTGCCCTTCCCGGACAATGGTACAGCTAGGCAGGGCTAGCGTAATCGCTAGAAGAAAGAGAGAAAATTTCAACAGGTTCTTCATGGTCACTTGGTTTTGGGTGATTACGGGTTAGGTTTAAAAGTTGCAAAGGCTTTGGAACATTACCTGGGCGGGAGTAAACCCGGCATCTGCGCTCTTGGAAAGATCCGCACAACCGTTCATGTAGTTGTGGAGCAGGATGTTCCCCAGGCCACGGTTATAGTAAAGTTCCGGCCAGTGCACGGTGTTAGTCAGGAGGGCATTATTGTAGTGTGCAACTGCTTTGTCGTAGTCGTGTTCGAGCATGGCGAGGTTGCCGCTCAGCATGTCAACCACGGAGGTATTGTAGTCTCTTGGAAGGTCGAGCAGGGCCCGGCGGGAAGCCGGGACATCCTGCAGGACCTTGTGTTGTAGGGCCGCTACCGCCGGAGCGGTCACTTCGGTGTTCTGGATGCTGAAATACTGATAGGTGTAATAGGCTTGAGGGGTACTGGGAGGGCTGAGGGGGTCTTCGGTGGTATTAAATCCGTATTCTTTCTGATACCATTCCTGGGGGTAGAGCGCCAGGAAGGGCAATAAGGCATGGCGGCCCTTGGCCATGAAGAAGGCCGTTGCGTAAGGGTCCTGTCGTTCGGCGATGGCACGATCACGATCGGCTTCCGCGTGCCGGCCAAGGCGTTGGTAAAGCGCCGCACGACCGGTCAGTGCCGGAATCCAGTCCGCCTGCCAGGCCAGCGCGCTGTTGTAGGTTAACAGGGCTTCTTCAAACTGACCGTTGAGTTGCTGTCGGTAGGCCAAATTGAGTTTGGCAACCGGCAGGTTGCGGTAATTCCTTGCCGCCGAACTGGGCAGCAGGGGAAGCGTATTGGCTTGCGCCATCACTGGAGTAAAGTCCAGTAAAAAGGGGAGAAACAGCAGTATGGAAAGGCGCATAAATTTCATGATTGCTGCGTTTGTCAGTAGTAACTATTTCAAGTGGTGATAGTTTTACTATCATTGAGGGAGATAGTTGCTTTTGACGTCCAAATGACATTTAACAGCACGTTTGCGCCTTTTCGGGACTTATTTACCCGCTATGGGCCAAATTTTTCCGCCTTCCAACCGCATGTGCCCGTCTCCGTAAACTTCAAGCACGCCCTTCGTGAACGGGGATTCGGGAAAGAAGATGTCCGTCATTACCGGCTCTCCCTGATCGGCGAAGAACTCCAGCGACGTCCGGTCAAAAAATACGTGGAGTCTAAGTTGCCCCTCATTGCTCCAGCGGGGTGCCCGGTGGAGTTCGGTGGCAAAACGTTCCTCAAACCCGACCTTACCGGAACGGCGCCGATCGGTAAAGAATTCATTTTTATCGCGCCCGCGGTCATAGCCCAGGCGAACAAAATCTCCGGACTCGTTGGACAGGGTAACGTAGACCTGCTCGGCCTGGCTATCCACCAGATCGAACAGTAACTCCATTTCAAAGACGCCCGCCTCGGGTAGGTCGCTCAGGGGGAGTTCGTGCACACCTGCGGCCAGCTTTTCGCCCGGAATATCAATCGGCGTGCCCCGGAGCTGCTTCAGTTCACTGACGGGGCGTTGACGGAGACGGGTGCCAAAATCGGTGGTTTGCAGGTGCAGGCTGCGGGGAATCGTCATGGCACTGCGCCAGGTGGTCGTGGGGACCACCTGGGCGTAGTCCCAGTTACTCATCCATCCCAGGAAAATCCGCCGGCCATCCTCTTCGGGGATGTCCGACCAGGTAACGCCGGCGTAGTTGTCCCGGCCGTAATCCAGCCAGCGAACGACCTCATCCGTACTGTAAGGCGGCTCGGAAAGGGGGGTGAAGGTTTCACCGTCCCAGTCTCCCACGAAGTAAAAGGTCCCGGAACCACCATTGGCGCCGCCCGGATTGATGCTTACGATGAGCACCCAGGCGGTCCGGTCCGTACCTTCGATGGGCAGCGGGAAAAAATCCGGACACTCCCAAACCCCGTCGTGGTTGGGGGCGTCTTGTCCGAATTCAAATACCTGTTCCCACTCAAGCAAATTGGGGGACGTCCAGAATTGCACCCGGTCCTTGGCCGCAAAAACCATCAGCCACTGCTCGCGGGCTTCGTCCCAGATGACTTTCGGATCCCGAAAGTCGCGGATGCCGGGATTGGGGATGACGGGGTTCCCGTCGTATTTCGTCCAGGTTCTGCCCTGATCTACGCTGTAAGCAATGCTCTGATACTGAAAATCCACGGCACCTGCGTCCGCGCCCACGGGGTCATGATGGGTAAAAATGGCCACCATCGGAGGATTTTCCTTGCTACCAAAGCCACTGGTATTCTGATGGTCAATCACCGCACTTCCGGAGAAAATGTAACCCAGCGAATCTGGTGCCAGCGCTACGGGAAGGTGTTCCCAGTCGACCAGGTTTTCGGTAACGGCGTGCCCCCAGTGCATGGGCCCCCAGACGTTACTGTCGGGGTAATACTGGTAAAAAAGATGGTATTCTCCCCGATGGTATACCATGCCGTTAGGATCATTCATCCAGTTCGCCGGCGGCGTGAAGTGATAAACGGGGCGGTAGTTGTCGTCGGCGGGCAGCTCAGTTGCGGTGGCCATTTCGGAATCGTTTGCAATGGGGGAAGCATCATCAGTACAGGCAGTAAGGATGAGGCTCAGGACGGCAAAGGTGGAAAAAAGTCTTGGGTAATGCATGAGATGAATATATGCTGGAATCCACTTTTTCGGTAATCGAAACGAAAAAGCCGCGCCAGTTGAGCGGAAGATTTTTTTGGGCAACGGGTGCAGGTGCCATGTCGCAGGTAGGGCAATAGTGGTGGGCAAAGGAAGCCCGGTTGTCGGCAGGCGGCAAAATTCCGGTTAGGAGCCAACTCAATTCCCCGCTGGTCCGTTGCAGCGAAAAAGAAACCCAATGAGTAATAAACTATTTACCACTTACACCCTCGGAGAGATTACGTTGTCCAACCGGGCGGTGATGGCCCCAATGACCCGAAGCCGCGCCCTTGACAACGTCCCCAACGAACTGATGGCCACCTACTACGGCCAGCGTGCCGGGGCCGGCCTGATCATTACGGAGGGAACTTCCCCCAGTCCCAATGGCCTGGGCTACCCCCGGATTCCCGGTTGTTTTAACGAAGACCAGGTGGCCGGCTGGAAGCTGGTCACGGAGGCCGTTCATCAGAAGGGCGGCAAAATTTTTCTGCAGATTATGCATACCGGTCGGGTGTCCCACCCGGATAACCTGCCGGCCGGTGGCCGGGTAGTGGGCCCCAGCCCGATTGCCCTGGAGCAAACAAAGATGTACGTTGATGGCCAGGGAGAATTACCCGTTCCCTTTCCGGAGGCCATGAGTGCCGAAGACATTGACGTGGCCATCAAGGAATACGTCAACTGCGCCAAACTGGCCATCAAGGCCGGTTTTGACGGGGTAGAACTCCACGGCGCGAATGGGTATCTGATTGATCAGTTCATCAATCCCCTCAGTAATCAACGGAAGGATGAATACGGTGGCAGCATTGAAAACCGACTGCGCTTCGCCCGTCAGGTAGCCGAAGCGGTCGTGGCGGCGATCGGTAAGGAACGTACCGGAATCAGGATTTCTCCCTACGGCGTCTTCAATGAATTAGGCGCCTTCGACGACGTTGACGAAACCTTCGTTGCCCTGGCGAAGATGGTCAGTGAGCTCGGACTGGTGTACCTCCACCTCGTCGATCACTCCGGTATGGGGGCTCCCGCCGTTCCGGACAGCATCAAGGCCGACCTTCGCAAAGCCTTTTCGGGAACGTTTATCCTTTCCGGCAACTACGACGCCGAGCGGGCCCACGAAGATTTGAGCGCCGACAAGGGGGACCTGGTGGCCTTTGGCCGCCCCTACATCGCCAACCCGGATTTGGTCGAACGCTTCAAGCAGGGCGTTGAACTGGCCACTCCCGATTTCGATACTTTCTACACGCCCGGCCCGGAAGGCTACACCGACTACCCGACCTACGAAGAAGCTACGGAAAGTGCCCAATAGGGTGGGGGTGAGCCCCAACGATGCTTAAAGAAGAAAGCCCCTCCCGACAGATTTCGGGAGGGGCTTTTACGCTTAGCTTTTTCTACTCAACAAAATGATCGGTAATCATATGCTCATTACCGTCTTCGTCGGGTAAGCCGACGATGTCCCGAAAGGCGGCGTACACCGAGGCCATGTATACGGGATAGGTGAACAGGATGCCAATCAGTAGGATGATCAGCCCTAAAGAGCCCAGCAGCCCGACCAGGAGAATAAAGCCGAAAAACACGAACCATTGTTTAGAGATGATCTTTCGGCTGGCTTCCAGGGCGTCCCAGGCCTTCATTTTCTGAAATACGATCAGGAGTGGGGCAAAGCTCCAGGAAATGGCCAGGTAAATGATGGGGATGATGAGGATAAAGGCCCACCAGGGGAAGGCCCCGAGGTCACCATTGTCAAGTCCGTTGACGTCCATGGTGAGAAATATCGCGGCAAAAAAGGGAATCATGATGGCCATAATGATGCCAAACTGGATCAGGGCCGCCACCACCAATGGCCCCAGATAATCGAAGCCCTTGAAAAAGTCGGAGAACTCCAGATGTTGCCGGTATTCGGTTTTTTTGGCGGCCAGGTAGAAGCCGACGGTGAGGCAAGGGGAAACCACCAGGGTGCCCAGGGTTCCGAGAAAGGGGATGACCCCGATGATGCTCACAATGATGAAGAAGAGGGCGGTGTAGCCCATGAAAAGTCCGAGGTTACTCTTGACGATGTCAAAACCCTGGCTGATGTAATCGCTGAAGCGAAAGTTGTAGTCCTGGTCAATGGCGCGCTGTACCTGATTAGGGATATAATTCATGCGGGGAAGATGTTTAGTGGGAGAAAAAATGCCCGTGGCCGATGTTTCGACCACGGGCAATCAGTTTACGTTGAGGGTCGGATTAATCCACGAGGTGGGCCGCCACGTCGTCCGTAGCTCCCGTTTTGGGATTGGGACCGTATTCGTTGCTTCCAGGAGCACTGTCCGTGGCGAACCACACGATGAGCAGGATGGCTCCGATCAGGGGGACGAGGGCAATGAGTAACCACCAGCCGCTGCGGCCAGTATCGTGCAGGCGGCGCACACCCACGGCGATGCCGGGGATCAGCATGGCGAGTGACCATAGTCCGGCCAATCCGGCCAGCAGGCCAATGTCCGTGGCGATGCCCAGGCCCTGGAGGGCCCAGCCAACCACGAGGTTTACCAGGAAGAAGTACCAGTATTCGCTGCGGCGGGAACGGCCGGTGAACTGGGCGTATTTACTGAGGGCAAGTTTAAAGTACTCAATCATTGTGCGAGGATTGCTTTAGAAGGTGAGTTAAGGCCTTAAAGATAATCGTCTTCACCACAAAACAAAATCCTCACGCAGGAGCAGAGTCCCGGCGTGAGGATTGTGAGAAATCTGGAGAATATTCTACTTAATCAATTCAAAGCTGTATTCGACCATCTCCAGAATGGGAACGTCGCGTTTATCGGTCTGTTCCAGGAAGATATCGACGACGATGGTTTCGTCTTCGTCTTTTTCTTCACTGTCAAAGGTTACTTCGATGGTACCGCTCTCTCCGGGCTGGTATACCTTACTGTTGTCGTGCTCGTAACTGGTACAGCTACAGGCCTGGATCAACATGATTTTGGCGGGTACCTTACCGGTGTTGGTGAAGGTGTACGTAAACGTTCGGGTGTCTCCCTTTTTAACCTTGCCCAGCGCGAGCTGACGCCGGTCAAACTGCAGAATCGGCAGCCCTTCAATATCGGTTTGTCCGTAGAGACTGGAGAAACGGGTGATGCTGTCGCGGGGATCCGGATCCACGGGCACCTGGGGCAGGGCGTTGCGGTTGGGACCGTCGAGCTTCCGTTCGATCACGTCGCGACGGATGACGATGGTCGTGGGGCCTTCGAGAATTTTGAATTCCGTGCGGCGATTGAGTTCGTGGGCGCGTTCCCGGGTCTCCTCGTCGGGCAGGGCATTGATGAAATCGTCGGTCAGCACATCACCTTCGCTGAGGAAGTCAATCCGTTCGGCCAGGCGCGGAGAGGCGGTCTGGGGAACGGTCTTACCGTATCCGGCAGTTTTGATCCGGGGGCCGGCGATGCCGCCGTTCACGATGAGCCACCGGCGGGCGGAATCCGCCCGGCGCTTACTGAGCCGCTGGTTGTAGTCCGCCGGGCCCCGGCTGTCCGTATGGGAGCTCAGCTCAATGACCATGTCCGGGTACTGCTCCATGATTTCCTGTACTACCCGTAAGTCCGCCTCCGCTTCGGGAAGAATATCGGCCTTGTCGAAATCATACAGAATGTGTTCCAGCACGATGGCTTCCTCGATGCTGACGGTATCGTAAAGCGGAGCATCCACGACGGGCGCGGGAATAGGCTTGAGGAAGAAGACCTGTTGAAATTCTTTGCTTTCCTCCAGACCGAGCGTATTCAGGTAGACCGTGTCCGGGTAGTAGCCGGGGTGGTTGGCCACCACCTGGTATTCGGTTTCGAGGGTGAGGCCGAAGTCGAAGCGGTTACCGTCGTCGCGGGTTTTCTGCTGGCCGGAGCCTACGGGCGCATCGTTGAGGACGGGTTGCAGTTCGATGGTACCGTTGGTGAGTGGCTCCCGCGCTTCGCTGAACAGGCCAACCACGAGGTTGGCGTACAGGCTGGCAATCTGAAAGCCGTAAATGTCATCGCAGCAGGTTTTGCTTTTGATGGACCGGCCGCCTTCGCGGTTACTGGTCATGAAGCCCACCAGACCGTCGCCAAATACGCTGAGGCTCTGGTCGTCGACGAAGCTGTTGAAGCCGGTACCCATGTTCTCGGGTTCACTCCACTGGCTGCCGTCCCAGGCGGCGTAAAAGAGGTCGAAGCCCCCCATGGTGGGGCGGCCGTTGGTGGAGAAGTAGAGCGTTCCGTCGAAGTAGAAGGGCGTCACTTCATCACCGATGGTGTTGATGGTGGGGCCCAAATTAACGGGGGTGCCGTAGCGACCGTCGCCCTGGTAGGGGGCGTAGTAGATGTCCAGGCCACCAACTCCGCCGTCCATGTCGGAGACGAAAAAGAGCACTTCGTTGCCAAACAGTTCCCCGACGGCCGGCTGCATGGCCAGATGGTCGGGACCGTTGATGCCGGAAACGGGGTTGCCGCTCTTCCAGCCGTTGTCGTCTACGTCGCTGACGTAGATTTTGGAGTCGGTGATCTTATGGCTATTCAGGGCGAGCCGGTTATAGTACAGTCGGCGACCGTCGGTACTGATGGAGGGGTTGGCCGTGCTAACGCCGGGCCGGTTGACCTCCTTGTCCAGGGCTTCGGGCTTGCCCCAGTTCCCTTTGTTGTCCTTGGTCGACATGAAGATGCGACTGAACTGCTCGGCGTCATTGGCGTCCGTCTGCGCTACGGCCTCGGTTGATTTCCAGGTGGAGAAGTAGAGGGTGTTGCCGTCGGCGCTCAGGACGGGACTGTATTCGCTAAAGGAGGAATTGACCTTGCGGTCGAGTAGTTCAATGGCCACCTCGCTGGTTTCCTGCGGGGCGTCGCGGTAGAGGCGGATGCCCTCGAGTTCCAGTTTGGTGAAGGCCTCCAGCCGATCATCGTCGTTGTGGAGGAGGAAGTTTTCGAAGTAAGTACGCGCTTCGTCGTACTGCCCGTCCATTTTCAGGGCCCGGGCGTAGTGGTAGCGGTGGATGTTGTTGGTGGTGTCACTGGCCTCGCTGCGGCGAAATACCTGCTTGTAGCGGCGCACGGCGGCCTGGATGTCCCGCAGTTCGAGGTTCATCAGGGCGATGGTGGGCAACAGTTCTTCCTCTTCAAACTGATCGTAGGCTTCTTCGTAGTTTTCCAGGGCTACGTACCAGTTTTGGGTGATGCGGGCAGAATCTGCCGCCGCCATCAGCTGCTCGTAGTTGGAAGAACCGGAGAGCGGCTGCGCGGCAATCGGTAGGGCAAAAACCAGTGAGAGAAGTAACGGGAAGAAATATTTCATCGCAACGATGGTTTGGCTGCTGGAGCGGCTTTAATGGGAGGTTCCGGCCCAAAATAGGGAACCGGATCAACAGAAGGATAAACGCGGAAAAATTCCGCGAGGGTGTGAAGGCTTCGTTAAATCCTCGGACAGAGAACCGTCGGCGTGACCTCCGGTTTCTTGTAGATGTTGAAAATGTAGGCGATGCCCAACTCGAAGGCCCCCTGATAGTTGGTCACCTGTCGGGCCTGACTCAGGGTGATGTCGTAGCTCAGGGCACCCCGCAGCTGACCGGCATCGAGGCCTACCATCACCTTGGCGGCGTCGGCCGTGCGGTAACCGAGGCCGAGGCGGAGGTCAAGGTCCTTCTTCAGGTTTCGGCTGCCCCACGCCTGAATCGATACCGAGCTGGTTCCGGCAGATTGCTGGTAGAAAACCGTGGGCTGGAAGCGCCACTTCTCACTCAGTTCCATGTCCATCCGCGCGTGGGCGTGGATGGTCGAGCGGCGGTCGAAATCCCGGCTGCCGCCTTCCTCGCCCATCATCGTCGTATCTCCCTGCATGGTAGGGACCAACGACCGACGGTCACCGCTGTTGAGGTGTAGCAGGGCAACGCCGGCTTCAAAGACGTTGGCTTTCTTTTCGTCCATCAACAGCTTTAGTTTAACGCCGGCGTTGATGTCGGTGAAGCTGTTGTTGTTTTGATTGCCGTTGGGGCCCATACCGGACATTGTGGGGAACTCACTGCGCCCCAATTGCCCCTGTCCGCCGAGTTCTTCGGCGATGTTAAGGCCCTGAATGGGAACGCCCTCCGGGGTGATGCCGTAAGACTGACTGCCGTACTGTCCGCCGATGGTCAGTACGTTCTGCCGTTTTTTGTCGAGGGCCAGGTGGTAGCTGGCGCTCAGGCCAAAAAAGGTGGACTGAATATCGAAATCACCGGCCTGATCGGAGACGAGGCTGAAGCCTACGCCCACCCAGTCCTGCTTGCGAAAACCGAAGGCCAGCGGAGCGTCGGCGTAGGCGGTCGGACTCTGAATACCGTTGAGGCTGTGCCACTGTCCGCGGTACACGCCGCCTACCCGGATGGAGCCGGAAAAGCTACCGGTATTGGCCGGGTTCAGCCAGAGGGGAGCGTAGTTGTGGAGGGTATAGTGGACGTCCTGGGCGTGGACGCAGGTGCAAAGCGCACCGGTAAGGCCAAAAAATAACAGTAAAGCGAGTCTGCTGTGTTGCATGGGCTGGCGAGTATTGAGAAGGCCCAAGATAAGCAGAAATACTACTTCCGGATCATCGCCTTTTTGAATACCGGAACCGTACTGCAGGGTTCACCGTACATGATGGATCGGGCAACGGGCCGTAACTTGGCCGTAATGTCAAGGTAAGCCGAGGCGGGAACCTGCTTTTCTCCGCATCCTTTGATGACAATACGCTGGTCTACAAAGCTTTCTGCGTCAAGGCTTTCGACGACGCTGCGGAAATGTGCTCGCAGATATTCTTCCTCCGTACCCAGGTAGACGTCGGTGGCGTAGGGCGCCGCTGCGGCGGCCACCAGCATGAAGGCCCAGGCCGGAATGATGGCGTCCGTAGAGCAGTACACTAACAGTACTTTGTCCTGATACTGACTAAAATCGTGATTCTTCAGCGCTTCCCGGAAGTCTTTCTCCTTGAGCATCAGCTCCATGTAGAGGTAGTCCTTCAGGTCGAAGTTTACCATCTCCGCCTTCGGCCAGTGGTCTTCCAGCTTGAAGGTGATCAGTTTTGAGTTCGCTACGCGGTTGACGAGGGGCGTATCGGCCATGGGGAATAGTTTACGCTTTGGCAAATAACAATGGCACCGGAGAGATGGTTGCCGGGAGGGAATAGGATTGAGGTTTTAGGATTTAGGCGGAAGGATGAAGGGGGATTAACTGGTCAAGGCGTTCCACGCCGAGCCATTTCCAGAGCCGAATATCTTTCCGGAAAAGGCTTGCTCGGCAAGCCGGTCGTTGGGGCTAGGGTATGGTTTTTGGCTCCTGGGCGGGAGGTTGATCGGTCATTCGTCGGACGATGGCATCGCCGGTGGCGATGTGCAATCGTCCGACGATGGGCGGCGTGGTAGATTTTCTTCAGGCTGGGAAGTAGCGGCAAGACATGTCTTGCCGCCTGCTGAGTGCCGCTACGAAGGGGCGCGATTCCGCAGGAATTGCTGCCTCGCATCAGAGTATTGCGTGGCGAAAAGTAAGGCAATTACGGTGTTGGATCTTTGAGCGGGAAGCTGATGGGTCATTCGTGTGGCGGGCCTTCTCCAAGCTTCCGAGGAAAAAGCTTGCTCTCCGCAGTGACCGTAGCGGGTAATCCTTTTATTCACTGGCGGCGCCAACCCTACACCGAGTTTCCGGAAAAGGCTTGCTCGGCAAGCCGGTCGTTGGGGTTGGGGTATGGTTTTTGGCTCCTGGGCGGGAAGATTATCGGTCATTCGTCGGACGATGGGCGGCATGGTAGATTTTCTTCAGGCTGGGAAGTAGCGGCAAGACATGTCTTGCCGCCTGCTGAGTACCGCTACGAACGGACGCGATTCCGTTGGAATCGCTGCCTTGCATCAGAGTATTGCGTGGCGAAAAGTAAGGCAATTACGGTTTTTGGCCTTTGGGTGTGGCCGACTTTCTCCAGGCCGCCAAGAAAAGGGTTTGCTCCTAGCGGTGACCGGAGCGGGTAATCTTTTATCTTCCAGTAACGCCCACCGTTCGCTGAGATTCCGGAAAAGGCTTGCTCGGCAAGCCGGTCGTTGGGGTTGGGGTATGATTTTTGGCTCCTGGGCGGGAAGATGATCGGTCATTCGTCGGACGATGGCATCGCC
Organism: Lewinella sp. W8; assembly: GCF_004375085.3. Lineage (GTDB taxonomy): Bacteria > Bacteroidota > Bacteroidia > Chitinophagales > Saprospiraceae > Neolewinella. The sequence continues at coordinate 178,246 of NZ_SNAQ03000013.1, forward strand.
GGTGGCGATGTGCAATCGTCCGACGAAGAGGGGCCTGGCCATTCCGGAAGCTTCTTGGCACCTGCCCTCCGGGCCCAAACGCACGCCCGGACCAATGACACTTTCCTTCGCCCGCTACTCTTCCTCGTTGCGGTCCTCCACCATCAGCTCTTCGGGGTTGCCGATGGTGTTTTCCGGCAGGGCAAAGTCCTTGGGCTGGGGGAGTTCCTCGAGCGAATTGATGCCGAAGTAATCCATAAACTTGTCCGTTACGCCGTAAAGCAGGGGTTTGCCGATGGAGTCAGCCCGGCCGACGATGGTCGTGAGTTCCTTTTCCAAAAGCTTCTGGATGGCGTAATCACAGCTTACGCCCCGGATTTTTTCCAGCTCGGATTTCGTCACCGGCTGCTTGTAGGCAATGATGCTGAGGGTTTCCAGCGCCGAACGACTCAGTTTCTTGGTGCTCTGTTGCCGCAGATGGGTGCCGATGGTTTCGTGGTAGGCCCCCTTACTCATGAACTGGTAGCCACCGGCTACCTGCACGATCTCGAAGCTGTGCTGGTCGTGTCCGTAGCGGTCCCGAAGCTCCCCGAGGGCCTCCAGAATGACTTCTTCGGCAAACTCCACGCCGAAGGCTTCCAGCAGGACATTCTGGATGTCGGCCAACGCAATCGGCTGGGCGGAAGCATAAATGAGTGCCTCGATGTGTTGGGGCAAGTATTCCATAAGCAGGAGCACGAAGGTAGGACGAGGCTGGCTATTTTTATAGACCCCCGAACTTTCGATTTCGAATAAGTAATGTTTAGGCCGGGAGGGCTCTATTCAAACACAACCTCTTCCGTAAAGGGGGAGACCTTTCCGTTGGGGAAAAGGGCCCGGATGAGGTAACGGTATTGCTTGTTCGGGCGACCGGTCGGATCCAGGAAAGAACGCTGGTCCCCGCCAATTACCTTCAGCAGGGAGGTGGGGCGGTCCCCCTGCGCCCGGTAGAGGTAAAATGCGCGGGGACTTTCCCCGTACTCCCACCGCAGCAAAGCGCCCGAATTGGGGGCTTCGGCTTCCCGGACCGAAAAGTTCTCGATGGGCGGCCGCAGGCCGCTGTCCCGTAGACGAAGGGAAACTGGCTGGGAATCCGTAGAGAGCAGTCCGGCATCATCCTCCGCCCGGAGCACGTAGCGGTAGGACCTTCCGGGAAGGAGACTGGCGTCTTCATACCGACTGGGGAATTCGCCCTCGTCCCATTCTTCCAGCAGCTCCCATTCCTTCGCGTCGGGCAATTCTGTGCGGTAGAGACGGTAGGTGACGACGTCCGGTGAGGGGCTCCGCGTCCAGTGGAGGATCGCCAGCGTACCATCCTCTTCAATGGACTTGAACTGTGGCGGCGCCGGTGGGAAGACGTCGGGTTTCACCAGGGCGAGCCGGGGGGTGAAGTTGGATCCGTTGCCGCGAAAATCCACGCTTCTCACCTGGTAGAACACGGTGTCATTACCCGTCTTCATGCTGACCGTATCCACGTAAGCGGTTTCCGTTAGCGGATTGGGGGTGATCATCGCCAATTCCGTGTTGCGGAAAAATCCCTTGAAGAGGTAATAGCCCGCGAGGTCTTCTTCGTTGCTTCCGCTCCAGCTCAGGGTAACGATTCCGTTGGAATCTATTTTGCCACTCAGGTTCTGGGGGACGGCCGGTGGGTCCACGTCGTACATCAGCACCAGGGATTCAAAGCTCGCCAGGGCGGTGCCCTGGAAAGAGATTGCCTGCACCCGGTAAAAGTTCGAGCGGTAGCGCATGGGAACGGCCACTTCGCGGGCGTCCGGAGGGATGCCCGCCAGCGCGACGGTACTTTCCGATTCGGAATCCGGTCGGTGCAGAATCCTGAATTCCTCCACGTAGGGTGCAAAGCGTTCGTCGAACGACCACTGAATGACGGCGTAGTTGGAATCCGTTTGGATGGTTTTATCCAGCACCGGACTGAGTTCAATATCGGACCCCACTACCCCGCTGCGCTGGCTGTATTGCCGGCTGTATCCGCCCAGGTAGTCCGCACCGTGCAGGCGGTAGATCACGGAATCCCCGTTCTCGGTAAAGGATTCCGTGCGCACCAGGACTTCGCTGTTGTTGAGGGTAGTGTTCAGGGTGCTGTCCATACCGTTGATGAGCGGTGTGTTGAAAACGGGATAAAAGGTTTGCCCCGCGTCATCCGACCGGAACAACTGGTAACCGTAGTACAGGTCGGTGAATTCTTTGAAATTCCAGTCCAGGGAGACCCGCCTTTCCTTAAACTTGGCGTTCAGGACGGGGACGGGCGGCGGAACGTAATTCGCCAGGTCGATTTCGTAATAAAGGGTGTCACCCGTCGGGGTGGGGTAGAACTTAAGGCCGTAGCGGGTGACGCCGTCTTCCCGCTCCCATTGGTGCCCGTAGCCCGCCTTTTCGGTGATGCTGAAGTCCTGGTTTTGGGCGAAATTGGTGAATCCCAACCGCAGGGCCTCCCGTTGGTTATCACTGTCTTCGTATTCTTCGGCCAGGAAGGTGGAATCAAGGTAGGAATCCGGCAAACGCTCGTAATGAATCCCGGCCAGTGCACTGCTGTCCCAGTAGCCCCCGGTCAGGTTCTCGAGCCATTCTTCGGGCGGCAGGGGGGCCAGGGTGATGGTCCGTAGCCGCTGGGGGGTAATGCCCCGCTGCGGGTCTGCTCCCCGGAATATTTCCAGTTGTTGCGGGGTGCGGTTCGCAAAACGGAAGGCCGTGCGGCTGAGGGGCATGAAGCGGAGCTTGACGGATCCGTTGGGCTCTACTTTATGGAAGAACTGATAGTCGGCCTCCTGGGCGTAGCCGGCACCTGCGCTTGCGCCCCAAAAAATCAATCCCATCAGCCAGGCATAAAAGTGCATTTTCCCGTGCATAGCGTTAATTGTAGACAGTTCCACAGCGGTCACCAAATTCGGCGGTGGCGTTAAAACAGAATACTACCTTGACGTAGGCGGTAGCGTAGAGGTAGGAGGGATCGGGGATGTCGGCATCGATGGCACACCCCAGGCCCACGTTCATTCCCGCGCCACGGTAGCGCACGCTGGCGTCGATGAAGGCCCAGATGCGCCCCGTTGCCCGCCAGCCCTTATGTCCGTGCGGGGAGTCTCCGGTTTGGGAGCAGTAGGTGCCGCTTGCGTACTTCAGCAGCGAGACGTCAAAACCGGCTCCGAGGGTGATCTCCGCTTTGTTGTTGTGCCAGCGGCTACAGGTATAGCAGCAGCGGTCCCGGGTGTTCAGGGTTCTGCACCGGTAACGGCGCGTCCGGAATTTGAGCCCGATCTCCACGGCGGCCCCGAAGGCGAAGCCGGTGCCCGCTGCGGCCCTCCCCGCATCCAGCGGCCCCCGGTTTTGGGCCGGACCATTACTCGGGAAGTTGATGCAGGGACCACTGTTGGCGGGCGGTGGGGGCGGTCCCGGAATGTCGTTACCCACCAGGAAGTAGGCCTGAGCGGTGCCCGTCACGTTCTGACTCAGCGCGATACTCACGTAAATCGGATGCAGCGGAAGACCGTCGTTGCCGATGATGGAACCGCCACTGTACCCACCGATATAAATATGCCACTTGTCCTGTGGGTCGCTGGCCAGCACGTCGATGGCACCCCCACCCGAAACCGTGTTGTTGGCGAAGCTGAATTCACAGCGGAAAGTCCCCTGGAATTCAAAGCCCGCCTCAAAGTTCAGGCGCAGGAAAACACTCGCTAAAATGGCGTTGTTCGGGCTGGAGGTTTCCTGCTCGTCGATGCCGTCCACGACCTCTTTGGGGAGGGGAAGCTTTTCGATGCGCTCGGCGAATTTTTCGCTCATTTTACCCAGCGCGGAGGGCATTTCAATGGGCGCAACGATTTCGCACTTACCGTAAAACATGATCTCCTGGAGGCCGGTCCCCGAGAAGACCAGCTCCAGCGTCACCACGCCATCAATCGTCTCTGAACTCATGGAGGCGAAAGGCAGGGAGGCCTTCAGCCCCAGGACTACGTTTTCATCCGGTTCGTACTTTACCCCGGAGGTCGTCGTTCCCGCACTGCCGTCCGATCCGCCGATCAGATTTGCGCTCACCATGCTCATGTGGTAGTAGGCCCCACCGCCGATCCCGTTGATCATCAGGACTTCCGGAATTATCGGGACCCCCACGGGCAGTTCCACCAGGGCGTCCACGTACCAGTATTTGAAGCTCGTGTGGCCGAAGATGGCGTTCATTTCCACTTCCACCAGGCGTTTTTCCTCCGGACCGATTTCGATGTCCAGGGCTCCCTGAAATCCGTTACCGAAGGTAGGGTCGTCATCAAAAACGTGAGCGTATCCGATGATGGACAGGGAGGGGAGCTGTATGTTGACGTAGATGGAGCTGATGTTCATCCCCGCGCTCTTCCACTGGTCGTAGGTTACGGTGCTGTCCATGGCGCCCAGAATGTCAACGTCGGTGCCCACGGCGAAGCCGTGGTCGCTCTGGTCCATTAGGTTGAGATCAACGTTAAAGCCCAGCTTCAGGCGGCCGGCCGGTGTCATGGTCAGGGTCGGTTCCGCCACGGGAATCGGGAACCCGAGGAGCTTGAGTTCATTCTCCAGACTCAGGTATCCCCCGACTTCAATGTCGACCCGGGGCGCCTGGGTGGACAGGATGAGGCCGTGGAAGTTTAGCTTTGCCGCGGTGAAACTCAGTTTATTGCTTTGTTCGTTGTCACCCCCCGAATTGCCGTTCTCCGGCGGCGGCGTATCCTCCTGGGGGGCGGTTTTCGCCCGCACTTCCGCGTAACCATACAGGACCGCTGTAGGCACGAAAGAATTGGGCGTTGAAACGATGTTGAGGTAGGACGATTCGTGAATCTGAATCTCCGCCATCTGGAAGACCGGGAAGGTCATGTTCTGGGCGGGGCTGACGGTGAAGTTGTATTCCCGGTCGGGAATGTTTACGAAGGCATCGTAGTCGAAGGACTGTCCTTTTTTGGCGATGGGCACCGCTACTTGTCCGCCGAACCCGAAACCAACGACCTGGCTGGTGAGCAGTTCAAGCTCCAGGCTGGTGATCGAAAACCGCCAGCGACCGTCCATCCGCCCGTCGTCGATGTTGAGCACGTTGGTCGCATAAAAATGTCCCGATACGCCCAGGCCGTCAATGAGCAGGTGTTCCACTCCGATGCGCGTACGGTTATTGGGCGGAAGCGGGGCGACCGGGATGCCCTTCCAGCCGGCAACACCAGTTAGGATAGTGGATGGATCGCCTTCCCCGGAACTCGCCACGTCCTGAACGGAGACTTCTTTCTGGTAGCCGATGGCTTCTCCGGACTCGGTTGAGGTTTCGTTTGTCGCACGCGCAGGTGCCGGGCCAATGGGTTGGGCCGTGGAGGCTGATGGAGGTGGCGCCGCGGGCGGGGAGGGGCCGGCGGTAGCTTCCCCCTCCGGAATGCTGGCGGGGAAGCTGTGGAAGTCCGGTAACTGTAGCCCCGAGGAGGTGTAATGGTGCTCCCCGAAATCATCGAGGATGAGGGCGCCCCCCTGGCTTTGGCCGCCGTTGGCCGGAGTGCTGGTGCCTCCCGGTGCGGTTTGGTTGGAGGCCACCCGATCGAACTGTTTGGGGAGCATGACCTCCAGGTTACGGATGTACACTCCCCGCCAGAGATTGACGTTCCCTGGCGGCAGGTAGCCGTTGTCAAGGTAGGCCTGGGGGAACACCACATTGGGACTGTTACGGTAATCGCTGAAGTCAAAAACGGCGGCGGTGAGGTTGAAACCGATGTCGGGGTAGGAGGTCAGCGCAAAATCGGGGAGAGAAACTTCTACCAGGATGTTGTTCCAGTCGCTGACGATCGTCTGGATGTGGCCGCCCACCCGGTTGCCGTAGAGGCCGATGGCCGTGGTGCCCGTACCGGCCACCATCGTGTCTCCCTGGGCGTTGAGGGGCAGCATCCAGTCGCGACTGAAGAGGATGTCGGCTTCTACCCCCATTTCCACGAAGCCGTCGCAGTCAATTTTTACGTAGGTGCCCAGGTCGATGCCCGTCTGGTTGCCGGAATACTCGTGCCACCCCCGAAGGATCATGGCGAACTTTTCCGGATTCATCGTCCCGATGGGTACGTCGCTGTAGAGGCCCAGGGTGGCATCGCCAATGATGCCGCCGTCGTGGGAGAACTTCAAATTGGGCGTACCGAAGTAGAGCTCAACGTATTCCCGGGAGTCGGAGCCGATGGTTCCCCCGGCATTGGTTCCGGTTTGCCCGGTGCCTTCGTTGAGGCTGACGTTCTGGTCCACAAAGCTCGTGACCGTTTGCTGGGGAAGCTCCATGCCCACGATCACTTCCAGTTGGGCGTATTCGGGGTAGAGGCGAAGGTGGTCAAAAACGATCGCTACGGGAACGTTGCCCACCGTATCGGCCAGCACTACCGGGAACTCAATCCAGGCCAAAGAATCCAGTCGCTGGATGAAGCGACCGATGGAGATGGCGGTTTGGATCTTTTCCCGGGCTTCCTGAATCCTCGTTAAATCTTCATTGGCTTGCTCAATTTGGATTTGATCAGCGATCAGGTCATCTGTACTTTGAGTACTAGCAATTGCTGACCTACCTAAAATGAGCATCAATATGGCAGTAGCGCGCAATGCGTGTTTCATAGTATTACTCATTTGTATTATTGAGAATTGCAAATACCTTATTTCTTGATCTTGGATCGAATCCTTGAAGCTGGGTCCAAATGCAATCGAAATTCAATCCTGAACCGTAATTGGTATTAGCACAGTTGCTTACCAGGGATAATATTTTGGCCTCCCGCAGTTTGGATCTTCTTCTTAAATTGCTTAGGCCAACGGGGGATAAACTTTCTAATAGAAGAAAGAATTTATTGTCAATTGTATTTGGTTGACTAATAATTAAGCCATTTCCGGCTTGGCATATTGGGATTATGTACGGCTGATTGGAAGCGGTACTAATGCTAATGATCCGTAAAATGCCGCAGTCATTTTGTTGGTCTATAACGGCATATTGGACAAAGAGAGAGGGATTAACTGCTTCCTCAGGTTTAAGGTGAGACTGGAACTCCTGAGGGTTTTTTATTAGGGAAGACATGAAAGAAAGGGGTACCCCTAAATCAGACTTCAAAGAGTCTGAAGTGCTTTGAAATTGCCAATAAGAATACTGCTTCAGGCTGATATCAATAACTTCTGTTGTCGTTTCTTGCTGGGCGTGAAGCAGAGTTCCGATCAGGGTATAGAAAATTAGACTGAGGATTTTTTTCATATCGGGCTTCTTAGGATGTTTAGTATTGGTTTATCCTCCAATTTCAACTGATTAAGTCTGTCCTTAGACTCAAAATACAATGTCTTCAGGCAGTCGAAATCAAGGGTCCTATCATCAATGCAAGTTCCTCGAATAATTTCTGGTAAACGATTAGAACTTCCTTCTCGGGTAGCAAGACCAATGAATTGATCGCTGAAGTTTAGCAGTACGAATGGTATGGCACTGAGTGGTGGGTCGTTAATTAAATACCATTTGGAGTCAATTTTTTCCATGGACTTCACAGCTATGTATCGGAAGCCATGCTCAAAGTCATTAATGGAGTATTTCAGATAGGCAATTGATCGGCCTGGGTAGTCAATCTGAATTTTGCCTAGGAGTCTAAAAGTGAGGTCCTGGTCGGTAGCGCGACGTAGTAGGTTGTAGTGAGTATTCCCCTTGTCTCGAGGTTTTAATTTTTCGACAATTGGCGTCCGGTATAATGAGAGCTCATCTTTATAAGAAAAGGCTATCCTGAGTGCCGCAAGAAGGCTTTCGGGAGAATCGTGTCGAGCAAAATTATTCTGTGCGAAAGTTCTATCAATTACGAATTCGTCATACGTTGAATACTTTATTTCTCTAGTCGTTTTTGAAAGATTAGTTAGTTGAAAGGTGTCGACAAAAAACGCCTGTCCATTCATCAGTGAAGTGGTCAGGCAAGCGAATATTAGAACGACAATTTTAGTTTCCCTTAATTTTTTTGTCATAGTAGATGAGTATCAGAGATAAAACAAAAAGTACTGCTGTCACAAATGTCCAGCCCGACTTTCGGGAGGCAACGTCGTTAATCCTAAAGTTTATCGATTCATTTCCTCTCATTTTTAATTCCCCGTTGGCGTAAATCCAGACTTTGACCGGAGAATCTGGTGTGTTACAAATATTGTCCAGATTGAGGTTAATCGCCGGCAGATTGTTATTCTGGCGATATTTCTTGTCCGCCGTATAGCTTACCCTGCCTTCTGTTGCCCCTTCCTCAAGGGTCCCAATAAATTGGATTACCACCTCCCGATTTCCACCCGCCGTGTAATCAGTGCAATGAGATACGTTTAGGGTGCCGTGTTTTGCCGTAATTTCCAGCTTTGCCCTGCTGGAAATGCTGAACAGCTGGTAGGCCGAAAATAGAGACGCCAAGACTACGACTGGCAATATTATTTTAGGTAAATTCATGGTGTTGAATTTCAATTATTGGGTGCCGAAACAACCATTGGTGCCTTCCCCAATTACGAACTCCATTTTGTCGGAAAGGTGCCAAGAATACGTTTCGTTAAATACATCCCAGTTGTAACCACTGTCTTGTGATCCGAGTGTCAGTACTAAGTTGATGCCTAAGACTATGGGCATGATGTGAAGCTCATAGGTCGTACTTTCGTAACCAGACGGGCTAAAATTGTCTTTGCATTTCAGTTCCACCGAGGCCGAAGCACTACCCAGGGCGGTCACTTGGAAAACCCCCTCGTATTCCTCATTGGTGGTGAAGCCTCCCTGAAGTGAAATGCCACCATTGAATCCATGCTCGTAGGTTAAACCAGTTTGTTGGTACTCATTCGCGAAGTAGTACTTCTCTAGTGCTTTTTCCTCTAAGTAGTAAAGCCCTAACTCTGCCCCCCAGAAGATCCCTAGTCTCCCGATCCATAAATCAACCCCTAAACTAGGTACGGGGTAAGGCCCAAACTCTTTATTCAGAGAGGCCTTATATGCTTTTTCAATTACGTTTAAATAGTGCCGACTACTTTCATCTTCTTTTTGAAAGTAGGATTCTTCGATCGAGGTCCCCGGTTCAAATTCATCAAGAAATTGGTCCAAATAGGTGCCCCCGAGTCCGATGTCATCCATAAAGGACTCTATGTCATTTTTTGCGGCGAAAATAACCGACAAAAATTGAAAAAACGTTGGGCTCTCACTGATGACTTCCTCACCGTTCAGGATGATTGTTCCCAAAGACCCCAGGTCTCTGGTACGGTCAAAGCGAGAGTCTCGGACGAATGCGATATTGACCTTTTGGTGTTCCTGGGCAACAATTTGGCTGTTCTCAAACTCCCTAAATGCCCGGACCCCCGCTTCGTAATGGTTCTCATCTACGTCTCCTACGTCGGGGTTAAATACCCAGGCACCAGGGAAGGCAGAACTATTGTACAATACGGAGAATTCTCCTTCCCGGTGGTAGGTGGTGGCTGGTTCTGGGGAAACGTCCCACAGGTTGAGTCCGGGTGAGCCAAAATACCATATCGGTTCTACGCCGGTAGCCCCGGCGTTACCGGACTCCCCCCAGTAATCCTCCGGTTGGGGAGGTCCTCCTTCCCAAACGATTTCGTACCGAATCTTACGCGACAGGTCATTGTCGTTGGACACGATGAATAGAGTGTCGTTTCTTCCACCGGGGTAGTCGCCGTCAAAACCGCCAAGGGCAATCCTATCCGTATTTATGGTGCCGGTTTCACTATCGTGAGACATGGCCCTTAGACCCAGTATTTTGATCGGACATTTAATTTGAATTCTTTTCGTTCTTGTAATGATGGTTTGGTTCCCCCTTATCAGGTGAAACCTAAGGTCCACGTAGTCACACTGGTCCTCTAAACGCGACCACTCCAGAATATTGTAATCGTTAGGCCCTAGACTCCACATATAGCTCGAGATGCTCCCGTAGGCGGTGAGAACGTCCGTCTGGAGTTTTAAACTGGGGTGGAAGTTGAAATAGGTTTTGTTGTTTTTCATCTCCAGGTTGATGGAGATATCTTCGTGACTTTCCATCACGTAATCCTCGTAAATGCCAAGGTCTAACTGAGGGTTTACGGGGTAGAACCAGACGGTACTTGTTTCACCTCCGTAGGTGGCAACAAGTTTGGCTAGACCGCCAAAATGGTTATGCTTAATGCTGAGATTGGCTCGTCCCTGGCTGGTGCTTGTAATTATTGGGCCTGCTCCTGGAATTTGTTCTGCTTCAAACCAACTCAGGTTGCTCACCGGATAGTTCTGATTGATGAGAATGTCCACCTCTTGTAGTTGAGCTAGCTGAGTCTCAATGATCTCATCAGGAAGGTGGAAATAGAAGATGGTGTCGCCATCGTAATAGTTATCTCCCTCATAAGCAATTGTTCCATTAATTACGTAATTGGGGTCCGTTAAAGCAGCAATTAACTCCTCCACGTAGTCGGCGAGATAGATGTCGTTTCCACTGATATCTCCGGCGGCCAACAGTTCGGGGTCGGGAATTATTTGTTCCACGATTTTCTTATCCCGCTTTGGCACACTACTCCCAAATTGGAAAAATTTCCGCACCTCGTATTCCTCTTCGCCACTGGCGTTTAAACTAATGGCCACGGCGTAAATAATATGTATAGTGTTGGCCACGCTTGTCGTTGAGGTGATCGCATGATGGATCGCAGTATTCACTGCGGCTTCTCGATCTGCCTGACTTGGAGGCGTGAATCCGGCAGGATTGGGCATTTGCAAAAAATCATCAAGCGGCTCATCAGTATACTCAAGGTATCGATCACGTACCGTGACAAAATTAGTGACGTAACTGATTCTGACGTCTCGTCCGGGTAGTTCCGTAGACAACCGGCCAGAAGCATCATTTACCGCCGTCTCACTCAGGAAGGAAGCTTCGTTCAACAATTGAACATTGTTTTGTGCTACTGCTGGGAACCAGGACATCGCCATCAGTATCAACCAACATAAATGCCGGTAAAGCATGTATCTATTACTCATTAACGAGGAAGTTATACTTTTGAGCTAAGAGGATTTTGGCTTCGGCAATCAGCGGAGTGCGGTCGAAATCAGGACCACTATCTCCATCATACCAAATGGCTGATACCATATTGTGGATCGGGGTAAATACATCGGTATCACCAGTTCTTTGGGGAAGGGCGAAATTCTTTATGTCCATTACCCCCGGTAGCTTTGGTTCGGTGTTTACAAACATATCAACTTCGGTCAACGTAAGGGCGGCGGTGCGAACCCCAACCGCATTGTTTCCAAACTGTGTCACACCAGTAGTACCACCACCACCGGGGTCTAATGTTGTTGCCTCCCCTAAGTAATTAGGTGTATTTGGAGTTGGTGTTAGCGTTGGGAAATTGGAATTTAGGGTAGCCCTGGCATTTTGATAGTTAGTTAGGACACCCGGTAGCGTTGGGCCCCGTTCATCGGCTAATTCTATCATTGCCTCCCGAATTATGTCCACGGTCAAACTCGTGACAATTTGGGTGTCAAGAGATTCTACAATAGAATCCAAGTTTTCCCCGATATAGGTCATTAACGAATCTAAACGATCAGTACAACCAGCCGCCACTGGGTCATCAGGGTTTTGTTCAAAACAATCCAGAATAGCATTTATGGTATCCTGAAGCGATTGTGGTAGATGATTTTGGCAACAATTCATGAGACTGTCAAGGATTTCAACCTGCTGATCAGCCAAGGCTCCATCTAGTGCCTCCAGTCCAGAAATTATCTCGTTCAGAAGACTATCCGCCCAGGGCGGAAGCACCTCAATGCCGAAACCGGTAGCCTCCAGGAAACCGCCCACCATGCGGTATTCGTCGTTGACGAAAATACCGTCGAAGACGAATTGCATTTTGGCTTTGTTAAAGTAGGGAACCCGAATTTCTCCCACGCCGCTGAATACTCCCCCGCCACCGGTCACCTCCGTAATGACTACGGGGAAATCGAAGGCCCAGATCGTATCCCCGGGGAATAAGGCCGGAAGGGGCGTTTCGTTCGTCAGGTCCACCACCGTCGCCAAACCACAAACGTAAAGGCCATTGTTCAGGCTGGGTTTCTTCATCAGGAAGGAATCCTGTGGGGCCGGACGAACGGTGGTGCCGTTCTGACAAAGCTCCGTCACCTGATAATCATAGATGGCGTTGCCCAGTAGGTTTTCCAGGACGACGTAGGGCTCGGTGACGTTCAGGAACGCCCAGCTGGCCCCCGGATCGTCGGCCAGCTTATACTTGAACTCGTAGTCGTTGATGCCGTTACTGGGCGTCCAGCTGATGGCGATCGAGGATCGACTCAGGGATTCTTCCACAAAATCGTAGGGCTGTGCGCAGTGGTCGGTGCGGAAGATATACCAGGGGGTGTACTCGTGCCACGCGGCCGAACCCGTAATCGGTGCACCTGCGCTCGCGCCCAAAGCTACCCAATCTTCCATGGTCAGATAGCCGTTTGGCCCCGCGTCAAATTCACTCTGGTTGATGCGGGCCTTGATGCGCACGCGATATTCCGTGTTGGCCCGCAGACCGGTGAAGGTGTGAAACTCCTCCGTCGTGGTGACGGAATCCCGGTAGATGCCGGAAGTAACCGTGGACTGGCCGGCCGGCGTCCGGTTCCCGATTCCCCCCTGCCGGCTTTCCGTCCTTCCCGGCGCCTGCTCCGATCCCATCGTGGTTTGTCCGGTACTCAGTGGCTCCAGGCTTTCAATCACGACCCGGTATTCCTCCAGGCAGAAGGTCACCCGATCCCAATTGATGGTGGCTTCCTGCTCCAGCACGTTCGTTACCCAGGCGGTATCGGGTACGTCGGGCCGGCACAGGGTTTTGAAGTCGAGGACGTCCGTGTAGTCGGTCCAACCGTAGGTCGGGCATTCGGCCCGGACGACTACTTTGTATCGACGATTCGGGGAAAGCTGCTCAAACACCTTGCTCGGGTCCGTGGTGATGAAGGTTTGCCAGCTGGCGTAGGGGTTGGGGGGTGGGGCCGCCGGCCCCGGGCTAGCCGGTATTCGGGGACTGCCCGGGATAAGGCCGCCATTTCGGTTGGGGGTTGCCGGTTGTTGGGGCGTTCCCGGAGGCCCCGGAGGCGAGGAGGGATTACCTACCGATGGATTGCTGCGGGGCGGCCCCGGAGATTCTCCGCCACCCGGAAGGGGCACGGCCGTCTGCTGGGCGGCCGTCGGAACGGCACTGTAGGTGTCGAGGAAGCGCACCTCCCAGCGGGTGACGGTCCCCGTTACGTCCCAGCGGACGTCGGCCCGGTCATGGGTGAGATGCGCCAGACCGAGGTTTTCCGGCACCAGGCATTTGACCGGAGTGTCAAATTGCAGCGTGTCCGACCATACGCTGAACTGCCCGGCCTCACAGCGGGTCCGCACCCGGATTTCGTAGGTAGCCAAATCATCCAGATTCAACAGGTCTACCTCTCCGGTGGGCGAGCTGATGGTCGTCCAGCTACTATCACCGAGGAGTCGGTAACTGAACTCATGGGACTGGGCCGTCGGGGAGAGCCCGGCGATAAAGGCCCGGGCGGACTCGTAGGTCAGTTCATCCACGGCAAGCTGCTCGGGAGGGGCACATAACAGCGTGAAGGTGGCTACGGGCGCCCATTCACTCAAGTTTACGCCGCAGTCCGATTGCAGCTGAAATTCGTACCGTGCACCGCCTTCGAGTTCCTGGAGGTGAACGAGGCTGTCCAGATTGTCAATAATTTCCCAGGGCGTAGACGTTGGGGTGGAGGCTCCGCCGGGGAAAGGCATCCTCCCCATTTGGTCGCGTCCGGTACGCGGACTGGAGGTTCCCCCCAACCGCCGGTACCGTAGCGTGGTCGTCAGGGCGTTTTGGCCCTCCTGCCACCCAATGGTGGCGGCCGTGGCCAGAATCGGATCAACCAGCCCGTTGAAGGGCTCGCCACAGGGGGGAAGCGTCCGGAAGGTGAGGATATCGGTTTCGTCGGACCAAACCCCCAGGGTACACCAAAACCGCATCTTGACCTCGTAGGTGGTGTCCGCCAGTAAGCCGGTGAGCGTAGCGTTGGGACTGTCCAGCTCATCCAGCAACACCCAGGGTCCTTCCAGGGAGTCCGCCAGGCGGTAAAATATCTGGTAGTACGCCGCATTCGCCAGGGGGACGCCGTTGATCTGAGCCCCCTCGTCAGTAATGTTTTCGGCGCTGAGCGGCTGGTTGGTGGCGCAGGCCAGGCTAAATTCCACCGGGGGAGACCAGGCCGACCAGAGGGAATCAAAACACACGTTCCGGATTTGTGCGCCGTAGACCACCTGAGGCGATAATTTGGGCGTTTCGGAAAGCTGATCCGGTCCGTAGGGCTGCCCGAGTGGGCTAAAGTCAACGAGATTGTTGATCCCAAGACTGTCGTATCCGGGGAAGGCCCTCATGCCGTATCGGAGTTCTACTTCCCGGTCGCCCAAACTCGAAGTATCGTATCCGAGCAAGGCCTTTTTGAAGTCGAGCGCCAGGAGCTCCAGGTCGTACTCGGCCGGACAGCCGCCGAAGGGGGGCAGATCCCGACAAACCGGCTCATTGAAACGACATTCCGCACAGACTTTCAGGGTGTAGGACTGTCCCGGTAGCCTTCCGGTAATCGTATAGCTTCCCTGCTCGTAGGCAAGTACTGCAATTCGTTCGGGACCACTACGATCCGCGAGTTGCCAGATCAGCGTGAAACTGTCGTTGGCCGAGGTGACGCCTTCGGGGTAAGTCCAGGCCAGATCGAGGGTGGTTGCCGTACTGTCCGGGCGAGTAAAGTTGAGGGCGAGGAGGCACTCCTCGTCGACCCCTTCAAAGGTGGCGTTCCACTGGTAGCACTCTTCGGTTCCGTCCGGACACAACTTGCACAGCTGAATTTCGTAGGTTTTGCCGGCCATGAGCCCATCGATGGTGGCCTGAATGGCGCCGGCGGGTAGGCGCAAGCTGTCTACGGTCGGGGGGGAGCTGGAGGTGGGCGACGGAGCGCTGGTGCGAGGGGCGGCCCGAGGAGCAGGGACCTGGGTTCTGCCCCGCCCCTGACGCTGGGGTGCGTTTGGTGAAGGGGCCGGGTTCGGGGATGGCAACGGACCGGAGACCACTTCCTTCCAGGTTAAGCGAAAGCCAGTTGCCTGCCCGATGCTGTCCCAGCTGATACTCAGGGCATCGTCGGCCACGGGAACCGTAATGGGGTTCAGGAAGGGGCCGCAGTCGTTGATCGGGTCGATGGTCTCAAACGTTACGTAGTCGCACCGCAGTGACCCATCCTGACAAACGATGCAAAGTTCTGCTTCGTAGGCCGTTTCCTCCTGGAGTTGCTCAATTAAGGAGGAGGTTCCATCTATTTGTGGCGAGGGGAGCGCCGTCCATTCGGGGGCTTCGATGGGGCGATACCGTAACTGATATCCCCCCAGACCAAGGGTGTCATCAACTGCCCAGCCCAGTTCGGCCTGATTGGCGGCGAGGTCCTGCACGAAAAAGCGTTCAATGGAAGGGCAGCTTAACGGATCGTTGGTTTCCCCGTATTCGAAGATGCCGGGATTACTGTATCCATTATTGATGAAGGCCCGGACTCCCGTGCGGTCCCTGACCTGAACCCGCCAGACGTAGGTTTCCCCTTCCACTACTCTCGAATCGTAATTGGTGTACACGTACCGGGGGACCATGGAAGTGATCGGAGGAGTAATCGGTGGGGTGCTGTTGATGATTTGATCGAGAGCAAGGCCGGGGACTTTTCGCCAGATTTCTACGATATACTCATCTTCGCCCGGTTGGGGAATATGCCGCGGGGTCCAGCGGAAGTCGATTACCGTCTGGGGCAGGACATCCTGCTCTCCCAGCGGTGCCACCAATTCCGGTGGATACCGCTGTTGTACGAAGCGGGTAGCGCAGGCCGGATTGGATACCGGTGGCGCGTCAAATCGGTTAAGGTCGTAAAATTCCGCACAGATGGTGATGGGGCCATCGGGGAGGTTTCCGCCATTGTTCAGGGTGTTGTCGAGGCCGAAACCACTGACATCCAGATTATTCAGGTTAAAGTAGGGCGCCAGGTCGGGACCCCGCAGGATCAGGGGCTGCCCCCGGTTAAGCGTAATGGGTTGTTGAAAAAGCTGGGTGTTGTTTTGCGCAAAAAAACCGTCTCCCTCAATGGTGATGCGCAAAAAGCCCTGGTAGGAAGGGCGATTATCCACCAGGGTGAGCACCACGAGCAAATTGCCTTCCCGGGCGTAATCCTCCAGGTAGGGGCTTGGGTTAATTAACGTTACGGACGCCCTGACCGGAAAGTTTTGGCCAAGCAAATACCCCCCCGTTGAAACCACGAACAGAATCGTGATCCCCCACAAAATAAAGGGCCGGAATGTGTGCATCATGGGCGTGCTTTAATTAACCCTGATGTGCCTGAGGTACACCAGACTGTTTTCAGTTTGTACTACCAGGGTGTGGGTTCCGGTAGGAAGGTTGGGCAAATTGTAGGAAGCTTCCACTACCGACGAACCGGAGAAATTTCTCCGTTCCACCAACTGCCCATCCAGGTTGAAGATGAACAGCGAAACGGGGAGTTCTCCACCAAGCTCTACGTTCACCTGGAAGACTCCCATGTGCGGGTTGGGAAACAGTTCCACGGTACGGATTTCTCCTCCGGTCTGCAGTGTGTCGTAAAGTTGCAGGCTGTCGGGACTTTCGAATACGGTGATGGTGCGGGAAACAAAGCCTTTACATCCACCGGAAAAGGCTTCCAGACCAATGTCGTAGGTGCCGGGCTCCGCAAAACTTAACCACTGTTGATTAACGTTAGACCCCAGGTCGGAAATGGTATTCTCGTCAAAAATCCATCGGACCGAGTCCGGTTGGGGCCAACTGATGTCAATGGCTGCCGTCGAGTCATTGATCAGTGCCCGATCGGGGATCAGGAAGTCAACGAGGAATTCTTCTTCGGAAGCGAAGTCAACGAAGAAGGTATCCAGGAAGGAGCAGCCATCTTCCGCGACGGCGCTAAGCTGATGAAGCCCTTCTTGTCGGGTGATTAAATTAGTGCCCGCCAGGGTCGTGCCGTCGGGCAACTGCCAGGTATAGGTCAGCCCCTCTGCGATGGTGTCCAGCGAAATCATGATGGAAGACTGGGCGCATACGGCCGTATCTTCAACCATGGCGTCAACCGCCGCAAAATCGGCCCTCTCCTCCAGGGAAATGACCAGGGTGTCCGTACAATTACGGTCATCAAACAGGACAACCTGGTACGCTCCGGCGGCCAGATTGTTCCTTTCGGCGGCAGAAACACCGTCAGACCACCGGAAATCGTAAGCTCCCTGGCCACCCATCGCCGATAGAAACACCAGACCATCTTCTCCCCGATAACATGCCGGAGGAGCCAGCGTGTCAACGGTCATTTCAAGTGGATCGAGGCCAGCAATATTGACTTCGATGCTGTCCGTACGGCAGGGGGCCAGGGTATCCTGAATGCGGAGCCAGTAGTTTCCACTCGTCAGGCCGGTGAAGGCATCTACGTCCACGAATTCCTCCATGCCGGGAAGGGCAAAGACCAGGGAGCCACTGGCCGCGGAGAGTAGCATCGCCCCATCATCTCCGGCACATCCGGTAGCGTCAAGGGTAGTGACCTCGTCCAGGTAGGGGGCCGTGCCAGGGTATTGGCCAATCTCAAACTGACCGTATTCAACCGAGCAATCAACGTCGTCACCGGCGACGAGGAGCAGATAAGTTCCCGAAGGTAGATTGTCAAAGTTGCCTTGCTGCTGCCAGGTCAATCCGTTATCGATGCTGAATTGTTGTCCTTCCTCGCCAACAACCTGTAGAGAACCAGAGGCTTCCTGGCAAAGGGTATCCTGCCGGAGCAAAACGCTGTCAATTTGCGGGGAGAATCCACTGGGTAGTACTATTTCTTCTAGCCAGTTAATACAGGAGGTGTCCTCCACAAATCGTACTCCCGGGAAATAAGTTCCGGATGGTAAACCTTCGAAGGCTAACTGACTGCTCCAGGTAAGTCCGTCTACCGTGAATTCTGCGGGGGCAGTCTGATTGTAGGTGAAAACAATGGCGCCATCCTGTCCCCCGCAAGATTCGGGGGCCGTTACCTGAAGGTCATCAAGTTCCGGGGGAGTATCACCTCCTACCACAATGGGAAGGTTCCAGGCAAAAGAACATCCGTTGTCCGTTTCTTCCAGCTCAGCGGTATAGGTGCCTGGGGCAAGATTGACGAACCGTAAACTATCTTGCCAGGGGCCTCCTTCGAGCCTTATCCGGTAGTTGCCGAGATTGTCGCCGGTAAAGGTGACCTCCCCGTCAGCAAGTCCACAATTGGAGTTAGATACAACCGTCACGGAAGTAAGGGATGCCTGGTTGTCGGTTGCCAGAATGTATACGCGTTCCGGGTCAAGAAAACACCCCGTAAGGGTATCCATTACCTCAACCTGATAGGCCCCGCTGAACAGTTCGGTAAATACGGGGTTGGGGGAAAATGATTGTCCCCCATCTACACTATACATGTAGTGCTCACTATTGCTGAGGGGTTGCAAACGGATCGTACCGGACCCGGTATCACAGGAAGTAGGTGCGTCAACGAAGGGCCCTAGGATGGCGATACTGGATGCGTCGGTAATGCTCACGGGATCTCCGATGAGGATACATCCA
This sequence comes from Lewinella sp. W8, assembly GCF_004375085.3. Lineage (GTDB taxonomy): Bacteria > Bacteroidota > Bacteroidia > Chitinophagales > Saprospiraceae > Neolewinella. The sequence continues at coordinate 196,855 of NZ_SNAQ03000013.1, forward strand.
TTTCCATCAAGGCGCCGGGCGTAAGTGGAATAATTACCGGCTGGCAGCGAATCGAAACTGGAGGAAGCCTGCCAATTGACGCCAAAATCCAGCGAGTATTCAAATTCTTCTGGGTTTTCCCCAACGAAACTTATACCACCAAATTCGAAGGCACAACCAATGGGAGGGGAGACTACTACCGAGGCAAAAGCTTCGTCCAGGCTTCCTTCACAGCCGGGTGCACCGATAATGGCCGTGCAAATATCTGGACTGATACAACCATTCTGGTCGGTTACCCGAATGGAGTATTCTCCGGGGGGGAGATCTCCAATAAGGTTTTCCCCCGATCCGCCTCCCACGGTGCTGGAGACCATCTCACTTTCGTACTGTATCCGATATTCAGCGGTGCCACCTTCAATGAAAATAGATAGTTGACCGTCGGCTACTTCCGGGCCGGTTGCGTTTAACCCACTGCACGACACTGTAATCGGAGGAGGGCTAATAATTTCGAAGCTGTTTACCGCGAAACATCCCGTGTTGTCGGTAATGGAAACGGTGTAGTTTCCTGGGGGTAGGTCTGAGCGATCTTCGTCAGTACTTCCGTCGGACCAACGAACCTGAAACGGCGCTTCTCCGTCCGTGATGTCTATTTCTATGCCCCCATCATTGCTGTCCGAACAACTAGCGTTTTGTGTCTGGACGTTAAACTCAACGGTAGTTTCGTCAGTGACCATGAAAACGGTATCAAAAACACAGCCATTGGCATCGGTAATGGATAGGGCATATTCCCCAGCATCCGTAATGTCATTTAGAACGTCCGTGGTAGCACCCGTAGACCACAATAAAGTATAAGGTGGAGTTCCTCCTTGAATGACCGGAACAATTTGTCCGGGGCCATCACAGTCAATGCCGGAAATTTCTGCGGAAAGCGTCAGCGCAGGTGGGGCAGTAAGCAGGACTTGAGTAGTAGCGTTACACCCGTTGACGTCAATAACCGAAACGTCGTAAGAACCAGGCCCTAATTGCGCAATCGTAGTCGTTGTATCTCCCGTAGACCATAATACAATATAGGGACTGGTTCCACCCTCGATGGCGAGTGAAATGGCTCCGTTCTGGTCTCCGTTACAGCTTATGGGTACAGTATTAGCGCTGATGCTTATTTCTTGCCCTTCATCGAGGACCACGAAAGATTCGGTGGAAGAGCATCCGTTTGAATCGGTAACGGTTACCAGGTAATTTCCGGGAAGCAGGCTGTCTATCGACAGAGAATTGGCACCGGTGGACCATTCTACGGTATACGGAGAAGTACCTCCGTTAATGCCTATCGAAATGTTGCCACCCACTTCGCAAATTGCGTTGGTCACCGTACCCTCAATTACTATGGAGCCCAATGGTTCCAAATTGATGCTTCCCGTTTGTGTGCAACCGTTGCCGTCGATTACTTCCAGATTGTATGCTCCAGACTCCAGGGAGTCAATGGTGGCCGTACTGGAACCGTTGCTCCATAAATAGGAATAGGGCGGCGTTCCTCCCGTTACGGATGCAGTGATACTACCGCTTAAACTGTTAGTACAGTTTGGAGAGATAGCGTCAAAAATGATTTCAAGATTATTCGGGGCTACGAGTGCGATGCTTTCGATAACCTGGCATCCAGCGGCATCGGTCAGCGTCAATGAGAATTGACCAGCGGCTAAGCCCGTGAGGAATTCTGCATCGCTGCCCGTATTCCATTGATAGGTGAAAGGAGGCGTACCTCCCGATACTTCTGCGAAAATTTCGCCATTTTCATCTTCAAAGCAGGCAGGTGAAGTCCCATTAAGGACTATCGCTAACGCGCAGTCGCTGGTGTTCACCACGGCCACGCACTGTTCCTGACAACCATTTTGGTCGGTGATGACGACGGTGTAGTCTCCGGGGCCAAGGTCGGAGATGGTGAAGGTGTTGTCGTCGGTATCGGCGATCACTTCCCCGTTCAGGGTAATCTGATAGGCGGGGGTGCCGCCCTCCCAGTTTAACAGGATACTGCCATCGTTACCGTTGATGGTGGAGATCGGGCTTGGGGTGCAGCTTAGCGTCAGAGCTGGCGGTTCACTGAGGGTGAAGGCGGTCTCCCGGCTACAACCGTTGGCGTCGGAAACGATCACGGAATAGGTGCCGGCGGTCAGTCCGCTGAGGTCCTGGGTGGACGCACCGTTGGACCAGGAGTAGACGAAGGGCGGCGTTCCACCACCGACGTTGAGGTCGATGGCTCCGCTGTTGTCCCCGTTGCAGAGCAGGTCGGTAACGTTGCCGCTGAGGGTGATTGCGGCTGGCTCCTGAATGGTCACCGCGATGCTTTGCAGACAGTTGTTGGCGTCGCGCACGTCGAGGAAAT
>NZ_SNAQ03000014.1 GCF_004375085.3 Lewinella sp. W8
GCCGAAGCCATAAACAAGCAATCAATGCCGTACGTAACAAAATCATCAAAGTCCTTTATGCCTGCCTGGAAAAAGACACTATGTATTGCAAAAAGTATCATCAAAACTTGCAAGGACTATAGTAATCCGATCAGCTCGCTGCGCTCGACAGATAGGAGGAGCGCTATTCGATTCCTTCAATTCACCCTAAGCCCGCTCATCCGCTGCATCTTTTCACCTGGCGCAGCTGGGGAAAAGTTCATCGGATGCGTCAGGCGGCAGAGCAAGTTGAACAAACCCCATTTTACACATCGGATGAACTTTTGCGACTGCGTCAGCAAAAGATGCAACCGATGAGAAAATATGGCATTCATCTAATCCTTCATTCCTTCAATTATTCTGGCAACCCGGTCGGCGGACGAGTCAGCTCGTCCTCGCGCCTCAGCCGACGACCTTCCGTCATTCATTCCTTCCCTACGTTTTACCTTTGCCGACTATGCAGTTCAGCCTCCACCATACGGACGACAAAACCGATGCCCGCGCCGGTACGATCACGACCGACCACGGAGAAATCAAGACGCCCATTTTCATGCCGGTGGGCACCCTGGGCACGGTCAAGGGCGTGCACCAGGCAGAGCTTAAGGAAGCCGTGCGGGCCCAGATCATTCTCGGGAACACCTACCACCTGTACCTGCGCCCCGGTATGGAAACCATGGAGGCGGCCGGCGGACTACACCAGTTCATGAACTGGGACGGACCGATCCTGACCGACTCCGGCGGTTACCAGGTATTCAGTCTGGCGCATCGCCGTAAGATCACCGAGGAGGGTGCCACCTTTGCCAGTCATATCGACGGGAGCAAGCACCTGTTTAGTCCGGAAAGTAGTCTTGGCATCCAGCGGAGTATCGGGGCGGACATTGTAATGGCCTTCGATGAGTGTCCCCCCTACCCCAGCACCCATAAGTATGCGGAAGACAGCATGCACCTCACCCACCGTTGGCTGGAGCGCTGCGTGACCTTCATGCGGGAAAGTCAGCCGAAATACGGCCACTCCCAGGCCCTTTTCCCCATCGTTCAGGGGGGCAGTTATGATGATTTACGGAAGCAGTCGGCCGAATTCATTGCCGCCCAGGACCAGCCGGGCAACGCCATTGGGGGGCTTTCCGTCGGGGAACCCATTCCGGACATGTACCGCGTCACGAAGCTGTGCTGCGACATCCTGCCCAAAGAAAAGCCCCGCTACCTGATGGGAGTGGGCACGCCGGCCAACATCCTCGAATGCATTAGCCGCGGGGTGGACATGTTTGATTGCGTGCTGCCCAGCCGGAACGCCAGACACGGGCTGATCTACACCCGCGAAGGAATTCTCAACATTAAAAATGCCCGGTGGCGCAATGCTTTTGAGCCCATTGACTCGGCACCTGCGTCCGCGCCCACTTCTTTGCAACACACCCGTGCCTACCTACATCACCTCTTCCGGGTGAATGAATTACTCGGTCCGCAAATTGCTACTCTCCACAACCTGAACTTCTACCTCAACCTGGTCACCGAGGCCCGGGAGCGGATTCTGGACGGTTCCTTCGGGGAGTGGAAGGATGCCCTGGTGCCGAATCTGGAGCGGAAGCTTTAGCGACGAGGCATTTATCGGTACATCCTCCCTTTCCAAGAGAGCATCCCGAAAAACCCCCACTCGTACGAGGATACCACCGCGGAGGCTTACCTTGGGTTCATGGACAAAAAGCCGCTGATCCCCGTACATCCCGAACTCCGCGCCTACCTGGCCGGTCACGGCCGCGAGGTGAAACTTCCCCTGCACTATCAGGACCTGGAGCGATTCAGTGCCAGCGTCCCATTGTTGGACCTGAACGATAACGACACCCTCTGGCAGACCGTCTACTTCGACGAGCACGAACGCGCCGCCATTTATGATGGTCTCGGCAAGATTTACGCCCTGCTGCGCATGGACGGCGACATGAGTGCCACCCAGCACCTGGAAGTCGCCCGGATCGACTATTGCCTTTTCGGCAACACCCGCCCCTTCCGGATCCGGATCATCAACCGGCTGAACGACAACTACGACCACTTCTACGTCAAACGCACCGACGCGAACCGGATTTACGGCCTGGAACTCGAAGAGCTTCTCTCCCCCAACAACGTGCTGTACCTCCTCGACGGCGACACCCTCATCGAGGAGCACATCGCCGGCATTCCGGGAGACGATTTTTTCGACACCAAACTGGAAGACACCACCTTCAACCAGATTCGGATGGCCAAGGAATTCGTGAAGTTCAACGAACGCTGCTTCGTGCGGCTGCTCGGCGACATGCGCGCCTACAATTACGTCGTGGACATTACGCCGGACATCGAGGGCAGCCAGTTTCGCTTCCGGGCCATTGACTTCGACCAGCAGAGCTATGAGGGCCGCAAGAGCTTTTACCTGCCACAGTACTTCAAAGAGAACAATCCAATCATTTTCCTCGGCATCGAACACATGGCCAACGCCACCGTCCGGCAGTACCAACTGGAAGAACGCTCCATGATTGCCGCCCGGATCAAGGCCAGTCCACGACGCATCCGGGAGCTGCTGGGCATCATGAGTCGGGACGAAATCTCCAAGCGCGAATTCATTTACCAGCTGCGCGACGAGCTCGGCCAACACCACGACAGTACGTCCTTCCGCGGACTACAAACCATGGGAGAAGTGCTCCGCGTACACCTGCAGCTCCTGCTGGCCAAAGAGTTTACGCAGAGTGCTGATTTTCTGGAAAGCGGGAATGGGTGATTTCGCCGAAGGCGAAATTAGGATTGAGGACTTAGGCTTGAGGATCAAGGAAATGCAGAGGAATCCTAGATCCTCAAGCCTCGATCCTAAATCCTAACCAAAAGAGCCCCAACTACCCGCGAAAGTAATTGAGGCTCACGAAACAACATAACGTGATTCTTTAGTACGGCTGTACGGTACTATGGTAGTTCCTTAGTAATGGGGCATTGTAGTCAGTTGGACCGGTTGCTTTTTGGTGCGATGTCTATTTATATGTTGGTCCGTTTGACTCGTAGAGTATTAATCGTTCGAGGGGAAAACAGGGTGAGGGTAAGGAGAAGTTGCAGCGGGAAGAAGTATCTCCATTACTTCAATAAAGCTCCGGTTCCCGGGCGCTCGGGGTAGCGGGCGAATCCGGTGTTGGGGTCAAAGGTGACGCCGGTGGCGGGGTCTTGGGCGAGTAGCATGGCACCGTCGAGATCGGCGTAGTCGAGTTCGGGCAGGAGTTGGGCGATGGCGCTGATGCCCACGCTGCTTTCGGTCATGCAGCCGGCCATGACGCCCAGTCCGAGCGACCTGGCGCGCCGGATCATCCGGCGGGCGGGGGCCAGTCCGCCGCACTTCACCACCTTGATGTTGATGCCGTCGAAGGCCTCCGCACAGCGGTCCACGTCGGTTTCTACCTGACAGCTTTCGTCGGCAAAAATGGGCAGGGCGCTGGCGGCGCGGAGTTTGGCGGCGGCCGCCCACTGGTCGGCCTTGAGGGGTTGTTCGATGAAGCGTACGCCGAGTTCTTTGAGGCCAAAGGAGAGGTCGATGGCCTGATTAAGTTCCCAGCCCGTATTGGCGTCAACGTAGAAGGGAGAGGTGGTATGTTTCCGGAGTTGGCGGATGATCTCCAGGTCATCCTGCCCACCCCCCAGTTTAATTTTGTACACCGGCCAGGGGAAAGCGCGGAGTTTGGCCACCATCTCCTCAACGGGCCCCATGCCGATGGTGTAGCAGGTGGGGATTTTCCGGGTACGGTCCTGCTCCCACAGCAGGCCAAGTCGTTGTCCCCGGTGCCTGGCCCACAAATCGTGGGTGGCCACGTCCAGAGCACAGCGGAGAAAAGTATTGAGCTCGGGATCGGCTTTATCCACGAAGCGCATAATTTCTTCCGGACTTGATGGTAGTTTTAGGGGCGCAAGCGCGGGTGCCAGCCGATTCAGTTCGGCCGTGCAGCGCTGGCTTTCCAGTCCGTAGTAGCGGGTCATGGGGGCTTCTCCCAGTCCGGTGAGCCCCGTCACTTCATCCCGTAGGGCCACGATGAGGGTGGGTTGTTCCGTCCGGCTTTCGTGGGCGATGCGGAAGGGATTCGCCAGGGGGAGGTCAAAGTGGTGGACGTGGAGTTGCATGGATGTCCTGCTTAATTTTGTGGGGTAAAGAACCGACAATCGTCGGTAAACTAAGCAACGTTCGCAACAAGCCCTTACGCATGATCCTCTACGAAGTTACCGTTACCGTCACCGAGCCCCAACTGGAAGAAAAATGGCTGCACTGGATGAAGACCGTACACATTCCCGACCTCCTCAAAACCGGACTCATTTCCTCCTTCGACGTCAAGCGGCTCCTGGAAGTTGACACCCTGACCTACTGTTTCACCTATCATTTCCCCGACCTCCGGTCCTACGAAGCTTACCGGGAGCAGCACGCGCCGCGGCTGCAGCAGGACACCCTGGACAACTTCCCGAACCAGCTGCGCGCCAGCCGCCGACTTTTTGAGTTGATGTAGGCCCTTTCGCAGTACTTTACGATATCACCCCACCCGGAAAGCCCCTTCAAGGCTGCCCCCTTAAATACCATTTCATGGATTCGCAACGTAACAAACAAAACGCCATCGATTTTTACCGCACGGCCTACCTCGGCGACCCGGCCGGGGCCGTGGAAAAATACGTGGGTGACGACTACATTCAGCACAACCCAACCGTGGGCGACGGACCGCAAGCCTTCATTGATTACTTCAACCGCATGCAGCGGGAATATCCGAACAAGACCATCGAGTTTGTCCGTGCCGTCGCCGAGGGCGACCTGGTCGCCCTGCATACCCACCAGGTCTGGCCCGGGGGAGACGAATACGTCACCATGGACTTTTTCCGCTTCGATGCACGGGGCAAGATCGTGGAACACTGGGACGCTATCCAGCAAATCCCCGAGAATTCCGCCAACGGAAACACGATGTATTAGAGGGTGGGTATTGCGCGGTAAAGGAACGGGCGTTATCTTTGCTTAAATTTTAAGCAAAGTATTTACCATGAACACGAAAACCCTCACCCGCACTTCCCGAAAACTCAGCCTCGTCCTGCGCCACAAACCCGAAGTCATCGGCCTCAAGCTGGATGCTTCCGGCTGGGCGGAGGTGAGTCATCTGCTGGCCCAACTCGAACGCCACGGCACGGCCATCTCCCGGGCGGAGTTGCAGTACATCGTAGACCACAACGACAAGCAGCGTTTTCGCTTCAGCGAAGACGGCTTGCGGATTCGCGCCAACCAGGGGCACAGCATTGAGGTGGAGCTGGGCCTCCGCGCCACCCCACCGCCGAAAGTGCTGTACCACGGCACGGCCCGCCGCTTCGTTGACTCCATTCTGCGTACCGGGCTGGAACGCCGCAGTCGGCAGCACGTCCACCTGAGCGACAACCTGGAGACGGCCATCAAAGTAGGTGGGCGGCACGGAAAACCGGTGGTTTTCCACGTTCGGGCGGCGGCCATGGCCGCCGATGGGCATACCTTCTTCCGCTCCGACAACGGGGTATGGCTCACGGAGGCCGTGCCGACGGAGTTTTTGCGGCTACTGGAATGATGAGTAAAAACTGCGCGATTCCTTGGGAATCGCTATCGTAGGTGGGATGCGCGTAGGGGCAAGGCATGTGTGGGTTAACGCAAAGTTGTAACCCTTACAATGGCGTAGAGTTACGGCCGTTGTATGCTTTGTAATCTGTGCCCCACGAATATCTTTTTTCACCTTTAGGTTTGTAGCCATTAGTCTGACAGACTATAGACTTATCTTGACTCCCAATTAAGGAAATATCAAATGATTGGAGGCAGGTGGTGTTTCCTTTCCCCGAAAGGAAACCGAATCAGCCTGGGATAACTAAAGGACCTTCCGCGAAAGAATGTGGCCAATCGATCTTGTACAATCCTTCCTACTTTGCTGGAGTGGTCGCCTTTCGGGGAAAGGCGACACCAGGTACATGTCCCCGGGGTGGGTGATTTCGACTTTCAGGTGATTATGATTTTCAAGAAGCCCAGAACTTAGAGAAGTTGGACTTAATTATTACAGAATAAGCCATAGTTTCTGGAAGGGGCATAACGCTAATGCCATCCCACAAATGCCTTGCCCCTGCTTCCATTAAATCATTTTCTTCCCGATTCACTCTGCACCTGCGCTTCGACGCATTCAATTTGAATCGGCGATCCCGACGAGTTTTGCTTCGCAGCTACCTTCGGTGGTCGGATCTCGGGACCGTCGCCCCCTTATTCTTTTTCTTTTCCTCAGCTTTCTCCTTTTTCCTGAAGCCTAAATCCTGAGGCCTAAATCCTGAGTCCTGTACCTTATCTTCCCCCAAAATCATACCGTATGAAGTGGGGCATTGACCTTGGCGGCACCAAAATTGAGGGCGTTATCCTTGACGAAGAAGGGAAGGTCGTTGACCGCCGGCGCATCGCCACCGAACGGGAGGGCGGCTACGCGCACATTGTTTCCCGGATCGCGCTACTCGTGGAGCAGATGCGGGAAGCTACCGGGCTGAATCCCGCGCACCTCGGCATCGGCACGCCGGGCGCCATCGACCCGCCGACCGGGCTGCTGAAAAACTCTAACACCGTCGTCCTGAACGGCCACCCGCTGGATAAGGATCTGGAGCGGGCCATCGGGGTTCCCGTCACCCTGGCCAACGACGCCAACTGCTTTGCGGTGGCGGAAACGCTGCTCGGCTGCGTGCCAAAGGAAGCTCCCGACGCCAAGGTGGTCTTTGGCGTCATCCTCGGCACGGGGACCGGCGGCGGCATCGTGGTGGACGGCAAAATTCTCGGTGGCGGACAGGGCATCGGGGGTGAATGGGGCCACATGTTTCTCGACAACTCGGCGGGCTACTGCTATTGCGGTCGGGTGGGCTGCGTGGAGCAGATTCTGGCCGGCCCGGCCCAGGAGCGCTACTACGCCAATCTGTCCGGCACGGCCCGCACGATGAAGGACATCGTGCCGCGCTACCGCGCGGGCAATGACCCGGCGGCCACCGCTACCCTGGACCGGTTCTTCCACTTTTTCGCCAAGGGCATCGCCAACGTGATCAACGTTCTTGACCCAGACGTCGTGGTGCTCGGCGGTGGCCTCGGCAACATCGACGAACTCTACACCCAGGCGGTTCCCCGGGTGGTAGATCACCTGTTCAACCCCCGGCTCGACACCCGCTTCCTCCGCCCCAGCCTGGGAGACTCTGCGGGGGTGTTTGGGGCGGCGTTGTTGTAAATTGACGGGCAAAAGCTACCTTTAGTCCCCCCTGACCAACCTAGCCTTAGTCTAGCGAAAAAGCTCGCTCATGCACATTCAATTCTGCGGCGCCGCCCGCGAAGTCACCGGATCCGCCCACCTGATTACCCTTGACGACGGGTACAAAATACTACTCGATTGTGGCCTCTACCAGGGCAACAGCCGGGAAATGGAGGACTTCAACGAAAGCTTCCTCTTCGATGCGGAATCCATCGACTGCCTCATCCTTTCCCACGCCCACATCGACCACACCGGTCGGGTACCCAAGCTGGTCAAGGACGGCTTTAAGGGGCAGATTTACGCCACCCACGCCACGCGGAGCCTCTGTGCCATCATGCTCCTCGACTCCGCCTTCATTCAGGAAAAGGACGCCGAATACTACAACAAGAAAAACGGCAAGTTTGGTAAGGGTAAACAGCCCCTCTACACCCGCAAGGACGTGAAACCCACCATGGATCGGTTCGTGGGCCTCCCCTACGACATCTGGGAACGCATCCACCCCGACGTGGAGATTCAGTACCGCGACGCGGGGCACATTCTCGGCAGCGGCAGCGTGACGCTGCGCATCACCCGGGACAACGGCAAAACCACCACCATCGGCTTCACCGGAGACATCGGACGGCCCAATCGCCCCATCCTGCGGGATCCGAAGAAAATGCCCGCCTGCGACTACATCATCTGCGAATCCACCTACGGCGACCGGGAACACGACCTGCCGCCCGACGAGTTGGATCGCTTCCTGCGCATCATCAAAAAAACCTGCGTAGAGGACAAGGGCAAGCTGCTCATTCCCGCCTTCAGCGTAGGCAGAACCCAGGAGATTGTCTACATGCTCGACCGGCTGGAAAGCAGCGGCAAACTGCCCAATATTCCCGTCTACGTCGATAGTCCACTGGCCGTCAACGCCACCACCGTCTTCGGCTCCCACCCCGAGTGCTACGACAACGACCTGCACGAGTACATGCTGACCGACGACAATCCCTTCGGCTTCAACAACCTCCGCTACATCCGGGAGGTGGAAGACAGTAAGGCGCTGAATTTTCTCAAGGGACCGGCCATCATCATCTCCGCCAGCGGCATGATGAACGCCGGGCGCAGCAAGCACCACCTCCGCAACACCATGGGCGACAAGAAGAACACCATCTTCATTGTCGGCTACTGTGCCCCCCAAACCCCCGGAGGGAGATTGCGGGACGGCGCTACCGGACTAAAGCTCTTCGGTAAGTACCACGAACTACGGGCGGACGTCGTGACGATGGACAGCTTCTCCGCCCACGGAGACCGCTCCGAAATGCTGGACTTCCTCGACGGACAGCAGCAGCACTGCAAAGAAATTTTCCTGGTACACGGCACCATCGATCGCATGGACACCTTCTCCGAAGGCCTCAAGGAGCGCGGATTCAAGAAGGTCCGGGCCCCGCAACTGGAGGATGTTGTGTATATCTAGGGGGTATGATTCCTCCGTAACTTAACGTCAACGTTCATTCAAGGCAGAGTCAAGGCATGCCTTGACTCTACCGGTATTATCACAATACCTTTTGCGATTTCGCAGGAATCGCGTCGACATCTGCCCCTTGCATGAGATACCTACCCCAGCGCATGAAAAAATTTTGGGGAGAAATATGGATCATCATTTTGGTGGTAGCGATCACTGCCTGCCAAAACGAACCGCCGGAACCACCCCAACCGACCTTCTACCACTGGCAAACCCGCCTGGCGCCGGACAGCCTTTCGCGAGCCTTGCTGGCCGAAGCGGACGCGGACCGGCTGTACGTAAAGGCCTATGACCTGATCTGGGAAAATGGCCGGGCCACCCCCACCGCCATCCTGGAATTGGGGGACACCACGGGCCTCCCTCCCCTGGTGCCCGTCATCTTCATTACCCAGGAGGTCATCCAGCAGCAGCCCGTCAACAAGCTGCCTGCGCTGGCCAAAAACATGGCCGCCCTCCTGCAAGAAATCCTGGGAAATGATTTTCCGGAAGTACAGCTGGACTGTGACTGGACGGCGCGGACGCAGGTGCCATATTTTTCCTTACTGCAAAGTTTACGGGAGTTGTTCCCGGACAAGACCATCAGTTGCACCATAAGATTGCATCAGTACCGGGACCGGAAGACCCAGGGTATCCCCCCGGTAGACCGCGGTGTGCTCATGGCCTACAATGTTGGCGAGCTGGCGGAATGGAGCACCGAAAACTCCATCATAGACACTACGTTGCTAAAGGGCTACCTCCGGGATCAGCCCCCCTACCCCATCCCGCTGGATCCGGCCATTGCCGTTTACGACTGGGCCGTCGTGTTTCGTAACGATGCGCTGGCTTACCTGATCAACGAGCCCGACCTAAGGGAGCTGCGGGATACTTCCCGGTTTGCCGCCCTCACCTCGGATAGCCTTCGCTACGTGGTCAAGACCTCCACTTACTACGAGGGCATCTACCTCTACCGCGGCGATTTAATCCGCCGGGAGATTGCTCCCGTGGAGCTGATTGACTCACAGTTGAAGATTATTGAGCGACACACGGAGGGCTACGCTCCGGAAAGGATTTTCTATTACCGGTTGGGGAGTCGGCAGTGGGGGGAGTAAATCTGATTGGTTTAGGGTTAAGGCGGTGGTCGGAAGCCTGTTTCGTGTCGGCCGAGCCTAGGGAAACGGCGTCCGAACACTCATTGCCAAATATCCCAATTGTGAAATCATTACCACGGCCTTGGTTGGCTACCCAATCCCCCCGTAAATCAGTCCGCTGATCACCAAGAGCAACATCCACTGCCCCAGTTTCAGGTAGTTTTTGGGGAATGGCCGCGAAATGGCGGTCGAAAGCAGCCATACGGTACCGTAGCCTAAGAAGTAGAGGGCCAAAATCTGGAGCAGTTGCTTTTCGTTGGCGAAGTAGTCGGTGAAGTTGATGAGCCCAAGCCCGATGCTGGCGAAAAGCAGGTCCAGTGAAATCCAGTGCCAGCCGTTCCGGGCCATGGTCCACTTCTCCCGCTTTTGGTGGTTTTCGTCATGCACAATTGAGGGTTCGATAATGCGCAGTTCCCGGTCGCCAATGAACGTATGGACGACGAAGGCCAGCAAGGTGAGCACGTTAGCGATGAAGAGGAGTACGTTCATGATGTTCTGGGTTTTTGGGTAGAACTGGTGAAGGAACGGAAGACGCTTGGCTCCGGGGTGATTAGTCCAGATGGTACAGTGAACCCATCTGCGCGCGCATCGTACGCTCCGGGGTCAGTTTGATGATCGCTTTTAGGAGTTGCTGACCGAAGAAGCTATGCGCCAATTTCCCGAAACGCCAGGAAGTGTTGACAACGTAGTCTACCTTCCGGCGGCGCCTTTCCTCGAAGCGCTGGAAGGCCAGCCTGGCGTCGGGCAGGCACTCCGCCAGGTACTGGCTAACGAAGTAAGCGTCTTCCATGCCCTGGCAGGCTCCCTGCCCCATGTTGGGCGTAGTGGCGTGGGCGGCATCGCCGAGTAAACAGATTTTATTGTCAAACCAACGGGGCAGACGCTTCAGGTCGTGCAGGGTAGCCTGGTGAATTTGTGCTGCCTCGGTATGCCCAATGATTTCCCGGACAACCGGAGAGAAGCCACCGAAGAGTTTCATCAGACTCTCGGTTTTCGGGCGAGTGTTACCTCCGACCACAACCGTATCGTCCACTACGGCAAACCAGTACACCGTCTCTTCACCAATCTGAGAAAAGCCGAACCGGCGGTGGCTACCCCAGGCCTCCTGCCCCAGGTTCTTCAGTGCCTCCGGCAGGGGCATTTTAGCGACACCCCGCCAACAAATCTGGCCAGCATTGCGCAGTGGGGCATCGGGCATAATGGACGCCCTCACGGCAGAGTTGATACCGTCCGCTCCCAGCAGAATGTCTACCTCCGCTTCACCCTCGGCGAAGTGAATCGTGATGCCATCCGGGTGGACTTCGTGGCGCAGATACTGCTTATTCAGGTAAATTTCACAAGACCTTTCGGCCGCTTCAAAAAGTACCCGTTGCAACTTTGCCCGGTGGATTGCCAGAATTTTGCTTCCTTCAGCATCTTCCACGAGGTCACCCTTCAACTTTCGTAGTGGCTGCAGCTGAGCGTCCGTGATGCCCACCCGGTGGAGTTCAATACCGCAAGTCATTACCTGCTCCCGGATGCCCAGCCAATCCAGTACTTTCATGGCGTTAGGTTGTACCCAGATTCCCGCACCGATTTCGTTGAGGGAAGCCGCCTGCTCGTAGACTACCGCCTCGATTCCCCGCTTTCGCAGGGCTAGTGCCGTAGTAAGACCGGTGATGCCCCCACCAATGATACCAACTTTCATAATCCGTAAAGTTTTAGGTACTTAATGCATCGTGTTTCTGGGCGCCAGTGGCCTTCATCAAGCCCAGGCAGCCGATAAATTTGCCGCCGCGTTACCGAGAAATTGGTGAGCAAGGGTAAATTTAGGTCAAATATACTAATTATTAGGTCAAGTTTACTAATGCGTACGAAAGAAAGAATTTTAGCTCAGGCCCGGGAACTATTCAATGCGGGAGGAATTCAGGGGACGACGCTGCGGCAAATTGCGTCGGCGCTCGGGATGAGTCAGGGCAACCTGAACTATCACTTTCGGACCAAGGAAGACATCGTCAACGCCCTGTACTTTTCCCTGGTGGAAGAGATCAACACCGGGATGGAAGCGATGACGCAGAATTTTTCGATCCTATCCAGCCTTTACCTGACCGCCGAAAAGACGATGCGGGTTTTCTACGCTTACCGATTCATTCTACGCGACCTGTACTTCATCTTCCGGGAGCACGCGCAAATCCGGGAGCATTACCTCGGATTACAGGCCGTTAGAAAGCAGCAGTTTGAGCATCTTTTCCGGACCATGGTCGAAAAGGGTATCATCCGTCCCGAGGAATTTGACGGAGAATACAAAAGGCTGTATGAACGTATGGCGATCCTGGGAGACAACTGGATTAATTCGGCCGAACTTTTTAGGGCCGACGATGGTAACGCGGTCAAGTATTACCAGGACCTATCTTTTGAAATGATCTACCCCTACCTCACCCAGGCCGGTAAAGAGCAATACGCCGCCGTTCGTTCACTCATGCAGCGTTGATTCAAGCGATTCCCCTCTGGCCTTTTCCCCAATGTACATGGCGTGGCCACAGGTTTCCACAATTGGTAACTCCCCGGCAGTCTGGTGCAACACCTCCATGACCGTAGTAAAGTATTCGGGGCGGGATTCTTCCAGGGCAAGGATTTCTCGTTCATTTTTGTACCCAATTCCCCTGATCGAGCGAAGCAATATTTTTTTAAACCCGGCCTCCCGGAAATGGGCTTCAACCGCCGGAGATTCCAGATAATTGCCTTCCTGAAAGCCAGCACTGCTCCTATTTCTAAAGGTTCCTTGTCTACTCACGAGGCGCAACTCCTCACTACCGACTTGTTCCGGTCGGAACAATGATCGTTCCACGATACTCATGATTCCGCAGTGGTAGGGTATAAACGAGGCGAATACTTTTCCACCGGGCTTCAGTATTCGGTAAATCCCCGCCAGGCACTGATTGATTTCCGATGCTTCCGTTAAATGATAGAGTGGACCAAACAACAGAACGTTTTCGAAACTTTGATCCGGGAATTCCCCCAATTCCAGGGCATTAACGACGGCAATCCTGTCTACCCTGGTTGATACCTCGTGGTTCATCAACCTACTTTTCGCCACGTCAATCAAATCCTGGGAAAGGTCCCCAAGGCTCATCCGAAAACCCAGTTTAGCCAATTCAAAGGTATACCTACCCGCTCCTCCTCCCAGATCAAAGATGTGTGCGGGGGGCTCCAGGTATTTTGAAATCACCTCCAGTACCACCCTAAGTTCCAGAGCTCCAGCATCCGTATCCAGCCTCCCCCACTCGTCAAAGGATTTATAGTAATGCCTGATTCTTTCAAGGTCCGTCATTGCCTAAGCTTTTTGAATTCTTATCCCGCTCCATTGGAAATTCGGTAATGAAAATACTGCGTCCCTCACCTTCTGCGGTAGGTCAGTATTTGCAGGCCATCCGAAAATGATTCCCGATCGGCAAGGTCCCAGCTCTCTGCCGTAGTGGAGTTTCCAAACAGCCTCGTTCCTACCCCCAGTACGATGGGATTTAACTTGATTTTCAGCTGATCGATGAGTCCATGGTCCAGTAGCC
The DNA here is from genome assembly GCF_004375085.3 of Lewinella sp. W8. Lineage (GTDB taxonomy): Bacteria > Bacteroidota > Bacteroidia > Chitinophagales > Saprospiraceae > Neolewinella. The sequence goes on from NZ_SNAQ03000014.1 coordinate 13,439, forward strand.
ATCCGGCAAATTCTCCACCTCCGCACAGGTAAACGTCCGTCGGCGATGCCTCTCTGATCTCCTGAATACGATCCACACTTAACTTCTCGATACTTACTGAATCGGCCTTATCGGCAAGATTTAGGGATCGAGAAAAGATGTGGTGCTGCATGTGTGGATAGGCGGGTTGACCGGGTTGCAGGCCAAACTGATATCCGAATTCATAGGTTTTTCTCCCCATGATCACCGTGGAGAAATTGGCCAGGTCCGCAAGGTACTTATCGACGCCATCTCCCCGTTGAACGAACTGACTGATGTCTTCGTTTTTCCCGGCGATGTACCCGTCCAGGGAGGTGGCCACGTAGTAGATTATCTTTTTCATTCCTTAGAGATTAGGGTCGGAGACCAGTCGCACCATACGGTATTCCCTGAACCGCTGAACCGCACGGAATAGTTCCCATCGTAAAAACAACCGGTAGCCCTACTCCCGGCAATTCCACTTGAAACCACCTAATCATCAAAAAATCCTTGCATGAGTTCATCCACTAAAATAGAGTCCTTCCTTAGCGGAAGCACCCTGACAAGGGTAATTTGCGTGGATAAAGCTGAACTAAATTAATGGCATTAAAGTTTGATAATCAGGAATTTATTATATTATTCATCGTTGCATTAAAACATTAATACTAACCCCCACTACATGAAAATGCTCCCATTTTTCACTTTACTCCTGGCCTTCTCTTTGTCGCTTCAAGCCCAAACCGGCACGACCATCCCCGAGGCCAAAATGAACGAATTGGTCGCCGAGCACAATCTTGCCCAACATGGGCACTCCTCCATCGGCAAAGCTTTTCAAGCGGAGGGCATCATTAATGCGTCCGGGGTGGTGGAAGATGAATGGGGCGAAAGGTGGCTGGTCATCAATTTCACCAACCAGACCCAGCGAGAAGGTAACGCCCATTACCGCTTTTCCTTCGGCTTACTCGATGAGCTGGACTACCGACTCAATCTGAAAAACGTCCGTTTACTCTTCCTGGGCAATCATCTTTACCTCGAGGATAAAGACAGCGATTACCGGATTAATCTGATGGTAAGCTCCCAAAAGTCCGACGTCAATCGTCTTCAGCAGCTTCCTCCGGTACAGGGTATTGGCTTGGGTATCCAAACCCTCCGGGAGGACGAGCTAAAGGTGATTGCACTGGACTAAAATCACCCGCCGCTGGTTGCAGAAACGTTCTGCCCCCCTTCACGCTTACGGTCCGCTCAGCACACGTAATCCCGAAACAACTTTTCCAGCGTCCCTTCCGGATCATCGGTCATGCCGGGGTGTACCCGGGATGACTGGATGATGGTACTCCGGGTGGCCGTTAACCAGCGGAAACGCTCCGGGGCCTCCAACTGGGCGATCCTTCCGGCATCCTTTTCGCCCCGGCAGATGCTGACCCAGCTATCCAGGTAAGCCCGCAGTTCTTCCAGGTCCGTATCCGGATGGAAGGCGAGAATGCGGGCTTCGTCGAGGTGGATACGCACGTCCAGAAAGCGCAGCCGTTTAGAGAACAATGCCACCCCAACGTTCAGGAATTCTTCCCGCTCCACCCGGGGAACGTAGCGAATCAGCGCGTACTCATATACTTGCTTGGCGGGCATCTTCGGCTTCTTTAGTGAGCGAATCGAGGTTTTCCCAGCGGATGGTGAGGTAGCGGGTATACACCTCCCGCTTTTCGGCGGGACTTAGCGCACTTCCCTTTTCTTCCAGCCAGTCGTCGGGAATCAGGCCAACGATTTCTCTGATCAGGTTTGGAGTGATCGCCTCGCGGAGGTGATCCCGGGCGGCGGCCAGTTCGGTCGCCTTTTCCAGTAGTACGTGATCCTTCACCCCAGCAAAGCCGCGGGCCGCATGGGCCTCCCAGTTGTTCATTGCGTGGTGGAAATAAAGGCTGGCCCCGTGGTCGATCAACCACAACTCTTTCTTCCAGTTCAGCAGATTGGTGTTCCGGTGGGTGCGGTCGATGTTGGTAATCAGGCAGTCCAGCAGTACCGTCCTGGATGCCTCCGTCGGAGTAGCCACTGACACGGCCGGATCGTAGGTGATGGCACCCGACAGGTAGTGCAGCCCGAGGTTCAAGCCCACGCTAAACCGCAGGAGGTCCTGAATCTCTTCGTCGGGCTCCGTTTTGCTGAAGGAATCGTCCAGTTCCATGAACACCAGTTCGGGGACGCGCAGGCCGACGGCCCGCGCCAGCTCTCCGCCAATCAGTTCGGCAATCAGCGCTTTTTTGCCCTGACCGGCACCCCGAAACTTGATGACGTAGGAAAAATCATCGTCGGCATCGACGATGGCCGGAAGGGAACCTCCCTCCCGCAGGGGCGTTACGTAGCGCAGTACATTGACCGTACGGATTTCGGGAACGTTCATGGCGGCAAAGGTAGGGTAGCTTTGCCATACCAAATGGGCTGGCACCTGCGCTCCGTCGCCCCCTAAAAAACGACCCCGGACTACCGCCGTCGCTTCCGCCGGGCTAAAGCATGTTTTCGCACTCGGTTCGCTTCACTGGCCACGTACAGCCACCGATCGTCGTAGAAGTCGATGGCCTCGAATTGGGTCGGCCAGGTCCAGCTGAGGTTACGGCGACGAAGTTTACCCCGCAGGAAACGCCCCCCGGGAAAATCCCGGATTGTAATCAACGAAGCGGACCCTGAGGGCAGAAAACCCAGGGCTCGTTTGAAGGTGTAGGCCGTCAATACCAGCTCCCCCCGCTCGCGGTCCAGGGCGGCAGCGGTGACTACTCGCCGGGGAATGCGCAGACTGTCCACCAGCTCCGCCTCGTACCGTCCGGGCCGGGCGGGGATGCGGTAGTGGTAGGTCATCCAGCGGCGGTCTCCAAAGAGGACGTCCTTGGTGAACAAGTGCAGATAATCGTCTGCGTACACCATCGCCTCGCAGTTGTAGTTTCCGGGCTGGTGGATGCCACTACCATCCTGATCCGGATAGGTGAAGTGAATGGTGTCCGATTCTTGGCGGACCGTATCGTAGCGGTAAATCGTCAGCGACGGCCGACGGCCGGTGTTGTTACCGAAATCTCCCACGTAAAGATTTCCCCGGTCGTCGTGACACATATCTTCGAAGTCCACCGCCCTCCGGCTGACGCTGTCCTTACGGGCCACCGCGCCCGTCGGACCGGTACGATAAACGAAGGGGCCATCGCCGCTGTCGTTGTGCCACCAGAACTGGTTGCCCGCAATCACCAGTCCGCTGGCTTCGGCCAGCGCGGGAGGGAGGCGGATTTTCTTGGGCGGCCGGGTAGCACAGGAAGCCAGGATCAGGCAAGCGAAGGTGAGGCAGGCAGCTTTGACGGAGATAGAAACCGGAAATTGCATGGGAGCAAAATACTGCTTGGGGGAGGAAGAATGGTGAAGAAAATTCCGGTATCCGCCTACTAAGTCTACATGTAGGCTTAGTAGGCGGACCCAATTTTTTTTGGCAAAATTTTTCAGTATTTCACCCTTCCGTCTACCCGTAGACTCTGTCGACGGAAATCGCAATTTTGCCCCGCTCTCAATCCCGCGTCACCGGCACCGCACTACCCCACCAGTCCTCGTTGGGCACCCAGCCGGGCGCAAACATCTCCCGGCGTCGGCGCTCCAGGGAAGGCCAACGTTCCGTACGTACCTGCCTTCGCCATCGGTCCCACGCTTCCTCCGTAAACTGAGGGTTCGGCACCGGGTACCGAGCGTTCATCTGCTCCAGCCAATCCAGTAATTCCCGACGCATATTTGCCGTGCGCGCGGGCTCCGACTCGGACCGATCGTTGACCTCCCCGGGGTCCTGCCCCAGGTGGTACAGTTCGTCGTGATCATCTTCCCAGTAGTGGATCATCTTCCAGTCTCCCCGCCGCAAAATGGAGCTGGGATCCCCGCCCTGATTTCCGTAGTGCGGATAGTGCCAGAAAAGCGGGCGCTCCCCCAGGGATTGCCCCCGCAACAGGGGACTGAAGTCCCTACCATCGAGTATCTGCTCGGCTTCCACCTGCAGTCCCGCCAGGGAGAGCAGGGTGGGATAAATGTCCGCCCCAGTCACCGGTTCATCCACGGTAGCGGGCTGGTCCTGTCCCGGCACGTACAGGAGCAGGGGTTCGCGAATTCCTCCCTCCCACTGGTAGCCCTTCCCGCCCCGCAACGGAGCATTGGAGGTCGCATAAGCATCACCGGAGGCCACGCCCCCGTTGTCGGAAGTAAAGATGACCACGGTATGGTCCGCCAATCCGGTGGCCTCCAGGTGATCGAGCACCCGGCCGATGGCCGCGTCCATTTCCGCCAGCAACCCGGCATAGACGGGGTGGTCTTGCGCGGTCCGGATGGGTAGTCGACGCTCCATGACGAATGCCGAATCGGCCGGGCTGGCGGCTACGGCCCTGGCCCGAAAATGCTCAAAGCGCTCCGGGGTCGTCTGCAGGGGCGCATGGACGGCATAAAAGCTGAGCATGGCGAAAAAAGGGTCGCCCTGATGTTCATGCAAAAACGCCTTGGTTTCCCGCGCCAGGCGTTGGGACAGTGGCTCTCCGGGCCGCTCGTTGGGAAGTTTCGGGTTCTCGTAGGGGTCAAAAAAACCGCCGATGGGACTTCCTTTGCTCCACCCCCCAACGTTGTGGTCGAAACCGTGATCCTCCGGATGATTCCCCCCGTCACCCAGGTGCCATTTCCCCGCAAAAAAGGTGGTATATCCGCCCTTACGGAAAGCCTCGGCGAGGCTGGTCGCCGTTGCGGGGAGGGCGCGGCGGTAATCGGGCGGCAGGTGGGTTGTCGGCCGTTGATCGCGGTGCCAGTCGGGGCCCGTCTGGGCGCCGATCCAGTCCGTGATGCCGTAGCGGGCGGTGAATTGTCCGAGCAGGATACTGGCCCGGGAGGGACTACAGACCCGGGAGCCGGCGTAGGCCTGCGTAAACGAGGTGCCCCGGCGGGCGAGGGCATCCAGGTGAGGCGTTTCGTAGAAGCGGGAGCCCGTGGCCCCCAGGTCGTGGTAGCCAAGATCGTCGGCCAGGATCAGCAGGACGTTCAGTGGCGTTTCCGCCGGGTTGGCCCGTTTGGGCATATCGGGCGACGGAGCGTGAAGCGCAGTGGAATACTCGGCTGAGCCGGTGCAGGTGCAGAGCAATATAGTGAATAGCAAAAAGATCAGTCCGGATAAGGGAGACCACGAAAGCATATCGATAGTAATTCTGTGGGCCACAAATATTGATGAGGACGTACCCCTGGAGGGTGCTCCCTTCTCTTGCTCTTCGGGGCGTTCACGGCACCCGCGCGCCGGCGCCCAGGTGAAAGACGGTAGCCGACCAAACTTACCGGGACCTATATTAGTCACAAAACTACTCCTGATCATGCGCCAATTCTCCATTTTTGCCCTGTTGCTGCTGTCTTCGTGGCTGAGCGGGCAAACGCTCGCCGAGCAACTCGGCTATCCTTCCGGCACAAAACTGCTCATCGTTCACGCCGACGACCTCGGCGTGACCCACGCCACCAATGACGCCAGCATCGCGGCCCTGGAACGGGGTACGGTGAGTTCAGCCAGTGTCATGGCCCCCTGCCCCTGGCTGGCCGAGGTAGCCGAATGGGCCCGCGCCAACCCCAACCACGACCTGGGCATGCACCTGACCCTGACCAGCGAATGGCGGCTCCTCCGCTGGGGCTCCTCCGCGCCCTCCGATCGGGTCAGCAGCCTGCTGGACAGCACCGGCTACTTCAAGCCCCAGTGCAGCGCCCTCTACGAAACTGCCCGGGCGGAGGAAGTCGAAATTGAAATTCGGGCGCAGATTGACCGCGCCATCAGCCTCGGCCTGCAGCCCACGCACCTGGACTCCCACATGGGTTGCCTGATTTACAATCCGGCGTTTTTTGGCGTCTACCTCAAAGTGGCCCGGGAGTACGGTATTCCGGCCATGGCGAGTCGAAATATGCTGGCGGCCCTCGGGGAAAATTTTGCCAAGCAGCTTACCGATCAAGACCTGGTGATCGACAACGTTTTCACCGCCGGCCTGCCCGATTACGGCACTGGTCTGGATAACTACTACCGCAATATCCTGGCCGACCTTCCCCCCGGCGTCAGTGTGCTCCTCATCCACACCGCCCTGGATGGCGCCGAGAGTGCCGGCATGGCCGGCGGCGTGGAGGGCTGGGGTAACCGCTGGCGGCAGCAGGACTATAATTTCTTCACCAGTGACGCCTTCACCCAGCTGCTCCGGGAACAGAACATCCAGTTAACTACCTGGCGGGCCATCAGTAAAAAGTGGTCATCCCGGCCATAAGGCTGCTAACTGCAAAAAAACGGTCCGCCTCCTGCCGGAGACGGACCGTTCCATAGCTTGTCAGCAAGGATTTACTCCCCGGTGATGTCAATACAGAGGGGTAGGTAAAGGCCCCTGGCGACCTCGGCGCTAACTTCCAGGTCGGACGAGGTGCGGAGTCGTTCTGATCTCCAGTCGCCCACGTTGCCACCATTGGCGCCCAGGTAGCGCGCCAGGTCCCTACTGATCAGGGGGGCAGAGATGGAGGTACCGGCCAGCGTACTAAACTCGGTCGGCGTAGCGGCCCCGTACTTGGGGGATAATCCCGTTAAGTAGGCCGCAACGTTTACGCGCTTGTCGCTGAAGTTGGAATACAGGTCCACCAGTACGGGCTCCCGGGAAAGATCCTGATCGGGGTATTCCATGGAGGCTACCGTAAACAGGTGCTCGTAATCCTTCTGCAATCCAAAAGAACCGGGCCACTGGGTGTTCATCGGCTCATCGATGTTCACGTTATTGTTACCGGCGGTGGTCACCACAATGGCACCGCGGTCACCGGCACGACGGATGGCGCATCCCAGCGCCAGGGGTTCATTGGGTTGCGGAATCCCCCAGCTCATGTTGATGATGTGGCTGCCCAGATTAACCGCTTCGTTGGTCGCGACAACGGCACCGAAGTACGTGGCAAAGCCTTCTCCACCAAAAATCTTGAAGTGAACGACGGTTAACGGGGCGTCTCCCCGGTACCCTCCGATCACCAGGCCACCCACGGCGGTACCGTGGCCAATTTCGTCATCTGGTTGAGCATCATCCCGGATGAAGTCGTACCCCAGGGAATTTTGCTGGACAAAACCGGAATTGGGCAGTCGGTAGCGATGATCCTCCCAGGTGCCGTCCCAGACGCCACCAAATTCCACGCCGCTGTCGATCACGGTCACGATCACGTTCTCGGCTTGCGAAGAGGGGGTTCCCGGTTCGAAGGTGATACAATCCTGGGAGCCAATGGGAAACTTATACTCGGACTGGACGAGGTCGATGATGCCCGCTCCGGTCGTGGGAACGGTAATCAGGTAATCCTGCTCCACGAAGAGTTCCGTAGAATCTTGCTTTGGTCGCCGGGTGCTGGTCACGGGGTCTTCGCCACCGCCGCCGCCGAAGAAGTCCGGCGACATGCCCGAGGGAACGTCTACGGCCACCACGGAACCACCCGCTCCGGTGTAGCTTTCGCTGATGGGCAGGCCCAGTTCCTGGGCCCAGCCGATAACGTCGGCATCAGGATTGCAGGTCGACAGAATCAGGCGTTGGAAAGAATCTCCATTACAGCTGATTTCCAGCGAAGGAGGGCCAGCCTGACCCTCGGAACGGCTGTAGGAGATCGTGTTTCCTTTGGGCTCATTGTCGTAGGCCACCACGTCGATAAAGTCGCTGGCCCCCAAACTGTAATTATCGTAGTTCGGTGAATCGAAAATCGTGTAATCGATCCAGACGTAGATGTCGCTAAAGTCGGCACCATCCTCAATGGCCTGATTAATGGCTACCGCACCGCTGGACTCACAAACCGTGAGTGGGGTGATGTTTGTGTCACAGTCCGCGCCAAACACCTGGTAATTGATCAGTGCAGGAATACCTACGTACAGGTGCAGGTTCAGTTGACCGTCTGAGGAAGGGTCAAGTCGAACGATTCGGGCGCGTTCACTGGCCGGGCAATCTACCGGCAGGGTGGGAAAGGTGCCGACTTGTGGTTCGTTGAGGTTGTTGAGGCGAAGGGGATCGGGATCGCAGGTACCGTCGCTGAAGCCCACCGAAGGGACATCAAATTCGCAGGGGGGTGGTGGCGGATCTTCATCTTCGCATCCTGGCCATAGTAGAATGGCTCCGAGAAGGGCTAGGTATAAAAGCAAAGGCTGTTTCATAGGAAAGTGTATTGAGAGCGGTAAAGGGATAATGGCCTAAAGCTGACTTAGGTCCGCCGCTTTATGCTGAGGGATGAAAGGACGTTACGAAAATAGGCGTTTTTTTTTCTGACCATCGTACTGGCTCCCGGATATCCGGGAATTTTCCGGGTTAAGCGTCGGTGATTCCAATAATTCTTTTCCAATCCTCCGGGCATGGTTTTCGCCCCCTGGCGATATTTGCTACTTTCGCCGCCACGGACAATAATCGTATGCCAGAACGCACCTTCAGATTATCCACCCCGGAGCATGATGATCGGCCCGTTTTCGTCGCCGGCAGCTTCAATGGCTGGCGAGAGGCCGACGAGCAATACCAGATGCGGGCCGGGACTGCGCCCGGCACCTACGAACTCACCGTTTCCTTTCCCCTCAGCACGGAACGCATTGAATACAAGTACACCCGTGGCGGGTGGGAATGCGTAGAGCTTGGTCCCGCCGGGGAAAGTACGGCCAATCGGGTACGCAACCCCCAGGAAGAATGGCACGATGAGGATCACGTCTCCCGCTGGGGCGGGGATGGCCTGCACTTCCGGTCCGACCTTCTGCCCGTCATTGAAGTTATCAACGAGGCCTTCGAAATTCCCCAGCTCATCCGTACCCGCAGGGTGGCCGCCCTCCTACCCCACGACTACCACGAAACCGATAAGCGGTATCCGGTTCTTTACCTGCAGGATGGTCAAAACCTGTTTGATGACTACGCGCCCTACGGAAGCTGGGGGGTGGACAAACAATTGGCCAGTCTGGCCGAACGGGGGATGGGCGACGTCATCATCGTGGCCATCGACCACGCCGCCGAGCAACGCATCAGCGAATTTAACCCCTCCCCCAACAGCAAACTTGGCATGGGGGAAGGCCGGAAATACCTGCGCTTCCTGGTGGAGACCCTTAAGCCCTACGTTGATCAACATTTCCGGACCCGGCCGGAAGCCGAATTCACGGGCATTGGTGGCAGCTCGCTGGGCGGACTGATCAGTATCTACGCCGGCATCTTCTACCCGAAGGCCTATCAGCGGCTCATGATTTTCAGTCCTTCCCTGTGGGTATCCCCCAATATCCCCTTTCACCTGATGCGCCTGGTGCAGCAGTTTCGGGGACGTATCTACCTGTACGGTGGAGAGGCAGAAAGTAAGACCATGGTGCCCAATATGCTCCACTTCCGGAAACAATTCCTGGCCCAGGCCGGCACCGAAAACGTCGACATCCGCACCGAAATTGACCCCCAGGGTCAACACAACGAAGCTCGTTGGGGACAGGAGTTCCCCAAGGCCCTGGAATGGTTATTTTTCAGTGAATAAGCTTAGGGAAAGATTGATTCCGTCCGCTTACTTGATGATCACCTCCTCCAGGTAATCTTCGCCGAACTCCCGGTTCAGGCGCTCCCGGATACCCGCCCGCACCATGGTGAGTTGGTTCCGTAGTGGAGCGTTGGTTACGTAGACGTAGAGTTTCCGGTTCCGGATCATAAAATCCCGGGTGTTATCCGCCACGTGCTTTCCGAAGAACTTTTCCCAAACCATGCTCGTCCGGGCCTTGAAGTAGCCCGCCTCGTTGCGCTTATTGCGCAACAGTCGCATAAAAGCATCCTTGAGGTTGGCTTCGCCTTCTCGCTTGTCCTTCATTGTCCAAAGATACGGTGAGATTAGAGCTTGTTTGGACTTTAATAATCGACCTCCATTTGGCCTTTTTTGGCGCTAGCTTCGTTGGGAAAATCCTCATTTAGCGCTGCTATACTCCGATTTCGCTTCGCGGCTACTTCGTGGTTCCCGCCTTGCTACCACCAAAAAATTCTCAAATTCGGCCAGACGACCAAAATCCACACAAGCTCTTATTCTTCCTCCGATATGGCACCGTCATCCACCAGGAAGCGGCGCCAATCAATGGTATCATCACTACGGATCAGGGCCAGGACACGTTCCGGGTCCGTGTCGGTAATGAACACCTGGCCGAAGGCCGCGCTCATGACGTAGTGCAATAACTGCTCCACCCGTTGCTGATCCAGCTTGTCAAAAATATCGTCCAGGAGTAGAATGGGTGGTCGACGGGTACTGCGCTCCAACAACCGGTACTGTGCCAGTTTTAGGGAAAGCACGAAGGATTTCAGTTGCCCCTGGCTGGCAACCCGTCGCAGGGGGTGCCCCTCCTGGGTGAACGTAAGATCGTCCCGATGAACTCCACCGGTAGTCCGTTGCAGTATCCGATCCTTTTCCGTTCGCTCCCGACACAGGTCCTCCCAGGCCACATCTTCCAACTGGCTTTTGTACGCTACCCCCACGGTTTCCCGGGCGCCGCTGATGGCGGCGTAGGCCTCCGTGAGTAATTCCGTAAAGGGCGCCACGAATGCCTTCCTCTGTGCGTGAATGTAGGTGGCCGCCGGCGCCATTTGGAGGTTGTAGACCTCTAAGAGTCCGGAGGAGTCCGGACGACCGTCCAGCTCTTTGAGTAGTGCATTACGGTTACTCAGCAGCCGATTGTAGTTCAGCAGGTGTTGGAGGTAGGCAGGGTCCGTTTGACTCAGACTGTTATCCAGCAAGCGCCGCCGCATTTCGCTGCCCTCCAGCACCAGGCTACTGTCGTCTGGTACCACGATCACGACGGGGTAGCGGCCCACGTGTTCGGCCAGTCGGTCATAAGCCGCGCCGTTCCGTTCAATAATTTTGCGTTTGCGCTTCTGAATTTTCACCACGATCCGGTCGCGGGAATCGTCGTCCTGCACAAAGTGACCTTCCAGGCGGCTTACGTCATCGCCGTGCCGGACATTGTACTGATCCGGCGTGCTGTCGTAGCCTTTTCCCATGCACAGGTAGTAGACACCTTCCAGCAGGTTGGTTTTACCCGCACCGTTTTGCCCCACAAAACAATTAAGGCGAGGGCTGAACTCCAGGGAAACCTTCCCGTAATTCTTAAACTGCGTCAATGTCAGATCCGCCAGATGCATGCGGGTAATTTAAGGGTTGAGGCGCTAGGATGTAGGATTAGGGCGATCACCGCAGGTGCAGTGTAACGGAATCCTCGCGCTCTGCCGGGATGCAATGCAACGGAATCCTCGCGCTTAGCCGGGATGCCAGACTCCGAGGTGAAGTCCTCCAATCCCCATTCATTCCTTCAATCATTCATTCCTTCAATCATTCACTCCTTCAATCATTCAACCTTCTACACCGCTACGTCATACTCCCGCAGGGCGGCATTCAGGCTGGTTTTCTTGTCCGTGCTTTCTTTACGTTGACCGATGATGAGGGCGCAGCTTACCTGATAGTCACCGGCGGGGAAAGACTTGGTGTAGCTTCCGGGAATCACGACGGAGCGCGGGGGTACGTAGCCACGGTGGGTCACGGGCTCTGCACCCGTCACGTCGATTATCCGGGTGCTTTTGGTCAGGACGACGTTGGCCCCGAGTACGGCTTCACGCCCAACGCGAACGCCCTCCACGACAATCGATCTGGAGCCGATGAAACAATCATCTTCGATGATGGTCGGGGTCGCCTGAAGGGGTTCGAGTACCCCACCGATGCCGACGCCGCCACTGAGGTGGACGTTGCGTCCGATCTGTCCGCAACTACCCACGGTCGCCCAGGTATCTACCATGGTTCCGCTGCCCACCCAGGCTCCGATATTGACGTAACTGGGCATCATAATTACTCCTTTCTCCAGGAAGGCACCGTAACGGGCAATGGCGTGGGGAACTACCCGCACGCCCATTTCGGCGTAATTTTTCTTCAACGCCATTTTATCGTAAAACTCAAAGGGGCCCACTTCGATGGTCTCCATTTGCCGGATCGGGAAGTAAAGAACCACCGCCTTTTTCACCCACTCGTTCACCTGCCAGTCGTCACCGACGGGTTCTGCTACCCGGAGTTCGCCCTTGTCCAGAGCTTCGATTACGGCGTCAATGGCCTCGCGGGTATTTTTTTCCCGCAGGAGATCCCGGTTGTCCCAGGCAGCTTCAATGGTGGCTTGCAGATTACTCATATCTTGATTTATTGGAGGCGCCAAAGATGAGGATTATTGCCGTATCTTTAACCATCCCTCATTTTAGTGTTGTATATGTTCCGACACCGCCGTTGCACCGGCCCGTGGCCCATCATTTGCTTGCTTTCCCTGCTACTAACTTCATCCATTAGTGCGCAGGGACAGCCGGAAAACCTCATGGAGGAAGAAAAGTTTGTGGACGCTGCCCGGGCCTTCGAGTTCCGGGGCTCCCGGGCCGATCTTATGGCCGCCGGCCAGGCCTGGTATTCTGCCGATAGTTTATCCCGGTCGCGGGCGGCCTACCTGTCCGCAACGCAGGGTCGTGATGGGGGCATCATTGTCGATAGCCTTACCGGTCTGGCCTACCACAAAATCGGTGTCACCTACTATGACGAATACAATGATGCCAGGGCCAGTCATTATTATCGACGGGCCATAAAAATCAGAGACCAGGTATTTTCATCACCCCACAATGACCGGGCAAAATCCCGCAACAACCTGGCCACTATTCTGCGGTTCCTGGGAAATCCGGATTCAGCGGCCCTGATGAATCGGGAGGCCATTGAACTCTACGAAAAAATTGAGCACCCCGACACCCTGAACTGGCTCCGGAGCCTCATTGAACTTTCTAACATCGCCTACGACCTCAAGGACTTTCAGCTGGCCAATAGCGCCTCGGCCTCGGCGGTCAATTTGTTGGACACCTACGGAAAGGCCGGCAACTACGACAGCTTTCTCGGCCTTTACTACAGTGCTCGGATCAATTTAAAATTTCGCCAGCTGGAAAAGGTAAAGCGGTTGGCGCGCCGGGCCCTGGCCCTGGCGGAGGCGGAACAAAACATCAGCTGGCAGGCCGACGCCATCAATTTACTCGCGGGAGCCTACAAAGCAAATGAGGAGCCGGAAGCAGCCAAGCGTGAATATCAGCGGGCCCTAAACCTTTTGCTCTCCAAGTCTTCCAGTCAAAAAGAACTTGGGCCCCTGTACGCCAACCTGGCGGATATGGCGGCAGAGGACAAAAATTACCGGCAAGCACTGGACTATTCTCAGAAAGCCAGGAGCATCTTCGGGGAACACGACCCCGCGCTCCTCCCGAATCAGATGCGTATGGAAGGCATTTATCTCTTCCGTTCCGGCAACCATACGGCCGCGTTAAACCGCTTTAATGAAACGCTTCGCTTGCTCGACATTCCCGGCTCCCGAAACGAAAACGGACTGGTCAGCTTTCCTCCCGATAGCCTGACGACCAATTTCGAAGAGGCCGTCAATACCCTGGGGAATCGGGCAGAACTGCTGATTGATCAGAACCGCCCCGATGAGGCCTTGGTAGATTATGACGCCCTCTTTCACATTCTTGACCTCCTACGGGCGGGGGTAAAGTCAGACGCCAGCAGACAGTACCTGAGCAGCAACCTGAGGCCCTACTTTGATCAGGCCATTGCCCTTTTGCTGGAATTGTATCGGGAGGACCCGGCGGAGGATATCGCTTGGCGGGCACTCTCCCTGAGTGAACGGGCCAAGGCCTACAGTCTCGTGGCCGCCCTTCAGCGCAGCGAAAATGAAATGCCGCAGCGCGAAGCGGAACTCCGCCGGAGGATTGCGGAGCTGGAACGCCTCGCCCCCCAGGACGCCAGCATCCTCCCCCAACTGGAAGCCGCCCGCCTTCAGTTGGACCGGCTGCTACGCACCCGGGAGGTAGACCTCGCGGCCTTTGAGACCCGTCTTGACCGACAACAGTTGACGCAACTCATCCAGACGACCCAGGCGGATTTGATTGCCTATCACCTCGACACCACCAGTGGGGTATTTTTTCACCTATCTCCGTCTGGAAAGCTGTCCCTTTTTCCCATTGCTCAGGGCACACTGGACCAACTCACCAAAGACTGGCTGGCGGCCATCGAGCAGAGTGCCTACCGGAAAAAGAGCTTACGCCCGATACCAGAGCAGGAAGAACTCGATCGGGTGTTTCTCCAACTCGGAAGGCAGCTGAGTCAGGCCTTACTCCCGATGAGCGGGGAAAACACTTCCCTGGGGAACCGACTCATCATCATCCCCGACGGAGCGCTGCATTTCCTGCCGTTTGCGGCCCTTCCTTTGGGGCAGGCGCCCCCCATGCCCGTAACTTACGGGGACCTGAAGTACCTCCAAACGGGCCGTACCCTCCAGTATACCTACTCGGCCATCTTTCTGCTGGCCCAGCAACAACTTTCCAACCGGGAATACGAACACGACCTTCTCGCTTTTGCCCCTACGTTCCGGGGAGCCTCCACCAACAATCAGCGGGGCAGCCGGGCCTTACCCGGACTCCAACCCCTGCGCCATAACCGACCCGAGGTGGAGGCCATCTCCTCATTGATTCCCGACGCGCTTTCTTTTTACGACGAGGAAGCCAACCGGCAGCAATTCCTGAACCTGATCGGAAAAAGTAAGGTAGTTCATCTGTCCAGCCATGGCATGGTCAACGCTTCGGACCCCAACCTGAGTTTCATCGCCTTTTCTCAATTAGGGGACAGCCTGGAAGTGGAGGAGATGCTTTACTTCAATGATCTGTACGCGCTACCGCTAAATACAGAGCTGGCGGTCCTGTCGGCCTGCGAAACCAATCTGGGGACCTACGTCCCGGGAGAAAACGTGCTCAGCCTCGCCAGTGCCTTCACTGCCGCCGGTGCCCGCTCCACACTCACCACGCTGTGGCGGGTGAACGACCGGGCCACCAAGGAGCTGATGGTGCAATTTTACGAGGAACTGGCTGCGGGCAGTAGTCGGGCCGAGGCCCTGGCCGCCGCCCAGGCCAGTCACCGGGATGATGCCGAATTTGCGCACCCCTACTACTGGTCAGCACTGACCCTCTACGGAGAGGCGGGACCGCTCGCGCTAAAGAAAGCCGCCCCCCGAAACTACACGTACTGGCTCATTCCGCTGCTGCTTGCCCTGGCAGCGATAGGCTGGCGACGCCTGCGAGCCCGCGCGAAGGACCAGTAAGAACAAGTCTGGCGCTTGCTCCGTTGGGCAAAATAAAAACCCATGGCAAACGAAGCACCATCCTTCACCTACTGGCACGTGTATACCGACGAGGAGGGAATCAGCCGACAAGAGCAACGCCACCTGACGGACTTTACCGAAGAAAGCATGGGAGGCGATTCGGGTAGCCAGTGGAACAACAAGCTCATGCGGGGAGCCACTCAGGTTATTTTCAGCGAACTCCCCGCCGATTTTGACGGCGACTGGCACGAAAACCCCCATCCCCAATGGATCGTGCCCCTCAGCGGTGGCTGGTGGGTTGAAACCATGGACGGCACGAGAACCGAAATGCGGCAGGGGGAATTTTCCTTTGGGGCCGATCAGGGTACGCTGAACGAGAAGGGCCACCGTTCCGGCGTGCTGGACAATCAGCCCTGCCGCATGATGATCATTCAGTTTACCGAAGACGAACGACTGCGGGGAGGTCGACCCGCACCGGACGAACTCGCATGATGCCCACAAATTTTGCTCCACCCGAAACCATGGCACCTGCCCTCCGGGCCCTGATTTGGCATACAACTAGCCCAACACTCCCGTTCGGCATACCGACCATCAGCGCCCTGTATCTCAGCCAATTACCCGGGACCGGCCGCCGTTCCCCGCCATTAACCTACCCCTTGCTCAAAAAGACGCCCAGCCGACAATAAACCAGTGTTAAAACGGGTATAAACATGGTCCGGAATTCGGTCGCCTTCTCCCTAATGCCGTATTTTCGGAGTTCTGTTCTACTCCCCAAAATTGATGGTTTTGATGAATTGTGCCACAACTGGCCTAGAAGCCTACGTGCCGTCGGAAGAAAGACCGTGGGACGCCTCCAGCGTGCAACATCTTTTTCGACGGATGGGCTTCGGCGCCTCCCCCGAAGAAATTAATCAGGCCCTGACCGAAAGCCCCCAGGCCACCGTTAGCCGACTACTCCAGGAAGCCGCCACGCGCGAACAGCGCCCGGCCCCCGAATGGGCAGAATGGAATTACGATCAGTTTCAGGCCAACGAAGTAGACGTTTTTGAAACCTACGTTAACTGGTCCTACGGCTTCCTCCAGGAGGCACAGGATTACGGCGTCCGGGAAAAGCTCGTCCTGTTTTGGCACAATCACTTCGTGACCAAGTACGAGAGCCACGGCTGCGCCAGCTATTACTATCAGTACTTCAAGGTTTTGACGGATCATGCCTTTGGCGATTTCAAAACCTTCGTCAAGGAAATCACCGTCACCCCGGCGATGCTCTTCTTCCTGAACGGCTTTGAAAACACTAAGGAACACCCCAACGAGAATTACGCCCGGGAACTCTTTGAGCTGTTCACCCTCGGGGAGGATAACGGGTACACCCAGGAAGATATCGAGGAAGCCAGCCGGGCCCTCACGGGCTGGAACGGCTGGACGAGCTACTGCGGCAACGTGCAGTGGGCGCCCTGGGGCTTCGACAGTACGGACAAGACCGTGTTCGGGCAAACGGGCAACTACAACTACGGGAGCCTCATTGACGTCCTTTTCGAAGAACGGGGTGAGCTGATTGCCGCCTTCATCTGTGAAAAGCTCTACGCCTACTTTGTCAATAAGGCCGTTGACCAGGCGGTCGTCAACCAAATGGCCCAGACTTTCCTGGACAACGACTTCCAGATTCTTCCCGTCCTGGAGGAACTCTTTGGTAGTGCCCACTTTTTCGATGCAGCCAACGTGGGCGTATTGATGAAAAGTCCCATCGAACTCATGGTCTCCTTCCTGCACCAGGGAGGCTTCGGCACCTTCAACGACCACCTGGTCTGGGGTTTCTGGGGGACGGCCAACATGGGGCAGTATCTCGGTGAGCCACCCGACGTAGCCGGCTGGACCGGCGACCGGGCCTGGATCGACTCCAACCGCCTGACGTTGCGGTGGGACTTCATCGACGGCTTCAGTTGGGGAGTGTTTGACGCCGACGACCAGACCTACCGGAATTTTGCCCGCAACCTCACCGACAACAGTAATTCTCCGGAGATCATCGCCCGGGCGGTGGTCGATTACTTCATTCCCCGCGGACTCATCGGGGAGGAAGAGTACGCTACGGCAACGGACGTCCTGAAGTGGGACGTCCCCGAAAACTACTACGAAACCGGCCAGTGGAACCTTGACTGGGGCTCGGCGGCCTGGCAGATAACCGTACTGCTGCGCCACATCGGCCGTATGCCCGAATTCCAACTTAACTAAATTGACCCATCTGCTCCACTGCTTTGCGGTAGAAGCAAAAAAATAGTCCAACATGGGACACAAAAACCTTTCCTCTGGCCGTAGAGGCGCCCGTCTGCAGGACGGACAGGCCCACGAAAAAGATCACGGCCTGCACAGTCGGCGGACTTTCCTACGCAATCTGGGTATCGCCGGCGCCGCCGGGATGATGCTCAACAGTCTTCCGGTCAATGCCATCGGCATGTCGCCGCTGGCGGCGGCCCTGGCCGCCGGTGATGAAGACCGGGTGCTGGTATTCATTCGCCTCAAGGGAGGCAACGACGGGCTCAACACCCTCATCCCCATCCACGATTTCGGTCGTTACCAGGAGTTACGCCCCAACATCCACGTTCCCCGCAACGAAGTGGTGGAACTTACCTCCACACTGGGACTTCACCCCCAGCTGGCCCCCCTCCAGAATCTCTGGAACGAAGGAAAAATGCGGGTCATTCAAAACGTGGGTTACCCCCAGCAAAACCTTAGCCACTTCCGTTCTTCGGACATCTGGGCCACCACCTCCGACTCCGACGAGGTGATCAGCAGTGGCGTACTGGGCCGGTACCTGCAGGATCAGTACCCCGATTTTCTGAGCAATCCTCCCGCCACTCCTCCGGCCATCCAGATTGGTGGCACGGGCAACCTGCTCTTCAACAACGACGAGGACTTTAACTACGCCATTTCTACCGAGAACCCCACCCAGCTCTACCAGATCGCCCGAACGGGGCAACTGTATGACGTGGAGGCCGTTCCGGAGTGCACCTACGGGGAACAACTCGGTTATCTGCGGGCCGTGGCCAACACGACCTTCCGCTACGCCGGGGTGCTGGCCGAAGCCTTTGACGCCGGCCGCAATACCGCCGAATACGAAAACGACCGCCTGGGTGACCAATTGGCCCTGGTGGCCCGCCTCCTCCGCGGAGGCCTGGGGACCCGCCTCTTCGTAGTGGAAATTGATGGCTTCGATACCCACGCCAATCAGCTGCAGGCGCATTCCTACCTCCTCAACAGCGTGGCTAAAAACGTCAAGGCCTTCTTTGATGACCTGGAGGACGGAGCGATTGACGAGCGGGTGCTCGCGATGACCTTCAGTGAATTCGGCCGGCGGATTGAGGAAAATGGATCGGTGGGCACCGACCACGGGGCGGCAGCCCCGGCCCTCCTCTTCGGCAAGGGCCTGAACGGCAACGGAATGGTGGGCGGGCTTCCCGACATGCGCAACGTAGACCGAAACAACAACATGTTTTTCCAGGTCGACTTCCGCTCGATCTACGCCACGGTGTTCAGCCGTTGGTTGTGTATCGACGGTGGATTCGTGGACCAGATCATGGGCGCTCAGTTTGACCGGGTAGAAGACCTCGGACTGTTCTGCCAGGGCACCACCAGCACCACGCCCCCTGCTTCGACGGCCGACATTAAACTGAAGGCTTACCGCAACGGTGGGGACCTGGTCATCGAATACAATCTTCCCGCCGCCGCGCGCGTGGGCGTGCATTTCTTCGACGCCGTCGGCCGCAAGCTCAATAGCCCCTTTCAGGGCAGAAGGGGCGCCGGAGCGCAGGTGCAACGTCTCCCCCTCAACGGCATTGGGTGGGCCTCCGGAGTCTACATCCTCAGCCTGGAAATCAACGGACAGATGTACAGCCAAAAACTGGCCATGTTCCGTTAGGCCAAACAACTTACCGATACCAAATTATGAAGACGGAAGGGCCGCGTGCCTTTCCGTCTTTTCTTTTGAGCCTGTTTGGCTCCTACTCCCGGAGTTTGGGGTTATTGCGGTGTCGCTCCGCGTCCCGCTTCGTTTTCTTATCCAGGTTTTTTCGCAGGGCTTCGGTCAGGTTTACCCCCGTTTGATTGGCCAGACAGATCAGCACGAACAAAACGTCGGCAAACTCGTCCGCCAACTGGGCGGGAGCGTCCGCTTCGTCTTCGGGCCGCTTGAAGGATTGCTCTCCGTAAAGCCGGGCCATCAGCCGGGCGAGCTCTCCGGTTTCCTCCATCAGGATCGCTACGTTGGTAAGCTCTCCATAATACCGTACACCGATGGTTTTGATCCAGTGATCAACCGTTTCCTGGGCTTCCTGAAGCTGCATTTTTCGGGAAAGGTAGCATCGGCGGGAGCATTTGATCATGCGTGACCCGCTAAAAAAGGCCCGTAAATGAAGGTGGAAAAAGGTTTTTACGGCGTCAGAACGTCAAGAAAATTTATTTTTTATTCACTTTTTAATCGCATAAACTACTGAAAACCAAACACTTAATTATCGATTATAATTTATTTTTATTCACATTTTAGCAAATGTGTCGTTGCCCTGGCTTGACCGATGCCGTTCTTTTGTATTGTCGGAGGTGTGGACGCACTCCTCAAACGACAAGAAATATGTTCATGGGATTATGATTTGTTAGTGGCGTCGTCCCGATTTCTATCGGGACGACCCGCCTTTTTCACACACTGTGCGAACACCCAAAAAAAAAGCCGGCCCAAAGGACCGGCGATAATACATTCATGGGATCAAAACAAAAAGCACTAAAGATGATCCGAAGATAAGCCTGAAACCACACACCAGGCAAGTCTTTGGCAAAAATTTTTCGTGAGATTATGATGCTGCCCCCCCGGAACGAACCACCGGAGGGGCTTTTTTCGGTGATTTAGTAAGAGTTTTTGAGGACAAAAATATTTCCGTTCACCGTCACTTTATCTCCGTTATGCTTGCCCTTCAGGGCCTGAAACAGCGGACTGGCGGCCGAAATCCCGTGGTAATGCACGCCATCCACCACAAAATCTCCGGCGGGAACGGCCACGAAGAAGTTTCCGCGATCCGTTTCGATGATGTCCCCCAACTGCACTTCCCCCGTTGGCTCAATGGATTCAATTCCCCGGAGCAGGGTAATGTCATTTTGCAGCGCCTCCACCACGGAAGAGCGCGCTTCTACCCGATCCAGGGACTGGCCAACCTTCCCGTCATCGAATACGTGATCCGGGTCTTCATTAGATTCTTCTGCGCTTTCGAGGTCACTGTTCTGGGCCTCCATCATGTTTTTGTAGGAAGCCTCCTTTTCGTCAAGCAAATGCTTTACGATTGCCCGCTTGATGGCAATTTGTTTTTCGGTTAATTTCATAACTACGTAAGGTTTTTGGTTAATGATCTGACCGTAAGTCCGGTACCAGGCGGGGCACTTTTATCCTACCCCGACTTTATCCTGGCTAGCCAAATTATACCTTATTTACGCAGCCCACCTAACCACTGTTCGCCTTTTTGGGACGATAAGATAAATATTGAGAAAAATCATTCCACAACGAACATCCGGTCATCTGCATCCGTATCAAGGACAAACCAAAGATGATAAAACGCACTACTTCGGGCTACTTCAAGTAGCTCGTGAAGTGCACCCAAGCTAACCTAACCCGGTGGAACCGGGGCTTCGTCCTCGGGGCGACTTGACAAATCGCGACAGTTTCACCGGGTGAAACGGTACTCGAAAGATTTAAGGTCATGTCTTTTGCTGGGTTTTTGGTTAATTTTTGGGCAGGTCGGCAAGCGCTGACTTGCCCTTTTTTTATTACCGCTGCTTCGCCACCCAGGCCACGTGGCGGGCGATGCGCTCATCCGCCATCAATAATTCCAGGGTATGGTAATCCCGGGCCAACTCCTTTTCGTCGGGGATGATCCGGTGGATTCCCCGGTGACACATCCGGCAGACCATAATCGTTCGACTCACCATCTCCTCCCGGGAGTACCGCTTGGCAAAATACCGCTTGCGGTGCACCGCCCGCGGAATGAGGTGATGCTCCGTCAGGGGCTTCTCCCGCCCGCACATGGCACAGGTTCCCTCGGGACCCTCACTGTGTTGTCCGTACTTTTTTCCTCGCCTGGCCATTAGTGGGCCTCCAGCCAGTTATTTCCCCGTCCGGTTTCTACCACAATGGGGACGGAAAGATCGTCCAGGGCCTCCCGCATCAGTTTTTCGATGAGCGGCACCACCGTGTCTACCTCATTTTTTGGGGCATCGAAGACCAATTCATCGTGCACCTGCAGAATCATCCGGGTGCGGAAATTACCTTCCGCCAGTGCGGCGTGAATCCGGATCATGGCGACCTTGATCATGTCGGCGGCCGTTCCCTGGATGGGGGTGTTCATGGCCATGCGCTCGGCGTTGGAACGCGCCAGACTGCTGCGACTGTTGATGTCCCTTAATCCGCGCTTCCGTCCCAACAGGGTCGTAGCGTAGCCGTCCTCCCGGGCACGGTCCACCGTGCCGTTCATGTAGGCCTTCAGCCCCGGGAAGCGCTCGTAGTATTGCTTGATGAGCTGACTGGCCTCCGACCGGCTGATCTCCAGTTCCTGGGTGATCCGGTTGGCCCCCGCTCCGTAGAGGATGGCAAAGTTGATGGTCTTGGCCTGATACCGCTGCTGGCGGGTCACCTCTTCGTAGGGAACGTCAAAGACCAGCGCTGCCGTCGCGGTGTGGATATCCTTTCCGCTCCGGAAGGCCTCCAGCATCTTTTCGTCTCCACTCAGGTGCGCTACCAGGCGCAGCTCGATCTGGCTGTAATCGGAGGCCAGCAGGATGTGCTCATCGTCCCGCGGCACGAAGGCCTTGCGGATTTCCGCCCCCTCCGGCGTACGCACCGGAATGTTCTGGAGGTTAGGGTTGTTACTGGACAGCCGTCCCGTTGCCGCAATCGTCTGGTTGAAGGACGAGTGAATGCGGTTGGTGGCCGGGTTAACCAGTAGCGGCAGGGCATCCACGTAGGTGCCCAGCAATTTACTCAGGCTGCGGTGCCGCAGGATGGATTTGACGATCGGGTACTCGGCACTGAGGTCCAGCAGGGTCGCTTCATCCGTCCGGTATTGGCCGGTCTTGGTCTTGCTGCCCTTGTAGGGAATGGCCATGCGCCCGAAGAGGATTTCTCCGATCTGCTTCGGTGAACCGATGTTGAATTCCGATCCGGCCTTTTCGTAAATCTCTTTTTCGATGCTTTGCAGTTCTGCGGTGAGCACCTTGCTGTATTCCCGGAGGAAATCCACGTCGAGGTTAACCCCCTCGAGTTCGATGTCCCGCAGTACGGGGATCAGGGGAGCCTCCACCGTTTCGTAGAGTTCCCGCAATTCTTCCTCCTCGATTTCCGGCCAGAGTGCACGGTGTAGTCTCAGGGTGATGTCGGCGTCCTCACAGGCGTAGTCCACAACTTTGTCTACGGGAACCTGTCGCATGCTGAGTTGCTTTTTCCCCTTCCCGATCAAGGTTTCGATGGATACCGGTCGGTAATTCAGGTAACTCTCCGCCAGGTAATTCATGTTGTGGCGGCGCTCGGGGTGCAGCAGATAGTGCATTACCATGGTATCATAGAGGGTACCCTTAACCGTGGCGCCGTAGCGCTCCAGGACGATCATATCGTACTTGATGTTCTGCCCGACCTTTCCGGTCCGCTCGTTGGCCAGGAGGGGGGCAAATTCGGCGACGATCGCTTCGGCTGCCGTCCGGTCTTCCGGGACGGGCACGTAGTAGGCCACCCCTTCTTCCCAGCTGAAGGACATTCCGACCAGTTCGGCCAGGTTCGGGTCCACGCTCGTAGTCTCGGTATCGAAGGCGAATAGGTTTTGCGCGCTGAGGGCCTTGACCAGCGCGGTACGCTGCTCGGCCGTTTCCGCCTTGCGGTAGTCCTGCTCCGTATTGGTGATGTTGTGATCCGCCACGGCGTGGGCCGGGGGTGCGGACGGCTTTTTGGGCGCGGACGTCCCGACAGCTGTCGGGACCGCGTTCGCGCTAGCGGCAAAGAGGTCTCCCTGCTGGCCGGGCATCGGTTGGGCGGCCTGCCCGAGGATTTCGTTGGCCAGCGTCCGGAATTCCAGCTCCCGGAAAATGTCCGTCAGGTGCTCCCGGTCGAAGGGCTCGATGACGTATGCCGCTTCGTTGAACTCAATCGGCACCTCAATTTCGATGGTCGCCAGCCTCTTACTCAGCAGGGCCTGTTCCCGAAACTCCCGCAGGCGTTCCTGGTTTTTCCCCTTGATTTCGTCGGTATGCTCCAACAGGTTTTCCAGGGAGTCGTACTGCTGGATAAACTTGGCGGCCGTTTTGGGGCCGATGCCGGGAACGCCGGGGATGTTGTCTACTTTGTCTCCCATCAGGCCCAGCATATCGATGACCTGCAGGGGGTGTTTAATGTCCCATTTCTCCTTGATTTCCTCAACTCCCAGGATGTCCACGCCATTCCCCTGCCGACTGGGTTTGTACATGTAGATGCCCTCTTCGACCAGCTGGCCGTAGTCCTTGTCCGGGGTCACCATATACACCTCGTAGCCCTGGCGGCGAGCCTGCTTGGCGAGCGTTCCGATCACGTCGTCCGCTTCGTAATTATCGATGACGATGATGGGAATGCGGAATCCCTGCAAAATTTGGTGGACGTAGGGGAAGGCCACCACGATATCTTCCGGGGTTTCTTCCCGGTTGGCCTTGTAGTCCGCCGCGATTTCGTTGCGGAAGGTGGGACCGCTGGGGTCAAAAACGACGGCAATGTGGGTGGGGCCCTGGTTCTTCATGAGGTCCCACAGGGTGCGGGTAAAGCCCATCATCGCCGAGGTATTGACGCCTTTGGAGTTGATCAGCGGTCGGTTGATGAAGGCAAAGTGCGCGCGGTAAACGAGGGCGTGTCCGTCGAGGAGAAAGAGTTTTTTATCGGTTGCTTCAGGCATGGGGTAAAGGTAAGGGAAGTCCCCTTACCCGGCTTAGGCGTAGGTCCAAAAATCGTCTTCGTCCGGAGGGAGTCGTTCCTGCAGCAGAAAATTGACGTCGAGCCCGAGCTGAATGCATATTCGCATCAGGTGATCGACCCGCCCGATCCGCTGCCCGAGGGCCCGTAAATCCGCTCCGAAATCCAGCACCAGGTCCGGGTGTTGCTGCCGCAGCAACTTGTAAATTTTGATGACCCGCTTGACGATATATTCGCAGAGGGTGTAGGCCTTACCCCAACTAGCATCCATTATCCGCTGACCGTGCAAGGCTAAAGCTTCGTTCAACATTGTGAGATTGAGGGCAATTTCTCCGTACTTATCCTTGGTGGCTTTCACGTGACGGTTGATGTCTCCGCTGAGGGCACGCAAATCCATCAGGAGATAACCAGGAGAGTAAAAGTCTTCGGCTTCGTCACGCAGCTTACGGAGGATACGCTGCTCCAGTGCTTCCCGGCGGTCGTCCAGGCTGTCGCTTTCTTCCATAATCTCAAAGCGCAACTTTTCCACCAGCTCGGGTTCTTTGGCCAGGAGGCGAAAGAGAAGCTTGTCCTTTTCCTGGTGCGTCAAGTCGGAGATGGCTGCTTTGAATTCCTTATCCAAACTGATGCGACGAGATCTTCTGGGCATGGGCTTTCTTTTCCACCAAGGTAGAGGATAATCCTTCAATGTCCATCGGCTGGAATGTTGATCAACGGCATGGTCGTCACCTAATCTTCTGTTGCCCTTGCCCCCGGCAATCACCCGGCACCTGCGCCCCGCGCCCAATTGAATTTCGTCCGGAACACTCCCATCATTTCACCCGAGTTCTTGCTCCGGGACCACCCAATTTCGTGTACCAACATCGGCACCCCAAAATACTGGCTCCCGCCCCAATTTCAATCCTGACAAAAATCAGTGAAAAATCCCCCGCCTCCATTGAACCAGCCTCCCCTCCTTGCATTCTCTAGAAGAAGCATTAATCCAACGAAGGTCCTGTCCTTCTCATCAGTAAAACCTATCAATTAGTGGAAAATAAGAAGCACCCGAACGGTAAAGTCTGGGACGTTAACGATTCCAGCCGCTGCCCCTTCATGGGCGGAGCGCTCAAGTACACCGCCGGAACCGGTACGTCTAACCGCGACTGGTGGCCAAATTCCCTCAATCTCGACATTCTGCGTCAGCACTCTAACCTCTCCGACCCGATGGGAGAGGACTTCGACTACGCCGAAGAATTCAAGAGCCTTGACCTGGCGGCCGTTAAGCAGGACCTGACGGATTTGATGACCGACTCTCAGGACTGGTGGCCCGCGGACTACGGCCACTACGGTCCGTTCTTCATCCGCATGGCCTGGCACAGTGCGGGCACCTACCGTATTTCTGACGGCCGCGGTGGCGGCGGTGCCGGCACCCAGCGCTTTGCGCCCCTGAACAGCTGGCCCGATAACGCCAACCTGGACAAGGCGCGCCTCCTGCTCTGGCCCGTTAAGCAGAAGTACGGCCGCAAACTATCCTGGGCCGACCTGATGATCCTGGCCGGTAACGTTGCGCTGGAATCCATGGGCTTCAAGACCTTTGGTTTCGGTGGCGGCCGGGAGGACGTCTGGGAACCGGAAGACGATATCTACTGGGGAGCGGAAGGCGAATGGCTCGCCAACCAGCAGCGTTACGCCGAAGGCGGTGAGCTGGAGCAGCCGCTGGGCGCCACCCACATGGGTCTCATCTACGTGAACCCCGAGGGCCCCAACGGCAACCCGGACCCCGTAGCGGCCGCCCACGACATCCGCGAAACCTTTGGCCGTATGGCCATGAACGACGAGGAAACCGTAGCCCTGATTGCCGGTGGCCACACCTTCGGTAAAACCCACGGTGCGGCGGACCCCGCCAAGTACGTGGAGGCCGAGCCCGCCGGCGCCGGCATCACGGAGCAGAGCCAGGGCTGGAAGAACAACTTCGGCACGGGTAACGCCGAGTATACCATCACCTCCGGCCTGGAGGGCGCCTGGACGACCACGCCCGCCAAGTGGAGCCACGACTACTTCAAGCACCTCTTCGAGTTCGACTGGGAGCTCTACCAAAGCCCCGCCGGCGCCCACCAGTGGCGCCCCAAGGACGGCGGCGGTGCCGGCACCGTGCCCGACGCTCACGACCCCGAGAAGAAGCACGCTCCCTTCATGCTCACCACGGACCTTGCCCTGCGCATGGACCCCGCGTACGAAAAAATCTCCCGCCGTTTCTACGAGAACCCCGATGAGTTCGCCGATGCCTTCGCCCGGGCGTGGTTCAAGTTGACGCACCGCGATATGGGCCCCCGCGACCGCTACCTCGGCGCGGAAGTTCCCGAAGAAGTACTGATCTGGCAGGACCCCGTCCCCGCCGTGGATTACGACCTGATTGACGAAGCCGACGTCGCTTCCCTGAAGCGGCAGATTATGGCCAGTGGGCTGACCATCGGTCAGCTCGTCAGCACCGCCTGGGGCTCCGCGGGTACTTACCGCAACTCCGACAAGCGCGGGGGTGCCAACGGCGCCCGGATCCGCCTGGCTCCCCAGAAGGACTGGGCCGTGAACAACCCCGAGCAGCTCGCTTCCGTACTGGAAGTGCTGGAGAGCATCCAGGGGCAGTTCAACGACGGACGTAGCGACAACAAGCGCGTTTCCCTCGCCGACCTGATCGTGCTCGGCGGCTGCGCCGCCGTGGAGGAAGCCGCTAAAGAAGCCGGCTACGACGTGACCGTCCCCTTCACCCCCGGCCGCACCGACGCCAGCCAGGAACAGACCGACGAAACCTCCTTCGCCGCCCTCGAGCCCAACGCCGACGGCTTCCGCAACTACCTCGGCACCGGATTCAGCGTTTCGGCGGAGAAGATGCTCGTTGACCGCTCACAGTTGCTGTCTTTGACGCCCCCCGAGATGACCGTCCTGGTGGGCGGTATGCGGGTGCTGGACGCCAACTACGACGGCAGCAGCCACGGGGTCTTCACGGATCGCCCCGGTAAGCTGACCAACGACTTCTTCGTCAACCTACTGGACATGGGCACCACCTGGCGCGCCATCGATGAGGAAGACGCCGTATTCGAAGGCGTTGACCGCAAGACCAACGAAGTGAAGTGGATCGGTACCCGCGTGGACCTGATCTTCGGCTCCAACTCCGAACTCCGCGGCATCGCGGAGGTCTACGGATGCAACGACGGCGCCGAGAAGTTCGTGCACGACTTCATCGCCGCCTGGAACAAGGTGATGAACCTCGATCGCTTCGACCTGGCCTAATCCGGGTCCGAAACCATACCGACCTAGTAACGAGAGGCGGCCCGCTTGCGGGTCGCCTCTTGTCGTTGGACAAATAGCTTTTTTTCAACAACTTAGTGCTTCCGCTATTTACTTTCCCGAACCCCTACTCCCCCGTCCATGAAAAAGCGCTACCAGTGGATCAACCACCTCCTCAACTTCATCGCCGTTATCCTGGGGGTTTACCTCGCGTTTTTCATCAATGACCGGGCGCAGGCTTCTGCTGAACGCAAAGAGAGAGACTTGCTGGTGGCGTCCATGATCACCGAGCTGGCCTCCGACGTGGAAACCTTTGAAGACTACCACATTCCCGTCAACCGGGAGCAGGTGGCGGGGCTGGACAGTATTCTTACGTTTCTGACGGAGGGCAACATCGAAAGCCTCAACCGGAAACTGGGCATCGTGATTCAGGTCGAGAATTTCTCCCCCAACACCTCCGTGTACGATTCGATGAAGTCGTCCGGCAAGGTCAAACTGTTTGCGAACCCGGCTCTGCAGAAGGCGTTGAGTGATTTCTACGACGGCACGGTCCTGGAGTGCAAGAGTAAAAATCAGGTGCAGGGTGATTTCTTCCTCGGGGAAGTCATCAAGTGGCTGATCGCCAACGCCGACCTGACGGAGATGGTCGTACTCAACGAAGGGGAGCTGGTTCCCCTGAAGAATACGCTGGTCATCTACCAATCCCTGATCCGGGAAAAGGTGGCCCACTACGAACTTATCGTGGAAGAGTCGCGGGCGTTGATGGGGGCTTTGCAGACGATTGGTCGGTAGTATAAAGCGCCTTACTTCGGCTCCAAACTCATCACGTAATCGTAGCTCTCGTTGAGGTATTCGGCCAGTTTATCGAGGTCTTCCAGCATGGCTTCGGGCACCAGCACGTAGCCGCGCATCGTGGCGTTGTAGGAAGTAAAGTGGGTGGAGGGCCAGGCTTTGAAGTAGGCCTCCTGCACTTCTTTAGAGAAGCGGATCCCGATTTCTCCGGCTTTATTCAATTGGGAAAACATGTGTCCGTTGGCCGAGGTGTAGGGCATCGTTTTGCCCTTGCGCGCAAAGCGCGGGCAGCGGGCAATCAATTCGTCGTAAAGCTTGAGCCGTTGTTCGTACATGATGCGGGTTGCTGGAATACATCACTAAGGTAGGGGCTCCAACCGAAGCGGGAAAGGGACGTCTTTGAGCCACCGAAGGTCATGGCGCCCTTCCCGATTACCCGGCACCTGCCCTCCGTGGCCAACATTTTTTTGCCCCGGCGGGTGAAGCGAAGCGGAATACTGGGCTCAGCCGGTGCGGGTGCAGAGCATAACCCAAGGGGCCAGGTTCACCGGTTGTCGCGTGAACTCGTGGTGTCGACTTTTCCCGTTTGCTTAGTTGGGCAAGTCCAAAAGTCGACCACACCAGCAAAGAAAGTGAGAATCGAAAAGACTAATCAATCGCTTACGTTAGCGGGGAGCATCCCGGCTACCTCGGGTCGATCGGATTTGCCTTTAAGCTATTCCAGCTGGCCAGACGGAGAAAAGTAACATTCCTTACCCCGTTTAGCAGATACCACCAACCTAGCGCCAATGCCCCTCCCCCTACATCAAACATCAAACACCACATTTCAAATATCAAAGAATCCCCACTTCCTCCCCCTCCCGGATGTGGATGACCCGCTCGGCGGCGGCGCGCTCACTGATGTCTTCGCTGCTGTTCTCCAGGCGGAGTACACCCCGCGGGCACACGGCCGCGCACACCCCGCAGCCCACGCAACTGGCCCGCACGATATCTTGCCCCCGCTGGGCGTAGTGGCGCACGTCAATGCCCATTTCGCAGTAGGTGGAGCAGTTACCGCAGCTGATGCACTGACCGCCGTTGGTGGTGATGCGGAAGCGGCTCTGGAAGCGCTGCACCAGGCCGAGGTAGGCAGCCAGCGGGCAACCGAAGCGGCACCAGACGCGGTTACCCATCAGGGGGTAGAAGCCCGTCCCGACCACGCCGGCGAAGCCGGCGCCAATGAGAAAGCCGTACCATTTCTGCACCTTACCCGTCTCGAAGCCGAGTACCTGACTGCTGCCTCCGAAGTAGGAATACAGCGTCATGCCCGTCATCACGACGGCGGCCACCAGCACCCCGTGGATGATCCAGCGCTCAAATTTCCAGGCCCGCAGGCTTTTGTCGCTGAGTTGCCGGAAGGGGTCCCCCATGGTTTCCGCCAGTCCGCCACAACCACAGACCCAGCTGCAGTACCAGCGCTTGCCGACGAGGTGCACCATCAGGGGCACGCCGACGATGACCAGCAGAATGCCCCAGAAGAGCATGAAGAGCCCCACTGCACCGGCACTCTGGAACTGGTCCAGCTGCCAGCCGAAGAAGAAGTCGTAGTCCAGTGGCCAAATATTTTTGAAGTCGTACCAGGGCTTGTTGAGCGCCACCAGAATTTCCGGAATCAAGAAGGCGAAGGCCGTCTGGAAGAACATCACCGAGCCCGTGCGCAACATCTGGTACTTGTTGTGTCGGTACTTGGAGATCATCCGGACCCCCATCACGAGGATGATGAAGGTATACATCAGTCCGTAGAGGAACCACTGACTCGCACCGTTGCCACTCAGCATACGGGAAATCGGATCCACCATGTGTACCCAGGCCACGATGTGGTGGCTGGCCCAGTAGAGCAACACGTAGAAACCGATCAGGTAGATCCCGAAGAAAATGCCCAGGTAACCGCTGATGCCCTCCGGCCCCGCATCGCGGGGCTCCCGCCCCCACGAGCGCTGTACGATCAGCACCAGTAAAAGAATGAGCACGGCGATGCCCGCCGTCACCGCGGGCCAGAAGTAGCTGTCGTCCATGTAGGACACCCCGTAGGCCAACACGCCAATGACCGTGGCGGTCACGAAGAAGGTCCGCCAGCTCAGGTCCAGCCCCTTGGTGAGCTGATTGTGGTAAATGTGATCGTGCTTGATGCCCGCCGGGGCACTAAACTTCGGGATGATGTAAAGCAATCCGCCCAGCGCCCCGAGGCCGATCGTGAGCAGGAACCACATCCAGGGATTACTGACCACCGGACCGACGGAAGCGGTCTTGGTCCAGTTGGTGATTTCGCTCTTGAACTTCCAGTCGGGCAACTCCACCTCCCAGCGTTGCTTTCCCTCCGGCACGCCGTTCTCGTCAATGTCCCGGTTGATGATGAACTGGGCGTTGGAGTAGGTTTGCTTCAGCGCCCGCTCGAGGCCGAAGGTGGTTTCGTAGGCCTGGTCCAGCACGCCCGTCTGACTGGCCGCCATCCGGAGCGCCTCCTGATGGAGTTCCGACTCAAAGGGGCCCAGCAGAGCTTCTTCGGTGAGCTGGTAATCGTCGATTCCCGGCATGGCCGTGAAGATCAGTAACGCCACCGCGAAGAGGGCGAGACCAAGGTACTGGAGCGTAGATTTCTTAGTGCTGGTAGAAGGCATGGAGGGGGAGGGTGGAGGATGAAGGACTGAGGATTTAGGATTCAGGGTTTAGGATTGGCCACGGCGACGGAGGAAGCGGATGGCGGCGGAGAGGCCGCGTTTTTGCTTCAACTGGAGGTTATTGCCCGTCTGCTGGTTGTACAGCTTGACGACCTCTTCCTCATACTCTTCGTAGAATTCGGGATCAAAGTTGGCCAGACCGAGATTTTGCAAGACCGTTTCCACGTGGGTGTTCTCGCGGATCCACTTCTCACACACTTCGTGGCGGTAGCGGATGCCCATCAGGTTGAAGCCCCGGACGGTGCCGTCACTTTCCTCGTAGTTGATGCGCACGGCCTTCTCGCCGTCGTGGTGTTCCCAGTAGAGGGTGGCCAGTCCCTCCCGGCCTTTGGCCGGGACTTCCCCGTAAACCTGGTACTCCAGGTCCAGAAACTTGGCGGAGTTGAACCAGATGCCGGGGTCGTAGGCGTGCTGGCGGCCAAGGACGTTGTAGGCGACGGTCTCGCCCATCATGCGGCCGGTGTACCAGATGGCCTCCACGGGGCGGCGGCCCGGCCGCGGCTCCTGAATTTCGGCGCAATCGCCGATGGCGTAGACGTCGGCCACGGAAGTTTCCAGGAAGCCGTTCACCTTGATGCCCCGCCCGAGTTCCAGGCCGTCGGCATCCCGCAGGAAGTCGATGTTCGGGTGAACGCCGGCCGTGAGGCCGACGTACTGGCACTCAATGCGCTCGCCATCTTTGGTGGTCACGGCGCCGGCGGCGCCGCTGCCGTCATCGTGGATGGTGTCCAGTTCCGTATTCTCCCGCAAATCGAATCCGTGATGACGGATGTGCCGACTCACCATCCGGCTTTCTTCCGGCGGCAGTGCACCGCTCCAGTAGCTGGGCTCCCGGATCAGGATGGTCACCGGGATGTGGCGGCTGTGCAGCATCTCCGCCAGCTCAATCCCAATCAATCCGCCCCCGACGATCACTCCTCGCTCAATCTCGTGGGTATGTTCTTCGAGGTACTGCAGGTCCTGGGCGCTCACCATGCCCCGTACCCGCTCCAGGTCCTGCCCCGGCCAGCCAAACTTGTTCCAGGTGGAGCCCACGGCCAGCACCAGTTTGTCGTAGGGCATCGTGGTGCCGTCGCCGAACTTGAGTTTTTTCTCGGTCGTCAGTACTCGCTCGACGTAGGCCTTCTTCAGCTCGATGCGGTTCTTCTCCCAAAAGAAGGGCTCGTAGGGCATCAGGTCCTCCCACCGCATGTGGCCCATGTAGGCGTACATGAGCGCGGTGCGGGAAAAGAAGTATTCGGTTTCGGCGGAGATGAGCGTAATCTGAACGGCATCGTCAAGCTTGCGCAGCCAGCGGGCTGCGGTTACTCCGGCGATCCCGTTGCCAATAATGGCGACGTGCATAGTGAGCGGGGGTTTTCGATTGGGAAATTAGGGCTTTGAACGCAGAATGGGGAATTAAATTGACCGTCCGGACCCAGACTGTCGTAAAAGGACACATTACCGGGTCTCCTCACCATACCGCAGCCGGGAGCCGTTTGCGCAAAGCCTGGATTTGCTCCCACCCTCCCCTGATCCGTGCCCTCTCCCTGGTCTTTCATCCACGCCAAGTGGCGATCCGTCCATAATTATCGTTCCTAACCACCACGGCCCCCTACTTTGGAATCCTATTGATTATCCGTACAGCCTTCTTTTTGCGACTTTATTGATCTGCTGCTTTTTAACCCCAAACTAGAATTACCATGAAACCTGTCTATCTGTTACTTCTGGTCTTAATCGCCATCGGCTTTTTTGCCTGCGAACGCGACCTCCTGGAACCTTCTCAACCCGTAGCCCAGTCCGAAGACAAAGTTCTGGGGACCAATGAGCTGGCGGAATTTTCCGCCCGTCTGGCGGACATCAACCTCTTCGATGAATCAACCCATACGGACCCCAGCCACTACGGCGCGGGAGAGGTTCGTCTTTTCATCGACGAGGCGGGAGACCTGGCCCTGGATTTCCTCACCGAAAACCTGATGATTTCCAGCGCCGACGTAGCAGACCCCGCGGACTTGCTGCCCACCAGAGCCTGGCATTCGACCATTGAGCTGCTTTTTGAACCCAACGAGGAGAACCGCCTCCGCCACTGGCTCATCCAGAATTTCAAAGGAAGCCAATCCCTGGCCCTGCGGATCGCCCTACGGGAAAACGGAACCATCTTCTTCGCCGGCCTTGCCGAGCGGGCGGCCTGAGGCCGCCCCTTTACCCGGCATAAAACCCTTTACCCATGCTCAAGTCTTACCTGTCCCTACTGATGCTCGCCTTCACGGGCCTGTTCACCGGCAGCTGCACTTCCGAACTGACGCAAGAGCGTTCCGTTGAAGCGCCCGTACTGACCGCCCTCCGGGCGGATGACCTGAGTGCCTTTCAGGAAGTCCTCATCCAACTGGATTTGTACACTCCCGAAGCCTCGGAGCCGTTTATCGCCGACTTTGGACTCTTCCGCACCCCCGCCGGGAAGGTGGACGTTGGTCTGGGCGGCGTGCGGGAGTACGACCTCAACCGGCAGCTCCGTGGCCAGGACCCCTGGGTCGACGACCCGACACTCCCCCTACGAGCTAAGGAATTTAGCCAGGAGCTCGAAATTTCCTGGCACCCGGACAGTGCCGAAGAAGTGGAGCGGTGGTTACTGGAACACTTTACCGGCGCCAATGGCCT
This sequence comes from Lewinella sp. W8, assembly GCF_004375085.3. GTDB lineage: Bacteria > Bacteroidota > Bacteroidia > Chitinophagales > Saprospiraceae > Neolewinella. The sequence continues at coordinate 46,956 of NZ_SNAQ03000014.1, forward strand.
CGATCTTCGCATCTCCACGGAGCGGAAAGGAAAGATGATCCTTTCCGCCCGCGAGCGCCCGCAGATTGCCGAGGAAGTGGATGTCCTCGACCCCATTTTCTTCCTCGCCGTGGCCCTCTTACCCTCCGGGGAGGAATAACGACGGCTATTTTCCGTCACCCCCCATCGTGAGTTCTAACTCAACCTCCAGCTCGAAGTGCACGGGAATCACCTTCAGTTCCTCCTGCACTCCGGGGGTTTCGTGCCCAGAGAGCCAACCGATGATTGCGGGTCCCTTATACGTATAGCCAGCCGCCGGAACTTCATAGTTGGCCTCCAAAAAATAAAAGGAAAAACCATCAAGGTACTGCTCAGCCTTACGGAGGAACCCTTTCCTCATACCGGCATGCTTTCTGAGACCATGCCCAAAAGCAACGATCAGGTAGGCCGCAGAGTCAACCTTATTAACCGAATACTCAACATTGAAGGTTGTCACCAGGGGGTACTGTTTGCAGTCAGCACAGTTAAGGCGGTAATCAAACAGGTCCTCCAACCCCCGGCAAATGCCCAGGCCCGGATTATTCTCCGCATTAACTTTCGCCGACCCCTGTTTTAGTACGTTCCCCTTTCCGTCAAGCAGAGTTAGCTGCAGTCGATGCCGTGTCGGACTGGGCCTTTTCAAGTCTTCCAACCTATACTGCAGGATAAAATCACTCGCGTCCGTTCTTTCACCGTAGTTAATGAAGGCACGAAAACCGCTGCGTTCCAGGTTGTCCCGGAGCATCAGGTCGTAGTCGCCCGGTGCGCCCGGACTAAAATCAATCCGCACGCTTTGCTGGGCGGTGAGCATGCTGGTCAGCAACAGAAAGCAGAGCAATTGGAGGGTTTTCATGACGTTGTGTTTTGCGGAATCGGCCGTAAGCCGATCCTTTTTTAGTGGTATTTACCCTTCGATTGCATCTGCTTAAAAATCTTACCACTGCCTTCAAAAAATAATCAGGGCGACGGAGCGCAGGATGCCAGGATTAGCCCGGGTGCCATCCAGACGTAGGGTGTTCCGTGAGGTTTCATCGGCGATTCCTACGGAATCGCGGCAGTTCAGAGGGGCAGATGGTAGCGGCAAGGCATGCCTTGCCGCTACTGGAAAATTCAAGGACTTGATGGCCAAAGGATTAATTCACGAAACACCCTACATCTAGACGGGAGCTCTGGCCCCCGGCCTACCCCACTCGCCATCGCCACAAGCCCCGTGGATCGCGTACCTTCGTCTTTCCACCGAAGCAGATCACCATTCAGCATTACTTTCTAGAACTTGCCTACGACGGCAGCGCCTACCGGGGCTGGCAACGCCAGCCCGGCGACCTCATCACCGTGCAGCAAACCGTCGAGGATTTGCTCAGTCGGGTCCACGGCCGGAACGTCATCCTCGGCGGGTGTGGACGGACGGACGCCGGGGTGCACGCCACCCAGTTCTACGCTTACCTGCGCACGGAAGAACCCCTGCCCGACAACTACCTCTTTTTCGTCAACAAGCAGCTCCCGCGGGACATTGCGCTGCGGGACGTACACTCCGTCCCCGACAACGCCCAGGCCCGCTTCGACGCCACTGAGCGCACCTACGACTACCTCCTCCACGGCTCCCCCGATGCCTGGCTGGACCGCGGCAGCGGGCAATTTGACCTGACCAACTTTGCACCCGCGCGCGTCGCCCAGGTCCTTCCGCTGCTCCTGACTCACGAAGACTACCGGGCGCTGTGTAAAGCCCCGGATCGTCACAATACCACCCTCGTTCATTTTCGGCAAGCCACCCTCTTCCGCAACGGCGCCGGAGACCGCTACCGGTTCCGCTTCGTTGCCAATCGCTTCTTGCGGGGTATGATTCGGCTGCTGGTCCATCATCTGTTTCAGGTCGGCACCGGGCGCCTGTCGGAAGAGGATTTTACCCGGGTCCTCCAGACCCAGACCCGGTCCGAGCACTTTCGCCTCGCCCCTCCGGAGGGGCTTTACCTCACCGGCGTTCGCTACCCCTACCTCGACCGGGAAGCAAGGCTCCCGCCCATCGGGGAGGTAAAATGGATTCCAATCCCCTAGACCTAGGCTGTTCCGTGAGGTTTCATCGGCGATTCCTGCGGAATCGCGGCAGTTCAGAGGGGCAGATGGTAGCGGCAAGGCATGCCTTGCCGCTACTGGAAAATTCAAGGACTTGATGGCCAAAGGATTAATTCACGGAACAGCCTACCCCTAGACCCTACTTCATCTTCGGAAACAGTATACCCAGCACCAGGCTGATGACCGCCCCGATGAGCAGGTGCCCCAGGAAGGACACCAGGTCCATCGTCGCCGCTTCTTCCCGCCAGTAGGTCATCCCCGTGCGGAGCAGGGCGTAGAGTAGGCCGATTACCAGGGCCCGGTAAATATCTCCTCGTTCAATTTTCAGGTTCATCACTCGCGGTTTTTGGAGTCCATCCAGATCGTAACCGGCCCGTCGTTGAGTAGTTCCACTTTCATGTCCGCCCCGAATTCTCCGGTGGCCACCGGCCGGCCCGCCACAAAGGAAAGGGTTTTGACGAATTGCTCGTAGAGCGGAATGGCAACCGGTGGCGGTGCGCTGCGGGTAAAGCCCGGTCGGTTCCCCTTCTTGGTGCTGGCAAAAAGGGTGAACTGGGAAACAACCAGTAGCCCGCCATCGACGTCGACGACGCTGCGGTTCATCTTACCCTCCTCGTCACCGAAGATGCGCATCCGGCTGATCTTGCCGCACAGCCACTCAATGTCTTCTTCCGTATCGGCTTCCTCGATGCCCACCAGGATGAGTAGTCCTGCCTCGATGGCTCCCGAAATGTTTCCCTCGATGGTTACCGAGGCGTGCGCAACGCGCTGAATGATGACTCGCATGGGCTGCGGTGTTTGGGGTTGTTATGAATTGGTCAGGGGCATTTCCATTTGCCAGTCCTCCATGAGGTAGCCGTTGCCAATGTCGGTGTCGAAGCGACCGACTTTGACGAAGCCCAGGTATTCATAAAAGCCGATGGCCCGGTTCTGGTAGTTGACGTCCAGGCGCAGGATTTTTTGTCCCGCCCGGCGGGCGATATCGGCTACCTTCAGGATAAGTGCCTTACCGAAACCCTTCCCCTGGGTGCTGGGCAGCAGATAAATTTTGTGCAGCTTACACGTATCGGGCAGGTAATCGAACTGGTAGCTGGCGTAGCCGACGGGAGCGTAGCGGGTTTGCCGGGCTCCCGGCACTGCCTCCGCTGCTTCCGGACTCGCTTCCAGGATAAGCAGGAATACGTGGCCTTTGGCCACCTGCTCCCGGATGGCCTCCTGACTGTACATCATGTCCAGCATATACGCGATCTGCTCCGGGGAGAGGATATCTCCGAAGGTATCGGGCCAGGTCTGGTGCGCAATCCGTTGGATGGTGGCGTGGTCCGCCTCCGTGGCGGGAAGGATGCGATAGGCTGCTTGCATGATGGGAGGGTGTGGGGCAAATATATTTCTTTACCCTAAAGCGGCTGGTGTAATTCCGGGCCGTTGTTGCGCACGTTGCCTACCCGGGAGGAAACGGGGTAGGCTTCTAGCGTCCCGTCGGGGGGGGTGGTGAGGAGGCCAAGGATGTCGTCCAGTGGTGCCTGGGTATCCAGCCACTGGCTCTGAGCGGCCTCGTCGAGGAGCAACATGGGCATCCGGTCGTGGATGGGGGCCATTTCCCGGTTAGGGGCGCCGGTGATGATGGAGTAAGTGAACACGGGCGCGGCGTCGGGCTCCGATTTTGGGGTCCATTGCTCCCAGATGCCGGCCATGACGAGCAGCCGGCCATCGGCCGGCAGAATGCGGTGAGGAACTTTTCCTTCGGGTGTTTTCTTCCACTCGTAGAAGCTGTCTCCCAGCACCAGGCACCGGCGGGACCGGATCGGCTTCCGGAAGCTGGGCTTCTCCTCAATGCCTTCACTGCGGGCGTTGATCATTCGGGCACCAATCTTCAGGTCCTTGGCCCAGAAGGGCACCAGCCCCCACCGAAACGCTTCCACCCGGTCGGGATGCCGATCCGTGATCACCGCTCCCTGCTGGGTCGGGGCCACGTTGTAATTCTTGGAAAGGCCCGCGACCGGCAACTGCAGTTGCCGGCCGAACTGTTCCCGAAGTTTTGCTTCATCGATGACGATGCTGTAGCGTCCGCACATGGTAATGGTTTTTCGGGGTTTAAGATAACGGTTCACGGGAGCAACACTCCACATTCTACGCATAGGTTAGGCAGTTAGCCCAAAGAAAAAGCCCGTCCTGGCGAAACCGGGACGGGCTTTTGGGGCAGGCAGTGGGGTCTCCGTTTAGAGACTCATCTTCTGCTTGATTTCGACGATTTCGTATCCTTCGATGATATCGCCTTCCTTGATGTCGTTGAAGTTTTTGATGTTCATACCGCATTCCATGCCGGCGCGAACTTCCTTCACGTCATCCTTGAATCGTTTCAGGCTGGCCAGTTCGCCAGTTACGCCTTCCTTGAGCGGGTAGACGACGATACCGTCGCGAATGACCCGAACCAGGGTGTTGCGGGTGATCTTTCCTTCTTCGACGTAGCAACCGGCGATGGTACCCACCTTGGAAATCTTGAAGGTTTCCCGAACGGCCACCTGGCAGGTGGTGCGTTCTTCCTTGGTGGGCTCCAACATGCCTTCGATGGCCGATTTGATCTCTTCGATCGCTTCGTAGATGATGGAGTAGGTCTTGATCTCCACGCCTTCGCGTTCGGCCAGTTTCCGGGCGGAACCACTGGGGCGTACCTGGAAGCCGACGATGATGGCGTCCGAAGCCGTAGCCAGCAGAATATCGGAGTCGATGATCTGACCTACGGCCTTGTGGATCACGTTCACCTGAACGGTTTCCTGGGAGAGCTTGATCAGCGAGTCGGACAGGGCCTCTACGGAACCGTCCACGTCACCCTTGACGATGAGGTTGAGTTCCTTAAAGTTACCCAAGGCCAGACGGCGACCGATTTCGTCGAGGGAGATCCGCTTGGCGGCACGGTTGGCCTGTTCGCGGGCGATCTGGGCGCGGCGGCTGGCCAGTTGGCGGGCCTCCTGTTCGCTGTCCATCACCTTCAGTACCTCACCGGCCTGCGGAGCTCCGTCCAGACCGAGCAGCAGTGTCGGACTACCGGGCTTCACTTCTTTGACCCGTTTGTTGCGCTCGTTGAACATCGCCCGTACACGGCCGCTGTTCTCACCGGCAACGATGATGTCCTGAATCCGCAGTGTACCGTGCTGAACGATCACCTTGGTTACGTATCCACGGCCCTTCTCCAGCGAGGCTTCCACGATGGTAGCAACTGCCGGGCGGTCGGGGTTGGCTTTGAGTTCCAGGATTTCGGCCTCAAGCATGATCTTTTCGAGCAGATCGTCAATACCGATACCCTTCAGGGCGGAGATGTCTTGCGATTGGTACTTACCACCGTACTCTTCGATCGGGTAGCCCATGGTGGCTAGTTCCCCCTTGATCTTATCGGGGTTGGCTCCGGGTTTATCGATCTTGTTGATGGCGAAGATCATCGGTACGCCCGCCGCTTCGGCGTGGCTGATGGCTTCCTTCGTCTGGGGCATGATGTCGTCGTCCGCCGCGATGATGATCACCGCGATGTCCGTCACCTTGGCACCACGAGCACGCATGGCCGTAAAGGCCTCGTGACCCGGAGTATCCAGGAAGGTAATCTTCTTCTTGTCCTCCAGGGTCACCTCGTACGCACCGATGTGCTGGGTGATACCACCGGCCTCATCCTCGGTTACGGCAGCGTTACGGATGTAGTCCAGCAACGAGGTTTTACCGTGGTCAACGTGGCCCATGACGGTCACGATGGGCGGCCGTGGCTGCAGGTCTTCGGGATCGTCTTCGTAGACTTCCTCCTCTTCGACGTCTTCCTCGGCGGTAATGAACTCCACTTCGTGTTCAAACTCCTCGGCCACCAGTTCAATGATCTCGGCGTCGAGGCGCTGGTTGATCGATACGATCACACCGGCGTTCATACAGGCCATGATTACGTCACCCACGCCGACGTCCATCATGTTGGCGAGCTCCTGGGCGGTAATGAATTCCGTTACCTGGAGCTTGTCCGTGGTGCGTTCTGCCTCGAGGGCTTCCTGACGTTCACGAATACGCTCCCGGTTATCCCGGCGCTGACGCTGGCGTTTTTTCTTTCCGCCACCGCCCTGCAGGCGGGCCATGGTGGCCTTGATCTTATCTTCAATTTCCTTGGCGGAAACCTCCCGGGGCTCGTTGTTGCGGCCACGGTTATTGCCACCTCCGGAGCCGGAGCGTCCGCGTCCTCCCTGAGAAGGACCGGTAGTAATCTTCTTACGCTTGCGCTTACGGCGGTTGCCATCCTGTCCGCCATCCGAACCAGACTTGTTGCTGGATTTCTTCTCGGGCTTCTTGATGTCAATCTTGCCGAGCACCTTCAGGCCACGCAGGTTGGGGGCGTTGGCCTCAATTACGCGTCCGCTGGAAGGCGCTGCCGGGGAAGTGCTGGGCGTCTTGTCTTCCGGTGCCGCAGTACCCTTGGTAGTCTTGGGTTCTGCCGGAGGGGGCGACTTGGGTTCTTCCTTAGCCTGGGGCTTGGGTTCTTCTTTCGGAGCCGCGGGTTCGGGCTTCTTCGGTGCTTTGGCCTCCGGTTTTTTGGCTGGCTTCTTCGCCGCATCGAGATCGATGCTGCCGACCACTTTCAGTCCGGGCACCTTTTTCTCCTCTGCGGCGGGCTTTTCCGCCGGAGCTTCCGGAGCGGGAGCCGGTTCAGCCTTCGGTGCCTCCTGCACCGGCTCCGCCTTGGGTGGCGGTGGTGGTGGCGGTGGAGTGCTGCTCACCGGAGGAGGTGGGGGCGGCGGAGGAACGGAGCGACCGGGAACCGGGGGCGGTGGTGGGGGGGGAGGCGTATTAGAAGGGCGAGTATTAAACTCCAGAGCATTAGCCTTCTTCTTATCAGATAACGCCTTGGCGAATTCTTGATGCACCTGATCCACCATGTCCGCATTGAGTCTCGCGTTCGGCTTATTGTCGATCTCGAAACCCTTCTCGGACAAGAACTCGACAATTGTCGAGGTCGCCACGTTAAGTTCTTTCGCTACTTTAATTAGTTGTTTACTCATTCGATTCTTTAAGCACGCCGATGTTTAACCGCGGTGTGCTGCCGCGGGGCGATTTAGAACTACCCTAAATTGCCGGGGGTCTCCTCTCTTTGCCACCGCTTTGGGAGGAAAATTTCGAAACACTTTCCGAAAGTGTTGCAAAGATAAGGAACAGAGGTAACAAAACCTTAGCCTTACCGGCTAAGACCAGTACCTAAAAACAACAAGCCAGCATATGGGATAGTTGCACGGCCGTATGATTTGCCCTCCGGAGGGCTTTTTCAGTGCTGGCCGGACAACTATCCGTGGAGCTGCTTACTGTACGTCGTCAAATTCAGCGGCGAGAATTTTCACCACTTCCACTACGGTTTCTTCTTCAAGATCCGTACGTCGTACCAGGTCCTCCGTGCTCAGTTCCAATACCGCACGTGCCGTATCGCAACCGATGGACTTGAAGGCATCCAGTACCCAGATTTCGATCTCGTCCTTGAATTCATCCAGGTCGACATCGTCAATTTCAATTTCGTTGTTTCGGTAAACGTCGATCTCGAACTCTACCAACCGGCTGGCCAGCTTGATGTTCGTTCCGCCCTTACCGATGGCCAGACTCACCTGATCGGGTTCCAGGTACACCTTGGCCCGGCGTCCCTCCATATCCAGGTCGATGTTCGTCACCCGTGCCGGGGTGAGCGAACGCTGGATGTAGAGCGAAGTGTTGGTGGTGTAGGGAATAACGTCGATGTTCTCCTGGTTCAGTTCACGGACGATGCCGTGAATCCGGGAGCCCTTCATCCCCACACAGGCCCCAACGGGGTCAATGCGGTCATCGTAGCTCTCCACGGCCACCTTGGCGCGTTCTCCGGGAATGCGCACGATGCCCTTGATGGTAATGAGCCCGTCTTCGATTTCGGGAACTTCCTGCTCCATCAGCTTGGCCAGGAAGCGCTCGTCGGTGCGGGACACAATCACCACGGGATTGTTGTTGTTCCGCATTTCGACTTCCTTGATGATACCGCGTACCATGTCGCCCTTGCGGAAGTAGTCCCCCCGGATGGTTTCCGTGCGGGGCATGACCAATTCACGGCCGTTGGCGTCGTCGATCACGAGAATTTCCCGCTTGAGAATCTGCTGCACTTCGCACAGTACCAGTTCCCCTACCCGCTCGGTGTAGCTGCGGTAGAGTTCGTCTTTCTCCAGGTCCATGATCCGGCTGATCAGGGTCTGGCGGGCCGCCATGATGGAACGCCGGCCGAAGTCTTCCAGGTAAAGACGCTCGTAGCAGTCTTCCCCGATCTCGTAGTCTTCGTCTACCGCCAGGGCCTCGGTCAGAGAAATTTCTGACAGCTCATCGGTCACTTCACCGTCGGGAACGATTTCCCGGCGACGCCACAATTCGAGGTCACCCTTGTTGGCGTTGACGATGATTTCAAAGTTATCGTCGGTGGTGAACTTCTTCTTGATCAGGGTACGGAACACGTCTTCGAGTACCCGCACCATGGTGGGGCTGTCGATGGCTTTTCCGGAGCTGAACTCCTTGAACGTTTCAACGAGATTCATAAGCGTTAAAAACTGATTTTTACAATTGATTTTTTGATGGCCGAAAAGTCAATTTCCACCTCTTCCACCACGGTTTTCTTTCGTTTACCTTCCTGGCGGCGCACCTTGGCCTCCAGTTTGATGGCATCCGGGGTCGCCTCGGTGAGCGTACCCTTGAATTTCTCGCCTTCCGTGGTGGTTACCTCCAGGGTTCGCCCGACGTTTTTCTGGTACTGCCGAAAAAACTTCAGCGGACGATCCACTCCGGGGCTGCTCACGTTGAGGGTGTATTTCTCCCCCAGCGGTTTAGCCTCATCGAGGTAGCCCTCCAGAAAGCGCGAGATGCGCTGACACTTACGAAAGGTCATTCCCGAATCACTGTCTACGTAAACGTCCAGCTTGGTATTGCTGTGGTTGATGTCCACCACGAAGCAATCCCCAAACTCTTCGTTGAGGGTAAAAAACTCTTCCAGCATTTCGGTGATCCGTCCTTCCATCGGCGTCTCATGGCTTTTTTGGTGGCGCATGGCACCTGCGTCCTCGCCAGATTAGTCGGTTAGGGACACAAAAAAGAGGGAACCTGAACGATTCCCTCTTGGTGCTTTTTACGGCCTTGTTGTGGCAAAGATAACGCCTTTTTCCGAAAGAAGTTTAATGGCTCCCAGTAAGACCAACATTTACCGGGCAATGCCACGCAGTCCCGCAATGCTCGCCGGGCTTGCTGATCACCAAAAATGCAACGGAGTGCAGGTGCCAGGAGATTTCCAGGGAGCCCCTAAATATCGTCGGGTACCATCACCTCGTCCACCAGGTGGATGATGCCGTTGGTGCCCTGCACGTCCTCAAAAATCAGGTTGAGCACCTGATCGCTGGAGGTACTGATCGCCGCGCCGTTGAAAACGATCAGGTCTCCCTGTTCGCTGGTCAGGGTGCCGGGGAAGTCATCGAACTTCACGTTCCGCCCGGTAACCACGTGATAAAGCAGCACTTCGCGCAAGCTTGATGGCGTCAAATCCGGGGCATCCGCAAATCCTTCGTTGAGGGGGGTAAAAACCGTCAGGGGGCCATCCCCCCGCAGTACATCCTCCACCGTCAGGGTGTCACTGATGTTTGCCGCTCCGGGCACGGCCGCCGCCAGTTCACTCAGCAGGGGATTGAAATTGATCAGATCCGCCACGGTGGGGGGCGTCAGCGGAAAGTCGATCACGTGCACCACGCCATTACTGGCCTGCCGATCGGCATCAATAATCTCCACCCCGTTGTTGAGGGTAATTTCATCTCCGTCCTTCTCCAGGAAAAGCACCACCGGCTCCTCGTTCGGACTATCGCTGTTGGCCGTCTCCAGATAGAGTTGACCATCCAGGAAACTGTTCGAGGGCCGAAAGGCACTGGGCAGAATGTGGTACCGCAGGATATTTTCCAGTTCAAGGGTGTCCAGCGCTTCGGGGTCGAAGTTCGCCGCCGCGAAGGCCGCGTCGGTTGGGGCAAAAACCGTAAATCCCCCAACTTCAAAGGTTTCGGTAAAGTTGGTGCGTTCCAGGATACGTTCCAGGACCGTGAAGTCTTCACTATTCTGAATGAGCTCGGCCATGGTGCTGAACTGCGGTCCTACGGGGCCATCGTCATCGTTCAGATTACAACCAAAGGAGAGCAGGAGGGCCAGGCCACCGGCCAGGAGAAATAAACGGTGCATACACAAATTTTGGGGCGCCAAAGTTACGGATTAATTAATCTGATCAGGGGTTCGGGCAAGGGTATAACGAAAACGACGGATGAAGAGCTGTGTCTTCATCCGTCGTAGGGAAAATTATTCCGTTATCCGTCGGTTTAGAGGTCACCGGGGACCATTACGGCGTTGATCAGGTGTACTACACCGTTGGTGCCCTGAATGTCCGTAAAGGTAATGTTGACCGTCTGGCCACTCGTGGTGGTAATGGTCGTGCCGGAGAAGCTCAGTTCCTCCCCATTGAGGGTCGGGGCCGAAGCGGGGATGGCGTCAGAACGCACGTTTCCGCTCACGACGTGGTAAAGCAGTACGTCGCGCAGTTGCTCGGCGCTCAGTCCGCTGGGAGCAGCGGCAAAGGCCGTATTATCGGGAGCAAACACCGTGAAGGGACCGTCACCACTCAGGGCGCCGGCAACGGTGGTACTGGCGTCAATGTCGGCGGCAGCACCAATGGCGTCCACCAGGGAAGACAGCGGCGTCACGCTGGCGGCCAGGTCCACTACCGTGGGGGGCAGCAATACGTTGTCAATCACGTGAATGACGCCATTAGAACCTTCAATATCGGCTTCGGTGACGTTCAGTCCGTTGACGTTGATGTCACTTCCCGTCCGCTCCACCAGCAGGGACAGCTGGGTGTCATTCGGACCCGTGGCGTTGGCGCTGGTTACGCTCGTGATGCCTTCCTGAATGTTGTTGGAAGGAAGAATGGCTCCGCTCACCACGTGGTAGAGCAGTACGTTACGCAGCTCATCCGTGCTCAGGGCCGTCAGGTCCACGCCGGAGGCCGTAAAGGCGGCGTCGGTGGGAGCAAAGACGGTGTAGGGCCCGGGTTGATTCAGCGTGAAATCCAGACCGGTGGATTCCAATGCTCCCAGCAGGGTGGTGAAGCGATCGTCGTCGGCCACCAGTTCGGAGAGCGTCTGAGGTTCGTTTACTACGGGGTCATCGTCATCACAAGCGGAAAATCCTAGCACGAAGAGACCGAGGATGGCAACCCATCCAAAAGATAGCTTAGTCATAATGCAGTTGGTTTTTGGGGCGGCATGGTTTCATTTGGTTAATTGGCCGCCTAATGCACAATTGGGTTTCTGCTCCCCTAACGGCCTTACCGGGGGGGAATGTTTGGAGCAAGTTCCACTTTCGCGGCCCGCCAACCAAGCAGTGTTAAAATCCGCCTTTTTGTGAACTTTTTTTCAGACCACCAGACTGGGTGCCTAGTCGTGCTGGAGGGCCGGCCGGTCCCAGTCGTAGCGGTTTTCGTCGCTATTAATGTAGTCCAGTGCCGCCTGGATGGACAGGAAGTGGCGATCCGCCCCCATTCGGGCCATCAGGCCCGATTTGTAGAGCATGTCCCGGACCGGACCGATCATACCGCACAGGTACAGGGGCGTTTTTCTGGCCTGGAGCGTTTCCTGGAACTGCTCCAGCGCAAACAGGCCACTGGTGTCCAGGTCATTGATGGTGTGGGCATCGATGATGACTGCCCGGAGTTCTTCTCCCCGTTGTTCTACGAGCTTTTCCAGTTCCTGCCGGAAGTAATCCGCATTCCCGAAGTAGAGCTCGGCGTCGAAGCGGACGATGAGCATCCGGGGGTCAATCTCCGCTTCGGGAAATCGCTTCCGGTTGCGGAAGGCGTGGGTGCCCGGAATGCGGCCGAGCTCGGCCAGGTGAGGTCTCGCCGCCCGGATGAACGTAAAGATGAGCGACAGCACCACGCCACCCAACACGCCATACTGCAGCCCCGCGAACAGGGTGAACAAACAGGTGATGAGGAGGATGACAAACTCCTTGCGCGACAAATGCCACAGCCGCCGCATTTCCCGCCAATCAAAAAGGTTGCGCACCGAATAAATGATGATCGCCGCCAGCACGGGAATCGGCAGGTACTCAAACAGGGGCGTAAGGAAAAGCAAGACCAATCCCAGTACCATCACCGCCACCATTCCGCTGAGGGGACTCTTCGCCCCGATACTTTCCACGACGGCAGAGCGGCTGAAACTGGCCGAGGTCGGAATCGCCTGAAAAAAGGCTCCCGCCAGCTTGCTCAGGCCCAGTGCCCACAATTCCCGGTTGGGCAGCACCCGGTAGTAATCGTAGCGCGGCCCGAAGGTCTTGCCGATCGAAAAGCTTTCGATGAAGCTAATCAGGGCCAGAACAATCGCCGTGGGGAGCAGCCCCCAGAACAGTCCCGCATCCGCCCGGGGCAGACTAAGGCCCGGAAATCCCGAGGGGACTTCCCCCACCGTAGCGATCCCCCACCGGCCACCGGACCACCACAGCGCCAGGGTCGTCACGGCAATGAGCACCAGCATCGTCGGGAAGCTGGCGGGTAGCCAGCGTTTACCCAGCAGGAGTACCCCCAGGCTACCAAACCCGAGGAACGCCGTGTTCCAGTCAACGGAACCAAGGTTAGTCACCAGGGCCCAAAGACTCTCGTGGAACATTGAACCCGAACCAAGTTCGATGCCCAAAAGGACGTCAATCTGGGAGAGCATAATCAACACCGCCGCGGCGGATACAAAGCCGGAGAGAACGGGCCGACTCAGCAGGCTTCCGATGGCCCCCAGCCGTAGCAACCCGAGTGCCGCCTGAATCAGTCCGGTCATCGCCGCCAGGACGATGGCGTAGCGGAGGTATTCCGTGGAGCCCGGCTCCGCCAGTCCGGAAAGCCCGTTGAGGCAGAGCAAGGACGCGAGGGCCGTTGGCCCGACGGATACGTGCGGCGTACTGGCCAGCAAGGTGTATACCAGCATGGGCACCAGGGCCGCATACAGTCCGTATACGGCCGGCACGCCGGCCAACATTCCGTAGGCCATGGCCTGGGGGACCAATAAAACACTAAGGGTTAGACCGGCGATGAAGTCGGCCCGAAATCCCTGGCGTCCGTACTGATCCGGAAAGGGTAGCCATCGGAAAATTCGCATAATACCAAGATCAGGAAGTGGCCTCCTGGGCCAGAATATCCGCTACCTTATCCTGTACGTTCACAATCTTGTGGTAGCCGCGGGCCTTCAGCAAACTACCGGCAATAGTGGAGCGGTACCCACTACCACAGTGGAGGTGGTAGGTGGTATCCTGATCGAGGGAGCCCATGGCTTCATTGAGGGTCGCCAGGGGAAGTGAGCGAGCGTCTTCCAGATGCCCCTTCTCAAATTCTCCCGGCTTCCGTACGTCGAGTATCGCCTCCACCTGGCCGTTGGCCAGCGCACGTCCGAAATTATCCGCCTTGATGGTCTCCATCGTTTCCAGCTCTCCGCCGTAAGCTTTCCAGGCTTCGATACCGCCTTCCAGGTATCCGAGCGTCTGGTCGTAGCCCACCCGGCTCAGGCGCTCCACGGCTTCGGCCTCCCGGCCTTCCGGGGCCACCAGTAAAATCGGCTGTTGCAGGTCGGGGATCAGCTCACCAACCCAGGGCGCAAAGCTTCCGTCCAGACCGATGAAGATGCTGTTCGGGACGAAGCCCTTCACGAAGTCCGCCTTGTCCCGGACGTCGAGAATCAGCGGTCGGTGTTCATTGGCCTGACGTTCAAAGTCTTCCGGGCTCAGCGCGACGGCCCCGCGGGCCATTACGGTGTCGAAGGATTCGTATCCATCCTTGTTCATGCGCACGTTCTCCGCAAAATAGCCCGGGGGGGGAAGCAGGCCTTCGGTAACCTCCTGGATGAATTCTTCCCGGGTCATGTCGGCGCGCAGGGCGTAGTTGGTTTCCTTCTGGTTCCCGAGCGTATCGGTGGTTTCGCGACTCATCTTTTTGCCGCAGGCCGACCCCGCCCCGTGGGCGGGATATACGATTACGTCATCCGGGAGCACCATGATCTTGCGGCGCAGGCTTTCGAAGAGGAGGCCCGCCAGGTCTTCCTTGGTCAGCTGCCCCTTCTTCTGGGCCAGGTCCGGGCGCCCCACATCACCGATGAAAAGGGTGTCACCGGTAAAGATGGCGTGCGGACGTCCATTTTCGTCCAGCAGCAAATAAGTCGTGCTTTCGAGGGTATGTCCGGGGGTGTGGAGCACCCGGATGGTCACCTTGCCGAGCTTGAATTCCTCGCCGTCGGTCGCCTCGTATTTGTCGTACTTGGTCCGGGCGCCGGGGCCATAAACGATTTGCGCTCCGGTTTGCTTGGCCAGATCCAGGTGCCCGCTGACGAAGTCCGCGTGAAAGTGGGTCTCAAAGATGTACTTAATGGTGTGCCCTTCCTGTTTGGCGCGCTTCACGTAGGGCTCGGGGCTGCGCAGCGGATCAATTACCGCCACTTCTCCTTCACTCTCGATGTAATAGGTTCCCTGAGCCAGGCAACCGGTGTAGATCTGATCAATGGTCATATGCCGAAAATATGAGGATTTCTTCATGTAAATAATTCACGGCACGCAAAATGGTTGATCTGCCCCGTTTTCCCGCCCGGATTATTGACGCTTGTTTAGACCAGGATGGGCCAAGCACTACCCGACCTTATTCCAGGCAACCAGCGTAGGTAAAACTCGTGGGCCCGCGCAGTACGCCGTAGCGGTAGTCCCGCAGGTAAGCGTCGGCATCAAAGGTAGCGGGACCGTAAGTTGGGGGGTACCGCGCCGTGTCCCAGAAGGGGGTTTGTGGCGTCTCCGTGCGGGGGTCTCCCGTTTCCGTCAATCGTCCGTTCAGGCGTTCCCGCAGGATGCCGAGTTGATCCGCGTAGCCGGGCAATGTAGCCACGTTCCGCAACTGCTGGGGGTCGGTGCTGAGGTCATATAATTCTTCCGCCGGACGCTTACCGAAAGCCAGGGAGTAGTAATCGGTTTCGTCGCCGGGGGGATGAACCCCCCGCAAAATGAGCACTTTCCCAATGGAGTTATCCACGTCTCCGTAGGCACCCACGCTGCGCACTACCTCCGGGTCTCCGGCCGGCCAGCGGTCCGGGTAGTAATTCCGGACGTAAAGAAAGCTGTCATTGCGCAGGCCCCGCATGGCGTAGCTGCCGGAGTCCGCCCGCACCTGGGCGTGCCGCTCCCGCTCAATAATGACGTCGGCAAATCCGGGATACCCCTCGTCCAGCAGCTGTGGCAGGAGGCTACGGTGGGTCATTTCCCGGGGGATGGCCAGCCCCGCCGCATCCAGGAAGGTGGGCGCCAGGGCCGCCAGGCTGACGTAGGAATCCCGCCGGGTGCCGGCGGGCACCCGCGCCGGCCAGTGCACCACGAAGGGCATCCGGCTCCCCGCATCGTAGAGGTTTGCCTTGGCGCGGGGGAAGGGCATCCCGTTGTCGCTGGTCACTACGATGAGGGTATTCTCCAGTTCCCCCCGCTCCCGGAGCAGCTCTACAACCAGCCCCACGTGGCGGTCAAACCGTTCCACTTCGGCAAAGTAATCCAGGATGTCGTTGCGGACGCAGGGCAGATCCGGCAGGAAGGGAGGCACCTTGACGGAATCTGGCTTGAGTCCCGTTTTCACCCCCAGGTTGGGTTCGTATACCCGGTGGGGGTCCGAACTCCCGAACCAGAAACAAAAGGGTTGCCCTGCTTCCTTTCCCTCCAGCATCTCCCTAATGTTGGCGTAGCGTTTACCCGCGGGGTTATGCTCCCGCCCGGGTGTTCGCCAGTCGCCCGGTGCCCAGCCTTTCTGGTCGTGCCCGACCAGATAGCCCGCCCGCTCCAGTTCTTCGGTATACGTGACCAACTCCCGGGGGAACTCACTCCACAGGTTCCCGGCCACGCCGTTCTGGTGGGGGTACCGCCCCGTGAGAATACTCGCTCGGGAGGGCGCACAGCTGGGAGCCGCACAGTAGGCATTGGTGAAGAGCATTCCTCCCGCCGCCAGGGCATCAAAAGCAGGGGTTCGCAGCGTGGTGTTCCCGTAGGCACCCGCGTGTGGGTAGGACCAATCATCGGCAATGAACAGTACGATATTGGGCGGAGTACCCGAAGCAGTATCCGCCGGGTCTGATTGTGCACACGAGCAAACCATCAGTACGGAGAATAGTAGAAAAAGACTACGCGGAAAGGAGATGGGTACCATACGGTCAAGACGCCCCGGCAGTCAGTTGCCATTACACCGCCCCCGTTGCCCCTAGGGTACTTCCACCACGTTAAGCACCCGGGCAATAATGTCTTCCTGGCGGATATTTTCCGCTTCCGCTTCGTAGGTGAGACCGATCCGGTGGCGCAGTACGTCTTCGCAAACCGAGCGAACGTCTTCCGGCGTGACGTAGCCCCGCTTTTCCAGAAAGGCATTCGCCTTGGCGGCCAGGGCCAGGTTGATGCTCGCCCGGGGGCTACCGCCGAAGCTGATGAGGGGTTTCAGGTCCGCCAGCCGGTAAGCCTCCGGTTCGCGGGTAGCGAAAACAATGTCAATGATGTAGCGCTCAATTTTATCGTCCATATAAATCTTACGGACGCTCTCGCGGGCCTTCAGAATTTCTTCCGTGGTGGCCACGGCGCTTACCTTTTCAAAACCCTGGCCCAGATTACGGCGAATAATTTCTCGCTCGTCTTCCCGTGTAGGGTAACCGATCTTCACTTTGAGCATGAAGCGGTCCGTCTGTGCCTCGGGTAACGGGTAGGTACCTTCTTGCTCAATGGGGTTCTGGGTGGCCAGCACGAGGAAAGGCTCTTCCAGCCGAAAACTCTCGTCTCCGATGGTCACCTGCCGCTCCTGCATGGCTTCCAGCAGGGCAGATTGCACCTTGGCCGGTGCCCGGTTGATCTCATCGGCCAGCACGAAGTTGGCGAATACGGGGCCCTTCCGGACGGTAAAGTCGTTTACCGACTGGTTGTAGATCATCGTACCTACGATGTCGGCGGGGAGCAGGTCGGGCGTAAACTGAATCCGGCTGAAGTCGGCGTTGATCGTCTTGGCCAGCGTATTGATGGCCAGGGTTTTTGCCAGTCCGGGCAGGCCTTCCAACAGAATGTGACCGCGACTCAGGAGCCCCAACAACAGCCGATCAACCATATACTGCTGACCGACGATCACCTTCCGGGTTTCTTCCTGAATCCGGGTAATCACCTCACTATCGATCCGAATCTGCTGATTGAGGGCTTCGATGTCAATGCTGGCCATGGGGTCTTATTGTTAGTCGGGGGTAATTAAACAAGCGCCGTTACGGGCGGCTAATATCGGTAGTTTTATGAAACTTCTCGGCTGGTGGCCGATTCCGGCTACCGGAACCCTGGCTCGCCGACTAAAAGAAGGCTTGCACCTGCGCCCGGCCGACGTGTACGGTACTGGCCGTACCCGTTTGCCGCCCCTCGTAACTCAGGGTCAGTTGGAGGTACTGTCCGAGTTGGCGGGTGGCCCCAAGATTCCAGAGAAGATTTCTGCCGGGCTGGAGCCCCTGCAGTAACGCAAAACCTACCGGGCTGCGGGCATCTCCCTCCAGGGCAATATCCACCCACCGGAAACGGGCCGTCAGCCACCGCCGGTAATTGGCCTCCAGCTGTAGTTCTAGCCGTTGAGTGTTTTCGCCTTCTCCTTCCGGGAGTACGTTGGTTTCTGTCCCCGCAATGAGCCGAGTGAGTAACCGAAAATTTTTGGGTTGCCAGTTGATACTGGGCTCAATCCGCCGCAGGTCAAACCGGAAGTCCTTGTTGTTGAAAAATTCGGAATCGGCGGACCGCTGCCCCGTGATCAAGGCCGTTTCCAGACTAAGCTGCGTATTGGGTCGGTAGCGGAAGCGCAGCGTCCAGTCGGCGGTCCGGTTCGATTCGTAGCCCGTCGTGAGTACCCGGCGATTACGGCGATCTCCGTTGCTGAGCTGAATGTCGTAGGTCGGACTCGTCCGGTTGAAGAAGAGGCCAATGCGTCGTTGTACGTTCAGGGCCACCAGGCTACTGTCCGGCACCGCCAATTGGAAGGGATTCCAGGACTGCACGGATTCATCCTCCCGCGTTTTCCGATCCACGATGAAGCTACTGTTTACGCTCAGGCGTTTCAGGAATTTTTTCAGCCCGGAAGCCTCCCGCCACAGCCGCACCGGGTCCCAGTTCAGCTTCTGATTCAGGGCCACGTTATTGGTACGGATAAAGTCATTGGTAAACACCGATACCCGCACGTAATCGGCGATATCCGCGAAGGGAGAAATCTCCATTTCGTTGGGCTGAATCTTTCCGTCGTTATTGTACAGGCTGTCCTGCCAGATATATTGCCCCAGGCCGGGGCCTACGTAGAGATACTGAAATTCCACCCGGGGTTCCTGCCCGCTGCCGACCTGATAGGTTGTCTGCCCGCGCAGGCTGCGCTGCAGGGCGTTAAAGCGAACGTCCATCCGCCCCAGGAAGGTCTGATTGGGCACATCATTGACCAGCAGCGGATCCGGTACCGCCAAGTCCCGGTAAGTGAAGTTGCCGCCCAGTTGGAAATTTTTGTTGCCGGTGTAATTTCCTTCCACGGCCACCTCCCGGGCCTCCGTACTGGTGGTCAGGGATTCATCCGAGGGGAGCTGATCGATTCTCTGGTTGGCCGAAATTCGCAGCCGGTACTCGTCGTTCGCCGGGGCACTCAGCCCCAGTCCGTAACGGTCGTACTGGAAGGAGAGGACCGAGAGCGTATCGGTGCCCGCCAGGTTACGAATCGATTGTTCTCCTTCGTAGGCGACGTCCACCGTCCAGCCGCCCAGTTTTTCGAAGGTTTTGTCCAGGCGTAGCCGCGGGCGGCGGAAGCTGCCCGTAGCCCCGGCCTCTTCGTTCGTCAGGAGGCTGATGGCCCCGTTGAGTTTCCAACCGGCGGCCGTCAGTTGGGTGGCGGCGGCGTGCCGCCGCCCCAGGTAACTCCCCCCTCGGGAAAATTGCTCGAAGTCATAGTCCAGCCGGAAGGCCCGACCACGTTCCAGTCCGAAGCCCGCCCCCAGGATACGCTCCCGTTCCCGCTCGGGCAGGCTGGTGCCCAGCCGGTTGCTGAGGTTCCAGTTCCGGAAAAATTCCGGCGAGCGGTAAGGGTTGATGAAGTTGAAGTTAGCGTCCAGCAACTCCAGGTGCCCGCGCGTGCTCAGCCGCCACCCCATAGAATCCACCCCCAGCCGAAACTCCCGATCGGCGTCCAACCGCAGCGCACTGCCGTTATCGTCGGCACTATCCTCCCGGCTGAAGCGGTTACGGTCCAGCCGACTGCGGCTGGCCTCCATGCGGATGCTCCCTCCGGACCGGAAAAGATAAGCTCCGCCCACCGCCAGGAGCTGCTGTTGCTCGGGGGCGACGAGGTCCACTTCGGGCAGAAATCGCCCCAGGGGCTCACAACTTACCGGGTCGCGGCCGACGTACTCGTAGACCCGTCCGTTGGCCTGCTGAGTGGAAAGCAGCACGTATTCTCCTCCTCCCGGACCACGGTCCGTGAAGGTGGCCACAAACCGCCCCGCGGGGTCCAGGCGGAGGAATTGTACCGGACCTTCGCAGGTCACCGTGTCCACCAGGGTGTAAGTTGCCCGTAACTCGGCCCGTCCGTCCAGGGTATCGATGCTGGACACCGCGATGCCGTTGCCGAGAACGTCTCCGGCGGCGGCGAGCGCCGCCCGCTGTTCGGGGGTGAGCTCCAGGTCTCCGGTGGCGGTGCGACTGTCCTGCTGGGAGTAAGCATTGAGGTAGGCCGTGAAGCGCTCGGTTTCGTAGCGGGTGCTTCCGGTGGTGAGGGTGCGCAGGTAGCGCTGGTCGGCAAATTCATATTCGGCGGTGATCCGGCTATCGCGGGTGATCAGGCGGCGGGGTGTGAAGGTGAGCTCGGCCAGGTTGTAGTCGATGACGTAGTCGCCGTCCAGTCCCCGCCGCAACAACTGACCGTCCAGAAAAATCCGTTCGGTCCCCGCCAGGATGATGAGGAATTGCTGACCGCCGTTGCCGGTCAATTTGTAGGGACCCTGATTGCCCTCTACGGGCTGAATTTGCTGGCGGATAAACTGTCCGCGGGCCACCGCAATGCTGGCCTGGTTGGTCCACCTGGCCTCACCCGCAGACTCGGCATCCTGCCCGCCGGGGCCGGGACTTCCGCTGCGCGTCCCGCCCCCCGCTACCGAGGTAAAGGTGGCTCCCTCCAGCTTTTTGAAGAAACGCAGGAAGTAGCCGTCCGGGTGGCGCAGTTCGTAGTCGCCCGCCGTCAGCTGACTGCGGTTCTTCCGCAGCTGGATGAAAATGCGGTCGAACTCCCGCAACTGCTGGGTCGTCCCTTCGGGCTGCACGGGAAGGCTTTCGTCGGTGATGGCCGCCGACACCTCAATGCCGTTGCCCAACTCACCGTCCAGTTGCAGATTAAAGGCCGAGTTCAGTACCAGATCCTGTCGGTTACCGAAACTGATGGCCCGGCTGAAGCTCCCGGCGGTGCGCACTTTGGTGTCGTTATCGAAAATTCCCGAGCGGACGTAATCGTCGTAACCACCGATGACCAGCCCCGCCTCTTCGCTCGTCAGCTGGCTGGAGTCAAGCATCGTCACCCGCCGATCCAGGCGGAAGGGTAAGACGCGGTAGCGCAGCCGGACCGAATCCGGCGGCAACGCCACCCAGCTCAGGAAGCGGCCATTGAGCTCGTAGCGATTGCCGGAGATTCGCCGCCCCGTTCCTTGATCATACACCTCCAGGGTTTTGGGGGCCACGGTCAGGGTATCCACCAGTTGTCCGGCGGGATTGGCCGCCACCACCCGGTCCCGCAGCGAAGAAGCCGGCGCCGTCTGGGCGCCCAGGGTTGCCCCCAGCCCCAGCAGCAGCAAACAGCAAAGCCCAATTGTCCGGGGGTAGAAGTGAATGATGGTTAATTGTTTTCGCCAGCGTAAAGACCGTGATGACCGCTCTCCCAGCCTCCGACCCTAGGTCAACGGAAAGGGAGCACTGATTCGGGATGGTGAAAAAGTCTCGGGGGAAATAACGGCCGAAGCACCTGGTTTGGTTCGTATCCGAGCGTGGGTCCATCGACGGCGGGGAGACGCAACCCGAGTTTTGTACTAGTTAGGATACGGTGAAGGACTAATTTGTGGGCGATCACCGCAGGTGCAATGCAATGGGATCCTCGCGCTCTGCCGGGGTGCAGTGAAATGGAATCCTCGCGCTCTGCCAGGAATTGAAAACCTGGGTCTAACTTTCAACAGCGGCAACCTTATACGTGCAAATTACGTTTTTGCACGTATAAGTAGTTTTATAATGCCAGCAACAAAGCTTACCCTAAGGATGGATGAAGAAGTGATTGAGCTAGGAAAATCCTATGCTAAGTCACAGGGCATAAGTCTCTCAAAATTGGTGGAAAGGTTTATTAAGGAGGCAATTTCGGGTAATAACAATAAACCGGGCAACCTCCATAACGACCTTGAGCTCATGCTGCTTTTTCCTCCCAGGGATCCAGATAATGCTACCATCAGCCAACCTCCATCCAAGGACCTAGAAGATTACTTCCTCGCTCACCAAAACACCTACTACTCAATTGAAGAGGAATGAAAACTGCCTTCCTAGATACCAACATCATCCTGGACTATGTCCTGGGTAGGGTTCCCTTTTATCATGATGCCCTGCAGATTCTCAGTCTGGCAAAAAGCGAACAACTTAGGTGTCTTGCTAATCCGAATTCATTTACCATCGCCTACTTCTACCTAAAAAAGGATGGGCACGACAGCTGGGAAATAAAACACAAGTTTGCACTATTAAGGCAAGTAATTGAATGTGCTTCCATTGACGCTGCTGTTCTTGATTCGGCGCTTACGCTAAAACGGCCGAAAGATTTGGAAGATGGTGTCCAGCTTGCTGCCGCACTTGCGGAAGGCGCAGATGTTCTAATCACCAGGGACGTAAAAGGATTTCCGAAAGACAAGCTATTAATCCAGACTCCCAAACAGTTCCTATCCGATTGGGATTATAGTTAGCCCATCACACCCCATCATCCATCCCGTCATCCTCCCCCAGCGGAAGGCGCGTTTCCATGTCCTGGGTGAAGCGGCACCACTCACAGTCGGGTTCCCCGCAGCCGGTAAATTCCTGATTCTGGATACCCTCCCAGGCGGTGGTCATGATGCCGCGCAGGGCGTCGGTGTCCCGCTTGGTGATGTCCAGTTGTTGTTCGGGTTGTTCGCCGGCGGGATTGACCAGCAGGAAGCTGATTTTCCCGTCCTTAACCCGGCGGAGGTTGCCGGGCTGATGATCGTAGAGGAGCTTGTAGAAGGTAAGCTGCCGCCAGTAGTCGCCGCCGTGGGGTTTGCTCCTGCTCGGCGGCTTGATTTTCGTCTGGTTCCGGGCAGCACTCGTTTTGTAGTCAACCACCCGGACGAAGGCATCGCTCAGGACGTCCACCCGGTCGATCATCCCCACCAGCGGGATGCCATCCACCTCGGCCTTGCCGAGGTAAAGCTCTACCTCCACGTCCGTAGTCCAGCTGGAGCGGTAGCGGTCGTGGTAGGCTCCGAGTTCGCGGATTCCCCGCCGCAGGCGCTGCTCGAAGGCTTTGGGCGTCAGGAGACCGCGGCGCTTGCCCAGCGCCAGTTCGAAGTAATAGAGTAATTCCTCCTTACTGGGGAAGGCCCGGTCGGGGTTTCTTTTCATCCGCAGGAAGTAATCCTGCAGGGCCTCGTGGAGGGCCGAGCCGTAGAGGGTGAATTCCCGTTCGTGGTCGGGAACCCGAAGCAGTTTTTCGTAGAAAAACCGCAGTGGACACTTGAGGTAGGCGTAAAGCCCACTCACGCTCAGCCGGTAGCCCGCGAGCAGCTCGACGATGGTGGCCGCTTCCAGTCCGGGCAGCAGGGAAAGGTCCCTTGCTCCCAGTTGCAGTTCCGTGAGTTCGGCCAGGCTACCGGCGGAGGGCTCCGGGCGCTCAAAGGTCAGCCCACAGCTTTCCACCAGTTCGTCCACGAAGCGCACCCGCTGCTGGGGTTTTCCCCGGGCGTCCTGTTCGGCACAGGCGATGACGACTTCGGACCTGGCCCGCGTCATGGCCACAAAAAAGAGCCGACGCCGGGCTTCCTCTTCGTTCTCGGTGCCCGTAAGCGTCACCGTGGGGGGGAAGGAAAACTTCTTTTGTCCGCTCCGGCCGGTGTCTCCCCAACTCTTTTCGGCGCAGTCCAGCATCCAGACCTTGTCAAATTCCAGCCCCTTGGCACTGTGGGCCGTCACGAGCAGTACGGCGTCGGCCTGCTCCAGGTGGGACCGCAGGGGAAGCTCCAGGCGGTTATCGTCCATTTGCCGGAGGGTTTCCAGCAGGCCGCCGAGCCGCAGGCGAGGCTTGCGGGCCACTTCGGCGAGGAGAAAATCGGTGAAGGTGCCGAGGTGCTGCAGCGCCTCGGCCCGGTCGGGTTGCCGGAGCGTATCGGCCAATAATCCGGAATCATTGAGCACCGATTCCACAAAATCGGGTAGGGTATCGTTGGGGAGCCGGGCGATGGTCGCTTCCAGGAAGTTGGCCGCCGCCACGATGGTTTCGGGTTGGTCCAGGTCTTCGGGCCAGAGGTCCGGTCGCTGGAGGAAAAGGCGCCAGCTCATCAGTTCGTCCGCTTCTCCCTTACGCTTGATCCGCGCCAGGTTGATCCGGGCCAGGTCCTGGGGTTGGGTGTTGAAGTAGCGGAAGTGGAGAATACGGTAGAGGAGGTGCTCCCCGCTCTCGGGCCTCTCCGCCTCGGCCTGCAGGTAGCGTAGCAGGTCCCGCAGCTGCCGGACGGGACGGCTGTCCAGCACGTTGGGCCGGCGCTTGCTGTGGTAGGGGATTTCCGCCCGCTGCAGGGCGTGCCGGAGCAGGGCAGCCTGGCGGTTGCGGGCGTAGATGACCGCCATCTCCGACCAGGGCACGCCCGCGGCGTGCCAGGCCCGGAGGGTCTCCAGCAGGTGGGATAATTCGTGGCGCTGACTGGGAAAGGTCAGTAGGCGAACCGGTGGGCATTGCTTTCCTGCGGCCGTACTTTGCACCCGCCCTCCGGGCCCCAGAGCCGGCACCAAACGCTTGGCCACCTCCAGGTCCTGCAGGCGATTCCCCACGCGAATGGTGTTGCGGGCGATCAGGGCGTTGGCGGCTTCAAGAATCGACGGAACGCTGCGGTAGCTCTCGTTGAGGGTAACGACCGTGCTGCCGGCGTACCGCTGGGGAAATTCCGCCATGGCCCGCAGACGCGCACCCTGAAATTCGTAAATCGCCTGGTCATCATCCCCGACAATGAATACATTGGGGGACTCCCAGTACTCCGTCAGTCGGCGGACGATCTCTTCCTGGGCGCCGTTGGTGTCCTGAAATTCGTCCACCAATAAATACTGAAAGCGCTCCTGATAGCTGCGCAGCAGGCTGGGAAAATCGTGGAAAGCCCGCAGCACCCAGCCGATCATGTCGCCGTAATCGTAGCGGCGGGCGCGCACCAGCGCCGCCTGATAATCGGGGAAGAGCGCCACCGCGGCCGCCAGCTTCTCCATCCGCAGGTTCTCCTGGTCGATGCTCCCTTGCTTCGGGTCCCCCTTGCGGTTGTTGGCGGTATTCCGCTGATAAAGGAAGTCCGGGTTCTCGGGCAAGCCCTCCCGGTACCGGGCGATTTTTTGTTCCAGTTCGTCCGTCGTCCAGTTCTCGGCTTTGATGGTGGCAAAGAGGTGGCGCAGGTGGGGCTCGTAGAAGTACTCCTGCTGCTGCCCCAGTCGCAGGGGGTGGGTTTGGGGCTGCTGGTCTAGGAGGTCACGAATGATGCGAATCTGCTCCAGCTCTCCGAGGGGTTCCATGCCCGGCCGACCGAAATAGTGCAGGTTCTGCTGGATGAGGTTGCTGCAAAATCCGTGGAAGGTGTAGATACCGATGCGGTGAGCTTCGGGGCCAATGAAGCGCAGCAGTCGTTCTCGCATGGCCTTCACGCCGGCTTCGGTGAAGGTCAGGCAGAGGATGTTGTGGGCGCCGGCGTCGGTCTTGAGCAGGATATTCCCGATCCGGGCCGCCAGCAGGTGGGTCTTCCCCGTTCCCGGCCCGGCCAGTACCATGACCGGTCCGTCGACCTGGTCCACGGCGGTGCGCTGGGCCTGGTTGAGGCCCTCCAGGATGCGCTGAAAAGAACGGTGGTAATCCTCGCGATGCATGCTACTTCACAAACAGCGCCGAGATGGATTCGTTGTGGTGAGTGTTCCGGATGGCCGTAGCGAAGAGCTGGGCCGAGGAAAGCACCTTGATCTTGGAGGAGATCTGTTTGAGGGGCACGGCGTCACAAACGATGAGGGTCTCCAGGGCCGATTTTTCAATTTTCTCGTAGGCGTTACCGCTCAGGATGGGGTGGGTGGCGATGGCCCGCACGCGGGTGGCGCCCTTTTCCATGATGAGGTCGGCGGCCCGGCAAAGGGTACCGGCCGTATCCACCAGATCATCCACCAGAATAACGTCGGCTCCTTCCACGTCGCCGATCAGCGTCATACCGGCCACTTCTCCGGCCCGCTTGCGGTATTTGTCGCAGATGACCAGATTCCGCTCGAAGTATTTTGCGTAGGCGCGGGCGCGCTTCACACCACCCATGTCCGGGCTGGCGAAGGTGACGTTGCTCATGTCCTGCTGCTCGAAGTAGGGCATGTAAATGGCCTGGCTCTGGAGGTGATCCACCGGGATGTCAAAGAAGCCCTGAATCTGATCGGCGTGAAAATCCATGGTCATGATCCGGTCCACCCCGGCTTCGGTGAGCAGGTTGGCAATCAGTTTAGCGGAGATGGGCACCCGGGGCTGATCTTTCCGATCCTGGCGGGCGTAGCCGAAGTAGGGAATGACCGCACAGATGTAGCCGGCCGAGGCGCGACGGGCGGCGTCGATCGTCAGCAGCATCTCCATCAGGTTATCGTGAGGCTGAAAGGTGCTGCCGATGATGAAGACGTACTCTCCGCGGATGCTTTGCTTGATGATGGGCTGCATTTCCCCGTCGTTAAAGCGGGAGACCATCATTTCGCCCAAATCCTGTCCGTAGGCGGTGGCAATTTTTTCGGAGAGGTAACGACTGCCGGTGGAAGACAGCAACGTTACGTGATCATTCATCGGAGTGAGGCGCGGCTTGTGGGACATGCTGCGAAGTTAACCCTTTCCCCGTCGGTGGCAAACTTGAAGTAACATTTGGAAAGCCGCCAAACGTCCGACGCGTAATGACCAACACCACAAAAGCATTCCGGCCAGAGGGGCAGAAGATCGGGGCAACGGCGTGCAGGTGCCAAGCTGTTTCGAATTAGAACAGTACCTGGCGCCGCCATCGGCAAGTCAGGGCTGGTCCGAACAGTGGACTCCTACCCCATCCTGCTCGACAAAAAGGATCCTTACAGTATTCGGACGTACTTTTCCTCGGCTACGCCTGCGTAAAACAGACTTCCGACCACTCTCCTGTCCTGGTCGAAGGCCTTTACAATAGGATTTTCAACGCGGTGAGGTTTTCAATGAGATAAATTTTGCTCCTCAGACTGGAAGTCCTCGACCGTACTGTCAATTTAGCGTCGTTTGGATAGGATGTACTCGACCGCAACCAGCAACCCGGCAACCTGCAACCAGCAACTGACTCCTCGGACTGGAAGTCCTCGACCAGGGCCGTGGAGGCCCAACTATAAATTGGCCTTGCCGGACAGGTAAGCCCGCAGGTCTTCAATCTGTTGGTTGCTCATCCGCTCCTCGGTATAGTGGGGCATGTAGGCCCGCTTTCCGGGAATGGGGCTGGTGCCGTATCGGCTGACCTGATAAATCGAATAGCGGGTGTAGCGCGGGAAGTGCTTGGTCATGAAGTTGTAGTCATACTGGGTCTCTCCCAGTTCAAAGAAGCTGTAGCGCTGGTTCTCGTGGCAGTGCAGACAGGCCCGCTCGTAGATCACCTGCCCGACTGCTGGTTGTCCGGGGTCCGTGGGATAGCCCGCCTTCCGGTCTTCGGGCGGCAGCACGAAGGTTGCCGGGCTGGCCAGGGCGTAATACGTCTTCAGCGTATTGATCATGGATCGCTTATTGTCGTCGCCCTGCCGTAGCACGCGATTGATTCTTTCGGCCCCAGGCGCTCCTTCCGGCAGATCGCTCAGGCGCAGGCCGATGGTGTGCAGAAAGGCCAGTACGGACTCCATTTCCAGGTCCGTCAGCGCCTCGCCCTGGGCGCATTCGGTGGCGCAAAGCTGGATGGCTTCCCGCAGGTCTTTACGGGCAGACTTCACCAGATCACCGTACTTTTTTTCGTAGTCTCCGTTGTAGTAGGACTCCCGGTTGACCGCCCCCCAGAGCGTGGTGCCCGGAAGGAAGGGCAGATCATGCTCTTCGGCGTAGGCCAGGCGGGCAGTGGGGTCCAGATCCGTGAGCACCGCATCTTCCCGCTCCAGGTTGTGGCAGCTGGTGCACTTGAAGTGGGCACTCTGCTGCCCGCCCCCGGCGGCGAGTCCCTCGATGACCAGTTGGCGGCCGATATCTGCCGAAGCTCCCTCCACCGGCCGTACCTTGACGTCGCTGCGTTCGGGCGCCCCCAGAGAACGGTAAACTTCGTAGAGGAGCGTATCGTCTTCCACTACGGGAAGGCGGTCCGGCCGGCCGGCAAAGGCCAGCAGGGTAATCAGCAAACAAAGGGTCAGTACATACTTCATTGGTCGCAATTCGTGCTGGTTTGATTAATAACCGTCGGGGCTCTCTCCGGCGCGGTAATCGACGGTGGGTTCGCCAAGCTTTTCGGCGGCGGCGTTCAGGATGGCCACGGTGGCCGTGGCCCCCACCCGGGTAACGCCCAGTGCCCGCACCCGCAGCAAATCGTCGAGGGTACGCACCCCGCCGGCGGCCTTCACTTCCACTTTCGGCCCCGAATGCTTGCGCATCAGCTTCAGGTCATGGTCGGTGGCTCCCCGGTATCCGTAGTGACCGTCCGCGCCCTTTACCATACCGTAACCGGTGGAAGTCTTGACGAAGTCTACGCCCAGGTCGGTGCAGATTTCGCAGAGGCGGATTTTGTGGTCGTCCTCGGGCAGAAAGTCATTCTCAAAGATCACTTTAAGGATGGCACCGTGTCGGTGCGTCATCGCCAGTACTTCGGAGATTTCATTTCGGACGTAGTCCCAGTCTCCGCCAAGTACCCGACCGATGTTGACCACCATATCGATTTCGGTGGCACCGTCCTGGCAGGCCCGTTCGGTCTCCATCACCTTTACGTCCACGCGGGAATTTCCCTGGGGGAATCCAATGACCGTTCCTACCTGAACGTCAGCGCCGGCCAGCCATTGCCGGGCATCGGCCACCGCGTAGGGTTTGATGCACACGGAAGCCACGTCAAAGGCTTTTGCCAACCGGCACCCCTCCCGCAAGTCGGCATCCGTCATGGTCGGGTGCAGCAGGGAGTGGTCGATCATTTTTGCCAGGTCTTTCACGGTCATGTCGGAGAAATTTTTGATGATGCTAGCGGACTAATCAGACGCCCATAAATTGCTTCAAATAATTGTGGCTTTGTCGCAGGGCGGCGATTCGTTTGTCCAGGCTTCCTTCGTAGGCACGGTCCTCTACCTCCACGCAAACGGGCCCATCGTAGCCCGCACTGGTGAGTATGGAAAAGAACTGCCCCCAGTCTACGCCCCCCATGCCCGGTAGCTTGGGCTCATGCCAGAGATTGGGCGGGGCCATGATGCCGTGCTGGTTCAACTTGTGCTGGTCCACCCGTACGTCTTTGGCGTGCACGTGAAACAGCCGATCGCTGAAGTCACGCATGGGGGCCAGGTAGTCCATGTGCTGCCAGATGAGGTGGGAAGGGTCGTAGTTCAGGCCGATATGGTCGCTGTCGAGATCGGCGAACATCTTCGTCCAGATGGCGGGGGTGGTCGCCAGATTCTTACCGCCGGGCCACTCGTCGTTGGTGAACAGCATGGGGCAGTTTTCGATACCAATCTTTACCCCCCGGGATTCGGCGTGCTCCACCAGTGGTTTCCACACCTCCAGGAAGCGGGGCCAGTTGTCTTCGACGGATTTCTTCGGGTCCCGGCCGATAAAGGTATTCACCCGGTCCAGCCCCAGAGTGGCCGCCGCATCGATGACGGCGCGGATATGGTCAATGTAAACCTGACCCTCCTCGGCGTCAGCAACCAACGGATTGGGGTAGTAGCCCAGCCCACTGATGGCCACTCCGTATTTTTCGGAAAGCGCCCGAATGTCCGCAGCCCGGGCCGGCGTGAATTCGGTGACGTCGATGTGGGTAACCCCCGCGTAGCGCCGCTCGGCTTTGCCGCGGGGCCAGCACATGACCTCCACGCAATCGTATCCGATGCTGGCGGCAATCCGGAAAACTTCTTCCAGTGATTGTTCCGGGAGAATGGCCGAGACAAAACCAAGTTGCATAGCGGGTAGAATTATTCGTTGAGGTAAACCCAGCGCTCTTCGCGGTGGCTCTGCAAAATGGCTTCGCAGAGCACCACCTCGTGGTGGCCGGCGTGAAAATCAGCAAACTGAGCCTCGCTGCGGGGGGTGCTGCCCAGAATGACGTCGTAGAAGTCCCGGAAGCACTGCTTGAAGGTATCCGGAAATCCTTCGTTATGCCCCCCGGGGTAATTGACGAAATGACCGACGCCTTCACTCACCAGCGAGGGATCTTTTTTCAGCAACTGGTTGGGTTGGTCCCGGTGACCGATGGACAGCTCGTTCGGGCGCTCGCTGTTCCACTGGTAAAAGGCGTCGGGCGTAGCGATCTCGTACCGCAGGCTGTTCTTCATCCCGGCACTCACCTGAGACACCCAGAGTTGTCCGCGGGCACCATCAGAGAATTTAAACAGGAGGCTGGCACAGTCTTCGGTGTCGATTTTGATGGTTTCCCGTTCCACCGGAGTATCGTCTCCGGAGAAGGATTTGACTTCTCCTTTCGGCCGTTTTCGCTCCTCGTGGATGATGTACAAATCCGCCAGGACGGCCGTGACCGACTGTCCGGTCAGGAAGCTCACCAGATCGATCCAGTGGGTGCCGATGTCGGCTACCGCACGTAATGCCCCTCCCTGATCGGAAAGGACCCGCCAGTTGTAGTCCGTATCGTAGAGCAACCAGTCCTGCTGGTAAGAACCAACGATGGAATAAACGTCTTCTGCCTTGCGCAGGCGCTGGCGGACCTCCAGGCTCAGGGGATAAAACCGCAGGTTATAGCAAACGCCGGCCACCAGGCCGGTGGATGCGGCGAGTGCCACCAGTTCGGCACTTTCTTCGGCGTTCATGGCCAGGGGCTTCTCACACATCACGTGCTTGCCCGCTTGCAGGGCCCGCTTGGTCATGGGGTAGTGCAGTACGTTGGGGACTGCCAGGTGCACGACGTCGACGTCTTTGTCCGCGAGTACGGCATCAAAATCAGGGTAGCTAACTTCAAGTTGAAGCGCCTTCCGGGCGGTCTCGGCTTCTTCCGCCGAGCTGGCGGCAACGCCCTTTACCCGCACGCCCAGGCGCTTAAGGGCTTCTACGTGAACGGGGCCGATGAATCCCGCTCCGACCACGACGGTGGTAATGGTATGGTACATATTAGATAGAGGTGATTAAAGGTTAAACCAGCGGCTGATCGTAAAACCGATCCGAAACTCTCCGTCTCCCCACTGTGTCGTCGTGTAGGGAATAAAATCCGTTTCAAAAATGCCCGTTGCGTTGGTCAGGTTGACCTGGAAGACGTGGCCTCCCGTATCAAACTCAAAGCCCACGCCCAGGGCGGGGCTGTAGCCATTTTCCTGGGTGAGGGTGCTGCTGAAGGTATAGTTATAATCCGCCAGGAGGGCCATCACTTTGGTCACCTGCAGGCGACCGGCCGCTCCCATGCTGAAGACGGTGTTCTCCCCCTCAAAGGGCACCAGATTGCGGTGGGTGATGCCGGGCACCAGTTGCATGCTGAAGGAAGGGGAAAATTTACGCGCCAGGACGAAGCTGCCGTTAAAGGCCAGCCGGTGGCTGAACTTGGGGAAGCTCCGGATGAGGTCGTCATTACCCTCAATTTTCTGGGCGGCACTGAAGGTAGTCGTTCCGGCAAAAGTGAAGGAGAACGGAAAACCGTTTTTCTCCTGGTGCAGCATTCTCAGCTTGATGATGGCGTTGAGGTTCTGCCGCAGTCCTTCCTGTCCGGAGGGCGTGGCCCCCGCGCCCTTAGCGCGGTAAATACCCAGGTTGAAGTTATCG
Organism: Lewinella sp. W8; assembly: GCF_004375085.3. GTDB lineage: Bacteria > Bacteroidota > Bacteroidia > Chitinophagales > Saprospiraceae > Neolewinella. The sequence continues at coordinate 78,298 of NZ_SNAQ03000014.1, forward strand.
GTGAATCCGTATTCGGCCCCGATGGCCACGTCTTCGGCGACCTCCAGTCCGTAGAAGGTGGGCCAGCCACCGAAGTCGCCCAGAAAGTCCCCGAACCGGTGACTGATCCTTACGTCCAGCTTGCCCTTCGGCAGGGTTTCCACACTGTGGAGGTTGACCACCCGGGTATCCTTAAAGGTGCGGTACACCCTTTCGCGCTGGGCCGAAAGCTGGCTGGTCAGGGCCAACAATAGCAAAATGCCAAGGAGATTTTTCATCGATACTTAATTCAGGGTGGTTCTTGTAAAGTCTGAGGGTGCTTTGCCGACCGGAATATCGGTCTAATCCATTTAGCGGGGGAATCCGGCGTCCAGCCAGCACCGGATCAGTTCGAGTTCCTCCGCGCTGAGGTCCTGAGGATTGGGCGGAGAGGTGTAATTGGGCGGCATGCCGCGCACGGCATCGTCGCGCTGATCGATTACCCGGTTCCGGAAGCTTCCGTTTTGAAGGTCGGGCAGCAGCCCGTCGTAGTCGTTGTAAATTCCCGGCGCTCCGCCCAGGTGGCAGCCTGCATAGGCACAGCTGCTTTCGACGATCGGGCGGATATCCACCTCGTAGGTAATCGTCTGACCGGTACAGGGTTCGCTACTCGGTTCGGGGAGCTGATCCGCCGTACAGGACTGGGTAGCAAGCAGCGACACCACAAAAAGGAATAGGAATAACCGGAATTTCATACTAATCATGCTGTGAGAATTGGGGAAGGCCAACTAAAACCGCTTCCCGCTTGTACCTAAATGCACCCGCTTGCCGGGCAAATCTCGTTAATCCGACGGAGAATCACGGACTTGCCGCGGCGGCTAATTGACAAAACTTTCAAAAACATCAAATATGTACCCGGTCGAACTGACAATTCCCATGGCCAAGGACCTGACCAACTTCGGTTTTACCAGCCTGACATCTTCCGACGCCGTTAATGAGGCCCTCAGCAAGGAAGAAGGCACTACGCTGTTGGTGGTCAATTCCGTTTGTGGTTGCGCGGCGGCCAACGCCCGCCCCGGTGCAAAAATGGCCATTCAGAACGAAAAGAAGCCGGATAACCTCTTCACCGTTTTTGCCGGTGTGGACCGGGAAGCAACCGCCACCGCCCGCGAGCACCTGCTCCCCTACCCGCCCAGCAGTCCCAGCATTGCCCTCTTCAAAGACGGCAAGTTGGTGCACTTCCTGGAGCGCCACCACATCGAAGGCCGTTCCGCCGAGATCATCGCCCAGAATCTCGTGATGGCCTTTGACCGCTACTGCTAGGTAGTGTAGTCCACCCCCAGGGGTAAAAAAAGCCCGTACCGGCCCCGGAACCGCAAGGTTTCGGGGCCGGCGTATTTTTGGACAAATTTTAGGAATCCCCTAACGGTGTTCGTGCATCCAACCCTCAGGCTGCGCGTTTACCTTCCGTCATCCATTTACGCTAAACACCACCGTTTTGTCCATGTTGCTATTGCTCTTCGGCCTGCTTGTTTCCGCTCCGGCACCCCAGACGGTCACCGTCAAAGTAGCCAGTAGTGCCCCCGAAGGTGGTGTGATCTACCTGGCCGTGTACGAGAACGCCGATCAGTTTGACGAGGAAGCGCCCGCCATTGGTTTTACCGAAAAGTCGGCGGCCGGCAAGGCTACCTTTTCGGTCAAACTTCCCGCTTCCGGCCAGTACGCGCTGGCTGCCTACCACGACGTGAACGAGAACGGGAAGCTCGACAAAAACTTCTGGGGAATCCCGACGGAACCCTACGGCTTCAGCGTGCTGCCGGAATCCAAGTGGCGCGCGCCGAAATTTTCCGACGTCTCCCGGGAATTCTCCCCCCAGGATACCCAGGCGAAACTGGAACTGAAGCGCTGGAAGGAGTATTAGGAGTTTCTAGGATTGATCGCGAGTCGTCAGACGAACTTTATATTGACTTCGTCAGAAATAAAGAATTCGTCGGACGACCGCTAAGCGAAAATTAGCAGGTGCATCCTTTGACTTATCACTTAGGATTCAGGATGCTTTCTTAAGCTCTAATCCTAAAGCCTTAATCCTCAGTCCTGAATCCTGATCCGGAGTTCCATAAAACCCGGAGGGCCATTACCTTGGGGCATGGCTGACACGATTTTTTCCACCATCATCGAAGCGGCGGACGTCCGGGACCTGCTTGAGTCGGGTGCCGCTCCGCTCATTTTTGACTGCCGCCATGAGCTGTCTGACCTCCAGGCCGGGCGGGAAGCCTACCTGGCCGGGCACCTGCCCGGCGCCCATCACCTGCACCTGGACGAGGACCTCTCCGGCCCCATCCGGCCCGGGGTCACCGGGCGACACCCCCTGCCGGATATGGACAATTTTGCCCGGCGGATGACCGCCCTGGGCCTGGGCCCAGGGACCCAGGTGGTGGTCTACGACGATAAGGGCGGCGGCATCGCCGCCCGCGCCTGGTGGATGCTTCGCCACCTAGGGCACGAGGCGGTGGCCGTTCTGAACGGCGGCATCGCCGCCTGGACCGCAGCGGGGGGAAGGCTGGAGGCGGGCGATCGCCCGCTGCCCACTGCGGGAACGGAGATCGCCGGGCACCTGGCTCCGGGAGGTATCCTTGGCACCCGCGCCCGCGCCCAAATCAATCGACTCCGCCACGACCCGGAATGGACCCTAGTCGACTCCCGCACCACGCCCCGTTACCGCGGCGAAGCCGAACCGATTGATCCCGTGGCGGGGCACATCGGGGGCGCCATCAACCTCCCCTGGCCGGACAATCTGGAAGACGGTAAACTCAGGCAACCGGAAGCCCTGCGTGCACGCTTTGCCCCCCTGGATCGGGGTGCGGACCACACCGTTTTTTACTGCGGGTCCGGCGTCACGGCCTGCCACAACATCCTAGCCTACACCGTGGCTTTCGGTGACATCCCACTGCTCTACCCCGGCAGCTGGAGCGACTGGATTACGGATCCGGAAGCGGAGGTCAGTACGGTCGTGGAATAGCACTCTGCCCGCCACCAGTCAGGTAGACTTCGCCTCCGGACCACCAGACACCATTTCCCCGATTAGCGCTCCCTACCATTCGCCAATCCTAACCCCCAACGGGATGAGAACACTACTCTACGCCTGGCTTTTCTTTCCCGCCCTGCTGGCGGCCCAGATCAACGAAAGCGATACCCTCGACTTTCGGGCGGACCTGTCCCTCACCGGTTTCTACCAGGGCGGTAACGTGGAAACGTTGATCTTCCGGGCCCAATCGGGACTGGCCTTCAAGCCCTGGAAAAACTGGGTTTTCAAAACCCAGAATTCCTACGTTTACCAGGCCTTTGGCCGGATGAAGGCCGACGAGGACATCCTGAGCCTGAACTTCCTCTACATCAACCCCGAGAAGAAATTCTACCCGCAACTGCTGGGCTTCGTCAGCACTAACTTCCGGCGAGCCATTGCGCTGCGCTACCTGCTGGGCAGCGGGGTCACGTATCGGGCGCTGGGCGAGAAGGACCACTGGCTAAAGGTGTCCCTTTCCGCGGAGTTTGAGCGGACCAACTTTGATCGGATGGACTTCAACCGGTCCGCCTACGACGGCAACGCCACGATCGAGACGGTGCGGGGAACGCTGTGGATGCACGGGCGGTATGCGCTCTTTGACGGCAAGACCATCTTCACCCACGTCAACTACTTTCAACCCTCCCTCCGCCAGAGTGATAACTTCCGCTGGCGGGCGGATTTCAGCCTGGATTTTCCCCTCTGGAAACACGTCAACTTTAAAATCAACTACCTGAGCACCTTCGAGAGCATCGTTGTTGCGGGGCAGGAGCAGCAGGACCGGCAACTGACCTTCGGGTTTACGGTGAAGAGTTACTGATTAGTACTTCCCGGTATCGTTACCGATCGGCATTTTTTGATATTTCAGGGCATAAACGGACTTGTAGCTTTTCGGATTCCGGAACAGCTCATCCAGTTCCTCCCTGGTCGCTACGTCAATAAATGGCATCAGGGGTTGCTCTACCGCAAACAACTTAACGATTGAACGCCGAATTTTTTCGTCCCATTCCTGATGGTAGTCATCAAAGTCCGAAGGTTTGATCTCTTTCCGGCAGTGTGGCTCCCCGCAGACCAGACTCATCGGCTGATCGAGGTTAAAGATCCCGTATTCGTCCGTGATTTGTTCCCCCTTCTTGATGTCCCTGATGGCAATTTCAAAACCGTAACCGGTGCTGATGGAATTGCAGTTGCAGCAGTGGTTGACGTACTTGGCAAAGTCCCAACTGATGATTCGGTCGCCTTTTTCGTCAATGTAGGAGTACTTTTCAATTACTTCCTTCATGTCCTCGGAATGCATCAGGTAATCCGTCGGACTCACCACTAATTCAAGGCTATCCTTCACGTAGACAATCGTTCCTTCCGGGATATCCAAGGTTGCGAAAACACCGTATCCAACCTGTTCACTGATGAACTTTAATTCGGTATTGGGATGTATCATTTTTCTTTTTTGTGTCGGGACCCGGCGCGGGTAAGTGGCCCGTCAAAACCTGACGGCGAAAACACTCCTAAAAAATTATACTTCAGGACATTACCCCAATTTCATTGATTGGTTGTTCGCCCCAATATTTCGCGTCGATCCCAACATCAAAAATACCACTGAATTCAGTAAATATTCCACTTATTTCGTCTGGAGAATGCCGGGTGGTTTTTGAAATTATTTCTCCGCCTCCCGCCCATAGATGGTCGTTTGCATTCCCGCGATACGCCAAGTCCCGTCGACCTTTTCCATCAGTCGGGTTTCCCGTTTTCTGCCGCGCAGGGCATCCCGTTGTTCGTAGGTGACCCAGGCACCGGTTTCGTAAAGGCGCACGTTGATGTCGCTCAGCATCTCCGGAACGGGCTCGGGCTCCGGATGGGAGGCGAAGTAGTCCACCACGAACTGGTTGATGGCTTCCCAGCCGATGGACTCCGAAAAGGTGCTGTCCGCGAAGTTCAGGTAGGTTTTGGTTACGCTGGGGTCATGGACCCACTTCGTTTGCCACAATTCGTAGTCCCGCTGGAAGGCCGCCCGAGTCTCGGCGTTGAGGGTGGCGAGGATGGCGGCTTTTTCCTGGTCGTGCGAAACCGTTACGTCCGCCTGATTTTCGGTGGCATCCGCGCACCCCACCAGAAAGGCCAGGGTGAGGGAGAGGAGCAAGACGGGCAGGGGTTGGGTGGGTTTTTGTGGCATGTTTTGTTTCGGTTGTGCGTAAAATAGCCATTGCCTTCGGCAATGTATCACCATGGTTGACACCTGATGCTCCAAACCATTTGCTTTGGGCACAAAAGCTCAAAAATGCAGCTTCATCCCCGCGTGCGAAGCCCGGAAGCCCAGCCTTTCGTAGAACCTCAGGGCGTCCGGTCGCTGCTTATCCGTGGTCAGTTGCAGCAGGTGGGCGCCCCGGGCTTTTGCCTGGGCGATGGCCCATGAAAACATCGCTTCCCCGATTTGCTGGCCCCGGTAGTCCCGATGAATGCGCACCGCTTCGATCTGCGCCCGAACGCCTCCCCGGTAGGTCAGGTACTGGATGAAGGATAGCTGAAGGGTGCCGATGATTTTTCCGTCCCCGTGCTCCACCACGATCAGTTCCTGGTTTTCGTCGCGCTGAATGTTGTCGAACGCCCGGTAGTATTCTTCCGGCAGGGGGTTTCGGTAGTCTTCCCTCGTGGCGCCCAGCTTATCGTCCGCAATCATCTCGACCAGGGCGGGAACATCCTGCCGCCGTGCTTCCCTAAACGTCATGGCTTTTAGAAGTCAAGGTACGCAGAAAGCCACGGCGGGGTCACTCATCATAATTGATGTCGAATCGCTTCAAATACACTTTTAGGGGCTCCAGGCCCATTTCCGCACGTCGTTCGTTGACGGTTTCGGGGTCCTGCAAATCATACAATTCGCCATTCTTGATTTGAGAACCGTATAGTTGTGGCTCGCCCTGGTCCATGAGGATGCGGTCCTTCATCAGGGCGTATTGGCTTTTGCCCAATTCCCCCCGATTGACGGCCTCCTCAATGAGTGGAAAATATTTTGCCCTAATCTGAGGCCGCGAATGCTGGAGGACCAGCCAAACGGTGTACAGTTCCTTCTTGGAAACCTCCTCCAGGGTGGGCATCCCGCATTTTTCCAGGATGCTCACGACCAGCTCCTGATTTTCGTGGTCCACCTGTGCAAATTCTTTAAAGGGAACCTTTTCTTTTCTAACCCTTTGATCTCGTTCAAAGACTTCTTCCAGCGTTTGTGCCTGTGTAGCGCAATCAACCTCGACAATGTCGATCGACCCTACGTAGGTAAACTTATCTCTATTGACGAAGAGGAATACCGCTAGGGCAGAAAACACGAGAAGTAGGGTAATCAGGAAAATCTTCTTCCAATTCCGGGTGGGGGTAACTTTCATAGTCGGTGTTTTACCCACGGCCTCCAAACTTCATTCCCATTGAGGAAGCCATTACAAAAAATGGAGCTGACATTTCCATGACAATTAGGCTGCTCCTCCGTCTATTTGTCACCAATATGCGGCTCACTACCGTCATTTCTACCGAAAATTGGTCCGGAGGGATTGAGGGAGCCTACGGTACTTCCGGAAATTTGGTCCCCAAAAAATAAAAATCCACTCCAGGCCGGAACACCAAAGAGTGGATTTTCATGTTTGCTGATGGCCGCTGAGCCCAGGAAGCGCTCCTTACTGAATTTCAAACTGCAGGAGGCCATCGGCCGAGCGTACCATGGTCGAACCGCCCGACATCACCACCCCTTTTGGGACACCCAGCAAGCGGGAAATCCGGTCAGACAGCACGAAGCCCTCCGGCATCACGAGTCGATCGACTTTTTGCTTCATCTGAATTTCAAATTGCAGCAGACCATCCACCCGTTTTAGACTGGCCCGGAACGTATTCTTGCCTTCCACCCCGTCCTTCGCCAGGACAATTTTGGTGATCCTGGCGGTTTTCAGTCCCCTGGCTCCAACTTTCACCGCGCTGATGTGGACAAACACGTTTACGGAAGCAGGAGCGGGATCTACCGCAATTTCCGCAGATGATGCGAGGGAAGAATCATTTACGCTGACGAAGGCGGAGCATACCGCGATGAGCGCAAGAGCAAAGAGTAACTGTTTCATGGAGTAAGGCGGATTGTTGGACGACGTGTAATGCCGTCCCTGGTCATTGATCGCCTTAGGGACGCAGGAGGAATACGGATTCCACAGCCACCATAAAAAATCCGCTCCGTAGCAGCACGCCACGGAGCGGATTGAGCTTTTGTATTCGACAAATTATTTAGTCAAACAGCGGACTCGGATAGGTATTCTCGGCCACCAGCAGGGCAAAAGCCTCCTGGACCTTGGGCTTATCCTCCTGATAGGTTACGCCGTACCAGCGGTCGTCGGAGACGAGCACCTTAACCTTGGCGGAACCTTCCTTGATCATACCGTCCACCAGTTCGGGGATGAGGTATTCGGCGCGGGGGTTGTCCTGATTGTCCCGGGCGAAATCCTGAAAGTCGGATTCAATACGGTCGAAGATGGAGGGGTGAAAGCCCCAGAAGTTCATGGAGACCACGGAATCGTCGGCCAGTTCGTAGCGGTGGCCGTCTTCGCCCAGGTAGGTTACCTTATTATCGTCACCGCGCTGAATCTTGAGTCGTTCGTTAACGTCCTGCAGGAGGTAGTCTTCCGCCACGACCGTTACGCCACGGTTCACCGTGCCGTGGTCCGAGAGCGTACGGTGCAGCACGTAGCCCACCATGCTGAAGAGTTCGGGACTGGCTTCGGCAACGAGGAAGGAGGCCATTTTCTGGAAGGCCTTGGTGCCGTAGTAGTCGTCGGCGTTGATGACCGCGAAGGGCTCGTTGACCACTTCCTTGGCCACAAGCATGGCGTGGCTGGTGCCCCAGGGCTTTTCCCGCTTGGTGTGGTCCACGTCAGCGGGCACGTAGCTGTCCATTCCTTGGAAGGCGTAGGCTACTTCGATTTTATCGCCAAACTTACCGTCGAACTTTTCGCGGAAGGGCGCCTCGATGTCTTTGCGAATGATGAAGACTACTTTTCCAAACCCGGCGCGGATGGCGTCATAAATGGAGTATTCAATGATGCCCTCTTCGCTGGGGCCAACGCCGTCAATCTGTTTGAGTCCGCCATAACGGCTTCCCATTCCGGCAGCGAGAATTACTAAAGTAGGTTTCATCTTGTGTGGGTGGTTTTTGGTTCTGTAATCACCAGCAAGTGCCGGCAGCTATTTGTTTGGTTGGCTACGCTGGAACTGATGGGCGTAGCGCTCTGCCCGAAAGTACGCATATCCGTAAGATCCTACCAGCAACAGGAGCCCGATGACCCACAGATCAATGGTGAGCCACTGCATGGCCTCCGTTCCGGCAGGATAAAAATGCTTCACCACCAGCAGGTCCAACGTAATGACCAGGGCCGTCATCAACATACAGAAAATAAAGGACGCCCGGCCGAACTGCAGGGTGGATTTTTGTTCCTTGAACAGCGCCGCCCGCAGAAAACGGACGTAAATTTCTTCTTCCGGACACATCCGGATCAACTCTTGGGCCACGTAGATGGCCGTGTCGTAGTCCTGCAAACGGTAGGCGCTGGCCGCCTTGCGAAACAGGAGATGATGGAAAACGTCCGGTTCGATACCGGGGACCCGACGGATGTTGTGGGCGATGGACGCCTGGATCACCAGATCCACCATCATTTGGTGCTGGCGATATGCCCCCGTGTGGAAGAGGGCATCCACGTAGTAGGTCGTTAGTTCAAAGTGTTCCACCACGTCCAACCGACCGATTTCGGTCTCCTTTTCCTCGTACATGCGGATGATCCGCTGGTAGTCGCGGGGGTCAACGTCCCGCAACCGCCGATAGAGCTGAGAGTAGTGGCGCGCTTGCATCGTTTATTTAATCGGAGGTGGCAAAAAATTGTTGGGGAGAAACGGGATTTTTTTGTCAGGCTCGGGTAAGCTTAGGGTGCTGGGGCTCAGCCGTCGCTCTGAATGTTATGGCGTCGCTTCAGCTGAGTATTTGGGCGCGGCGCGCGGGTGCCGGGAATTATCCTAAAGCCGTGTTGGGTTCGTTGTTCACCCCGTACTCTAGATCGAAATTTCGCTGTTTCCGTTTTGTGAGTAGATATGTAGAAGTACGACAGGGGCGAGATTTTCCCCCACGACGTAGATACGTAGAAGTACGACAAGAACGGGATGCTCTCCGCCAACGTAAATATGTAGAAGTACGACTTCCGCCCCTCTTTCCAAAAAATTTTATGTGCCGATTGATCGAGCGGCACCTGACGTACAGACGTATCTATACGTCAGGTTCAGCGCACGGCCGCCCGGCACATGATGCCTCTGCCTCCTAGTGCTCGTTAACGCAGCGGATGATCTTGCCGCTTTCGCGGTCCCCCGAATAATTAGTCCAGAAATAACTTCCCAATTCGCACTCTCCCGTCATTTTCTTCCTAATTTTCCTCAATGCTAATCGACCGCGTGATCGAGCTTGCCCTCGAAACCACCAATAAACTGCCCTTCCGCCGCCGGCCACCCTGGCCCGCCCAGCAGCGCACCCTGCGCAAGCTGCTCAAAAAGGCCCGTAAAACGGTCTTCGGACGCGCCTACGATTTTGTCGGTATGCTCGGGGAGACAGATCCTCTGGAACGGTTCCGGCGGGAGGTACCCATCGTCGATTACGAGGGGTTGTTTGAGCCCTGGTGGCGCCGGGTCTACGAGGGGAAAGCCAACATCACCTGGCCCGGAGGGACGGAATACTTCGCCCTCAGCAGTGGCACCAGCAACGCCCGGACGAAATACATCCCCATTACCGATGACATGCTCCGCCGCCTCAGTCGCGGCGCCTTTCGGATGTTCGCCAGTTTCCCAAACTACGGCCTCAGTGAAGACATCTACACCGGTTCCTGGCTAGCCATCGGCGGCACCACCAAACTGGCCCACGAAGGCAAGCGTCACCTCGGTTACCTCAGCGGCATCAACGCCCGCGAGCAGCCCCTCTGGGCCCGGGGGTTCTACAAACCCGGGCGGCGCATCGCCCACATCGAGAACTTCGACGACCGGATGGAAGAAATCGCCCGGCACGCGCCCGAGTGGAACATCTCCGTCCTCGTCGGCATCCCCCACTGGATTCAGTTGACGCTGGAGCGCATCTGCGAGCTGCACCAGCTGAAAACCATTTCCGAAATCTGGCCGGAGCTGGAGCTCCTCGTCAGCGGTGGCGTAGCCTACCAGCCCTACGTGAAAAGCTTCGAACGGCTCATCGGCCACCCGATCAAGTACATGAACACCTACCTGGCCAGCGAGGGCATGTTTGCCTTTCAGCGCTATCCGGAAGTAGACGGCATGCAGTTGCTGCTGGACAACGGCATCTTCTACGAATTCCTGCCCTTCAACGAAAGCAACTTCGACGACGAGGGTAACGTCCGTCCCGGCGCCCGGGCCCTCGTCCTTCCGGAGGTGGAAGCGGGCCATGACTACGCCATGGTCATCAGCTCCTGCAGCGGTGCCTGGCGCTACGTAATCGGCGATACGGTGCGCTTCACCGACGTGGACAATGCCGTCATCCAGATCAGCGGTCGCACCAAACACTACATCAACCTCGTCACGGAACACCTGACGGTCGACAACATGAACGCGGGCATCCTGGCCGTGGAAGAATCCCTGCAGGTCAGCATCCCCGAGTTCACCATCATCCCGGTCAAGGAAGACGAATACATCGCCCACGAATGGTACCTGGGCACCCAGGAGGATTCCCTGACCGCAGAAACCGTGCTTCCTCTCCTGGACGCGGCCCTCGGAGCCGTCAACGACGACTACCAGTCCGAACGCAAAACGGCCCTCCAAATTAAGGTGAAGGTGGTGCCCCTGTCCTATTTCTACGAATGGGTGCGTCGCAGCGGCCAGGTCAACGGACAGAGCAAAATCCCCCGCGTCCTCAAGGGCGAAGCCCGGGACCGGTGGTTGGCCCTGGTGGAAGAGCGGGAGAATTCACCCAATACTCCCTGACCGGGAAAGGCGTAGGCTGTTCGGGTTGATAAAACCTGGAATAGTTTTGCTATCTACGCCGAGACCTACGAGCAGCAAGCCGGGCCGATGGCCCAGTAAAGACTGCTCGGAGGACCGGCAAAACCACCTTTACCAATCCTGGCGCTAACATATGAGCCGTCGCGAGGATTCCATTACACTGCATCCCGGCAGAGCGCGAGGATTCCATTACATTGCACCTGCGGTGATCGCCCAAATTGTATGCTCCCCAAAAGTTACGTTCAGCTCGTGTCGCTTACCTTTGTCCGTACCTAAGGAATGTCCACCATGGCAAAGAAAGAAAGCTCGCCCAATACCCGATTGGTCCCCTTCATCATCGTTTCCCTGATCACCCTGATCTTCCTGATCTGGGCCATGCAGCAGTGTAACCGCAACAGCGGCGAATACGCTAATGCCGCCGAGCAGGCCGAGCGGGAATCTTACCTGGACAGCCTTTCGCGCATCGAGGAAGAACAACGCATCCAGGCCGAGGCCGAGGCCCGGGCGGAAGCCCTGCTGCGGGCCCGGACTCAACCCCTGCCGGGCGACAGCATTGTGCGGGTGCCCGCCGCCGAGAAGATTATCGAACGGGTGACGGTGCTGTACTCCACCATTGACGGCCTCAACGTGCGCCGCGGCCCCAGCCTCAAGAACAGCATAATCGCCCGCCTGCCCCTGTACGCGGAGGTGAAGTTTACCGGTGAGGTGACGGATTCCCTCTACGAGATCGACCTGGGGGAAATCACGCCCCGGGCTCCCTGGGTGCGCATCGAACTCCAGGACGGCAAAACGGGCTGGGTGTACGGTGCTGGTGTTTCCTATTACAAAACCCGCCTGGAAGGGGTAATCAACTAAAACTTATGCGCATTGCCCGCCCCCTCACGGCCGCCCAACTGGCCGAAAAAATCGGCGCCGACCTGGTGGGAGACGGCGAACAACTCATCACCGGACTCAACGAAGTGCACCACGTAGAAGCCGGTGACCTGAGCTTCGTGGATCATCCCCGTTACTACGACGCGGCCCTGCAGTCCGCGGCCACGGTGATCCTCATCGATCAGAAGCGGGAATGCCCTCCGGGCAAGGCCCTGCTCATCGTCCGGGAGCCCTTCCGGCACTACAACGATCTGGTCTGGCAAGAGCGGCCAATGCGTCCCTGGTCCGATCACGTGGACCCCACCGCACGGCTGGGCCGCAATGTCTCCATCGCTCCGGGAGCCATCGTGGGGGCCAATGCCATCATCGGCGACAACTGCCAGATCGGCCCCAATGCCGTCATCGGGGAGCGCTGTGAACTGGGCCGGGGGGTCATCGTCGGGCCGGGCGCCGTCATCGGTGGCGAAGCCTTCTACTACAAACGCACCTCCGAAGGCATGACGCCCTGGCGCAGCGGCGGAAACGTCATCCTCGAAGATGAGGTGGAAATCGGGCCCAATTGCACCATAGCGCGGGGCGTGTCGTCCTCCACCACCGTTGGGAAGGGCACCAAGATGGACGCGATGGTGCAAATCGGACACGACTGCCGCATCGGTCAGCACTGCCTCTTCGCCGCCCAGGTTGGAGTTGCCGGCAACTGCACCATCGGCGACTGGTGCGTCTTTCAGGGGCAGGCCGGACTGGCACAAAACCTGACCATCGGCGACCGCGTAACCGTCCTGGCCAAAACCGGGGTCTCCCACGACCTGGAAAGCGGCAAACGGTACTTCGGCATCCCCGCCCAGGAAGCCCGCGTGGCCTTCAAGGACCTAGCCATGCTGCGAAGCTTGAAGCGGAAGCAGGAAGAATAAAGAGCCGAAGAAGGAAGACCAAAGAGGGAAGAAGGAAGAATTGAGAAGGAAGAGACAAGACCGAAGAGAGAAGAAGGAAGGCTAAAGAGGGAAGAAAGCGGACCGAAGAATTGAGAAGGAAGACCGAGGTAGCCTCAGCTGGGACGCTAGCGAGAAAACGCATCCTCGATCAGGCGCCAGTATTGCCGTTTAATCCGTAGGTCAGTGATGGTCTGGTAACGTTCGTTTTGGTGAACGTAGCCAATGGATGACCGGCGCACCAGGATTTTCGCCACCGCCCTTTGGGGAATCCGGACATCCTCACCGACCAGCCACCGATCCATTAAAATCGAATCCTGGTCCCATACGAACACCAGCAATTCCTCCCCCTGCGGCGCATCGTGGACGCGCACCAGGGGTTCCCGAAAGTCAATCATGCGCGACGGGGAACAGGCAGGCAGGCAGAATACACCCCCGAGCAACAATCCCAGTACCAACGACCTTCGACGGATGCGCATTAATTTTTCTGGCACAATGGCACCACCAGCAACCAGCAACCAAATCACCGACTCTTAAAGAACCGGAGCAATTCCTTCACGTAATCTTCGGTGGTCTCGACGCTGAGGGTATCCGCTCCGCTTTTCTTGAAGGCATCCCGGAAATAGGCCATGTGCTGGTCGTACCACTCGGTGTACTTCCGGCGCACGCGCCGGCTGTCGGTGTCTACCCACTGCATGCGGCCGGTTTCGGCGTCGCGGGCGTGGATGAGTCCGACCGCCGGCAGCTCCCGCTCGCGGGGGTCAAACAGATGCAGGCCGACGAGATCGTGACGGCGGGCGGCAAGATTGAGCGGCGTTTCGTAGCCCTCGGCGAGAAAGTCGGAAACCAGGAAGCAGATACTGCGCTTCTTCACCATGTTGGTGAAATAGGTCAGGGCCTGGCCGATGTCCGTTCCTTCTCCCTCCGGGCGAGTATCCAGCAGCTCCCGGATAATCCGCAGGACGTGGCCCCGCCCCTTTTTCGGCGGCAGGAATTTTTCCACCCGGTCGCTGAAGAGCAGCAGGCCCACCTTATCGTTGTTGTTCGCCGCCGAAAAGGCCAGCACCGCACAGATTTCCGTGATGAGCTCGTTCTTCAGCTGACGGGTGGTGCCGAAGAAACTGGACTTACTGATGTCCACCAACAGCATCACCGTCAGTTCGCGCTCCTCCTCAAAGACCTTTACGTAGGGGTCGCCACTGCGGGCGGTCACGTTCCAGTCGATGTTGCGGACGTCGTCGCCATACTGATAATTCCGGACCTCCGAAAACGACATCCCGCGCCCCTTGAAGGCCGAATGGTACTCGCCACTAAATATCTGACGGCTGAGTCCCTTGGTCTTGATTTCGATCCGGCGGACGCGCTTGAGCAATTCGGTCGTTTCCATAGACGCTAAGGTACGGGATTGATAAGAGCTTGTTTGGGTTTTGGTTTTTGGTTTTATGGCCGGATTTGAGCATTTTTTGGTGCTGGCAAGGCGGGAATACTGGAGTCTAGCAGCGCTAAATGAGGATATTTCCAACGCAGCCAGCGCTAAAAAAGGCCAAATTTAGGTCGATTACTAAAATCCAAACAAGCTCTATAATTCCGGAAGGGGCCTACTTCCCCTTCCCCTGCAGCAACACCACGACAGTGTAGAACAGGATTTTGAAGTCGAGCTTCAGTGAGCGGTTCTCGATGTAGAGAATATCAAACTTGAGGCGCTGAATCATCTCTTCCACGTTGCTGGCGTAGCCGTATTTCACTTGCCCCCAACTGGTAATCCCGGGCCGAACCTTCAGCAGGTGACGATAGTGGGGTGCCCGGGCGCTGATCAGGTCGATGTAGTACTGTCGTTCCGGGCGAGGGCCCACGAGCGACATCTCCCCCCGCAGTACGTTCCAGAACTGGGGCAATTCGTCCAGCCTCCACTTGCGCATCGTGGCGCCCCAGGGCGTGCAGCGGCTGTCATTATCACTGCTCAGCTGGGGCCCGCCCGCTTCCGCATCGAGGTACATGGAGCGAAACTTGACGATGTTGAAGGGCGTGCCGTTGAGGCCAATTCGCTCCTGCTGGTAAAAAATGGGCCCTGGACTGGAGAGCCGCACCCGGATGGCGATGTAGGCCAGCAGCGGGCTCAATACAATGAGCATCACCAGGGACACGGCCAGATCGATGCCCCGCTTAACCATCCGCTGCCAGCGCGGCATCAGATGCTGCTTGATTTCGATGAGTACGGCCCCGAAAACGTGGTCCATCTTGACCGTCCCGAGCATGATGTCGTACATGTCCGGAATGATCTTCACCAACACCCGATCCTCGTAATCAAAAAGCACGTTGAGCAGTTCGCGCAGGCGGTTGTGCTGGCTCGTTTCAATGGCGATAATCGCTTCTTCGATGTGCTGCTCCTCAATCACCCGGCCCAGTTGCCGCAAATTCCCGAGCAGCGGAAGGTCTGCGGCCAGGGGCGGAACGGACTTCCGGCTGGAATCCACGAAGCCGACAAAGCGGTAGCCCAGTGCCTTGGGCTGCTCCTGAATGTCGCGGTACAGGTTGCGGGCGGGTTCTCCTCCCCCCACGATGAGGGTATTGAAGCTGACTTCCCCCCGCTTGAGGCGGCGGCTGGCCGCCGTCAGGAGGATCATCCGCACGCTCACCGTCAACAGAAAATGAATGCCGAGCAGCGTGAGCAGGCTCTGGTAATACTCCCGGTAGTTGTTCACCGCATCGTCCAGCAAAACGGTGAAGAACAACAGCATGACGCCCGCCAGCGACAGAAAGAAGGTCTGCACGAAGGTGCTCAGTCGGCTGAGGCGATAAATGTCCCGATACTGATCAAACAGGGCGTAGGCCAGTAACCACCCGGTGGGAATCATGATGGCCCCCCACAGGTAGTTGGGGTCCAGCAACAGCTCATACCAGGCGGAAGGATTGCCCTCCTGCTGACTACGATAGAGGAAGAAGATGGTCCAGGCCACCCCCGCAGCCAGGAAGTCGGCCAGGATGTATACACGGCGGTCTTTGGCCCGGCGGGCCACCGTGTCCGGCCGCAGGTCGGGCCTCGTGCTGGGGGTATTCTCGGACAAAAATTTAGAAATAAAGCAGCTTTACGTTATCCAGGTAAACCTCCGCATTTTCGCTGCCCTCCGGCAGCAGGGCAGAAAGCACGAGGCGGTATTCATCCAGGGTGGAACGGACGATTATTTCACTCAGATTGAAGTAGATTTTGGTCCATTCATTCCGGGGCTGAAAGCCCGGATCAAAGAGGCGCACGGGTTCAATCCCGATGTTTCCCTGGATACCCCAGACTACGGGAGCCGTACTCCGGAAATCCACTTCCAACCAGACGTAAGGACGCTTATCGGTGAGACCACTCAGGGGATCGGCCGTACCGAGTTCCACCAGGGGATCATCGGTGCTGAGTTGTAGTCGACCGCTGAAGCTTCCACTTCTTACGACATCCTGAACGGGGATTAACGTGGCTTCGCCCACCACCTGATCGGTAAAAACCCGCGAACTGTTCGTCTCGAAGCCCTCGATGAAGGCAAACTGGGCGTCGGTTCGGTAGGTGGTGGTCAGGGTCCCCAGATCGATGGTGTTTCCGGGCTGCAGGTCGAGATTGCGGGTGATGGGTGCGTAAAATTCGTAGATGTCGGGGGTGCGGCTGATGCCGTTTTGCCGGATGCCGGCCTCAAAGCGCAACTCGGTGCTGCCTACCCGGGCCACCGGAATACGGGCCGGCAGGGGAAAGGCACCGATGAAGGAGTTGTTGGCAAAAACCCACACCTCGGTGATGGCCGTGGTGTTGGCCCCCTCTCCGGAGTTGGTGCTCAGAGCAATGTCCTCCACTTCTACGAAGGCCGGCGCCACCTCGGCGTCCGGGGGGCAGGCCGTGAAACCCAGTAGGATAAAGGCAAAGGTGAGGACAAGCAAAAAACGGTTCATCGGGGAATCTTTACACATTAGGAGCGGGCAAGTCGCGTTGGTTCGCCGCAACGGCTTTCGAAATACGGTGTGCCAGTTCCAACGCCCGGTAGCCATCTTCGATGCTTACCGCAGCGGGTTTATTGTGGTTTATGCTGTCCGCCAGACTTTCCAGCTCCATCTGGATGGCGTTGATCGGTCCGCTATCGGGTTGATCAACGTGAATGATCCGGGGGCCTTTCGGGGTCTCCAGGGGGAATTGCTGCCCCTCGTCGGGGATGTTAGCCGCCCCGGCATCGAAGAGCCGGATGACCTGGCTCTCTTTTTCCAGCAGGTCCAGACTGATGTAGGCATCGGGCTGGAAGAGGCGGACTTTCCGCATATTCTTCAGACTGATCCGGGAGGCCGTCAGGTTGGCCACCGCACCACCGCGGAACTCGATGCGCGCGTTGACGATGTCGGGCTGCTCACTGACCACCGCCACGCCGCTGGCCCGTACGTCGGTCACTTCGTCGTTGGCCAATTTCAGGATGATGTCGAGGTCATGGATCATCAGGTCCAGCACCACACTCACGTCGACGCCCCGGGGATTGAACATGGCCAGGCGGTGCGCCTCGATGAAGTAGGGTTTTACCGTCAGATCGCCGAGGGACAACAGCGCCGGATTGAAGCGTTCCACGTGGCCCACCTGCACCAGCTTGTTCATTTTCCGGCTCAGCTCAATCAGTTCTTTTGCTTCCTCCAGGGTCTCCGTCAGGGGTTTTTCCACAAATACGTGGCAGCCTCCTTCGAGGGCCATCTTCACCATGCGGTAATGGCTGGGGGTGGGGGTGACGACGTCGATCACGTCCACCTCCGCAATCAGGGCCTCGGGAGTATCGAAGGCCTTCAGGTGAAACTCTTCCTCCACCCGACGGGCCACTTCCGGGTCCGTTTCGTAGAAACCCACCAGGTCATAGTGGTCCTTCGCCAGACGAATGCACTTCAAATGAATTTTACCCAGGTGGCCAACGCCAAATAATCCGATTTTCAGCATGGGGGCAAAGGTAAGGAGGCAAAACCTGAGGCCAGCGGAGATTTTTGAAATAGTACGGACATATTTTGGCAGCGCCATCCGTCAAATCTGGTGCGGCAGTGGTGTTATGGTGACCGCAAGCGACCTTGCTTCCGGGCACGATAGTAGCTTTCCCGGTGCGGTTTTGGGGTTATTCTGGCGCAGGCGCAGGTGCCGGCTCAGGGGGTCTGGCAGGGTAGTTCCGGCGGGATAAAGCCCCATAGCCTCGCTACCTTTACGCCATGCGTTATTCTTCCTTTCTGCTCCTGTTCTTGCTCCTCGCCTGCGGCGAGACCGATAATACTTTGCACCTGCGCGACGTCGCCCCCGCATCCGCCGTGGAACCGCCGCCGGATTTCGGTGACCCCAACGAGGAGTTCTACAACGTGGCCCTCCTCATCATGGACGGCGTCTACAATACCGAGCTGACGGCCCCCTACGACATCTTTCAGCACACCATCTTCCGGGAGGGCATCCGGCCGATGCGGACCTTCACCGTGGCCGCCGACCGTGCCCCCGTAACCACCTTCGAGGGGATGCGCATCTTGCCGGACCTCAGTTACCGGCAAGACTCCCTGCCCCGCATCGACATCCTCGTGGTGCCCAGTGCCGAACACCATTTGGATACCGACCTGGAGAATGAAGAGATGCTCGACTTCGTCCGTCGCGTCGACCGCGACGCCCAGTTCGTCACCAGCCACTGCGACGGTGCCTTCGTGCTGGCGGCCGCCGGACTCCTGGACGGCAAGGTCTCCACCACCTTCCCCAGTGACGTGGAGAAGATGCGGACCCGATTTCCGGACCTCGACGTCCGGGACGGAGTACTGTTCGTTCACGACGGCAAATACATCACCAGTGCGGGAGGGGCAAAATCCTTCGAGGCGGCCCTCTATCTGGCCGAACATTTATACGGCGACAGCATCGCCCGATCTCTGGCGGGAGGACTCGTCATCGACTGGGAGCTGGCTACCGTACCGCACCTGATTATCAGGTGATTCGGGGCGCTTTCCGGCAGTTC
Organism: Lewinella sp. W8; assembly: GCF_004375085.3. Taxonomy (GTDB): domain Bacteria; phylum Bacteroidota; class Bacteroidia; order Chitinophagales; family Saprospiraceae; genus Neolewinella. The sequence continues at coordinate 97,092 of NZ_SNAQ03000014.1, forward strand.
TGCATTCATACTTCGGATACCCGATGGGTATTGGATAGTATTCCTTTTACCCGGTCGAAACCAAACCGGGAATAAGGGTGTTACCTTTGTCCTTTGCATTACTATCGCGAACAGAAAATCTCATTTCATGGGCCAGCGCCTAATATATCTCGACAATAACGCTACTACGCCAACCGACCCCCGGGTAGTGGAAACCATGATTCCTTACTTCTACGAGAATCCCGGTAACGCGGCCAGCCGCAACCACCCCTTTGGTTGGGTAGCCGAGGAAGCCGTCGACACCGCCCGTCAGCAGATTGCGGATCTGATTAACGTTGACCCCCGCGAAATCATTTTCACGAGCGGCGCCACGGAATCCGACAACCTCGCCCTCAAGGGTGTATTTGAGATGTACAGCCGCAAGGGCAACCACATCATCACCGCGAAGACGGAGCACAAAGCCGTGCTGGATGCCTGTAAGAAGATTGAGAAGGACGGTGGTGAAGTCACTTACCTGGACGTTGACCGGGAGGGCCTCATCAACCTCGAGGAACTCGAGGCGGCCATCAAGGACAACACCATCCTCGTGTCCATCATGTGGGCCAACAACGAAACCGGCGTCATTCAACCGATGAAGGAAATCGGGGAGATCTGCGCCAAGCACGGCGTACTCTTCATGTCCGATGCCACGCAGGCCGTGGGTAAGATTCCCGTGGACCCCAAGGAACTCGGTATCCACCTGATGGCCTTCACGAGCCACAAGATGTATGGCCCCAAGGGTGTTGGTGCGCTTTTCGTCAACCGGAAGAATCCCCGGGTGAAGGTGACCAGCCAGATGGACGGTGGCGGCCACGAGCGCGGCATGCGCTCCGGAACACTCAACGTTCCCGGCATCGTTGGCTTCGGCAAAGCTGCGGCCATCGCCAAGGAACAAATGCACGAAGACGCTGCTCGTCTGAGCAAGCTCCGCGACAAGCTGGAAGCTGCGCTCCTCGAAAACCTCGAAGAAGCCTACGTTAACGGTAGTGTGGAGCACCGCATGCCCCACGTAACCAACATCAGCTTCAAGCACGTGGAGGGAGAAGGACTCATGATGACCTTCAACCAGAACATCGCCCTGTCTTCCGGCTCCGCCTGTACGTCGGCCAGCCTTGAGCCCAGCTACGTACTCGTAGCCCTCGGCCTCGGAGACGACCTGGCGCACTCCAGTCTTCGTTTCAGCCTCGGACGATTCACGACCGAAGAAGACATCGACGAAACCATCAAGCGGGTAACGGAAGGGGTAAACCACATGCGTGACCTCTCCCCCATTTGGGAAATGTACAAGGAAGGGGTTGACCTCGACGCCGTCGAGTGGAGCGAGCACTAAACCCGGTCATCGGGAAAGTGCATTAATCTTTCCTGCGGCTTCATACGTTACTTAACTAACAATTCTCCGCAAGCATTCAATTAAAAAATCATGGCTTACAGCGATAAACTACTGGATCATTTCAAGAACCCACGCAACGTAGGTACCCTTGACAAAAATGCCGAAACCGTTGGTACCGGCCTGGTAGGGGCTCCCGAATGTGGTGACGTGATGCGCCTCCAGATTCAGGTTGATCCCGAAACGCAAAAAATTACCGACGCCAAGTTCAAGACCTTTGGCTGTGGCTCTGCCATCGCCAGCTCCAGCCTGGCTACGGAGTGGCTCAAGGGCAAGAGTGTTGACGAAGCATTGGCCATCGACAATATGGCCATCGTGGAAGAACTGGCCCTGCCTCCGGTAAAAATCCACTGCTCCGTGCTGGCCGAAGACGCCATCAAGAGCGCCATCAAAGACTATCAGGAGAAGAACGGCATCACGGTTACCGTTCCCGCCGATGCCCACCACTAGTCTGGTACGGGCATCCGTATTTCTGAATTAAAACCACCTCCACCATGTTGTACGTAGCGGACAGCGCCAAACAGCGGCTGAACAGCATTCGGGAAGCCAAAGGGCTGACGGAAGACTATTTCCTACGGGCGACCATCACCAGCGGCGGTTGTTCCGGACTGACCTACCAACTCGACTTCGATAACGAACTGAAGGAAAGAGATCAGGTTTTTGAGGATAATGACGTTACGGTCGTTTGTGACCTGAAGTCCTTCCTCTACCTCTGTAATTCCACCCTGGAGTTCACCGGCGGGCTGAGCGGAACCGGTTTTGCCTTCAACAATCCGAATGCCAGCCGTGAATGCGGCTGTGGAGAAAGCTTCGCGGTCTGATCCCCTCCGGGAAAAACCCCGACACTGAAAACAAACTCCCCCCGAATCAGCGCGTCTGGTTCGGGGGATTTTTATGCTAGCGCACGCGTACCAACGCACTTATTCTGCATTCCTATGTCCGATAAGCCCCTCATCCGATTTTCCTTTTTCCTCGAGCAATTCCCCGAATTGGAATTACCGCTCAACCTCACCGAAGAAACGGTGCGGACCATCAGTCGGGAGACACCCCCACTCTCTCCCCGGCTGATCGAGCAGTTCATTCTTCCCATCGAACCCGGTCAGGTGACGGAATTAACCGAATTTGTTGCCTGTGCGCAACTCCCGGAATCTGACAACTTCGTGGGGGTCATTTACTGGCGGGCGGATTTAGCGCAGTATCACTACACCCTGGTCACCTTCGACCCCAAAACCGAGGAGTTGATTGACCGCTTGGTGATTGCCGGCACCAGTTTTGACGGAACGGAGCTCACCCAAACCAATGCCGTAGTTACCGATGCCCTCATGATCTATCAGGTAAGCGGCCAGGGCAATGGCGAAGACTACGATTACCGGGCCAGCAACAGTACCGCAAGACGCTTTCAGGTTGCCGACTCCGGCAAGATCATCGAGCTCTAGGCGTTCTTACCCCTTCGTTTTGCGGGTAATTCATGCGTGTAGAGGAATGTCTACTGGCGGATAAGTTCTACCCGCTCCCCACCGTTCCCCGTCAGGTGGTTACCGTAGCCAACTACCCGAAAGGCAGTGGCGGCAACGCCCTGTTCGGTCAGGTAATCCCGAATGGTCACGGCCCGCTCTTCACTGAGCAACTGGGCCACCCGTCGGTCCAGTTCGACCGCCACGTGCACTCGTACCTCCAGCGGTCCCCGCTGACTTCCGGAACGGAGGTAATTGACCAGCTGGTCCAGCCCATCGTAGCCCGCGGCGTTCGGATAGGCCGTGTTTGGGATGAAGGAAATACCCGCCGGGATTCCCGCCGCCGTTGATGGTGCCGCCACGGCGGCACGATTGTAGGTGGCCGGCGCGGGCTCCGGATTTGCGTAGTACGGGCTCTTTGCCGTAGTGGTGTTTGCCGGGGAAGGTACCGAACGATTCGTGCGGTAATCTTCGGGGTAGGGCTGCGTAGTCCTATGGTCGTAGGTTGCCGGAGCGGGTGCCTGTTTGGCCGTCCACTCCTGCTGGCGGTAGTCCTCCCGGGGAGCGTAGTAGTCCGATTGAGGTGCGGGGGTAGTACTCCGATTTTCCAGATTCCGGAGCTGTGTTTTCAAGGCTTCCAGCTCGGCCAGCTTCCGCTCATATTCGCGGTCCAGTCGGGCCGCTTCCGAGGCCGAGATCGGTTCGCGACGGGGCAGCGACTGGGAAAGCTGATTTTCCCAGGGTTCCCGTTCGTACACTTTCGGAGACTGATCGGGATACAGTCCGGACTGGATATTGGCCTCCATTCGCAGACTATCCTGGCGCAGTTGTTCCCGCTGATAGGGCGTAAGTTCTTCCTGTGGCTGGCGGTTCCCGTAGGCCGTAGCCAAGTCGGGCCGAGCGTAGGTATTAGGTTGCGTAGCGTTCTTCGGGTTGGTGACTTCCGGCTGTGACCAGTTGTAGTTATTCTGGCGGGTAGTGCCCCGAAGCTTTTCCTCCTGCTGTTTTCTGAATTTGGCCTTCATGCGCTCCAATTCGTTCAGCTCCTCCACGTAACGAGCCCGGGTAGAATTGGTGGTCGTGCCTTTTGCCGTTTGCCGCGGAGGGAGGGTATCCCGGGCGGACAAATAATCCGGTGCCATCAGGGCATCCGTATTGTTTTTGAGGTATTCCTGGTACAGACGACGCTCTTCTTCCATCCGCCGCAATTCCGCTTCCCGGTTGGCGATCCCCGTTTCCAAGGCCTTTCGGTCCGCGGAAGTTTCCCGAATGGTGGCGTTGGTCGAGGCCAATCCCCCTTCGGGCTCACCCGTTACGGGCAGGTTAGTGTATTCCGCATCGGGGTTGAGCAGTTCCCCCGGGCGAAGAAAGATGGCGTAGCGCTTAAGCACGTCCGGTCGGACCGCCAAACGGTGCACTCCGTTGATCTCGACCGTAGCCGTCAATTGTCCTTCGGGAAGGCCATGCACCAGGAAACCCCGGTGGACGGTACTGTAAAGGGGCAGGTCTCCCGCTTCCAGTTCGGTTTCGATAAGGACTTCACCCACACCGGGCGAAGAACTGGTGGCAATTACCGTAGTGCCCATGGCCGGGGTGGTCGCAAATTGCCGAATCCGGCGGGAGATGATCGTCTGAAAGGGTGCTTCTCCCGGATTGTCCTGCCGCCACCAGATGTCGTTATCCCGGCGGAAATACAGCGTTCGGCCGTCGGCGGCGTAGGAGGGATTCATTTCGTTGTCCGGTCCGTTAAGTCGATCTAGGGAAACGGCCTTCGTCCATTTACCGTTGCGGAGGGCCGTACGCTTCATCAAATCCAGACTGCCGTTCGGACCGTAGGTGCTGTACACCAGCTCCAGGCTGTTCGGGTTAAAGGTGAGGTCGTAACGTGGAGCAACGTCCGCCGGCAGGGGCCAACTGTTGATGATTCTCCAGTTTCGTCCCGTCGCTTCCAGTATTTCCAGGTGGTCACTTACTCCCGTACGCAAGACGGCCAGTCGCTGGCCGTCCGGGCTAATCCCGAGCGCCCGATCGTGGGCAAAGGTGTTGATGGGAGACCCGGGGTTCAGGGCGCGCTGCCACTCTCCGTTGGCGTCTCTTTCCCGAATCCAGATATCGGCGGCATCGTCGCTTCCCTTATTGCTCTCGTGGTCCAGTCGGGTAAAGAACAAAGTATTTCCCTCCGGACTCAGCACGGGGTCCTTGGCCCGCACCTCCGGTGCACTCACTACCGACTGTGCCTGCACCACAGAGATGCTCGCAAAAATCAAAATAAACGGTAGGATGATGTGTAGGGAATGACGTAGCATGTAGATCAACTTAGTCGCTTATTGGACGTCAAGATTGCCTTTTGGTCAATAAACCACTCCCTAAAAATACAAATCCAGCCCGTTTAGGGTTGTTTTCAAAACCTTACGGAAAGATTAAACATCAAAATCGATGCTCACCTCGGGGGTGGTGGGGTGACTTTGGCAGGTCAGTATATATCCCTCCGCGACCTCGTCTTCGTCAAGTGCGTAGCAGGCTTCCATCCGGACACCACCCTTCTCCACCTTGGCCATGCAGGTACTGCAGGCCCCGGCCAGACAACTGTAGGGAGGCGTGGCACCGTTCTCCAGCAGACCGTCGAGAATTGACTGCCCTGGCTTCAGGGTTACCGTAAGATCTTTTCCACTCAGCTTGACGCCAACCGTAGCGTGATCCACAGCTCCTCCACTCGGTTTTGCTTTTTTCACGTCGTTGGCGGACACGAAGCGTTCTGTGTGAATAGCCGCGAGGTCTACGCCCAGCCCCAGCAATGCCTGTTCGGTATTGTCGATCATTTGGCCGGGTCCGCAAATGAAGTAGATCTGGTTGTCGGACTGGCTGGGATTACGGTTCATGAAATCCTGTACCGCAGGGATGTCGACCCGACCGATCCGACCCTGCCACTTCGGCTTGGCCTTTTTGAACAGGCCCTTCAGTCCGCCCGGACCGTACTTCTTGGGTCGGGAGAGGGTGTGTTCTACGGTGAGTTGTCCGGCGTACTTGGCCTCCAACTCCCGGAGTTGGCCTTCGAAAATGATGTTGTCTTCGTCCCGGTTGCCGTAGAGCAGGTACACGTGAGATTTGGGTTCCTCTTCCAGCACCGTCCGGAGGATAGACATCAGGGGCGTAATCCCGCTACCCGCACCAAAAAGGTACACGTCCCTGCGGGCGGCGGCCTCCGGCTTCAGCAGGAAGCGCCCCGCCGGGGGCATGACTTCTACCGTATCTCCCTCCTCCAGGAAGTCGGGGATGTGGTTACTTACGATGCCTCCCTTTACGCGCTTCACCGTCACGGCGAGTTCTCCGTCGTGGGGAGCCGAGCACATACTGTAAGCGCGGCGTTCCTCCTTACCGTTAACGACAAATTTGAGCGTCAGGTACTGACCGGCTGCGTACGCAAAAGTCGCGGCGTGCTCGGCTGGGGGACGGAAAAAAACCGTAACCGCCTGGTCCGTTTCGGGGCGCATTTTGACGATGGGAAGGGAATAAAAGTTGGTATCACTCATGGCATCCGGGTCTCGGGGGGGCAAAAATCGTCATTTGAAATGACTTTCACCCGATATGGTTGCCAGATGATCGTCAGTTTACGCAAGAAATTGGGGCGAGGAGGCCGCCGACTGCGGAGATGATGTCGTACTTCTACATATTTACGCGGACGGCCAGGATTCACCAATTTTTTTCGGAATCGGGAAGAGAAGCACGAAGATATCAGCTGCTTTTGGCGATCACCGCAGGTGTAATGTAATGGAATCCTCGCGCTCTGCCGGGATGCAATGTATTGGAATCCTCGTGCTCTGCCGGGATGCAGTGAAACCAAATCCACCTACCCAATCAGGACGTCAGGAACGTACTTAGGGAGCCAAGAAAATACGTTTTTACCTGGCTTGCTCCTTCGGCGAAGGTTTGCACCTGCGGTGATCGCCAAAATATTCAAATGGAAAGGAGGAAGAATTAGCGAAAATTCGCTAAAATTGGCGTCGCGACTGATTTGCACTCCGCACGGTCGTAAAACAAGTCGTCATGCACAGAATTAAGGGACAGTTTGACCTGTCGGGAAAAGTGGCCATCGTAACCGGAGCCTCCAAGGGGATCGGGGAGAGCATCGCCCGGGGCCTGGCCGAATTTGGCGCCAGCGTAGTCGTCAGCAGCCGCAAGCAGGAAGCCGTAGATGCCGTAGCCGCGGCCTTCCGGGCTGACGGACTGGAAGCCACCGGTATTGCCTGCCACGTGGGTGATCCCGAACAACTGGACCAGCTGGTGGACGCCACCCTGGCCAAGTACGGTGGCGTGGATATCCTGGTGAATAACGCCGCCACGAACCCCACTTTCGGCCCCCTGGCCGAAGCCGATCCGGGTGCCTTTGATAAAATCATGAACGTGAACGTCAAAGCCCCCATGGTTCTGGCCAACCGCTGTAAGCCCATTATGGAGCAACGGGGCGGGGGCTCGGTGATTAACATCGCTTCCGTTGAGGGGATGAAGCCCTCGCCGGGTTTGGGTATGTACAGCGTCAGTAAGTCGGCCCTGATCATGCTCACCCAGAGCCAGGCCAAAGAATGGGGGGTGGACAACATCCGGGCAAACGCCATTTGCCCCGGACTGATTCAAACGAAATTCAGTGCGGCCCTGTGGCAAAATGAAGCCATCCTCAAGCAAGTAGAAGCCCACCTGCCCGCCGGCCGGATGGCCCAACCCGACGAGATGGCCGGCCTGGCCCTGTTCCTGGCCTCCGACGCCAGCGCCTACTGCACCGGTGGTGTGTTCACGGCCGACGGCGGACACATGATTGCGGGCTAATGCCAGCGGCCTATGACTACATCATCGTGGGTGCCGGCAGTGCCGGCTGCGTGCTGGCCCGCAGGCTCTCCGAAGACCCCGCCAATCGGGTCCTCTTGCTGGAAGCCGGTGGAGCACCAAACCACCTCAACATCCGGGTGCCCGCGGGATACATCAAACTCCACCGGAGCAAATTTGACTGGGCCTTCTGGTCGGAACCCCAGGAACAGCTCGGAGGCCGCCGGATATTCCTGCCCCGCGGCAAGGTGCTCGGGGGTTGCAGCTCCACTAACGCCATGGCCTACGTCCGGGGTAACCACGCCGACTACGACGACTGGGCCGGCATGGGAAACAGGGGCTGGAACTACGAAGCCATTCTCCCCTACTTCATCCGCTCCGAAAACAACGCGGACCTCACCAACGAATTTCACGGGCAGGAGGGACCTCTGCACGTAGAATTTCCCAAGCGGTTCCGGACGAAATTCTCCCAGGCCTTCATCGATAGTTGCATGGAGCGTGGGTTTACCGCCAACGAAGATTACAACGGCGCCCGGCAGGAGGGGGTCGGGCTTTTTCAATTCACCATCAAGGACGGGAGGCGCGACAGTGGCTACACCGCTTTCGTCAAACCCATTCGGGGGCGAAAAAACCTCGACGTCCGTACGGGAGTGCACGTCCACCGCGTGCTGCTGGAGCACGATCGGGCCATCGGGGTACTGGCCGCCCGGTCTGGCCGTCAGCCCGAAAGCATATTGGCCGCCAAAGAAGTGATTCTCGCCGCCGGGGGATTTGCCTCCCCCCAGTTACTTCAGCTGTCCGGCATCGGAGACCGGGAACAGCTGCGGACCCACGGCATCGAAAGCAGGCATCATTTGCCCGGCGTCGGGCGTAACCTGCAGGACCACCTGTTCGTGCCCGTGGGGGCCATTGCGAATCAGCGGGGTGGACACAACACCGCCGCCCGCCCCCTGAATCAGGCCATCGGCCTGCTGGACTATTTCTTACGGAACAAGGGCGTATTTAATATTGGTCCGCTGGAGGCAGTAGCCTTTGGCTCCTCCAGTATGAGCCCCGACCGGGTCGACTATCAATTTCATTTTTCCTCCTCTCACCTCGGCGAGGGCTACGGAACGGATTTTCACGACATCAGCACCTTTCCCAAAGACGAAGATGGATTCAGCATCCTGCCTACCCTGCTGCGTCCCCGGAGCCGCGGCACGGTGGGCTTACACGACGCGGACCCGTACCGCCCGCCAAAAATCGCGCCCAACTTTCTGGCGGAAGAGGCCGACCGGCGCGTCCTGGTCGAAGCGACCCGCAAGGCCATTGAGGTCTTGCGGGCCGACGCCTTCGGCGCCTACCGGAAGCGTATCATCAGTCCTCCCGACCAGCAGAGTGACGAGGGTATATTAGAGCACATTCGCCGACAGGTGGAAACGGTCTACCACCCCGTAGGCACCTGCAAAATGGGGAGCGACGAAGGAGCCGTGGTGGACGATCAGCTGCGCGTCCACGGACTGGGTGGGTTGCGCGTCATTGACGCGTCGATCATGCCGACGATCGTTTCCGGGAACACCAACGCTCCGGTGTACATGATCGCCGAAAAGGGGGCGGATCTGGTTTTGGGGAAGGTGGCCCCGCAGCCGATTTCGGTAGCCCGAGGAACGGAGTAGGCTAGTGCCCCATCAGGCCCGCCTGTTGCAGGAGGGCCAACTGCCCACCGAAGGCCTGCCGCAGGTTTTCCGGCTTGAAGATTTCCTCCGTGGGCCCCGCCGCGATGAGCCGTTGATTGAGCAGGATTACGTGATCAAAGTATTCCGGAACCGCTTGCAGATCGTGGTGCACCACCAGCAGGGTTTTTCCCGATTCGGAGAGGCTGCGTAGGACCGCAATGATTTTTTCTTCGGTGGGGATGTCCACCCCAACGAAGGGCTCGTCCAGCATCAGAATGTCCGCCCGTTGCGCCAGTGCGCGGGCCAGGAAGGTTCGTTGTTGCTGGCCGCCGGACAGCTCCCCGATCTGCCGGTCCTGCAGCTCCAGAATGTCGAGTTCTTCCATCGCTTCATTGGCAATCCGCCGGTCTTCGGCGTTGAGGCGCTGAAAAACCTTCTTGTGGGGGTAGCGTCCCATCAGGACAACGTCCTTCACCGTCGCGGGGAAGGTGAAGTCGATTTCACTGCGTTGGGGCACGTACACCACCTGTCGCCGGACCCGCTCGATGGATTGCCCCGAGATCAGGACCTGGCCGGAGTAGTCATCGATGAGGCCAAGCATGGCCTTGAGCAAGGTAGATTTACCGGAGCCGTTGGGGCCCAGGATGCCGTAGCGATGCCCCCGTTCGATTTCCAGAAAAACGTTACTGAGCACCCGCTTACGGTCGTAGGAAACGGAAAGGTCCTGGACGGAAATTACGGTAGACATGGGCGAGATATTTAATGGAGTTGCTTCAGGCAACGCCGCGATTGAGGCGATTAACCATGAAGAAAAAAGCGCCGAGCATTACGGAGAGAATCACGCTCAGAAGGATGGTCTTTTGCCGGAGATCGGGGCCCAGGCCGATGCCAACATCTTCGGTGCCGCCCCGCAGGGCGGCCACCAGGCTTTGGGTATTGTACCGCAGCATCCCCAGGTAGGTGCCGGCGGGATGGTCGGGATCGGCCAGAGAGTCGGCGTACAGATTACCGCCGATGATGACGTCGTTGTCCGTCGCCAGTTGGCGGATCAGTTTGGGGTTGATGGTGCTTTCCACAAAAATGGCCGGCACCCCGGATTCCTGAATGATCTTCGTTAGCCGGTTTACGTCTTCGGTCTGGACTTCGGCGTCCGTACTCGTACCCAACGCCGCCTCTACGCGAACGCCGTAGTACCGGCCATAATACCGAAAGGCATCATGACTGGTGATGAGCACCCGGCGGGATTCGGGGAGGGAGGATATTTTCCGGAAAATTTCTTTGTCCAGGTCCTCCAACTGCTGCTGATACAACTGAGCGTTGAAGTCGTACACATCCTTGTTGTAGGGGTCGAGATCCACCAGGGCCCGGCGGATATTTTCTACGTACAGCTGGCCGTTTTTTGCGGTCATCCAGGCGTGGGGATCGCTGGAATTGGCGTACTCTTCACTTTCGATGGTGCCGATGCCTTCGGTGATGGTGATCGTTCTGGCCCGCGTACCGCTGTTGGCGATCAGTTCGTTCATCCAGCCTTCGAAGGTGAGTCCGTTGACCAACACGAGATCAGCGCGGGCGACCAGACGGACGTCGGCGGGGGTCGGCTCGTAGATGTGCGGATCTCCCCCGATGGGCACCACGGACTGTACTTCCACCAGTCCTCCGGACACCACTTCAACCATGTCCCGGAAAATGGACGCCGAGGCGACCACTAAAGGACGGTCCTCCTCCTGGGCGGTTACCGGCAGGATTCCAAGCAGGCAAATGACGATAATAATCCAGCGCATAGGTCAGACAAGAAAGGGAGAGAATATTGCTGATATCAACAGTTCAACACCCCAAAGTTAGAAAAGTCTAACTTTTTTGCATTATTCCTTCCTTTTCTTGTCTGACCCTGTCGCAGGCCCCCTAATAATCGAGGCCCTCCGTATCATCCAGCCGGGCGACCAACCCCCATCCAAAAAAGAAGTTAGTCAGCCCGACCAGAATTTCGTTTTCTCCTTTCTGCAGGGGCAGGGGAATGCGAACATTTTCAATGGAGGCGCGCCCGCGGGGAGCCTTCATCATCGGGGAGTTGTAGAGATTCTTGTCCACGTAAAGGGGCTGCTGGTTGACGAATACGTAGACCTCGTCGCTGAAGCCAAAGTCCAACTGCCGAAGTTGATCCCGGTCCGAGGTGATGGTTTTTCGCAGCCAGACGACGCGGCGTTCTCCGCGGGGCGTAGGCCCGAAGCGGCGGCTGAGATTAACGATTCCGTGGTGCTCGGCCTGAATGGGGCTGAAGGTCGTAGCGGAAGTGGGTAAGTCCTCGGTGGTCAGTTCGGTGCCCGTGGGAAGCGATTGGGGGGTAGTGACCTCCCAGCTGCGCAAGTAGCGGGCGTCGTTGTGGGTGGGGTCCATCCCCTTGCTGCCCACTAAAGTTCCGGCATCACCGGGCCGGATTTCCAGATTGGCCACGTAGGCGTTACCGTCAAAGGCAATGGCACCTTCACTCCAGTCACCGTCCATTTCGGGCACGTAGAGTGCCGGGGATTCCATATCGTTGACGTAGGCGAGGAGCTGCTGGTCCTTAACGACCAACTTCACGTGGTTCCAACCCGTCTTGCGGAGGGGAGCAGCGGATTGGTAGCCATCGCTCAAATCCCAGATGTTGACACCGTTCAGGATGGCCGAATACTGGATGGCCGTATTGATCCGGGGGTGTCCGGCCCAGAATGCCCGGAGGTAAAAGTGTTCGGAATTTTTGGCGTCCGCCCGCCGAAAGTGGATACTGGTGAAGCGGGTAGTTTCCTCAAAGGCGATGTCGTATTCAATGGTTCCGTTGCGGAAAGTATAGTCTTTCAGGCTGACCATATTGCCGCCGGTGGCGGAGGGATCCGCGCCGCCCAGGTGCATGGCGGTAGTGCCCAGGTGCTGGACGAAGGCCGGTGCATTACCCTCGGCGGACCAGGCGTCGCTGCGCAGGGGTGCCCGGTAGGTTTGAGCCGAAAGGCCTACACTTACCACCATGAACATCAGGAAGGAAAGGAGATATTGGTACATGAATCATTTGGTTTTTGTTACCCCCAAAAGTGCTCCTGCCCCCGGAAACGTCCCGTTCAAGTCCGATACAAATCCGTACAAAAGCGTTCCAGGGCCCCATTCGACCGATCACGAGGGGTTTGCGCCAATACTCCTGGCTGGCGGTACCCAAAAGCACGGCACCTGCGTTTCGCCAGCAGCTTAGTCCGCCGCCACAAACAAAAGCGGCCACGCAGCGGAGTGCTGCGTGGCCGACAATAATTTCAGGTGCTCATGGGAAAAGGCTCCTGCAATTGGCCCGGGGGCCTTTCCGGGGTCAGCTTTCCGGTGTTGTGCACCAGGATGACGGTCCGGGGTTAATCCCGTTTCGGGGATTGGCTAACGTTCTCCCAACGTGCGATGCCACTGATGGAAGTCCGTCAATGGCATCGATGTTCTTTTAGACGGGCCTTTTTTAACCGGGTCACATCCGCGTGGAGATGCCGTATTTTGCGAAAAATTTTCCGTGCGCTTCCTTTACTGCTTCATCCCGTTTTTACTTTCCGTCGTCGGCCACGCCCAGGACGATTTCGGATGGTGGAACGAGGCGAATAACTGGGACGGAGCGACCGACTGGCGGGAATACATCATCATTTCTCCCGGCTTTATGGGCCCCAATGCCCTGCCCGTACCGGAAATTTTTACGGGGCAAATGGACAGCACCTTCGTGGCAGAACTGGGAATTGCCGGTCATCGCAGCCCGGGTGACGACACGGACAACCTGTTCACCCGACTCTTCACCCCCCTTTTTTCCGAGCGCGTAGGTTTTGACCTCCGGTTCGTTCCTCTGGAGCGGTACCAAATGACCACGGCGACGCGAGACGAGCGTAGGTCCCGGGATTTTGACGGACGGGGCACCGCCGTCGGCGACGTCTACCTGGCCACCCTGGTGCAACTGGTGGAGGAACAAAAGCAGCGCCCGGGAGTGCTGCTCGGCGTGCATTTACGCACGGCCTCGGGCACCAATCTCGGGGGCGCACGCTTTACGGATTCCCCCGGATACCATTTCGACCTTTCGGCCGGTAAGACCTATCGGCCGCAAGGGGGTTGGATTCGCTCCGTGCGCCCGTACCTTATGGCCGGCTTCCTGGTCTTCCAGGTCAGCAACCGGGGTAACGACCAGCGGCAAAACGACTGCTTTCTTTTTGGCGGCGGGGTGGACCTGGGGTTCACCCGGGTGATGCTACGCCAGCAGATCGGTGGCTACCTGGGGTATCTGGACAACCGGGATAAACCCATCGTTTACCGGTTGCGGGTAGAAAGCCGCTTCGGTGGGCGGCTGAACCTGGCCGCCGGCCTGCAGGCCGGGCTGAACGACTGGGCCTACACTACCGGACAGCTGTCGGTGATTTATCGCGGCAGATAACCGGATGCAGGGGGGAGAACATCCGGCCTGACTTCCTTACTCCAATTCAAAAAGCCAACGTACGGCGGGCATGAACTGCCGGTTCCAGAAGGCTTCGTTGTGCTCCCCCTGGGGATCGACCGTCAGGACGAGGTTATCGTCCGGATGGCCGGTTTTCCGGATGGTTTGTTCCATGCGTTCGGCGTAATCTACCATCTCTCCTTCCCCCCGGCCCACAGTGAGGTACAGCCGGGTGCTGTCGGGCACCGGGAAGTCTCGCGTGAAGGTGAACACACTATCCGAGTACCAGTAGGACGGGGAGAAAATACCCGCCCTCCCGAAGACCTCCGGGTAGGCGTACACGCCGTAGTGGGAGATGAGTCCGCCCATCGAGCTGCCCATGATTGCCGTGTAGGCCGGCCCCGTCTGGGTGCGATAGGTGGCGTCCACCAGGGGCTTGACCGTGCGGACGATGAACTCCAGGTAGGCCTCTCCCTCGGCGGGACCGTAGTCTTCGTTTACCCAGGGGCTCAACTCCCGCATCCGGAGTTCCTGCCCGTTGTCAACGCCCACAACGATGAGCCGGAAGTCGCTTTCTTCAGCCATTTCGTTCAGCATCTCGTCCACGCCCCATTCTCCGACGAAGGACGTGGAATCGTCGAAAAGGTTCTGTCCGTCGTGCATGTACAGTACGGGGTAGCGGTCATCAGACTCCACGTAGTCCGGTGGAAGGTAGATGCGGATTTGCCGATCCCGGTCCAGGCCGGGCATCGGCAGCGGATTTTCGAGAATCGTCACGTTGGGCTGCAGGGTGGAGGGGCGAGGAGCGGGCGGGCGGGGTGGAGGCTCCGTAGAACAGCTGAGGAATAGAAACGCTAAGGCAGTGGCTAAGAAAAAGGGAGTCGGAGATAGTTCAGCAGCAAGACTGTAGAAGGAAGAGGGGAGTCGGAACATATTGGGTGGTGTGATGGTCTTTGGGAAGGACGAGATGACGGTGAAAAGGTAGCATCAATCTACCGGGGGATTTCAGTTGATGTCCGGTAAATAGCGGACGAGCACCCGGTACTTGGCCGGTGCCGTAGTGATCCTACGCGGGGGAAAAGAGAATGCTAACGGGCTTGGGTCGCAAGGCCCTAACCGTTCTGCGAACGGACCGCAGACCTTGCTCCGCAGGAAGGAACGGCCTTCCAGGCCGAGGGCGGGGAGTTATTATCTAAACTGGGAAAGTCAAACTTCTATAACTAGTTTTCCTCCTGATTGCCCCACAAAAGCTAGGTTGCCTTTATCGTAGCCTCTTTTGCCAACTCCCATTTCTCCTGGTGTCGCAAGGCCCTAACCGTTCTGCGAACGGACCGCAGACCTTGCTCCGCAGGAAGGAACGGCCTTCCAGGCCGCAGGCGGGAAAGTCAACCCCTGAGCCATAGCCTCCAATCAAAAACGCCCTCCACCAAACCGGCGGAGGGCGTTCCTCTTACTCAATCGTTGCTGGCTTATCCCTTCAGGGCTTTCACCATCGTCGTGCCGATATCGGCGGGGCTCTTCACTACGTGAATGCCACATTCGGCCATGATCTTCATCTTGGCTTCGGCGGTGTCTTCGTGACCACCCACGATGGCACCCGCGTGGCCCATGGTGCGGCCCTTGGGGGCCGTCTGTCCGGCGATGAAGCCAACTACGGGCTTGGTGCCGTGCTCTTTGACGTAGTGCGCGGCCTCGGCCTCCATCGTACCGCCGATCTCACCGATCATGATGATACCGTCGGTGTCGGGGTCATTCATCAGCAGTTCCACGGCGTCCTTGGTCGTCGTGCCAATGATGGGGTCACCGCCAATACCGATACAGGTGCTCTGCCCCATGCCGGCTTTGGTTACCTGGTCTACGGCTTCGTAGGTCAGCGTACCGGAGCGGGACACGATGCCGATGCGGCCGGGATTGTGGATGAAGCCGGGCATGATGCCACACTTGGCTTCACCCGGAGTGATGACACCGGGGCAGTTGGGGCCCACCAAACGGCAATCATAATCTTTGATGTAGGAACGCACCTTCACCATATCCTGAACGGGAATACCTTCGGTGATACAGATGATCACCTTGATGCCCGCCGTGGCGGCCTCCATGATCGCATCACCGGCAAAAGCCGGGGGAACGAAGATCACGGATACGTCCGCACCGGCTTCCTGCACGGCTTCGGCGACGGTATTGAAAACGGGCTTCCCGAGGTGAACTTGTCCTCCCTTTCCGGGAGTAACGCCACCCACCAGGTTAGTGCCATATTCGAGCATCTGCTCGGCGTGGAAGCTGCCTTCCTTACCCGTGATGCCCTGTACGATAATGTTGGAATCCTTGTGGACTAAAACTGCCATTTGATGTTGAGAGGTTAGAATGTGTTAGGGGCCTACTCATCGACGAGGATGAACACATCCTCATCGTCTTTCTGCATGAAATAACTCTCTCGGGCAAATCGCTCCCGATTGACCTCCATGTCCAGCTTTTCGGCTTCGGCGGCGTCAATGCGCTCGTCAAAACTTTCCAGCTCGGTCTCGAGCCGCTGGACGGTATTGTGCAATCGGTACTGCGTAGCTACGTCGTGGCGGTCAATGAAAACCATCAGGAACGTGAAGGCCACGAGCGTGAGGAAATAGCGATTCCGCAGGTAGGGCGGAATCTTATTCCAAAGCTTCAGCAACGGGTCCTGTGATTTTTTGGCGGCCATAGCGTAGGGCAATTTGCCCGGAAGTTAATGGTTTTTAAGGGAACGGAGACTACGCTCCAGGGTTGAATGATTACCGACCAATCTTCCGCAGCAGGTCTTTTCCGGGGAAGTAAGCCGTAGAACCAAGCTCTTCCTCGATGCGAAGCAGCTGGTTGTACTTGGCGATCCGGTCGGAGCGGCTGGCGGAACCGGTCTTGATCTGTCCGGTGTTCAGGGCCACGGCCAGGTCGGCGATGGTCACGTCTTCGGTTTCTCCGGAACGGTGGCTCATCACGCTGGTGTAGCCCGCGCGGTGGGCCATGGTCACCGCCTCAATGGTCTCCGTCAGGGAGCCGATCTGGTTCACCTTGATGAGGATGCTGTTGGCGCTGCCCTCGTTGATACCGCGAGAGAGGCGCTCGGTGTTGGTCACGAACAGATCGTCGCCCACCAGCTGGCACCGGTCGCCGATGCTCTGGTTCAGGGCGGCCCAGCCGGCCCAGTCGTCCTCGTCCAGTCCGTCCTCGATGCTGAAGATGGGGTACTTGTCCACCCAGCCCTTCCAGTAATCCACCATGGCGGCGCTTTCGATCTTGCGGCCGTCGGATTTGTGGAAGTGGTAGACGCCTTCCTCGGCGTTGTAGAATTCGGAGGCCGCCGCGTCCATGGCGATCATGATCTGCTCACCGGGCTTGTAGCCGGCCGACTCGATGGACTTCAGCACAATCTCGATGGCCTCGTCGTTGCTCTTGATGTTGGGCGCAAAGCCTCCTTCGTCGCCCACGTTGGTGCTGTAGCCCTTGCTCTTCAGTACCTTCTTCAGGTGGTGGAAAGTTTCCACGCCCATCTGCAGGGCTTCACTGAAGGTGTCTGCCCCCAGGGGAAGGATCATGAATTCCTGGAAGTCGATGCTGTTGTCCGCGTGGCTACCGCCGTTGAGGATGTTCATCATCGGCACGGGCATGGTGTGGGCGTTCACCCCACCGACGTAGCGGTAGAGAGACATATTCTGCTCGATGGCTGCGGCCTTGGCGCAGGCCAGGCTCACGCCCAGGATGGCGTTGGCGCCCAGCTTACCCTTGTTGGGCGTGCCGTCCATGGCGATCATCGTCTCGTCGATGTAGCGCTGGTCGGTTACGTCCACGCCGAGGAGTTCTTCGGCGATCTTTTCTTCCACGTTGGCCACGGCCTGGGTCACGCCCTTGCCGAGGTAGGTGTCCTTGTCGTTGTCCCGCAGTTCCACGGCTTCGTACTTACCGGTACTCGCACCGGAGGGAACGGCCGCCCGGCCCAGCGCGCCTTCACCGGTCACCACTTCAACTTCAACGGTGGGATTGCCCCGGCTGTCCAGAATCTGGCGGGCACGGATGTCAAGGATAGAACTCATAATGCAATAGTTTTCACGTTAGTAGATGGGCTTCGGTCAGGGGGTGGGAATTGGGCGACGGAGCGCAGGTGCAGGGCTACTCGGTAAGGAGCGTGGCACCTGCGGTGATCGCCCTGATTATTTCTTTCTTGCGCGGATGGCGTCCACGAACTGGTCAAACAGGTAGGCCGCATCGTGGGGTCCCGGGCTGGCCTCGGGGTGATACTGCACACTGAAGGCGTCTTTGCCCTTGATGCGGATGCCCTCGATGGTGTCGTCGTTGAGGTTCCGGTGGGTCACCTCCACCACGTCCAGGTTCTGCTCGATGGCCTCAGGACTCACGCCGAAGCCGTGGTTCTGGCTCGTGATCTCACTCTTGCCCGTGATCAGGTTCTTCACGGGGTGGTTGATGCCGCGGTGACCGTGGTGCATCTTGTAGGTGGGGATGCCCACCGCGCGGGCCAGAATCTGGTGACCAAGACAAATGCCGAACATCGGCTTGTCTTCCTCCAGCATCGCCTGGGCGGTTTTCACGGCGTAGTCCATCGCGCCGGGGTCCCCGGGACCGTTGCTGATGAAGAGTCCGTCGGGCTGGAAGGCCATAATTTCCTCCATGCTGCTCTTGGCCGGAAATACCTTTACGTAGCAGTCGCGCTGCAGGAAATTGCGCAGGATGTTGCGCTTGGTGCCCAGGTCCAGGACCGCCACCCGGTGGGGAGCATTTTCCTCGCCCATGGTGTAAGCCTCCTTGGTGGTCACGTAGCTACTCAACTCCAGACCGTCCATGTCGGGGGCGGCCGCCAGCTGCTTCTTCAGATCGTCCAGGTCAAAGTTTTCGCTGGAGATGATGGCGTTCATGGCACCCTTGTTGCGGATGTGGCGCACGATGGCGCGGGTGTCCACGTCGCTGATGCCCACAACACCCTCCTCCTCAAAGTAATCCTGAATGGAGGCCTCCGCCTGGTGCCGGCTGTAGGGCACCGTAAAGTTCTTACAGATCAGTCCGGCAATCTTCACGCTATCGGATTCGGTGTCCTTGTCCGCCGTCCCGTAGTTCCCGATGTGGGCGTTGGTGGTAACCAGGAGCTGGCCGTAATAGGAAGGATCGGTGAAGATTTCCTGGTATCCCGTCATGCCGGTATTGAAGCAAATCTCACCGGTGGTCGTGCCGATCTTACCGGCGGCCTTGCCTTCGTAAACGGTTCCGTCTGCCAGGAGCAGGATTGCGCGTTGTTGACTCATAATTATGGGGCGGGGGTGGTCAAATTCACGCAAAGATAAGCAACCTGAGCACATCGGATTAGGTCCGCAGGATTATGTTTCGTTTAAGACACCGATGGCCCGGACGCCAAGCCTCCCCGCTCCACGCCCGGGAAGGGCCATTGCGCTACTCCCCGTCTCCCCCGCTGCCCTCCACGGCAAACTTGTGGAAATCAAAAACCAGCGGGCCGCCGGTGCTGGAATTGGTGAAGATGATGTACCCCATTTTCAGGTCATCGTACACCTCAAACTGGCAACGGAAATCTCCGTTGTTTCCGCCGTGGCCGAACACCATACCGTAGGGCGACTCCCGCAGCGCGATCCCCAGGCCAAATCCGGTCGGATAACCGTTGAGGAAGTTTTCTTCCTTCTCCAGCGTCTGCATGGTAAACATCGCCTCGGCCTGGGCTTCGGTCAGCCCTTTCCTTTCCAGCAGGGCGAGGGCAAAGGGGGCAAAGTCCTGCGCGTTGGTGTGCATACTGAAGGCCATGCCCGGCCACGCATCGTAAGATTGGCGGGTGGGCCGTCCGTCATAATGCCCGGACACCCCACGTTCCCGGAGCTGCGGATCGTCTTTGAAGTAGGTATTGGTCATGCCAAGGGGCTCCAACAGCTCCTGATCCAGCAGGCGCTGGATGGAATCCGGCAGGTGTGGGCCCACCCCTCCGGCAACCACCTTCTTCAGGTACTCAAAGCCCTCACCGCTGTACCCAAACTGGGTTCCCGGCGGGTGGAGCAACTTCGCACCCCAGTTCGGAAGGCCCGAAACGTGGGTGAGGACGTGGCGCGCGGTCATCTTCTTGTATTCCGGATATTTTTCCAGCTCCGGAAACGGAAACTGCTCGTGGAGCGGACGGTCCAGATCAAAATCGCCCCGCTGCGTCAGGCGGTTCATTACGTAGGCAAACACCGACTTGGTGATGGAAGCGGCCTCAAAAACCGACTCCATGCGCACCGGCTTCCCGGTCATGGCGTTTTCCACCCCGTAGGTTCGGTGGTAGACGAGTTTGCCATCCTGAATCAGGCCCACTGACACCCCGGGGATGTTGTAGTAGTCCATGTAGGTCCGGATGTACTCGTCTACGCGCTGGGCGGTGCCCTTGGTAAACTTCTCGTGAAGCACCCCCTTCTCTGGAGGGGCGGGCTGCGGCTCTACGGCGACCATCAGCGGGGTCGCTACGTTTTTCTCCACGTCCCGCACCCGGATGTTCACGGGGTTTCCGCCAACCATTCGATCCAGATCAAACCAATTGTTCCAGTGGTACTGCGGACGGATGGACACCTCGTAACTCATGACGGGGACGGTGAGGGCGTAATTGCCCAGAGAATCCGTGCGGGCCGTGAGGCGGAACGGATGCTTACCCCGGTGGGTGAGTTCTACCCGTTCGGGCATCCCCTCCTTCGCCATACCCACCTTCTCGATCCTCCCGGTAACCTCACTCAGCAGGGTACCCTCGCGGACCAGCACGAGGTCGCCCAGCCGGTCATTGTTGCTGAATTTCTCTCCGCCCGGGCCCCACTCCAGCGATACCGAATTCTGGCTTTCGTCCTTGTCGAAAATAACGTAGTCGAAACCCAGCGCTCGCGGCACCTCCAGGGTATCCGGCAGAACGATTTTCCATTCGTAGTTGGTCGTCCCCCCTTCCCGGAGAATTTTCACCGTAACGTTATCCCAGTTTGCCCGGGCCAGCTCGGGGTACCAGGGCATGTCTTCCTGGTGCACGATCTTGCGGTGATCCTCCGTCAGCTCGTAGGCCAGCACCCCCGATCCAGCCGGATCATGCTTGACGTCCAGGTAGAGCACCTGGAGGTCATGGGAGGCGTAGTGGTCATCGTCGGGGGTGCGTACGTAATCGTCATCCCGGACCGACACGAACACGTAAATAGCATTCTCGGCCAGGTTATGGCCCGCCATAAAGAAGGCATTGGCGTCATCCGGGTGGTCCGCCCGCGCACCGTAGCGGTAGCCGTTGATGGCATACTTTTTCAGGCCGGCAGGCCAGTCATCCATACGACCGTCAACCGTGATGTTTTTTATGGGGAAGGCAAAGGCCACCTTGCCGTTATTGCTCCACAGCGGGGTCGACGACAGGCTCGACAGAAGTACCAGTAGGGTAACGGTAGAAGTCAGTCTCATGAACTCGGTAGTTTAACGATAAAGTCGCCTCAATACGCGAAAACGTTGCAGGGCCGTCAGGATTTTCGGCGCGCTTTTAGCCACCGCATCGGCGCAGGAAAAGTCTACACCGGAAGTCCCCGGCCCCGCAACTTCTCCCGGGTTTGCTCGGGGGTTTTCATCCGGATGGCGTCCAGCCCGGCGGCGCGAGCGGCCAGTACGTTTCGTTCGCTGTCGTCGATGAAGATACAACCGGAGAAGTCGCCGAGGGAATACGTAAGGCGTAGGTGTTCGTAGATTTCCGGGTCCGGTTTTTTCATTTTGACTTCCCCCGACACCATGATGTCCTCGAAGAGTTCCAGAAAATCGAAGTTCTCCCGCGCCCAGGGAAACAGTTCCGCACTCCAGTTCGTGAGTCCGA
Source organism: Lewinella sp. W8 (assembly GCF_004375085.3). GTDB lineage: Bacteria > Bacteroidota > Bacteroidia > Chitinophagales > Saprospiraceae > Neolewinella. Next base: position 118,678 of record NZ_SNAQ03000014.1, read on the forward strand.
GCAGACGATAATTCCCGGCGGCGTGCAGGCGTTTGAGCAGCTCCACGTTTCCGGGGATGGGCCCGCTGAAGTGTTCGGTCCAGCGATCGTAATAGATGCGAATTTCCCGTTCCCATTCGGGGTACTGCCGGACGAGCAATTCGGTGGCCTCGGCCACCGGTCGCCCCCGGTCCTGCTCTTCGTTCCAGTCCAGGGTGACGATGTTGTTGACGAACCAGTCCGACCGCTCCGGATCATCAAAAACCTTGTTGTACAGCAGGCGGGGATTCCAACCGATGAGGACGTTGCCCAGATCAAAAATGACCGTGTGGATGGGAGTACTTTGCATGACGCAAAGGTAGCAAGGAGGTGGGAGGATGGCGCGGGACGAACGCTAGATCAATACTTCATCCAACCGGCGACGTCCTGAGTTTTGCGATACTCGTCGGGATCGATGATTGTAGGGCACGGCAACGGAGTATCGGCCGAGCGCGAGGGTCACGACCTTTTGGCGTAGACGCAGGTGCCGTGCGATAAACCTTTCGGCAAAGTAAATCCGTAAGGGAAGGAAAAACCTGGCTTGGCGTAACGCTTGTCCGTTTTTTCGGCATAAACGGTCAAAGCATCTTCCCATGCGTTGGCTTATCTGCCTGATTTGCGGTTGTTTGGCCGCGCAAATGTCCGCTCAGGATTTTGCGCCGGAAACGGTGGTTTGCCGGCGGGGCAGCTTTACACTTTCCAGTCCGCTGACGGATGGTGTAGCTTACCAGTACGCCTGGGAACGGTCCTTTGACGGGGGCGTAAGCTGGCAGTCCACCGGGGACAATGCCCCGACGCTGACCATCAGTAGCCCCCACAGTGGCATCCGCTACCGGATGCACTATGCCCCAGCGACCGCCTGTCTGCGGGACCCCGGCTGCCGACAATCCACCACGGCTACCCTGCTTACCGTACGGATACCTTCCTATTCCCAGGGGGTTCAACTCTGCCGGGGAGACACCCTCAGGGTGGGGACGGACCGCCTGACCACGGGAGGGCTCCACCAGACGGTCTTGTCTACTGCGGGTGGTTGCGACAGCATCGTGGACACCTTCATTGACCTGCTGGAAGCCCACGAGGAGCGCTTCTTTCTGGAGTTATGTCCGGGAGAACAATTCCGGGGGCTCAGCCTCGCCGCAGATACCAGCCTGATCTATAACCTGACCAGCGATCAGGGTTGTGACAGCCTTCTGATCTACGACATCAGCATTGCCGGCGCGGAAAACTTCAACATTCGGGGGAACACCCTGATCTGTGCCGGAGAAAGCACCCGGCTTTCGGCTCCCGGGCAGTACGTCGCCTACCGGTGGACGACCGGCGAAACGAGCCGGAGCATTGAGGTTGCCGAAGCGGGCACCTACGGTTTGACCCTCACCGACCTGACCGGCTGTGAACGGGTGCTCACCGTAGACGTTGGGCGGAGTGACCTTAACATCAGTGCCGTGGACATTACACCGCCCGGTTGTCCCGGCGGTGCGGGTGCCGCAACGATCAACCTCCAGCAGGAGGGGCCGATGCTCTTTTCCTTTGACGGGGGAAACACCTTTGGGCAATCGGCGAGCAATCGCAATATGGTGGCGGGCAACTACCGGGTGGTAGTTGAGAATGACGATGGATGCAGGAGGGATACGACAATCGTCATTCCCCCCGCCCCTGCGCTCGCCCTCACCCCCATGACCGCCACCCGGCAGGAAATTGAACGGGGGGACACCGTTTCGCTGGCCGTCGCGGCCAGCTTTCCCGTAATGCACTACACCTGGTCATCACCGCAGTGGTTGAGCTGCACCGACTGCCCCGACCCCGCAGCCGCCCCACCACAAAACATGGTGTATGAGGTTACGGCCACGGCCGCCGGGGGATGCAGTGCCACGGCCACTTTTGATCTGCGGGTGAAGGACCACCGGCGGGTCTACGCTCCGACGGCCTTCAGCCCTAACGGCGACGATCAGAACGATCGCTGGCAATTATTTACCGGCCCCCGGGCCGTGGCGGTCAGCGGACTTCAGATCGCTGATCGCTGGGGTGGCGTCCAGTTCGAACAACCCGCGGCCAGCCTTCCTCCCGAAGATCTTGCCCTCCGATGGGACGGCACCCGGGAGGGAATCAAGTTGCCTGCGGGGAGCTATTACTACGCTGCCTCCATTCACTTCGCTGATGGTTCCGTGCGCCCAATACGGGGCAAGATCAGCCTCATCCGATAATCATCCCTCATTCATAAATCCCAACACCATGGCCTCTGCGATACTTCTCTGCACCCGCGCAACTGCGCCCAAAAACGCCATCTGGCTCCCTGACCAGCGACGAGCCTCCGCTCACTGGCTACTCCTACTGTTGCTGCTTTTGGGTTTTTACACGGCCGGACTTTCCGGTCAAAGCTTGAGCCAGACCGTAATTGGCAGCACCGGCACGTACTACTCGGTGGCCAACACGGGCAACCTCCATTTCACCGTCGGGGAACTCGTCGTGGACCGCACCACCAACGGATTCGTGCTGGAGCGCGGATTTCACCAGGGCTACCAGGACCTGCTGTCTACGGCCGTCTGGCTGGCTCCCGAAATTGATTTGAGCCTGCGGGTCTACCCCAACCCGAGCCTCGGCCCCGTGGTGCTGGAAGGCAGCTGGGACCCCGAAGACCGTGCCGTGATTCGGGACCTGTTCGGCCGCCCGGTACAACAACTGGTCCTTCCCCCTAACCGGGCCGAGATTGATCTGAGTTCCCATCCGGCGGGCACCTACTTCCTCACCATCTTCCGTGGCGGACGCCCCCTGGGCGGTATTCGACTGATCCGTCAGTAACAACTATCCCTCCATCCGCATAAACCCATAAATCATCATCCCATGCAACCGCTACTAAACCAATTTCAACGTCGCCTCTGCCTGTTAACCCTCCTGGCCATGCTGGCTGCGGGCAGTCTGCTGGCCCAGGCCCCCAATGGCTTTAAATTTCAGGCCGTTGCCCGCGATGCCGACAACAACGCCATGTCCGCGGAAAACATCGCCGTACGGATCAGTCTATTGCGCGACGGCGCAGCGGGAACCGTCGACTACAGCGAACGCCACGAAGTGACCACCTCCGATCTAGGCGTCTTCGATCTCCACATCGGTAATGGTGTCCAGCTCAGTGGAGACTTTACCACCATTGACTGGGGGGCTCACCCCTACTACCTGAAAGTGGACATGGACCCCGACGGCGGCACGGCCTACGTTAACATGGGGGCCAGTCAGCTGCTATCCGTTCCCTACGCCCTGTACGCAAAAGAAAGCGGAGACGGCGGCGGCGGAAACCCCACGGACGAGCTGCAGAACCTGATTTACGACCCCAACACCCAGACGCTCACCCTCACCGACGGCAACTCCGTAACGCTGCAGGTGGGCGGTGGTGGCACCGACGATCAGACGTTGAGTCTCAGCGGCACCACCCTGCAAATTGAGGACGGCAACAGTGTAGACCTTTCTTCGCTGCAAGACGGTACGGAAGACGCTGACGCCGACCCCAACAACGAAATCCAGACCATCAGCCTCAGCGGGAATCAGGTGAGCCTGAGCGGCGGCGGCGGATCCATAACGCTTCCCGCCGGGACCGTCGACACCGATGACCAGACGCTGAGCTTCAGCGGCACTACCCTCCAAATTGAGGACGGAAACAGCGTAGACCTTTCATCACTGCGGGACGGTACCGAGGACGCCGACGCCAACCCCACCAACGAATTGCAAAGCCTTTCCCTGAGCGGTAATAACCTATCCCTCAGCAACGGTGGTGGTACGGTCAACCTTAGTGGTATCGGGGGCAGCAGCCTCTGGACGGCGGCCGGATCCAACATTTACCGGAATACGGGAAATGTGGGGATTGGCACAACCAGTCCGGAAATGGACTTTAACCTGGTGGGCAATATGCTCCTCCAATCGAATATCGGCGCCTTCCACATTGGCTACCCCAACAATGGCAACCGCTGGCGGGTATCCACGACCAATTCCGGGGCAGATTTGTTGTTCCGGTCCAAGGTGGCCAACAGCTCGACCTTTAACACACGCATTGCCTTCCGCCAGACCGGTGAATTCCAGGTGGGCAACATTGGCACTCCGGAAGCTTGGGCCCATGTCCTCGGCAACACGAATATTGGCAAACCTCACATGAAGCTGGAGGAGGTTGGGAATGATTACGCACGCCTGGAGCTCGCGAATACTGTATCCAGTAGCTTCTGGCACGTTGCCGGACTTCCCGCTTCCAGTGGTGCAAGCGCACGATTGAACATGTTCTACGGCACCAGTAGTGGAGGTACTGACTTCATGACAATTACCGGTGACGGAAGAGTGGGCATTTATGGCAGCCCATCTGCCCGTCTGGAACTCTACCAGCGGGGGCAACAGGTAGGTACCGGCCTGCGCTTCGACGACGGCACCGCCAACCAGGACTGGGACATCACCCACGGCTTCTCGCTGCGCTTCCACTACGGTGGCAGCCTGCGGGGTTTTATTAACGCCAATACGGGAGCCTACACCCAGTCTTCGGACGAGTCACTGAAAACGGCCGTTGCGGGGATCGCTCCGGTAATGGACAAACTGCGGAATCTGAGGATAAAAACCTACCGGTATAAGTCCGCCGACAAGCCCGAGATGACCATTGGGCTACTGGCCCAGGAGGCCCAGGAATTGTTTCCGGAACTGGTCGCTTATTCTGCGGCCGATGAACTCTACGGCGTCAACTACGCCGGGTTCAGCATGGTGGCCATCAAGGCCATTCAGGAGCAGCAGGAAACCATTGACGCCCAGACCGAAAAAATTGAAGCCCTGGAGGCCAGGCTGGCCCGACTGGAGGCCCTGTTGAGTCCCGAAAAAGAGTAAGAATTATTTTTACGATAGCTGTTTGTTCCCCGCATCCGTTTACTGGATGCGGGGATTTTTTTGTTTCGGGGAAGGATTTTTGACCATTCAGCACACAATTCATACCACTCAGCACAAAGCGAATTAATTATTAGGTGGTCAAACACCTAATCCCATATCTTGACAATTGTCTTTATTCGAGAGATTAAGATCTATTCACCACGATAGCCAGTTTTCCTCCCCACATTCTTCGGAGTGTGGGGAGTTTGTTTTTGGTCATTTACTGTATTAAAACTGCGTGCCGAACAACTTCGGGGCTTTACCCGTACGCGGTGGACAACCCCAGCGTCAGCTAACGGTTTGCGGCGGGTTAGTGATTGGGGAGGACCGTTGGCGGAGGGGATTTCCCCATCAAATTTTCGCCTTTTTTCGACTAAGTCTACAAGTAGACTTAGTCGACAGAATTTGGCTTTTTCGTCCCGCGCTCAATCCCCGTCAGCAGCATACACAGCAGGGCGTAGCCCACCATGACCAGCATCCACTGACCCACCCCTACGGAAAGTCCCCAGGTGAAGACGATGGGCGCTGCCGCGGAAGACAGGACGACCAAAAGCCCTACCGCACTTTTGATCGCTCCCAAGAAGCGGGGGCCGTAGCGCTCCGCCCACAGGGCGGGGACCGTGACAGTCATCATCCCCGAACTGATTGCCGTCAGGCCGAAAAGAACCGGCACCGCCCAGGTGGTGGGGAACAACACAAAGCACCCGATGCCAAGGGTAGCCGGAATGAGCAAAAAGGCAAGTACCCGCCCCGGCCCCAGACCATCCACGATGAAGCCCGCCGTGAACAAGGTCACCATCCGCACAAAACCGTAGATACTGAGTCCGATGGCCATCAACTCCACGGTGTAGCCCCGCATCTCCGCCACGACACTCTGGTTGAAGACGAAGCCGGTAAACACAAAGGGGATAAACAGCAAAGTCGGCACAATCAGCTGAAACCGACGGTCGCGTAAGACTTCTCCGCGGGTCCAGGAGGCTTCCTGACTCTCCGCGCTAGCCGCCGCCACGGTGGCTGCCTTCTGGAACAAGTCCCGGCGATCAATCAACCACCAAATGAGGGGAATAAAGATCACCGCCAACATTCCCGCAGCCACCAGCCACATACTGCGGTAACCCTCTTCGGCGATGAAGGAGGTAGCAAAGGGAGGGATCACGATCTCGGCGAAACAAATCCCCACCATCGAAATCGACAGGGCCTTACCCCGGCCGGCCACGAAGAAGCGGCCGATGGTAGTAGAGCCCGTTAAAGCCAACACCCCCTGCCCCCCCAATCGTACCGCCAGGATGCCGGCCGCCAGCCACAACCAGTTGTGGGTGTAGGCCAGGATCAGACACCCGCCAATCATGACCGTAGCCGTCACCGTCGACACGTATCGCACCCGAAAGCGATCAATCTGCCGTCCGATCAGCGGCAGGCAAAAAGCAGCCACCAGCGTGACGGTGGAGTAGATGCCGGAAAAAACCTCCGTTTCCCAGCCGCGCTCCGCCGTGATGCCGGCCACAAACAAGCTGATGAAAAAGGTCTGCCCCACAAAGCTGAAGAAGTAGTGCAAAAAGCCGAAGGACAGGTAGCGCGGGTGGGTGCGCAGGAGCTGGGCGAAGTTCATTAGGCAGAATCTCTTATGGAGTGAATGTCCGAAGGCCTAAATAGTTAAGGAGCACAAAAATCTATTTTTATCCAGTTAATCATGGTGTACTTTCGGTTTTAGCCTTTTCCCCTTAACTCCGTACCGAATCCCACTTTTATGAGATTCATGCTACTCCTGTTCGCCTTGTATTCTTCTGCACTTTACGCCCAGGGCCGCACCTCCCTCGACCTGTTTGCCGCCACTGGCTTTTCTCAGGAATACAACTCCTTTCTTCGCTCCAATGGCTTTTTAGAGGGCCGCCAGATTCTCCAGGTTTTCCGGGCCGGAGCTGGAGCCACTAAAGTGCTCGGTCGGCATTTTCACCTCCGGATTGGTCTTCAGTACGCCCAGTATGGCTTCCGATTTCAAGACCGGCTTCAAATAAACAGCCCTGATCAGGGTGACCGGAGAATTACGTTTGACCAGCGACACCACTATTTGGAAACCATGGTGGGGCTCCGGTACCAGATACAGACCAGGGGAAGTTGGTCGCCCTTCGTTGAGCTCGGCACCAACGCCGCCATCTTCACGCACGCAACTGCGAAAACTACCGTTGAGCCAGAACTCACGGGACTAACCATCGGAGACGACAACCCCGATGGTGAACTCTTCAACGCCCTCAGCTTCGTAGGCCGCGCGGGTTTAGGTGCCGAGTTTTTGGTCAGCCCGCGCCTCGCTCTCTACACCATGGTCGGTTTTCAGCACCACCTGACGAAAATTCACGCCAACCCCGAAGCCCGTATCCTTCCCTGGCAGGCATCGGTGGAAGTAGGCGGAAGAATCTTCATTGACTAAGCTATCACCCCTAAAACTGCCCCATGAAAAACCTATTACTCGGTTGCCTTCTTTTGTGCCTAACGTCCGGCCTTTCCGCCCAGTGTTTTGCCTCCTTCGAAGCCCACGGGGCGCTCGGAGCATCCAACGCCGTAGTCTCTACCTCCGGCGGAAACGGCCAGTGGGGGTTCAACAATCGCTTCGGGATCGGTGGCAGCTACCGGATCAGTCCGCTCAGCTGGATCAAGGTCGGCTTCCAGTTCAACGGCTACCACATCCGGAACGCCGCCCTCGATAACCTTCGCTGGGGTACCCAGCACGACGGGCAGGGAGGCTTCGACCCCAATGCGCCGAGTGGAGAAGACTTTGATCTTCCCATGCTCAATCACCGCTACGTAGAAGGAATGGTCAGCCTGCGGCGTTACTTCAGTCAGTACGTCAGTCCCTGGTCGCCCTACCTGGAGGGCGGCATCGTCGTGGGAGGGTACGGCACCACGACCACCCAAAGCACTACCCCCGGCGACCCTCCCCGGAGTCGTCGCGACCCGGACCTCAACGGCACCGCCCTCATCGGAAGGGCGGCGGTGGGCGTTGACTGGCAGGTCAGCGAAATCTTCAGCCTCTACGCCCAGCCCACCCTGCAGTATCACCTTCGGGACATCAACCAAGCATCCAACCGCCGCGAATACCCCTACCAGCTCAGCCTCGAAATCGGGATGCGGCTTTTTGCCGTGCGGTAGGATCGGTGCCGGGCGCTCGAAGACCGACTTTTCGCGCCGCGCTTGAAAACCCGGCGCTTCGAGACCCTAGCCAGTGAATTCAAGGTCGGTGTCCAGCATTCGGGCCAGCGGCACGTCGGTTTGGTGGGCGGCAAAAAAGGCTTGGCGGCCACCAAATTTCTGAAACCCTAAGTCCACGTCGATGAAACTTTCAACCTGCGGGTTGCTGTATTCCTGATATGAAGTCCACCGGTAGTATCGAAAATCGGTTACGGCCCCGTGTTTGACGGGATTGCGATGGTGATAGACCACCAAATGACGAAAATATTGAGCGGAGGTGATTTCCTTACGCTCGTAGCTTTTCTCAAAGAGTCCACTCACCGTTCGGTACTTCTTGTTGAAGTACATCGCGTAGGCATTTTGCAAATGACCGAAAGTGTTCCCCAAAGTGTGGGGCTTCCGCAGTAGCTCCGGTGGCAGCTTCGATGTGGCGTACATCCCCACCGTCAGGTGGAAATGGTCACGCATCAAAGCGTACGAAAACACCTGTCCCACCGGCTCCATCCACTTTTTCAGTAGACTCCAAAACCTCAGGAAATCATCCTCTTCCCTGAAGATTGTCCGACGGTTAACTCCTCGGTTGTAAATATGATAATAAGTATTCGGCCGAATAATTGTTTTCGGTGGAGCGGGCATTGATTTCAGGTGTTTGATAGCAAGCTCAAGATAAGCACCGGGTCTCGAAGCGCCCGCAGGGTCTTCGAGCGCCCGGTTGCGAGCATGGCAATAGCATGTTTTTTCAGCCTCCGGCGCCCGTTCAGCGCCCGGTCGCTCGAAGACCGACTTTTCTCGCTACGCTTGAAAACCCGGCGCTTCGAGACCCTAGCTGGCAAACATGCGAGCGCCCGGTACCAAAGACGGTACCGGGCGCTCAATAGGAGTGAAATCCTCCAATAGTCAGCTAGACTACTTCCCAAACGGACTCAACTCCGCCGCCATCGCTTCCGCTTTGAATTTGGCGTAGTCGTCGTCCATGAAGGCTTCCACCTTCTCCATAAAGTCTTCGGCGGCAGCCTTGAACTGGGCCAGGGTTACCCGGGCCATCTGGCTGGCTTCTCCCTCGACCTGCCCGACGTAGCGGCGGGCGCTGAACATCTTCGACTGGAGGTTCGTCGGGTTCCGCTGGATGCCCTTGAGCCCCTCCGGCTCGGTGTAGATTTCTTCCAGCTCCGCAATGGCCTTCGTCAGCTCCTTGGCGTGCTTGCTGAGGCTGTCCTTGACGGCTTTGGGCGCATCGGCCATCAGCATCTGCACGTTTTTGATGCCCTTCCGTGCGGCCCGTAGGTCCTCCCAGGCGGTCGTGAGGTGCACCACGGTGGAGTCCATCTCCGCCTGCAGGGCGTTCCGGTCGTCAAAGCGGCCGTTGGCGTCGACGTCTTCACGGGGGTCGGCGTGAATCGTCACCGTCGTTTCGTCGGTGTGCCCCGCGTAGGTCATGATGATCTTGTAAACTCCGGGCTCCACCTGGGGCCCCGTCGGGGCGTCCGCGTCGGCGGGCCGCTCGCGGCGGCTGGGGAAGGAAACCCCGTCGCGGCGCATGTTCCAGGTCGTCCGGTTCATCCCCCAGTTGACGCGGGTGGTGTAGGTGCGGATGGTGTCGCCGGACTGGACGTCCACGACCTGCACCTTGGCCTTCTTCTTGGGACGATCATCCCGCTTTTCGTCGGCCATGGCCATTTTCTCCATGCTGTTGGCGGAGGAACCGTAGAAGCGCATACTACCCACGTCGTCCTTCTTCTTTTTGCCCTTCTCTGCTTCGGGCATCACCCAGAAGGTCAGCATCGCCCCGCCCCAGCGGTCGCGGCCCTGAAATTGCCCCTGGGCGTAGAAACGCACGCCCTGGTAGGAGCGACGGCTCCACTGGTAGGCATCGGGAGCGGGGAAGAGCTTAAAGGTATCCTGTAGGGCCTCCGCGCCTTCCTTGGCCAGGGCCCGGAAGGGACGAATGTCGTCCAGAATCCACGCCGCCCGGCCGAAGGTAGCAATGATCAGGTCATGCTCGCGGGGGTGAATTTTCAGATCCCGGGTGGAGACGCCGGGGAAGGTCCGGTTGTAGTGCGTCCAGGTATCGCCGTAGTCGAGGCTAAACCACAGGCCCTGGTCGGTGCCCAGGAAGAGCAGGTTCGGCTCCACGGGGTCCTGCACGATGGCGAGGGCGTGGCCCTCGACCTTTTTGTCGTCCACCAGCAGGCGGAAGGTTTCTCCGTAATTGTCGGTGTGGTACACCATCGGGCGACGGTCGTTGCGGCGGTAGTCGTTGACCACCACAAAGGCCTCGGCGGCATTGTGCGGGCTCGCCTCAATGTAGGGGATCCAGCTACCGGCCTTCATGCCGGGCAGGCGGTCGCTCAGGTCGGTCCAGCTCTCCCCGTCGTCAGGACTAAGGTGCAGGCGGCCATCATCGGAAGACACCCAGAGTGCCTGGGGGGTATTCCAGACGGGCTTCGCGGGCACAATCGCCAGCAGAGTCGTGTGGTTCTCCGCCTGGGTGGCGTCAATGGTCAGACCTCCACTTTCCATCTGGCGCTGCTTGGTGGAGTCGTTCGTGGTCAGGTCCGGACTGATGATCTCCCAGTTCAGGCCACAGTCCGTGCTCTTGTGCACGAACTGGCTGCCCATGTAGATGGTGCAGTCACTCTGAGGACCCTGAGCGATGGGCGCGTTCCAGTTGAAGCGCAGGAAGGTGCCGTCGGGGTGCACGGGTTTGATGAAGGTCGTCTTGCCGGTGCGGCGATTGACGCGCCCCAGCGAGCCCCCCTGACTGGCCGCGTACACGGTATTGGGGTCACCGGGCTTGAAGATCAGGTCGAAGCCGTCGCCGAAGTAGACTTCCTGCCAGTCGGCGTCGGTGATTCCGCCGGACTTCAGTCCCTGGCTGGGCCCCACCCAGCTGCCGTTGTCCTGCATGCCACCGCCCACGTTGTAGGGGTAGCTCATGTCGTAGTTGATGTGGTACAACTGCGCCAGGGGGAGGTTGGCGGCAAAGCGCCAGGTTTCCCCGGCGTCCCGGCTGATGTTCAGGCCACCGTCGTTGCCGTCAATGAGGAACTCCGGATCATTGGGGTCGATCCAAAACGCGTGGTGGTCGGGGTGAACCGAGTTGCCGTAATCGGCGATCTCGCGGAAGGAGCGGCCGCCGTCGGTACTCTTGGACACGTAAGTGTAGATGTTGTAGATCGTATTTTCGTTGGTGGGGTCTACGTAGAGCTCGGCGTAGTAGAAGGGGCGGTTACCGATATCCTTCTTGCTCACCAGACTCCAACTGGCACCCCCGTCGGTACTCTTGTAGAGACCGTTTTCTTTGGCCTCTACCAGGGCGTACACCACGTCGGGATTGCTGGCGGCGATGGCCAGTCCGATCCGGCCCAGGTCCCCCTTGGGCAGTCCGTCTTTGGCCGTGCGACGCGTCCAGTTATCCCCCCCGTCGTGGCTCACCCAGATGCCGGAGCCAGGGCCGCCAGAGTTGAAGAAATCCGGGTCTCGGTCGAAGGTCCAGGTGGCGGCGATGAGTTTGTTCGGGTTGGTGGGGTCCATCACCATTTCGGCGATGCCCGTACCCTCGTCAACGTAGAGTACTTTCTTCCAGGTTTTACCGCCGTCTTTGGTGCGGTAAACGCCCCGTTGCTTGTTGGGACCCCACATGGAACCCATGGCGCCAACGTAGGCCACGTCGGGGTCGGTAGGGTGCGGAAGCACGCGGTGGATGTGGCGGGTGTTGGTCAGTCCCATGTGCTGCCAGGTACGGCCACCATCGAGGCTCTTGTAGATTCCGCCGCCGTAGTTGGCCGAATTCCGGGGGTTTCCCTCGCCGGTACCGGCCCAGACGATGCTGGGGTTGGCGTCGGAAACCGCCACGGCACCGATGCTGAGGTACTGTTGTTTGTCGAAGACGGGATCAAAGCTGATGCCGCCGTTCTCGCTCAGCCACAGGCCGCCACTGGCGGTACCCGCGAAGATGCGGTCGCGGTCCGTTGGGTCCACGTCGATGGCGGTGACCCGGCCACTCATGCCGGCGGGGCCGATGTTTCGGGGGGCAAGTGCGTCCCAGTACTTCAGGTCGATTTGGGCGTGGACGCAGGTGCCGAGTATTACTCCGAGGAGCAATAGCGTGTAGGTTCTCATGGTCTTTTTGGCTTCTTGTTTAGGACGCCCAAGATACGTATCCCCGAACAAGAACCTAACCAAAAGGCGAGGAGTGGCCGAATCCGCCTAGGGAAGGCAGGCCAGGCGCTCCCGAATGAGCTGCCGATCCTGGTACACCCGGTAGGTAACGCCCAGACATGCCAGTACGCAGAGTAACATGATGTGGTGGGACTCCCCCGCCGATAAAAAGCGGTACCAGTATGCGGCGGTGGCGATACCGGCGCCGATCCAGCCCGTCCACAGGGCAGTCGTGTAAAAGCGAAATTGCCGGCGTAGTGAGGTTGCTTCCGAAGGCATAATGAATGGGTGCTGGTGATTGTCCGGCAAGGTGGTACCAATCCTGCTTCCCCGCCCCACCGCTCCGACGAACCCGGAGAATTATTGGACCAATCCATCCCGCAGCACCGTCCCACCCGCCCAAAAACGGGCGGGCGTGGCTCCTCCCCCACTGGCCCGGCACCTGCGGTCCCCGCCCAAATTCAACTCCCCCCTACCCCTTATTTTTTGCCCCGGGGGAAGAATCGCCCCCATTTATCTCCACAATTTTCCTCATTTTGCCACGGGGAACCGCCAACATTGAACTTGCCGCGTTCTAAGGCCTTACATAAGGGCGTATCAAAACCACAAGCACCAGCACTAATATGGAACACCAACTGTATGACTTTGGCATGATCGGCCTCGGCACCATGGGCCGCAATTTTCTGCTCAACGTGGCCGACGATGGCTTTGCCGCCCTGGGCACGGACATTAACGAAGCCTCGGTTAAGGCGCTGAACGAAGAGGGAGAAGGCATGCGCGTTCGTGGGGTGCACACCCAGGAAGAGTTCGTCAGCCTGCTCAGCAAGCCCCGCAAAGTCATGCTGCTGGTGCCCGCCGGCAAAATCGTCGATAAAGTCATCGAGGGCCTCCTTCCCCTGCTGGACGAAGGAGACATCATCATCGACGGCGGCAACAGTCACTACGACGATACGAACCGCCGCTACGAATACCTGAAAGAAAAGAACATCCGCTTCCTCGGCACGGGAGTCTCCGGCGGCGCCGAGGGCGCTCGCCGCGGCCCCAGCATCATGCCCGGCGGAGACCGTTCGGCCTGGAACGACGTCCGGGCCGTGCTGGAAACCGTCGCCGCCAAAGTGAACGGCGACCCCTGCGTGACCTACATCGGGGAGAGCAGCTCGGGCCACTACGTAAAGATGGTCCACAACGGCATCGAATACGGACTGATGCAGTTGATCGCCGAAGCCTACGACCTCCTGAAGCGGGTGGGCGGCATGGATAACGACAGTATGTCCGCCCTGTTCGACCAGTGGAACAAGGGGCGCCTGAACAGCTACCTGATCGAAATCAGCGCGGACATCCTCAAGCAACGCGATGACCTGACGGATGGCCACCTGATTGACGCCATCCTGGACAAGGCCAAGCAAAAAGGAACCGGCAAGTGGACCAGCCAGACGGCCATGGACCTCGGTGTCCCCGTGCCCACCATCGACAGTGCCGTGACCATGCGGGGTATTTCGGCCTTTAAGCAGTTCCGGGGGGAAGCCGCCAAGGTGTTCCCCGTCCTCCACACGGACGAGCCCCGGCTTTCGGGAACGGCCTTCGCCGAAGCCGTGGAGGAAGCCCTCTACTTCAGCTTCATCATCTGCTACGCGCAGGGTATGCACCTGCTGGCCGAAGCCAGTGAGGAGCTGAACTACGATCTGGACCTGGAGGGCATTGCCCGCATCTGGCGAGGAGGCTGTATTATCCGGGCCGAACTCCTGGAGAAAATCCGCCTGGCCTACCGCGGTGACGACCAGCTCCGTAACATGATCATGACGGAGCAATTCAGTACGTTGCTGAACGATTGTCGGGAGTCCGTGGGGTCCGTGATCCGCCTGGCCTCCGAACGGGGCATTCCCACCATGTGCATGTCGTCGGCCTTCCAGTACTTCGAGGCCTTCCGCAGCGCCCGCCTGCCCCTAAATATGGTGCAGGGCCAGCGCGATTACTTCGGCTCGCATACCTACGAGCGCGTGGACCGGGAGGGGATTTTCCACACGGAGTGGGGCAAGTAAGCCCCGAGCATCGTCGCGATTGCCGTTTGACGGGGGCAAAAACGGCCTTTTTCGTTAAAATTTGGTGTACATACACGAATTCGGGCAAGAAAATGCCCCCTTCACTTAACAAGTGGCGGTTTCCGGCGTTATTTCCGTCGTTAACCAATGATCGCCAATGTAGTTGGCGACGTAAAATCCTTACTATGAAACGCTTTTTTTATCTCCTCCTCGCAGCGGTAGTTACCGCCTGCGGAGGTCCTGAAGGCACCAAAGTTGATTCTACCGAAGCGGTAGAAGAGGCCGACGGTATGGTTGCCTCGGCCCAGTACGTCGTAGATCCCGCCGCCAGTGTCATCAACTGGGAAGGCGCGAAGATTGCTTACAGCCACACGGGCACTATGCCCATCTCCGAAGGGAAGATGATGGTTGCCGACGACAAGATCGTCGGTGGTATGTTCACCATCAACGTGGCCGGCATGGAAAATACGGATATTGAAGATCCCGAAAAATCCGCCAAGCTCGTTGGTCACCTGAAGAGTGCTGACTTCTTCGATACGGAGCAGTACCCCGTGGCTACCTTCAACATCACCAGTGTGTCTCCCGCTCCCGAAGGGTCAGACTTTACGCACAACGTGAGCGGTAACCTGACCATCAAGAACACTTCCCGCAACATCAAAATTCCCGCTACCGTAGAAATGGACGGTGACATGGTGAAGGCCACGACGCCTCCCTTCGTTATCGACCGCTACCAGTGGGGCGTGGAGTACGGCTCGGGCAACCTGGCGGATATCGCCAAGGACGACATCATCAATGACGAAGTCGGCCTGACCCTGACGCTCGTTGCTAAGAAGCAGTAAGCGCTCGTAACTTTTGAAACGAAAAAGCCCCCGTTGCCGTCGTGCAGCGGGGGCTTACTTTTTTGGGCAAACGAAGATTACTTCGAAGAGTCTTCTTTCTCCTTGAGGTAAATTTCAATGACCCCGGCTGCCGCCTGCACGCCGTACATAGCCGTCTCACTGGGGTTTTTCAACACCCGGACCCGGCGAATGTCCCGGGGGTTCACGGCATTGTAGATGTTTGCGTATTCGTATCCCTGCTTGATGCCGTTGACGACGAACAGGGGTTTTTGCTGACCGTTGAAACTGATGGGACCGCGAATTTTGATTTCCGCGTTGGCCCCGTTACCCCGGACGGTTACCCCGGATACCCTTTCGAGGAAATCGGTCAGATCTACCGGATTGGTAACCGATTCGGACGTTACCTCGTTTTCGTTGAAGTTGTCGCCGGCCACCGTTCCCGTGCGGGTACCCGCACAGGCCAGGGTGAGCATGAGCAGCAATACGTAGCCGCCAAATAGTGATTTTTTCATAGTTACTTTTTCTTTAGGTAAATTTCAATAACGCCATTCCCTCCCCGGATTCCATACTCGTTGGTTTCGCTGGCGGTTCTCAGAACCTTGACTTTATCAATTTCATTGATGTCGACGGTCGAATAAACCTGCGCGAAACTATTTCCGAGAATGGTACCGTTCACTACAAAAAGTGGGGTGGTATCCCCCTGAAAACTAATACTGCCGCGGATTCGGATCACGGCCGAGGGGCCAGAGCCTCTGACCATCACGCCCGGCACTTGCCGAAAGTAGGAGGTCAGGTCAAGACTGGCGTCTCTGTCCCCCACCTTGACGGTATTGGTTTCATTATCCCGCTCCATTTTCATTCCGTCATCCATGGAGGTTGATTTCGTAGTGGAACACGCGGGGAGCAATAAAAGCGATAGTATGAAGAGCAGACAGAAACGCATGATCAAAGTTTTCAGTGGTTTAACCCGTGAGGTTGCTTTTCGTGGTATCACGAAATAATTCAAAGCACTTAAAGATACGGTTAATCCTTCACTACCTTTGCCCCCCGTAACCGCCTTCGTTCGTAGGAAGGCAAACAAATGACAAATGATAAACATAACTTTCCCCGACGGTAATGTCCGTCAGTACGAAGCCGGCGCTTCCGCGCTCGAAATTGCCAAAAGCATTAGCGAGGGTCTGGCCCGCAACGTACTTTCCGCCCGCGTAAACGGCGAAGTCATCGACGCCGATCGCCCCATCCACGAAGACGCTAAAATTGAGCTACTGACCTGGCGTGACCAGGGCGGCAAAGAAACCTTCTGGCACTCCACCGCCCACCTGATGGCCGAAGCCCTGGAGGCCCTGTACCCCGGCATTAAGCTGGGTATCGGTCCTGCCGTGGAAAATGGATTCTACTACGACGTGGACCCCGGTGAAGGGCGCAGCATCAGTTCCGACGATCTTCCGCAGATTGAAGCGAAGATGCTGGAACTGGCCCGACAAAAAAATGAATACGTCCGTAAGGAAGTCAGCAAGGCCGACGCCATTGCCTACTTTACCGAGAAGGATGATGAATACAAATTAGAGCTCCTCGAGGGGCTCGACGACGGCACCATCACCTTTTACACGCAGGGGAACTTCACGGATCTTTGCCGTGGGCCCCACATTGCCAATACCGGCAGCATCAAGGCCATCAAACTGATGAAGGTGGCCGGTGCTTACTGGCGCGGAGACGAAACCCGTAAGCAGCTTACGCGGATTTACGGCATCTCCTTCCCCAAGGCCAAAGAGCTCAAGGAATACCTGGAACTACTCGAAGAAGCCAAGAAGCGCGACCACCGCAAGCTGGGCCAGGAACTGGAGTTGTTCATGTTCAGCGAGAAAGTAGGTGCGGGTCTTCCCATGTGGCTCCCCAAGGGGACTCAATTGCGGGAAAGGCTGGTCAATTACCTGCGTGAGCGGCAGGAGAATGCCGGTTATCTGCAGGTCACCACGCCCCACATCGGGAAGAAGGAACTGTACCAGACCAGCGGTCACTGGGACAAGTACGGGGAAGACAGCTTCCAGCCCATCAAGACGCCAAAGGAGGGAGAAGAATTCCTGCTGAAGCCCATGAACTGCCCGCACCACTGCGAGATGTTCAAGTTTCGCCCCCGCAGCTACCGTGACCTCCCGCTTCGCCTCGCCGAATTCGGCACGGTGTACCGCTACGAGCAATCCGGAGAACTTCACGGACTCAGTCGGGTGCGTGGATTCACTCAGGACGACGCCCATATCTTCTGTACGCCCGAACAGGTGAAGGGGGAATTCCTCAAGGTGGTAGACATCGTGCAGGAGGTTCTCAGCATGATTGGTTTCGACGACGTAACGGCCCAGATTTCTCTCCGCGACCCGGAGAAGCCCGAGAAGTACATCGGCTCGGAAGAAAACTGGGTGACCGCCGAACAGGCCATCATTGATGCCTGCGCCGAAATCGACATGCAGACGGTCACCGAATACGGAGAGGCTGCCTTCTACGGCCCCAAGCTTGACTTCATGGTCCGGGATGCCCTCGGTCGTCAGTGGCAGTTGGGTACCGTACAGGTGGACTACAACCTCCCCGAGCGGTTCCAGCTGGAGTACACCGGCCCGGATAACGAACCCCACCGTCCGGTGATGATTCACCGTGCGCCCTTCGGCTCGCTGGAGCGGTTCACTTCCATCCTGATTGAGCATACCGGCGGTAAATTCCCGCTCTGGCTGACGCCCGAGCAGTTTGCCATCCTGCCAATCAGCGAGAAATTCAACGACTACTGCCACGATCTGGAGAAGAAGCTCGCGGCCCACGACATCCGTGGCCTCGTGGACGTACGCAACGAAACCATCGGCCGGAAGATCCGGGATACGGAACTGAAACGGATTCCCTTCATGCTCATCGTCGGCGAGAAGGAAGTCGAGGCTAACGCCGTTGCCGTGCGCGTGCAGGGCGAGGGAGATAAGGGTACGATGTCCATCGATGAGTTTGTCGCCTTTTTCCAGGAACAACTCTAGTGGTTTGCCCGCAAAACGAAGAAGCCCCGCCGATCGGTTGATCGGCGGGGCTTTTTTCGTTACCCGAATCCTCGGCTTTAAAAATCCAGCTCGATCGTATCCCCGGGCTTCAGCTTATCGTCGTCAGTTGTTGCCGCATCTGATGACGCTTCGTTGGCGGCCTTAGGAGGCGGTTTGGCTGCTCCTTTCTCCTGCTTGGGCGCAGGGGGCGTGTAGGGTTCATTCAATTCCTTCACCCCGATCAGTTTGCCGTCATAGAGCTTATTCCCCAGCGACTTCCAGCCCTTAACGTCGATGAAGTCGGCCAGGGCCACCGTTTTGGTTTTCTTCTCCCGCTTTACCCGGAAGGCGATCTCTACTTCCGGAGTCGGGTGCACCGTAGCGAAGTAGAGCTTCGTTTGCCGGTCTTCGGTCAGGTACTGGAAGCGTTGGCCCGGAGAACTGGTTTCGATCTCGAAGCGCTTCACCAGGGTGTATTTGCGCTCCCCTTCGTAATAGATGGCCGAAACGACCATCCCCTCCGCATACTTACCAATGAAGAAGATATCGTTGGGTTCGTACTTCCGGGTCAGGTCGAGCTCTTCCCGCTCGTAGGAGCCGTCCTTGTAGAGGACCAGCACCAGATCGCCGGTGTCAAAGCCGCCCAGCAGGAGGCCCCGTTCTTCGGTGTTCAGTCGTCCACTCACTTCGTCCATCCAGACCTTCAGCGCACCCAGGGTGGATTTTCCAGCCTCCTTCAGGCTTACCTTCCGCACCGGGTAGCGGGTAACAATGTTACCGGCGGAACCCCGTCCCTTGATGGCCAGTTCCGCAAAATCAAAATCGAAGGCCTTCGTCCGGGCCTTGCAGGCCGGACTCAGCTGCAGGTGCACAATCTCCGCTTCGCCGTTGGGGTTGGCACTGAAGTACAGCACCTTCGAGCCCTTGGCGCCCTTGGTCAGGTCGTACTCCCGGTCGCGGGTGATGGCCGTCACGTTGAAACGCTTGCCCATGGCCCGACCGGTTTTCCCGTCCAGGTAGATCAGGTTGTAGGTCGTGCGGTCGTCTCCCTTTTGCCAGACGCCAACGTGCAGGATATTTTTTCCCACGAAGGTCTTGTCGGAGATGCGGGTAACGACCATTTTGCCGTCACGGCGAATGACGATCACGTCGTCCAGATCCGAGCAGTCCGTTACGAACTCTTCCTTCTTCAGACCGTAGCCCACGAAACCTTCCTTGCGGTCCACGTAGAGCTTGGCATTGTTGGCCGCCACCGCCGCCACGGCTACTTTCTCGAAGCTTCCGAGCTTGGTTTTCCGCTCCCGTCCCTTACCGTATTTATCCAGCAACATCTGGAACCAGGCAATGGCGTAATCCGTCAGGTTCGCCAGGTGGTGTTTCACCTCTTTGAGTTCTTCTTCCAGGGCGGCGATGCGTTCGTCGGCCTTAAAGCTGTTGTACTTGGAAATCCGCTTGATACGGATTTCCGTCAGGCGCACAATGTCTTCTTCGGTGATGGCCCGCAGCAGCGGCAGGCGGGTGTCTCCCTTAGCGGCTTTGTCTTCGGGTTCCCGCACGTATTTCTTCAGTCCGGCCCGGATGATCTCCAGCACCTGTTCGAAGTTTTCGGCTTCCTCGATGTCGCGGTAGATCCGTTCCTGAATGAAGATTTTTTCGAGGCTGGCAAAGTGCAGCTTTTCTTCCAGCTCCTTCTGCTTGATGAGCAGTTCCTGCCGAAGTAGCTCTTTGGTCTGAAGGGTGTTGTGCTCCAGAATATCCAGGACGGAAACGAAGTGGGGTTTATCGCCGCTGATGATCACGCAGGCGTTGGGAGAAATGGACTGTTCGCAGTTTGTGAAGGCGTACAGCGCATCAATGGTCACGTCAGGGCTTATCCCACTGGCCAGCTCCACCAGAATTTCTACTTCCGCGGCGGTATTGTCCGTTACCCGCTTGATCTTGATCTTCCCCTTATCGTTGGCCTTCAGAATACTGTCGATGAGCGACTGCGTCGTCATGCCGTAGGGAAGCTCCTTGATGGCGATGAACTTACTGTCAATCTTTTCGATCGTGGCCCTCACCTTGATCTTCCCGCCGCGCTTGCCCCACTGGTAATCGCTAACGTCTACCGTACCACCGGTCGGAAAATCCGGATAGAGTTTCGGTTTTTTGCCCTGCAGCACCTTGATGCTTTCCTTACACAACTCGATAAAGTTGTGGGGCATAATCTTGGTGCTCAGTCCCACGGCGATCCCCTCCGCTCCCTGGGCCAGCAGCAGCGGGAACTTGACCGGAAGATTGATGGGTTCCTTTTTCCGACCGTCGTAGCTGACCTGCCAGTCGGTCGTCTGGGGGTTGAAAACCACTTCGGTGGCGAACTTGGTCAGGCGGGCCTCGATGTACCGACTGGCCGCCGCGGAGTCACCGGTAAGGGTATTCCCCCAGTTTCCCTGGGGGTCGATCAGGAGGTCCTTCTGCCCCATGTTCACCAAGGCATCGCCGATGGCCGCATCCCCGTGGGGGTGATACTGCATCGTCTGCCCGATGACGTTGGCGACCTTATGGTAGCGGCCATCGTGCATCTCGTTCAGGGCGTGAAGAATCCGACGCTGCACCGGCTTCAGGCCGTCCTCAATCGTGGGGACCGCCCGCTCCAGGATCACGTAGGAGGCATAGTCGAGAAAATAATCCTCATACATTCCCTTCAGGGTCGTAATCTGGTCATCATCGGAGGCGTGTTCCCCGGGCGGGGTGTTGGCCTGGTCACTCATACGGTTATCGTTTTGCCATGCTTGGCGACTCAATCAGTTTGGGCGAAAAATATAGCACAATCTCCGCTTTTGCTTTGCTCGTCGAGGTCGTCGAATCAAATTGATTGCGACGGGGCGCAGGTGCAATGTACCCAAATCCTCGTGCTTATCCGGAAGGCAAAGGTAGCACGCAGCGCCATGTTCTTCTCCCAGCTTTTCAGCCCGGCGAAGATACAAAGCACCCAACAATTAACAAAATGTTTTAAATTCTTACGGAGGCAACAATCCGGGCCGGTGTCGCCTCCGTTAGAATCGCCTTTATTCCGCTCCGACGCCGTGCAACGAGAGCGGGTTTGAATCCGCTATCTGCCAAATTGATTACCTCCGATGACCGTCGGGAATGGGGTTTGGTGCCGGAGTAAACACCGGGGGTAAAACCTTATTTTCGGCCCATGGAACACCTGAACATGCTGGAGGAAGTTACCCGGGAGATCCTTCGCGATCCCGTCGATTATCGGCGGTTGCATCGGGCCATCCAGGGCTTTGACGGACTGATGGCTGCGACTTCCAGCCTAGATCTTGATGCGGAAGAGAATCGGGACAACCTCCACTTCACCAGCGGTAAGGCCCTGGGCACCACCTGGGCCGCGATGTGCCTGCGGGAAATCCAGCGTACCCGCCAGTTCGTTCGTGGCCTGCACCGGGCCGTCCGGGAGTGCCGGCAGCGCCATTCCCGACCGGTTCACCTGCTCTACGTGGGCACCGGCCCCTACGCCACACTCCTGCTCCCCCTCACCACGCAGTTTCGCCCGGAAGAGCTCCGGGTCACTTTGATGGAGGTTAATCCCCGAACGATTGATTCCCTGAATAGGGTGGTTGAGCGGCTGGACCTTGCTCCATACGTAGTTGAGATTATTCAGGATAATGCGGTTACCCATACCCTGCGGGCACCACGGCAGTACGACATCTTCCTCAGCGAAACCATGCAGCAGGCCCTGGTCAAGGAACAGCAGGTACCCATCATGCTGAACCTCCTTCCCCAACTCCGCCCCGACACCATCATCATTCCCGAAACTATGCGACTCACCCTGGTCTCCGACCGCTGGGAAAAGAGCGGCCAGCCGCATACCCTGGCCCCGCTCCTTGACTTTAACGCGGACTACGTCAGCGCCTTCCGCCGGCTCCCGGCAGCAAGCCGGGAGCGGGAGGAGTTTCTTCTCCTCGACCACCATCCGCTGAGTGCCCTGAACCTGGAGGCACCGGACGCGCTACAGGTCGCTACGGAAATTCAGACCTACGGCCCGAACTGGATCCGACACCAGGAATGTTCCCTGACCCTCCCCTGGCCCCTCGTACCCGTCCAGCGCATCCCGCCAAACGCAACCCACCTGACCCTGAAGTACCACTGGCGGGACGTCCCGGGTTATCGGGTATTGTTTACGTAAAATCACTCACCTTCGGTCAGCGGACGAACTTGTCCACGGAGTTTTGTAGCGTACATCGGATGCCCCCCGAGCAAAGCAGAGGTCATTCAATGTAGGGTGGGCACTTAACGAAGCAACTAACTCATGCAGTAGCGCCGGATTTATCCGGCGAGATATCCCGTGACCGGCTGAAGACGTCGCTACGAAAATCCCTGAACCACGTCGTTGAAGCGCCCGGAAGCTAATCAATCAAAGGGCAGCAGGTCCGGCTCCAGAAAGGTCACTTTTGCCCTGGCGGAACCGTAAATGTCAAAACCGTAGTGAGCGGCCATTAAATCCCGGAAGTTGTGCTTGAGGCGGGGAAATTCCGTCATGAATTCCGGGAAGGTGTTCGCGCGGGAGCGGCGCAGGAAGTGGTCCACGGCCTTCGTCGCCGCAACGGTCAGGGTGAGGTTGAACTTATCTTCCGCGCCCAGGTGGGCGACGTACTGCCGGATGAGCCGGGGGACGGTCTCCACGGCCCCCGCGCTTCCTGCGGAACGCAAAACCAACCAGGCGAGCCGCAGGTGCGCCTCGTGGGTAAACAGTGCCGGATCGAGGGTGCAGTTACGAAACTGACGGATAAATTGGTCGTTGGAGAGGAGGAGGTGCGCTTGCATTGGTCGGAGGAATGATCGTCCTCAAGATAAGGGAGAAGCTACGTAGAAAAGTTGCGGCCTTCACCGCTTCCTTGGCCCTACCCACAGGCTTTGCATCCCGCCGTCAGGCCCAAAAGAAATACTTCTCGCGGCAAAATCTCCTGCTCTATCCAAGAAACCCATGGCTTCGTCGATTGAAGCGGGGGAACCCTGAAATCACCAATTACCTTGACGACCTAAACCACCCAATGATGACAAAGAACCTACTCCTACTGCTGTTTTTACTGGTTAGCATTGCCTCCTTTGGGCAGGTAAGTGAGTCCACCTTCGACGCTACCATGGAAGCCGTTTATGCCCCCAACGGTCCCGGCGGCACGGCCATCATTGTCCAGGACGGCAAGGTGCTGTACCACAAGGGCTTCGGCAAGGCGAGCCTTGAACTGGACGTGGACATGCAAGCCGGGCACGTTTTCCGCATCGGCTCCATCACCAAGCAGTTCACCGCCGCGGCCATCCTGAAGCTGGCCGAAGCGGGAAAGCTGAGTCTGGAGGACCCCATCACCAAATTCATCCCCGACTACCCCACCCACGACCACACCATCACCGTCCACCACCTGCTCAACCACACGTCGGGCATTAAATCCTATACGGGGATGGAAAAGTGGGACGCCGAAGCGCGCAAACGGGACTTTACGCCGCTGGAGTTGGTGGACTACTTCAAAGACGAGCCCATGGATTTCGCCCCCGGCGAAGAATACCGCTACAATAACTCCGGCTACTTCCTCCTGGGGTACATCATCCAGAAGGCCTCCGGCCAGCCCTACGATGCCTACTTGCGGGAAACCTTTTTTGAGCCCCTCGGCATGAAGCACACCGCCTACGGCCACAACTCACCCATCGTGGAGGGTCGGGTGGCGGGCTATCAGCCCAGTCCGTTCGGCGGCTACCAAAATGCCGACTACCTGAGCATGACCCAGCCCTACGCGGCCGGCTCCCTGCTGTCCAACGTCGAGGACCTTTCCACCTGGTACCACGCCGTGGCCGCCGACAAAGTGATCTCCGCCGCTTCACGTCAACTTGCCCACACCCCCACCACCCTGAATGATGGTGAAGTACAGCAATACGGCTACGGCTGGAGCCTCGGCGAGCAGGAAGGCAGCGCCTTCTGGGGTCACGGTGGCGGCATCAATGGTTTTACGACCGCCTCCCGGTACTTCCCGGAAGAGAAGCTCTTCGTCGCCGTTTTTTCCAACTGCAATTGTAACGATCCCGGAGCGGTGGCCAGTAAACTCGCCCTGCAGGCCCTGGGAAAATACAAGGAGATTAAGGTAATCTCCCTGAGCGATGACTTGCTCGATAAGTACGAGGGGAAATTTGAACTTAATCCAAGCCTGATTCTTACCGTGACCAAGAAAGACGGGCAGTTATCCGTCCACGCCACCGGCCAGGGCAGCGTGATGATCGAAGCCTACGAGGAGCACAAATTCTTCAACGAGGCCCTCAACGCCAAGATTCACTTCAACTTCGCCGACGACGGTTCCGTAGAAAGCCTGACCCTCCTGCAGGGTGGTGAATACGTGTGTAAACGGATCGAATAGGCAGGGTTAAAAAAAATGCGTCATCCCAAAGTTTGAGCCTCCGTCAATAAGGGGTTAGGCGATGGCCATGCTAAATAATCAGAGCGGTACCGAAGTAAATCGGTACCGCTCTGGTCATTTCCTGCATGCACCGTGATGGGTGCCCGCGCGATTCCGGGGGAATCGCGTCCGCTTTTTAGGGGCCTCAGGAGGCGGCAAGGCATGTGTGGGATGGCATAGAGTTATACCCCTTCCAGAAACTATGGCTTATTCTGTAATAATTAAGTCCAAATTCTCTAAGTCCTGGGCTTCTTGAAAATCATAATCACCTGAAAGTCGAAATCACCCACCCCGGGGACATGCACCTGGTGTCGCCTTTCCCCGAAAGGCGACCACTCCATCAAAGTAGGAAGGATTGTACAAGATCGATTGGCCACATTCTTACGCGGAAGGTCCTTTAGTTATCCCGGGCTGATTCGGTTTCCTTTCGGGGAAAGGAAACACCACCTGCCTCCAATTATTTGTTATTTCCTTAACTGGGAGTCAAGATAAGTCTGTAGTCTGTCAGACTACTGGCTACAAACCTAAAGGTGAAAAAAGATATTCGTGGGGCACAGATTACAAAGCATACAACGGCCGTAACTCTACGCCATTGTAAGGGTTACAACTTTGCGCTAACCCACACATGCCTTGCCGCTACCTTCCTACCCCAAAATCAGTCTTCCTATTTCATATCGTTCATCATCTCCACGACCGCCGCACTATCCGGGAAGATATTGGCCGTCAGGGACCAGGCGAAGTCCGCCCGGAGTTTGTTCGTGTAGAAGGTATCGGCGAGACTGATGTAGGTATCGGCCGCGTAGAGAAACATTTCTCCGGTTTTGGCCTTTGCGGGATCGTAGTTGGCCAGGATGTGGCAGCTCATACAGTTGGTTTCCACCCCAAATTGATTGACGATTTTCTCGCCGTTGGGGCCCGTAATTTCACTCTTCCAGCCGAAGACTCCGGAGTCGAAGGGAGCTTCCAGGTAGGCATTGTAGGCGTAAACGGGTTCGCCGACGCTTTGCCCGCCACGGGTTGGCTGAGCGGGCCACACCATACTGTAGGCGGTGGTCATGGCGTAGTGGCGCGGAGCGCCCACCAGTTCAGCGGGCCGCAGGTCCGCAATGGCTTCACTACTCGGGGCGTTGGGGCTGTCCGGGTTGGGGGCCCACCAGAAGGACTGCCACGTCCAGCGCTCAATCTCCCGGCTGGCCACGTGCATTCCGACGAGCACGGCATAATCTCCCACCTTAATTTTTTCGGCGCTGCCGTCAAAGAATTCGGATGCGAAGTACGCGGAGTCTGCGGCCGTCAATTTGAAGTGGATAAAGTCTTCGACCTTATAGGTAGTCTGCGGCGTTGCCGTTCCGGTGCAGTTTACGTCTACGGAGCCGTCTCCCTGACCGGTGCCGTCCGTGCTGACGTAGGCGCAGGATGTCCAGGCCGTTTCGTGGTAGGGTTGTGCGGGACTGGGCGGGCCGGGCCAGACCTTTACGGAATAGGCCGTGGCGCCCTGGGGAATGATGCGGAATACCGGCTTGATGGTGATGGCATCGTTCGGAAAGACTACGGACCGCACGCCCGAAGCGTAGAGCGCGTTGAGTTTATCCCGTTCGAAAATTCGGTTGTCCAGCGCGTAGGTGGCCGCCGCGGGACTGTAGGCTACCGATTCGTACACGACCGTGTCCGGTGATTCTCCGCCCACCATCATGGGGACGTGCCCGAGCTGGGTGGGTACCGTCAGGGGGGCACGACCGCAGCTCATGGCCGGAGGGTTGGCGTTACCCTTCAGGGCGGCTACGATGTCTTCGGGGGTGGTCCAGGTTTCGAACACCCGCAGGGTGTTACCGTCGCAATCGGCGTCTACGACGTCGGTCAGTCCCGTCCAGATGCCCCAGGCATGGCGGGTGATGGACTCCCAGTCTTCTTCGGCCAGCCAATTGTTGATGACGTTGCTGTCTTCGGGGAAGGAGAATCCGGCGATTCCGGGATCGGGGAAGGGGACGGGGGTGACGTCTGCCGTGGTAACTTCTTCTTCGATGACTTCACCGCCGGTATCTTCCGGTTCCGTTCCACAGGAGAACAGCAGGGTCAGGCCGGCAAAAGCCAGCAAAAAAATATGGGTGAGGTTTTTCATGATGGGTTGCGTATGTGTGAGGGTAAAAATAGCATACACATTTATCATATGTAACAAGTGTAAACACCTGTTTACCCCCGCTTAAACCCCTAATTTGACCCATTTGCAATGTAAAGGGTGTGCAATGAGAGGAGTAGTCATGATCTATAAAAATCAGGTTGCTAGTCTCCATTCCTGAGGGTTAAGGATTACGAACGCCCAAAGTCCAATCGTAAAAATCAAATTGGAGTCCGGTAAGCGGAATAGTAACTTGGCGGGATGAACCACCCCACCGGCCTTGCGCCAATTCACGTACACGTTTTCTCTCCCGGTGGCCGGACGGAAAAGCCCGATGACCTCGCCATCGAAGAGCCGCTGGACATCCGGCTGGGCACGCCGGACACCAAGGCGCGTTCGGTGGCCATCACGATGCGGACGCCCGGTGCCGACGACCAGCTGGCCCGGGGATTCCTCTTCACCGAAGGGATTATTCCCGTAGCGCTTCCCCTAAGCATTACTGCCGACAAAGAAAACGTGGTTACCGTGACCTGCCCGGCCGGACACGCCATCGACTGGCAAAAACTCCAACGACACTCCTATACCTCCAGCAGCTGTGGCGTTTGCGGGAAAACTTCCCTGGAGCAGGTTTTCAATGCCCTTCCCTTCGGCACCCTGCCCGGGCGGTGGCAGGTCCCCTTTGACCTGATCGGGCAGTTACCGGAAAGGCTCCGGGAAGCCCAGGTGCTCTTTCACCGGACGGGAGGCATCCACGCCGCCGGTCTCTTTTCCGCATCGGGGGCCCTCCTTCACCTGGCCGAGGACGTCGGTCGCCATAATGCGCTGGATAAACTGATCGGGCACTGCCACGCTGCGGGACTACTCCCTTTGGACAAACACGTGCTGGTACTCAGTGGTCGGGCGAGCTTCGAGCTGGTCCAGAAAGCCGCCATGGCGGGAATTGCCTTCGTCGTGGCGGTGGGGGCTCCGTCCAGTCTGGCCGTCGCGTTGGCCGAAGATCAGGGAATGACGCTCTGTGGGTTTACCCGGCGGGATCGGGTGAATTGCTATGCGGGCGTGGAGCGGGTGAGGGGAAGTAATTAGTCTGTTGGTCCGTTAGTAATTTAGTCTGTTGGTATTTTAGTTTGTTGGTTCGTTGGTTTTTTGGGGCGTTGCTGGTCGGGTGACCGGTACCCTTAAACCTGGCCAATTATCCGACGCGATGTCGGTGGAGGCGTTCATCCAGAAAAAAAAGCGTCAGCCATTCATCATGCCCGTTGCGGTGGGGATAATGAATGACTGACGCTTACAAGTTGTGGCCGCGCGAGAACGTTCGTTCCGGTCTACTTGATGAGTACGCGGCTAACGCCGCGGCCCTCGGCGGTTTGCCAATCCATGATCAGCATTCCCGACGGTAATCCATCGGTGCTGAGTTCGATGGCTCCGTCAAATCCCGGTAGCCGCAGTTCCTTGACCAGCCGGCCATTCATATCGATGAACTTCAGGGTACTTTCGCGAGCGGTGGTACCGTCTAGGTAAAGGACCTCCCGGGCGGGATTAGGGAATACATCCATGCGGATGGTGGATAATTCATTGTCGCGAATGGAGGTGGGGTTACCGTTACCGATCCCGTTCCAAACGACGAACTGCCCCATCATACCGTTGTCTTCGTGGGGGAGAATGTGACAGTGATACATATACGAGCTGTCGGGCGCTACCTGGGTTCCGAAATCCGGGAAGGAAGCGATGTAGGTCAGTTTCCAGCCGGGCTGCACGAGGACGTTGTCCTTAGGCCCGCCGAAAATTTCCGGGTAATTATTGGGGTTAAGCGCATTGCCGCCAGCATCAATAATTTCCGTTACCCAGAAATGCGTATCGTGAATGTGCCAGGGATGCCCCCGGTTGGTCGTATTGTCGATGGTCCACAGTTCCGTACTGTCAACCTTTACCACGTCGTTAACGACCATCATGTCCATCAGGGTGCTGTCGATGTTGAACAGTGGGGTGGTGCTCACGTCGAATAGGTCCCGGCGGAAAGTCTTCGTGCGGGAGCGGGTCACCGCCGACATGGGTGGCTCTTCCGAAGGATGTAGGTTTAGGGGAAAAGCGATGATGGGACTAATTGGCGCATCGTCTTCTTTAACGACAATCTTCAGCAGGTTACGATTCTGGGCGTATCCGTTGGTCAGGGTACTATTCCCAATAATTCCGGCGGGAATACCGTCTACGCCGTTTTCGATAAAGAGCTCCGTCCCCACCGCAAGCCCCCGCAGGTCAATCAAAAATTCCGTCCGTTCTCCGGGAGACATCAGGATGCTGTCCAGTTGATACGTCCGGGTGGTGTAGCCGGCATCCGTTGCGATCAGATGCGCGGGGTAGCGGTTTCCGTTGGCGTCCTTAACCTTAAAGTTGAAGGAGAATTTTCCGTCACCATTGAGCAGCCGCAGGCGGATCATGCTGGCCGGCGCCCGTAAGACGGGATCGACGATTCCGTTGACCATGTAATAGTAGCCGTTCTTGAAACCATCATCGGCCTGAATCACGATGGCGCCACTGTCATCCCGCTTAAACTTCTTGGTCTGAAAAATCAGGGGGAAGTCGTTGACGCCATAATCAACGGGCATGAACCGATGTATCTGACTAAGGATTGGATCGTCCTGGCCGTCCACGGGATCCTCTACGATAATCATCCCCGACAAACCCATCTGCACGTGTTTGTAGGTAAGGCCCATCGCGTGGGGATGGTACCACATGGTAGCGGACTTATCCAACACCTTAAAGAAAGGGTTCCAGGTATCACCGGGCTGAATCCGCTGGTGGGGGCCACCATCGGCAAACTGGGGCACGTGGGCCCCGTGCCAATGACAGGTGGTGACTTCCGAAAGGTTATTGGTCACGCTTGGCGTCAGGTCCTTCAGGTAGCCCCAGGTCAACGTTGGGCCGAGAATGGTGGTGGTGCCGGGATTGTTCGCATCCTCAAAGGCGAAAGTCCGTACCATCGTATTCAGGGTGTCCGTACCATTGGGGTTGAAGTTGTGCTGCGTTTCAATGGCGTTCAGGTGGTAGTTGTCGTCGTTGATCAGTGGAGGGATCAGGATTTCATTGACGAACTCCTGGGCCTGCAGGCCAGTCCCGTAGAGGAGCACGAGGAAGAAAGTTAGGTAGGTGAGTTTCATGTAAGTGAGTTGATATGGGGCCTACTCTGTTCAGGATTTTCGGCGTCCTCCTGGTCATCCCTCCTAAGTCGATAAAAACCTAAAGTGTGGTTCTTCAGCAGAAGGATCTTTGTTTTGAAGCTTCACATAAAATAAGGCACTGCCATCCAATGAGGCAGACAATGCCAATAAATCAGGTAAATATACCTGGGACGATTAGGTGTAATCGCCACTACTTAATCTGACGGTCAGTCCCAAGGTCGTTGATCCGTTAGCTTTTCGGTTCCCTGGTCTTTTGATATTTTAGGGCGATGCGTAACTGAGGATTGGACCGATGGTCGCTCCAAAAACCGTTACTTCATTTTTTCTTCTTCCTTCTGAATCCATTTCACTATGCTCCTAACCTCAATCCATGGCACCAGTCCCGGTTGCACCGAGGATTTCATTGCATTCCACGCTCCGTCGCCCCAATTTACTTCTCGATCCTACCTGCGGTTGCTGTGCCTGATGGTGGCCATCGTTTTCCTTTTCCCCAATCGATCGGCGGCCCAGTCGGGCTACGTGAACGATAACCTGAACGTCAAGAGCGAGATTCTGGAGATGGAGCGCAAATTTGCCGTCTACCTACCCCCGGGTTACGACAAGTCGGACCGCAGCTATCCGGTGCTGTATCTCCTGCACGGTTACGGCGACGATCAGACCGGCTGGGTACAATTCGGGGAGGTGGCGCACATCACCGACCGGGCGATCCGGAAGGGAACGGCCACGGCCATGATCATCGTGATGCCGGACGCCAACACCGGGCGCATCGGGTACTTCAACAGTCCGGACGGTACCTGGCGCTACGAAGATTTTTTCTTTGAGGAACTGATGCCGGAGGTGGAGAAACGGTACCGGATCAAATCCGGCAAGCGCTACCGGGCCATCGCCGGGCTTTCCATGGGGGGTGGGGGCACCTTCGCCTATGCCCTGCACCGCCCCGACCTGTTTTCCTCGGCCTGCCCGCTCAGCGCCTGGGCCGGTGGCATGAGCGTGGAAGAGGTGAAGGCCCGCTACGCCCGGGAAGACCTCAATTACACCGACGAGCAACTTCAGCGGCACTACGAAAACTACAACTTCGTGGAACTGGTCAAGCAGGGCGAGGTGGACAAGATGAAGTCCGTCCGCTGGTACATTGATTGCGGTGATGACGACTTCCTCTACACCGAAAACAGTATGGTCCACCTGGCCATGCGGCAACGGGAAATTCCCCACGAATACCGGGTGCGGGATGGGGCCCACAACTGGACCTACTGGCGGGAAGCCCTTCCGGAGGTACTGGCCTTCGTCAGCCAGGCTTTCCATCAGTACTGAGCGAGAAAATTACTGCTCCAGCAGGGCCAGCATCTCGGCGACCATCATGGCGGTTGCCCCCCAGATGGCCTCTTCTTTGACGATCCAGTGGGGGACTTTGGTGAGCCGGAGCCCCCCCATCAGTTCCTTGTCCCGGAGTTGCCGGGCGGAGGGGTGAAGGAAGTCCTGCAGGGGCAGTTCCAGGGTGCGGGCAACTTCGGTTTCCTGCACCTTGAACTCCGGCCGTTCGGGCCGGAAACCCACGTAGGGATGCACGAGGAAGTTACTGACGGGAATATAAAGGTCGGATAGCCCGCCGAGCAATTCGACGCTATCGCGGAAAACGCCAACTTCCTCCTCCGTTTCCCGCAGTGCCGTTTCGGCGGGGGAATTGTCGGCGGGTTCGGCGGATCCTCCGGGGAAGGAGATTTGTCCGGCGTGGCGATCGTTGGCCGGGCTCGTCCGTTGGATGAAGAGCAGGTGGAGGCGAGCCTCGATGGGATACAGCAGCGCCAGCACCCCGGCCCGGCGGGCGTCCGCGGGCGCGGCGCCGTAATTTTGGCGCAACTGGTGGGCCATGCGGTATTGCGCTTCGGCACCGGGCAGCTGGCCTTCGGCCAGTCGGTTACGCAATCGGTCAAGTACCCTTTCTTCTTCGGAGATCAGCACGGGGGTACTTCCTACTTGTTCGAAATTTTCATGTAGTTATCGAGCGCCATTTCCATGGAGGGCACCTCCGGCGGATTCGGAGCGATGTTCACCGTCAGGCCACGTTCTTCGCAGGCCTTGGTGGTTTTCCGGCCGGCCACGGCCAGTCGGGTTTCCAGCTGCTTGAAGTCGGGGAAGTTCTCGTAAAGAGAATCGATGCCGAGGGGGGAGTAAAAGATAAGTACGTCGTAGAAAACGTCTTCGAGGTCACTCAGGTCGGCGGCTACGGTACGGTACATGAGGGCCGGCTGCCAGTCGAAGTTGTTTTCCGTCAGGTAGTTGGACACAAATTCCGACCCGAGGTTACTACAGGGGAGCAGGAATTTTTCCTTGCTGCGGTGCTTCTTCAGGGTGGGAGCCAGGTCCTGGATGGTCCGCTGACCAAAGAACACCTTCCGCTTCCGGTACACGATAAATTTCTGCAGGTAGTTGGCGGTAGCCTCCGTCATGCAGTAGTATTTCGTGTCCTGACTCATCTCAATCCGCATGGCTTTGCACAGGCGGAAAAAGTGCTCGATGGCGAGCTTTGAGGTGAAGATGATGGCCG
The DNA here is from genome assembly GCF_004375085.3 of Lewinella sp. W8. Taxonomy (GTDB): domain Bacteria; phylum Bacteroidota; class Bacteroidia; order Chitinophagales; family Saprospiraceae; genus Neolewinella. The sequence goes on from NZ_SNAQ03000014.1 coordinate 151,075, forward strand.
AAAATTCGTCGGGGCGGACCCGCTCCTTGCGGAATTCTTTTTCGGTAAGTCCCTTCACTTCAATGAAGGGGCGCCAGTCAATCTGGAGATCGTACTTCTTTTCCAGTCGTGCGAAGGGGCTACGCTCTGGTTGGGGTTGGGACACTAGAATAGTGCGAACGGGTTTGTACATTTCTTCCTTGTTCTGACGATCAGCGGCCGTGCTCATAGGTTGCGTCGCTCTTTGTTGTACAGAGGTTTGCCAGCCGAATTTCCCGATTTATCAGGCAACGAGTTGATCGCTTAAATACCGGTAAATCAGCAGCAAAGGGGCTATTTCGATGGCGCAAATATACAATAAAATATGCACCGGCCTTGATCCGATGAGGCGACTGGCGATAAATCCACCACGAAGTAAATGCAGGAGATAGATTAGGGAAAACAAGATTACACCGCTGTAAAGAAAGGTCATCCGCCACTCCGGCAAAGCGTAACTGGCCAGCAAGTTGACGGGCATAATGAAGAGACCCGCGAGGATGGAAAACACCATCAGCACGAAGGCATATCGGGAGACTTCCTTGCGTACGGGAAAGACCCGTGCGTAGAAGAAAAGCACCCAGTGTTTCAGCCCTACGGCGGCGGCAATACCCAGGGCGTAGGTCAGCCAGCTGCCCCAGATACCCTGTCCGATACTGATGTCGTGGTTGAGCGCAAACAGGTGGATATAGTGTCCGCCGGCAAGAAAGAAGAAGATGTAACACATCCACAGGGCACCGAGCTGCCCGCCCGAACGACGGGTGTAGAGCTGGGTCATGATGCCGTCGTTGACCGTGGCCGCCAGACACTGCCGCAGCAGGCCACCGAAAAGTAACCACAAACTGGCCGCCAGCACCCAGAGCAGGATGTGAATGGCCAGCATACTGCCCTTGCCGACGTTGGGGTCCGTAGCACTGATGATGGTGGGAGTTTCTTCCCGGGTCGCGCCCGGGGCGACGGTGCGTTCTGCGTCGCGGATGGCCGCTGGTTTGGCCGAAATGGCGATGCCCGCATCGGGGTAAATATCGAAAGGATTACCGGTAATTCCCGAAGCTTCCTGGGTCCGCTCACTCGCGGGCAGCCGATCAATGAGCTCAAAGGGGTTATTGCGCTCCTGCGCGGTCAGCGCCAGCGTGCCCAAAAACAGCCCGATGAAAAGCAGATTTTTCAAAAGCTCTTGATTCCAGTTTTTCAAAGATAGGGCATACGGGGATAGGACGGAAAGAATTGAGGAACAGGACGGTATTCCTCCGGAAATTAGGAAGTAACGGCGATGGCCTGAGTTCCGCAGCGTTCGTTGGGGGCGACGGTGCGCGGGTGCCGGGCTGTTCCCAAAAGTGAGCCGTGAAGGTTGGTCCACCGTGGTAATCCCTCGCCTTTTCCGCGGTTAATGCGTTGTTAATGGGAGATTATGTACCCATTCACCCCGTTTTTCGTTCAATATTTACCCTAACACTCCGGCGAACCATGCACCAGCGCGTCATTCGGCAGGTTATCGTTCTTGGGCTCGTGGCCATCTTTGGCATCGTGGGCATGCAGACCTATTGGGTAGCAACGACCTGGAACCTCAACGACACCGAGTTCAGCCAGAAGGTCCAGCTGGCCCTGTATGAAGTCGCCCGCCAGCTTGCCGACGCCAACGAGAGCGATCTGCCCAGCCGCGACATCGTCCGGCAGCGCACCAGCAATTACTTCATCGTCAACATTGAAAGTGAGATCAATGCCGCACGGCTGGAAGCCATCATGCAGCAGGAGCTGATCCGACTCGGTCTGGACATCCCCTTTGAGTACGCCATCTTTGACTGCACGTCCGACCAAATGGCCTACGGGGGCTACTGCCAGGCCACCACCGACGTAAGCACCGTCGTCAACCCACCCACGGAGGGCTATCTGCCGCCAGACGAAAACCTCCTGTACTATTTCGGCGTCAAATTCCCCACCCGCACGGGTTACATCTGGCAGAAAATGCAGTTGGTGGTCTTTCTCTCCGTCATCCTGTTGGTCACGGTGGCCTTCTTCGCCTACAGTCTGATCATCATCCTGCGGCAGCGGCGGCTGGCAACGATGCAAAAGGATTTCATCGACAACATGACGCATGAATTCAAGACGCCCCTGTCCACCATCCGGATTGCGGCCAGCGTCTTCATGCGGGACGATAACGTCCAGAAAGACCGACGGCTCACCCGCTACGCCCGGCTCATTCACGAGCAGTACGAGCGGCTGAACAAGCAGGTCGAGAAGGTGCTGCAAATCAGCAAGATTGAACGGGGAAACTTTGAAATCAAGAAGGAGCGGGTGGACCTCAACGCCATTTTCCCGCCCATCATCAGCAGCGCCCAGGCCCGGGTGGAAGATGCTGGCGGAGAATTGGCCGTGGAATTCCCGGAAAGTGCCCTGACCGTACTGGCCGACCCCCTGCATCTCTCCAACATCCTGTACAACCTCCTCGACAATGCCATCAAATACAGTGGTCAGGCTCCTAACATTCGGGTAAGTGGAACCGTCGTCGGGCGTACCTTCGTGATTTCCGTGGCGGACCGAGGGCCGGGGATTGCCCCCGAGCACCAGGAAAAACTCTTCGAAAAATTTTATCGGATTCCCACCGGCGACGTACACGACGTCAAGGGATTCGGCCTTGGCCTTTACTACGTTGCCCACATCTGCCGTTCCCACGGCTGGCCCATCAAAGTAGAAAGCAAGCTTGGCCAGGGGACTATCTTTACCATCCGCATCCCATTATTATCCGTGACGAAAGTCGCTACGCCCGCCCGACATGAGTAAAGCCAAGCTGCTGTACGTAGAGGATGACGAAAGCCTGAGCTTCGTCACCCGCGACAACCTGGAATTGAGTGACTTTTCCGTCCACCATTGTCCGGACGGACAGACGGCCCTGGACTGCATCGAGAAAAAGCCCTTCGAATTTGACCTGTGTCTGCTGGACGTGATGCTCCCCGGAGTCGATGGCTTCGAGTTGGCCCGGCGCATCCGTGAGAAAAACCGCGACGTTCCCATTCTCTTCCTTACGGCGAAGAGCCTCAAGGAAGATCGCCTGCACGGCCTCCGCATCGGGGCGGACGACTATATCACCAAGCCCTTCAGTATCGAAGAGCTGATCCTGAAAATTGAGGTCTTCCTGCGCCGGAACCGCGTCCGGCCCTCGGGGCCGGAGTTCGACCCCGGGCGCATCGGTCACTACACCTTTGATCCCGATAAACTGCTCCTGCAGTACCGCGACGAAGCGCCAAAGCGCCTCACCCGGCGAGAAGCCGAACTGTTGGCCTTTCTCAATTCCCGGCGGGATCAGGTCGTCGAACGGGGAGACATTCTCGAGAAAATCTGGGGGGAAAATGACTACTTCCTTGGCCGGAGCCTGGACGTTTTCATCAGCCGACTCAGGAAATACCTCAAACAAGACGAAAACATCAGCATTGAGAATATTCACGGGGTCGGTTTTTCCCTAACGCTGAAGTGATTCCCTCCAAAATGCATGTTGCTACAAATAACCCGTGATTTCCTGAACACTTTTCTGACCCAGGACGTTTTTCGTTGCAAACGCAACTAACTTGCGCGCGTACGACCCCCACAATAACCTCATTTACCTCACCAATCGCGTTGCCCGGCAGCTCTCCAACCTACTGCTCTCGCGGATGGATCACGAAGGCTACCTTCCCCAGGGTTCGCACCTGGGTATCCTCGCGGACCTGGTCATCAAGGATGGCCCCCGGCAGCAGGATCTGGCACTTTCTGCCATCATCGACAAGGCTACCGTAGCCCGTGCGATCGGCAACCTGGAACGGGAGGAAATGATTCGCCGCACGGTGGACCCCGAAGACCGTCGGCAAAAGCGCATTTACATCACCGAGCGGGGACGGGATTTATGGCGCCAAGCCCGGGACTTCAGTCAGCAAACCATCGCCATCGCCCGCCGGGGTGTATCGGAAGAAGAATTACTGACCTGTACCCGCGTCCTGCAACGCATGTACCACAACCTTAACGAGCAGATTACCCAGCCCCAAAATTTGTCCAATGAGTAATAAGAATTTACAACGAATCCTCGTAGCCCTGATCGGGATCGTCATCCTGGCCGGAGGGTACTTCGGCATGAAGTACCTGCAGGGCATGAAGCAGGATACGCCCCAGAAGGAAATCCCGAAGCGCATCAAAACGGTGGAAACCCAGGCGGTTGTCAACGCCAATATCGCCACCGAACTGGAAGTGCAGGGTCGGCTGGAGGCCTACAATAAAATCGCCCTGTTCAGCGAAGTCGGTGGCACCGTAGAGGCCACGGGACGCCCCTTCAAGAAGGGGGTTTACTTCAAGAAAGGGGAAGTACTGCTGCGCATGGACGATGACGAGGCGCGACTGAACCTGCAGGCCCAGAAGGCTTCTTTGCTCAACGCCATCGCCACCCTCATGCCGGACCTGAAGATCGACTACCCGGAAAGCTTCCCGGCCTGGGAAGAATATCTCAGTGGCTATAGCGTCGACGGCGCCCTACCGGCGCTACCCACCCCCGTCAACCAGCGGGAAAAACTCTTCATTGCCGGAAGGAATCTGTACAGCCAGTACTACAGCATCAAGAGCCTGGAAGAACGTCTGAGTAAGTACACCTTGCGTGCACCCATCTCTGGCGTTCTGACCTCCACGGCAATCGACGAGGGTGCCGTGGTCCGGGCCGGGCAGCAGCTCGGCGAACTGATGGCCACCAACTACTACGAACTGGTCGCTACGGTCCCCCTTTCCCAGCTGGAATACCTCAAGCCCGGGGGTAAAGTTGAACTGTACAGTGAAGACGTCAACGGGAGCTGGACGGGTAGCGTAAAGCGCATCAGTGACCAGATTGATCCGGGGTCACAGACCGTGGATGTATTCATCGGGGTAAGTGGCAAGGGACTGCGGGAAGGCATGTACCTACGCGGCGCAGCGGACGCCAAGACCATCGAAAACGTGGTGGAGATTGACCGCGACCTCCTCCTCAACGAGCAGGAGGTTTACGTTGTGGAAAACGATACGCTCCTGCGCCTTTTCCCCGTGACGGTAGAGAAATTCAACCGCAGCACGGTCATCATCAGTGGCCTGCCCAACAACACCCAGTTACTGGTAAGTGAAGTAGCCGGCGCCTTTGACGGCATGCGCGTCAACCGTAAGGACTCCAACACTTCCCAGGCGTCCACCAGTGCTTCCGCTCAACCCGTTTCTAAATAAGCTACCACCATGAGAGGATTCATTGCCTATTTTGTCAAATACCCGGTGGCGGCTAACCTGATTATGGTTGGTCTATTCATCCTGGGGCTCGTTTCTCTGAGTCAGATGAAGGCCACCTTTTTTCCCGAGTTTCCCAGCCGCACCATCAGCATTCAGGTGATTTACCCCGGAGCCAGTCCGGAAGAAGTAGAAGAGGGAATCATCAACAAGATTGAAGAAAACCTCAAGGGGCTTACCGGCATCGAACGCTACACCAGCGTTAGTTCCGAAAACTCCGGAAGGATCACCGTCGAGGTGCTCAAAAATTACGATACCGACCTGATCCTTCAGGACGTCAAAAACGAAGTTGACCGCATCAACAGCTTCCCCGTGGGGATGGAACCCCCGGTAATCTACAAACAGGAACAGCTGGGCCGGGCCATCAGCTTTGCGCTGTCGGGAGATGGGGTAAGCCTGTCCGCCCTGAAGCAGGCCGCCCGCCAGGTGGAAGACGACCTGCTGGCCATCGATGGACTGTCCAAGGTGGAGCTTTCCGGCTTCCCGGACGAGGAGATTGAGATTGCGTTTCGCGAAGCGGACCTCCAGGCCTACGGCCTGACTTTTCAGGACGCCGCCGATGCCGTACGCCGCACCAACGTCGACGTTACCGGCGGTACCGTTAAGGGCAAGGACGAAGAACTCCTGCTGCGGGCCCGCAACAAGGAATACTACGCCGATGGCCTGCGGGACATCGTGGTGAAAACCACCGCCTCCGGCGGGGTGGTCCGACTTTACCAGGTAGCCACCGTGCGGGATCGCTGGGCGGACCAGCCCAACCGGGCCTTCCTCGACGGCTCCCCCTCTGTGGCAGTGAACGTGCAGAATACGCTCGAGGAAGACATGCTCTACATTACCGATCAGGTAAAGGAGTACATCGAGCAATTCAACGCCGAGAACACCAACATCCAGGCCAGCGTCGTCAGCGACGCCAGCGTTACCCTCCGGCAACGGATCAATACGCTGCAGACGAACGGCATTCAGGGTTTCCTGATCGTCTGTCTGCTGCTGGCCGTCTTCCTGCACTGGCGACTGGCCTTCTGGGTGGCCCTGTCCATTCCCATCAGTTTTGCCGGGATGTTCATCATCGCCAACGCCCTGGACGTCACCCTTAACGTCATCAGCCTCTTCGGCATGATTCTCGTGATCGGTATCCTGGTGGATGACGGCATCGTCATCGGGGAAAATATCTACAGTTATCACGAGAAGGGGATGCCGCGCATCAGGGCCGCCATTGAGGGCACCCAGAACGTGCTCGGCGCCGTATTTGCGGCCATCATCACCACGGTCATCGCCTTTTGCAGCTTCTTCTTCATCGACGGAACGCTGGGCGATTTCTTCCGGGAAATGGCCATGGTGGTCATCTTTTCGCTGGTCTTCTCGCTGGTGGAAGGTGCCATCATCCTGCCCACCCACGTGGCGCACTCCAAAGCTCTGGACGCCGACGCCAAACCCAACTGGGTGCAACGGCAGTTCGACAACCTAATGAACTTCCTCCGCGACCGCCTCTACGGCCCCGTACTGGCCTGGACGATGAAGTACAAGTTCATCTCCCTCTCCCTGTGTATTGCCATTCTGTTTCTCAGCCTCGGCATGGTCCAGGGAGGCTTCGTGAAAACGACCTTCTTCCCCATCATCGAAGGAGACGACATCAGCGTCACCCTTCAGCTCCCCGCCGGCACGCCGGAAAACAAGACCAAGGAGATCCTTGATCAGATTGCCCGCGGCGCCGAGGCCGTCAATGAGCGGATGAGCGCCGAGGCCTTCGACGGTCAGCGCGACCTGATCGAAAGAGTAGAAGTGAAAGTAGGCCCCACCACCTATCAGGGTACCGTCAACATCGCCCTGCTGCCCGGAGAAGAGCGGGGTGACGTTGCCCTGCGTAGCGTAACGAATGCCGTGCGCCAGGAGGTAGGGCCCATCGATGAGGCCGAAATCATCTCCTACGGCGCCCGCTCGTTCTTCGGAAAACCCGTCAGCGTCAGCCTCGTGGGCAGCAACATCAACGAACTAGAGCAAGCCACCCAGGAACTCAAAACGGAACTGGAGCAACTCTCCGACCTGACGGACGTCGTAGACAATAACCAGGAGGGTCTGCGCGAAATCAACATCTCCCTCAAGGAGAAAGCCCGTTACCTCGGACTGGACCTCCAGGACATCGTAGGGCAGGTGCGTTCGGCCTTCTTCGGTAGCGAAGCCCAGCGGCTCCAGCGGGGAGAAGACGAAGTGCGGGTGTGGTTGCGCTACGGCGAAGACAGTCGCCGCAGTGTAGCGGACCTGCAGTCCATGCGCATCCGTCTGCCGGACGGCTCCGAATATCCGCTCTCGGAGATCGTGCAGCTCGAGCCCCAGCGGGGCGTGATCGCCATCAACCACGTGGACGGAAAGCGGGAAGTCAAGGTGGAAGCCGACGTCTCCAATAATGCCGTTTCGGTAACCGACGTCAACGCCAAGGTGCAGGAAGAAATCCTCCCGGCCGTACTCAGTCGCTACCCCGGCGTTTCCACCGTTACCGACGGTCAGGTGAGAAACCAGCAAAAAACCGCGGCCTCCGGTGCCCTAGTAATTCCGGTTGTGCTCGCTCTGATGTTCTTCGTGGTCGCCATCACCTTCCGGTCCATCGGTCAGACCCTGGTGCTGTTCTCCCTCATTCCCTTCGGCATGATCGGAGTGGTCTTCGGACACTGGCTCATGGGTAAGCCCATTTCCCTGTTTTCCGCCCTGGGCATCATCGCACTGGTGGGCATCATCGTGAACGACGGCCTCGTTTTCGTGGCCAAATACAACGACAACATCCGCCAGGGGATGAACATGATGGAGGCCCTGCAGGACGCGGGCAGAAGTCGTTTCCGCCCGATCTTGCTCACCTCCGTAACCACCTTTGCCGGACTGGCTCCCCTGCTGCTCGAAAAGAGCCGGCAGGCGCAGTTCCTGATCCCCATGGCCATTTCGGTTGCCTTCGGGTTGCTGGCGGTTACCCTGGTGCTGCTGATTCTGCTGCCGGCCCTGCTGGTACTGCTGAACCGTTTCCGCCGCCTCATGGCCAACGCCCGCTACGGCACCTGGCCAGACTACCGCGAGGTGGAGCCCGCCTACAAGCAGATGGGCTTCGGAGACGGTGTCGATCCGGAACGCCCGATCGGCATTCGTCCGCACGAAGACGTAGAAGAACAGGAACCCGCAGAATAACCGACCAGTCGCATGAAACGTATCTGTATCGACATGGACGAGGTGCTCGCCGATACCTACGCCAAGTTCGAGGACATTTATGCCGAGCGCTTTGGCCGGCGGTTGCAACCCGAGGACTACCGGGGCATGAAAATCTATGACCTTCCCGGAGCGGCGGACATCCGTAACGCGATGTACGAACCCGGCTTTTTTCGGGACTTGCCGGTCATGGAACATGCCCGGGAGGTGGCCGAGGAACTCTACGCCAATTACGAGGTATTCATTACCACGGCGGCCACGGAGTTCAAGCACAGCCTGATCGATAAATGGGAATGGTTGCACGAGCATCTGCCCTTCATCCATCACCACCGGATCGTCTTGTGCGGCGATAAACGCATCGTACACGGTGACTTCATGATCGACGACAAAGTCCGGAACCTGTCCGGATTCAACGGTACCGGACTGTTGTTTACCGCCAGCCATAACGTCAACGACGAAGGCTATTACCGGGTGAACAACTGGCTGGAAGTGCGGGACTACTTCCGCCGCGAACGCAACGATCACCAAGGACTGGCATGATGCAATCGCTCTGGGCATTTATCCGGGAAAAAATTCCCTTTGCCATGACCGGGCTGGTGGCTACCGGCATCAACTACGGCATGTACCTCTTCCTGGTTGACCGGGTATTGCCGCCGGGCCCGGCCACGGTAGTGGCCTATTCGAGCAGCGTCATCCTGAATTTTTTTCTCCAGCGCTACTTCGTTTTTGAGCTGCGGCGATCCCTGCGCAGTGCCTTCGTCCTGAGCATGGGCGTCAGCGTTGTGGGACTGTTTCTGGACTGGCTCATCGTGGTCGGCCTGCACCGGTTCCCGCTGTTCGGCGACCAGGAATGGATCATCAAACTCGTAGCCACCGGCATCGTCTTTTTCTATAATTTTTACGCCAAACGCAGGGTATTCGAGGGGCCCAGAAGGGCTATAGTAGATGGCGGGCGACGGCGCGCAGGTGCCGGGTCCGGCCCCAAAGCAGCGTCTTCCCCCGAAACGCTCGACGACCATCTCCTCTCCCCTCCGGATGGCGATACTACCCAAAAAACTCAGGCGTAGCCCGGGCACCCCACCGGCCTACCCGTTAAAAGTAATGACAAGCATGCGAATCACTCTACTTTGCGCCCTCGCCATATTTCTTGGCACCAGCGTCCTCGCCCAATCCGGTCCCGACCTCAGCCTCAGTGACGCCATTCAGCTCGGCCTGAAAAACAATTACCAAATCCGGCTGGCCGCGAACGACCTGGAGGTCGCCCGCAGCAACGATGACTACGCCCTGACGGGTAAACGGCCCACCATCACCCTGGGGCTGAGCCCCGGTGTGAGTTACCGCAACAACACCAACCCCGCCAGTATCGTCAGCCAAAGCTCCACCTTCTCCTACAACGTATCTCCCAACGCCAACCTCAACTGGACCCTGTTCAATGGCGGCCGGGTTGAAATCGCCAAGGATCAGCTGAGCACACTGGCGGACCTGAGCGCCGGACAGCTGCAACTCCAGGTGGAGAACTCCATCCAGTCCATCATCCAGGCCTACTACAATGCCGTCGTGCAACGGGAGCAGGTGGACGTCCTGCAGCGGGTGCTGGACCTCAGCCGGGATCAGATTGAATACCAGGAAGTCCGCCAGGAATTCGGTCAGGGTGGCAGCTTCGACGAGCTGCAGGCCCGGGACGCTTACCTCACCGATTCTACCTCTCTGGTCGTGCAGGAAACCACCTACCGCAACGCACTACGCAACCTGCTGCAGCTCATGGGCGAAGAAGACCTCAGCCAAGACTTCAACCTCACCACCGAACTCACCTTCACCCCCGAGGCCTACGACCGCCAGGCACTCGAGGATCAGATGCAACGCACGAATAGTCAGTTGCGCAACCTTCAGATCAACCGCGAACTGGCCCGCATCAACACCCAGCTGATCGAGACCGAATACAAGCCAACGGTGAGTATCAACGCCGGTGCTGCCTACGACATAAACATACAGACCGGGTCCCAAACCTTTGATTTCGGCGGTGACCAACCCACCCGCGAACAGGAACTCCCCGGCGTAGCAGCACGGACCCTATCGGGCAACCTCGGCATTCAGGCTAATTACCTTCTCTTTGACGGCGGCGCCCGTAACGTACGCACCCAAACGGCCAAGCTCCAGGAAATTACGGCCCAGCTCAACTATCAGAGTACCCAACAGCAACTGAGTGCGGCCCTGCAGAACAGCCTCCAACTCTACGAAAATCAGGTCCAGATCGTACGCATCACCGAAGAGCTCATCAACAACGCCGAACAGAACCTGACGGTGGCCGAAGAACGGTTCCGCGGCGGACGCATCAACAGCTTTGATTACCGGGCCATTCAGGTTAACTACATCAACGCCCAGTTTCGCCTGCTCAACGCACTGCTCAATTTGAAGAATACCGAGACGGAGCTGCTACGACTGACGGGGCAGATTGTGGACTAGTTCCTGGTTGCTAATTGCTGGTTGCTGGTTGGCTGGTGGAGCCGGTTGGGAAAGATTCGTCCCCAGAAGTCATCACTGGCCTACGATCACCCGGTGGCTACGGCTCCCCCCCCGGGCGCCGTCAAGGGTGAAGAGGAGTACGCCCGTTTGCGGCGCCCGCAGGGGCCGCTCCACGGAGAACTGGTTAAAGCCCCGCTGAACGGGCAGTTCACGCTCCTCGTACAGTCGGCCGTCGGGGCCGGTGACCCGTAGTGTGATCGCTTCGGTAGCCGGCCAGTCGAAATCGAGGACCGCGCGCTCGTAGAAGGGGTTGGGGTATACCGCCAACCCTTCCCGAAGTGCGAAATTGCCTTCCTCCTCCCGCAGGCGAATCCGCAGGTCATAGACTTGATAGTCCGTGCCGTACACTTCCGGACGCAATCCTCCGCGGCGGGTCGTCAGGGCTGGCAGCGGGGCGCCGGCTTCTCCGACGATGGAAAGTAGCGCGCGCTCCGGATCGATGGGGTTGCCCGCTTCCGGCACAAAGCTCACCGATAGCTGATTTTCCACCCGCCGGTAACTGCTCTCCCCGATTTGGCCCGGCACCACCGTGGTTCCGGGACTGAGTTCCAGCGTAAACTGCATACCCGCCGTCGGTAGCGTATCGTCGGCAAAAAGGGTAACCGTTCCGGCCGCTGGCTGCTCCACGTTGAGGGCCAGCACGGGCCGGGCAATCCGACCTTCTTCCTCACCGGGGAAACCGAGCAGGGTCGTCGGCTCGGCGCTTCCGTTGACGTCTCCTACCTTAACGGCCGTGAATTCTACGAATTCGTTTCCGAAGAGATTGTTGAAGTTGGCGACTTCCGGGAAGGTTTCCTCCCAGGGATCGCGGGGGTTCGGGAAGAAGTAATCCGTCGGGATGAAACGCCAACTGGTGTTGTTGTCGAAATCGGCGTCCAGGCCCAGAATGACTCTCCGAATCTGGATGAGATCCAGAATGGTTACCGCTCCGCTGCGGTTGGCGTCAGCGGCGATGAGCTGATAAGCCGTCAGGTTGTCATCCTGTTCCAGGAGGTAGCGACCGATGAGGAGGATATCCAGGGTCGTTACGCCGTTCAGCATGTCAAAGTTGTAGTAGGGCTGGATGGTGTAATCATTCCCTTCGCGAAGTCCGGTGAAGGAAAACTCCCCGTTTCCGTCCGTCTGCTGAAACTCCAGGTTCAGGCCCGCATTGAGGATTTCAATATCCGCCATGGGGTCCCCTTCCAGGTTCAGGATTTGCCCGGCGATTTGCCCCTGCCGGTCGGCACAAATGCTTTCGTCATTGGTGGCCACCGTAACCGATACGTTGCAGTAGTCGTTGCGCCCGTTAACCGCCGAGAAGGCGTAGACCCGGAGGATGACTTCCCCCAGGTTCGCACAGTCGAAGGTAATCTGATTACGGCCCGTTGCGGGCGTAAAACCCGGTGCGCTGGCTTCTGCTTCCGTGTACAGGGAGTAGGCGATATCCGTACTCGTACACACTTCGGGCGGACTGGCAACGAAGTCCGTTGCCCACAGGGTAGCGATGCCCCCGTCCCCGCCGTTGGGCGACAGCGTAGCCGTCAGGAAGCCCAGGCAGGAGGGGGTCGGAGCCTTTCCGTCCTCCACCTCAAAGGGCACGTAGCGGTTACGGGTGTTGCCGCAATCATCGGTGGCCGTCAGGCGCGCCAGATGGGTGCCGATGGGCAGGTTACCCACCTCCACCTCAATGCCCGTCTCGGCGTCGCCGGTGAAGTCCGCGGCATCCACCACCCGGTCTTCATCAAAATCTACACCCGACCACTGTCCGTCTTCGTTTACGTCCACCGCATCCAGGTCAATACTCAGTCTGGTGGTGGCGGTAGAACAGTCATCCAGCGCGGAAAAATTGAAGGTTACCTCTGCGGTACAGTCGAGGGTAAAGGCCAGCCCGTTTTCCGGGGCCACCACCTCCAGCGCTGGCGCTTCTTCATCGTACACCCGAACGAACTGGACGTAGCGGAAAAAGCCCCGCTGGGTGGAGTTCCCGTAGTTCGGGATCAGTTCTCTGATTTCGTTACCGCTGTTCGGGTCCAGGTCCTGATCCAGCACCAAACGGTCGTCCGTCAGGTCGTTGTCCGTTACGGGTAACACGTGCAGGATGGTCGGCTGCAGGAGGTTGCCGTCCCCATTAGCGTCGCGGGGGACGTTAATGGCGGAGGTGTTCCCGTTGTATTCACACCAGTTAATGACCTCGTGCGTCAGGCGGAGTTTGTAACACGAACTGGCGTCGGCCACCAGGGTGTCGATGGCCGTGTTCAGGGTCAGCAGTTCACAACCGGACTCCGTCAGGAACAGCTCTTCCGGACTGGGCAAATCGCCACAGGCGTAGGCTTCATCGCCAGGGAACCGAATGCTGTAATCGTGCAGCGACACCACGTCCACCCGTTGCAGACAAACGTCGGTCTGCGTCAGGCCACCGCCGTCCCGCACCGTAAACGAACGGGTAAAGCGCCCCGTCCCGCATTCATTCAGGGTACCACTGAGGCCCTGGGTGATGGTATCCACGGGACAGTTATCGCGGCCCCGTGCGGCCCCGAAAACGGCATCTACCACCGAAGCGTAGCGAACCGGGTCAAGGGCAAATTCGGTGGCCAGGTTGGAAGGGAAATTATCGTTGAAGGTCTGGCAGTTCAGCCTAAAGTTGGGGGGCGCAAGACATTCCGGGGCCAACTTATCTTCCACCGTCACGGTAGTCCAGCACAGGTTGGCGTTGTTCTTATCGTCCCGTACTTCCAGCGCCAGGCGCACCGTGCCCAAATCCGCACAGAGGAAGGAAGCGGTATTGGCCAGGGGCGAAATGATTTCATTGTTCTCGTTGGCACGGCCAATCCGGAAGTTCAGCGTCGGGCTACAATCGTCCACCGATCCCGCGTCCAGTTGTGCCGCCGTGATGATGGCAAAGCCGTTGGTGTTCAGGCTCACCGTCAGTCCCGCTTCGCAGAGGGCCGTCGGCGGAGCGCCGTCAAATATTTCCACCCATACGTCCACCCGGGAATCGTTCTCACAGGGATCGCTGGCGACGTAACGGATCAGGTGTTCTCCGACGGGTAGCGGTGCCGTAAGGGAACTTTGAACGTTTTCCCCGAACACTTCGTAGGGGCCCAGGGCCGGACCCTGCACGTTTCCGTCGGGGTACACGAAGGCCAGCAGTTCCGCTTCTCCCGTACAGGCGTCGGTGGCCGAGACGCCACCGGTCCGCACGCTGATGATGGCCGCACAACCTAAATTGGTAGAGAACTTGAGGGGGCCTTCATCCGGAATCCCGTCAAAATCCAGGTCCTGCACCGGAACGGTGATCTCCGGCCCCTGCCGGTCGCCCACCTGAACGACCTGGGTGAATACCCCTTCCTGCCGACCCGAGCACCAGTCAATCACCCGGTAGGTACGGACGAAGGCGTAGTCTTCGCCGCAGCCCTCCCAGGGGGTACCGTCCGAAACGGTCACCTGATACTGGCAGAATTGCGGGGAAAGATGAATGAGCCCGGAGGGCGTCAGAAAGAAGGGATAGTCTTCTGCTTTGGGCGGGGGCACGCCGTCCAGCTCGCGGCTCGTTCCGCAGCCCTCAAAGGACACATTGGGGACGCCCTGAAGGTTCGTCAGCTCCGGACGAATAAATCGGATGACCTGTCCGGCGGAGCGGACCAGCTCGTCGCCCTCCACGTTAAATCGCCGGGCGGTGAAGGTCCGGACGATGGTCGTGGTATCACGGCATTCCCCCGATTGTTCCGGGCTTTGATTTTCGGTGACGCAGACTTCTATTTCTCCTCCGCAGGCGTCCGTAATCACGGGAAGTTCCTGCGTGCGGGAGATGTTGGCCAGCAGCACTTCATCCAGGGTTCCCGCGATGACCGCCCCCGTCGCTCCGTCGACCCGGTAACAGTAGCTGCTGGGGGCCGGTAGGGGAATGAGTTGATCACAACCAAAATGCAGGGGAGTGGCGGAAAGCCCCGTGATGACGGGGGCCGTGTTGTCTTTGGTGTTCACCGTGCCCCAGCAGGTAAAACCCGCCAGATCGGGGTTCCCCTGTCCCTGAATGCTCACCTGAAATCGCCCCTCGCCGTCCACGATCGGACCATTAGTGGGGTTACTGTCCTGAACGACTACCGCAAAATTATCTTCCGTCAGGCAGGAGGGCGCACCCGTGACCAACATGGCAAAATTCACTTCGGCCTGACAGTCCTCGTTGAGGGTCAGGTTGAAGGAAGCCTGGCAACCAAGATTGAAGGGCCCTTCACATTGACCCCGCAGCATCACCGGGGCGGCGATGGCCAGCAGCACAATCAGCCACTGCTTTCTCAGGTCGTACAAAAAGCGGTTGGTCATCAATGGTAGATAGCTGACTTCCTGGGGAAGGTAGTTCAGTCAAAGCGTTTAAGGCCACAAGATACGGACAATTAGCGCCTTAGGAGTTAATATAAAGCTAATTCCATAGATGTAATTGTGCAGAATGGCCGACAGTATGCACAAACGTGCATTTTACCTACGATGCCCAAGGTTTTAGGGTGCCCTCACTACACTGCTAGACAAATGCGTTTCTCCCTCTCCTAACCTCTCCATTTCGCTACGCTGGAGAGGACCTGAAACAGTCATTTGTCTAGCTAGTGCTGTCACCATGGGAGTATTTTCCGCAGACAAGGGTCGTTTTGAGGGCGCGGAGCGCAGGTGCCATGAAATGGAACCCTCGTGCTCAGCCGGCGATTCCACGGGAATCGCACTCGCATTTAAGGATGTTTAGTAGCGACAAGGCATGTGTGGGTTAGCGCAAAGTTGTAACCCTTACCGTGGCGTAGAGTTACGGCCGTAGTATGCTTTGTACTCTGTGCCACACGAATACCTTTTTCACCTTTAGGTTTGTGGCCAGTAGTCTGACAGACTACAGACTTATCTTGACTCCCACTTAAGGAAATGTCAAATGATTGGAGGCAGGTGGTGTTTCCTTTCACCGAAAGGAAACCGAATCAGACTGGGATAACCAAAGGACTTTCCGCCAAAGGATGTGGCCAATCGATCTTGTACAATTCTTCCTTCTTTGATGGAGTGGTCGCCTTTCGGGGAAAGGCGACACCAGGCATTTACCCCTAGGGTGGATGATTTCGACTTTCAGGTGATCAAGATTTTCAAGAACCCCAGAACCCAGAAAATTTGGACTTAAATATTACGGGACAAATTATAGCTTCTAGAAGGGGTATAACGCTAATGTCATCCCACACATGCCTTGTCGCTACGGAATCCCCCAATTATTTGGCCTTCATTTCTCCTTATTCCAAATTTCCAAACTCCACTGGTCGGACCAGAAACCGCTTGGCTCGCACCCGCACAGTTCACCGTTCCGACCAGGGTTCCATCCGTCATTCAATCCTTCCGTCATTCAATCCTTCCATCCTTCAGTCATTCCCTCCTTCCCCCTTCGCCCGTAGGATAAACGCCCCGTCTTCCCAGGTCAGGTGGACGGAGTGGCCCGATTCCCGGCCCAGTTTTCGCCAGGCTTCCCCGCGCCAGGGAGGGTTGCTGCCATCAACGATGATCGTCACGGGCGGCTCCAGGGCGGGGAAGGAGCGGGGCCTGAAGTCGTTGACCACCAGAACGAATTCCGGGGTGTGGTCGGTGGCGACCCGCTCCGTTTCGCCATCCAGTACCAGCCAATGGTACCCCAGAAGGGCCATCTCTCCCCGCCCGGCAAAGGTGACGGGGCCGAGGATGGTATCCCGGGTCGTCAATGCCAGGGTGGGCAAGCTATCTACCCCGAAGCGCCGGCGGCTGGGGCCCGCCGACCAGGCCAAATCCTCCGGCTCCACCGCCTGCCCCAGCGCTACCGCTCCGGAAGGGGTGAAAACGTCAACGAGGGTTTGTCGTGACTGGTGATACACGATGGCCTGGCTTTCGGAACGAAAAGTTTGCACCTGCGTCCCCGCCCAAACGAAGGAGGTCACCGACAGGCAAAGAGCCAGGAGGAGTGCCCCCCGCAGCCGCCAGCGCGTCCAGGTTGCCAGACCAGAGATGCCGACCAGCAACAGGAGGGCCGGAACCCAGCCGAAGTCCGCCAGTTCCAGCCGGGCGAAGGGCAGCCGGCGAAAGTAAAAGACGCTGGCGTTCTGCATCGACACCACCAGCCCCAGGAGCCACCCCGTGATGTTGGCCCCGAACGCCCAGCCCAGCATGCCCGCCGTCAGGCCGTGCAGGATGCCAAAGATCAGGGCGAAGTAGGCCGTGATCACCACCACGGTTCCGCTCAGCATGAAGTAGAGGGGGAATTGCTGAAAATAATGCAGCGCCAGGGGCAGCGTGCCCAGCTGGGCACCCACCGACGCCGATACCGCCGACCACCCCTTGCGCAACAACTTCCAGGGAAGGAAGAACCACTTCTCCACGGAGCGGGTGAACAGCACGATGCCCACCAGCGCCGAAAATGAAAGCTGAAAGCCCACCGCAAAAAGCTGCTGCGGATCCACCAGCAGCATCAGGATGGCCGCCAGGGCCAGGGAATTGAATACGTCCATTTTGCGGTGGCTCAGTCCGCCCAGCACGATGGCCGAAAACATGATGGCCGCCCGCTGCACCGAGGGGCTCCAGCCCGTCACCGCCGCGAAGGCCCAGATGCCCAGGATCGATAAACCCGCCAGGACAAACCGCCCCCAGCGCCAACGCCGCAGCCACCCCAAAACACTCAGGAGCAAGAGGTAGACGATGCCAACGTGCAGCCCCGAAACCGCCAGCACGTGCATGGCGCCCGTGTCCGCGTAGGCGGAGCGGATATCGTCGGTCAGCAGGTCCCGTTTCCCCAGTACCAGCGCCGTGGCTACGGCCAGTTCATCACCCGTAAGGTGGGTGCGAAAAGTGTCGAACCAGGCCTCCCGCCAGGAAGCGAAGCGTTGGTGCCAACTCGATTCAGTGGCCACAATAATCTGGTACTGCGATGAATCGCGTAAAAACGCCTGATGGTAGACCCGCTGCCGTTTCCAGTAGTTGCGCAAATCGAATACGCCCGGGTTCAGCGGACCGCGCAGGGGAGCTATCTCCCCCCGAAACACGATACCGTCACCGGGTTTCAATCCGTTGGATCGCTCATCCGGAGGAACGTAAAGCAACATTCTACCGAGTACGGGAGTCGAACCCGCTGAGTCGGCAAAGTGGTGCTGAAGCCCGACCGTCAGGCGGAGGTTACGCCCACCCGGGCGGACGGCCTCCACGACGCCCGAATAGCTGCCTTCCTCCGCCAGGGCATGGGCGAAGAAGGCCGACTGGTTCGGCGGGTAAGTATCCGCGCTGCGCCAGGCCGCCAGCGCAAAAATGGCCAGCAGTAAGAAGATGGAGTGGGTGACGGCAAACCACCGACGGGCGGCGGTAAACCAGAGCATAGTTCCCGAAAGCAGCAGCAGGACCGTCATGGCCCACCACCAGGAATTTTGGCCGACGTAGCCGGTCCAGTCTGCCGTCAGGACGCCCAGCACGATCGCCAGGGCAACGGGGAATAGGGGTACCCGCCCCCAGGCCGGGGGAGGCACGTTAATAGGTGTCAGAGGGTTCATTCTACCGACAAATTAGTCCCCAGAAAAGAAAATCAAAAATTTAACGGGGCGAAAGTTCCCCGATCACTAGGGCCGGGCGTAGGGCAGCCGCTTGCTTTTGCCCACCTCGTGGTAGGTGTCCAGACCGGCCACACTCATGGTACGCAGCAGCTCGTGGTCAACGTGGCCGCTTTCCAGCACCGCCTCGTCGGGCACGAACACCTCCTGGACGCGACCGACGATGAACAGGGTCTCGATACCGGAGATGAGGTGCTCCTCCTCGAAGGTCAGCCCGAGGCGCACTTTACTCTCCGCCACGTAGGGGGCCTTGCAGGCGTCGCTGTACTCCGGCGTCAGCCCGGTGGCGGCGAATTCCGATTCCGTTTCACCGTACTTGGCGCTCGTCTGGTGGGCGGACGAGAGGAAGTCGGGGTGAATGGTGTTGACGGTAAACCAGCGATTGGCCTTGATGTTGTGGTAGGTCTGACGGGGCACCGTCAGCGGCCGCATGATGAACCCCAGCAGCGGTTCCACGGCACTGATGTGCACGAAGGAGCTGAACACGCCGAGGTTTTCCGTGCCCCGGTAGCTTTTGGTGCCGACCAGATGAACGTTCCGGGGCCCGGGCAGGGTGTTCATAAAGTTGCGGCGATACATGGAAGCCAACTCCTGAATGTCGGCATTGCTTAAATGCATGGTGGGGCTTTTCCGTTCCTAACGTGAAAGCCCCACCACGGTTTGCCGTCTTGAAAAAAATGTGCGCTCCAAGCAAGATTCGCAGAACGTGCGGGATGGCTACATCCCTCCGCAGCCGATCGGGCTGCCGTCGGGCAGCCCCGGAGCCGTGCTGATCTTGACGCTCGTGGGATCATTGAAGAAGGTGCGGATTTGGAGGTCCAGATAGTCCCGGTGCCCCCGCAGGGCATTGTAATTATCTCGCTCTCCGGTGTAGAGGTCTTCTTCCAGGCGCTTCAGTTCGGCCATCGCGGCCGCCCGCACCCGCTCGCTGATGTCGTCGTTGGCCGCCAGTTGGATCAGGTGCGCCACCAGGCGTTTTTGCACCAGCAGTCCAATTTCCAGCGCGTACTCATCCTGACGGTTTTCCTGGACGTTGCGGTCCAGGGTGCGGGAAACTTGCTGCAGCATCCGCTCCAGCGAAGTAAATTCCTGATCGGGATACAGGGCGTGCTGCTCCGCGACGCGGGCCAGTCGATGGGGTTCCAGCAGGAAGCGCAGGGAGTTGTCGGCGGCCGCCTGGGCCATGGCCAGTGGGTCAAAGCCCCCTCCGTTCTGGGTTTTGAAGAGCTCCCGGTCCCGTCCGTAGCCCGTCGCCGGCGGCGGAATGTAGGCCAGCAATTCGTCGGGCACCATGAGTTGATCGGGGCGCAGGGTGGCCATCAGGGCACTGAAGGCCGACAGCTGCTCTCCCTGCGGAACCGGGAGGACGTTGGCGTTCTGACCGGCCTGCCGCGCGGCGTAGCGGTAGTAGTAACCGCCGATGGACTTACTGACCGCTTCCACCTGATAGCGGTGCATGAGGTAAACGGGCACAAAGACTTTCTCCATTTCCGCCATGGGTGCACCGAGCGGAACGTTCCAGGGGCCAAAATTTTCCATGGCGTGCCGACGCAGGGCGAGCATGCGGCGCATTTCGGCCGCCGCATTCTTTCCGTTGTCCCACAGGTGAGCCTGCGGCTGGGCGCTTCCGGGCGGGCGGGCGTCGCTGTCGCTGAGGTAGTGCAGTCCCATCCGCTCATTCTCCTCAACGATCTCCCGCAGAGCCGTCGCTTCGTTGGTGCCCGCGGGAAAATCCTGGTAGCCGTACAGGATGGTCCGCTTGTCCCATTCGCCGATGCCGGTATCGTAGGCCTCACTGAAATCGACGACACCATCTTTGAGTTGGATGTAGGGGTGGGGGTAATCCATGACGGAGGCGCGGTCGTTGACCGAAGCGGCGAAGTTGTGGGCCAATCCGATGGTGTGCCCCACCTCGTGGGCACTCAGCTGCCGCAGGCGGGCCAGGGCCATTTCTTCCAGTCGCGGGTCCGGGGTCGTTCCGTCTTCGTAAGCACGGATCAGGCCCTGGGCCAGGAGGAAATCCTGGCGCACGCGCAGGCTCCCCAGCAGTACGTGCCCCTTGATGATCTCTCCGGTACGGGGGTCGGTCACGCTGGAGCCGTAGCTCCAGCCGCGGGTGCTGCGGTGCACCCAGTTGATGACGTTGTAGCGTACGTCAAGGGGGTCGGCGTCTTCCGGCAGTACCTCCACGCGGAAGGCATCCTTGTAGCCGGCCGCTTCGAAGGCCTGGTTCCACCAGCGGGCCCCTTCCAGCAGGGCCGAGCGGATGGGCTCGGGAGCCCCGCGGTCCAGGTAGTAAACGATCGGCTCTACGGGTTCGCTCATGGCGGCCGTGGGATCCTTCTTTTCCAGGCGGTGCCGGCGGATGAAGCGCTTCATCAGGGGCTCGGCGATGGGCGTGGCGTAGTCGGCGTAGCTCATCGGGAAGTATCCGCTCCGGGGGTCGAAAACCCGGGGCTGGTAATCGTCGTCCGGCAGCTCGATGAAGCTGTGGTGCATTCTCAGCGAGAAACTTCCGCTGGTGGGGGTTACCGAGCGCAGCTGGCTGCCGGTGGCCTGCCCAGTGAAGGTGACCAGGGCCTCAAACTCGCTGTTCTTCGGGAAGTTTTTGGTGTTGTCGGCGTAGACCGCGCTGCGATCCGCGGCCACCTTGTAGGTACCCTGCTTGCGCCCCCGCAACCGTCCGGCCACGCCGTGGGCGTCGGTGAGTAGCATGGGGGTCAGGTCGATCAGCACCTGATCGTCGGTTTTGGCGGCAATCTTGAAGCCGTAGATCACCGACTGCGCGAAAGCATCGGCCACGCTGGCCCGCTCGTCGGGGTTATCGGACACGGCGCGGTAATCCAGGTTGCGGTGGGTGAGCAGGACCTTGTCGCCGATCCGCCGGAAGTAGACCACCCGGGTGCCGCCCAACTGATTGCGGTCCAGGCCGATGTCGTTGCTGCCCAGGCCCGCCGCGAGGCTGTTGACGTAGAGAAAATCCTCGTTCCACCGATCGATGGACAGGTATACCTTGCCCGCATCATCATCCCAGTAAAAGTCAAAAAAGCCTTCCTTTTTGTCCATGCCCTCCACCTTCTCGGCGATCGACGGGGGCTGTTTGGGGGCTTTGGTTTGGGCGCGAGCGCCGGTGCAGGGCAAATACAGGGCGCAGAGCAACAGCAACAGACGAATTAACATGGGCGAAAATCGTTTTTTGGCGGGGAAAGAAAAAGTGCACGGAAGGTAAAGAAAATGGAAGACTCCTTATTTTGTTGACGGATCTCCCCCAGTCCCTCCCGCTAAACCCAGGAGCCCACCTTAGGCGTTCATTCATCAGCAATAACTTTGAAAACCATGGCCGAAACACCTCCCGCCTGTCCGGTTCCCCGTTGGGAGCTCCTCAAGCAAAAGCTTCGCAACGTGCCCCCCGCAGAATTTGACCAGCTGCGGCAGCGGGCCGAACCCGGTACCCTGATCGATGTGCGCAGCGAAGCAGAGTTTGCGGCCTTTCATCTGGAGGGCGCCGTGAACTACAATTATCTGGGCCCCGACTTCCTGGAACAGATGGAAGCTCTCGACCCGGATCGGGAGTACCTCGTATATTGTCGTAGCGGCCGGCGGAGTGTCCGGGCCAGTACCCTGATGCGCAACGCCGGCTTTTCCCGCATTATTCACCTTGATGGTGGCCTGAACGCCTACCAGACATAACATCGATCATGACCAGAATTTTGTTCGCCCTGCTCCTTTCCGTGACCCTTTGCACCTGCGGTGACGCCCAAAAAACCGACGCCACTGCATCCGTCGAGGCCGCCAGCGAATCTCCCTACCTTGACCTGAGCGTGGAGGAATTTGCCGAAAAAATCGGCCAGGAAAACACGGTGCTTATCGACGTACGGACGCCGGCCGAAATCGCCAACGGAAAAATCGAGGGCGCCCTGGAAATGGACTATCGCAGTCCTGACTTCGCCGGGCAGCTGCAGGAACTTGACCCCAGCAAAACCTACCTCGTCTACTGTGCCTCCGGCGGACGCAGCGGCAATACCTGCGCATTGCTGGCCGAAGGTGGCTTTCAAAATCTCTACAATCTGGAGGGGGGCTACAACGCCTGGAAGGCGAAAGAATAATCCCAGCGGGCCAATGATCGGGTGGTAAAACCCTTCCCGCCACCGCACCGTCTCGCGGACTGTATAGCGACCGTATTTCCGGAAGAATTGCTCCACCGCATCCTTAGGCCCAACTTAGTTTCGTTTTTAAATTAACGTATCGAACCAAACGGATGGGCCCTCGAGCCCTTCATGAAAGGAGTTCGTCACACCCGTATTTATACCTTTTGACGATGAAGATTGGGGTACTTAAAGAGATCAGTGACCAAAGGATTGCCCTGACGCCGGCCGGGGTAAAAAAGCTGGCCGACCAGCAAGTTACCGTCCTCGTGGAAGCTGGTGCCGGCCAGGGCAGCAACGCCGATGACGACGCTTTTTCGGCGGCGGGAGCAAAGGTTACCGCTCGTAAAACGGTCCTGGCCGAAAGTGATCTTTTACTCAGCATTCACCCGCCGGAGCCGGCCGATCTCGATCAGGTCCGTAAGGGCAGCATTCTCGTAGCCCTCTTTGCTCCCTTCGAACGGGAGGGTGTAGGAGACGAGCTACACGCTCGCGGACTGCGGGCCTACAGCCTGGACATGATTCCCCGGAGTAGTCTGGCGCAGGCCATGGACGTATTGTCTTCGATGGCCTCCATTGCCGGCTACCGGGCCGTGCTCACGGCCGCCATGGCCCTCCCCCGCTACTTCCCGATGATGATTACCGCGGCCGGAACCGTAAAGCCGGCTAAGGTACTCGTGCTGGGAGCCGGGGTAGCCGGCCTGCAGGCCATCGCCACGGCTAAACGCCTGGGGGCTCAGGTGGAAGCCTCCGACGTGCGGCTGGCCGCCAAGGAAGAGGTCGAAAGCCTCGGGGCGCAGTTCATCCAGGTCGAAGGAGCTGCGGAAGACAAAGATGCCGGCGGCTACGCCGTCGCCCAGAGTGAAGAATTCCTGCAGCGGCAGCGGGAAGAAGTGGCCCGACGGGCCGCCAGAGCCGACGTCATCATTACCACCGCCCAGGTGCGGGGGCGGAAGGCGCCCGTGCTCGTCAGCAAAGACACCGTGGAGCAAATGCGTCCGGGTTCGGTGATCATCGACCTGGCCGCCGCCAGCGGCGGCAATTGTGCCCTGACGGAAGACGGTAAAGTGGTTGACCATGGGGGCGTGAAGATTTACGCCGCCAGTAGTTTACCGGCCACGCTGCCGGAAGACGCCAGCACCCTGTTCAGCAATAATGTGGTCAACTTCGTCCAGCTCATGCTCGAAGACGGTAAGCTCTCCGAAACCCTCGACCACGATATCCTGACCGCCTCCCTGATCACCCCCGCAACCTCCGTTGCCCCAAAATAATCCCCTACGCCCATGGATCAGCTCCTGAGTTTCATCAACGAGAATTTACTCCTCATTTACCTCCTGGTGTTCACCGTCATTCTCGGTTTTGAGGTCATTTCGAGTATTCCCACGGTACTGCACACTCCGCTCATGTCCGGAGCGAACGCCATCAGTGGCATCGTCATCATCGGGGCCATTATTCTTTTGAGGACTTCCTCGCCCACCGACTACTTCACCCTAAGCCTGGGCGCGTTAGGGATACTTCTGGCAATGGTTAACGTAGTGGGTGGTTTTGCGGTCACGAACCGCATGCTGGAAATGTTTAAGAAGAAGAAAAGCACGAAGTAATGTTAGCATCCGTACTGAACGTCACCTATCTCGTTGGGGCGGTAGCCCTCGTGCTGGGTCTCCGGGGCATGAGTAGCCCGGATACCGCCCGGCGGGGCAATCTCTGGGCCGCCGCCGGCATCGGCATCGCCATTGCCACCTCGCTCATCTATCCCTTCGAGGGGGCGGAGCACAACAACTACGGCTGGATTGCCGGAGCCCTCATCCTGGGGTCCATTTTCGGATGGCTGGCCGCCATGCGGGTAAAAATGACCGCCATGCCGCAGATGGTGTCCATCTTCAACGGTCTGGGGGGCGCCTGTGCCGTGTTGCTGGCCGTTATTGAGCTTCAGCAGGCAGGCGCCGCCACCGGGGCCGCGCAATTGTCCGTTCTCATGCTGACGCTGCTCATCGGTGGCGTGGCCTTTTCGGGCAGTATTCTGGCCTACCTCAAACTGGACGGAAAAGTTTGGGACAGTCAGGTGACGCTACCCTATCACGGAGCCGTCAACCTCGTTCTCCTCCTCGCAACGGTGGGCTTCGGGGTGTACCTGACCACTACGGGAAACATCCCGACCGGGCTGCTCATCGGGTTACTGGTGCTGACGCTGGTGTACGGGTTTTCCTTCGTCGCCCCCATCGGGGGCGCGGATATGCCCGTGGTCATCTCGCTGCTCAACTCCTTTACGGGGCTCTCGGCCGCTACGGCCGGCATCGTTTACGGTAATCAGATTATGCTCGTCGGGGGTATCCTGGTGGGCGCCAGCGGCACGATCCTGACGATCCTGATGTGCCGGGCGATGAACCGCTCCTTGCTCAACGTCATCATCGGCAATTTCGGTGGGGGTGGCGCCGCCAGTGGCGGCGCGGACGGCGACCAGGTGGTCAAGACCGTTAATCCTTCCGACCTGGCCATCCAGCTCTTCTACGCCAAGAGTGTAGTGATCATTCCGGGCTACGGCCTGGCCGTAGCCCAGGCGCAGAAGACCTGCAAGGAACTGGACGACCTGCTCTCCGCCAACGGTGTAGACGTAGTGTACGCCATCCACCCCGTTGCCGGGCGGATGCCCGGCCACATGAACGTCTTGCTGGCCGAAGCGGACGTTCCTTACCCAAAGCTACTCGACCTCGATGCCGCCAACGATACGCTGGCCGGCGCCGACGTAGTGCTCATCATCGGCGCCAACGACGTCGTTAACCCGGATGCGGAAAACGATCCCGCCAGCCCCCTCTACGGGATGCCCGTGCTGAAGGCCTGGACGGCAAAACAAACCGTCGTCCTGAAGCGAAGCATGAGCCCCGGCTACGCCGGCGTCCAGAATCCGCTTTTTTTCCTGGAGAACAACAAGATGCTCTTCGGCGACGCCAAGGCCAGCCTGCAGGAGCTCGTGGGAGAAGTGAAGAATTTGTAGGTTGGTCTACTGGAAGTTAGGGTATAACACTACTCCACTTCTAACAGACCAACAGTCTAAAGAACCAACTACCCCCCCTGTCCCGACATTCTGAGGGCTTCGGGTACGCTGATGCGTTCGCCGTTGTTTCTAGCGACGACAAAGGCGTCCTTCACGCCCATCTGCTTAAGGCGATCACGGAGTTTCGCGGCCGTAGCGTAGGTACGGAACTGGCTGACCACAAATTTTTGCAGGCCATTTTGCTCCTGAAGTTCCAGAGCTTCGCCGGTGGCCAGGCTGGGGTCAACGGTATTCTGGGCAAAAGCGCCCAATTGTACTTGGAAGATGACCCCGGGCACGACAGCATCGGTGACGACCTCGTCTCGCTTAGGAGCGGCAGCCAGGGCGGCCTGGGCCTGTTCCAGTTGGACACGCAGCTGTTGCGCTTCGGCCTGAGCGGAAGCAACCTGAGCCTGCGCGGCCGAAAGGTCCCGCTGGGCGGCACCGGCCTCCGACTGGTAGCGGGTAATCTGTTCGTTCAGGGTGGTTACCTGGGCCTGGGCATCTTCGCACTGTTCGACGAACTGCCGCAAAGCCTCCGGATTTTTCTTGTAGGCGGCCGCCCGGGCGGCCCAGTCTTCGCCACCCTCGGTAGCCCCAGCCGTAGTTTTCGGGCTACAGCTGAAAACGGTGGTCAACATCATCAGACAACAAACGGGAATAAGTAACTTTTGCATGGGTGGTGATTTTTGTTCTGGTGCACGAAAGTGCTTTCCCTGCAACAGGGACGACGGGAGGTAGGTTCCTCCCCTGACGGAAAGATGCGAAAGCAATGGGCCAAAAAACAAATAATGGACCTATTTACCCTGCCGTAATTCCTGGTAAGTACTTAAACCGCACTTGAGGAAGTTTTCGTATTCGGCTACGTCTGGCGTATACGCCACCGGAGGGTTCAGCGTCGTGCCTTCCGGGCTCACCAGCACGTAGTAGGGCTGGGAAGCCTTGCTGAACACACTCTGCTGCAGGTACTGCCACTTCTCCCCGACCTCGTCGATGGTCCGGGTCCGTCCGGTGCCGTCCATGCGGTCCACCTCCTGGTGCTCCGCTTCGGGGAGCGCCTTCCGGTCATCAACGTACAGGCTGATCAGCACGTAGTCGTCGCTCAGGATACGCTTGATCCGGTCTTCGCTCCAGACGTTTTCCTCCATTTTGCGGCAGTTCACGCAGGTGTAACCCGTGAAGTCGAGCATGACGGGCTTGTTCACCTCGCGGGCGTAGGCCAGCCCCTCGTCCAGGTCCTTAAAGCAGGTGATGTTCTGGGGGCAGTCACAGGCGTTGAAGTAGCTGTAGCAAACCGGCGGAGCGATTCCGCTGAGCAGGTTGAGCGTACGGTAGTTCCCCGTATCGGGATCATTGGTGAAGCCAAAGCCCAGGTAGGCGGTGAAGGCGATACCGGCCAGGGCAACGGCCAGCCCGATCGGGCCCGGCTTCCGGTTTTTGCTGTCGAGGGGGAAGCTGATGAAGCCGAACAGGTAGGCGGCAATCCCCAGGGAGCAGAGCATCCAGACGATCAGGAAGGGTTCGATCCGCAGAGCTTCCCAGTTGCCGACCAGGTCGGCGTTGCTGAGGAACTTGAAGGCCAGGGCCACTTCCACGAATCCCAGGACCACCTTCACGCTGTTCAGCCAGCCGCCGCTTTTGGGCATGCTCTTCAGTACGCCGGGGAAGGCCGCGAAGAGGGCGAAGGGAAGTCCCAGCGCTACCCCGAAACCGGCCATGCCGGCGGTGAGGGGCATCGCCCCGCCGCTAACGGCTTCCACCAGAAGGCTCCCCAGGATGGGACCGGTACAGCTGAAGCTCACCAGCGCCAGCGTGAGGGCCATAAAGAAGATTCCGGCGATGCCGCCGGTGCCTTCGGCCCGGCTGGCCCGGTTACTCCAGCTCTCCGGGAGCGTCAGTTCGTAAAAGCCAAAGAAGCTTCCGGCAAAAAAGAGGAAGACCGCAAAGAAAACCAGATTGAGCCAGACGTTGCTGGCCACCTGGTTGAGCAGGTTGGGGTCCAGCCCGTCCACCACGTGGAAGGGCAGGCTCAGCAATACGTAGATCAGGAAGATGAAAAAGCCGTAAAGGGCGGCCTTCTGGATGCCCTGGGCGCGGGTGCCGGAACTCTTCGTGAAGAAGCTGACCGTGAGGGGGATCATGGGAAAAATACAGGGCATGATCAGGGCAAAAAGTCCACCCAGTAACCCCAGGCCAAAGATAGCCCACAAACTCTGTCCCTCCGTTTGGGCCACCCCCTCGCTGCACTCGCCTACCGGCTCGGGGTCAAAGTTCACCCCGAAGGCGGAAGCACTCACGGGCGCGGTCACCAGATCGGTCGTCGATCCGGCATCCACCACCAACCCACCGTCGCCGGTCAGGCCGTCAATGCTCGCCACGGGCTCCGCCCCGGATAGGTCAAGGACGAACGGAATGTCCGTCGGCGGAAAGCAGAGCTCATCGTCGCAGGTCTGGTAGCTGATGTAGCCGGTAATCTTATCGGCACCGTCGACCCTGACGGTCTGAGCGTACAGTACCTTCCCCCCGTCAACTTTGGCAATCTCCGCGTCCCAGACGGGGTCATATTTTTTCTTGAGCGTCGCGCTTTCTTCCACGACCTCGCCGATGATTTCCAGCCCCTCAGCCGCCTCAATCACCATTTCCGTGGGGATCGGCCCGATCTCGGGATCGGTGGTCATGCTGTAAACCGTCCAGCCCGGCTCCATGGTACCCTCCAGCTCGATCCGGTACTCCTGGGGAGCCACGTTTACGGCGCGAAAAACCCAGGTCACGGGGTCTTCTTCGTGGGCCGGAAGCTCGCTGGCCCGGTAGGTTTGCACCGTAAAATCAGCGGGCGTTTCCGTGGCAGTCACGGCCGATTCCGGCTTGGCTTCCGGCTGCGCGGCCTGAACCTCCGCAGTAGTCGTTTCCGGCTCAGGAGGCGTTGCCTTTTCCGCCGGAGCGGGCGTCACCTCGGCAGCTTCGGCGCGGTCCGGCCCCGGAGCGGGGATGTTCCAACTGTAGGGCTCGTCGGTGGGGGGCAGACACTGCTCATCGTCGCAGCACATAAACTCCACCGAAACGGCAATCGGAGTACCGTAATCCTTGATCCGCACCCGCTGGGTGAAAACGACGGGCTCGTCACTGAGGAACTTAGCCACGTTGACGCCAAACATATCGTCCATGCCCTCCTTCTTGTGGCCTTCCTCGCTGGTTTTACCCACCAGTTCGTAGTGATCGCCTTCCTCCCAGAAAAAGGTCGTGGGCACGGGGCCTCCCTCGTCGGTAAACTGGCTGTAGATCGCCCAGCCATCCTCGGCCGTAGCCGTGGCAATCAAATCGTACTGATCTTCGGCTACACTGGTATAGCTAAAGTCCCAACTGATGGGGCTCGCAAACTGCGCCGACAACAACAGGGACGTGAAAGACAGTAGCAGAGAAAGAAGAAAACGTAACATGGGAATACGATTGCGTAAGCGAACGGCAAATTTAAGGAATCTAACGCCTTTAGACTCCAGATAGTTATGTCATCAGAACGTTGACTACTACAAATGTAGTATTATTTACGGAATTCTGCTCCCTCCGGCCTATTGCGCCAGCAACAAAAACATGGCCGGCCGCTTCTGGAGGGTGGCCCCGATGGCCTTTTCCCAGGCGTGAATCGGTGCGGTATGGATAAATTCCGTGGGCTGCGTCAGGTCGGTCGCCACCGAGAACAGGGTGTTGGGGGCGAGGCTTTCCAGGGCCACCTCCACGGTGGCCTGGTTGCGGTAGGGCGCCTCGATCCAGAGTTGGGTGGCCCGTCGGCGGCGGCTCTCGGCTTCCAGTCGTTTCAGGTCCTTGGCCAGTTGGGGGCGTTTCGGGCTCAGGTAGCCGTGGAAGGTGAAGGACTGTCCGTTCAGTCCGGAGGCCATGATGCTCAATAAAATGGCCGAGGGGCCCACCAGCGGCACCACCCGAATGCCCATGGCGTGGGCCTGGCGCACCAGTTGCGCACCGGGGTCGGCTACTCCCGGAGCACCGGCGTCACTGAGCAGGCCCACGTCTTCTCCCCCCAGGGCGGGAGCCAGCATGGCCGGCAGGTCCTCCGGACGCGTGCGCTTATTGAGGTCGTAGTACGTACACGCCTGTAGGGGCACGCCCAGGGTCTTCAGGAAACGCCGGGCGACCTTCCCCGTCTCCACCACGAAGTGCCGCAGCGGAAGAATCTGCTCCACGGTCGCCGTCGTCAGTGGCGTGGGGCCCTCCTCGCCGAGGGGGGAAGGAATCAGGTAAAGCACGCCGCGGGATGATTGGTCATTTGCCATGCCGCAAAGGTAGGTAGCGACACAAGATCTTGTGTCGCTACTTCTGGCGACGGGCGCTGGCGCGCAGGTGCCACGCGATTGGTTTAGGCCGTGTTCAAAATTTTGTGCCGCGCCCCATACCGGCGATGCCATACTGCAGGCCAACGCGATTCCTGAGGAATCGCGGCTCGTATTGGGGATGCACCGTAGCGGCACAATATTTTGTGCCGCTACTACGGGGACGTACCCTAACGTCCGATGATTTATGCCGCTACCCCGGCCATACCCACGTCCCCGGCACCTGCCCTCCGGGCAAAAAAATCGGACCATCGCCGCAGCCATGGTCCGATTTCGGGAGTTGGGGTACAAAATTTTGTGCCCCCTATTTAATTCAACTGGAAGCGCACCACGACCCCGCCACTCGCCGCCGTCTGCGGGAAGCCGAGGGGGTTGAAGGGGGTGGTTTTCCGGTAGTCGAAGAAGGCCCGTAAACTCAGTAGGTCGTTGACCTGGTACTCCACCGAGGGCGCAATGGTGAAGATGCGGCTACCCTCCACGATTTCCCGGATTCGGGGATTAAGTCTACTGGCGTAGGTCTTCGAGTCCCGCAGGCTGAAGTTGAACTGAATGTCCATATCACTCACGCTCAGGCGGCCACCCGAACGGCTGTTGCCTCCCCGGCGGTTGTTGCTGGGCGCTTCGGCGTCCTGGTTCCGGTCCCGCGAGCGCCGGCCCCGGCGTCCCTGCAGGAAGCCAATCTGGACGTCCTCCAGGATCAGCCCGAAACCACCCACGACCTCCGTCGCAACGTTCTCGTTCAGCAGCTTGCTGATGATGTTAATGTTCCGGTTGTCGGTACTCTGGTAAGCGAAGTTGAAGGACAATCCGTTGACCATCTCCGCCTCAATCGAGAAGAGGGGCGCAAAGGATTTCGTTTCCGAAATGTTCGGAATCTCGATCCGCGGGAAGTAGTTGAGGCTTACCGTATCGTAGCCCGTCAGCTGTGGCGTAGTCGCCTGCTCCAGGGCATCCAGGTAATCGAGACTCGTGCCGTAACTGCTGATTGAGAAGGTCGACTGGAAGCCGTGAGAGATGTTCACCCGACGGAAGATTTCACTCAAGCCCCCGACCTTGCTTAGCCCATTGTAGGTCAGTCGCCAGTTGGGGCTGGCCGGCAGGTCAAAGGGATCCAGGCTCACGCTGTTGGGGTCTTCGTCGCGGTAGGCGGCCAGGAAGGCCGGCAGGAGTACGTCCTGCTGGTTCGGTCCGTACCCGAACGAATACCCCTGGGCCGCCAGCGCCGGGTCTTCGTGCAGGGTACCATCGCCCAGGCGGCGGCTGATGATGCGCCGGTTCCCCTCGAAGGTTTCAAACAGTTCGTTGAGGTTGGTCGTATCCTGGTTGAAGAGCGTTCGGGCACCCCCGTTGGAGAAGGTCAGTGAGCCCTCGCGTACGGGAACGGCGTGGATGAACGGGTTATCTCCCGATCCCTTGTCCTGGACCTTGAAGCTCTCCGTATAATTTTCCGTGAAGCTGCGGTCGATGGTAAGCTCCAGTCGGAAATCCCGGAAGGGTTCGATGGTGGCCTGCCCGTCCCATTGGCGGGTATAGTTTTGAATGACGTCCTGACTGAGGAAGACACTCCGCGACAGATAGCCATCCTCCCCGAGTTGGTGCAGGAAGTCGTCTTCGGTGCCGTAGCGGCTGGGGTCCAGCGTCCGAATCTCCGGCTGAAGTCCCGCCACGAATCCCCATCCGGGCGCTCCGAATCCGGGACTCTGTCCCAGAAATTCCGGCTCCGGCAGGAAGCCGGGAATAACGGTCTCGAAGTCCTCGCTGTAATTCACCCGCACGCGCCGCAGCGCCATGAGCGGCCGCACGATTGCCCGGACGGCTGGGCTAGGACCGGCGTTTCGCTTCCGTTGTCGGCCCTCTTCCCCGTCCTTGTTTTCTTCCCTTTCCCGGGGAGTTGCCCGGGTCCGGCTGCTTCGTTGCGGACGATTGATGTCCCGCAGGAAGCCGATCTGGTCGTAGAGTTTCACGAAGTCCAGGTCCGCCGTCAGCTGGCGGCTCTGACTGTTCTGGATGCGGTTACCCAGTCCCAGATCCTGTACGCTCAGCGGCGCCGCGTTCCAGGCGTAGTTACCCAGGTAATTGGCCTGGACGTTGACAAAGTCCAGGAAGGGCAGGAAGCGCAGCGGCAGGGTGTAGCTGGCGTTGATGCTGTGACGGTACAGCTTGGGGCGACCGCCGTTCAGCAGGTTGCTCCAGATACTGTCCCGGCGCACCTCGTCCCGCTCGGCGGCGGTAGCGAATCGCTCCTGAAGCCTGGTTTCGTCCGGCTCGTCGATGGCCGCGTTCATGTTGGCGTTGAAGCCCAGCTTCAGGCTGCGGGTCAGGTCCCAGCGCAGGTCGTAGGTCCGATCCCAGGTGAAGCGCTTGTTGAAGAAGGTATTGAAGCGCGGGTCCACATCGGCGAAGCGGTAACTCGTCGTGGCGAAGCTTCGGTTCCAGACGTTGGCGAAGGTGAAGCTGTTCGGCAACGGATTGAAGTTGATCTCACTGATCAGCTTCAGGTACTTGCTCTTGATGCCCTTGAAGGGTTCAATGGACCCGCCCCGCCCCCGGCTGAAGGTGTAGTCAAAGGCACCGGTATGATCCTGGATTACCTCACTGGAAATGAAGGGATCCGATCGTTCAGTTTTGGTGTAGCCGTAACTGACGCTGAAGTTCTCAATGGACAGCGGGTTCGGCTTACCACTGGCGTTCTGTCGGGTGATCCCGACGTCGTTCAGGTTGATGGCGGAAATCTTGTTGATTTCCTGGGCCTGTTCCCGGAGCGAGTCGCGGATCGGTGCCTCGGCGGCGTCGATCTTTTCCTTCAACTTGATGTCGAAGTCGTAGGGGTCGTACTCGGGAGTAGAAACGGACTTACTGTGCTGGAGGTACAGTGGTAGGCGTAGGCCCCACCGCTGGGGGAAGAAGCGGTCCAGGGAAACGGTGGCGGCCAGGTCATAGCCCGCCGTTTGTTCCCGGTTACGTTCCGTCACACTGTTGTCCAGGGCACCAAAGCCGATGCTGCTGTAGTTGGCCGCGGCGGTGATGCTACCCAGGTCGGCCAGCTGCACGTCGGCACGAACGAGGCCGGCAACGCCCCCGCGCTCGTCCAGTCCTTCGAGGCGCAATTCGTTCGCCCAGATTTCGGCGCTGATGCCGCCGGTATTCAAATCGTCGCGGGCCTTCACCCCGATCATGAATACCTTGACGAAACCCAGGTTGGGATTACCCTTCACCCGGATGGTGTGTTCGATATCCCGGATCGGGCCCTCATCGTATTCATCCGGATCGGTAAAGGGCCGGAAGGTTTCTTCGTACTCCTGGGTAAGGGGTACGCCGCTGTTGTTCCGGTTGACCTTCAGGTCACGTAGCAGGGCCAACGGCAGGTTAACCTCGTTGCTGGGCACCCACACAATGTCTGAGTAGGCCTGACTGTTTAAGAAGTTCCGGCTAGAATCAAGGGCCATCATTATTCCGGACGTATCGGACATCGTCAGCGGCACCTCGTATTCGTAATAGTTCTGCTCGAAGTCCGTACCCATCCGTACGAAGAGCTGTAGTTCTCCGTCTTCGGGACGGTCAAAGCGGCTATCGTTCAGGGCTTCCGCATGGACGAACATCCGCAGTTTATCGTACAGCCGCAGGTCGGTATCCGTGTACTTGAACACCGCCCGACGGCCACTGGGCTGGAGGTTTTCCACCCGCAGGGCCAGTGACTGCTCGTTCTGGAGGGTGTTCACTACCCCGAGGCTCTGCTCCCGGCGGATGCCGTTGGGCAGCACGTAGTTGAAGGGTTCCCGGCTACTGTTCTCCTCGATGTTTACGGCATCGATGTTGAACTCGGTGTTCTCTTCTCCGCCGATTACGGGGCCCGCCTGGAAGGGACGGTTGTACCGCCGCCAGCTGTTACGCACCAGTTCGAATTCCGCAAAACGAAGCACCACCGGGGCCTCAAAGTCCGTCAGGTACATCCGCATGAAGCGGATGGAGCGGAAATCCTGAATTCCCCCGATGGCCCGGCGCTGCTCGGAGTTCAGCGGCACCCGGAAACGGTACCAGACCCGACCACTGTTGGTGGCCTCCAGGCGGTCCGTCACGAAGGGCGTTTGCTCCATGTCGAGTTCCCGGGGGTTGGTGCGACTCTGCACGAAGGGAATCTCGTACTCGAAGTAGCTCTCCGCTTCGTTCAGGGTATTGTCCTGGTTGATGTCTTCCGCGTCAGGCAGGTTCGTGGTACTCTGGCGCAGGTTGTTCGCCGTGTTGTTGTTGGCCGCACTGTTGCCTTCCACCCCGTTCCACGCTTTGAAACGTTCCAACAAGGGAGCCCCCTCCGGATAACGGTCGTTATCAAAGAAGAAGAAGTTGTCGTTGGCGGGGTCCCGGGCGACGATGTCGGCAACATTCTGGTTGGTATTCCCCAGGGTTTGCAGATAGTCGGAGAATTTTTGCCGTTCCCGGTCATCATCGGAGCCGTCCAGCCCGACGTCCTGGGCCCGGCGCGAGTCCAGGTCGTTGTCGAAGCCCTGCGTAATCTGCTGGGCTACCGGAACGCGGGACCAGACCGTTTCGTCCGTCGGGCGGTTGGGGTTGGCGGGGCCGGGAAGTCCGTTTTCGAAGAACTTCCGGCTGTCCTTGAGGATGTCTTCACTGATGTTACCCAGGTTGAGGTAGAGGGTACCCTGCTTGCGGTCGGCATCGTCGGCCGCCTGCTGGGGGTTGGTGGGGTTCAGGAAGGGAGACAGCATCCAGAATTCCACGAACTCGATGTTGGAGGACTGGAAATCCGGGGTGGTCATCTCCCGCATGATGCCCGCCCAACGGGTCTCGGGGTCGTTCAGCTTTACCGGAGCGATGGGATCGTTGAACAGGTTCACCCCCGCCGTGAAGCCGGGAATACCGGAGGGCGTATCGAAGTTGTAGGGCCCCCGCTCGTCGGGGTAGTAGGCCATGTCAAAGGTGAAGAAGGGGAAGCGTTGCCGCTGACTGATGGGGATATCCACGTTGGGGAATACCTCCTGCTGGGGCACCGGACTGGTGTACACGTTCTCGTTGTCCTGGGCTTCCCGGGCGTTGGGCTCGGCGCGGAACCAGTTCAGCAGGGCCCGGTTGGCCCCCGTCACCAGCCCCTGTTCCCGGGCTTCCGGGAATTTGGGATTGTTGTTGGCCGCATCGTTCTGCGGAACCGAAGAGAGGAACCACCGCTGCACGGGAACCATCAGGTCAATGGGCGCCGAAGTGCCCTCGAAGTCATCCAAATACACGATGCCGTCCTTATCCTGCCGACTCTGATTAATGGCCCGGCTGTGGCCGGGGCGGAGCCAGGCCGTTTCCGCCGTGACGCTGACGCTGGACGGTGCACTGGTGCTGTAGAAGGGCAGCTTGTCCACCATGCGGGTCAGCCAGCCACTCTCCTTTTGGAAGGTGGCGTCCAGTCCGTAAATCTTGTTGTTGATGGGGTCTTCCCCCAGGTTCACCTTCTGGGTGAAGGGCCGCTCAAAGAGCTGCATAAAGGTACCCCCGACGCTGAGGTTGTCGTTAACCTCGTAGTCCGCCCGCAGCCCCAGCATCGTCTTCTGCTGGAGGCTGAAAATGGTGTTGTCTTCGAAGCTCACGTTGATGGGCACCCCGGAGCTGAGGATGGCGTCGTTGAGGATGCGCACCCGTCCGGTGCTGTAGTCCACGGAGTAGTCGCGGCCTTCCTCCAGCAGGGCGCCCCCCGCCGTAACGCGGACCGATCCGGGCGGAATGTTGAAGGCCCCCAGACTGATCTCCGACTGTACCGAAGACTTGTAGGATCCCCGGATGGCAAAACGGTTCTTTTCCGGGAACTCCCGGGCCTGAAAGATCGTCGAGTCGTACAGTTCCTGGTAAACGAACTGCGCCTGGTCTTCCTCGTTCAGCAGCTCGGCCAGGTCACTACCGAAGGGTTCCAGTACGGGAAAGTAGATACGTCCCGTGGTGGGGTTGATGGTGATGCCCGGCACGAAGTCGAATACCCCGTCGGGCTGGGGGTCGTTCTGGACGTTGAGTCGGTCCAGGTTGAAGGCCCGGATCAGCGGGAGGCCCGGGACCGGAGTAACATTGGGGCGAGGCCGCAGCGGCACGGGCAGGAAGCGCTTAAAGCCACCCCCCGGATCGTCGTACTGAATGTCCAGCCGGAAATCCTCCTGGTTTACCTGATAGGCCCCGAGGGAGTAGACGTTTTTCATCATCAGGTCCCAGCTCGGCTCACTCACCCGCTGGGTGGAGGACTTCAGCATCTTGGTGATGAGGACCTGGTTGGCGAACTCACTGGTGTCGGTGCTGGAGTTGTCCTGGTTTACGGAAAGTTCCCCGACCTTGAAGATCTCACCGTTGTATTTGTAGCGGTAGGAAACGGCGACCACCTGGTCCGGCTGCACGTTGATGTTCAGCGAGATGAAACCCAACTCGGGGTTCACGGTATATTCCCGGGGATTCAGCTTACGGGCCTGTACTTTTTCGAAGTCGCGAATCTGTTCCAACCCGAAGCGTGCGGACTGCAGGACGTTTACCGAGCGGTCGATGTCCCGGACGTTGTCGCCGGCGGCTACCAGTTTAGCGTAGAGGTCGTTGGCGCCGTTGTCCGGCAGGGGCAATCCGTCACAGAGCTCCTGGTAGCGGGGCGTAGGGAACTGCTGTACGGCCCGCGGGTTGGTCAATCGGGTGGGCTCGCCGAGGTCGGCGAAGGCCAGGATGTCCCGCACGTCAAAAACTTCGTTGCGGTCGTTGGTGATCCAGACCTCGATGTTCTCGGCGTGGAAGAGGGTGTTGATCTGGGGCAGGTTAGACAGGGCCTCTTCGTAGACCTCGCGGTTGTAGTGGCTGAGGAAGAAGTGCCGGTTCTCGTCGTAGCTGTCGGCGTACACCTCAAACTCCGCCAGCTGGCTGCCGCCCTCGATGGTCAGCTTTTCCCGCTGACTCCGCTGCTGGGAGGCGATGGCCGTCAGGCGTAGGTGGCCGAACTGGAGTTCGGTTTTCAGTCCGAAGAGGGATTGCGCCCCTTCGATCAGGGAGCCGCGCAGGGGGAGGCTTACGTCACCCGCCTCGATTTTTTTGAGGATATCGTCTTCACCGAAGGCTTCGCTGTTGTAGTCCAGTTTGATCTGGTTGTCGAAGTTGAAGGTGGCGCCGGTGTTGTAGTTGGTGTTCAGTTTCAGTTTATCGCCGATCTGACCGGTGACGTTCATCTGAATGTCCATGTCAAAGTCGAAGATGGTATTCCGGCGGAAGCGTTCGACGATGAAGGGGTTATCCTGGAACTGGTAGTTGAGGCCGAAGCTGAGGTCCACGGAGCCCTGGGGCTGGATGTCGATTTCGGTGCCGCCGAAGAGGTTGTCGATCAGCTCGGGGTCCAGTTCGATGTCGGCCAGGGGGTCGCCGACGGAAATGGCGTCTTCGGGGTTACCGACGCCGGCCAACTGATCGAAGTAGCGTTTTTTGTCTTGCTCTTCCCGGTACTTGAAGTACTCCTCGAAGGTCAGGTAGGTGGGGGGGCGGTAGTCGATGTTACCGATCCGTTCCCGCACGATGTAGCGGCCCGTTTCCGGGTCGTACTCCACGGTTTGTTCGATGGCCGCGGGGTCTCGGAGGTCAATGGGGTTATTGTTGGGGTCGGTGATGAAGTCGCGCCGGCGATCGCGGATGGGTGGCAGCGTATCGGTCACGGCTGCCGTGGGGAACACGGCACCTGCGCCCTCGCCCACTACGGCATTCAGCCTCAGCAAATCTTCATATTCCTTCTGGCTGGCCTGGGCGTCCTCGACGCTACGGTAAGGTACGTAGGTGAAACTGAGAGAGGCCAGGGCAAAACCGAGTAA
Organism: Lewinella sp. W8; assembly: GCF_004375085.3. Lineage (GTDB taxonomy): Bacteria > Bacteroidota > Bacteroidia > Chitinophagales > Saprospiraceae > Neolewinella. The sequence continues at coordinate 188,962 of NZ_SNAQ03000014.1, forward strand.
AAGTAGCAGTCTATTCATATCCAATCAATCCTTCGAAACGGCCCGGGGGGAAAGGGCGGGCGCCCTACAAAACGGTGGCAAGGTTGCTGACGCGTTGCGGCGGGTAGATTTTAAGAGTATTTGTCGGTGGGATTCTTTTTCGCGGTCGTCAGGAAGACAACTCTCGCAGGGCGAGTTTGATGATGGCTTCCGAACTGTCCAAATTGCTTTGGGCGGCAAAAACCCGATTGAGTGCGCGTTGCACGGCGGGCCGGGCAAAACCCAGGTTCACCAGTGCTGATAACGCTTCGGCGCGAAGCGTATTGCTCTCGGGCGCAAGCATTGTTGGGGAAGCGAAACTTTCCTTGAGCATCTTGTCCTTCAGATCCAGAATAATGCGCTGGGCCGTTTTGGGGCCGATGCCCTTGACGCGGCGAATGGCGGCCACGTCTTCCCCGATCACCGCCGCCCGGAATTCTTCGGGGTTCATGCTGGACAGCACCACCAGGGCCGTACTGGGGCCAACGCCATTGACCCCGATCAGCAGCCGGAAGAACGTCCGTTCGGTCTCGTCAAAAAAACCGTACAGGGTCTGCTGATCCTCCTTCACGTGAAAGTGGGTGAGCAGCTTGGCGGATTCGGCCTTCTCAATCTTGGTGTAGGTGTACAGGCTCACGTTGATGTGATAGCCAATACCTCCGGTCTCGATGACGACAAAACTAGGGTTCTTGTGCGCCAGCGAGCCCTTAACGTAAGTGATCATGGGAAGCTTGCTTATTTGCGGGCGCAAAGGTACGATAAAAGACTGGTGCTTAGGGGGTAGGATTAAGGATGAAGGATTTGGGGCTCCGGATTCCGAAGGAGAAGGCGGAGGTTTAGGCTAAGGAGAAGGAGAATAAGGGGGGAGGGCGTGAAGAAGGAAAATGGAGGCCAGTCGCGAATTACTGGAGCCGGTTTGCTCCGTAAGCCGGTCTTCCCGGATTCCGGAAGAGAAGGCGGAGGCTTAGGCGGAGGAACAAGAGAAGAACCACGGTTTCAATGATCGTCGTTCGTGAGGCCATTTTCGTTTGGGCGCCAGCGCGTGAAGCGAAGCGGAATACTCGGCTCAGCCGGTGCAGGCGCAGCGAAGCGGAATCCTCGTGCTTAGCCGGGATGCCACGTCATCAGACAGGGCCAGGTTTCAACGACGGAGGGTACCCGGACAAAAAAAGGCCGCACGGAAGTACGACCTGAGCAAAAGGGCTACAAAAAAGGATACACCGATATAATTACGCTTAGCAATAAAGAAGCAAAATCCGGTGCGGCTTCCGTGCTGGAATACCGCCCGGATCAATTCCATACTTGCTGGCGCAAAGGTGATGTGCAGATATTATTCAATCGTTAATTGCAGGTTATGCTTGTGGGGGGGGAGGCTAAGGAAAATGAAAAGGAAGTCGAAGAGAAGGAAGAATGAAGACGGAGGATCGTTGTGTGTCGTCCGCCCAGGCGCGAGGCACGAGCTGACTGGTCGGCCGACCTTGGGACTTTACCGATCCTTTAGCTACGGATTCATTCGACGAAAGGCTCATACCTCAGCAATTGCTACGGCAGAGGAGAAGGAAGAATGATTGCTGGAGAGCACGGCTGGCACCTTGAAGCGTGCCGGTCTGCCGCAGGCGAACGGTTCCTTTAAGTGTGCCCTCGGGATGAGTAAGAAAAAGGAAACTAAGGCTAAGGAGAGGGAAGATCATTGTCCGGTCGTCCGCCCAGGCGCGAGGCACGAGCTGACTGGTCGGCCGACCTTGGGGAGAAAAACTAAACCGATCCCATAGCGCCAGATTCATCCGGCCAAAGGCTAACGCCCCAGTACGCGACACCTACAAGCAGCTCGTTGCACTCGACGGCTCATATGTTAGCATCAGGATTGGTAAAGGTGGTTTAGCTGACCATTATTTACGATCTTACTTCTAGCCAGATGCAGTTCACGCGACGGAATTACGGTGAGTGTCCTCACCCGTATC
>NZ_SNAQ03000015.1 GCF_004375085.3 Lewinella sp. W8
ACGCGCCGCCCTTAAGGGCCGGCGCGGCCTTGCACGATCGCATCCCGGACCAAGGGGAGCTGTCTACGGGTAGCAAACACCCCGAAAACGTCTAATTTGAGACTGTCCAAAGTTTGGGAAGGCTACACTTGAGGTTGGGGTTCCGCTGCCCCTCAAGGAATCTCAAAAGCTTGATGTATCCCCCTTCAAGTAAGTAAGCCATCAAAGGAGTTGACCTCGAAGTGTTTATCGAGGTGAACCATGGGTTCGCCTTGATGATCCTTTGAGGGTCAATCTGACCTTTATTTCAAGGCAACGAGTCTCAAAACCTTAATCTCCTCCCACCCCACTAATCTCCGTCACCACCAGCACAATCTTCCGCGGCCCCTTCCGCCATTCGCGGCGGTATTCGACGTCGACCCGGTCGCCAACGTGGAGCCGGTAGGGTTTGAGCAGGCCGCGGGGGACTTCAAAGGTGACCTCCTCCCCGCTTTCGTCCTTTAGGCGGAGCACGCCGCCCACCGGGCGGACGGAAATCGTGCCGGAGAACTTCCAGCGCGTGGGGACTTCCCCCGTGGTAGCCTCCATCGGGGGCGGGGGCGGTGCCTTTTTGCTACGGAAGGTGGGGGGATGATCTTCCGACTTACCGTCGGACCAACGCTGCTTCTCGTCCGAGGGCAGCTCAAGGGTGAGGAGGATGGGGCAATCTTCGGCCAGGCGATCCACCAGAAGGTTACCGAAGCGGCGGCGATCAGAGGGCACCGACACGTTGAGGTCGTACTTGGCCAGGATTTCCGGCAGCAGGTCCTCCGTGGAGGATTCCAGGCAGCTCTCTGCCTTCTCCACCGCTTCGGCCGACCGGACGCCCTGCATGCAGGCGCAGATGTCCCGGGACACCCGGTCCAGCAGGGACGACTGGGCCCGCAGGCCCAGGGGAAGCAACAGCAAAAGGATTAACGTGAGGCGCATCATCAAAAAGAAAGCTTTTGGGGGGGCGAAGGTTGGCCGCAGGAACACGGCCCGACCAAAATGCCGGCACCTGCACGCCGTTGCCCAATTAGCCCCCGCCAATCGGTTCAGGCCCGCGGGCGCCCTCCTACCCTTCCGAAGATGAAGAAAAGTGCCGATCTTGTCCGCGTAAATTCTCTCAACCGTATTCCCAAGATGTCTACCTACCGTTTTTTGGTGCTCGCCCTTTTCCTCGCCACCCTGGCCTGCACCACGGAGTCCACTCCCCCCGGCACCACGGCCGCGACTACGACTACGCCCCCCAATATCCTGTTCGTTTTAACGGACGACCAGGGCTACGGTGACCTTTCGCTGCACGGTAACGACAGCCTCGACACCCCCAACATGGACGCCTTCCTGCGCTCTGCGGCCCGCTTCGACCGCTTTTACGTCAGTCCGGTCTGCGCGCCCACCCGGGCCAGCTTCCTGAGTGGGCAGTACGCGCCGCGTACGGGGGCCATCTTCGTCACGCGGCGGAGGGAAACCATGAGCGACTCCATCCAGACCGTCGCCGAGCTCCTCCGGGACGCGGGCTACCGGACGGGCCTCTTCGGAAAATGGCACAACGGCGCCACCTTCCCCTACCATCCGACCGGACAGGGCTTCTCCGATTTCCTCGGCTTCACCCTCGGCCACTTCAACGATTACTACCGGGGTGAGCTCCAAAATGAGTGGGACCAGTTGGTCCCCTTCTCCGGAGACCTGACCAAAATCCTGACGGACACCGCCGCCCACTTCATGCTCCGGGAAACGGAGCAGCCCTTCTTCTGCATGCTGACCTACCAGGCACCCCACACTCCCGTGCAGGCGCCGGACAGTCTCTGGCGGAAGTACCAACAACGCGGCCTGAGCGACTACAATGCCGGGATTTACGCCATGATCGAGAACGTCGACGCCCAGTTCGGTCGGCTGCTGGACAGCCTGGAGGCCGCGGGCGTCCTCGACAATACGGTGGTCGTCTTTTCCACGGACAACGGTCCCAACGGCGACCGCTACAACCGCAACCTCCGTGGCCGCAAGGGCCAGATCGACGAGGGGGGTGTGCGGGTCCCCTTCGGGATTCGCCTACCGGGCGATCACCCGGCCAACGGTAAGCTGCTGGAGACACCGGCGGCTCACATCGACCTCCTCCCTACCCTGCTGGACCTGGCGGGCCAGGGAGCCCGCACACCGAAAAACCTGGACGGTAAAAGCCTGGTCCCACTGCTGGAAGGCGATCCCTCGGGCTTTGACGACCGCTACATCTACACCTTCCTCCAGGGCTATAACTTCAGTCCCTACCCCGGCTCGATGCGTAACCAGGAATACCTGTACGTCCGGCGCGGCGCCGACGAGCACGAGCTGTACGACCTGCACGAAGACGAAGGGCAGCAAAAGAACCTCTTCGGGCAACGGGACGGCCTCGGACGGGAGATGGCCGACCGCTACGCCGCCTTTGCGGCTACCGTGGCCCGCCCCGACCTCGTAGCCCCGCCCATTGACCTGGGGGCCGCACCGGGCCCCATCCGGCTGCTCGCCCACGAGGGCGAGCCCCGCGGCAAAACCCGCTTTCGGGAAACCAATGGGTGGGCCAACGACTTTTTCGTGGACCTGGGACAGGACGGCGCCCTATGGCCCATCCGCAACCCACGGGACGTCCTCTTCGACGTACAGATTGCCTACCACCTGGCCGGAGACGAAGCCCGCACCGTGGTGCTCAGCGATGCGAGTGGCAACGCCCGAACCCTCCGCCTGCAACCCGCCGTGACGGAGGAGCTGCCCGTCGCCGACCGGGTACCCCGCAAGGAAGTCTACCCCCGCTCCTGGGCCACGGCCACCCTCAAGGACCTGCGCATCAAGGCCGGTGCCACGGCCCTGACGATTTCCGGTCCCGACCAACCTGGCTTGTGGATCAAGGAACTCACGCTGATGCGTTAAGCAACCCGGACTTGGTGAACCATTGCCGTCTTTTCCGATTAAGTGGAAAAGACTGGCATGATCAAGACCGAAAACTTCGCGCAGGTCGTCGTCGCCTCGGCCGACGAACTCCGGGCGTGGCTGCGGGAGCACCACGCACAGGAGGAAAGTGTGTGGCTGGTGACCTACAAGAAGCAGGTGCTGGACAAGTACGTCAGCGTCCAGGAAGTGCTCGACGAGCTGCTGTGCTTCGGCTGGATCGACGGCATCCGCCGCAAACTCAACGATCGGCAGACCATGCAACTCATCGCGCCCCGCCGGGCGCAGCACTGGGCAAAAACCTACAAGGACCGTGCGGCGAAGCTCATCGCCGAAGACCGGATGCATCCCTCCGGTTTGGCGGCCATCGAGCGCTCCAAAACGAATGGTATGTGGAGCTTTATGGACGACGTGGATGCCCGCATCATCCCCGAAGATTTCGGGGAGGCGCTCGACCAACGGCCGCCCGCACGGGAATCCTTCACGGCCTTTGCCCCCTCCACCCAGCGCTTCATTCTCCGCTGGATCAAGCTGGCCAAAACGGAAGCTACCCGAAAACGCCGGATAGAAAAAGCCGCCATGCTGGCGCAGCAGGGCAAGAAAATTCCCGGGAGCTAGTCACCCAGTGCTCCTCCTGGCCATCGAGTGAAGCGAGTTGCTCGGAGGTATCGCGTACGGAAACCGTCACCTTGATCTAGTAGGCGCAGATACTTTTCCTGTCCACTACACTAAACGTCGATTCTCTAGAAATCGCGGACGTCACTGGCAAGCCTGTGCGAGTGGGAAATCGCAAACCGCCGGCCGACGAACTACCCGTTCGCGCCTTGCGTTTCGGCCAAAGCCCTGATCAAAAATTGCGGTCTTACTTACTTCCCAAACACGTAGGAGCCGTCCACGGCTTTGCGGATGTATTCTCCCCAGGTGAGATTGTCCTTACCGGGTTCCTGCGCCTGGGCGCGCTCGATGGCGTACTTGGCGGCGTGCTCGATCACCCATTCGAAGTTCTCCTCGCCTACGCTGAATTTATCGGCGTCGGGGGCGGGGTTACAGAAGTCGATGGCGTAGGGGACGCCGTCCCGGATGGCAAATTCCACGGTATTGAAGTCGTAGCCCAGCCAGTTGTTGAGCCGCAGGACGTAGTCGTGGATGGTGGCCAGGAGTTCGTCACTCACGTCGTGGTGGCACCGGTAGCGGTCCAGGAATTCGTTGCGGGGCTCGTAGTGCATGATCTTCACGTACTTACGGCCGATGCAGTAGCAGCGGAAGTAGGCGGTGAAGTCAATGGCCTCCTGGAGCATCATCACCAGCTGACCGGTTTCGGCGTGGGCTTTCCAGAGCTCGTCCGGATTGTGCAACTTGTAGACGCTCTTCCAGCCGCCACCCGCGTGGGGCTTCATGAAGGCCGGCCAGCCGATGTAGTTGAACATGCTTTGCCAGTCCAGCGGATGGGCCAGGTTGGTGAAGCTCTCGTCCGAGGTGTCGTCGGGGAGTTGGTGGCTGGGCAGCAGCACCGTTTTGGGTACCGGAACACCGGCGGGGCCTACGGAGAGGACGTTGTTGAAGAACTTCTCGTCGGCACTCCACCAGAAGGGGTTGTTGATCACCGCGGTTCCGGTAGCGGCGGCATTCTTGAGCATGGCCCGGTAGAAGGGGACGTCCTGACTGATGCGGTCAATGATGACCGCGTAGCCGGGGTTCAGCCCCTGACCTACCTTATCAATTTTCACGGGCTCGGCGGTAATGCCGTCCACGCCCATGGCGTTGATGCGATCAATGAGCGCAGGGGGGAAGGAGCGCTCTCTACCGTAAAGAATGCCGATTTTTTTCATAGAATGGGTAATTTTTCTCAAAGGTCCAACGGACGGAACGCCAACAAAGGTAGGGAACCCAACGCTATCGCTCCAGACCGGCTTTTTTGTCCCTCGTGCGGGGAATCAGACTGCCGTGGGGGTCCTGGGTCGGATAGCCGAGTTCCCGGTCTACCCGTTCCAACATTTCGTCGGTGAGCAAATGTTCGAGGCGTTCGGCTTCTTCGTGAATCTGATCGGCACTCAGGCCGGCCTCCTGGTTGAGGTAAGTTTCCCAGAGCCGGTGGGCACGGACCAGCCGGAGGGCCATCAGCTGGCCGGAATCGGTGAGTTTCAGCTCCTCGGCCACGACGAGGCCCTTGCTCCGCAGGGTTCTCAGTTGACGGTTCCAGGCCGCCAGGCTAAGGTCGAGTTGCTCCCGGATCAGAGCGGGACGGGGCTGCTGCCCGCCCTGCGACTGCCGGAAGATGCGCTTCAGAATGTCTTCCCGTTCGGTGAGTTGCCGCCGCTGGCGGCGGTAAATGGCCCGCGCCATCATGCCGCGCTTCGGGGCGAAGACGACCGTCAGCAGGTACAGGAAGGTCGCCACTAGGGCCATGGCCGGTCCGGGAGGCGTATTGAGCCACACCGCCACGACCATCCCGAGGATGGCCGAGAGCATGCCGATGAGGCCGGCCAGGACGATCACCCGTTGCAATCGCTGGGAAAGCAGCAGCGCCGTTGCCGCCGGCGTGATCAACATCGCCACGACCAGAATCACGCCCACCGTCTGCAGGCTGGCCACCACCGCAAAGCTGAGGAGGAGCATCAGGAAATAGTGCAGCAACTGCACACTGATGCCCATCGTTTCGGCCACTACCGACTGAAAGGTGGAGGTGAACAGGTAGCGGTAAAAGACCACCACCGACACGAGCACGTAAACCATCACCAAACCGGTGAGCAGTAAGTCGGTATCCGAAACACCCAGAGCGTAGCCGAAGAGGAAGTCTTTCAGATCCAGGTGCACGCCGTCCTGTCGGCTGATCCGGCTGATGAGGATCACCCCCAGGGAGAACATGGAGGTGAACACGATGCCTACCGCCGCGTCGTTCTTCGTTTTCACGCGCTGCTGGATCCAGGTGATCCCGACCGCGGTGGCCAGTCCGGCCACGACCGCTCCGGTAAAGAAGGCCATCGCGCTGTAGCCCACGAGCATGTAGGCCACCACTACGCCGGGGAGGATGGCATGCGCCAGGGCATCCCCCACCAGGGACATATTACGCAGAACAATGAAGCAGCCCAGTACGCCACACATGAGGCCCACCATGCTGCTGGCAACGATGGCCCGAATGGCCCAGACTTCCGAAAGGATGGAGAATAGTTCCGACATCGACACAAAGTTAGACTAATCTAACATTTTTACAAAAAACTAATGCTCAAACCCTAGGGGCCCGCCATTTGTTTCGCAGAAAGCATGAAAAAACATTGGGAAAAAATCGTGGGGGGTCTGGTGCTGGGGGTGATTTTCGCCCTCGTACTGCAATTCATTCCCTGGGGCAGCTTTGACGGCTTTCACTGGGACGGCGAGTTCTGGGGCAACGTCGTCACCTACTCCCTCACCTTCATCCTGGTCGAATACCTTGCCGGTGGAAGCAAAGACTACGTTGCGCGCCGCAACCAGCGCTGGAAGGTACGCCGGGAACGGGAGAAAGGGTCGGAGTAAGCGTAATGAAGGAAAGTTTGAAGAACGGAGCGCCGGTTCCGAGGTCCGCAACTCGTCGGGATCGTCGACTTTAATTAATTGCGACGGTGCGCAGGTGCAATGATTTACCTTAGGGCCAGGTAAGATATTCCCGAGATTCGGGATATAATCTCACCAACCCACGCCCCCGGCCACACCCACCACCCCGGCACCCGCCACCGGCCATACACAAAATGATCATTCGCACGCTTTACTTACTTTTCACCCGATAGCACGATAAGTAGGCTGTTCCGTGAGAATTCATCAGCGATTCTCACGGAATCGCGGCAGTTCAGAGGGGAGCACCGTAGCGGCAGGTAATTACCTGCCGCTACTAGAAATTTCAAGGGTTTGATTGCCAATTGATTAATTCACAGAATAGCCTAGCACGATGAGATACCTTAGCCTTTTCCCCCTTCTGCTGCTCGCTTTCGCCTGCACCGAGGAAGCTTCTACGAACCAGCAACGTTTCGTTTCCGACGACATCACCCACTTCTGGACCGCCTACGATCAGGTGGTCGCCACCCCCGACAGCGCCGAACAGGCCGACATTCTGCAGCGGGAATTCTTCACCCCCGGCACCCCGGGGCTGGAGGCCATCATGCGGGTCCGGAACTACACCCCCGAAGAATACCGGCAATCGATCCTGGCCTACCCGAAATTCTGGACCTCAATGCGGGAAAATATGCTGCGGGCTCCGGAAATGGCCACCGCCATTGAGGAGGGTATCGCCAAACTGGGCAAACATTACCCCCACCTGGTCCCCGCAGACCTCTACTTTACCGTCGGGTGCTTTCGCACCAACGGCACCACCCTGGACAGCATTGTCCTGATCGGCTCCGAACTGGCCATGGCCGGCCCGCAGGTTGACCTGAGTGAGTGGCCGGAGCGGATGGATGCCCTGCGGCCCTACATGGAAAGTTCCCCGATTGAGAACCTCGTTTTCCTGAACGTCCACGAATTTGTGCACACCCAGCAGCCCACCAAAAGCGGGTACGATCTGCTCAGTCAGTGTATCTACGAGGGCGTTCCCGAATTCGTGGCCACGGTGGCGCTGGACCAAGCGTCGACTACGCCGGCCATCGCCTTCGGGCGGGCCAACGAAAACCGCATCCGTGACGTGATGGCCCGCGAGGTGGCCTCGCCTCTGAACTACAACTGGCTGTACAACAATACCGACAACCAGTTTGGGATGCGTGACCTGGGCTACTACGTCGGCTTCACCCTGGCCGAACGGTACTACGAGCGCGCCGACGATAAGATGGCGGCCATCAAAACCCTCATCGAGATGGATTACCGGGATACGGCCACCGTCGAACGATTCGTGGACGACCTCGGCTACTTCGACCGCCCCCTGGCCGAGCTGGCCGCCGACTACCGGAGCCGACAACCCAAAGTGGTTACGATTTCGGAATTCGCCAACGGCTCCAATGCCGTGGACCCCAGCCTGACGAGCATCACCCTGGAGGTCTCCAAACCACTCGACGTCCGCTACCGATCCACCGGCTTCGGCCCGCTGGGTCGGGAGGGCGTTCCGGTCATTGAGGCCATTTCCTTCGGCACCGACTCCCTGAGCGTTACCTATCAGGTGCAGTTGGCTCCGGGCCGCGACTACCAGTTCACCCTAGAACCCGGCTACCGCAGTCCCGACGGAATTCCCCTCCAGCCCTACCTGGTGGAGTTTTCCACGCGGGCGGGAGATGATTAATGGTGGGTGTTTAGTCCGCCAAACCAGGGAAACGTTTGGTTTTGGTAGCGCCGGATTTTCCGGCGGAAAGGCTACTCCTCAGGCCGCCCTTAGCTAAGCCGAAAGGCGCGGCAGTCAAGAGGTGAGCGGGTAGGATATTTACGTCATCGCCAGTCATAAGCCCCAAATTTCTTTCGTTGCCTTGTGGAATTTTCTCGCCCGGGTCGTCCCTTAGGAAAACCCAAGACTATGCGCGTTCTTTTACCCCTATTCTTCAGCTTGCTCGGAGCAGGTCTTTTCGGACAACGCATCACCGTTCAGGATCCGATCGATTTCATTACCCAATTTCAGGACATCTATGTCGATGACGCCGGAACCGGCTACGCCGTCGGCACCTGCGGGGCCATCGTGTACACCGAAGACGATGGGGCCAACTGGTCCCTGATCGACGGTCCGCTGACGGACGATAACTACGGTGCCGTGGGGTGCTCCCCCGCCGGCTGTGCCGCCGGAGTGGTGGTCGGGGGAACCGGCTACCTGGCCCTCCGCCAGGGGAACGGCAACTGGACCGTCACCCAGGAATTTGGCACGCCCTTTGGCGTAGAGAATATTCACTGGCTCACCGACCAGGTGGTGATCGCGGACCTCGGTCAGGATGAATACTACCGGTCCACCGACGGTGGCCAGAGTTGGAGTGCCCTGACCCTGCCCGTTAACTTGCGGGACGATATGTCTTTCCCCACGGCCGCCAATGGCTACTTCCTCGGAGATGACCAGAAAATCTACAACACCAAAGACCAGGGCGTTTCCTGGCAGGAAACCGGTTACACCCACGACACCACCTTCCGCAAAATTTTCACCTTTGACGACGACGTCATCTTTTTCATGGATGCAGCTTACGACATCAGTCGCAGCCTGGACGGCGGCCAGACCTTCACCACCGTCACCCCGGACGTCAACGTCAGAACCGCGGATTACTTCATCGCCTTTTCCCCCGACACCATCGGGGTGGCCACCGGCTTCAACACCACCTACCTGAGTGCTGATGCAGGCGCCACCTGGGTACGGCCCGCTTCCGGAGAAATTGCCACCGGGATACGGGGCAAATACCATAAGCGGGGAGATAACGTCTGGATCCTGGGCGCCATTTCGGCCGTGTATTACTCCGCAAGTGGCTTTGAAGACTTTGTCTCCCAAATTCCGGGAGAGCGCGACGCCCGCCTGCTCGCCATTGCCTTTGCGAACGACGAGGTGGGTTATGCGGCCGGAAATTTCGGCCGGGCCCTGAAAACCGAAGATGGTGGTGACAGCTGGATCCCCATTGAAGTCCGACCCAATAGTTCGGGCATTTACTACAACATTGAAGTCTTCAGTGAAAACGAGGTCGTCTTCTTCTCCAATGGCCTCTCCCCACAGGTGACCACCGACGGGGGAGCTACTTTCACCGACTGGCTCCCCGCTTCCGTCCCCAGCGAAGACCAGCAGGTTTTCCACTACCAGCGCTTACCCGGAGGGCGGCAATACCTTCTGGGGCAGGAGAATGCCCTGTATACCGACGATGGCACCACCTACACCAGCGTTCCGGTCTCCCTGCCCCGCACCCCGGATGCCATGTTCTTCGCCGACGATAACAACGGCTGGGTTGCGGGTACGCGGTTCATTTACCGCACCCGTGATGGTGGACTCAGCTGGCAGGAAATCACCCTGCCGACCACCCAGCCCCTGGAGAGTCTGTACTTTTTCGACGCCAACAATGGCATGACTTCCACCGGTAGTCGGGTATACCTCACCACCGACGGAGGGGACACCTGGGACACGGGCGCCAGTCCGGGGGGCTACGATTTCCGGCTGAACGCCGACGACGGTGGGATTTACGTGGCCTCCTTCTCCACGGGAAATAACGGCACCGTCAACCGGAGCTACGATCAGGGCCAGAGTTGGGAAGAAATCGCCTACGTATGTGCCCCCTTCCGGGGAGGCACGCTGACGCCAAGCGGTAAGTTTTTCTACGGCATCGGCGACGGGGGCATCATCGTCAAGGTAGACATCGACGTGGTTAACCCCGTCCGGGAACGGACGGTTGCGGAGCCCCTGCGTGTCTTTCCCAATCCTGTAAGCACCTTGCTTACCCTCGAAGTCCCGCCCGGAACCCGGGCCGCTACGGTGAGTGTATTCTCCGCCGACGGAAGGTTGGTCCAGGAAGATCGGGTGGCGCCCGGCCAGCCGGTTCACCGGATGGACGTAGGTCTGCTACCGAAGGGTATGTACCTGGTGCGGTGGTCCGGCGACAACGGATCGGTGCGGTCGGCAAGGATCGTACGGCAGTAAGGCCAGTTCTCCCGCATGACGCAGAGCTCTCCGGCGAAGGGAAGCGCCCAGGTGCCCTTCCCCGTCGGAGAGCTCTCTTCCGTTAGAAATGGCCTTCTCTATGAATTCCGGTAGTTTTTTTGAATCCTTGATAAGGGGGAGGTTGCGTGAGTGATAAAGGAAGACTTTTGGTATGAACAACACCTCACTAATCGCTTCGCTCTAAAATCACTCATTATGAAACGAATAATCCTTCCCGTATTCCTCCTTACGCCCTTCTTGCTGCTGGCCCAGCTGGACGGCGTCGTCTATCCCAAAAACTTCGACACCAAATTCCAGGACGTTTACGTTGACGGCAACGACTTCGGGTACGCCGTCGGCACCTGTGGCGTGGTGGCGCAAACGCAGGATGCCGGGGTAAGCTGGACCGTCCTGCCCGCCCTGGAGGGCGAATACGATTTCTACGCCGTCACCTGTCCCAATGATGACTGCAGTCAGGCCGTCATTGGTGGAGAGGGCGCCATCTTCAAGCGACAAAGCAACGGTAGTTTTTCCCTGGTTGGTAGCGGCGACGACTACATGGTAGATTACTTCCATCAGCTGGCCGGCGGTACCATCATTGGCGACGGACAGAGGGATCAATACCTCCGCACCACCGACGGAGGAAGCAGTTGGACGGTCATCCCGCTAGACGTACTGCAAGGCAATGAAATGGCCTTTGGGGACAATAATACCGGGTACTACATGGATAACGAACAGGCCCTGAGGAAAACCACTGATGCCGGACTTACCTGGTCCACCACCGGGTTTACCCTACCGGGAGGAAGTGTTCGTACGATGTACTTCCGGGACGCCGACAACGGGTGGTTCCAGGAGGGCAGCAGCCGCAGTTTCTGGAGAACGACCGATGGCGGCGTGACCTGGACCGACCTGGAAGTAACCGACGGTCCCCGGGCGGCGCTCTACCTGGAATCTTTCTCCGAAACCCACCTGGTTTGCCTGGCGCTGGTCAACGACCTGTGGACGAGCATGGATGGCGGCGCGACCTGGACGCGGGGAGACTTCCCAACTCCCCAGGGAACGCGCCCCGGCTTCTACAATTACCACCGTCGGGGCGACGAGTTTTTCATCCCCAGTGATGCGGGTGAAGTCTTTTATTCTCCGGCAGGCTTTACGGACTGGGAGACCACCTTTGGCGGCAATCGTGGTAGCGTCACCAACATCGAATTTGGCACGAACGAGCTGGGAGTAGCCGTAGGTTTCACCGGATTTTCCGTCATCACCCGGGACGGCGGAGACACCTGGGAGGAACTCGATGACGTGGGCGGTATTCCCCGTGCATCAGACATTTTCTTCCTCTCCGATGACACCTTCGTTATTCTGTATTCCAACGCCGATCCCCGCATCAGCCGCGACGGAGGTAATACGTTCTCTACCCTCGAGGTAGACCCCTCGAACAACCGCCAGAACTACACCCAGATGGAAAGGCTACCGAGTGGAAGGCTTTACCTCCACGGCTTCGAAACCGGGGCCTATTCCGACGATGAAGGTGAATCCTGGACCCTCACCAATGGGGCATCCACCTTTGCGGCCGCCTCCATGGCCTTCATCAGCGATCAGGTCGGCTTTGCCGGCGGACTCCAGGGGCAGATGAGCCGGACCCTGGACGGTGGCTTGACCTGGACGGACCTGACCAAACCCAGTACCAGCTCCTCGGACATTACCTCCCTCTATTTCACCTCCGCCGACGAGGGCTACGTGGCTACCTCCACCACCCAGTACCGCACCACCGACGGTGGGCAAACCTGGACGATGAATCGGGATGCCGGGGGCAGCAACTACCGGGTTTCTCCCGACGGAACGGCCATCTACGCCGCCCGCTACGAGAGCGGCAATAACGGCACCTTCCGGCGGTCTACCGACGGCGGACAAACCTTTGAGGTACTGGACTACAGCTGCGCCGCCCTGCGCGGCGGCGGTTTGACCCCCGACGGAAAGTTCTTCTTCACCGGAGGAGATGGCGGACACATTCGTAAGCACGACATCGACCGTCTCGTTCCGGTTCGGAACAATTTCGTAACCGCGAAACGACTGAAGGTCTACCCCAACCCCGCCGCGGGCCAGACGACCCTGGAGCTGCCCGTACAGTCCGTAACTACCCGGCTGTCCATCTTCTCTGCCGACGGCCGCCAGGTTCAACAACTTAACGTACCCGCCGGAACGGAGCGCTTCCGCGTGGACCTGTTGAACCTTAATCCCGGACTGTATCTCCTGTCGTGGGTCGGTACCGAAGGAGAAAGACACACCGGCAGATTGGTGGTACGCTAAGTAGCCTCCACTGTCCACCCAGGACCCCATTGACGCTGGTCACTACAAACTATTTTGAGTGATTTTACGCCCCTGCTGATAGCCATTATCAGCGGGGGTGTTTGTTTTCCGGATTTTTTCTCCCGGCGGCCAACGTCCGGTCATTTCCCCCCGTCTACTCCGGCAGACCATCTTTCCGGATTATGACCAAGAACCTGTTCCTACCCCTGCTCTTAGGGGCCAGCCTCCTCATTATGACGGGCTGCGACGACGATCAAGCGATCGTCACCCCTACGCCCACCCCACCTACTGAAGGACTGATCAACTTCCAGGACCCCGAAGTCGGCCAGGTGAACGCCTACCAGACCATCAGTTATTCGTGCGGGGAAGCACTTCCCAATGACCGGCCGGAACTTCGGTTAACGGTAACGGGGGTCAGCGACACGGAAATTGAATTTACCGAAACTTTTGGCAACGCCGACCCCGTAGTGTTCACCGCCGAAAGACGCCCCGGCAATCTGCTCATCAGCGCGGAGGATCGCCGGGCCACGGAACTGTTTTTCTTTTACGGCTCCGACAGCATCCGCCTTGATGCTCCCCCCACGGCCACCCTCAGCCAGAAGGATTGTGTGTTCTTTGACGGAGCCGAGAAGTTTACCGGAGACTACGTAGCGATGGTGCCCGCCTACAGCATCGGCGACCTTACTTTTCAGGATTTGAAGACCGTAAGCTGCGTTCCAACCATCCTCGACCTGGATGGCTACCTCCTCTACAATGAATTCACCCTGAAGGCATCCATTTCCGCTACCTCCAGCGAATTTGGGGGCCAGGTAGACCGCTTCGTACGAAGTTTCGTACTGATCGAAGACCCGGAATAAACAATGGCAACGGGAGGGTTTTACCGTTTGATGATGAGTAGATGCGTACAACCCATGCTGGTGCTCCGGTTACCCTGGTGTGCAATTGGGGCCCTCGGCCAATCGGCCAAACCTGACGCCGGTCCCCGAAATCTTCGGGGCCGTTGCCCTTTTCGACCTCGCTAGGCTCGCCGCGGCTATTGCGCCTCCACTATTCGACCCACCCCGGCAAGACGCCCGGCTGAAAATTCCAGAGCAAGGGTAAGATGAAATACCCCACGAGGGCGATGATGAGGATAGAGATCAGGTTCAGCCGTAACCCGGCCCGCACCATATCCGGAATGGTCAGGTACCCCGAACCGAAAACGACGGCATTGGGGGGCGTAGCTACCGGCAGCATAAAGGCACAGGTGGCGGCCAGCGTGGCGGGCACCATCAGGGTGTAGGGATGAATCCCCAGGGGGATAGCCGCGGCGGCCAGCACGGGCATCAGCATGGAGGTGGTAGCCACGTTACTGGTCACTTCGGTCATGAAGTTTACCGCGGCAACGACCACCAGCGTTACCACGAAAAGCCCTACCCCGTCGGGCACCGTGAGGGAAGCGGCGATGTAGTCCGCCAGTCCACTGGCGGCAAAACCCGCCGCCAGCGCAAAGCCTCCCCCCAACAGGAGTACGATTCCCCAGGGCAGCTTGACCGCTTCCTTCCAACTCAGCAAGGGGCTCCCATTATCCTTGCCCGGTAACAGAAACAGGGCAAAAGCACCGGTCATACCGATGACCGTATCGCTAATTCCCGGAATGAGGGGGGCCAGGATGGATTTCCGGAAGATCCACCCCAGGGCCGTCAGCACGAAAACGACGAGCACCTTGATCTCTTCGGTGGTAATGGGCCCCAACTCTCGCTGTAATCGGCGGATTTCCTGACGACCACCAGAAAAGCCCGTTGACCGAAACTTGAAGGCCACCCGGGTCAGGTATACCCAACAAATGAATAACAGGACCAGAGAAATGGGGAACCCCAACTTGAACCATTCCATGAACCCGATGTCCACGCCGTACACGGTTTCAAGTTGTCCGACGAAAACCATATTGACGGGGGTACCGATCAGGCTGGCCATCCCGCCAATGGAGGCGCTGTAGGCGACGGCCAGCATCAGGGCCTTGCCAAAAATGGCGTTCTCGTTTTCTTCGGTGTTGGGGTCATCCTTCAACTGAGCCGCAATGGCCATGGCAATGGGCAGCATCATCACGGAGGTGGCCGTATTGGAAATCCACATCGACAAAAGTGCCGTTGCCAGCATGGCCCCGAGAATGATCAACCGCAGGTTGGAGCCAATGAGGTAAATCACCCCAAGCGCAATGCGGCGGTGAAGGTTCCACTTCTCGATGGACATGGCAATGATGAAGCCCCCCAAGAACAGAAAGACCAGGTAGTGTCCGTAGGGAGCCGTGGCCTCCGCCGTTTCCATGGCCCCCGTCAGGGGGAACAAAACGATGGGCAGCAGCGCCGTAACGGCAATGGGAATAGCTTCGGTAATCCACCAGACGGCCATCCAGGCCGTAACGGCCAGAACGGCGGTACCGGCGGCCGGCAGGCCTTCCGGTCGAACGAAGGCGAGAATCAGGGCAAAGAGCAGGGGGCCCAGGACCAGGCCGATACGTTTGGTGTCCATTCGGGGGAATTCTCTCGGAGTAAAAACCTCCGGAAGGTAAGTTATTCCCCGCGAAGCGTGTTGACGGTAAGCTCTTCGAGCAATTGGCTCGTCTCCTGCATGGCCCGCCGGAGATCTACGCCCGGCATCTCCAGGAGGGCGGCCACGCGGTCCAGCCCCAGTTCCTGGCGCTCCGACTCCGTCAGGGAGCTGCCCCCTCCCAGCGCAATCACCCGCTCTACCCCCGCCGTGCGGGCCCGTCGGGTAACGCCGCTTATCACCTTACCGCGTACCGTCTGATGATCAATGCGGCCCTCTCCGGTAATGACCAGATCCGCACCCCGAAGCTGCTCTTCCAGCCCCAGCAAGTCCATCATCAGGTCAATGCCCGGCACCAACCGACCACCCAGAAAAGCCACGATGCCGGCCCCCAGTCCGCCGGCCGCCCCGGCCCCGGGTAAATCGGCCACCGCAACGTCCAACCAGTGGTTGATCCGACTGGCGAAATGCCGCATGTTCCGCTCCAGTTCCGGAAGATCCTCAGGACTTGCCCCCTTCTGGGGAGCGTAGGTATAGGTAGCGCCTTCGGGACCCAAAAGTGGGTTATCCACGTCACAAACGGCGGTAAATTCCACCTCCCGGACCAGGGGGTTTACGTCCTTCTGGTCGATCCGCACGATCCATTCCAGCGAATCTCCCATGGGCACGAAGTCGTGCTCCTTATCCCCGAAAAACCGGTAACCGACCGCGGCGGCCATCCCGGCACCTCCGTCGTTGGTGGCGCTTCCGCCCAGAAAAAGATGGACCTGGCGGACACCCCGGGCCAGCGCATCCTCAATGAGCATGCCCACCCCGATGGTCGTGGTGTTTCGGGGGTTCCGGAGTTCCTCCGGGACCTGCACCAGTCCACAGGCCTCCGCGATTTCGATAAAGGCCATCCCGTCTCCCAGCAAATAATGGGCCTCGACGGGCGTGCGCAACGGCCCGGTAACGGTTACCCGTCGGCGCTGCAATCCCAGCAAATCTTTTAACAGGCTCAGGGAGCCATCGCCTCCGTCGGCAAGAGGCTGCTCGATGATTTCCGCATCGGGGTACACCCGTCGCACCCCGCGCCCGATGGCGCGGGCGACCTCCCGGCCGCTCAGGCTACCCTTAAACTTATCCGGAGCGATGACCACCTTCATGGCGGAATTCTTTGTGGGCCCTAGAGTTCCCGGATCCAGATGTTTCGGTAGGAAACCTTATTGGAATGATCCTGCAGCACGATGCTCCCATCATCGTGCGCCCGGTAGTGGGGCAAGCCGATATATTCGGTGGGGCCTTTGAGCTCAAAATGGTTCTGTACCAGCACGCCATTGTGCAGTACCGTAACGTAGGCCGGCCGAACGACCATGCCGTTTGTATCGAAGACCGGAGCATTAAAGATGATGTCGTAGCTGTTCCATTCTCCCATCGGACGGGTTGCGTTAACCAGCGGTGGACTTTGCTTATAGAGGGAGCCCGCCTGCCCGTTGGTATAGGTATCACTGCCGTGACTTTCCAGCACCTGAACCTCGTACCGTTCCTGTAGGAAAACCCCACTGTTACCGCGTCCCTGTCCTTCCTTATCGGGTTCGTTGGGGCTGCGCCACTCAATGTGCAACTGTACGGAGCCGAATACCCGGCGGGTTTTGATGGCTCCCGCACCGGGCTTGACCGTCAGCGTATTACCCTCCCGGGTCCACTCCACGGGACCACCACCGTTGGCACTCACCCATTCGGCCGGATCAGCGTCTTCGCCGAGCAGAATGATGGCATCACTGGGGGGAGTATTCACGTGCTCCCCGGCCTGAACCTTCGGGGGGACGGGCGTATAGTATTCGGTAGCCTTGGGGTCCGTGATCTGCCCCTGAAGGCCAGCGGCAAAAAAGAGAAGAATAAGGGAATAGCAATACTTGATCATGTGGCAAAATTTACGGCCTAAGGTAGAAAACTGATGGGCATTTTACTTAAAAAGCACGGGGTCAAGACGGAAAATAGGAAGCCATATCCTTACCGAAGCGGGAAGGACAGCACCACAAACAGGATCGGGCGAGTCCAGCTCGCCCGATCACCAGTAACAATTCTTTTCCCGTCGGGGAATTACACCATCAGACGGATGGGGTCTTCCAGCGTGGCCTTCACGTCGTTGAGGAAGGCGGCGGCGCTGGCACCATCAACGACACGGTGGTCGCTACTCAGGGTCACCTTCATCGTTTTACCGGGAACCACCTGTCCGTCGCGGATCACGGCTTTGTCCTGGATGCCGCCCACGGCCAGGATGCAGGCGTCGGGCGGATTGATGATGGCCGTAAATTCTTCGACCCCAAACATGCCGAGGTTGGAGATGGTGAACGTATTACCGCTCATCTCCTCGGGGCTGAGTTTTTTGTTCTTCGCCCGTCCGGCCAGTTCCTTCACCTCGGTGTTGATCTGGCTGAGGGATTTCATGTTCGCATAACGGATCACGGGAACGAGCAACCCGTCCGGAATGGCTACCGCCACGCCGATGTTGACGTCTTTGTTGGCCCGGATTTTATCCTCCATCCAGCTGGAGTTGATGGCGGGGTGCTTGGGCAGGTTAACCGCACAGGCCTTGACCACGAGGTCATTAAAGCTGATCTTCACGGGAGCCACTTCGTTGAGGCGCTTACGGAATTCCCAGACTTTGTCCATGGCAATTTCCACGGTAACGTAGAAGTGGGGAGCCGAGAATTTCGATTCTCCGAGGCGACGGGCGATCACCTTCCGCATCTGGCTGACGGGCGTATCCTCGTAATTCGCCTCACCGGCGTTGAAGGCAAAGGCCGGCACGTTGGGGGCTGCGGGAGCTTCCGCGGGGGCAGCGGCGGGGGCCGGAGCTGGCGTGGCCGCAGGTGCCGGGGCCGCAGGCTGAGGAGCAGCGGTACTGGCCTGTTCGACGTCGCGCTTAATGATGCGGCCACCTTCTCCGCTTCCGCTGATGGAGCTCAGGTCAAGACCGGCTTCTTTGGCCATCGCGCGGGCCAGCGGACTGGCCTTTACCCGATCGTCCGTAGCCGGAGCAGCGGCGGCAGGTGCCGGGGCAGGTGCCGCGGCCTCGGAGGCTTTGGCGGGTTCGGAAGCGGTCTCGGCGGCGGGGGCTTCTTCCGCAGCGGCGGCACCATTGCTGCCACCTTCGGCCGCGGCCAGGGCGGCCTTCCAGTCTTCACCTTCCTCTCCGATGACGGCAATTATCCCGTCAATGGGTACTGCGCCTTCCTTCACGGCAATATGCAGCAGGACGCCCTCAAAGTAGGAGTCCAGCTCCATGGTCGCCTTATCCGTTTCCACCTCCGCAAGCGTCTGGCCGGGTTCGACGGCATCGCCTTCTTCAACGAGCCAGTCAACAATATTTCCCTCTTCCATCGTGTCGCTCATGCGGGGCATGCGAATTACCTCGGCCATAATTGTATTTTTGGGTGTGCGGCAGCCGCCGCAAATTCTTGGGTGATTTGGGGCGGCAAATTTGCCACCAATTTATCGTAATTACAAGACGCTAGGGAAACAGTATGCCCCGACCATTGTTTTAGCCGTTATGCAATTCTCTTCCAAGCTCATCGAGGATGCCGTGAATGCTTTTGCCGGATTACCCGGAATTGGCAAGAAAACCGCGCTCCGTTTAGTCCTCCATTTAGTCCAGCAACCCACCGTAGACAGTGTGGCCTTCGCCCGGGCAATTGCCACCATGCGGGAGAACATTCAGCACTGTACGGTGTGCGGCAACCTGAGCGATCAACACATTTGCACCATCTGCCGGGACGAGCGGCGGGATCCGAGCCTGATCTGCGTCGTGGAATCCATCCGGGACGTCATGGCCATCGAGGATACCCAACAATACCGGGGGCGCTACCACGTGCTCGGAGGCGTCATTGCCCCCATCGAGGGCATCGGCCCGGCGGACCTCAACATCGATACCCTACTGGAAAGAGCCAAGCATCCGGACGTGCAGGAGATCATCATGGCCATCAGTCCCACCATTGAGGGCGACACCACCATCTTCTACATCAATCGCCAACTGCAGGACGTGGACGTATCCGTCAGCAACATTGCGCGCGGCGTATCCTTTGGCGGTGAGCTGGAATACGCCGATGAGGTTACCCTGGGCCGGAGCATTGTGGCCAGAACCCGCCTGTAAAGACGAGGTTTCGTTTCCCGGCATCCCGGCTGAATACCAGGGTTGCTTGGCACCTGCGCGCAGCGCCCAGATAATTCGTCCCGAGCCCCTAGACAATGCCGTTGTTGACGGCGTAGAGCACGAGTCCCGCCAGATTGCGTGAGCCCGTTTTTTCCTGCAGGCTTCGGCGGTGCCCCTCCACCGTACGGACACTGATGTACAGCTGATCGGCAATTTCCTTACTGGTATATTCCTGGCAAATCAGGGTGAGCACCTCCAGTTCCCGGTCACTCAGGCGGGCTTTGAGCATGGTTCG
This sequence comes from Lewinella sp. W8, assembly GCF_004375085.3. Classification (GTDB taxonomy): domain Bacteria; phylum Bacteroidota; class Bacteroidia; order Chitinophagales; family Saprospiraceae; genus Neolewinella. The sequence goes on from NZ_SNAQ03000015.1 coordinate 19,732, forward strand.
CGTGCCCCCCTGACCGTTGCGCGCCCGGTTACTTTTTAGCAACGCCTGGGAAACGTAGTCTCGGAAATACACCCCATCCTGAGCAACCCGGCGTACGGCCTGGATCACAACTTCGGGGTCTTCATCCTTGAGGAGAAATCCGTTGGCCCCCTGTTGCATCAGGTGATTGATCAGGCGCTCACTCTCGTGCATGGTCAGCATGATGACTTTGACGTCCGGGTGAGATTTCCGAATTTGCTGGAGCGTAGAAATGCCGTCCATAACGGGCATTTCCACGTCAAGGATGACGATATCCACCGGCTCAAAGGCCAGGCGGTCAAAGAATTGTTTGCCGTTGCCAGCTTCAAAAACAACCCGGAAGTCAGCTACTCCCGAGAGGATCATTTTCAGTCCTCCACGGAACAGCTTCTGATCATCAACGATGGCAATTCTTACATTTTTAAGGCTCATACTTGGGTTCTATTTAGTTCGAAGTGCTTTCCTGAGTAATCGGTAAATCAATATTCACGGAAACGCCCTGGCCCGGAGCGGCACGGTAGTCTACCGAGCCCCCCACCAGAGAGATTCTGCTTTCAATGTTTTTCAGTCCTAGTCCTCCCGTGGAGGTTCCACGCTCGGGCATTTCAAACCCTCTGCCGTTGTCCTGATAGGCAAACCGGAACCGGTCCCGCAGCCAATCAGCGTGGACTTCGATCCGCTTCGCCTCCGCGTGTTTGATGGTATTGTTTAGTAGTTCCTGCAGTACCCGATAGAGGGCAATTTCCTTTTGCTCGGGCAGCCGTTTGTTCACCGTGGCGGTGAAGTCGACGGAAACTCCTCCGCTATTATTGAGTCGGTCACAGAGATCCTCTGCGGCCGCGATGAAGCCGAATTTTTCCAATTCAGCCGGTAACAAATCGTGGGTTATCCGGCGGGTATTCTGGATGATTTCATCAAGAATATTCAGTGATTCCTGTCGGATCTCTTCGTTTCTCCCGGCATCACCCCCCGCCTTCATCTGCCGCAGATACAATCGCGCGGCGGTGAGGAGGCTGCCGATATCGTCGTGAAGGTCACGGGCAATGCGCCGGCGCTCGGCTTCCTGCACGTCCACCGCAGCCGCCAGCAAGGCCTGCTGGTGGCGGATTTCCTCCTGCTGCATCTGCCGATGTTGGGCCAGGAGCCTTCGCTGATACACCACAAAAAAGACGACCAGGGCAACCGCTAGTAAAAGCATGCCAATGATACTGCCCAATACGGTGGTCAGTGGAAACGCTATGTTCTCAATCTCTCCCATAATGCTAAGGCAATATTCACCACGGCCAATTCGCAAATGGGGGAAGAGGTGCTATCTCGAGTAACTCGGGAAAAGGTAAGCCCGTTCCTGATTCCAATACTAGTGACAAAGTAAGTAATCTATCCGACATTGGCTTGGAGTTTTTTTCCTGACCGGACCCAGAATGCGACGCCGTAGACCAGATTCACGATGATGTTGAGAATGGAATGAACGGAGTACACTGACCAAAATGTCAGGGCGTCATTTTTGAGCACGTCCGTCATCAGAAATACGATGAAGTTGCCGGAAAAATAGATGGTCAACACCGCACTGATCCAGAACAGCGGCTCGCGTTCAAGCCGATCTATCTGCAGCTTTTGGAGCAACTGATAGAAGTAGTAAAATATCACGCTGAGCATCAGTACACTCTGGGTGGTTCTCACCGTGGTATTGAAGTTAAATACCCCATCAATGAAGAGCGCATTGATGATCACCAGCCCAGTGAATCCCCCCAGAATCCACTTCAACCAGCTCAACTTCCCCGCCTCCCGAAACACCGAGCGGTAGGCCAGCAACAGCAAGACGGTTTGCGCCCAGGTAAAGAGATGCAGCAGGGGCAGGTTGTTCCCGGTGATCTCCAACTGTTCAATGATTAACCGATAGATAACCAGCACCAACTCGGTTACCAAAGACAGCGCCACCAGATAAAACACCATGCGCTGACTCCAGTCGTGCCGACGGAAGGTGAACCACCCCAGCAGGAACGGGATAATGACGGAGTAAGAGGAAGCATTTCTAAACCAGTCCATCCAGGGTTCCATAAGCTGGCCATCTAGGGTTGACTTGTGCCCGGGGAGCACAAGCGTTAGGGGTTTTGCGGAGGAATGGGTTGGCTGAAGTCGTAGTAACTCGTATCGTCGTCCTCGTCCGCCAAGCGTTTCTTGCGGGGATCATCCCCCACGTCAGGCTTTACCTGCAGCACCGGACGGAAGCTGAAGGGGTGGGTGCTGACGCTGATACCGCGCCCCAGGTGAACGTAGACCCGGACGGGGTTGTCCCCAAAATTCGCGATGGACTTGGTGATCTCCTGGCTCTCCTGGTTGGAGAACCGGTAGGCCTTCACCCGCCGCCCCAGCATGTAGGCATTGGACTCAAACGGTACGCCCAGGTCCTCGTGTCTCGTTTCCAGCCAGTGGTGAGCAAACAGGAAGGCCGCCGCTCCGGAGATGGCGTCTGGCCCGCTCTCGATGGACTCGTTCGGATTGGTGGGAAAGGAAGGGTCAGCGTCCCATTGGAGTAAGAAGCCGTTGGTATACTGATCGGAATCCTGGTCCCGGACCTGTAAGATGGGTTTGAAGTGGGGATCTTCGGGAGCAAACTCCCCGTCGTATCCCTTTTCCAGACCCAGATATACCAGGTAGTAGGGCGTACCCTTCAGAGATTTTGTCCGGCGCTTGAGTTCCTTAACCTGCTTGTGGTCCAGGAAAAAGCTAACGATACGTTCGGTTTGGTTCTCTGCTTGGTCGTAGGCGTAGAACAGGCCCGGCAAGTCTTCCGAGCGACAGCGCTGCCAGCGTTTTGAGAAACCCTTGAAGTCATTGGAGTCAAGCGACAACTCCTTCTTTTTTTTCTTCTTCATTCCTTTTGTGTTGAATCCGTAACGGTGGTGCCAAACTACCGCATTCGAGGTTTAAATGCTTGTTTTCAGGTGATTAATTCTGGACCCATACACTACTTCATCCGTAGGAAAGCTTCATCTTTCCCAGAGTGAAGTAGCATTTGACCACAAACAAGTGATTTCCCTCCCCTTAATCCAAATACATCACCGCTAAGCAGGTATTTCTACCTATTCATTCGGGGATTTACCCCCACGCCCACGCTAAAGCAGGGTGGGAAGGTCACCAGGCAAGAAAAAATTGCCCCCCAACGATTTGCGGAATCTACCCGAGGGAAAATACTAGGGATGACCCATCCCCAGGGCGCTCAGACTAAGTTCGGTGAGATAGGGTATCCTCCGGACGGGCCGCAGGGTGCCCAGGTCGGCCTCCCGGCCGAACCAGTCCTGTAGTACCCGGACGGAAAACATCCGGAAGTAGGTATACCAGCCTCCGTATTCGGCGGCGGCCCAGAGTCCGATTTCATTTTCGTACTGGTTACAGGCCAGGGGCATGGCGCCCAGGTCGCAGAAGCGGGCCGTTTCACCGTCGCGCATATTGGGCCTCACCCCCACCGAGAAGGGGCTGCCACTACCCTGTTTGAAGTAGTGCTTCCACTCTTGCCAGGGAATGTCGGTCTGGGTTTCTTCGGGGATAGCCGCGGCCCGGTAGCAGATGTACAGTCCCGTAGCCGTAGCCGTGGGTTCCAGGCGACATCGGTTGGTAGAACTGAAGGCCGCACAGGGCAAGCGGGATTCCTGGTAATGCAGTTCATCGCGAATGTAGGAAGTCCAGTCGGCCAGGGTGGCCCGGGAGTAGTCGGTGCCGGCGTATTGGTCGTACAGGCGGAGGGCGTAGGTGGCCGCGGCGTTGTCGGCGGGGCGGAAAAAGTCCTCACCGGCCCGGCTCCCCAGATGCTTGTACCGCCCCCGCTGTAGTCGTTTACCGATGTGTTCCCCGACGAGGCGGAAGGACTCACCGTAGGAGTCGTTCCCGGTAGCCAATTGATAATGGCCCAGGGTGATGCCGGCGTGAGCCAGGAAAAACACCTCCCGGTCACGGTTGACGCCCCGGCCCCACTGTCGGAGGTTGTCCCGGTCGGCTACCCAGGAAGCCAGCACCCCCAGGGTGCTGTCAATGGCCGGCGCCCGCTCGGGGAGTTGGGTGCGGGCACGGTACAGGGCCTGGCTCGCGGAACTGGCCAGGAACAGGCGGTCCTCCACTTCCGCTAAGTCGTTGAGCTCAAAGAGGTCCTCCCGGTTCAGTTCCTCCAAAAGCTGGACAATTGCCCGGTCCTGTTGCACCCGAAGGCGGTCCTGGAAAAACACCGTAAGGGTGAAAAACACCAGCAGTAAACCGATCGCTCCGGGAACGAAGGCCCATGGCCGTCGGCCGATGCGCCACAACCACCAGGTAGGTATGGCAAATAAAAGGCAGAAAAGTAGTGGAGGAAGAATTCCAGTTATCGACATAACGGTTGGCGGGATACCCTTTAGGGAGTAAAACGAAAGACGTGGGCGGAAAGCGGAGCAAGCGTCAGGGAAACCGTTCCCTCCACTAAATTGGCGTCGGCAGCGTCCCCCAGTAAATCCGTAAACGTATATGGTTTGGCCGGATCCAATCCCACGACCTCCAGGGCACTGGGCGGTACGGCCAGCTCCAGCGACTGAGGAGCATCGTCGGCAAAGTTGGTCACCACCAGGACGACCTCTCCCTCGGTGTACCGGAGAAAAGCATACTGCTTATCGGTATATCCCGCACTGTTCACCGCCCGGTTGTAGGGATGTAAATCCAGAAAGTCTCCCCGGGCCACGGAGGGCAGTTCCGTGGACAGACGCAGGAGCGTCCGGTAGAAGGCACGGAGTTGCCGCTGCTCTTCACTCAGGCCACCTCCGTCGAAAGCACCACCGTTTACCCACTTGAGGTGTTCGGGCACGCTCCAGTAGTCGAACATCGTCGTTCGGCCGTCATCCCCGCCGAAGCCACTCGCCCCGAGGGCGGGCTCCCCGTCTTCCTGGCCAAAGTAGACCATGACCGGACCGGTATACCAAAGCGCGCTGACGGCCATGGCCGGGATGGCGTAGCGCGGGTCTCCGGAAAAGAAGCGGGAGGCGATGCGTTGTTCGTCGTGGTTCTCCAGGAATCGGAGCAGGTGCTTGTTCTGCCCCTCGAGGGCCTTCCACACTCCGGGAAGGTTATCCGTACTGCCCGAGCCCGTCATCAGGTGGCGCAGCGTATCGTATAGCTGCACCTTATCGTACAGGTAATCAAATTTTCCCTGCGTGAGGTAATCATCGTACCATTCCGGCACGTAGATCTCCGCCAGAAAAATGATGTCCGGATTGACGGCCTTTACCTGAGGGATGGCCCAGCCCCAAAATTCGTAAGGCGTAAACTGCACAAAGTCACAGCGAAACCCATCCACCCCGCGTTCGGCCCAGTAGGTGAGGATTTCCAACATTTGGTGCCAGGTTCGGGGAATGGGCTCAAAGTGCTTGGCCTCGTCATTATCCAGGTCCAGGCCATAATTCAGCTTGACGGTCTCAAACCAGTCGTTTACGCTAGGCTGCGGGGTCATGGCGTTGTTGCCAGAAACCTTGGCCGGATTTTCCGCGAAGCTTCCGTCCTTGGTCGGGAAGGAATAGTCGCCGAGGGGGACGTACCCTTCGGGAACCCGGAAGGACTCCCCGGGCAGATAGTAGAAGTTATTGTTGGGGGAGAACCGCACGGAGGTGTCGTCTTCTGCCCCCAGATCCACCACTCCCGCCGGCTTCTTGTCCGAATAATAGTCGCGGGCAACGTGGTTGGGGACAAAGTCGATGATCACCTTCATATCCGCCGCGTGGGTCCGCTCCACCAGTTCGTCAAACTCTTCTAGCCGGCGGTCCACGTCAACGGCCAGATCGGGATTGACGTCGTAGTAATCCTTGATGGCGTAGGGAGAGCCCGCCCGCCCCTTGACGACGTCGGCGTCATCCAATCGGATACCGTATTCCCGGTAATCGCGAACGACGGCGTGCTCCAGTACGCCGGTATACCACACGTGAGTGTAGCCCATATCGCGCAGGGCCTCCAGGGCCCGTGGGGTAAAGTCCGCAAATTTGCCGACGCCATTTTGTTCCGCCGTTCCGTAGACAACGTTCGACGTATTCTGGTTTCCGAACAGACGGGTGAATACCTGATACACCGCAATCTTTTCCAGCTTGTCGGGTTCGCGCAAGACGTTGTCCGTAATTAAGGTATCCATGGCTTCGTCTTCGGGGGCATTTCCACTACAGGCGGAAAAGAGTAGCACCAGCAGTAGAGCAAGAAATCTTGGATCATTCATTTTGGTATCGACGGGTAGGCTCCAAAGCTACGGAAGTCCCCTCACTTGGCCGGAGCGGCGAGAGATCATGGAGGCGGGTACAACATTTTGGGCGTCCATTCAGAGTTCCTCGGCTTTCGGGGGCGTCGATGCCATTAGCGGGCGACGGAGCGCAGGTGCAGGGTAGTTCGCTTGAGCAGCCGGGGTACCCGGCAGTTGACGCGGGGAACGGAGAACTGGAAAGCAAAACCATTACGACCGGCTTGCGGAGCAAGTCTTTTCCGGGGGGCTCCTTCTTAGTCTTAGCCTTCTCCTCAGTTTTACGACCGGCTTGCGGAGCAAGCCTTTTCCGGGGGACTCCTTCTTAGTCTTAGCCTTAGCCTTCTCCTCAGTTTTGCGACCGGCTTGCGGAGCAAGCCTTTTCCGGGGGCCTCCTTCTTAGCTTTAGCCTTCTCCTCAGCCTTAGCCAGAACACCTATCTTCGCCGCATGACCAACGTTGACATTGCCCGCCACTTCCGTGAACTTGCCCGCCTGATGGAATTACATCAGGATAATCCGTTCAAGATCCGGTCCTACAACAATGCCTACAATAAACTGCGTAAAGACGACCGGCCGCTGGCCAGCATGACCGAGGAGGAGCTTCAGCAACTGGACGGCGTGGGGAAGGCCATCGCCGGAAAGATTCACGAGCTGGCCACTACGGGTGCCATGGCAACGCTGGAGAAGTGGCGCGAGCAAACGCCGGAGGGCGTCCGGGAAATGCTGAACATCTCCGGTTTCGGTCCCAAGAAGGTCAAGGCCGTCTGGGACGGACTGGGCGTGACTTCCATCGGGCAATTACTCTACGCCATCAACGAAAACCGGCTGGTCGAACTGAAGGGTTTCGGGGCCAAAACTCAGGCCTCCCTGAAGGAGAAACTGGAATTTCATCAGCGTAGTCAGGGACAGTACCACTACCGCACCCTGGAAAAGCCCGCCCGCGAACTTCTCGCTGCCCTAAAGGAAGCTTTTCCCGACGCCCGTCACGAACTGACCGGTGCCCTGCGGAGGGCCTGCCCCACCCTGACCCACCTGGCCGTACTGACCACCGCGGCACCCGCGGCGATCGCCCAACTGGACAATCTTGTCGTTTCGGGGCAAGAAGAGCACCTCACCCGGGGATCCTATCAGGACTATCCCGTGACCATCCATCACTGTGCGGCCGAGAACTTCGGCTCAAAGCAGTTTCGGTTCACCGGCTCCGGGGAGTTCCTGCGGGCCTTCATTGCGGCCTTTCCGGAAACCGACTTTACGGGACTAACCGAAGAGCGGGCGGTTTTCGACAAGGTCGGCGCCACCTATCTCCCCCCCGAACTCCGGGAATCGGACTGGGGGCTGAATCTGTCCACCACCGATCGCGTTCCGGAGCTCCTGGAAGTCACGGACATCCGCGGAGTGGTCCACAGTCATTCCACCTGGAGCGACGGCATTCATTCGCTGCGGGAAATGGCGGAGGCGGCCCGTGATCGGGGGTACGCCTACCTGGTCATCACGGACCATTCCAAAGCCGCATTTTACGCCAACGGACTTGACGAAGGCCGGGTACGCGAACAGTGGGCGGAAGTGGACCAACTGAACGAAGAGCTTGCTCCCTTCAGAATTTATAAAGGCATTGAGAGTGACATCCTGGCCGACGGTAGCCTGGATTACCCCGACGAGGTGCTTGCGGGCTTTGAAGTGGTCATCGCTTCGGTTCACAGTAACCTGAACATGACGGAAGAATCGGCCACCGAGCGACTACTGAGGGCAATTGCGAATCCCCACACGACCATTTTGGGCCACCCTACCGGAAGACTCCTGCTCAGCCGCGCCGGATACCCCATTGATCATACCCGGATTATTGATGCCTGTGCCGAACACGGGGTGGTGATTGAACTGAACGCCAACCCCTATCGGCTGGACCTGGACTGGACCTGGATTCCCTACGCCATGGAACGGGGGGTACCCATCAGTATCAATCCCGACGCCCACGCTATGGGCGGAATTGATGATATCCGGTTTGGCGTGTTGGCCGCCCGGAAGGGGGGACTGACGAAAGCGGCCTGCTGGAATACGAGCGATGCTCCCCCATTAGGGTAATTAAGCAATAGAGATGTTGGGGGAGGAACAAGAATTATGACCTAATTCCCTGACAATCAAACACCCCCAAATAGACAAAGCAATAATCCATCTTCCCCTTCATGGAGCGGAGCAGGATATGCGAATTCGATGCAAAATTCTCTACACCAGAATTAATTGCAACTGTATCGACAGTATTAAAAAAGCCGTAAAACGTACAACAATGCTTTTCTGTTCATTGGCCTCCGTCATTTAAATCTCAAATTGGATAAGTCTGTTTTCCGAGCGACAGTTGACGCCAAAATCCCGCAACCACCAAGCAGCTTCTTTCATTGGTGCTACGTTCTTCCGAGTGCCCACATAAAACCATTTTGAGACAACATTTGCCGGGGCAACATTTGACCCGCATGGTCTTTGGGGGCATGGCGGATTCTCCGCTGTTGCACACCTTTATTTCTTAAATCCATAATTATATGCGACGAATTAAACTCCTTAGTTGGGTGCTGTTGCTTTGTGGTATTGCCACGCTGCACGCCCAAACCATTACCGGTACCATCACCGATGAATCCGGGGAAGGATTGATTGGTGCTTCCGTACTGGTTGCTGGTACCACCACGGGTACCGTCAGTGACCTTGACGGTAACTTCACGCTCAATCTTCCCGCGAACGCCGAGCAACTGATTGTGACCTACACTGGTTTTGACACCAAGGAGGTTATGCTCACCGGCGCCACTTCCTACGATATTGTGCTGGCCGAAAGCTCCACCACCCTCGAGCAGGTGGTAGTCACGGGTTACGGTACGCAGACGCGCCGCCGCCTGACGACCTCCATCGCCTCGGTGGGGACGGAAGCCTTTGAGAACGTACCCATCACCAACTTTGAGAATGCCCTGCAGGGTCGACTCCCCGGGGTAACGATCAACTCCAACTCCGGTACGCTGGGTGCCCAGACCTCCGTACGCGTGCGCGGTGTCGGCTCCATCAACAGTGACAACCAGCCGCTGTACGTAGTGGACGGGGTAATCATCAACTCCAACATCGAGGGTTCCCAGTTGGGTGGCCCGGGTACCAACCCCCTGGTAAACATTAACCCCGCCGACATCCAGAGCATCGACGTACTGAAGGATGCCGCCTCTGCGGCCATCTACGGTTCGCGTGGCTCTAACGGTGTAGTGATCATTACCACCAAGTCCGGTAACTTCAACCGTCCCGCCCAGGTGTCCGTAAACCACCAGACGGGTTTCACCGACCCTACCAACCAGTACGAACTGCTTTCCGGCCCTCAGTACGCTGAGCTCTGGAACCGCGCTTTCCTCGCTGGCGGTGGCGACCCTAACTCCTCTGACCTCTACGCTGACCCCGCTTCTGAGCCCGACGCCCAGTGGTTGGACCGCGTGACCCGTACCGGTCTGCTGAACGAGACCAGTGCTAACGTTTCCGGAGGTACTAACGACCTGGCTTACTTCATCGGCGGTACTTACCGCAACGAAGAGGGCTGGGTAGAAGGTACTGGTCTGGAGCGCTACAACATCCGCATCAACCTCGAGCAGAAGTTGGGTGATAAATGGCGCGTTGGCCTGAACATCAACCCCTCCCGTACGGTCAACACCCGCCAGAATGAGGACAACAACGTAGCTTCTCCGCAGACCTACGCTGCGCTGGCTTTCCCCAACCTCGACCCCTTTGACGAGAACGGTAATACTCGCGGTGGTATCCTCCGCACGAGCACGGGACGCGCCCAGTTTGCCGGTTCTCCACTAATCAACATCGAAGGACAGGACATCTCGCTGACGTCTAACCAGGTGATCGCCAAAGCTTTCGTTGGTTTTGAGCCCATCCCCGGCCTGAAACTGAACTCTTCTTTTGGTACGCAGTACCTGACGCTCCGCGACAACCAGAAGTCCAGCTCCCTGACCACTGACGGATTCGGTTCCGGAGGTACGGGTTCGGCCAACTTCCAGGAAGTACTGAACTACACCTGGGACAACACGGCATCTTATCTGTTCGCATTTGGCAACTCTGAGCTTGACCTTACCGCTGGTTTTTCCGTGCAGAACGAGGAGACCAACACCCTGGGCGTAAACGGTAACACCTTCGCCGACGACCGCCTGCTGACGCTGAACAGTGCCGCCGAAATCACCGGTGGTGGTGGCTTCAACACCCAGTTCCGCTTCGTGGGCTACTTCCTGCGCGGTGTGTACTCGCTCAACGATAAGTTCTTCGTGAACGCCAGCGTACGTCTGGACGGTAGCTCTCGCTTCGGTTCCGACAACTACTACGGGGTATTCCCCGCCGTGTCTGCGGCCTATGACCTGGCCCGTGATATGGACGGTGGTCCCTTCAAGCAGTTGAAGATTCGTGGTAGCTACGGGGTAACGGGTAACGCCGGTATCGGCAACTTCGACTCCCGTGGTCTGGTGTCCTTCGGCAACGACTACAACTTCATTCCCGGCTTCCTCCTTTCTCAGCTGGAAAACACCGAACTGACCTGGGAAACGGCCCGTACGGTAGACGCTGCGGTGGACTTCGAGACCACCAACGGTTTCCTCAGCGGTAGCATTGGTTACTTCATCAAGACCAGCACGGACCTGCTGCTTGACGTACCCCAGCCCCAAACGAACGGTATTTCTTCCCTGACGGTGAACGCCGGCGAAATTCGCAACCAGGGTCTTGAATTCCTGCTGGACTTTAACCTGGTTGACCGCCCGGACTTCCAGTGGACTTTCAACGTTAATGGTGCTACCCTGGACAACGAAGTGCTCCGCCTGATTGACAACAACGGTGATGGCGAAGCCGACGACATTACGGAAGGTCGTGCCCTGGTACGTGAAGGAGAGGCCATTGGCTCTTTCTTCCTGACCCAGTACGCTGGTGTCGACCCCGCCAACGGTGACGCCCTGTTCATTGACGCGGAAGGCAATACCACCAATGTTTTCCCCGGAGGTGACTCTCGCATCGTTGCCGGCAACCCGCTGCCCGACCTGACTTACGGATTCGGCAGTAACCTGCGCTTCAAGGATCTGGACTTCAGCTTCCAGTTCCAGGGTGCCGTTGGTCACCAGCTCTACCTGAGCGAAGGCCGCTTCGTGGAGAACAACCTCGGTGCGACCTGGAACCAGCGTACGACCCAGTTGAACGCCTGGACGCCCGACAACACTAACACCAACGTGCCCGAGGCTCGTCGTCGTAACAACGGTGGCCAGCACTCTACGCGTTACCTCTCCGACGCCGACTACCTGCGTCTGCGTAACGTTCAGTTGGGGTACACTTTCCGGAACATCGGTCAGGGCAACACCAACCTGCGCCTGTACGTGAGCGGTGCTAACCTGCTCACCTTCACCGACTTTGCCGGTCTTGACCCCGAAGCCAGCGGCCAGGACGTAAATGGTTTCCGCCAGGGTGAAATTTTCTTCAGCCGTCCGCAAACCCGCATCCTTTCCTTCGGATTCAACCTCAACCTTTAATTGAAAAAAGATTTGCAACCATGCAAAAACTGAAATTATACCTACTGGCCGGCCTGGTAATTTGCCTCGCCTCCGCCTGTACGGATTACCTGGAGACGCCCCAACCGGCACAATCTCTACCTTCTTCCGCTGCCTTCTCTGACGTAGCCGGTCTGCAAACTGCCCTGATCGGTGCCTACGAAGCCGTTCAGCGGTCTGACTACGGTGCCACGGGCACGTCCATCAACGCCAACGTACTTTCCGATAACGCCGAGTGGCGGGGATCTTTCCCGAGCTACATCGACATGTTCAACCGGGAAATGACGGCCTTCAACGGCGAAGCCGGTGGCATGTGGTCTAACGCCTACCTGTCCATCAACCACACCAACCTGGTGCTGAACGGTGTTGCCACCATCGATGACCCCGCCCTGACGGCTGATGTCGCTAACCAACTGCGCGGCGAGGCCCTCTTCCTCCGCGCACTGGCGCACTTCGAACTCGTACGCTACTTCGGCAAGCCCTGGAGCAGCAGCAGTGCCAGCGACCTGGGGGTCCCCATCATGCTGACGCCCGTGGCCAATACGCCGGACATTACCTTCCCCGCCCGTAACACGGTAGAGGAGGTGTACAACCAGGTGATTGCGGACTTCACCGAAGCGGCTAACCTGCTGCCCGCCACCAACGACGCTGGCCGGGCTAACAGCACCGCCGCTACTGCCTACCTGGCCGAAATTGCCTTCCAGCAACGTGACTACCCCCGTGCCGCCACCCTGGCACAGCAGGTAATTGATGCCGGATACACCCTGACGGCTTCTCCCGAAGAACCGTTCTTCAGCGAGGGAACTTCCGAGGAAATCTTCGCCATCATCAATACGGCTCAGGACAACCCCGGCGTGAATGGCTCTCTGGCCACCTTCCACCACATCAACGGTCGTGGTGGTGACGTGGTCGTTTCCGAAGACCTGCGAAACAACGGGTACCTGGCCATCATCACCGACGAACAGATGATGGAAGCCGAAGCAGCCGGTGATACGCTCATCGACCTGCGGGCGGCCCTGCTGACGTCCAACGGCATCTTCAACGTAGAGAAGTATGAAGACTTCACCAATAACGCGGACGATAACGTCCTGGTGCGTCTGGCTACTTACTACCTGATGCGGGCCGAAGCACTGGCCCGTACCGACGGCATTAACCAGGAAAGCATCGATCTGCTGAACACCATCCGCAACCGGGCAATCCGCCGGGTTGACGCTGATGGTGTACAGGGTGACGCCAGCGACATCGTTTCTTACGAAGCCGATGATTTTGCTGACGCCGACGAACTGATCGAGGCCATCATCCTCGAGCGCCGCGTAGAGCTGGCCTTCGAGGGCAACCGCATTCACGATTTGCGCCGCCTGCAGCGCGACGTTCGTGGCGTTTCCTGGGACGCTGACGTACTGGTGTTCCCCATCCCCCAGCGGGAAATCGACGCCAACGACCAGCTCGTACAGAACCCCGGATACTAATCCGGCCTAATCGATTCTATCGGTTCAACGCACCCCACTTCCGTTCGCGGAGGTGGGGTGCTTGCGTTTTGTGGCCTCCTTTACGAAAATCAATTTTTGGGCAACAAGTGCAGGATGCCAACTTTATTTCCCGGGGGGCCGTGACCAGGGAGTACGTTAAAATCCGGGCTTTGGGCACCCGTAGCCCCCACCAAAACCTTTATATTGGGTAAAAGCTGAACCCGATCAAACGTTTCTTCTCCATATTCTTCCTGCTCCTGCTTCCCGGCCTGAGCCTGTTGGCTCAGATCATGGGCTATAAGGACAGTGTGGAAGTTCACCGGATTGACACCATCTACTTTGCGTTTGGGAGTGCTGAAATATCGCCCGCAGCCCTCAGCGTAGTACGGCAGTTGGTCCAGGATCGCCCCGATACCCTCGAGCTCTACCTGGAAGGTCATACCGATGCCGTGGGCTCCTACGGCGCCAACGACAAACTGGCCATGGCCCGGAGCCAGAACACCCTCTCCGCCGCCCTCCAGGAAGGATGGCCGGCCGGGTCGGTGGAAATTCGTCACTTCGGAGAGCGGCGACCGGTCATCCGGACCAACGAACGGGAGTGGCGCAACCGCCGGGTTCTCCTTCGGTCGGGGCTCCCCCGACGCTACGCCCGCTTCCGGGGTCTGGTCGCCGACGAGCGGGGCCTGCCCCTCCCGGGCGGGGTCGTTGCCCACGGCAGGTATCTGGAGGATACCGTCCGCGCCGGCAACGACGGCAGCTACGAGATCTGGCTGCCCGTGGACGAGGCGGTCCGACTGGACGTCTACGCCGAAAATCACTTCTTCAAGAGCCACGAACTGACGTTAAAGGAGGCCTCAACACCGGAGCCCCTGGTCACCCGGCTGGCCGCCGCTGCCCCCGGCAGCAGCATGGACGTTCCCGACCTCTATTTCGTCAGTAATCGCACGGATCTACTGGAAGCCTCCTTCCCTACCCTGCCCCGTCTGTTGCAGTTTATGCGAACCAGTCCGGAGCTGTCCATCGAGCTTGCCGGGCACGTCAACAGCCCCGGGAGCCGGAAGGGTCCCGGCAGTTGGCAATTTACCCTGGCCGAAAATCGCGCCAAACTCATCCACGATTACCTCATCAAGCGGGGCATTTCCCCCGATCGCCTCCGGTACCGCGGCTACTCGAATTACGAAATGGTGTTCCCCCGGCCGAACTCCCCCCAGGAAAAGCGCGCCAACCGACGGGTGGAAATCAGGATTTTGGATAAGCGGAGTTAGGGTAATGGGTAATGGGTAGTGGGTAGTGGGTAGATATCACGGAAAAGCGGCTACTCCTTATTTTTTTCCGATTGTTCGACGTGCTCGAAGGACTGCGCAGTAAACCCGTACGCCGAGCGCTCCTCGTAGCCGTCGAGTGCAACGAGCTGCTCCGAGGCGTCGCGGTATGGCAGAATCCATTCCCTAACCAATCCTACCATTTGCTACCAAGCGCGAAGCGCGCACTACCAAGCGCATTGCGCCTCTACCCACTCCCCCGGCACCTGCGGCCCCTCGCCCAAATCTTCTACCGCAAAAGACTCTTTACCAAAAAAGGAGGAGGAGGGCTCAACTTTCCGGCTTTGTCGTAGGTTTGCCACCCGCAATCCTGAATCAGATTTATGATTACCGTCATTTCCGGCACCAACCGATCCGGCAGTCGTACGCTCCTTTTCGCCAATTACTTTCACGAGTTGTTGATCAGTAAGGGCGTGGAGAGTCAGTTGCTGGACCTCACCAAACTGCCCCTGGGCGACTTCATTCCGGAGATGTACAGCAGCAAATTCATCGCCCCCGAATTGAAGTCTATTCAGGAGCGCTACGTTCTCGGTGCACAAAAACTAGCTATATTCGTGCCCGAATACAATGGAAGTTATCCCGGTGTCCTGAAGTTATTCATTGACGGAATCTCCGTAAATGAATACCCCAAGAACTTTAAAAACAAGGCAGTAGCCCTGATTGGAGTTGCTTCCGGCAGAGCCGGAAATCTTCGCGGGATGGATCACCTGGGCGACACCATTGCCCACATGGGTGGTTGGGTGCTGCCCAACAAACTGCCCCTGAGCAGCGTTGAACAACTTCTGGACGATCAGGACAGATTGGTGGACGCTGACACCATTTCGGTTCTGGATAAACACGCCAATCAACTCATCGCCACCGATATTTCTGCATAGCACCTTGTCATAATCCCCCTCCATGTCTAAGAATTTACTTATCGTTGAGTCTCCCGCAAAGGCCAAAACAATTGAAAAAATACTGGGGAAGGATTACACCGTAAAATCCTCCTTTGGGCACGTTCGTGACCTTGACAAGGGAGACGGTGCCGTGGACGTTGAGAAAAATTTCAAGCCCAAATACGTCGTCTCTCCCGAAAAACGTAAAGTGGTCAAGGAGCTGAAGGCCGCCATGAGTAAGGCCGACGAGGTTTGGCTGGCCACGGACGAAGACCGCGAAGGAGAGGCCATCAGCTGGCACCTTTGCGAAGTCCTCAAGCTCCCCGTCGACTCCACCAAGCGAATCGTTTTCCGGGAAATCACCCCGCCGGCCATCAAGGCGGCCATCAACAACCCCCGTCGCGTGGACGTCAATCTGGTCAACGCCCAGCAGGCCCGCCGGGTACTGGACCGACTGGTCGGCTACGAACTCTCCAACGTCCTCTGGAAAAAGGTCAAGTTCGGCTTGAGCGCCGGGCGGGTGCAGTCCGTTACGGTAAAGCTCGTCGTAGAACGCGAGCGGGAAATCATGAACTTTGAGGCTAAGCCCTTTTTCCGGGTAAACGCCATCTTCTCCGTCCGGAACGAACAGGGAAGGACCGTGCTGCTGAAGGCGGAAAGTCCGGACCGCTTCGACGACAAGGCCGGAGCCGAAGCCTTCCTGAAGAAGTGCATCGGAGCGGAGTTCAGCATCACGGACATCGAAGTAAAGCCCACCAAGCGTCGCCCCGCTCCCCCCTTTACGACCTCCACCCTGCAGCAGGAGGCCAGCCGGAAGCTCTACATGAACGTAGAGCGGACCATGCGGGTGGCCCAGCGCCTGTACGAAGCGGGTTTGATTACCTATATGCGTACCGACAGCGTCAACCTTTCCGAAACCGCCCTGGCGGCCATCGAGAAGGAGGTGAAGTCGGCCTTTGGCGATCAGTACAGTCAGGTCCGGCGCTACAAGAGCAAGAAAAAAGATGCCCAGGAGGCCCACGAGGCCATCCGCCCCTCCTACATTGATCGCCACACCATCAACATTGGCGACCGGGACGAACAGCGCCTCTATGAGTTGATCTGGAAACGGACGATCGCCAGTCAGATGGCGGACGCCCAGCTGGAGAAGACTACCGTCAACATTGGAGTATCCACCGTTCCCGATGCCCGCCTGCGGGCCCAGGGAGAAGTCTTGAAATTTGACGGGTTCCTCAAAGTGTATCTCGAAGGAAAGGACGACGACGATAGTGACGAACCGGAAGAGGGCATCCTGCCTCCCCTGACCAAGGGGCAAATCCTTCCGCTGGCCGAGATGACCGCCACCCAGCGGTTTACCCGTCCGCCAAGTCGCTACACCCAGGCCAGTCTGGTAAAAAAGCTGGAGGAACTCGGCATCGGGCGTCCCTCTACTTACGCACCGACCGTATCCAAGATCATGGACCCCAAACGGGGCTACGTGACCAGCGAAACCCGCGAAGGCGAAGAACGACAGTATGATGTACTAACCCTGAAGGGCGGGGACATCACCACGGAGACCAAAACCGAAATTACCGGCGCGGTCAAAAACCGCCTTTTCGCCAGCGATATCGGCATGGCGGTATCTGACTTCCTCGACGAACACTTCGAGGACGTGATGAACTACCGCTTTACGGCGGATATTGAAGACCTGTTTGACAACATCGCCGAAGGGCAGATCACCTGGACCCAGATGTTGGAGGACTTCTACCATCCCTTCCACGAACAGGTGGAGGACACCACGGAAAATGCGGGCCGGGTTTCGGCTGAGCGCATTTTGGGTAACGATCCGGAAACGGGACGGACCATCCTGGTGCGGCTGAGCCGCAACGGTCCGGTGCTGCAACTCGGCGCTCCCGATGAGCTTCTCCCCGACGAGAAACCCAAATACGCCAACCTGCCACAGGGAATGAGTATGGAGGCCGTGGATCTGGAAACGGCTCTGCCCCTCTTCGCGCTCCCGAAAGTACTGGGTGAAGTGGAGGGCCGGGAAACCGCCGTGGGGATCGGCCGCTTTGGCCCCTACGTACGCTGGGGAGAGACCTTCGTCAGCCTCGACAAGGGGGAAGACCCCCACTCCGTCACCATGGAGCGGGCAAAAGAACTCATCGCCGCAAAGAAAAAGGCGGATGCGCCCGTGATGACCTACAAGGGACTGGACGTGACCCGCGGCAAGGGCCGCTTTGGCCCCTTCCTGAAGTGGAACGGCATGTTCATCAACATCCCGAAGCGGTACGACCCGGAAAACCTCACCAAGGACGAAATGACTGAGCTCATTCAGGCCAAGGAGGAAAAAGAAGCCAACCGCTACATTCAGCGCTTCCCCGACGAAAAGATCGACGTGGAACAGGGACGCTGGGGGCCCTTCATTCGGTTCAAGAAGAAATCCGTCAAGATTCCCAAAAACGACAAGGGAGAACGGATCACCCGCGAAGAAGCCGCCGAACTTAGCCTGGACCAGGTTAAAAAGTACATTGAGTTGGAAATTCCCGGCGCCTTTAAAACCAAGAAAAAAGCCGCGACCAAGCGGAAGAAAAAATAATTAGTCGGTTGGTGTTTTAGTAAGTTAGTCTGTTAGTCTGTTAGTCTGTTGGTCATTTGGAAATTCAGACCCTTTGTCCAAGTGGAGGAGCTAACGGCCCAACAGACGAAAAGACTAAAGTCCAACTGACTAACAGTCCAAAGAACCATTCCATGGCAGAAGAAAAAAAGCAACCCCAGAATAAGCTCAACATTGAGCTTCCCGAAGAAATTGCCGAAGGTGTGTACAGCAACCTGGCCATCATTGCCCACAGCAACAGCGAGTTCGTGGTGGATTTTGTACGCATCGTCCCAAATGCCCCGAAGGCTAAGGTCAAGAGCCGTGTGATCCTGACGCCCCAGCACGCGAAGCGACTGCTGTCCGCCCTGGCCGATAACGTCCAGAAGTACGAAAAGCAGTTTGGCCCCATCGGGGACAATAACCAGGGGAATTCCGGGCCGCAGTTCCCGCCGATGAGCTTTACGCCCACGGCCCAGGCCTGATTCGTCAGCGTTTTGCTTAGCTTTCTTCGGAGGAGCCCATTGATCGGTCCCTCGTGGGGATCATTGGTGCGGTTAGCGTGCGACGGCGCGCAGGGTGCAAAGTTCCCCTAAGAAAAGCAAAGAAATTTCTGCCGGAACGCTTTGGGATTTTCCCGACCGTTGTATATTTGCAGCCGCTTAGGTCACTACCTCCCCCGGAGGCAGTTCCTCACGGCAACTTCTCATCGATGGATGACGTTGTTTTGAGCAGCAACCTGGCAGCAGGATGGTCGATTAGCTCAGTTGGTTTAGAGCGTTGCATTGACATTGCAGAGGTCACTGGTTCGAGCCCAGTATCGACCACCATCACCCCCTTATTCGCCGGCCGCTGGCCGGCAACCAACATCACTCGGGATGTAGCGCAGCCCGGTAGCGCACACGCCTGGGGGGCGTGGGGCCGCTGGTTCGAATCCAGTCATCCCGACCAAGTTAATGGCCGCTCTGCTCTGCAGAGTGGCCATTCTTCTTTTACCAGGGCCGTATCGGTTCGAGCGCGTAGCACACGACCAAAGGGAGTAATCCAGTCATCCCGACCAAGTTAATGGCCGCTCTGCTCTGCAGAGTGGCCATTCTTCTTTTACCAGGGCCGTATCGGTTCGAGCGCGCAGCACACGACCAAAGGGAGTAATCCAGTCATCCCGACCAAGTTAATGGCCGCTCTGCTCTGCAGAGTGGCCATTCTTCTTTTACCAGGGCCGTGTCGGTTCGAGCGCGCAGCACACGACCAAAGGGAGTAATCCAGCCATCCCGACCAAGTTCAGAAAGGTCAACTCGCTTGCGAGTTGGCCTTTTTGCGTTGGTACCGTCGGAAGGGAGCAAAGCGACCTTTCGTAAGGGATCAACGCAAAAAGGCCAAACCCCGCAGGGGTGGCCTTTCTGAACTTGAGGCCTCCCCCAATCTGGATCAGCGACAGCTCATTCAGGTCATCTAAACGATAATCTTTATTGACAAAAAGGGTGGGTGCTATCCTACCCCGCGTGGCCCTGGCCAGTTCTGCGAACTGACCGCAGACCACGCTCGCGGGAGGAAGTCCCTTTCAGGGCCTTATTGCTGAACTTGGGGTCTACCTAACCCCTGAGCAATCGGGAGCTCTTCCTGTCATCCCGACCAACGCAAAAAGGCCAAACCCCGCAGGGGTGGCCTTTCTGAACTTGAGGCCTCCCCCAATCTGGATCAGCGGCAGCTCATCCAGGTCATCTAAACGATAATCTTTATTGACAAAAAGGGTTGGTGCGATCCTACCCCGCGTGGCCCTGGCCAGTTCTGCGAACTGACCGCAGACCACGCTCGTGGGAGGAAGTCCCTTTCAGGGCCTTCATGCTGAACTTGGGGTCTACCTAACCCCTGAGCAATCGGGAGCTCTTCCTGTCATCCCGACCAACGCAAAAAGGCCACCCCCCAGGGGTGGCCTTTCTGAACTTGAGGCCTCCCCCCCAATCTGGATCAGCGACAGCTCATCCAGGTCATCTAAACGATAATCTTTATTGACAAAAGGGGTTGGTGCTATCCTACCCCGCGTGGCCCTGGCCAGATCCGCGAACTGACCGCAGACCACGCTCACGGGAGGAAGTCCCTTTCAGGGCCTTCTTAGCGTACAGCCTGCTGCCCCCTAATAAGACACCGCAATCTCCCGCCGCCCTTCGTGCATCCGAAAGCCCCGGGTTTTCTCTGGCAGGGCCAAAACCAGCACGTTAGTTTGATCTTCTACCTCAAGCAGGAATTCGTTTCTTACCAGAAAATCGCAAATATTCTCCTTGCTTTGGTCAAATTTTCCGTAGGCAACAATATGATGGTCCTGAGTGGTAAGCTTATCGATCAATAGTTCTCGTTCTTCGCCGTTGATAACCCAGGTCGTGCTTAGGTCTAAATAGTCCTGCACTTGCTGAGGGGTGACGTCCTTAGGAGTCAAGTCAAGCACCTTTAAATAATCATGCTGATCAAAGGTGAGCTCAAGGGCCAGACCGTTTTCGGTTTGCGACACCCGGAAGGTGGCCATGGCCACGTCGTGCATTTCGGTGCTCTCAAAAGCAAATAACGTCAGGATAAGGAGGATCATCAATTTCATTGCACCACAATTTTACGGGTGCCCACGAGCTTTCCCGCAGACCAAACGGTCAGAATATGAACACCCCGGGGTGCTCCGTGAAAGGACAGCAAACCATTACCGCTCCGTTCCTTGATCACTTGCCCGTTCACCGTGGTTAACCGCAGGTCGAAGGTTTGGTCCCTGGGTGTTTTGATCCAGAAGGTTCCCGCATTAGGGTTGGGGCCGATGGTGATCCCGGCAACCGTAAGATCGTACACGCTGGTGAGCTGTCCGTCACAGTTTTCGTCGATATCATTGCCCTCTATTTCCGGAGCCAGCGGATTGACATTCGGGTCCGTATCGTCACAATCAAAGTCACTCAGAAAACCATCACCGTCCCGGTCCAGTCCCGTCAGGGTTGGGGCACTATTGTCGAAATCTTCACTTACGTTCCCGAGCAGGCAGCGGGGGATTTGGGGAAAAGTGGAGGTAATCACGTAGTAGTACTCGAAGGTTTCCTCTCCCTGACTGGTCGGCAACGTCACCGTAGCTTCGATGCCATTACACTCGTTCAGGTCACCCTTGCCGCAGATGTATTCGTAATCCCGGGTGTACTTACCGGTGTAGGGGCCGCAGGGCTCCTCGATTCCGTCGCCCGGACGTAGTCCGCTCCGTAACTGGAAACTCGGTAGCATTTCCTTCATGTTCCCGTCCTCATCCGGACCAAACCGGTAGAGAATCGGGAATCCGTCAGCCCCCCAACCAATGTGTATCGGTTCCTCGGGAATTTCCCGCGTGGTCGAACTCCCGGGCTCAATGGTTTCGAGGTACTCGAACATATTGCCATGATAATGATACCCCTGGTTATTGGCGTGGGCCGAAGCGCAATCGAGCCCTACCCGCCCCATGCCGTCTCCCTGGTTATTGGAGGCCTCAAAGACCCAGTCCCAGTTGTACTCTCCCGTATTCGGATTTTCAAAAACAAAAGGTAAACCAGGAGCTGGCATCAAAATCACGCCGTTCATGGCTACCCCAAAGAAGCGGGCAGGACGTCCATTATCCTGCACCAGTGGTGTGGTTTCACCACTGAACTGGGGGTTAAGATCCAGCTCATACAGGCGATACCGTGGCTCGGGGAAGGTCGCCGCATGGCAGAAATCGTGGTTGGGATAGTTATTGCTGTAGATTTTCCGCGCCCCATCTTCCACGAATTCATACAGCACACTGGGCTCTTCGGGCACCTCACAACAACCGATGTTCTCGGTACTGAGGATATCAACTTCCGCACAATCGTTATCACAATCGTCAATGACCAATTCGTCTCCATTGCGGATGCCATCATTACAGGACCAACCGC
Organism: Lewinella sp. W8; assembly: GCF_004375085.3. Taxonomy (GTDB): domain Bacteria; phylum Bacteroidota; class Bacteroidia; order Chitinophagales; family Saprospiraceae; genus Neolewinella. The sequence continues at coordinate 41,679 of NZ_SNAQ03000015.1, forward strand.
TACGGATGATGGCGGCCTCGGCCGCCAGGCGGTCACGGACGACTTCTTCCTCGGGACTCAAATCATCAATAAGATTATTTTCTTCCAGTATATCTTCGACGACGTCGTAAAACTCCTGATTACCAAACTCATCCTCGATCAATTTATAGCGTCCCGTTCGGGTAGCCCATACCAGGGTACCGTCGTCGTCGTAATCACTATAATTGATCTCCCTGAGTTCACGGTCACCACAGGAAAGCAGTGGCGTAAGGCTAAGGCTGTTATTAATTCCGCCAGGTAATTGGAGGTCGAGTACCTCCATTAGGGTAGCGTATAGGTCGGTGGCCTGCACCAGACTTGGTTCTACTTCGCCTACCCGGCCAACGTCCTTCCCCGTAATGATTAGGGGAACCCGTAAGCCTCCCTCATAAATTGTTCCTTTGGAATGCCCCGGAGGGTAGAATTCATTCACTCCTCCTGGCGTACCGTTATCGCCAACGAACACGATCAGGGTGTTTTGACGGGTGGCAGCATCCATGCTACGGAGCAGCCGACCGATTTCGTGGTCCATGGCCTCAATCATGGCAAAATACCGACTACGGTTATCATTCACCGGCGTCGAGGTGTACAGCTCTGCGGGAGGTTCGTGAAACGGACCGTGAGGGGCAATGTGCGCCAACCAGAGGAACCAGGGCTTATCTTGCTCCGCCACCCAGTCGATGGCCGCATCCGTGAAGTGGGTCGTGGCGTACTCCTCCACTTGTTCCGTAGCGCCGTTAATGACCTTCGTCCAGTCGTAGTAATCATCGACCCCCGAATTAAAGACGCCTTCGTAGTGATCTACTCCCGTTTCCGCGGGATGATCGAGATCGCCGTTATTCCCGGCAATATGCCATTTGCCGATGGCCGCCATGCTATAGTCCAGCTGGCTTTGGTTACGGATTTGATTGAAGATCGAGGTATGCAACTCCGGTTCCAGTAAACCCGGGGGCCGCATGACCCCGGTCTTTATCCCATACTTACCACTCATGATGGCGGCACGCGTTGGGGTACACTGGGGCGTGGCCCAGCAGTTGGTGAACGCAATACCGCTGGCGCGCAGCGAGTCAAGCGTTGGGGTGACGGGTTTATCCCCATCGACGCCAAAGCCCTCCATGACGTCGACGCCAAGGTCATCGGCAATAATCAGTAGTACGTTGGGCGTCTGTTCCTGGGCGAAGGATGCAATAGAAATAAACGAAACGCATAAAAACAGAGGGAGTCTTTTCAACATGGGTAATTACATCAAGTGGTGAGCTATTGCATCATCTGACCCGGTCAAGGTAAGAAGGTTTAAATCGGGTAAGGGCTATCTCTACAACCGCCAACCCCGGTTTTTCCCTACCCCACCCCATTCACTTACCCACTTCCTGGGGCCGGATGTCGGTTCCCTAAAGTCGCTCACCGACCAAAAGGCGGGTGGCCTCAACCCTTTGCACATTATTTCCGACCTTGAGGGGCCCCAAATAATTGATATGCGCTCACTAATCCTCCTCATTTTCCTCTCCGCCTGCCTGACGCTAAACGCCCAGCAACGTCGACAAATCGATTCCACGCTGGTGATGGATTTTGAAAAATACGATCCCGTCTCTACTCTGGTGGTTCCCGAGCATCACCCCACCAGCGCTTCCATTCCCTTCGTGGACGTCCACAGCCATCACTGGCGGATGGCCACCCAGGACCTGGATAAGCTCATCCGGGAAATGGACGAGCTGAACATGAAGGTCGTCGTGAACCTGAGTGGTCGTGGGGGTGAAGCGCTCAAGGCCATGCTCGACAACGTTAACGAGAAGGGATACCAGGACCGCATCGTTTGCTTCACCAACATCAACATCCGGAGCATCGATGACCCAGACTATCTGGAATCCACCCTCGCCCAGCTTGAATTCGACCACAGTATCGGTGCCCGCGGACTGAAAATCTACAAATCCCAGGGCATGACCAATACCGATCAGGCCGGTAACCGCATCAGGATCAATGACCCGCGGCTGGCACCCATCTTCGACAAAGTCGGTGAGTTGGGCATGCCGGTGCTCATTCACTACGCCGACCCCAAACCCTTCTGGGAGCCCCACGACGAGAAAAACGAACGGTGGCTGGAACTCAAGCTGCGCCCCAACCGCAAACGCGGTCCCGACAATCCCGCCTCCTGGGAAACAATCGCCGCCGAGGCCCACGACCTCTTCAAGCAACACCCCAAGACGACCTTCATTGCCGCCCACATGGCCTGGTACGCCAATGACCTCACCAAACTGGGCAAATTTCTCGACGAAAATCCCAACGTCATGGTGGAAATTGGCGCCGTCATCGCCGAACTGGGGCGGCAGCCCCGCGCCGCCAATCGCTTTTTCGAAAAGTATCAGGACCGGGTGCTGTTCGGTAAGGATGCCTATAATCCCGGAGAATACGCTACTTACTTCCGGGTACTGGAAACCGACGACGAATACTTCCCCTACTACAAAAAATACCACGCCTTCTGGCGGATGTATGGCCTCGACCTACCGGACCACATCCTCGAAAAACTCTACTACAAGAACGCCCTCCGAATCATTCCCGGGCTGAAGGAAAGCCTCTTCACCGAAGGAGCTCGCCGGTAGCAGATAGCTCCACCCGTTTGCTTTCAGCAGCTACCGGTCTTTGCCCAAGCAAGATCCGTGGTCGGAAGCCTGTTTTCCGAAGGCTTTGCCGAGGATAACGGCGTCCGATCACTTGCGGAGTAGCAAATGGCTCCAAGTCAAAGGCCTCTTCACCGAAGGAGCTCGCCGGTAGCAGATAGCTCCACCCGTTTGCTTTCAGCAGCTACCAGTCTTTGCCCAAGCAAGATCCGTGGTCGGAAGCCTGTTTTCCGAAGGCTTTGCCGAGGATAACGGCGTCCGATCACTTGCGGGAACAATAACGGGCTTACCGGGGCACGAGCACCCGGGCAGTCTGCACGGTACCCGGTCGGGTACTGGCCCGTAAGAAATACATTCCGGCCGCTAATCTTTGGGGGAGTTGCAGCAGATTTCCGTTGAACAGTTCCTTCCGCTCCAGCAATACTTTGCCGTTGACGTCCAACAGCTGAATCCGGCTGCCTTCCGCCAGGCCATACACCCGATATTCCAGGTCACTATGGCGGACAACCCGTAGTTCTTCGGCGCCCTCCGGCACGAATACCGCTACCAGCGGACTGTATTCCATGCTGCCGTCGGCGTCCTCGATCCGCAGGCGGTAGGTGTTGTTGCCGGCCTGGGGTTGGGGGTCCCGGAACCGGTAGTCCGCCGGGCGGCCCTCGGCCGCCACGGCGCCGAGGGGGCTAAAGCTCCCCCCCGCAGGGCCTCTCCGCTCCACGATGAACCGGTCCGTACCAATTTCTGCGGACGTACCCCAGTCCAATTGTACCGTTTTGCCGTCCGTCGTTCCGCGGAAGGCAACGAGTTCTACCGGTAGCGCCCCGAAGAACACCCTGCTCTGTCCGTCCGGAGTATTGAAGCTGCGCAGCTCATTCCAGATGAAGTCCGAGATGGCCACGTAGTTGTTCCGCACCTCTTCGTGCACGATGTCGGGCACCACGTACCCCTGGGGTACGCGCTCCTGAAAAATAGCTGAGTAGGTGACCATGGCGGCCAGGAAATACAGGGTGGCACGACCGTGGGGGTCCAGGTCTTCGTACAGTTCGGTGTAGGGAATCTGGTTACCCAGGTTACCCTCGAAAAGGTCCGCCAGAATGGGGCCTACGGGAATCATCTTTACCTGCAGATTCGGACGGGATGCCCGCACCAGGTCATGGTAATCCACCCACCAGGTGTGAAAGGACCCCAGGGTATGCAGGTTGTAGGCCGTGAATTCCGCATCGTTGAGCGGGTAAGTAGGATTGGGAATGGCCAGGTTGGTCTCCGGCCAGTTTTCGTAAATGTAGAGTCGGGTGCCGGGTTCCTGCAGGCTCACCCAGTCAAAGATTTCCTCGGTGGCGGATACGGGACTGACGCCGGGCTGCCCGGCGTAATCCTGGCCGGGCAGGATGTCGTTCTGGATGAAGTTGGCTGCCGTCAGGAGCACGGAAGTAACGTCCGCCTCGCTGAAGGCTTCCGTATCCGACTCCCACACACCGGGTACCAGGTCGTAGCCCCACTGGGAAGTTGGGGGGAGGTTGCGGTGGGTAGTCAGAAAACCATACTGCCCGCCAGCCGAAAAGTCCTTTCCGGACGCCAGCGCCAGCAGGTACATCCAGTGCGGGACGGTCGTTTCGTCACTGGGGGTGGCAATGGCGGGTGGTCGGTGATCAATGAGACTATGGCCGAAAACAAACAGGCGCTCCGTCTGGGCGGAACAAAACACTGGCCCCAGCACCAGGAGCACAAGAAAAAAACGAGTGAGCATATTTTTTGAACCCTTTAGAATGTGCTGGAAAAGGTACGACAATAACTTGTTAGGTGGGTGATGGAATTGATTCTTCTGCCCCGCAATGGGGGACGCTAATTGGGTCCTGCATCGGGCCGGTAGCATGCGTGGGCGCAAGAGCGCAGGTGCCTGGCTTCTCCGGAATATTCACGGCACCGGCGCGTGCGACAAAAACTTCCGCCCCCCACTTCAACTCAAGTTCCCTCATCTTTTTCCCCGTTCCTGAACGGGAGCCAACCGGAAATCCAGTACCTAAAAAAGTGGCTCCCCCTTAGTCGGGAGAGCCACCTGCTCAGAGAACCTGGGTAACCCTTGTTTAGAACTTGGTTACCCGACGAATGGCCGCCGAGGGGCCATTCAATATGCGTAAGAAGTAGGTACCAGCGGGAAACTGGTCGAGGGAAATCTGGTGACGGCCGTTGCCAAAATCTACCCGCTGTTCCAGCAGCATCCGTCCCGTTTGATCGAACAGCTGGAAGTCGGCCCGGTCACGGGGCAATCCGCTGATGTTGAGGGTTACGGCTCCCGAAGTGGGATTGGGGAACAGGCGGATATCCGCCGTCAGGTCCAGATCGTTCGTGGAGGTAGAATTATCGTTGGGCGCACACACCGTCTCGTCGGCCAGCGACCAGGTCAGCTCGTTGTCGTCACTGACGAAGGTCTGGATGCTTTGCGTTTCGGTGGGTGCCGTAACGAAGAAATCGGCCATCCAGATGCCGGCCGCAATGGCCGTAGCCGAGCGACCGTGTCCCGCCGATCCCCACTCGAGGTAGGAAACGATGGCGTCGCTGTTGCTGAATTCGTTGGTGGTATACAGGCCCAGTTCCGCATCCACGGCATTGAAGCCAGTGAAGCCGGATACGACGAGGTATTCACCGGGTTGAATCATCAGGCTACCACACTCCACGGTCATTTGGCTGAGCTGTTGGTAGGTCGGACGGTTACACAGCCAGTAATCGGAAACGTCGATCGCCGCGTCCGTTCCGTTGAACAGCTCCACCTGGCCGGTGGCCGTCACTTCATTGATGATGACATCGGTGAAATCGAATCCAGCCGCCTCCCGGATCACCGTGATGAAGTTGCTGGAAATGGCCTCACAATCGCCGTCGGCCAGCGTGGAGATGTCCTCCCCAACTACGGGGTCTCCTTCGCCGCGGTAGCTCCAGCCCCAAATCCGACAGGTACCGGCCGGCGCACCGGAAAGGTCCAGCGTATTCGTTTCGGCGCTGTTCGCAAAGGCAAGGATGGCATCGTTATCGTCGGTGATGATGTACCAGTAACTGAGGGCATCCGCCGTGGTGGTGTGGCTCACCTCCACGATGACGTCACCGGCCGTGGCCGTTACGGTGGTTTCTCCACCGACGGTCATGACCATGCCGCCGTCGGGCGACTGCCGGTCCACGGAAATCGGGTTGGACAGGTCAAAGCAGCCCATCAGGTCACTGACGTTGTTGCCGACCATCAGGCCCTCCAGTCCGTCGGAGTAGGCGAGGTACCAGATGTCGCAGATACCGTCACCGGCGCCGTCCAGGTCGAAGGGGCCATTGCTGCCCGGGATAGCGAGGATTTCGTTGGTGGCCGCATCGGTGATGAGGAAGGTACGGTTGGCGCCCATGGCGTTACCGTCGCGGATGACTTCCAGCGGGTCGGCTACGCCGTCCACGCAGATCGACGTTGCCGTGGAACCATCCGCCAGGGTGATGCCACCACCGTTGTTTTCTTCCCGCGTGACCGCAATGGGGTTGGACAGGCCGAAGCACCCCTCCAGGTCGGTCAGGCTATTGCCAACCGCCAGGCCGGTCAGGCCATCTTCGTAGCCCAGGTACCAGATGTCGCAGACTCCGCCACCGGCACCGTCCAGGTCGAAGGGACCATTATCTCCCGGGATCGCCAGAATTTCGTTCGTCGCCGCGTCGGTAATGACGAAGGTGCGATTAGCGCCCATGCCGTTACCATCACGGATGACGGTCAGTGGATCGGCTACACCGTCCACGCAGATCGTGGCCGCCGTGGAGCCGTCTTCCAACATGATGCCGCCGCCACTTGCCATGCAGTCCGTTGCCTGACGGACAACGGTAATGAAGTTACTGGAGATGGCCTCACAATCCCCATCGGCCAGCGTAGAGATATCTTCACCAAGGACGGGGTCCCCCTCGCCACGGTAGCTCCAACCCCAAATCCGGCAGGTACCCGCCGGTGCACCGGAGAGGTCCAACACACTGGTCTGAGCACTGTTGGCGAACGCAAGAATACCGTTATTATCGTCGGTGATGATGTACCAGTAGCTCAGCGCATCGGCCGTAGTGGTATGACTCACCTCTACGACGACGTCACCGGCGGTTGCGGTCAGGATGGTGGCGCCTTCCGTAGTCATGACCATGCCGCCGTCGGGCGACTGCCGGTTCACGGAAATCGGATTGGACAGGTCAAAGCAACCGCTCAGATCGCTGACGTTGTTGCCGACCATCAGCCCCTCCAGGCCATCGGAGTAGGCCAGATACCAGATGTCACAGATGCCGTCACCGGCACCGTCCAGGTCAAAGGGACCGTTATTATCCGGAATGGCGAGGATTTCGTTGGTGGCCGCATCGGTTATGAGGAAGGTGCGGTTAGCGCCCATGGCGCTGCCGTCGCGGATGACCTCCAGCGGATCCGCCACACCATCCACGCAGATCGACGTACTAGTCGACCCATCGGCCAGCGTAATGCCGCCGCCATTGTTTTCTTCCCGCGTAACGGCAATGGGGTTGGACAGGTCAAAGCAACCACTCAGATCGCTGACGTTGTTGCCGACCATCAGCCCCTCCAGGCCATCGGAATAGGCCAGGTACCAGATGTCACAGACCCCACCACCGGCGCCGTCCAGGTCAAAGGGACCGTCGTTACCGGGGATCGCCAGGATTTCGTTGGTGGCCGCATCGGTGATGAGGAAGGTGCGGTTAGCGCCCGTGGCGCTGCCGTCGCGGATGACCGTCAGGGGGTCGGCTACGCCGTCGACGCAGATCGTGGCCGCCGTGGAACCGTCTTCCAGGGTGATGCCACCGCCATTGTTTTCTTCCCGCGTAACGGCAATGGGGTTGGACAGGTCAAAGCAACCACTCAGGTCGCTGACGTTGTTGCCGACCATCAGCCCCTCCAGATCGTCGGAGTAAGCCAGGTACCAGATGTCACAGACACCGCCGCCGGCGCCGTCCAGATCGAAGGGGCCATCGTTGCCGGGGATCGCCAGGATTTCGTTGGTGGCCGCATCGGTGATGAGGAAGGTGCGATTAGCGCCCGTGGCGCTGCCGTCACGGATGACCGTCAGGGGGTCGGCTACGCCGTCGACGCAGATCGTGGCCGCCGTGGAACCGTCTTCCAGGGTGATGCCGCCGCCGTCGTTTGCTTCCCGCGTAACGGCAATGGGATTGGACAGGTCAAAGCAACCACTCAGATCGCTGACGTTGTTGCCGACCATCAGGCCTTCCAGACCATCGGAGTAGGCCAAGTACCAGATGTCACAGACCCCGCCACCGGCGCCGTCCAGGTCGAAGGGACCGTCGTTGCCGGGGATCGCCAGTATCTCGTTGGTGGCCGCATCGGTGATGAGGAAGGTGCGGTTAGCGCCCGTGGCGCTGCCGTCACGGATGACCGTCAGGGGGTCGGCTACGCCGTCGACGCAGATCGTGGCCGCCGTGGAGCCGTCTTCCAGCGTAATGCCGCCACCGTTATTTTCCTGCCGGTCCACGTCGATGGGATTGGATATATCGAAGCAGCCATTGAGGTCGCTAAGGAGGTTACCGACCGCCAGTCCGTTCAGGCCGTCGAAATAGGCCAGATACCAAATCTGACAGATGCCGGGGCCGGCGCCATCCAGATCAAAGGGACCGTTTTTGCCGGGGATCGCCAGGATCTCATTAGTGGCCGCATCGGTGATGAGGAAGGTGAATTGTTCACCGCTGGTGTCCCCGTCCCTTACGACCTCCAGGGGGTCAGCTACCCCGTCGACGCAGATGGTCGTATCCACACTGCCGCTCGCCAGGGCGATGGCACCTGCGTCCGCGCTCTGCGAAGCCTCGGCGAACGCCGTCAACAGGCTCGCGTCAGCGGCACAGGTGTTTTCCGTCCCGGTGGTCCAGTCGATCGCATTATTGGCGTAGATGGTTTGCACGGAAGCGCCGGCAAGAGGGGCATCCACCCGGAATCCGTCCGTCCAGATGCCCGCGCCTACGGCAACGCTGCTCCGCCGGTGTGCCGAACTTCCCCATTCCAGGTAGGAGACGATGGCATCCGAACTGCCGAAGGAACCGGTGCGGTAAAGTCCGAGTTCTCCGTCCGTGACGTTGAGCGCATTAAAGCCACTCACCACCACGGTTTCGTTGGGGGCCAGCATCAGGCTACCGCACTCCAGGGTAAGGTCGCCCAACATCTGGTAGGACGGAAAATTGCATAGCCAGTAGGTCGTCAGATTGACCGTCGAACCACCACCGTTATAAATTTCAATTTCTCCGTTGACGGTCACTTCACTCAGGACCGGGCCGGGCAAAAAGCCCGTGGGGCAGTCAACCTGGGCTCGGGCCGTGGAACCGATGAGCAATAAAATTATCAGACTGAGACCAAGCTGAATTTTCGCCCTCCAGTAGGGACGAATTTGTGGGTAAAGTTTTGGGAATTGCATAGATCAATTGGTGTTATCGGGACATGACGATGACGCCCCGCACCGAGGTGCAGGATGGGTTTTGTCCCGTAAATTGTTCAGTGGAAGAGCGAACCTTCCGGATGATAATTAAAGAGAACTGGCGCTGGGGTTCACGGCTGCGAAACCCGTCGTTTTTTCTCCCATGTTTCGCTTCCCCTTACTGGTCTCCAGGTAAAAAGGCTGCGTGAGTTGATAATTTTTTAAAATTATTTTTCCTTGATGACCAATAAACTAAGAGCCGACCCCTCCGCAAAGAGATCAGCTCGTGATAGTTTGATGATGCACAGATATTTTTGGCGACGGGCCGTCCTAGCGCTTCCGGAAATCGAAGGTATAACTGAGGGATGCACCGATGGTCATGAGTCGAACCTCGCCGTGGCCGATTCCGGTCAGCGGCAGTTGCACGAAGGACTCTAACTGGAAGGCCGATTTCCGCTTCATGGCCTGCTGGTATCCGATGCTGAACTGCCCCATCCCCAGGAAGTGCTGGTATTCGTTTTCTTCGCGCCAGGACTTAATGACGTTGGGGTATTCAAAATCGTAGGTGAAATCGTAGTCTTCCCGAAGCATAAAGTAGGTGGTCAGGCCGCCGGATACGTAGGGACCGGAAGCACGGCTACCCCGGAAATAGTAGGTAGCCAGCAGCGGCACTTCCAGCACCCGGCACTGACCGGTGATGGTGCTGGGCAGAATTCCGTCCGTCCAGAATCCGGCCTTGGCCGTGTAATTTTCCGTAGTCGTCTGATAACATACGTCGTTGAGGTAGGCTCCTGTTCCGAAGGCCCACTTATCGTGTAGCCGGTATTCCACCTTGCCGCCGTAGCGCGGCTGGGCCATGGCAAATCCGTCATCGGCTACGGCCCCGAAAACAAGTCCGCCACCGATTCCGGCCGCAAATCCGGAAGCTACTTTTTCCTTCGCGTCAGGGTCCGGTAAGGTTTGCGGGTGAACGGAGCGTTCGGGGATGGTGGTCTCAACCATCAGGGTGACCGTAGGCATTGGCGACAGCGGACCGATCGCTGCCAAAGGGGCCTGGGATATCTCCTCCTGGGCGATGCTCTCCGCCCTCAATGCTTCCGTTGGGGGTACCGGAGCTCCCGCGGGTTCTTCCGCGCCACCGAGGGGAGTTTCGGCGATTAGGTTGCGGTCGGTCTTTTGTGATAAGCTGCCGGTGGGGGTGGGCAGACTGTTCGGTGTGGACGAGCTGTTTTCCTGACTTACCACCGGGGAAAGCTGAGGGGTCTCCATCTGAATTTCGTCCCGCTCAACGGAAGGCCCGGCAGGTTCCGTCACTTTCGGAGCAGGAATTTCGGAGCCCGCCCGTTCGTCAGAATGCTCGGTGACCGTTGCGTCTGCGGCTTGTTTTGCCCCGGCGACCGGTTGCTGGAGCATGAGGTAGGAAAGCCCCCCCAACAGCAACAGCATCCCTAGGCCGAGCCACCACCACAGAGCACGACGGCGACGCTTCTTGTCTTCGTCCAACAAGATGGTCATCTGTTCCCAGGCTTCGGGGTTGTAGCTGAAGTCATGCCGCTCCGCCCCGACCTGGAACATCTTGTCCATATTATGGTCCTCGAGATTAGGCATTCTTTATGTCCAGTTGTTGTTGCAGGAGATCCTGGAGTTTCCTCCGGGCCCTCACCAGGTTAGATTTTGACGTGCTTTCCGAAATCCCCAGCGTGCGGGCGATTTCTTCGTGGCGGAAACCATCGATAACGTACATATTAAATACCGTACGGTAGGAAGTTGTTAAAGACTGTACCAGTTTTATGAGTTCCTGATAGCTGATCTGGCTGAGAATTTCTTCCCGGGCAGCAATGTCCTTTGCGTTTTCCATAGCTGTTTCCTTGCGGTATTTATGCTGCTGCTTGATGTGGTTGATGGCGGTATTGACCAAGATGGTCCGGAACCAGGGTTTGAACGGACGGCTCTCGTCAAATCGCCGAACGTTTTTAAACACCTTGAGGAAGGCGTCATTGACGACCGAAATGGCCGCCGGCTCCTCCTCAACGTACCGAATCGCTACACTCATCCCGTAAGCGTAGTAGAGCTTATAGAGCGCATGCTGGCTTTCCCGTCGCTGCTTCCGACAGCCGGCCAGTATACCCGGTAAGTGTTGATCCGTTAGTTGGGACATTCGTTAGGTTATGAGCATCCTGTATTCCCCCTTACCATAGCTAATTCCAAAAGGCTGCGCGATGGCGGATTTTTTTTCCTGAAAGGATGCATTCCTAAATATCGGCACTACCCTCCGGCCCCCACCGGATCATTTGGCAAGAATGTCGGCACCGGGCAATTCGGGGCGTCGACAAACTTACCAACAAAATGTTCCCCCATTCCGACAATTCCTACCATTTGCCGTACCTTGTCCGCACATGAATGAGCATCTCGATCCCCACGCCAATCGCTTAGGGGCGGAAGACACCGCCATGGAACGGGCCCTGCGCCCGGACTCCCTGGATGACTTCAGCGGCCAACCCAAGATCGTCGACAACCTGAAGGTCTTCATCCAGGCGGCCCTCATGCGCGGCGACAGCCTCGACCACGTGCTCCTCCATGGCCCTCCCGGGCTAGGGAAAACCACCCTGAGCCACATCATCGCCAACGAACTGGGGGCCGAACTCAAGCTCACCAGCGGCCCCGTGCTCGAAAAACCCGGAGACCTCGCCGGACTACTGACCAACCTCAGCGAAGGGGACGTCCTGTTCATCGACGAAATCCATCGGCTCAACAACGTAGTGGAGGAATACCTCTATTCCGCCATGGAAGATTACCGGATCGACATCATGATCGACAGCGGGCCCAACGCCCGCTCGGTGCAAATCAGCCTGGAGCCCTTTACACTCGTGGGCGCCACCACCCGGATGGGACTTCTGACCGCCCCCATGCGGGCCCGCTTCGGCATCAACTGCCTGCTCGATTACTACGACCTCCCTACCCTGGTGAAGATCATCAAGCGCAGCTGCTCCATCATGGACGTCCCCATCACCGAGGACGGCGCCGTGGAAATTGCCCGGCGCAGCCGGGGCACCCCCCGGATCGCCAACGCCCTGCTGCGGCGCATCCGCGACTTCGCCCAGGTAAAGGGCAGCGGTACCATCGATAAGAAAATCGCCGACTTCGGCCTCGCGGCCCTGAACGTAGACGAGGGCGGACTCGACGAGATGGACAACAAAATCCTGGACGCCATCATCAATAAATTCAAGGGCGGTCCGGTCGGACTCACGACCATCGCTACGGCCGTGGGCGAAGACGCCGGCACCATCGAAGAAGTCCATGAGCCCTTCCTCATCATGGAGGGCTACCTGCAGCGGACCCCACGTGGCCGCCAGGCCACAGAAAAAGCCTACCACCACATCGGGGCCACACCTCCCGGAGCAGCGGGGACGTTGTTTGAGTTTTAGGTAAGCTAGCGCCCCTTGCCCCTTTAGTTAATCAATTGGCCATCCATCACCTGAATTTTCCAGTAGCGCCGGATTTATCCGGCGAAAAGTCTGATTCAACGGCTAAAGTCATTTTTACCACAACCCCAAAGTCCCCGGGCGAAGTGTCTCCGTCATTCAATCCTTCACTCCCTCCGTCATTCCATCCCTCAATCCTTCAATCCCTCCATCCTTCAATCCCTCCATCATCAAAAAAGCGCCCCCCATCACTGGGAGGCGCCAAACGATTACGAAGTAATCTAGTGCAAAGTCTTAGATACCGTAGCTCAGGCTGACGCTGAAGGTGCGTCCCCGCTGGTAACGGGTGAAGTCGTACTCCTGGCCCAGGAAGGTAGAGAAGCTGCGGAAGTCGGGGTCAATGAGGTTCCGGGCCCGCAGGCTCACCTTGAGGTTGTTGAATGCTTTGGAAACGGACAGGTCCAGCTGACTACGTCCCTGCTCAAAAATGTCGGGCGTACCGGGGCGGCCGATGGACTGCAGGCGATCACTGAAGTAGTTGTATGCAATGATGGCATCCCAAGGGTTATCTCCCGTGGTACGGTAAGCCAGGTTGGTGTTGATCACGAAGTCCGACTGGCCGTTGAAGGGGCGCTCACAGACGAAGTTCTCGTTCAGGGCGAGTCCCTGCTCACATTCCCGGTCGGCAATGTCCTGGTTGGACTGAATGACCGCCAGGTTATTGCTCAGCGTAAAGTTGCTCAGCGCGGGGCTCAGGAAGCCCAGGGACTTACGGATTTCAAATTCAATTCCGTAAAGGTTAGCCGATTCCGTGTTGGTCCAGGTAAACTGCTGGTTACCACCACCACCGGGTAGGAAGGTTACTACGATGGGGTTGGTGAACTCCTTGTAGAACGCGCTAAAGCTGACGATCTCACCGTTGCCCTGCTCGGGGAAAATCTCGTAGCGCAGGTCAAAGTTGTCGATGGTTGACAGCGTCAGGTTCACGTTACCCACCACGTCCGGGTCCACCCCGTTGAAGGAAGCGAAGGGCGCCAGTTCCCGCATGTTGGGCCGGGCCACGGTGCGGGAGTAAGAACCCCGCAGGTTGTGGTTCGGCTTCGTGTTATAGACGAAGTTGATGGCCGGCATGAAGTTGGTGGTGTCAATGTTGGCTACTTGCAGGTCCCGGTTGCTGGGATCAACGATGTCGGCGATATCGCTGGCGATGTCGATCATGGTCCGCTCGGCGCGGACCCCACCGGTAATCTTGAGGCGTTCTCCGAAGCCGTAGGTGGCCATCAGGTAACCCGCCGCCACTTCGTCGGTGCCCACGTAGCTGTTTCCTTCGGAGGTCGTGTTGATGATGGACAAACCAATATCGTTGGACCCCGGCTCACCGCCAATAATGCCGGTGTTATCGTCGCCAAAGAACAGGTCAAAGTCGCCGTCGAGCTGGCTGAAGGTCAGGCCGTTGCCGGAGCGCTGGTAGTATTCGATCTGACGCTCGTTGAAGTCCCGCTCCTTGGTGCGGTACTGTCCGCCGAACTTGATAAGATTGGCGCTGGATTTTTCCGTCAGGAAGGGCAGGGTAAAATCCAGTTTACCTTCGTAGGATTCGTCCGTCAGGTCACGGAAGAAACGGCTCGGCTGGCGGAACTGGGAGGGGTCATTGAGGAAGCTGGTGGCCTGCTCGATGTACTCCATGTAGCGGAAGTCCGGCTCGTTCTGGTTACTGGTCACGTAGTTAGCCGTCCAGTTAATTTTCAGTTTGTTCAGCCCTACCACGGTGTGCTCACCCTGGAGCACATAGTCGGTAAGCTCCCGCTCCAGAAAGGCAGATTCCCGGCCAACGAAGTTGTTGTCCGGCTCGCCACTGGCTCCCTTGGATTCGTTACTACCCTGGGAGATTTTGACGGTGGCCGTACCCTGGTGGCTGTAGAGGGTGTAGAAGGAGATGTTGCTGGAGGGGCTCACCCGCAGGTTCAGGCCCACCATACCGCCCACGTCGGAGCTTTCCTGGCTCAGGTCACGGCGCAGGTCGAAGACTTCCTGCAGGGCCGTAGCGCCCAGTCCGGGAGTCAGGAACTGACCGGTAATACCGTTGTCGTAGGCAAAGTAATCCTTGCTGGCCGACACGGTGGCGAAGACACCGAGTGGCATCGTACCCAGCTTGAACTGGTTACCGATATTGGCGCTGAAGCTGTAGTTCATGGGGGAGTTGGCCTCCTGGATACCGAATCCGGGACCGAAAGCATCCGTCACTTCTTCCAGTGACTGAGCAAGCTCATCGTCCCTGCGGCCCCGGCGCACGGCACCGCGGGAGAAGGTACCCAGCTCCTGAAAGCGAGCGGCATCAAGGTCCACGGGAAGGGAGAGGCGCTCGTCGGGGTAGCCAAAGGAATTGGCGTCGTTACCCTCGTAAGTCAGGAAGTCGTCCTGAAAGTTGGATTGGGTATTGACGGAAGTTCCGAAGGAAAGGCCCCAGGTAAAACGCTCGGGCAGCGCTTTGATCTTCACGTCCACACTACCTCCGGTGAAGTCACCGGGCAGATCGGGGGTAAAGGTCTTGGAGGCGGAGATATTGTCGAGGATGCTGGTGGGAATCAGGTCAAGCTGAGCACTGTTCCGGTAGGGATCGATACTCGGCAACCGCAGGCCGTTGATGGTCGTGGCCGAGTAACGGTCACCCAGGCCCCGTACGTACACGTACTTTCCGTCAACGACCGTCGTTCCGGTCACCTTCGTCAGCGCCGCAGAGACCGTCCCCGCTCCGAGGGAGGAGATTTCCTGCTGACTGATGAAGTCCTTGGCGTTAACGTCGTTACGACGCAGGCGCATAACCGCAGCGGTACCGCGTTCGAGGGCCTTCTCGGTTACCACGACTTCGGTCAGGTCGATACCACCGTCGGCATCGGGGTCAAAAACGATGTCGAGTAAAGTCGTCTCGTTGGCCTTTACTTCTACGCCCTCTACTTTTTGGTCGGCGTAACCAATGAAGGTGGCAATGAGGGTGTAGACACCAGGATCCGCTTTAAACTGGTACTTTCCATCGATGTAATCCGCCTGTCCACCAATGGTGGTCCCTTCGATTACGACGTTAGCACCGTAAAGCACTTCGCCGTCTTTATCGAGGATGGTGCCAGAAACCGCACCCTGTTGGGCGTAGGTTGTTGCCGCAATTAGCAACGTAATGGCAGTGAGTAAAATGCGGTTGAGCATATTCCAATATGATTTAAAGGAGGGTTTGCACTAGATGCCGCAAAGGTCGGGGGGATTCCCCGTGGGTGAATTGCCCCCGAGTTTATCAAAAGGTTAAGTTTGATTTCGGCTGGAGCCTAATGTTTATGCGGTGTTTCGGGCGCAAGCGCAGGTGCCAGGGGCCATCGCCAATGAGCAATGTGAAGCGAATGTTAATCAAATCAGGCCAACATAGTGTACACACAACACTAAGGCGCTTCAATCCCCGGTTCTTGCCAAAATAAATCAGCCCGATCCGCGGAGCGAATCGGGCTGATGGTGACGCACCTCAGTGGTGCGGTAGGTGAGTGCTTACTTGTTGACCACCAGTTTCTGGACCAGGCGGCTGCCCTGGGCGTCCAGCAGGATCAGGTAAGTACCGTTCGGCAGGTTGCCGACGTTGATGCGTACGCGCTGTTCACCGGCGCCGTACTGACGGGTGGTGGAGCTCAGCGGGCGGCCCATGAGGTCAACGACCGTCAGGGTCAGCTGGCTGGCCTGGGGCAGCGTAAAGCTCACCGTAGCCACGTCGTAAGCGGGGTTGGGAACGGGAGCATCCAGCAGGAAGCCGTTTTCCTCCACTTCACCAACGCTGGTCGTAGCGTTGATGACGATATTGGAAGTCGTCAGGGCCGTCCAACCGTTGATCCACGCGGGCTGGGAGTTTCCGTTGTCTTCGGCGGGCTCAAAGGCACCGAAGTACTCCACGGTTTCGCAACCGTCTACTGCGGGGGCACCGTAGCCAGCGTCGGCAAATTCATTCGGACGGGGGTCGATGTCACCACCGGCCATGTCCCGGTCCGCGTCGATGAATTTGGGGTCCAGGATCCGGTTACCGGCGGTGGTCATCGCCGTGGCGAAGGTGGCCGATTGCGTAGTCTGAACTTCTTCGTCGGGATTCACCACCGTGAAGATATCCGCGGGGGTATCACCAAAGCCGAAGCTCCAGAAGATGTTGTTGTTCAGCTCAAGGTCACCGGCCTGGAAACGCGCCCAGGAGTCTACCTCGTCGTTGTCGCGGTCTTCGATGGCAATGGCGCTGCCGTTGAAGTCGCTGAAGATGCTGTTGTTGTACGATCCGGCGGCGTTATCGCGGAAGATAACGGCCTGCTGACGGCCTTCCCGGTTGGCGTCACCACCGGTAGCGGACTCGTTGGCACCGATACCCACGTAGGTAGCGTTACAGATGAGCGGCTGAGAGAAGGGCATGGCACCGTCGGGGGTAGCACCATCGTGCTCACCGGCCCGGCCGGTAGAGGTTCCGGGGCCCTGGAGGCTGTACCAGAACTGGCCACCACCTTTCCATCCCTGGTCGTAGTCGTAGGCATCATCACCGCAGAAAGAAACGGCGGCGTGGTCAACCGTTACGGTACCACCAAACCATTCGATACCGTCGTCCAGGTTGGCGAATACTTCCACATAGTCAATCTCCGTACCGGAACCCACGGCACCGAGGGTCAGGCCGTTAATTTCGTTATCGGCAGAAAGCTGGGCTCCACCGTGACGGATGGAAATGTAACGGAGAATACCGCTGTTGTCGGCGTCGTCGTTACCCCCGTATACTGCGCGGGTTTCCGTGGCGGCAATACCTTCGATATTGTCGGTCGGATCACTGTTCGCGATCGTGGCGTTACCGAGGATGATTACCCCACCCCACTCACCGCGGTCCACGCTGGTGAAATCTTCGGGATCGTTCAGGTCATCGTCGGCGGCCGTAAAGATGATGGGGTCCGTAGCCGTGCCGGTAGCGTTGATGGTCGCATCACGGGTGATGATCAGCGCAGAGGTGTTGTCACCGGAAGTCACCCGGTCGCGGTCAAGACCACGGATAACCGTACCGGCCTCAATGTTGAGTACTCCATCGGCCTCCAGGTATACCAGGCCGTCAAGGGTGTAACAGTTGTTACTGGTCCAGTTGTAGGTCATGCCACCGACCAGGTCTTCGTCACGGATAACGATGCAGTCAAAGTCATCCACTTCCTCCACCAGATCACCCAGGTAGTTCATATGAGAAAGGGCCGTCCAGTCCTCCAGCCAGTTGGTGGAGTTGTT
Organism: Lewinella sp. W8; assembly: GCF_004375085.3. Lineage (GTDB taxonomy): Bacteria > Bacteroidota > Bacteroidia > Chitinophagales > Saprospiraceae > Neolewinella. The sequence goes on from NZ_SNAQ03000015.1 coordinate 59,427, forward strand.
GAAGGCTCCCCGGTAAGAAACTGCCTGAAAGAAGTCATCACTGTCCGCAGGTACTCCTCCAGTCAGGGCCGCACCCTCGGCGTCGATCCGGGGATCAAGCATCATGTTGGGTTCCCGGCTGATGCTGGCGATACCCGAGGCTCCGATTTCGTTGGCTCCTCCCAGCGTGGCATTCACCATGTCGTTGGATGCACCGGGAACGATTTCTTCGTCCTGGTTGATGGCGTTAAACAAATCGGCGGCGGTGTTGCCCGCGCCGAAGTTTTCGAACAGGTTGTTCTCAATCACGAGGTCACCGTCCAGGAAGCGCTGGTAGCTATCGATGTCGTCGTTAGGCCGGTCCTCAATGGCAATGGCCCGCTGGTTGAAGCCGGTGAACAGGGAGTTGCGGTAAGCACCTCCGGCATTGTCCCGGAACACCACGCTCTGCTGGCGGCCTTCGCGGTTGGCGTCACCGCCGGTGGCCACACCATTTTCTCCAATACCAATGTAGGTAGCGTTGTAGATGGTCGGGTTGCTGAAGGGAGCCACGTTGTCGGGCGTAGCGCCATCGTGCTCACCGGAACGACCGGTGCTCGTGTTGGGTGCCTGGATGGCGAACCAGAACTGGCCGCGTCCGCGCCATCCCTGGTCGTAGTCGAAGGCATCATCGCCGCAGAAAGCAACGGTAGCGTACTTGACGTCCACCGTTCCTCCGAAGAATTCGATACCGTCGTCCAGGTTAGCGAATACTTCAATGTATTCAACTACCGTTCCGGAGCCCACGGCTCCTAGGGTCAGACCGTTAATTTCGTTGTCGGTAGACAGCTGAGCCCCCCCGTGGCGGATGGATACATAGCGCAGGACACCACTGTTGTCCTGATCGTTGGTACCACCGTAAACGGCCCGGGTTTCGTTGGCCGAAATGCCTTCAATGTTGTCCGTTTCGTCGCTGTTAGCGATGGTGGCGTTACCCAAAATGATTAGACCGCCCCATTCTCCGCGATCTACGGCGGAGAAATCTTCCGGGTCAGAAGTGTCATCGTCGTTGGCGGTAAAGATGATCGGGTTATCCGCCGCGCCTTCGGCGAAAATCTGGGCGTCACGCGTGATGATCAGCGCAGTGGTGTTGTCACCGGTGGTGACCTGGTCCTGGGATAGTGCCTTAATTACCGTACCGGGCTCAATGTTAAGTCGGCCTCCGGCTTCAAGGTAAACCAGTCCGTCAAGGATGTAGGTGTTGTCGCTGGTCCAGTTGTACGTCATGTTACCCTCCAGGTCACCGTCTTTAATGGTAACCTCCGTTTGGGCAAAACTGAACGTGCTGAACAACACAGCGAACAAAAGAATTGTCAATCTGCTGATCATAAGTGAAGTTGGATTTTGGAGTTGATTTAGCGCAAAGGTCACTTCGCTTCATAAACTCCCTTTTACTTTAGTGTTAACTGTAAGTTATTCGCGGATTGACACCCAAAATCAACTCACTACCAAACATAAACAAAGTATTTTTTATTTAATTTGAAATATATTTATCCATATCCACTGATCCCTTCGTGTAGAATTCACACTTTTCCACAGTTTCCACACCCCACCGCCTTCTCCCGACAAAATGTTTCAGTTCAGCTGAAATAAACGCATCCACCCAACCGTTTAAATCCCGAATCAAATGCAGTTAATGGCTAAACATTACTTTCTATTCCCCTTCTTCATTTTGGTATCCTTTTTTGGACTCAGTGCGCAGAGCACCGACTCCCCCGAAGGCCGTTGGCGAACCATCGACGACGAAACCGGGGAGACCAAAAGTATCGTTGAAATTTACGAGCAGGACGGTGCCTATTTCGGCCGGATTGCGGAAATCCTGACCAACCGGCGCGACGCCATCTGCGAGAAATGCAGCGGTGAACGAAAAGACCAGCCCGTTTTGGGAATGGTCATCGTCGAAGACCTCAAACCCTCCGGCGACTACTGGAAGGGCGGTACCATCCTCGACCCCCAGAAGGGAGCTACCTACAAGTTATCCGCCTGGTTTGAAGAGGACCCTAATACCCTTTTCATTCGTGGAAAACACTGGACGGGCCTCTTCCGTACCCAGAAGTGGCTGAGAGAGTAAACGAGAGCGCTAAAAATTCATTCGTACCCTCGGGGAGACCACGTCCCGCCGATGTTGCGTATCTTAAAGTCGAAAGACCACTTCCCCGGTCTTTCATCATGATCAAACCTGAAGCATACCACATGAAGCAAACCTTTACCCAAAATGACATGATCGCCTATTTGTACGGCGAAAGCACCGCAGCCCAGACGCAGGCGACGGAGGCGGCCCTGGCCGCTGACCCGGTACTGCGCGGAGAGCTCGCGGAGCTCACCGAAGCCCAGGCCGCTTTACCGAAAGTGAAGTTCCAGCCCCGGCGGAGATTGCTGCGCTTCCTCCGGGACTACGCCAGCATCGACTATCAGCTGAGCGTAAGCTGATCCACAAAGCGCCGGACCGAGCAATCGATCCGGCGCTTTTCAATTACTGCCCTCCCTTCCCACACAACGTTAGTACAGAGTTTGTTTGGAGTTTGGTCATCTGGCCGAATTTGAGATTTTTTTGGTGATAGTGAGGCGGAAAAATTGGAGTATAGCAGCACTAAATGAGAATTTTTCCAACGAAACTAGCGCCCAAAAAGGCCAAATGGAGGCCGATTATTAAATTACAAACAAGCTCTCACCTATGCGCATCGGCCTCCTCTCCGATACCCATTCCTTCCTGGATCCCACCATCTTCGATCACTTCGCCGACTGCGACGAAATATGGCACGCCGGCGACGTCGGCGATGCCTCCGTACTGGACGCCCTCGAAGCCTTCAAGCCCCTCCGCGCCGTCTACGGGAACATCGACGATACGGTGGTCCGCAGCCGATTACCCCTCAACCAACTCTTTACGGTGGAAGGACTCCGGGTACTCATCACCCACATCGGAGGCTACCCCGGTCGCTATACGGCCCGCGTCAGAAAACTCATTCAGGAGGAGCAGCCCAACCTGTACGTTTGTGGCCACAGCCACATCCTGAAGGTGGTCCCCGATCAAAAAAACCAACTCCTGCACCTCAACCCCGGAGCCTGCGGCAAACACGGATTCCACCGGATGCGGACCCTGCTCCGCTTTTCCGTCACCCAGGGAAAAATAGAACACCTGGAGGTCATCGAACTTGGCCTCCGGGGAGCCATCGAATAAACACGGCTCTACCCCATCTACCCGGCACCTGCACGCGTTGCCCGGATGATCCGACTACGGTGTAGACTGCACTGCGCATCCTAGAACTTTCGTAAGCTAAGTAGAGCGTCAAACTATTTACCCCCTATTTTGCTGAGCGGTCGTCCGACAAATTCTTTATTTCTGACGTAGTCAATATAAAGTTTGTCTGACGAATCGCGGTATTAAAAGTACTCGCCGTTGACATGATACTTGGTATCAGCGCCCTACTCTTTCTCGGGTACTTCCGTACCGGAGTTTGACGTCCGCTTGGGGAGATGGTCCACGTCGGCCAGATCAATCCCCATGGCCTTGGCCCGCTTGCGCCAGCGCTCCCGCGCCAGGTGCTGCATGTCCTTGGTATTGTCGGACTCGTCCATAATCTCCAGGCCCAGCAGAGTCTCCATGGCGTCTTCCATGGTCACCAGCCCCTCCATGCCGCCGAATTCGTCCACCACCAGGGCGATGGGTTCCCGGCGCTCCAGCATGAGGTCGATCAGTCGGTGCAGAGACGTGGTGTGGGGCACCAACAGCATTTCGCGCTTGAGGGCGCTGATCGGCTCCGTCTGCCGGCCGTCAATGATGGCCTTGTACATCATGTCCTTGAGGATGTAGCCCTCCACCTGGTCCCGGTTTTCCTTGAAGATCGGAAAGCGACTGAAGGGACTTTCGTCGTATTTCTCGTAGAAGGCTCCGATGCTCGTATCCGAGCGCTCGGCCAGCACCACCGTCCGCGGCGTCATCACGTCGTGTACCGTCAGGCTCTCGAAGGCCAGCAGGTTCCGCAGGATGCGGCCCTCCTCTTCCTTAAGCTGTCCTTCCTCCGTCTGGGCCTCGGCCATGGCCAGGAATTCCGTTCGGGTGAGGGCAGTGCCGTGGGGATCATCGCCCCGCAGTAACAATTTCTTGATCTTATTCGACAGCCAGATGAAGCCCGTCCAGGTAAAGATTTTCACCAGCACGTTCAGCGCCTTTACGGTAAATGGAGCCAGCTGCTTCCAGTAGGTGGCCCCCAGGTTTTTCGGGATGATTTCCGAGAGCACCAGAATGGCCAATGTCATGACCACGCTCACAATAACCTCGTAACTCAATTCAAATGAGCCAATCGTGAAACCTCCTTCTCCGAAAGCGGCACCGGTGCTGGCGCCCACCAGAATTGCCCCCACCGTATGCGCAATGGTGTTCAGCGAAAGGATGGCCGTCAGGGGCGCATTAACCTCCTGTTTAAATTCCTGGAGGAGTTTTCCGGTCTGAGTGCCTTCCGCAAGCTTGATCTTGACGTAGGAAGGCGTTACGGAAAGCAGAACCGCTTCCCAGATGGAGCACATAAAGGAAAAGGCGATGGAAAGCGTCGCAAAGACGAGCAGTGTGGCCATAGGTGGGATTGCCGAATTTGAGGTACAAAGGTAGAAGAAAAACGGCGAAGGTTGTTGAAACCTTCGCCGTATCCCTTAAATGAATCGATTGGCGTCCGTGTTCGCCGGGGCATCAGTTGATGTACAACTTCTGGAAAGGCACGATGACGTCCGAGGGCTTCATGTTGTTCAGCGCCCGGAGTTCATCCACCGTCAGTCCGTACCGACGCGAGATGGAAAATAGGCTGTCGCCCTCCTGCACGAGGTGGAAGGACCGGTTGGTAGGTTGTGCCGGGGTGGAGTAATTAATGTTGGCACCGACCGGTGTGCCCATTACGTTGGGATCGGTGGGGATCGGCGTGGCGTTGTAGGTAGTGGGCGCGGACGCAGGTGCCGCGGAGGTCGGTGGGGCCGGGTACGATCCGTAGGTCGTGGGGCTGGGCGTGGAGTTAGTGGGCTGGGGCCGGCTTTCGAGGGTACCCATCGTAGCCGTCGGTGGCGCCGCGGCGTCAGTGACCACCTGTCCGAAGTTCGGACTGTTATTGATTACCGTCGGGCGCTCGGCGGGCGTCGTCACCTCGGCGGGCGTTGCCAGGCTGGGAGCCGAACCGTACGTCCGCGGCTGGTTCAGGGGTACTCCGGTAGTCGCCGTCGGTGCCTTTGGGCTCGTAGTTAACGCTGGGGTTGCCGTCCCCACCGTTGGCGTGGCCGGACGGTAGGGCTGAGGTGCCGGAGCGGTGGGTTGATAGGGCTCCGGAGCAGCCGGAGTCGTATTGTAGGCTTCGGGAGCCGCCACCGTGGGCGGTGGGCAATTACAATCGTCGATCTTCAGTCGCTGACCGACCTTGATGACCTCGCTGGCCCCCAGATCATTCATCTCCCGGAATTTGGCGGAGGTAAACCCGTACTTCAGGGCGACGCTGGCGACCGTTTCCCCGGGCTGAACGATGTGCAGGTTTTCCCCGTAAACGGCTTCCCCACGACTGGCCACATCACTGCCGTAGGCAACGGGGGCCGCCGGAGTGCCGGAGCCGTAAGTCGTTGGAGCAGCGGGAGATGGAGAAACTGCTTTGGGTGCCGGGGTGGAGAGGGTTGCCGTGGTGGGTGCCTGCACTTGTTGCAGCGTGGGCACCTGCAAAGATTGGTTAACGTAAACGGTACTGCCCGTCATGCCATTCTGGGCGCGGATGGCGTCCACGGAGGTACCGTACTTCCGGGAGATCGCGTACAGGGTTTCTCCCTTGCTGACCGTATGGTTGACGATCACGGGCTGCGGTGCATTCGCCGCCGCGTAGGCGGCGGATTCCGGCTGGGGCTGCACCTGAGGCTGAGGGGTTACCGTCTGGGGGGATGCCGGAACGTAGGGCTCCGGAGCGTTGTAGGACTGGGGCGCGTTGTAGGTTCCCGGCGTTCCGTAGGGTTGCGGACTGGGCGTGGCCGCCGTAGGCGTTGCGCCACAGAGGTTATACAGGTAATTGAGTACCGGGTATCCGTTGACGGCCTTGGCGATGATGGTTCCGCCGGTGGTGCTGGAGTTATCGCTTCCCAAACGACGCTCCATCAGGCCCAGTTCCGGCGCCACCTTGTAGTCGATCACCGGATAGGAAGTCCGGGGATTCAGCTGCCGGAACAGATAAAACCCGGAACAGGGACTTTCTTCCCTGCCCTCAAAGTAGACTTTGGCACCATTATCGTTATAGGACAGGTTCACGCCGATGATGCTGTTCTCGGAATTGAACTGGAAGGCCGTCAGGCTGGAGTTGTAGGATAGGGTTTTGCCCACCCGCTGCAGGGAAGCCGCCATGACTACGGGCTGAATCAGGTACTGCCCACTGTTGGTTGGCAGGAGGATGAATACCCGGTCTTCTCCGCTGTTTACGCGCGCTACCAGGTTGGCGTCCAGTCGTTGATCGCCACAGTACACGTAGCCCTGGGGCAGGTAGTTTTGTACGGTGGTTCCTTCGTTTCCGGTCTCCAAGATGAGCTTGTCCCCTCCGGTAAGCCGGAAGGTGTAGGCGAAGTAGTCGATGTTGGGTTGTTGGGCCACGGATTGCTCGTACCGTATGCGGTCACCGCAGTTGCCGTCGAACAGAACGAATAGCTGTTCGGCGTGCAGGTTTCCGGCACCCAGCAACAGCAGGGCGACCAGATAAATCAAAGATTTCATCTTGGGACGTTTTGGTGTAGTAAGTTGGTAACGTATAAAAACTCCTTACAAATATAACCGAAAACCAGCGAACGGGTTCCCGGGCCTGGTTTGGGCCATTTGAATTACGGAACGGGCGAAATTGAGGGGGAAGTAATCCAAATAAATATTTGTCTATATTTGCCCCGAACCCCAGTCGGTTCGAAAAAAGAGCTTTTGACCTTCTGATTCCCTCAAGGGTCCAACGAAATACACTTCAAACGTGAACTTACCGCATAGCATGCGGAAACTGCGACTACCCAGGGTCGCCATGGTTTCCGCCCTTTGCCTGGCCGTCTGTGGAGGAATTCTCTACTCGCTGGTCGCCATTGCGCCCGCCCCTCCCCCACCCAGCCTGACGGCCAACGCCTTTCCCATCGTCCCCCCCACCGTACGCTACGGCGTAGCGCTGGACACCTTCCAGCTAAGGGTCGACACCATCCGGGAAGGACAAACCCTTTCGGATATCCTCCTCGCCCTGGAACTGAACCACCAGGAAACCTTTGAGGCCGCCAACGAATTCAACGACCTGCTCGATGTTCGCAACCTGAGGGCCGGCAGAACCTATCAGATCCTCGATGACCCCGATACCGATCGGGCGGACTTCCTGATCTACCATCCCTCCGTTTACGAGTACGTTCGCCTCGACCTAATGGGCGAACACCAGAGTGAGCGCATCAAGCTCCCCGTCGAGACCAAGGTCAATCTGGCGGCGGGTGAGATCGAAACCTCTCTCTGGAACGCCATGACCGGCAACGGGCTTTCCTACGCCCTGACCGACAAAATGGAGGACGCGCTGCAGTGGTCCGTTGACTTCTATCACGTACAACCCGGTGATGCTTTCCAACTCGTTTACGAAAAAGATTACGTGGAGGGCGAGGCCGCCGGCCTCGGTCCGGTACTCGCCGCCCGTTACAGCAGCGACGGTAAGGACATCTACGCCTTCTGGTACGAAAGTCCCGATTCTACCTACCGGGGTTATTTCGGCCTCAACGGTGAGCCCATGAAGTCTACCTTCCTGAAGGCCCCCGTACGTTTCAGCCGCATCAGCAGCAAGTTCAATCTACGTCGCTTCCACCCCGTCCTGAAGCGCACCCGCCCCCACCTGGGCACGGATTACGCCGCTCCCTACGGCACGCCCATCATGGCCGTTGCGGATGGCGTCATCGTCGAGCGGGGCCGTCGTGGCGGTAATGGTAACTTCGTGAAGGTTCGCCACAGCCAGCAATACACCACCCAGTACCTACACATGCAGCGTTTTCAGGAAGGGCAACGCGTTGGAAGCCGGGTCAGCCAGGGAGAAGTGATCGGCTACGTTGGTTCTACAGGACTGGCCACTGGCCCCCACGTTTGCTTCCGATTCTGGAAGGATGGCCGCCAGATTGATCACACCAAGTTGCAGTTTCCTCCGGCCAAATCCATGCCGGACAGCTTGTTGCCAGAATTCATGGTCCTGCGTGATCAGTACCTGGCCCAGTTGAATTCCGTAGGAGCCCCCACCCAGGACACGGAACAGCAAATCATCGACGAGAAAAAACTCATTGATGAGATGAAGGAGATTAAGGAGCAGTCAGCGAAGAAGAAGTAAGTAGTCTGTTGGTTCGTTAGTCTTTTAGTTCGTTGGGCTGTTGGGTTCGTTGGCCTGTTAGAACTGGCTTGCGTCGCAATCGTGTCGACCATCAGGCATTGATCGGCAATTGCTCTCCGGTTCTCGGCTGGCGTACTGGTATACTTCGGCGGGCATCGTCACTAGGGCGTAACCCCCAATCATGATGCGCTACTTCCCGTTTGTTCTTTGCCTCTTCGGGCTGGGCTTCAGTGCCTGCTCCCCCAAAATCAGTCCCGCTCAGTCCGGACCGGTCCTCGTCTGGGCCGATGAATTTGACGGTACGGGGCTTCCCGATCCCGAAAAATGGAACTATGACCTTGGTGGGCATGGTTGGGGGAACAATGAGCTGCAGCATTACACCAATCGGGAACGTAACGCCCGGCAGGAAAATGGCCACCTGATCATTGAGGCCCACCGCGAGGAGTACGAGAATCGGCAATACACCTCCGCCCGCCTGATCACCCGCGAGCGGGCTTCCTGGAACCGGGGCCGGGTTGCCGTACGGGCGAAACTTCCCTCCGGAGTGGGTACCTGGCCCGCCATCTGGATGTTGGGTACCGACATTCGAAAAGTGGGTTGGCCCACCTGCGGCGAGATTGACATCATGGAACACGTGGGCTACGAACCGGACACCATCTACGGCACCGTGCACACCAGGGCCTACAATCATTCAATCGGCACCCACCTCAGCGACAACATTTACCTCCCCGATGCGGAGTCCGCCTTCCACACCTACTCCGTAGACTGGCACGACGACCGGCTTGAATTTGCCTTGGACGGAGAAGTATATTTCACCTTCCGCAAGCAAGCCGGCGCCACCCGGGCCGAATGGCCCTTCGATCAGCCCCACTACCTCCTGCTTAACCTCGCCGTCGGAGGCAACTGGGGCGGCTCCCGGGGCGTCGACGAAAATATCTGGCCCCAGCGGATGGAGGTCGACTGGGTGCGGGTCTACGACATGGGGAAATAGTTACTTAATATAGGGTGATGAAAATTCACTATTCTGACCAGGGTAAATCGTGGTCGGAAGCCTATTTAGCGAAGGCGTAGCCGAGTGAAATGGCGTCCGACCACGATTTGATCTGTAACTCAAGCGCGAAATTCATATCACCCTATATCTAATGACTAATCTTACTTAATCTTAAAGTACAAAGTCCCCACGCTGCGGGCCTCCGTATCTCCGGTACACTTTACCATTACGCTGTTGAAATAATAGAGGTCTCCGGTTTTCGCCCGTTGGACGAGAGAACGAGAAGCCGCCGTGTAATTTCCTCCCGGGTTTTTGCTCAAGACAGCATCGTTTTGTTTCGGAACCATCACCAGATCAAAGCTCGTAATCGCGCAGCTGGTTTTCTTTTCGTCGTAGACCAGGCTAAGGCCTTCTTCCGCAAGGAAAGTTTCGCGTTCGATTTCTCCTCCCTCGGACTCACCAAGCACAGGCACAATCGGATCAGAATGATCAAGGGAGACGGCACCGAAGGAAAGGGTAAATAGGCCGAAAGCAGCCAGGACAGTCAGTTTTAGCATTGGGCAGGTTTTAGTATCTCCTCAATAAACGCATACTTGGGCCCCACCTTGCCAGCAGATTTCAATTTAACGGCTTCGCAGTTGCCAATCACTTGATTTTGAAAACCATGGCGTTGACCGTTCGGGAACCCGTGTCGCCCGGACATTTTACCCTGACGTCCTCGAATAAGTAAAGGTCGCCGGGCTTGGCACGATTAATCAGGGTCCGGGATTGAGATGAAAACCTGGCTCCACGATTAAGTGCCGGTATGGCATCTTGTCTATTGGCCAGGTAAGTCATTTTAAAACTGACCACATCGCATATTGTGTCAAAGTGAAAATCCTCAATCTCCACCTGAATACCGGCCTGCGCTCGAAATTCTCCACTCCCCATTAATCCACTTTGGGAACTTCCAAGTTTTGCTACGGGAGATGGAATGCGTTTGACCACAAACCGAAAATTATTTCTCGTTAATGACTGACCGGCCTGACGCACAATTAATTCGGCGGGACCAATTCGTTTTGGACTCCAGTAGTATTTGCCGTCCTCCGCTTTTGTAATTCGCCCATTCGAAGTTGTTAACAATACTTCTTCGGCATTTCCAACTAAACCCTTTAATTCAATGGGGTTGTCAAGCCCCAAGTACACCACATTCATTTTAGTAGCCACGGGGGTTACTGCACCAAATCGCGTGGAAACAATGTCCTGATTCGCACCACGAGAAGGCTGCGGAGTCGTTCCTCCCGTTCCTTCTCTAGTGTTGGGGACCGTCTCCCGGTCCGGAATCCTCGTCGGGCGGGGAACAGTGTCTCGTTCCATCAGGGCAATCCGATCATCAATTAAGGTCGAAGAAAGAAATTGACTGCTATTGGAAGCAGCGGATACACAAAGCAGGATCAGCAAACCGCTGAAGAAGATATGGGTAAATTTCATCTGAGGGTGGATTGTCTACTAAAGATAGCGGAATTGCCGTCACGGTGTGGGACGCAGCGTATCTTTACCCCGTGCTACAGGATTCCCACGGAAGAAAAATAAGCTATCTACGACTCGGCGTTACGGACCGCTGTAACCTCCGGTGCCGCTACTGCATGCCCGCCGAGGGCATCAACTTCTCCGATAAAAGCGAGTTGCTAACCTTCGAGGAAATCCTGTTCCTGGGCCGCGTCCTGAGAAAAATGGGCGTCGTCAAGGTGCGCCTCACGGGGGGAGAACCCCTGGTCCGCCGGGGCCTTCCCGAGCTGGTCCACGAACTGGGGCAAATCTTCCCTACCCTGGCCATGACCACCAACGGGGTTTTGTTACCTCCCGTTCTCGACACCCTGATTGAAAGTGGCCTTACCCGCTATAACCTCAGCCTGGACACCCTGCGTCCGGACCGCTTCGCCGCCATTACCCGCCGCGATGATTTTACGGGAACCATGGCCGCTTTGGATGCCCTGCTCGAGCGTGGGGTCACCACCAAAATCAACGTTGTCGTCCTGAAGGGTACCAACGACGACGAACTGGTGGATTTCGTGGCCCTGACCAAAGACCGACAACTGGACGTCAGGTTCATCGAGGCGATGCCCTTCAACGATGACGACGGCAACCACCACCTGTTTCTTCCCTACCACGAGATGCTCGACCGGCTACGCGCATCTTATCCCGAGCTGACCCAAATTCAGGGAGAAAAGAACAGTAGTAGTATTACCTACCAGGTCCCCGGCTTCCGGGGAAACGTTGGCCTCATTCCGGCCTACAGCCGGAGCCTCTGCGGGAGTTGCAACCGCCTGCGCCTGACCCCGAAGGGAACGATGTTAAATTGCCTCTATTCCACGAAAGGACTGGAGCTCCGCCCACTGCTGCGGGGAGGAATCTCCGAGGACGAGCTTGAACAGCTAATCACCGATTTCGTTGCCACGAAGGAGATAGACGGTTTCGTTACGGAACGCAAGGAACAACAAGGTGGAGTTTTTGCCAGTATGACGAGTATTGGGGGGTAAGGGGGTTTGTTGGTCTGTTAGTCTTTTAGTTCGTTGGACTTTTAGTCTTTTAGTTCGTTGGTCTGTTAGTCTATTGGTCTGTTAGTCTGTTAGTTCGTTGGCCAATCGATTTCCGGCGGAGTAGTTTTGGCCCGAGAAAAGTTATCCTGTCTAAAAAAGATTCTTTTTATGCCTTTGACGCATTTAGATGAAACGGGCAAGCCCGGCATGGTTGATGTCTCCGATAAGGAAACGACGGCGCGCGTAGCGGTAGCCAGTGCGAAGGTGCTGCTCGGGCCGGAGGTCGGTAAGTCCCTGGCCGAGGCCAATTACCAGAATCACAAGGGAAGCATCTTCCAGACGGCGATTCTGGCCGGCACCATGGCCGTCAAGCAGACCTGGTCGGTCATTCCGCTCTGTCACGCCATTCCCGTCAGTGGGTGCAAAATCAGCGTGGAACCCAGTGAAGACGGGACGACTTTGCACCTGCGCTGCCGCGTCAAAACGATGGCCCCTACGGGCGTGGAAATGGAAGCCCTGCACGGCGTGAGCGTAGCCGCCCTGACCATTTACGACATGTGCAAGGCCCTGAGCCACGACATTCGCATTACGGACGTGCAGCTGGAGACCAAAACGGGTGGAAAGTCAGATTTTCATCGCTCCGAAACGCCTTCCTGATCATGGATCGCTACCAAAGACAACGGGTGCTACCCGAAGTGGGAGATGACGGCCAGGCGCGCCTGGGGCGCGCCCGGGTAGTGATCATCGGTTGCGGCGGACTCGGCAGCCCGGCTGCCGCCTGGCTGGCCGGCGCCGGCGTGGGCCACCTGAGCCTGATCGACGGCGACACCCCCCACCCCACTAACCTGCACCGGCAGGTGTTTTTTGCCGACGGTCAGTCCGCCCCCAAGGCGGAACTCCTCGCAGACCACCTGCGGAAACTGAACCCCGACATTGAGATTCGCCCGCAGGTCACCTATCTGGAAAAACACAACGTCCGGGAGTTGCTGGAGGGGGCTGATCTGGTCCTGGAGTGCACCGACCACGCCGCCACCAAGCACCTCGTCAGTGATGCCTGCCATCTACTGGGCATTCCCCTGGTCTACGCGGCCGTACATAAATACGAGGGCTACGTGGCGCTGTTCCCCCACGAATCCTCCGAGGACATCCACCTCCGGGACCTGTTTCCCGCCCCGGATCCTACCCTCCCCGACTGCGCTACCGTAGGCGTTTTGCCCACTGCCGTGGGTCTGGTGGCGCTGCTGCAGGCCACGGCCGCCCTCAACTTCCTGCTGGGTATCGGTCGGCCGCCGGTCCGGGAACTCCTGACCTACAATGCGCTGGATCACCGCCAGATGCGGATGAAACTCACCAAAAATTATCGGGAACCGGTAATCGCCCCCTGGGCGGAACAACGGTCGCCTACCCGGACCGAACTCGAGGTGGGACGGGAAACCCTGGAGGACCCGTCGCGCTTCGGTGCCGTCTTCAGCATGCTGACCGAAGCACAGGAGCCGGACTTACCCCCTGGCGCCATCCGGCTCACAAAACGTAACCCACTCGGACAGGTAATGCAGCTTGCCCGGGCCGGAAAGGAATACCTGATCTACTGTAAATCCGGCAAACTCAGTCTGGTCCTGGCCGCCGAAGTTCGTAAGGCCAACCCCGAGGTAAAGGCCTTCAGCTTGCGGGGAGGAAAACCCCTGGAGAAGCCTTCCGTCTAGGGACGGGCGTTCACCCAGTAGCTACCGTCGGGACGGAACTCTTTTTTCCAGATGGGGACGTCCTTTTTGAGCTCATCGATAATCCATTCGCAACCATCGAAGGCGGCGGCCCGGTGGGCGGAACTCACCGCGATGATCACCGCAATGTCGCCGATGGCCAGCTTACCTACCCGGTGGTGCAGCACGACGGAAGTCAGGCCGAATTGTTCTTTTGCCTGGCCGGCAATCCGGCGCATTTCCTTCAGGGCCATTGGGGCGTAGCTGTCGAATTCCAGCCGTACTACGGGCTCGCCTTTACTGTGGTTTCTGATGGTGCCCACAAACAGGCAAATACCCCCACAACTGGGGTCCTGCACTTTGCCGTAGCAATGATCAACGCTCAGGGGAGAATCGGAAAGGTCAATGTCCAGCATAACTGAGAATTATCCTCCGCTTACGGGCGGGATGATGGCCAGGACGTCGGTTGCAACCACGGGGTCGGCATCCCGGGCGTAGGCTTCGTTACGGGCGATGGCAAAGCTGACCAGGTCGCCAAAGGCCGGATAGCTCTCCAGCAGGGCCTTACGGACGTGCGCAATGGTCAGAGGATCGTCTGGGCGTGACCGCAGGTGCAGCGTAATTTCCGGGGCAGCCGTGAGGTCACGGGCGATACCGAAACACAGTAATTGAATGGCGATGGTTGGCGTTTCCGTCATCGGGGAGGAAGTTAGCGTGCAAAGTTACCAAACGCCGAAGTGGCGCGCCAGGAGCCGGAGTGCGACCAAAAAAATCAGGGTAGCGGCAATGCGTCGGATGCTGGCCGGTTTCAGGCGGTTCAGGCTTAGCCGGGTGCCCATTTGTCCGCCCATAAAAACGGCCAGCATCAGGCTCCCCACCAATACCCACTGCACCTGCGCTCCGTCGCCAAAAGCGGAATACTGCCCGGCAAGACCCGCCAGAGAATTAACGAAAATGAAGAGGCTCGTCACGGCCGCAATGGAGCGGGCGGCGGCCCACTGCCGGAGGAACAGGACCGGCGACAGGAAAATCCCCCCGCCGATGCCCACCAATCCGGCCAGAAAACCCAGTCCCGCTCCCAAAAAGCCCGCACCGGCCAGGTCACTGGTTGGCGACTTGAGTTGAGCAGCATTGGAGGGCTTAGGTTGCCCGGTGGTTTGCCACCACATGGCACCGGCCGCAAAGATGAGAACCAGGGCCAGGAGCAAGAGAAATTGGTCCCGGGGCAGGGTCACGCTGCCCCCCAGGAAAGCCGCCGGCACACTCAGCAGCACGAGTGGCATCGCCCGCTTCCAGGGCATTTTGCCCGCACGGGAGAAATGCCAGACGCCGCCACCGGCCACCACCAGATTGCACAGCAGGGCCGTAGCCCGCATTTCCAGGGTGGGTAATGCGGTAAGGGCAAGGAGCGCCAGGTAGCTGGAACCGCCGCCGAACCCCGCCATGGCGTAGGTGAAGGCCACCAGGAAAAATGCCGGTAAAAGCCAGTAAATCTCGGATATCATTGCGGCATAAACTTACAACGTATATCCCGAGTAATGGGCAGATCAGAGGATGGTGTCGTCCTTATTCTTATGGTAGGTCTTCACCATAAATTCCTTTTTACGTTCGGCCTCTTCACAGTACTTACCCTCCGTCGTACAGAATTGCTCCAGCGTCTGGGCGACCCCCAAATGCGCTTCCTTGCCATCCAGTTTTATCTGAAGCGCCTGGTTAAATTCCAGGTAGGCATTTTTCAATATTCCCCGTTCAAAATTCCGCCAACCGCTCGAGACCAGGTAGTCGTAAGCCTCCTCTTCCTCCGCCGTGTATGCGGGGACTGCGGCCGCCTTCCAGGCGCTGGAAACGTAATTTTCGCCAACTCCCAGCAGCAGGGCCCCAAAAAAGTAGAGACCGCCGGCACAGAGCGCGGTGAGTAAAAAGCCCGGCACCCGGCCCGATGGCCGGGTGGACGTCATCCGGTAAGCCTCATCAGGAGAGCGATGATTTCCTCCTTCGCGGCGAGCGTCCCTGCCCCTTTTCCAACGCCGTAATGCCGCAAAGGCTTTACGATGCTTATGGTCCGTTCCGCTATGACCGGGGTTCTTTCCTTGTCCTAACACCATGATGCAGTTCGTTTCCAATTAGATAACGGCTGGTTGGTCCAAAACGGCGCTTGGGAGAACGGAAAAATTCGATCATTTGAAAGCCCCGGGCCTGAAGGAAAAAGCCTCAGCGACCTGGAAGTCCCGGCCGATAAGACCAGGACAAAGGTCAGGGCTAACCCCCTGAGCATCAGCATTGGATACCAATCTACCCTTAAGGTAAGGAGGTAGCGGATTCCTTTTCGCCCCTTCGGACGAAGGTTGGATATTTATCGATTAACGGCGGCGTCACCCCCGAGCAGTGATCACTAAACGACCACCGTAGCGTCGCAGTGTTGCACGGCGTGAACGATCAGGTTGAGGATGAGGATGAGTCCCATCAGGAGCGCAAGAATCCCAATCCAGCAAAGCGTAGTATCGTAGGCCGGTTTGCCATAAACCGGAACTTCAGCCTCCGAAATAGGCGCTTTGGCGGGCGATTGATCAAGAGTAGTTTCGGTCGTGGACCGAAGAGAAAATGTGCGGTAGTTTCTATGGGCTTTACGGGCCTGGCCAGAAACAGGATAATGGCCGGGTGACATGGTTGTTTTGTTTGAACCAAATGTCGTCTGGGGCCCATAGCGGAGGAAGCTTTGTCGACGAACCGAGAAGGAATCTCGATTAATTTCAATCGTTAAGAAAGATTTAAAAAATCTGTAAAAAATTGATTTACAAACTTTTAAACCAAAATTTCCTTCGCTACCGTATTGCCGCTACTCCATCAAGACATTGTCGTAAACCTGCACCCGGCCGAATTTGGCTTCCTGCTCTTCGACGAACTTCAGGTGGATGGGGTGTTCCTGATAAATATCGTGACCGGCAACGTCATCAAACCACACGATGAGGGCGTAGTCGAAGGAATTATCCACCACACCGCGCGAGGGCGTAGCGGCCGGCGGACCAAAGAACATGCGCTTTACGGAAGGAATGCCCTCCAGGCTCCAGACCCCTTCCTCAAAATCCTTGGCGGAGGCTTCGTCCACGTCCTCGTTCAGCCAGAAATACACGGTATGGACCAAACCCGGCTCGGCGTCACCATCGATGACCCGTTCAATTTCGACCTCCTTGACTTCTTCCGTGGTTTTATTGCAGGAGTACAGGCCCGTGGAAAGCAGGGCCAACGTCAGGATGATCAATTGGGGAGAAACGGAAATGACCGAAGTAGGCTTAAACATCTGAGTAGTATTGGGTGAGTGATGGAAAAGGCGGGGCCCCGCCCCGCCGTCCGGCCAAGATAGCTTACTTTCGCCTTATGAATTTCACGTTGATCCTGATTGCCCTGACGGTACTGATTTCTTACCAGGCATTTAATAACCCCCAACTGCGGGGAAATATGCTCTTCATTCCCACCGCCGTAAAGAATCAGGGGCAATATTATCGCTTCTTGACCCACGGATTCATTCACGCGGACTTCAATCACCTCCTGCTGAATATGTGGGCGCTGTACATTTTTGGTCCCACCGTAGAATCCATCTTTTCGGCCTACATCTTCGGTCCTACCTTCGGCAAGCTGATGTTTTTGGTCTTTTACTTGCTGGCCTTGGCCGCCAGCTCCCTGCCGGACTACTTCCGCCACCAGGATAACCGGGCCTACGCCAGCCTGGGTGCTTCCGGAGCGGTGGCCGCCACGATGTGGCCCTACATCATGATCGATCCCTGGAACTGGTTCATCTTCCCTCCCCTGCCGGCCTTCATCCTGGGTATCGGATACATTGCTTACAGCCACTACGCCGATAAACGGGGAGGTTCCAACGTGGGCCACAACGCTCACCTCTGGGGGGCCATTTTCGGGCTCGTCATCTACGTGGCCATCAGTTGGTTCGCGGCTCCGGAAATCCTGGAGACCTTCTTCAATCGTTTGTTTGAACCCCGCGGCCCCGCTTTCCTGTAACCCGATTGCGGTGATATCAATCTGGTGCCATTTCCGCGCTTCAAAACCACGGGAAAAGGATTACCTTTGCGCCCCGGAACGGGCCCGATGGCCCAACGATCCTTTGAATAGCAGAAAGAATATTCCCCATGGGACTTAAATGTGGCATCGTAGGCTTGCCCAACGTCGGCAAATCTACTCTCTTTAACGCCCTGACTTCGGCCAAGGCCCTGGCGGCCAACTACCCCTTCGCCACCAAGGAGCCCAACGTGGGCGTCATTACCGTCCCCGATCCCCGGCTGGACAAGCTGGAGGAACTGGTTAACCCGCAGAAAAAAATCCCCACGACCGTTGACATCGTTGACATTGCCGGGCTGATCAAAGGCGCCAGTAAGGGGGAAGGACTGGGCAACCAGTTTCTCGGCAACATCCGCGAGACAGACGCCATCATTCACGTCGTGCGCTGTTTTGAGGATGACAACGTCGTCCACGTCGACGGGTCCGTAGACCCCGTGCGGGACAAGATGATCATCGATACCGAACTCATCTTCAAGGACATTGAAACGGTAGAGAAGCGGATTGATAAATTCCGCCGCATCGCCAAAAGCGGCGACAAGGAAGCCGTCAGAACGATGGAGGTCGGTCAGGCGCTCCTCGAACACCTCGAGGCCGAAAAGCCCGCTCGCAGTTTCGAGACTTCGGAGGAAGGTCAGGAGGTAGTGGACAGCCTCATGCTGCTGACCGCCAAACCCATCCTGTACGTTTGTAACGTGGATGAAGACAGTTTCCCCGACGGCAACGAACACACCAAAGCGTTCCGGGAAGCGATCAAGGACGAAAAGGCAGAGACCATCCTGGTCTCCGCCCAGATTGAAGCCGAAATTGCCGAGCTCGACACCAAGGAGGAGCGCGACATGTTCCTGGAGGAAATGGGGCTGGCTGAACCCGGAGTTAACCGGGTGATCCGGGCCAGCTACCAGCTGCTCAATCTACTGACCTACTTCACCGCCGGAGAGAAAGAAGTCCGTGCCTGGACCATTACCGAAGGAACCAAAGCACCGGGAGCCGCCGGTGTGATCCACACCGATTTCGAGAAGGGCTTCATCCGGGCCGAAGTGATCCACTACGCGGATTTCGTGACCTACGGATCAGAATCCGGTGCCCGGGACAACGGCAAGCTGAACGTGGAAGGAAAGGAATACGTCGTGCAGGACGGCGACGTAATGCACTTCCGTTTTAACGTGTAGACAGATTAGCTTCCCGTAGTGGAAACTTTTGGCGCCCTGCTCCGGTTTGGCGGGTGAGTTTTCCTTGTCCGGGATTCCGGTAAGGCTAGTGGGACAAAATATGTCTGCACCGGCTGAGCCGAATATTCCGGTTCACCTCACGCTTGCGTCCAAAGCTAACCCCCACCATGGCAAGATTCGCAATCTCTGATCTTCACGGATGCCGCCAGACCTTTCTGGCCGCGCTGGATACCATCGGTCTGAACAAGGACGATGAGCTTTTCCTCCTCGGGGACTACATCGATCGTGGCCCCGACAGCAAGGGCGTGATTGATACCATCTGGGAGCTTGAGCGTGATGGGTACCGGGTGCAATGTCTGAAGGGCAACCATGAACAAATGTGCCTGGACGGAACCAAAGACCCAAATTGGCTACCAATCTGGTTAAAAAACGGTGGCCGCGAAACCATGGGCAGCTTTGGTGACCATATGCCCGATGAGCAACACTTGCAATGGATGGAAGCCCTCCCCCACTACCTGGAAACTCCCGGATACATTCTCACGCACGCCGGCCTCAATTTCCGTAGGGCCAATCCGATGGAAGATCAGGATGCCATGCTCTGGATCCGGCGATGGAGTCAGGAGGTCGACCGCGACTGGCTGAACGGGCGGATCATCGTGCACGGGCATACTCCCCGGACCCTGTCCGAAATTAAAGAAAACCTTGCTTATCTCAACCACCTCCCCGTCATGAACATTGACGCCGGATGCTGCTACGATTTACCCGGTCGGGGGAATCTTTGCGTCTTTCATCTGGACGATCAGCGGGTGACTTTCATGCCTAACCGGGACCGATAAGCGGCTTCTCAAGCCGGAGGACTCATTCCAACTCCAGGGTGTCACCGGCCGAAATCATCCATTCCTGCCCTTTCCAGGAGAATACTACGGGTGTATTTCCGGCGGTGACGGTCCCCCGGATGCCGGAAGTCCCTTGCCGCATCAGGCGAAACTTAACCCCGTTTTCCGGGCCACGCACCGGAACGAAACCCTCCATGCTGGTCAGATGACCAAAGGTGGGGGACATCCGGATCGGCCCTTCGTGACGCTCGTAATCAATCCCCGCCAGCATACCGTAGGCAAACAGCACCGGACTTGCCCCCCAGGGGTGCGCCTCGGAACGGGTCGGCTTAATCGGGCTCTCCAGACGCTCAACGAGGGTCGTAGCTCCCAGCGCCACCAGTTCCCGCCAGGGGCGAAGTGCCTCCCGAAAGAGGTCCGGACGTTTGGCTTCACGCAGGGCGGAAAAAAGGTAATAGCGATAGTAATAGGTGGCCTGCCCCAGTTCGGGGTCCCGGAGAAGGCGTTCAAGCGCGGCATCTACGTCTTCCGGTGGGATTACGTCCAGCAATACGCCCAGAATGGAACTGTGCTGATCGAAGTAATCTTTGGCGGGTCGCTCGGCCAGGAGCTTTCGCTCCGGCACGTAACATTGGTCTCTGATTGAACTCTGGATCGACGCCAACCGCCTTTCCCAATCCTCCGTGTCCTTCGCGTCACGTAATTCTTCGTGCAGAGCAATGGCACTCCGCAGGGCGTGGGCGTAGTGCAACGTAACGGGGACCGAAGCGGCGGGATCCGCGCCCGGCGCGATACCCATCGTGCGGGAGTTAACGTACCAGTCGATGAAGGGACGGTAGGGCATTTCCCCCAGGAAGCCGGAACCCTCGTCGAAATACCGATCAAAGTAGGCCAGGGTATGCCGGACACCCGGCAGAAACTCGCGAACAAACTCCGCGTCTCCGGAGCGGCGGTAGTAATCCAGCAGCATGTCGATCCAGACCAGCGAATAGGTGGAATGATAAAACTGATAACGGTTGGGGTAAGCCGACTTCAGGACTCCGTCGGGGTTCCGCCCCCGGTGAAAATCCCGCAGCGCGTTGCGGGTGTGCCGACGATCACCGGTGAGCAATTCCCATACCGGAGCCTGAATCTTGGTATCGCCGATATACTGCATCGTTTCGTAGTAGGCGTCACTCAGAAAGTAGTCCTGGGTGCACAATTCCACCGTGCGCTGGCTGATGGCCATTATTTCGTCCAGTTCCGGATCATCACTCGACCAGGTCGCCACCACCGGGATGCTGCTGGTCACTCGTTGAAAGGTCGGTGCCAGGAGTTCAAGCGGCTCCCGACCGGTATGGACCTTAATTTCCAGGTACCGGAACGTCCGGTACCACGACGGGACGTACTTTCGGTTTTTCCCACCGTCGGAGTAAACGGTATCAAAATACCCCCTGACCATCGTCCCCCGGACCGTGTCGCGATGGGTCTTTTCTCCGTTGGGCAGAAAGAGGTTTTCCGCCCAGGTGAAGACCATTTTCGTCCCCCGGCCGCCGCTCCACTGCAGCGTGGGGAACCCAAGGGTAACCTCCCCCATGTCAAGCAAAAACCGGTAACTCCCATTAGCGGGCAGTGTAACGGATTGCCTGCCCAGCCACCACCCTTTCGGCAGGGCCGGTGATTGGCTCTGCCGGAGGGTTTTAAAGGACTGCCGGGACCGCACCATGGGCGGCGTATTTCGGGGCTCCAGCAACCATAGAAACCCACCACCATTCGCGGCCAGGTGCCCCCATTCCACGAAGACGGGCTCCTCCCAGGCGCCATCGCTGTAGTCCGGCTGTTCCCAGCCCCAGGGGTAAGCGGGGCCGACGACGATGTCGGTGGGGTTATTGGCGTACAGCCCGCCGATAATGTCCCGGTCGCTCTGGCGCCAACGAATCTGCTGGGTTCGGTAGCCGGGTTTGATTCGGCAGCGGTAATTTGACTGGTCTCTCCTGGTCGTCAAAACCTCACTGGCACCATATCCCTGCACCAGCAGGGCGGTGTGTACGGACTCCATGCCAAAGAAGCGGTACTGGCCCCAATTGAAAACCTCAATGGCCACCACGTTACGTCCCGGCCTGAGGTAAGAGCTCAGGTCGTGATGATCGTACCTCCAGTGCTGAATATCCCCCAGTTGTGGCCCCCAGGCCACCCATTCTCCGTTTACGTAGAGCCGGAAGTGGTTGTCTGCCGTCAGGTCAACGGGAAAGCTATCGGGAACGGAAGCCAATTCGAATTCCGTCCGGAAGAGGACCACGGCGGACTCCGTGCTCCCCACGTCCGGGTGGGAGATCCATTCCGCCGACCACTGCGCCGCGAGGGGGACACTCAGCAACACGCTAAGGAGAAAAAAGAAAATAGAACGTCTCATGGCAACCGGTTTACTGTTCCTTAGACGGCGGCCATAGCGTACCATCAGTACTTGGCCGGGGCGATTAGAGCTTGTTTGGATTTTGGTCATCTGGCCGAATTTGAGAATTTTTTGGTGGTAGCAAGGCGGGAACCACGAAGTAGCCGCGAAGCGAAATCGGAGTATTGCAGCGCTAAATGAGGATTTCCCCAACGAAGCTAGCGCCAAAAAAGGCCAAATGGAGGTCGATCATTAAAGTCCAAACAAGCTCTTAGTCACGGAGCTGGTCGTTCTAGCGCTTTCCGGTCCCACTCGCCGGTATTTGCGGCTGCCGCGTAGGTACTTTCCAGAAAATCCATCAACACCCCGGCGGGATCATCACTGGCGACCACGTCCGAGTACTTCAGGAAAAACTCCCCCATCTCCTCGCTGTAAAATGCCGCTTCGGGCAGCACTCCCTGTTTACTAAATGCTTCCGGAGTGGGGTAACAATAAGCGTAGAAAACCGGCTCCGGGAAAGTATCCGCCCCCGGCCAGAAACCGGCACTGGACACTTCGTGGGAGTAGGCCTCCTGCATTACGTCCAGCGGCATGTTGGGCATCCCACCGGGATGCAGCGGGGCCGGCCGACCGGAAAACCGGGTGACCGCCAGATCGAAAGCACCCCAAAACAGGTGTACCGGGCTACACTTACCGATAAACTGGCTCCTGAATTGCGTGAACACCTCATTGATCTTGATCATGGCCTCCCAGAAATTTTTCACCGCAGGACCATCGTAGTGCGCATTCTTTTCGTTGAGGTGAAACGGTATGGCCTCCTCGAGCTCGTTCGGGCTACCGTGAATCTCCACCGGGATTTCGGCGCGATCCAGCAAGGTAAAAAGCTCCTCGTGGAAGCTGGCCACCGTGCGGGGAAAGAGGTTCATCGATTGGTCCGGGTGGTGAGTAGACTGCAGCGTCAGCCGATGGTTGATGAAGTCGAAATCCAGTTGGAAGGCTGCGCCCCGGTACGGAATGGAACCCGTCGTAAAGCCTCTGGGGGAAACGTAAAGCGTGGCGTGCCAGGAATGGTTCTGCCAGGGCATCGTCCGCAGACGGATTTTCCCCACAATCTGAATCCACTGGTGTAAGGTGGCCAAAGTATCCTTCCAGGAATGATAGTCCAGGGATGGCCACTGGGTGGGGGCGGAAGTCAGCATACCTTTTTCCCCTAAGATACGGTACATCGCGGGCAGGCAGAGCCTTACAGCTCCACCCCGCCGAACACTTTCCCCTTCCGGCAGTTACTTGAGAAAAGTATGGACCTGAATTTAAGCGGGCAAGTAGCCATCATCACCGGATCCAGCTCCGGAATCGGTCGGGCCTGCGCCATCGCCCTGGCCCGGGAGGGGGTGAAGGTGATCATCAACTACCACAGCGATGCCGAGGGAGCGGAAGCGGTACGTCAGGAAATCACCCAACGGGGAGGCGAAGCCATTAGCGTTAAGGCCGACGTCAGTAAGGAAGAGGACGTTGAGGATTTGGTGGAGTCTTGTGTGCAAGCCTACGGCCATCTCGACATCATGGTCGCCAATGCCGGCCTGCAGGCCGACGCGGCCTTCACCGAAATGACCCTGGAACAGTGGAATAAGGTCATCAACGTCAACCTCACCGGGCAATTCCTTTGCTGCCGGGCGGCAGCTCGAATCTTCCGTAAGCAGGGAGTCCACAAACACGGCCGGGCGGCCGGTAAGATCGTCTGCATGAGTTCCGTCCACGATGAAATCGCCTGGGCCGGACACGTAAACTACGCCACGGCCAAGGGCGGCGTCAAAATGCTTATGGAAAGCATGGCCCAGGAACTGGCCCAGGACAAAATCCGCGTCAACGCCATTGCCCCCGGAGCGATTAAGACCGACATCAACAAGGACGCCTGGGAAGACGAAGAAAGCCTGGAAAAACTCCTCACCCTGATTCCCTACGGCAGGATCGGGCAGGGAGAAGACGTAGCCAAGGTGTGTGCCTTCCTGGTCAGCGACGCGGCCGATTACATTACCGGAGCAACCCTCTACGTGGACGGAGGGATGATGCTCTATCCCGGATTCCGGGATAATGGCTAGCCTAAGGTTATTTAGTCCTCTTATAAACTACACAAAATCAGCGCAATACCCGAACTACCATAGCGTCGACTGTCTTATAGTTGTAGTATTCAATCAAATAAAAACACACCAAACATGGAAGGTACCTGCAACAGCTGCAACCACTGGGAAGCCCAGGAACAGGAAGATTTGGGGCAATGTGACGTCCTCAGTCAGAGCGAAATGAAGTTCGTTCTCCCCGTCATCCAGAACGAAACGACGTC
Source organism: Lewinella sp. W8 (assembly GCF_004375085.3). Taxonomy (GTDB): domain Bacteria; phylum Bacteroidota; class Bacteroidia; order Chitinophagales; family Saprospiraceae; genus Neolewinella. The sequence goes on from NZ_SNAQ03000015.1 coordinate 83,767, forward strand.
TACCAAGATCGTCACCAAAGCCGACTTCGGGTGTAACCAGTTCGAGGCCTAAGCCCGGACTTACCCCAAGGCAAAAGCCCCGGTCCTCATTACGAAGGCCGGGGCTTTTACGTAGTCAGCAATCGGGATCGCCTTAGGCCATCTTCTTGTTGACGATGGCGTCCTGATGATCAATAGACTCCTGGTGAATGGCCCGGAGGTACCTTTCCATAAACTCTGCGCTGAGGCCCTGCAACTTCCCCTTCTGGGTAGCGGCCCGCAGAATTTCATCCCAGCGGTCCTCCTGTAAAACGGCCAGGTTGCGTTCTGCTTTAAATTCTCCGATGGCATCCGCCAGCCGCATCCGCCGGCCGATCATCCCCAGGATGTCGTTGTCCACCTCGTCAATTTGCCGGCGCAATTCGGTCAGCTTGGCCATTTCCATTTCGTTGGCCGTTGGCTTCCGCAGGCGGAGGTTCTCGATCAGTTCCCCGAATACGGCGGGGGTGATCTGCTGCTTGGCGTCACTCCAGGCTTCGTCCGGACGGGGATGTACCTCCGTCATCAGGCCATCGTAGTTGAGGTTGAGGGCTTCCTGGGCAACTTCGGCCAGCAAATCCCGCCGACCGCAGATGTGGCTGTTGTCCACGATCATCTGCACCTCGGGGAAGCGGCGCTTCATCTCAATGGCCAGCTGCCACCGCGGCACGTTACGGTAAATGGTTTCTCCGTGGTAGCTGAAGCCCCGGTGAATCAGTCCGATCCGGGTGATGCCCGCCTTGTAGATGCGCTCCATGGCACCAATCCACAGCCCCAGGTCGGGGTTGATGGGGTTTTTGATCAGTACGGGGATATCCGTTCCCTTGAGCGCATCGGCCACCTCCTGGACGGAGAAGGGATTGACGGTAGTCCGGGCGCCCAGCCACAGCACGTCGATTCCGGCCTTCAGACAATCGTAAACGTGAGCGGCTTTGGCCACTTCCGTCGTGGTCTTCAGGCCGGTTTCCGCCTTCACCCTTTTAAGCCAGGCCAGACCCTCGGTCCCTACCCCTTCAAAACTTCCGGGGCGGGTACGGGGCTTCCAGATACCGGAGCGAAAGAGGTCTACCTGTCCCAGTGCGGCCAACTCTTTGGCCGTCTGCATCACCTGACCTTCGGTCTCGGCGCTACAGGGGCCGGCGATAACGACGCCGCGTCCCGGCGTAGGTTCAATTACCTTGTTGATTTCCATTTCTTCCATCGTTGAGGATTATTTTCTTAGTGTTTAAAAATGTTGGGCGAGCCAGGAAAAGCTGCTGGGCGACGGTCCCGAGTTACCTGAGGCTCGTCGGGATCACCGATTCAAAGAGAATGCGGCGAAGCGCAGGTGCAGACTTCTTCGGAATGGCCGTGCCCCATAATTCAGTTGAGTATTTTTTTGATCTGGTTGGCCCGCTCGATGCGTTCGTAGAAGCCATCAAAATCCCGTTTGATGAGCTGCGTCCGGAAGCGGGATAATTGCTCAATGTGTTCGTCCAGCACATCCAGCACGTGGTCGCGGTTTTGCCGGAAGATGGGTACCCACATATCCGCCGAACTTTTGGCCAACCGGACGGTACTCCCGAATCCGGAGGACGCCAATTCGAAGATGCGCTGCTCATCGTGTTCTTTCTCCAGCACGGTCAGCGCCAGGGCAAAACTGGCGATGTGGCTGATGTGGCTCACGTAGGCACAGTGGAGGTCGTGGTTCTTACGGTCGAGTCGGCTGAGTCTCATTTCACAGCTCTGGAACATTCGTCGCGCGGTTTCCAGCGCATCCGGTGCGCTCAGTTCTCCGTCCACGATGACGCAGGTCTTATGGCTGAACAATTCCGGTACGGCCGCCTCCGGGCCGCTGAACTCGGTGCCCGCCATGGGGTGAGCTGCCACGAAACGGCTGCGGTTCGGGTGGTCGTCCACCAGATTCAAGAGCAACTCCTTGGTGGAACCTACGTCCACCACCGTTTGGTGGTCGCCCACCTGATCCAGGATCTGGGGCAGCAATTTGAGCATTACGTCTACGGGGGTCGCCAAAACGATCACCTCCGAAGCAGCAATGGCCGCGTTCAGTTCCATCGTCTCGTCCACCAGTCGACGACGGATGGCCTTATCACAATTATCGGAACTGCTGTCCACGCCGATGGTCCGGGTGGCAAATCCGTTCTCCTTGAGCGAGATCGCGAGCGATCCTCCAATGAGTCCAATTCCGATGAAACAAATAGTCACTGCTACTAAAAACTTTACGATCTGACAATGAATTACCGCAGGCGCGCCAGCGCCCGCTCGAGGGTGGGTACGTCGCTACAGAGCGAAATCCGTACGTAGTGCGTCCCCTCTTCTCCGAAGATGCCCCCCGGCGTGAGGAAAACGTTCTGGTCGTAGAGGGCGCGGTCACTGACCTCATAGCCGCTCGTCCCCGCCGGCGTACGGGCCCAGACGAACATGCCTACCTGGTCTTCCCGGTACGTACAATCGAGGGCATCCATGATTTGCCGCGCCACTACCCTCCGCTTCCGGTATTCGGCGTTGAGGGCTTCGTACCATTCGGGGCCGAGCGTCAGGGCTTCCACGGCCGCCACCTGCAGCGGCATGAATTTGCCACTGTCCATGTTGGACTTAAAGCGCAGCACCGTTTTCAGGTAAGGAGCGGCTCCGGCCATTACCCCTACCCGCCATCCGGCCATGTTCTGGGCCTTGCTGAGGCTGCTCAGTTCCAGGGCCACTTCCCGGGCACCGGGAATGGACAATATGCTCTGCACCGTATCGGTGAGGATGAAGGCGTAGGGATTATCGTTTACCAATAGTATACGGTTCCGGCGGGCGAAATCGACCAGTTCCCGGTAAAAATCCGGTGGGGCCGCCGTGCCCGTCGGCATGTGCGGGTAGTTTACCCACATGATCTTTACCTTCTCCAGGCCTTCCCGCTCCAGGGTTTCGAGATTGGGTAACCAGCCGTGGGCCTCCTTCAGGTGATAGGGGCGCACGGTCCCTCCGGCCAGCTCGGTGGCCGAGCGGTAGGTAGGGTAACCCGGATCGGGCACCAGCACCTCATCACCGGGATCGAGAAAGGCCATGCTGATGTGCATGATGCCCTCTTTGCTGCCAATGAGCGGTAAAATTTCTCCGGCGGGGTCAAGGTCTACCCCAAAGTAGCGCCGGTACCAGCCGGCGTAGGCCTCCCGGAGCTCCGGTCGTCCGGCGTAGGGCTGATACCCGTGGGTGTCGGCGCGGCTGGCGGCCGCCGTCAGGGCCGCGATGACTTCGGGCGCGGGTGGAAGGTCCGGACTTCCGATGCCGAGATTAATGATGTCGTGGCCGAGTTTACGCAGTTCGGCAATCTCCCGCAACTTGGTGCTAAAGTAGTATTCCTTGGTTTCTCCCAGTCGCCGGGATGCCTTGATGATCGGCTCGATGGCCGCCGGTGTCGTCGTTTCCATGCTTAGACTGGTTTTTGTCCTTTGGCGTATACTCCGAGCACCCGTAGCTCACTACAGATGGGTCGGATGGCTTCCAGGGCCTGCGCTAATCCGATGTGTCCCTCCAGCAGAAAATCCACGTGAAAGCGGTATTGCCAGGGTCGTCCAATGATTGGTGCACTTTGGATCTTGGTGAGGTTAACCTTATAGGCGGCCAGCACCATCAGCACCTGGTACAAACTCCCCGGCTCGTGGCTGGTCGCGAAGCTCAGACTTACTTTGCTCCCCAGGTCCTCATCGTACCTGCGCCCGCGCCGCAAAACGAGAAAACGGGTGTGGTTCAACTTATTGGTCTCAATGCCGGGCGCCAGGATTTCCAGGCCATAAAGGTCCGCCGCTACCGTACTCGCAATCGCCCCTCTCGAAGGGTCCTTTTTTTCCTGCACCTCCCGGGCACTCAGTGCGGTGTCCACCGCTTCGATCAGCTCAATGTGGGGGTAATCGCGGAAAAACTCCCGGCATTGTACCAGGGCTACCGGATGAGAATACACCTGACGCAGATCCTCCAGCCGGGTGCCGGGCAGCGCCATGAGATTCTGCCGGATGCGGAGGTAAACCTCCGCCGTAATGCGAAGATTAGAGCGCTGCAGTAGGTCATAATTGGCCATCAGGCTACCCGCCAGGGTATTTTCGATGGCCATCAGCCCTACGTCCGATTCTCCGCCTTCTACCTGCTCCACTACCTCCGCGAAGGTGTGGGCGGGAACGGTATAAACCCTTGAGGCACCGAAATGCGCCCGGGCGGCGGCCTCGTGAAAGGCCCCGGCATAGCCCTGAATACTTACCCGGAGTTGATCTGTATCGGTCGAAATGGTGGAGGTGGTCATGGGAAAAAAACTTGCTGACGGAAGGGGTTAAAAAGCAAGTGGCCCCGGAGTTACTCGGGACCACTTTTATTCGTTAGCAATTTACCAATGAGTGAGCGTCCCTTACCGTCGGCGGTAAAAGTAAAAGTCAGCCCAGAAGTAAAAATTGCGGTTAATCATTGTTTTACGTTGCGCAACCAAAGCTGCGTTCACCAGCAAACCTACGGCGATAGTTTCACTTAGCAAAATGTTGTTTGGGCAACGATCAGGATTTACGGCCACCCACCGATAACCACACCGCCGTGATTCCGCTTTTTCCGGGACCGACAATCCTAATCGAGCGCCTCCTCCAGGATGGTGATTTTTTGGGCCGGACGACCGAGCTCCGTCCAGCGGACCAGTCGAATCACCGTTCGCTCCACCCAGCCCGGTGCCAAAATCACCCGTACCAGGCGGGCAATTTTCTGGTCCCGATTCCTGATCGCCGCCGGTCGCCGATCGGCCCTCTCGGCGTTTAGCTCCCGGGCAAACTTCCAGGCGCCATCCCGGGCCACCTCCATGCTGAAGTCCACGATCAGGTCATCGGCCCGCCGCGTAAGTTTCAGGATCCAGACCAGTCCCGGCCAGATCCGACTCAGGCATCCCTGAATGTCTTCGACCAGGGACGACAATATGCTATTGATCTTATTAAAATCATTATGAAGCCCCTCCAGGTCGTCGTCCCCGGAAACCTCTACGGCCGCAATGCCCAGGTCCAGGTTGATGTGGGCGTTCATCCCCAGCAGAAGGTGCTGCAGAACAATCAGCTTTGGGTTTTTTCCGGAGACAAAGGCCTCCCGCCAGGCGTCCGTGGTGGGTCGTCCGGACTGGTACGCGGCGTAGGCTTCCAGATAGCGATTGGCAAAGATGACGTCCAGTCGCTCCATCCGCGCCCCGTCGTCGAAGTAGCCTTCCGCGATTTTTTCCTTCACCCGGATGGTGACCTTTCGGTAAAGCGCCGCGAAGTAGCCGAGCGGGTTCTCCGTTTCCTTGGCGGAGCGGATAATCTCGTCTAGTGCGGCAATGACTTCGTCAATCGTGGTGGCGGTCATTCGAAGGATGGTGGGTGTGGAGAAACCAAGGTAAGGATAAACAACTTCTTCCCGCATTGGGAAAGATTCTCTGGCAAGGAAATAGCCCCCGGTTTATAGCAGCCGGTCTCCGACGAGTGCGCGTTCGAGTTCACTCCGCTGCGCGCGACTCACGGGCAGCAGCGCCTCACCGATGCGCACCTGATTGCCCTCCAGAGCCGTCACCGCCCCGAGACGAACCAGATAGGAGCGATGAATCCGGAAAAACTTCGTCGTCGGGAGCGCGGCTTCCAGATCCTTGAGGGGAAGGAGCGGCAGGTAAGTACGCACGGCGGTATGAATCTTGCAGTAATTCTGCATGCTTTCCGCAAAAAGGATATCCTGCACCATGACCCGCTCTACCCGTCCCTCTTCCCGGATGAAAATATCCGCGGGGCCGCCATTTGCTGCGGGCGTCCGTTCGTTTTGGCGATGGTTCCGATTTCCGCGAAGCTCATCGGCATCTTCAATTACAGGGGGATTGCGACGAAGCGCAGGTGCCGGCATTTCCGGAGTGGTCGGGATTGTCGATTCCGTGGGTCGCAGCCTATCCACGGCCCGTTGGGCCGCCCGCAGAAAACGGGTAAAGGGGATGGGCTTCAGTAAATAATCCACCGCTTCCAGTTCAAACCCCTCCACGGCAAAGCTGGGGTGGGCGGTGGTGAAGATCACCAGCGGTGGTTTTCTTAATCCCCGTAATAACTCCACTCCCGAAAGTCCCGGCATCTGTACGTCCAGCAGCATCAGTTCCACGGTCTTGCTCTGCAGCAGGTTCAGGGCTTCCAGGCCGTCACGGGCCTGCCCCACTTCGGTCAGGTAGTCAAGTCGGTTGAGGTAATCGCTCATGCCGGTGCGGGCCAGCGGCTCGTCGTCCACGATCAGGGTCCGGATGGGTTCCATACTACCGGGGGATGTTAAGTACTACGGAAAAATGCTCCCCTTCCTGCCGGGTGTCCAGCTGATGGTCATCCGGGAAGAGCAGGGCCAATCGGCGGCGAATATTGTGCAGTCCGATCCCCCCGCTGTCCGCATCCGAACGGTCCACGGCCAGGCCAATCCGGTTTTCCAACATGAACTGCATCCGCCCCTCCACCAACTGTAGGGATGCCGTGACCCGTCCGCCCTGGGTCGGGCTGTACTTTATGGCGTTCTCCAGAAGTGGCAGCAATAACATGGGCGGGATGGTTACCCCTTCAACATCGTCGGGTTCCGCAAACTGAAAAATGAAATCTTCCTCCAGTCTCAGGCGGCTCAACTCGGCAAACTTCTTCAGTTGCTGGAGTTCCTGCGCCAGGGGCACCAGGGGTTGCTCCGATTGGTAGAGCTGGTAGCGCAGGAGGTCCGAAAAGCCACTCAGGGCAAGCTGGGCGGCGTCGGGGTCGCGGGGGATGAGGACGTAAATGCTGTTCAGGGCGTTGAACAGGAAGTGGGGGTTCAGCTGTCCGCGCAGGAAGGCCAGCTCGGTTTTAATGCGGTTGGTTTCCAGTTCTTTTTCCTGCTTGTCCCGCAGGCGGCGGCGACCAAACAGACTGATGGCACCGGTGAGCGCCACGGCCATCCCCATCCCTCCCAGTAAGGCCGGAACCCAGTAGTCATAAAAGGTGTCGAGGAAGCGCTGAGTTTCCGCTTCTCCGGCGAGGCCCCAGAACAGGAGGTAAATCGTGGTGCCCGAACAGGCCGAGAAAAAGAGGACGATAAGTACGGTCAGGAGTCCGTAGGGCAGGAAGCCCAGTTTTCCGCCGTAGCGCAAGCGGAGGGGCCAGGCCAGGTGCAGATAGGAAGCAACGGCCTGCCAGAAGGTTAGCTCGGCCGTAAACATCATATTCCCCGGATCAAAGGGGGTCGGCGCAAAAATGACGTGCATGACCAGGGCGTAACCCAACCAGAAGAGGACATCAACGCGCCAGCCACGCTGAAAAACGGTAGGGATGGTTCCGGAGGAGGTGGTCATGAAGGACATAGGTTTTAGGTGTCCATTTCCGTACCTAAAGGTAGCCCATCCGGGCTGGAATCCGGCCGCGCCTTGATGAGTGGTCGTATTCCCTTGACGAATGGTTCCCTCATCGTGATCGGCAGCCCGTCAAGCTGGCCCGACCGTTCGTCAATCGAAGTTGAAGCCTGCCTCTGCTGGCCCCGTATTTGTGGTCACTAACCATAAATACAACACCATGATGCGTACCTTTTTAATGCTGCTGCTTTCCCTCCCTATCTACCTCTTCGCTCAGTGTGAACCCGGCGATTACGCCAGCTTTGCCCGCCAGGGCTACCTGCAGAACGACTTCGCCGCCTGGGATGCCGCCATCCAGGAAATCATGAAACTTCCGGAAGGCCCCGAACAGAACTACCTCCTGGCCCGGACCTCCTTCGGTGCCCTGGGCACCGGTTTTGCCACTGAGTCCGAAGATAAGATGGAGGCCTATCTGAACCTGATGGAGACGGCTCTGAAGGCCCTGCTCCGGGAGCAACCCAAACACGCCGGCGGCAACGGTTTGTACGCGGGCATGCTGGGCATGAAAATTGCCCTCTCGCCGGTAAAGGGCATGCTGCTGGGCGGTAAGTCCGAGCGCTACGCCCGCAAGGGTATTCAGTACGGTGCGACGGACCCCATTGCCCAGTACCAGGCGGGCTCCCGCTTTCACTACACGCCCGAGATGTGGGGAGGCGACGGCAAAAAGGCCGTAATGCACCTGGAGAAGGCGCTGGCCGCATTCTCCGCCGAAGAAAAGACCTGCGACTGGTTCTACCTGCAAACCTACGCCCTGCTCGGACAGGCCCAGGCCGCCATCGGGGAGCTGGAAGCCGCGCGGAACACCTACCTGCAGGCGCTGACGGAAGAGCCCAACTTCGGCTACGTGAAATACCTGCTGCTGCCCGAACTCGAAAAGCGCGGCAAGTAAACCGATTATACAAGGGTCGTCCGTGTCACGACGCCTGCCCAAACCCAAAACCCTGAACCCATGCGGAAGCTCCAAACTACTTTGCTCTTCCTGATCTACCTGGGCACCTCCGCGCTGTCGCCCACCGGCCACGCTCAGGCCTTCAGCCTGACGGGGCAGATCGTGGAAGCCGGCAGCGGAGAGCCACTCGTGGGGGCGTACGTCTATCCGCTGGCGAACCCCGGCCAGGTGCAGACGACGGACCCCAACGGCCAGTTCACCCTCGAGTTAACCACCCCCGATTCCCTACGGGTCAGCTACCTGGGCTACGTCACCCTAACGCAGTGGATTAGTGGGGCTAGAGATTCCCTCCTCCTCTCACTGCGCCCCACCGCAGCGGCCTCCCTTGAGGGCGTTACGGTACGGGCCGCCAAGATTGCCTACGGAGAACTGGCCAGCACCCGGATCAATCAGCTCGACGTCTACCTCAACCCCGCCGCCAAGGCAGACCCTCTACTGGCGGTAAACAGTCTGCCCGCCGCCACCAATCCCGACGAGACGGCCAACGTCAGTTTGCGCGGTAGCCCCAGCGAGGCGACCGGCATCTTCCTGAACGACGTCCCCATTCGCTCAGCCGTACGGATTGACCAAAGTAATGGAGTGGGGCAGTTCAGCATCTTCGGGCAAATTCCCCTGCGGGACGTCCGGGTGTATTCGGCCAACCCACCGGTTAATTTTTCTCAGTCCAGTGCGGGAGCCGTGGCGCTGTACACCAGTCCGGAACTCCCCAACAGCACCACCTACGGCCTTTCGCTCAACCTGGCGGGGTTCGGACTGGCCCACGCCCGGCCCATCGGCCAGAAAAGTGGCTTGCGGGCCTTCCTGAACTTCTCCAACCTGGCGGCCTTCCGGGGCATTAACGCCACGGGTTTGCCCGAACTACAAGCCTCCCGGGCCATAGACGCCGCCCTGCAGTTTGTGCACCAAACGGGGGATGACGCTCACTTACAGGTTTTCTACCTGGGCTTTGACGAACGCTACCGGTTTACCACCCAGACAACCTACTACGAGGGGGAATTTTCCCAGCACAAACCCCGCCACCTCGGCATCGTCAACTGGACCCGGAAACGGGGCAACTGGACCTGGACGCTGAACCAGTCCGTCGACTGGGAGCACGCAGATTTTTCCCTGGGCAACATCGCTACTTCGCCCCGCAGACGGAGTGTGCATACCGCGCACCACGGCCGACTGGAACGGCCCGGGTTTACCTTTCAGCACGGTACCCTCCTCAACGCCTACGACGACAAGGTATTCGGTACTTTCCCCCTGCAGGATCACCGCATCGCCCCCGAAGACGAATTCGGAAGCTACCGGACGCAGACCGCGAATCAGGTGCTGGAAACCTACGTCTACGGACAGTGGCGGCTCGGGGAGCGGTGGCTGTGGGGGGCGGGCGCCAAACTGCTGCGTCGGCTCAACACCGGGGTCTCGCGGCCCGTCTTGCAGTCAACCCTCCGGTACCGTCCCGGTGAACACCACCGCTTCAATCTGGGAGGCGGGTACTTTTCTCAGCTGCTGAGTCCGGGGCCGGAAGTCCGGGACTGGCAGTGGCTCAACCTCCGACAACTGGTGCTGGAATACCAGTATGCGCGGGACAACTGGACGGTGAATGCGGCCACTTACGCCAAGCGCGAGCAGTACGGCGTGCTGGACGACGTGGGGGTCCGGGGAGCGGAGGCCAGCGTTCAATATCGCGACGGAAGCTGGATGGGTTGGCTGAGTGGGGCTTTGGTCCGCAGCCGGGAATTGACCAGCTCCGCGCCCACGGCCCGGGATTTGCCCTGGCTGGTGCGTGCCCAGCTACAGTGGAAAAATCCCGATGGGTGGACGCTGGGGGTGGCGGGTAACTTCCGGCGCGGTAGTTTTTTCCTCCCGGTCATCGGTACGACGCCGATTCCGGGTACGGCGGGGTGGCAATCGCCCATCCTGGGCGGGCCGGCCGCAGGCCGGCGTTACCCGGACTACGCCCGGGTGGACGCTTCCCTCTCCCGCGTCATCATCATCGGGAAGAGCCAGCTCATTCTCTACGCTAACGTCAACAACCTACTGAACCGGGAAAACATTCGTGCCTACCGCTATGATCCCAGCTTTAGCGAGCGGAATGCGGAAGTGTACAGTAGAAGGCTGGTGTTCTTTGGGGGCGTGTGGCGGAGGTGAGTTGGTCTGTTGGTTCGTTAGTCTGTTAGTCTGTTGGTCTGTTGGTCTGTTAGTACGTTAGTCTGTTGGTGGGCCGGTAGGGCTGGATGGCGAGAGCCAGAAAAACCGGAAACGGGATCAAATTTGGGGGGCTCAGGGGCAAGCAACGGACGCCCCTAGTTGCGAAAGCGTGGCGGAAGTAATAATTTCCGCTAGTTTTAAGGAAAACAAACCACCACTACTATGACTTGGCCCCTTTATTTTCTCGTCGCGCTGATCCCGCTGATCGTCGGTGCGGTTTACTATAACCCCAAGGTCCTGGGCACTGCCTGGCAACGGGAAGCGGGCGTGACCGACGAGCAGCTACAGAACGGCAACATGCTCAAAATTTTTGGGCTGGCCTACGTATTCTCCATTTTCGTGGCCATCGTGCTGAGTATGCTGGTCATTCATCAGACGGCCCTGAGCGGGCTGTTCGGCATGATGCCGGAGTTCGGGCAGGAGGGCAGCGAACTGATGAACGACCTGAACGCGCTGGACGAAAAGTACGATTTGTACTCCCGCCACCGCCACTTCGGGCACGGTGCCCTGCACGGTGGGCTGGTGGCCATCTTTTTCGCCGGCACCCTCATTGCCATCAATGCTTTATTTGAACGGCGCAGCTGGAAGTACATCCTCATTCACCTCGGCTACTGGTTCATCGCCATGACGCTGATGGGCGGCATCCTGTGTCAGTTCCTCATTCTCTGATTGCTTCACCATGGTAGCACGCCACCGCATCGGAGCCTGGCCCCGGCACCAAAGACTTGGACTTTTTGCCCTGCTCTGCGTAGCGGTGGGGTGCTGCTACTGGTGGTCTCCCGCAAGGTCGACCCCTCCGGAAAACGAAGCGTACCTGCGGGCGCACGCGTTCCTGCTGGCGGAGTGGGAACGGAGGGAAGCCATCACGTCCGTGGAGCCGGCTTCCTTTCCCTTCGACCCCAACACTGTTTCCCCAGAAAAGCTGATGGAACTGGGCCTGAGTGAAAAACAGGCGGCCAGCTGGATCAAATTCCGGGGAAATCGGTCAGGCGCCTTTCGCGGGCCGGAGGACATCCGCAAGCTTTACGTACTGAGTGAAGCGGATAAGGACCGACTCGTGGAGCTGGCGATATTTGGGGAAAGCAGGGCTTATTTGGCGTCACCGCAGGTGCAAAGTTTTCCCTTTGATCCCAATACCGTGGGCGTTGTTGATCTGCGAAAGCTTGGCCTGAGTAAAAAGCAGGCCGCCGGATGGATAAAATTCCGGGGGGATCGAAGGCGGGCCTTCCGCAGCGCGGAGGATATCCGGAAGTTGTACGTACTCAGCGAGGCGGATAAAGACCGGTTGGTGGCCCTGGCGGTAGTTGAGGACTACCCCACTACCCCACCCGCCCGACAGCGGGAACGGTTCTCCTGGGATCCAAACCGCACGCCGGGCGATAGTCTCGCCCGACTAGGTTTTCTGCCCCACGAGGTCCGGGCGCTGGAGCGCTACCGGGCGGGTCGGGAGATTACCTTCCGCTACCCCGAAGCGGTGCGCCGGGTGAACACTCTGGATTCCGCCTTTCTCACCGAGGTGATTCCCCTGATTCGCCTGGCCCTACCGGACGACGCGGCACCTGCGGCCCCTCGCCCCTACGACCACTCCGCCACCCCCAAAGCTTACGCCACAAAAAAGGCAACACCGCCGCCGGCCTCGTTCGACGTCAACCAAAGTACGGCGGCCGACTGGGAGACGCTACCCGGCATCGGCCCCTACCGGGCCAAACGGATCATCCGCTTTCGGGATGCGCTCGGCGGCTTCCGGGACATCCACCAGATTGCCGACACCCACGGCCTGCCAGATTCTACCTTCCAGCGCATCCGGCCCTGGCTGAAGGGCAGTCCCGTGACCCGCAAACTGGACCTTAACCGGGCGACGGTTGACGAGCTTAACCGCCACCCCTACATCTCGCGAAAGGTGGCCAACAACATCGTCAGTTACCGGCAAAAGCACGGCCCCTACCGCTCGGCCGAAGATTTGCGACCGCTCCGACTGCTCACCCCCGAGAATCTGGAGCAGCTCCTCCCCTATTTGAGCTTTGAATAGGGTATTTGTCGAATCTTCCTTTGCGCTTGTAAAAACGGGTTGGTGGTGCGGTCATTTCGGGTAATGGTGAGGGCGAGATTGGAATAAGGGAAGGCTAACGTATAGATACGTCTAAACGTCAAAATTTACTACACTTGCCGACCGCATGTCCAGGAATACCAAAGCCTGATGATCGTTAGGTAGGGCCACAAAAACATTTGCTAAAACCTGCGGCCATCGTACAGGTTATTTGAAATAAAACTCCCCCCATGACTGACCTTTTCTCCCTCATTGGCAACACTCCGCTCGTTGACCTATCGTCGCTTCAGGACAATCCCGACGTCCGGATATTTGGTAAGCTGGAAGGTCAAAATCCCGGCGGGAGCGTGAAGGACCGGGCGGCCTACGGCATGATCATGGGCGCCAAAGAACGCGGGGAGCTGGACGGTGGTCGTCGAATCGTGGAAGCCACCAGTGGGAATACGGGCATTGCCCTGGCCATGATTGCCGCCAGGCTCAAGGTTCCCATCTCCCTGATCATGCCCGAAAGTGCTACGGCCGAGCGGGTCGGGACCATGCGCGCCTACGGCGCGGAAGTCATCCTGACGCCGGCCGAAAAGACCATTGAATACAGCCGGGAGCTGGCCCAGGAGATGGCCGACCGGGAGGGCCACCTGCAGCTCAACCAGTTTGCCAACCCCGACAACTGGCGGGCCCACTACCGGACCACCGGTCCGGAAATCTGGCGGGACACCCAGGGGAAGGTCACCCACTTTGTGTCCAGTATGGGCACCACGGGCACCATCACCGGCACGGGCCGCTACCTGCACGAACAATCGGAGGCGGTGCAAATCGTGGGCGTGCAGCCTACGGACGGCAGCCGTATTCCCGGTATCCGACGGTGGAGCCCGGAGTTTTTGCCCAAAATTTACGACGACAGTGTAGTGGACCGCAAAATTGACGTGAGCCAGGACGAGGCCATTGCCACCATGCGGCGGCTCGCCGCCGAGGCCGGCGTGTTTGCCGGAATGAGTTCCGGTGGGGCCACGTTCGCGGCCCTGAAGCTGGCCGCCGAGCTGGAGGCGGGACTGCTGGTGTGCATCATCTGTGACCGGGGGGACCGGTATTTGTCGAGTGGGATATTCTAGGCAGGTCGGCCTTTGGCCGAGCATTACGGAAGCCTCATCGAAAAGATGTGGCTCATCCGTAGTTACACCACTATATTCTTGGCATGAAAAAGACCATTAGTAAAGAAAACCAAGCATTTTTTCGACTGGGCATGAAACTTGGCCTCGTCTACCATAAGGGTAATCATCAAGATGGCCGGGCCAGGCACCTCGCGGAGGAGTACCTGATCATGGCCCGGAAACATCCGGACAGCTGGAATTACGGCAACGCGATTCATTGCGCCAATACCGTTTTGGGGCTGCTGGCGCTGGAAAACGGACGAACGGACGAAGCGGTGGTTTACCTGCACCGGGCGGGGGCTACCCCCGGCTCCCCGCAGTTGAACAGCTTCGGTCCCAATATGCTGCTGGCCAAAGAGCTAATTGAGGCGGGCCGGGTAGAATCGGTACTGGCCTACCTGGAACAGTGCCGCAAGTTTTGGCGAGGTCCGATGGTTGAAAAAATTGCTGAGTGGCACCTCGCGCTGCTGAACGGGGAAGAACTGGACTATGCGGGCCACCTGAAATACCATCTCAACGGATTTAGAATGCCGATTTCTGAGGTAGTAAAAGCTTTTTGGAAAATCACTAAGGCAAACGGAATTTTTAGTTGGAATTAAAATTTCCATCAGGAATCAACCCAACCAATACCTTACCTGAATTTGCGACCGCCAGCGGTTTTACTCCCCGATAGTGATCCTTTCGGTCAGCAGAATATTCCTGGAGGATGCACCTACCTGAATTTCGTAGTCGCCCTGCTCCAACGTCCACTGCGCATCCTGCTCTGACCAGTATCTTAAGTCGGATACCGGAATCCGCAAACTTAGGGTCACCGATTCTCCCGCGGCAAGGCTGGGGGTTTTGCTGAAGGTTTTGAGTTCCCTGACGGGGCGGTCGATTTTCGTATCGGGCACGGAGGTGTACACCTGAACGACTTCCTGCCCCGCGGCATTTCCGGTATTGGTAACCGTAAGCTGGGCGGTGATGGTATCCTGATTTAGGGTTACCGTTAAATCATCGTACGCAAAGCTGGTATAGCTCAACCCGTAGCCAAAGGGATAGGACACCGGTAGTTCGGCCTGGTCAAAATGCCGGTAGCCCACGTAAATACCCTCTTCGTAGTTGGTGTAATCCTTGTTTTTGATTTTTTCTTCCTGGGGGATATCGTCATCCGATTTCCACATATCCATGATGTTGATGGGGTCTCCATCTAGGGGGAAGTTTGCATTGGCTGCGTGATCATTGAGGTTGACGGGGAACGTCATGGGCAGTTTTCCACTGGGGTTGATATCTCCACTCAGAATATCTGCTACCGAGTTGCCTCCCTCCTGTCCGCCCTGCCAGGCCAGGAGGATGGCGTCTGGTTGGGACTTCCACGATGCGGTTTCGATTACCCCGCCGATGTTCATGACCACCACGACCTTCTTTCCCGCAGCGTGAAAAACTTCGCAGGTATTACTGATCATTTCCCGCTCTTTTTCGGTCAGCAAGAAGTCGTCCTTTTCGACCCGATCTCCTCCTTCGCCACTGTTTCTACCGACGGTAATGATCGCTAAATCAGCGCTTTCCACGATGGTTTGCAGTAATTCTTTGTTGTAGTCCAACTCCGGTGGGCTGTAGGGGGAGAACATGGCGTTGATCCCTTCGGGCTTGTCGAAGGCTTCGAGATTATTCGATTTGTGGGTTTCGTAGGTGTACTTAGCGGCTTCATTGATGACAAACCCGGCGTTGGTCAGGCCCTCCTCCAGGGAAACCGTATAGGCTTCGTTAACGTCACCCGATCCCGTGCCACCGGCGATGAAGTCGTAGGAAGTTACCCCCAGCAACGCAATGTTCCTGGCGTTCCGGATGGGGAGGGTAGCATCATTTTTCAGCAACACCATTCCTTCCGCGGCCGATTGGCGGGTAATTTCCGCGTGGCCGTCGAGATCCGGGTCATCGCTGTATTGATAGCCCTCCATCTTTTTTGACTCGATGATCAGCTTCAGGATGCGCCGCACGGAGCGGTCAATTTCTTCCTCCGTGAGGCTACCGTTCGCTGCGGCTTCCTTCAATGCCTTCCACTGCCGGTTCGTCCCGGGTTCCAGCAGGTCATTCCCCGCGGCGACCATGGCCGCGGCATCACGCCCGCCAAACCAGTCCGACATAACCAGACCGTCAAACTCCCAGTCGTCCCGAAGGATATCCGTGAGCAACTCTTTGCTCTCTGAAGTGTAGGTACCGTTCACCTTATTGTAGGAGGACATAATGGTCCAGGGCTGCGCCTCCCTTACGATAATTTCAAAGCCTTTGAGGTAAATTTCCCGCATGGCCCGATCGGATACAATCGCGTCATTAAAGTTTCGGTTGGTTTCCTGATTGTTCGCCACGAAATGCTTCACGGAAGTGCCTACGCCCTGGGATTCGATCCCGTTCACCATGGCCGCACCGATGAAGCCCGTCAACAGCGGATCTTCCGAGTAGTACTCGAAATTCCGGCCACAGAGGGGATGCCGGTGAATGTTTGCTCCGGGGCCCAGAATTACGTCAATACCGTATTCCCGCGCTTCGTTACCCATGGCCAGACCGACTTTGTGCACCAATTCGGTATTCCAGGTGGAAGCGAGGAGCGTTCCAATGGGGAAAGCGGTTGCGTAGTACGTTCGATCTTCGCCCTCCCGAGTGGGCTCAATCCGCAATCCTGCGGGGCCATCGGAAAGGTAAATGGTGGGTATCCCCAAACGGGGGGTAGGAACAATGGTGCCAACGGCACCAGCTACGGCGGAGTTACCCGTCCCCATTGCCGAGGCCAAACCGGAACCCTTGAGGAGGTGGATTTTCTCTTCCAGCGTCATTTGCGACAGCAGGTCCTCTACCCGCTCCTGGGTGTTTTTCCGGTCGTCCTCGTAAACGTCCAATTGCCCGTTGCCGTTGCGGTCTAAAAAGGTATAGCCGTCGATGGTTAGTTCCGCAATGTCCGTTTTTTCCTCGTAACCTTTTTCAAAGCTCAGGAAGGTAGCGTTTAGGTACCACCAGACCCCAACGCCCGTGATCAGTAGCAGCAGTACCAGAACCCCCAGTACCTTCAGCGAAATCTTCAGAAATTTTCCCATAGCATATTTGTGACAATCTGCCACAAATATAGAGTCCCAAAGTTAATTGTGGCAAAGTGTCACAAAATAAATTACTTTTGCCCCATGCAGATTAAAGAAGTAGTAGCATTTGGACACCGCCATTTTCTTCCGAACCTATCGATTGACCTGGTCATCATTGGCTACGGAGACGATGCGCTTCAGTGCCTACTGCTTAAAGTCGGTGACAAGTGGTTGCTTCCGGGAGGCTACGTGAAGCGGGAGGAGTCGGTAGAGGAAGCAACGGTAAACATTCTCAGAACCCGTACGGGGCTAGAGGATACCTACCTGAAGTTTTTAGCCGTTTTTGGTGGCAAGGACCGTCAGTTCTCTGAAGTTTCCCGGGAGTTCATGCAAAAACTGGGAATGGAGTGGTCGGAAGATTACTGGATGAACAACCGTTTTGTCTCTCTGACCTATTATTCTTTGGTCAACAAGGAGAAGACCCACCCCAAAATAAGTTTTGTTGATGAAGCTTTTGCCTGGTTTGATTTTGATGACCTTCCGGAAATGTGGATGGATCACCGGGACATTGTACTCACTGCCCGCGAACAACTGACCAGAGATGCCCAGCGAGAATACTCGGCCCACAATCTTTTACCGGAGGTGTTTACGATGCCGGACCTACACCGGCTACATCAAGCCATCGTAGGGAGTAAGGTTGACCGTAGCAGGTTTCAAAAGACGATGCTCGCGACCGGCTTATTTGAGCGACTACCCCGGGTACAAAAAACTACCCCGGGACGTAACCCCTATCAGTATCGTCTCAAAAAATGACCCGAAACTTCAATTAACGATCAAAGGTTCACCACCTTCCCGTTGGATTTAGCCCCAGGAAGGCCCCGCCGCCGTAGCGCTCCGTTTACTGATAGTAAAGCAAGACCATTATTCGGGTTGCTTTACGCCTTCATCCATTACCCAGTCTTTCCTTCCCCACCATTGCCATTCGGTGGTGGCCAGGTCCACTTCGGGGTCAATGAACTGATGCCGGGAGCGGCCGTTGAGTCGAACCCGAAACCGGCCGTAGACCGCCACCTCCTGGCCCGCTGCTGCGCGTTCGTCACGCAGATAGTGGGCGTACTGCAGGATCATGTCCGGATGGGTACTCATCTTCTGGTACTGCCGCCGGGTAAGCCGGTTCTTGGGCCGGACAATTTCCTCCGCGCCGGTGGCGCGGTCGACGAGCAGGAAGGTTCCCAGGCCCTGCTTGCTCCGCAACATCATCCGCCAGCTATAGCGATGGCCCTCTTCCGTCCAGGCCACGTCCCCGGGAAAGAGCCAGTGTCGGAAGGGGAGGTAACCATGGATGGCCAACAGTATCATTCCGGCCGCCAGGAGTAGCCGGACCGGGGCCACGGGAATCTCCGCCGGCTGCTGAAGATGGGGCGCCACTCTGCGCTGCCACCTCGCCCGCCAGGCTTGCACCTGCGCTTGCGCCCAACTAAAGGTGCCCCGAAAAATACTACCGTCCGCCAGCCATTTGACGAAACGTTTGGGCCAGTCCGGGGCGAAGAACATGCTCGTCAGGACCATAGACAGGTAGGGGAAAATGCCGATGTTGAAGATCAGATGGTTGGTGGCATGGAAAAACACCAGAAGCCCCAGGGCTACCCACCGCAGGCGCTTGTGGAGCAGGAGAAATGCGGCCGACAGGTCGAGTAGCATGCCGCCCCAGGCCATCAGGTAGGCCGTGATTTCTTTGGTCCAGATGGGGCCAATCAGGGGCATATCGGCGTGAGCGGACAGCCAAAGTTTGAGGGGCATGGCGTGGAGTAACCAGTCAGCGTTCAGTTTAGCGATTCCGCCGAAGAAATAGACCAGTCCCATGAGCGCCGGAAAGAGGTAAACGGCCCAGGCCGGTGCTACCGGTGACCAGCGTTCCGGCCGCCGCCAAACGTCCAGGGACCATTCCCGACATGCGGGGGTGAGGGGTAACAGCCACACCAGCCAACAAAACAGGTAGGCGTGGTTGAGGTAATGTGCTTTTTCGAGCAGAAAAAGGTAGGAGAAAAAGACCGCAAAGAGCGGAGCCGTGACCCGAAACCGCCATCCGGCCGCCACGGCCAGGCCCAGCAGGAAGCCAATGACAAAGTACAGGGAGAAGAATGGTTCGGGAAGCGGTTGCACCCACTCGAACCCGTAATAAGGGAAGGTGAATCCGTCAAAATCTCCCCGGTACCAGTGGTGGTAAATTCCGTTTCCCAAAATATCCCCTCCGCCCAGTAAGCCCATGGCAATCCGTAGCCATACCAGGGTATAGATCGGTACGGGCCGATTAAGGACACTTAGCGACGGAGTGGGCATAGCGTAAAAATAGCTAAACCAACAACCAGGCAACTCACAACCAGTAACAAGCTCCCTAGATATGCTTCTCGGCGTGGTAGCTGGACCGGACCAGCGGGCCGCTTTCCACGTAATCGAAGCCCTTTTCGAGCCCCATAGCCTTGTAGTGGGCGAAGGTATCCGGAGTGACGAATTTTTCCACGGCCAGGTGCATGGCGGTGGGTTGCAGGTACTGTCCGATGGTTACAACGTCCACCCCGACTTCCCGCAGGTCGTCCAGAATTTTTTCTACCTGATCGTCCGTTTCGCCGAGGCCCACCATGAATCCGGTCTTGGTCCGGTGACCGGCCTCCTTGATGCGACGAAGCTCTTCAAGACTACGATCGTATTTCCCTTGGGGGCGCACCTTGCGGTAAAGTTCTCTGACCGTTTCCATGTTGTGGCTCACCACCTCCTGGCCTCCCTCGATCATTCGGTAGAGGGCATCCCAGTTGGCGCGCACGTCGGGGATGAGGGTTTCGATGGTGGTCTGTGGCGTTCTTTCCTTTACCGCCCGAACGGTCTGGTACCAGATTTCGGCACCACGGTCCTTGAGTTCATCGCGGTTGACGGAGGTAATCACGGCGTGCTTGACCTGCATGAGGTCGATGGCCTCGGCCACCCGCCGGGGTTCATCGGTATCGTATTCCGTTGGGCGCCCGGTTTTTACCGCACAGAAGCTGCAGGAGCGGGTGCAGGTATTACCGAGGATCATGAAGGTCGCCGTTCCGGCTCCCCAGCATTCTCCCATGTTCGGGCAATTACCACTCTGACAGATGGTGTGTAGCTTGTACTCGTCCACCAGTGCCCGGACTTTCTTGTATTCCGGGCCAATGGGGAGTTTGACGCGCAGCCAGTCCGGCTTGCGTTGACGTTCTTTTTTCGAGGATGCTACGGGAAGATCGATCATACTCAGTAGGGGTTGCCAATACAATACAAAGGTAGCCGGATTGGGTTGAAGGAGGACGATAATTTGACATTTGTTGTGGCGATGATCCGACTCTCCCTGGCCGTAAACCCGAAATGTCCCTCTGCTTACCGGCGCTCGTATTCCCCAACCTCCAGTTCAAGCCAGGTCCATTCCTTACCCTCTACTTCCCAGCTTGCGCGGCAGCGGGTGGGAATACGCACGCCACTTCGCCACTCGGTCCGATCACAACTGACTCTCCAGGGCAGGCGTGGTGCGTCGTCGGTGGTTTCCTTGAACCGCAGGGCCGTAAACTCGCGGAAGTTGTACTCGTCGTCAAAACAAAAGAGACCTTCACCCCTGACTTCCCCGTGGGTATAAATGGCCCGGGCGCAATGATCGTCGACGGGTACCCACGCCAACTCCGGACTGAGGGCCAGCGAGGGGCACCAAACGATTTCGGCCAGGAACCGCTGAAGGGCCGCCTCGTTGATTTGTGGGTTCGGCCCCTCCTTGACCACGGGTATTAGCCCAAGGAGTTTGATCAGCATGTAGCCCTCACCATCTGACCACTTATCTCTTCCCATGAAGCCCATCAGGGCGTTGAGCCGGACGTCCACGGACCAGTGGAAAGCCGGCGGATTACTGTAGATGCGCTGGGCGGCGCTTCCCTCTGACCATTGGGATTGGTCCGGCTTGAGTTTCATTTTCAGGGACTGGGTCAGCCGGACTTCCTGGATGGGAGCTTTTCCCACAAGTCCCGTTCCCATCAACCAATTTTTCACCGGGAGTGGTAATTCCTTGAGGTCGTCCTGCCCAATTACCCCAGTTACCGACGTGACGGAAGCAGAAAGCTCCTCGGATTCGGCGCTGACCATTAACCGGAATTCCTGCTGAGCGAAATACACCACCGACAGCAACAGTATCAACCCGTTGACCAGAGTCCCCGGCCAGGCCACCTTCCAGGCGAGGATAATAAGGACCTGAGAAAGAATCACGGCCACAAAGGCTCCTACCGGCCAGCGTGGATAATCGGCCCAGAGAAGCACCAGCGTCCCCGCAAACAGGATGCCCGCGAGCATCCAGCAAACCCCTTCCCATCGACTTAATTCTAGTGGAAGGTGGACGGCCCCCAATAAATCGTTCGATAGCAGGAAGCCCAAGGTGTGGAGGACAAAGTGCAGCATTAACAGGATGCTTACGACCGTTTTCATCAGCAAACATGAAGTTTGATCATCAGCACCAAAATAGGGAGCCCCAACCCTGCGGCGAACTTCAACCGTCAACGCAGCAATTGATTATGATCACCTAGTCCATGACGCTTACGACCGCGAAATCCGCCAGTCGCCAAAACCCATCTTCCATGGCCCGTTCCTGCCGGTAGCCCACCGGAACGGTGGCCAGGTTGTTTTTTTCGTCGCGTAGTCTAACCCCCACGGTATACGTTCCTTCGGGGAAGTCGGCCGGCACCACAAAGCGGTGGCTTAACCAGTTGTTAAGGTGCAGCTCTCCTACCGTGTTGGCGGAAGAGGCAACGGTGTAATCCTTGGTGGCCGGACCCGAAAAACGAATATCCATCACGTAGCGGGCGTTGGGGTCTACGCTTCCGGCGGTGCGCCACTCCATCTGGATGTCCATGGGCCGACCGGCCTCCACCCGCTCCGGCAGGGAAAGGGCGTAGACATAGTGGCCGATACCGTCAACGGGGCGTTCCGCCACGGCGTCACTCAGGTCAATATTCTGGCGGCCTTCGGAACCGTAGCAGGACCAGAGGCCCCCTAAAAGTAGTAGAAGAATCAAGCGCATAAATCAAGCGGGCTTTTTCAAGGAAAGGTGATACTCCCCAATAAGTTCGGGCGGGATGCTCCTAGGGTTGGAACCGTTACCGGGCGTAATCTGACGTAATGATCATTTAAAGAGGCCGTATGGAGGTGGGGGCGAACAACACTTCTTAGCGCCCAACAATAATACCCTACGAAAAATGGTTACTTTTGCGGTCCCGAAAGGGACTGATTCGGATGAATTGAAACCATGCATGAAGATGATTAAACACTTCATTTTACTGGCCATTTTTTTGGTAGGCGGCACCACGCTTACCGGTCAAAAAGATAGTGATATCCTGTTTACCGTCGCCGGAGAACCCGTCACGGTGGAGGAGTTCACCTATATATACGCCAAGACCAACGGAGACGATGCGGACTTCAGCGAAAGCAGCATCAAAGAGTACCTGGACCTGTACCAGCGCTTTAAACTGAAGGTGGTCCGTGCCAAATCCATGGGCCTTGATACGGTTGCTGCGTTACAGCAGGAACTGGCGGGCTACCGGCGGCAGTTGGCCGATAACTACCTCGTCAACCGTCAGGTGACCGATCGACTGATCCAGGAGCTGCATGAACACCAGCAGCAGGACATTGAAATTCAACATATCCTCTTTCAGTTTCGGGGTAATCCGCGTCCGGAGGATACCCTCCGGCTCTTCAAGCTGGCCAACAGTGTCCGGCAAACCGTGACCATCGACAACTTCGCGGAAAAGGCGCAGCAGTACAGTCAGGATAAGTACAGTAAGGACAAGGGAGGAAAAATTGGTTTCGTTACCGCTCCCTTCCCGAAAGGATTACACAACCTGGAAGCCGCACTCTACGAAGCACCGGTCAATACCGTAGTGGGTCCCATCCGCACCGAAGCGGGGTACCACCTGGCCGCCAAAACGGCCAGCCGTCCGGCCCGCGGAGAAATTGAAGCGGCCCACATCATGGTACGCAAACCCGAATCGGGAGATCCTGCCTCGGTCATTGGCAAGATCAACAAGGCCAAGCTGCTGCTCGACGACGGTACCGATTTCGGGCAGGTGGCCGCTACCTTCAGTGAAGACGACAAGACTAAGGACAACGACGGTTACATCGGGTTCTTTGGCATCAACCGCTACGAGCGGGCCATTGAGGATGCGGCCTTTGCCCTCGAAGCCGATGGCGATTACTCCGATGTCGTGGAAAGTAAAGTCGGCTACCACATCATTAAGCGGATTTCCCGGAAGGGAATACAACCCCTCAACGATGTGCGCGCTCTTTTGGAGAGTAAGATCAAGGCCGACGGCCGGTTTGCTGACGCCGAACAACGTATGCTCAATAAAATCAGGACAGGCGATAACGTTACGGAAAATAAGGCTGCCTTCGGTCGCTATGCCGCGACCCTGGTGGACTCCACGTTCTTTAACTTTCGCTGGACGCCCATGGCGGTCAAGGGGGAAGTAAGCCTACTCAAGATTGAGGACGACTTCAACCGGACCCTAACGGACTTTCAGGAGTACCTGACCAAAAACACCCGCAAGCGGGTTGGTATGGGTCGGACGATGAATGCCTACTCCGTGGCCAACAATCTCTACGAGAGTTGGATCGAGGAGCAACTGATGGAATACGCCGAATCCCGTCTGGAAAAGGATTATCCGGAGTTTCGTGCCCTGATGCGGGAATACCGTGAGGGCATCCTCCTGTTCGAAGCTACCAAGATGGAGGTGTGGGACCGGGCCAGCGAGGATACGCTTGGCCTCCAACAATTCTTCGAAGAACACCGTGAGGATTACCGCTGGGGAGAACGGGCAGAAATCACCTCCTACGTCGTCTCTACCGCCGGTGGCCTTGACCCCAAGTCGGTGTACGAGTACGCCCGGACCCACGGTCCGGACGCCACCCAGGACGAATTTGGCCGGGCCAGCATGGAGGTGACCACGCGCCCCTACGAACTGAACCGGATGGTGGAATTTGAGGGACTGGAGGCCAAGAAGGGCAGCCTGACCAAACTCACCAACGACCTGCGGAAGAACCAGGCAACTTTCCACAAGGTGGAGCGGCTCCTTCCCCCCAGGAACAAAGAACTGCGGGAAGCCCGTGGATACGTGATTGCGGACTTTCAGGACGCCCTCGAAAAGCAGTGGGTCGAAAACCTTCGCAAACAGTACCCGATTAAAGTCAACAAAAAAGCGCTTGCTAAACTGATCAAATCGTGAGCAAAGCAACTCTGGCGGCGGTAGCCGCTCTGCTACTGGCAACGGCCTGTGGCGGTATTGAAACGGAAGAAGCTGACCCCCTGCTTGCCAGGGTACACCAGCGGGAACTCCGGCTTTCCGAACTGGAAGGCATGTTCCCCGCCTCAGCCGACGCCAAAGACAGTTCCAGAATCATCACCGCCTTCGTAAACCGGTGGACCAAGGACGCCGTTCTCCAGTGGGAGGCCGAGCGTAACCTCCCCACCGACGCCGGCATCGACCAGCTCGTGCGGGATTACCGGGCCAGCCTGGTACGCAGCAACTACGAAGAAGTGTTGGTCAGCATGCGGCTGGACAGCACGATCTCTCAGGAGCAGCTGCAGGAATATTACGAAGCCAACAAAAACCAGTATCAACTGGAGCGGCCGATCGTGCGTTGTTTCTTTTTACGGGTGCCCTACCCCACTCCGGAAGAAGCTTCGCTACAGGACCTTTGGGACAACGGCAAAATCGCCGATACCATGGCCCTGAAAAATTACAGCGAGCGGTTTGCGGAAGTCTCCCTGCTAGATCCGGACGCCTGGTACAGCCTGGACGATATTGCCGATCAACTCCCCGAAGGAACCCTGACGGCCAATAACGTGAACTCAAAAAGGGAGTTTTCCCAGCAGGATGGCAGCTTTCGGTATTACTTTCGCCTTCTGGAACTAAAGCCACGGCTGGAAATTGCTCCCCTGGATTACGTAAAAGACCAGGCCACCAAGGTGATTTTACACAGCCGAAAAATGCGGGTTATTCAAGAAGCCCGCGAAGAAATATTTGAGCGCGAACTGCGCCGCAACAGCATTGAAACCTTTACCACCTGGTAAAACAGCATTCATGAAACATTGTATAGCCTCCTTCGTAGCGATTTTATTCCTTGCTCTTCCCTTGAGCATTCAGGGGCAATCTGCGGTCATCGACCAGGTAATTGCCCGCGTAGGTGGGGAATACATTTTGCTTTCCCAGCTCGAGGAGCAATTTGCCCTGGCCTCCAGCCAGAGTAACACCCCCCTGCCCCCCGAGGCCCGCTGCCAGATGATGGACCAACTCCTGGTGGGTAAACTCCTTTATAACCAGTCGAAGCTCGACAGTATCGAGGTCGGAGACGCCGAGGTAGAACAGCAACTCAACGCCCGGATTGACCGTATTCTCGGATACATGGGTGGCAGCATCGAACAGTTCGAAGATTACTACGGACAAACCATTACGGCCACCAAAGAGCAGTTCCGGGAAGACCTCCGGGAACAACTCGCCGTGGACCGGATTCGGGGCTCCGTCGTCAGCCAGGTGAAGGTCACGCCCGCCGAGGTGATGGCTTTCTTTAACGAGATTCCGCGGGACAGCCTGCCCTACTTCAACAGTGAGGTGGAAGTTGGGGAAATTGTGGCCATGCCGGAGCCTAACGCAGAGACCAAGGAAGTTACCATTGCCAGACTGGAGGAAATCCGAGAAATGATCGTTTCCGGGGAACTGACGTTTGAGGAAGCTGCCAAAAAATACAGTTCGGACGGTTCCGCCCGTGGTGGCGGAGATCTGGGCTGGACCAAACGGGGTAAGTTCGTTCCCGAATTTGAGGCCGCTGCCTACAACCTGGATCCGGGAGAAATGAGTGGCGTGGTCGAATCCGAATTCGGCTACCACCTCATCAAACTTCAGGAGCGTCGGGGTAACTCCATCCGGGTCAGCCACATCCTGCTGCAGGCGCCCGTACTGGACGAGGACGTCGAAAAATCCAAGATGTTCCTGGACAGCATCGCCAACCTCATTCGCGTAGACAGCTTTTCCTTCAGCTTTGCCGTTAAGCGCTTCGGCTTCGACAAGGTCCAGAGTTTCAACAACGACGGACGGATGTCCAACGCCGCCAGCGGCAACACCTTCTTCGAAATTGGGGACCTGGACCCCGACATTTACTTCACCATCGACGATATGGAAGTCGGTGACGTAAGTGAAGCCCTGGAATACAAGGGCCCACGGGGTGAAAAGATGCTGCGCATCATCCAGCTTCAGAGCCGCACGGCGCCGCACCAGGCGACCCTTAAACTTGACTACGCCAAGATTCAGGAAGCCACCAAGCAGGCCAAGCAACAGCAGTTCCTGAGTGACTGGATTGAAGAGACCATCGGAAAAACCTTCGTCAAGATCGACGAGCGTTACCATCCCTGTCCGTCGGTACAAAACTGGCTCAACGACAGCCGGCAGATCACCGTTGGAAAAGACGGGGATACCATCACGGCCGGAGAAAAACGGTAAGCGAAACCGAAAAACTGATCTTGCACCGTGGGGTGCCCGTGAACTCCGCGGGCACCCCACGGTTATTTAGGAAACCACCCCTGAGAAATGTCCAGCACTCCCGCTGCCCTGGAAGCCCTACTCGCCGACCCCGCTCGCTACCTGGCGGGTACCAATCTCAACGTCCGGCTTCCGCTCGGCCAGGGCCTACTCAATACCGTTTTGGACGCCCGTCCGGACGACGTTCCCGTAGAGCATTTATCCCTTGAGCCCCTCGGCCACAATCAGTTCATTTTACACCTTGAGGTACAGGCCCCCGTCGTTGGTCGGGTTCGCCGGGCCATCACCTTTTCCTCCACGGGGACCGTTTCCTTTCCCGATCAGCCCTGGCTCCACCTCGACATCGTGGATGGTTTCAAACTGTTTGACAAGCCCATCCTGAAACTCCTCCACGGTCAGCTCGCCGAACGCCTGCCCAAGGGCGTTGAACTGACGACCGATTACCTCCGGGTGCACGTGCCAGCCTTACTGACGGCCGCCGACCAGCAGGGGTTGGTGCCGCTCATTCATCAGCTCGCCCTGCGTTCCGAGCCACAGCAACTGATTGTCTCCTTACAGATTAAAGCATAACCCACCATGGCAGACGTTCATCCCGTACTCCAGTACCTGATCCAATCAGAATTTCGTGACCTGGAAGGGGCCAAAATCGAGGGCCAATTGTGCCTCACCGACGAAGCGGTCAATCTTGGCCTTGGCGATGTGGTTAGCGGTTTAAAGGCCGGCGGGGTTTCCGGCGGCGACGCTGATCAGGGAGGTTCAGGCAGCGCATCTCCCCTACCCGACCCCGGTGTGTTCACCAAAAAAATCCGGGTTTCCAGGTTGAACTACCGGACGGAGACGGGCAAGACGATTGTGGAAATTGAGGCGGGGATAGAGAAGTAGGTCACTACGACCGTGTTTATGGCCGCAGGCAGGTGCCTGGCTCATTACGTGGGTGCCGGCACCTGGGCTCCGCCCCCAAACCATCCTTCGCAAAGGCCAACCAATATTCGGTCATCGCAGGCCGATCGGGATCAGGCAGTGCGATCCGCGTAGGCAAAATGCAATTTCTCCAGCCGCAGGCTAAGGCCCGCCAATGCTTCCCGCACTTCCTCCAGATTGGCCCGAACCGCCGTGGCGTAGGCTTCCTCAACGAAGAGGTGGGATTCGATGTCCCGCAACTCCTCCGGACCATTGCTCGCAATGGCCTCCTGCTGCCCGGCAATGTAGGTATTGAGTCGCTCCAGGCGCTCATCCCAGAACTTTTCAAGGATGCGGTGGGGGCGCTTACGGATCACTTCGGTTCGTTCCACCAGGTGCGTTTTCAGGCGAAAAACCTGATCGGTTCCGTTGAAATTCACCTCAATCGTGTTTTCCCGCGGTCCCTTCCGTGCCCGGATACGGTTGACCAGGTTTTTATCTTCATCGTAAAAGTTGACGCTACTGAACTCGTCGTTCGTCAGGTTCCGGAACTGGTCAATGGAGACCAACACACCCCGGAATTGACTCAAATCCTTCTCCAGCTGGTAGTAGCTCTCCGCCACGGGCAGCAACTGTTCCTCCTCAATGGTGTGGCGGATGCGGATTTCCTGCTCCACGTCCCGTTCAAACTCCCGGACTTCCCGCTTGAGATTTTGCAGGTTGACGGCCACGGAGTAGCCGTGCTTACGAACGGATTCAACGAGCATTTCCCGGATGACTTCCTGCTGCTCCGGATTATTCCACAGGCAGTGCTCCATGAGAAAGCAGTCCATGAGGTTGACCCGGTCGCGTCCGTGGAGGAAGGCGGAGGCCCGCAGGAGTCGGACGACCTTTTTCCAGCGGCGATCGTAAATCCGGATCTGGTTGGCCGCATTATTGGGCTGCTCGTTGTACTGTTCGATCTTGTACAACATGAGTTGCAGGGTATTCAGCACCTCCGCCGGCACCTCGACTTCGTCGATCATGGCGGACCAGTCCTCGAGTTCCCGCTCGGTGAGCTTGGTTTCTTCGGGGATGTCGTCCTGGTAAACGTCTCTGGTGTCGACCACCATTTTGACGAAGTTCTCGTACCGTTTGATGTTGCCCAATTCGAGTCGGATGAGGAAGCGGTCCCAGATGGGCGCCAGGTTGGCACTGCGGGCGGGCAGTTCGTTGGAGGCCGTGATGATCCCCCGAATTTTCACCTTAATGTCCTCATCTCCGTTGCGATAAATCTTTTCGTTCAGGATGGTCAGCAGGGCATTCTGGATGGCCGGACCGGCCTTCCAGATTTCGTCGAGGAAAACAATGTTGGCTCCGGGCAGGTAGCGCTCGGTGAGCCGTTCGTACTTATCCTCCTCCTTGAGTTTTTTGATGGAGATGGGGCCAAAAACCTCGTCGGGGGTAGAGAATTTCGACATGAGGTACTCGAAGCTTACTCCATCGCGGAAAGCGTACTTCAATCGGCGGGCGATGAGGCTTTTCCCGACGCCGGGAGGTCCCAGCAGGAAGATGCTTTCTCCCGCCACGGCACTCAGCAGGGCGAGGCCTACGGCCCGCTCACGTTCGTAGAGGCCGGCCCCGAGGGCCTCCAGCAGGGATTCCGTGCGCCGACGGAGCGAATTGGTTGGGGAGGTTGTCATGCCGCTTAAACGCAGGAGCCTCCATTGGGTTTTACGGTTGGGCCGTTCATCTTGCCCTGAGTAGGTGGGTAAGGGAATTTGTATCGTTACGGGGACAAACAGAAAAACGGCTACGGGAGGATGTACCTTCCCCGTAGCCGTTTCAGACGGCAAAACGCCGAACGGCGCCCGTCAAATATTAAAGCGCGTGTCTTTAGCTCTGGCCGTACTTCTTCAGACGGTAAGCTGCTTTGAGCTTCTCCTTACGGCGCTTGACACTGGGCTTTTTAAACTCCCGACGGTTACGCAGTTCACGAATAACGCGGGTGTTGATAGATTTACGCTTGTACCGCTTCAGTGCGCGGTCGATGTTTTCTCCTTCACGGACGTTGATGATCAGCATTAACTACTCCTATTTTTAATTGGAGCGCAAAGATAAGACTAAAATTTCCGTCGGCCAAGCCCATCCACAACTTCCTGCGTTAATTTATCTTTCCCGATAGGCCAACAGGCGTAGGGCGTTGAAGACGACTACCAGGGTGGAGCCTTCGTGGGCGACTACCGCCGGTCCCATACTGGCGACGCCAAAAAGGGTCAGGGGCACCAGAATGGCCACCATACCCAGGCTGATGAAGACATTTTGCACGATGATCCGGCGGGCCTTTCGGCTCAGGCCCACCACGAAGGGTAATTTATCCAGTTTATCGGCCATCAGGGCCACGTCCGACGTTTCCAGCGCCACCGCCGAGCCCGCTGCTCCCATCGCGATACTGACCGTGCTACGGGCCATGGCCGGAGCATCATTGACCCCATCGCCGATCATGGCTACCTGACCGAGCTCCCCCTTCAGGTGCTCGACAATGGCCACCTTGTCTTCGGGGAGCAAGCCTCCCATGGGGTCCGTAATACCCAGCTGCCGCGCTACCGCGTCGGCCACGAGCTGATGATCGCCGGTAAGCATTACCAACCTTTCCAGGCCCAGTTCCGTAAGTTTTTGGAGGGTGGGCCTGGCCTCCGGTCGGGGGACGTCCATCACCGCAATGATCCCCACGTATTCCGCTTCCCGGAGCAGCAGCATCACGGTGTTGCCCCGGCTTTCCAGGGCAGCCATTTGGTCGTCAACTGATTTTGGCACTTTTCTTCCGGTGATTTCGGTGGCCAGGCGGCGGTTTCCGAGGTGAAACCTGGCTTCTTCCACCCGGGCGCGGACACCCCGGGCGGTGAGGGCCTCGATGTCCTGGGGTTCGGGGAAGGCGTAGTCTTCCCCCAGGCGTTCCCGCCCGCCGGTTACGATGGCGGCCGCCAGGGGGTGATCGCTCAGGGATTCCACCGCTACGGCGGGGCGCAGCACGGATTCCTCCGTATGATCTCCTAGGGGAATAACCTCCGTCAGACGGGGTTTTCCCTCGGTGAGGGTGCCCGTTTTATCGAAGGCGATGGCGCGGAGTGTACCCAGGTTTTCCAGTGGTTTCCCTCCCTTGATGAGTACGCCACCCCGGGCGGCCCGGGCGATCCCGGCCAGGACGGCACTGGGCGTGGAAATTGCGAGGGCACAGGGAGAGGCCGCTACCAGCACGGCCATAGCCCGGTAAAAGCTGCTGGAGAAAGGCTCGTCAATGACCAGAAAAGCAAAGAGTAACAACACCACAAAGACCAATACTACGGGAACAAACACCCGTTCAAAGCGGTCCGCAAAGCGTTGGGTTGGCGACTGCTGCTCTTCCGCCTCCCGTACCAACTGAATCAAGCGGGACAAGGTAGAATCCTCCGGCAACCGGGCCACCTCAATTTCCAGTGCTCCGGACCCGTTGATGGTGCCCGAAAACACCTGGTGAGCGGGTGGGATCCGGGAAAATTCTTCGGATAGGGTTCCGTCGAGGGGATACTTTTCTACGGGAATACTTTCTCCGGTGATGGAGGCCTGATTGACGGCGCTCTCCCCCTCCCGCACCACCGCATCTGCGGGAATGCGGGAATTGGGTTTTACGTAAACCCGGTCGCCGGGCTTGAGGGAATCCGCGGGCACTTCCACCAATTCTCCCCCCTGACGAATGAAGGCGGTTTCTGGCGCGATCTCGGAGAGGGCGTCGATTGATTTACGGGCGCGTTGCAGGGCGTGGTGTTCCAGGGCGTGGGCCAGGCTGAACAGAAAGAGCAGCAGGGCTCCTTCCGACCAGTTGCCGAGCGCCGCCGCGCCAGCGGCGGCCACCAGCATGAGGAAATCGATTTCGAAACGACCGTGACGCAGGGCCTCGAAAGCCTCCCCGACGGTAAAGAAGCCACCCAGGACGATGGCGGTGGCAAACAAGCCCGTGGGCAGGAGGTTACCGCCCCACCCCATTAGCCCGACGAGTAGTCCGGCGCCCCAAAACAGGCCGCTACCGATGGCGACCGCCAGTTCGACTTTACTGTTATCCGATGAATGATCGTGTGCCTCCATCCCCGGCAAGGTAAGTATCTTGTGGATAAACCGGGTAGGCTGGCACCCGGGAATTTGTTGGCACCTGCTTCGCCAAAAAACAGATTAAAATTTCCCGGTCAATGCGTTATATCTCCGGGGAAGGCAAACGATGAAAATCGTCAATTCCCCTAAGCCTTTGCCAGGGTGATGCCAAAAGTACTGCCCAGGCCGGGGGTAGACCGTACGTTGATCGTTTGCTGGTGGGCTTCCATGATGTGTTTCACGATGGCCAGGCCGAGGCCGCTTCCTCCCTTTTGCCGGCTGCGGCTTTTGTCCACCCGGTAGAAACGGTCAAATACGTGGGGCAGGTGCTTTTCGGGAATGCCGATACCGTCGTCCGCCACTTCGCAGAGGATGTAGGATTCCATGTCGTAGAAGCCAAATTTCGTGGCGCCTCCGGCGTTACCGTACTTGATGGAATTGGTCACCAGATTGACCAGGACCTGGCGAATGCTCTCGCGATCCGCTCGCACCAGAAAGCCCAGGTCGGCACCGGGTTTAAAGGTGAGGGTAATTCCCGCGTCGCGGCTTTTCAGGTCCATTTCCTCAATGACTTCCTGGGCCAGCGCCTTGATGTCGAACTCCTCGTAGTCCAGAATCAGGTCGCCACTTTCGAGGCGGCTGATGGCGCTTAGATCTTCCACGATGGTCTGCAGCCGTTCGACGTTTTTGGCGGCTTTCTTGAGAAAGGACAGGGAGACACTTTCGTCGTGGTAGCCTCCTTCCAGCAGGGTGTGCAAATATCCCTGGATATTAAAGATCGGCGTCTTCAGTTCGTGGCTGATGTCACCGACGTACCGGCGGCGGTACTCCGCAAAGCGTTCGTACTGCTCCAGTTGGGCCTGTTGTTCCGTGGCCCATTCGGCGACTTCCTGTTCGACTTCCTCGATGATGGGCTGGTCCATGTCCACGCCCTCTCGCTTGATGTCCGTACTCACCTTCTGGTTGTGGATCGTCTTGTAGATCAGCTTGATTTTCCGGTAGATGTATTTATCCAGGTAAATCAGGATGACGTAATAGCTGATGGCGGAGCTCAGCAGGAAGAAAACCGGAAAAATCCACCACTTAAACTCAAAGGACATGGCGCCCATCAGCAGGAACAGGCTGATGATGTTGGCCACGCCCAGGGATAATCCGGCGCGGATGGCAATTTGTCTTGGGGTCTTATTCTTCAGCAAGGGAACTAAAATTCAAATTTGTATCCAATACCCTTAATGGTCTTGATGTAGTGATCACCGAGCTTCTCCCGCAGCTTGCGGATATGCACGTCAATGGTACGGTTACCGACGATGACGTCCGTGCCCCAAACCTTGTTAAAGATCTCGTCACGGCTGAACACCTTGCCGGGTTTGGAGGCCAGCAGTTTGAGGAGATCAAACTCTTTCTTGGCCAGTTCAATGCGTTCCTCGCCGCGGAGAACGACAATCTGCTCCAGGTCGATGACGATGTCTCCGATGGCAATGGAGGTAACTTCCTCCTGCTCTTTACGTTCGCCACGTCGCAGCAGGGCCTTTACCCGGCTGAGGAGTACGCGGGGCCGGATGGGTTTGGTGATGTAGTCATCACCGCCGGTATCCAGGGCCGCAATCTGGCTATAGTCTTCTTCCCGGGCGGTAAGGAAAGTAATGACGGTATTGTCGAATTCTTTTCTGGCGCGCAACTGGCGGCAGACTTCCACCCCGTCCATGATGGGCATCATGATGTCGAGGATGATGAGGTCCGGCCGCATTTCCTCTGCTCTCCGCAAACCTTCCTCACCGTTATCGGCGGTGGCGACTTCGTAGCCCTCCCGACGAAGATTGTATTCCAGGATCTCAAGAATATCGGGTTCATCGTCGACCAGTAGTATTTTGGCGGAATTCATGGGGAGTTGCCGTTTAATTCAAATAAAGTGCAAAATTAGTCTAAAAGCGTCTGCAAACGGTTAACTCACCGTTAAGAGCATGTACATTTACCCCCCTTATGAAAAGCCTGTTCTTCATTCGTCACGCTAAGAGTTCCTGGGCAGAACCTTACCTGAGCGACCACGAGCGCCCACTGAACACCCGTGGCCGTAGAGATGCCCCCCTCATGGCCCAACGACTGCTATCCACCAAGATAAGTCCGGATGGTTTAATGGTTTCTTCCGCCAAAAGGGCAAAGAAAACGGCCAAATACTTCCGCGATGCCTTTTCCATCGATAAGGATCAGGTGCTCATTCAGGACGAGCTGTACCACGCCAGTCCGAAGACCATCGAAAGGGCCATTCGCCAGCTTCCGGACAAGTGGTCAACGGTGCTCATTTTTGGCCACAACCCCGGGTTCACGGACGTGGCCAACGCGCTGAAAAACGACCAATACATCGGTAACGTTCCGACCTGTGGCATCGTTGGTGCAACGATTGACGTTAAGAAATGGAAGGATTTTGAACTCGAAAAGGCCAGGCGTACGGCCTTTCTGTACCCCAAACAAGTGACATGAAACAATTAATGTGGTCCGTACTGCTGGCCACCGCTTTCTGGTCCTGTGCCCAAAACGGCCCCGGACTTCCCCCCGTCGACCTGGACGAGATGGCGCCCCTGATTGCCGATTTGCAACTGGCGGAAGCCCTCACGGGTGAGGTTCCCGTGATGGTCCGGGATTCCATGCGGGACGTTTACATGCTCTCCATTTTAGCAGAATACGATCTCACCCAGGAAGAATTTGATAGCGTAATGTGGCTGGTTCGCCAGGAACCCGTCTGGATCGACTCCCTCTACTCAAAAGCGGGGGAAATTGTTTCCCGCAGACAGGTAAAACGGTCTGAAAACTAGGCTTAGCTTACGGTACTTTGCTTCGACCACTGAGGCGACCTTATGAATAAACAAGGTGCCGTCATCAGGGAACAAATTCGAAGTATCTCCCCTCCTCCATCCGCCCAAATAGCCTTTCCCGCCGCTGATTTTTTCAAATTCATCGGTAGGCAGAAAATCGTGTATCTTCGCCAATAGCCGTTTCTTTTCTCTCTAGAACTCCCATGTCCACACCTTCCGATTCGGATCAGCAAAATATGGCCCAGCGCGCGACCTTTGACCTGGTCGGAGAAGGGGTGTTGTGGATTGACCAGCAGGGTAAAATTGCGGAGGCAAACACTGCGGCCGCCCAAATTCTCGGATACGCCAAAAAAGACCTGACCCAAAGCTCCTACTTTGAGATCAATCCTCACTTCAGTCTGTTGGGGTGGAGGAAGTACTGGAAGCAACTCCTGGAACTAGGCGGCGAGCGACTGGAAACTGAATTCGTCAACGCCGACGGGAAGCTCTTCAACGTGCGGGGGAGAGTTAACTTCGCCAGCTCCCAGCAGGTTCACGCTACCTGCGTGGTGGTATTTTCTTCCACGGAATCCGTCCAGCGCGAGGCGGACCTACTGGAACTGGTACAGGATCACGGCGACATTGCCGGTTGGGAGTGGAATCTCATCACCGGTCAGGTGTTCATCGCGCCGCCGCTGCGGCGGTGGCTGGCCCTTTCTCCCGAACGGGACTACTACCCCGCGGCGGAATTTGCCGAAATATTGCGGGGATTGTTGAGCGACCGGGAACTTTCGGGAGCAAATAGTAATCTGGAACAGGTGTTGCACTCCGCCAAGACCTTTGACCGTATCGTTGAAGTTACCCTGGCCGACCAGCCGACCCTTTCCCTCCGGGTGAGGGGGAAATCGGTAGAGAATGAACTGGAGGTTTACAAAGTCTACGGTAGCGCCGCGCCACCGATTGACCGTAGCCCCCAGGTCGGGCTGGATGACCAGGCCGAAGCTCTGGCCTTTAGTCTTGACCGCAGCCAGGATACGGTCTACTGGGTGGACATGGAGGGAGGCAACATTATCTACGCCAACGCACACGCCCTGGAAGCGACGGGGTATAATCGCCAGGAACTGCTCCGAAGTCGGGCGGTCGACCTCGTCCCGGAGGAAGACCGGGAACGATTTGCGGAGCTCGTGAAAGAACTTCCCCAAACGGATTTCCTGGAATTCACCTCAGAAACCCTCTGTAAGGACGGACGGAAATTCCCCAGCCGGGCCGTCCTGCACTTTCGCGAATCGGGTGACCGTAAACTGATGGTGGCGGTGGTTCAGGACCTCAGTCAGCTCCGAGAAGACCACGAGAACCGGGAGCTGCACACCACGACCCTGAACAGCCTGCAAGAATGGGTGATCTGGCTCGACGCCAATAACCGGCTGGTGATGCTCAATACCGCCGCCCGCAAGAAGCTGAGTCGTAAGACCAGCCTGGAACTCATCGGCCAGGATATTGCCGGGCTGATGCCGGATCTGGAAATCCCCCCGCTCGCGGAAATCAGGGAGGAGCAACTCGATGGCCGCCAACGGGCGGCCGTCGATTACGTCTTCGCTACGGCCAGCGGGGATCAGCGGAGTCTGCAAATCCGGTTTGCACAGGTGGCGGCGGGCAATCAACTGTTTCTGTGCCTGCTGTGCCGCGACGTTACCGCCGAATACAACAACCGACGCCGCTTACAGCAAACCAAACGCCGGGTAGATGAACTGCGCAAACAGCTGGAAAGCGAAAATGAAGCGCTGAAGGAGAAAATTGAAACGGCGGAAGCCACGGGGCCCATCATTACCGTTTCCACCAAATACCAAAGAATCCTGGCCCAGGTGGCTCAGGTAGCGGACACCGACGCAACCGTGCTCATCACGGGGGAAACGGGAACCGGTAAAGAATTGCTCGCCCAGTCCATTCACCAATTCAGTAACCGCAGCAGTCGCCAGATGGTGAGCGTGAACTGCGCCGCCCTGCCGGATAACCTCATCGAAAGTGAGTTGTTTGGCCACGAACGGGGGGCCTTCACCGGTGCCTTCGCGCAAAAGAAGGGCAAGTTTGAAATCGCGGACGGTGGGACCATCTTCCTGGATGAGATCGGCGAACTCCCACTGGACATGCAGGCAAAAATTCTGCGGGCCCTACAGGAGGGAGAGATTCAGCGCATCGGCGCTACCGAAAGCATTAAAGTGGACGTCCGGGTGGTGGCCGCCACCAATCGTGATCTGGAATCCATGATCAATGATGGTTCCTTTCGGGAAGACCTTTACTACCGACTCAACGTCTTCCCCATTCATAACCTGGCGCTGCGCGAGCGCCGGGAGGATATTCCCGTATTGGTGAAACACTTCACCAAGCTATACGCCACTAAAATGGGGCGTCCCATTACCCAGATCAGTCAGCGCGACCTGGAGAAATTACAGGAATACGATTTCCCCGGCAACGTGCGGGAGTTGATCAACCTCGTTGAACGTGCCGTGATCACCTCCAATACCTCCACCCTGAATCTGGGCGCCAGCCTGCGGGCGCTGCGCCGGGCGGACCGCAGCGAGGGGCTGCAACTGGGTGGAGACCGACTGGTAAGCTTTGAAGAAATGCAGCGGCAGTACATCGTGGAGGCCCTGCGGCGAACCAAGGGAAAGGTTACCGGTCCGGGCGGGGCCGCTGAGTTGCTGCAACTCAACGGCCGCACCCTGCTCAGCAAAATGAACAAGCTGGGCATTGACCGGAACGAATTCACGCGCTAACGAACACCCGGGGATGCTAGGGTAAGCCTCCCCAATTCGTCCAACGGCCATCGAGGGTCTCGTACTCGATCGGCCGGGTTGGGACGATCACAATCCAGCCCAGACAGGGACAGGATCCGTCACATTGTTTGGCCTGCCCGTTGGGAGTGGCCTTTGACACGGGGGTGCAACCACACTGATAACAGCGGAGTTCGGCGTTGGGGCCGAGGCTTCCGGGGCCTTTCCCCAGCAGGCGAAAGGCCTCCTTGAGTTCGAGTCCCTTATCTGGCGTGCCGATAATGAGGCGCTTGAATTTCTTGGAATAAAAGATGCGGTGTTTGCCCGCCGGGCGAACGACTCCCTTGCGGTCTACCGTAACGAGGCTGGGAACCGTTCGGAAAGCCTTGAGCATGATGGTGTCATTGAATACCATAGCCTTCACTTCTCCAAGATCGGCAAAGGAACGCTGGGCCTCGACCAGCGAGGGTAACCCGAAGGCCAGCAGGCAGAACAAAAAGCAACGAAAGAGCAACATAAAAGCAGGATTTAGGGTGACGTAAAACGGGTACAGTACCCGTGATTTTGCCGTAGGGACGATGGGCCCGGAGAAATTCCACACGGCCCCTCCCAGCTTTTTATTTCACCCTTCGGTCCTTACCTTTACGCGTAGCACATAAAGGAATTCTTTGTCAAATTTCGTCGTCTCCGCCCGTAAGTACCGCCCCGTCCGTTTTGACGAGGTCGTTGGTCAGCAGCACGTCTCGCAGACCCTCAAGAATGCGTTGCAAACGGACCACCTCGCCCACGCATTCCTGTTCTGCGGTCCGCGGGGGGTGGGGAAAACCACTTCGGCGCGGATCCTGGCGAAGGTTCTTAACTGCCAGAACCGGACGGAGGATTTTGAGCCCTGCAATACGTGTGACAGCTGCGTGGCCTTCAACAATAACGCCAGCCTGAACATCACGGAACTGGATGCGGCCAGCAACAACTCCGTAGACCACATCCGGGCGCTGACCGAGCAGGTGCGGTTCCAGCCCCAGCAGGGATCCTTCAAGGTGTTCATCATCGATGAGGTTCACATGCTGAGTCAGGCGGCCTTTAACGCCTTCCTGAAAACCCTCGAAGAGCCCCCACCCTACGCCATCTTCATCCTGGCGACCACGGAGAAGCACAAAATCATTCCGACGATCCTTTCGCGGTGCCAGATCTTTGACTTCAAGCGGATTCAGCCCTCCGACATCATCGGCCACCTGGAGGGCATCTGTGCGCAGGAAGGCATCGAGGCCGATCCCGACGCTCTGCACATCATCGCCCAGAAGGCCGATGGCGCCCTGCGGGATGCCCTTTCCATCTTCGACCGCATCGTCTCCTTCAGCGGAAAGAAAATCACCTACGAGGGCGTAATCGAGAACCTCAACGTGCTCGATTACGATTATTTCTTCCGGGCGGTCGACTTCATCCTGACCGAAGACCGGGCGGGCATGATGTTGCTCTTCGACGAGGTGCTCCGCAAGGGATTCGACGAGGACTTATTCCTCAACGGCATGGCGGCCCACATCCGGGACCTACTGGTTTGTAAAACGCCCGATACGCTAAAACTACTGGAGGTGGGCGACCGTCTCCGGGAGCGCTACCACCAGCAGGCGGCCCTCAGTCCGCCGGACCTGTTACTCACCGCCCTGGACATCGCCAACGACTGTGACCTGGGCTTCCGCCTGGCCCGCAACAAGCGACTCCACGTGGAGATGAGCCTGCTCAAAATGGTCAGCATCCGCCGGGCCTTCCGCAATACCCCCGTCGTCGTGGCTTCTGCGGATTCCGCCACGGCACCTGCGGTCACGCCCCCGGAAAAAAAAAGTCCTGAAGTAAGCCCTCCTGAACCGGAGGGCCCCGAGCTGCCGGAAGACTCCGCCCCTCCGGCGGAGCCCGACGCCGAGCCCGCTCCCGCAGCCCCCAGTCCAGACGTTGCGCCCGCTTTTCAGAGCCTCGACCTCAACAATATGCTGGCCGAGATCGAGGAGGAGGATGCCGCGGAGGAAGCGGCCGAAGAGCTCCCGCCGCTGGACGAAGCGGGACTGCACGAATCCTGGGCGGCCTTTCTGGAATTACAGGGCAGTTCGACCCTGGGGCTCCACCTGAAAATGGCCAAACCCACCCTGGAGGCCGAAGAAGTCGTGGTGCGCGTGGGCTCCCAGCGGGTGATGGCCTCGCTGCGGGAGGACAATTCCCTGATCCAGCACCTGCGGGACCACTTTCAACGGCCCGGACTGATCATGCGCCTGGCCGTGGACGAAAGCCTGCGCCCCGCCAAAACGGCGGTAAAAAAACGCCTGACGGCCAAGGATAAATTCCTGAAGATGCGGGAGAAGAATCCCGCCATCGACGATCTGCGCAAACGGTTTGATTTGCGGCCGGAGGAGTAAGTTTTAGGGGTAGGTGCCAGGGCAAAGGTTTAGCAAGTAAACAGCTGAAGGTTCTCTTCCTTTTCCAGCAGTTCCCTCCCCAGATTACACCAGGCACCGCAGTGATCGAGTACCCAGCTGTCGGAGCTGACGATGACTACTTCATCGGGCAGGGCCACGAGGTCACGGTCGGGGTTGTGTACGAGTTCCACCGTCCAGTCGTATCCCCTTGCTTCGCCGATTTCCCGCAGGATCGTTTTGAGCCGCCCGCTGTTCGAGACGGGGGCATCGAAGTACCAGGTGACGGCGGCCGCGGGCCGCAGGGCCTCCCCCACCCGATGGATGGATTCCTGCGTTTGTCGGACCCGCTTGTAGCTACCGTGTACGCTCGACAGGTCGCGGTAGGTGCCGTCCTTGCCGCAGAAGAGGTACCCGCCGCTCAGGGCCGTTTCCAGGAGAATGAGGAGATTAAACCCGTCAATGGCTACCTGCCGGTCCGGTATGTCCGCCAGAGGTAGGCTTCGGGCCCACCGGTTGGCCACGGCGGCGGGAGCCGCCGCCATCCGGGCTACGGCCTGCCGCTGCCGTTTGTTGAGCCGGTAGCGGTTGCCCACCAGTTGCAGGGCCGAGTCCACGCCGTAGGCGCGTTCCAGAAGCCAGGAGAGATCATCGGTGGCCGCGCCCAGCGCGGCGTGGTGCCGCTCGGCAAATAGCTTATCGTCGTTGGGTTGGGGACCGCGATTGCGCATGCTACTGGTTGGTCATTTAATTACGGGGGACGGATTGGTAGTCGGCAAAGCACTCCTACCTCATTCCCGAGTCCCTCGCCGATGAAGCTAAGGCAATCTCCTTATTTACCGGTCCCGGATTTCGCCCTCCACCAGGACCTCTCCGTTCTCGGCAACCAGTTTAAAGGTAGTCAATGGTCCCAGGGAAAGCTGGTTAGATAGTACCTTCTCCTGGTATCGATTACGCAGTTTGAAGGGTACTTCCCGGATGAAGGCACCGGTCTCATCGTACAGTTTCAGCACGACGTTTTGCTTGACGTAACTATCGTATTTGACCGCGAGAGTGGTCCGTTCATAATCGTAGTCAAAACCAATTTCAATGTTTTCATCAGCCGAAAGGTAAAATGAAGGTACTGGTGCACTACGTTGGGGCTCCTGCTGGCGCGTAGGGGAGTAATTCCGGGGTTTATATTCCTCTGGTTGGCCGGTAGTTTGATCTAATTTGAATTTGATGGGCAAATTAAATTCAACCCTCACCGGTTGACCGTTCTTCAGGCCCGGAACCCAGATCAACTTTTGGTCGATCATTGCCTTCACGGTATTCAGTGCGGATTCCGCAAAATCGTTACGTCCAGCCTTTCTTACCACCTGTGCCCCGGATAAACACCCGGAGGGTTCTACAATAAAGGACACAATGGTCATCCCCTCGGCCTCGTCCCGCACGGCCTTAAAGGGATATTCACGATGTGCATAGATGAAGTCCAGCATGGCCTTATCCGCCCTTGCCTTAGCGACTGCATAGTCTTCATCCGCGCACCCAGCACAGGGGAAAAGTGGCATTTGTTCCACGACCTTGTATACTTCAAGATGGTCTTCGGGGGGACAAAATGGGTTAACAATTTCCTGGCCGAAAAGGGAAGGAAGGCTGAGCAACATAAGGGTAAAAGTTGCAAGTAGTCGCATAGGTGGTAATAGGTAGTGTAGTAATCAGGTGTTCCCGGGCACTCATCGTGTCCAAGGTACGACAATATGAAATACTCGCTTCAGCACTTCAGCGGCCCGCAGATATCCGGGCAGCCCCCTTCCCGGGAGCCGCCGCCATCCGGGCTACGGCCTGCCGCTGCCGTTTGTTGAGCCGGTTGCGGTTACCCACCAGTTGCAGGGCCGAATCCACGCCGTAGGCCCGGGCCAGGAGCCAGGAGAGATCATCGGTGGCCGCGCGCAGCGCGGCGTGGTGCCGCTCGGCAAATAGCTTATCGTCGTTGGGTTGGGGGCCTCGATTGCGCATGCTGGGCTGTTGGGGATGTGGGTACTTTAGTCCTACCGATTAGGTCGCCGGACAAGATATAACACTTCTTCCTGGCAACTTCTCCGGTCAGTACACCAGCACAACTCCTTCCACCAGCAATTGACCGTCTTCGTTAACCAGTTTGAAATTAGACGGCCGCTCGATGAATAGCTTGCCGTCGAGCACTTTCTCCTGATTGCGGTTCTTTAGTTTAAAGGGAATCTCTTTGAGGAAGACTCCGTTCCAATCGTACAGTTTCAAGATCACGTCCTCCTTTACGTAGCTGTCGTAGTACACCTTTAGAACCAGCTCCTCGTAGTCGTAACTAAAACCGATTTCAATCTCTTCGTCATCGGATAAGTACATTTCAGGTTCTCGCTCCGTGGGTGCATTTCGGTTGCGACTTTTCCAGGGGTATTGGTCCAACTTGAATTTAATGGGAAGATTGAAAACCACTCTGACGGGTTCTTCATCCTGCCTGCCGGGTAGCCAAATGACCTTTTCCTCAATCATGGCTTTCAGAATATCCAGCGCCGCCTGGCCAATATCTTCCCGTCCAACATCCCGGACTACTTTTGCGCTGGAAATGCACCCGGAGGGTTCAATGTAAAAGCTCACCACGGCCATTCCCTGGGCGCCGTCTTCAACCGCTGTTTCTGGATACTTAAGGTGACTGTAAACAAAATCCAGCATGGCTTTATCGGCCCTTGCCTTGGCGGCCCCGTAATCAGGTTCCTCGGCACACCCCTCGCACGGAAAAATGGGCATCTTTTGCACCACCTTATAAATATTCAGGCTGGTGTCGGGCGGGCAATCGGGGTTCGTTATCTGCTGGCTTAATACAGTGCTAGAGGCGAAAACCAACAGGGCAATCGTGAGCGAAATTCTCATGTAAAACAATAGGTAGCGTCCAGAATAGCTGGAAGGTTAATTAGGCGTTTATGCTGCACTCATTCGCTCACCAAGGTACAACATTGGAGGGGGTTACTACTACTACCGGTTCCAGGGTGCCCGGGCGATCAGCATTTTCAGGTAACAGCGGTCGATCACTGCGGTGATCGTGAGGCCCAGCGCGATGATGAGGGGGACGGTCAGGAAGGTGGTGTTTCCGGCCATCAGCCCGATCAGCGAGAGCAACAGCATGGCCCCGAGAAAGAGGCGAAACTGTCGGTCCACCGTCCAGCTCCCCTCAATGCCGGGGTTGGCCTGGTGCTGCTCCTGATAATTTTGCATTTGAATCTCACAGAGTTGCACGTTAGCAAAGCCCGCGGCAGACAAAGATTCCATAACGCTCCGGGCGCGACGCCCCGTATTACAAACCAGGTAGATGTTCCGGTCGCGATAGGCCGCGAAATCCTGCGCGGAGAAATTGGTGGAGGGGATGTTTACCGAGCCGTACAGGTGGAGGTCCCGGTATTCGGCGTGCTCCCGGACGTCAACGATGAGTGGCCGGTGGTTCTTTGCTACGGCGAGGGCGGTCATGAGTGGATAATTAGTGACGCTGGAGGAGCGGCGATGGGGAATGGACGGGTTTGAGGTGTTTAACGACGCTCCAGTCCCGGCGGGAAAGTACCCGGTAGATTGAATTGGCTTCGGTGGAGGTTTCACTTCTTTCATGCAGCGTGAGGGTCTCTTGCTTGTAGTACAGTGTAGTGGGTGATAAAGCGCCGGCAGCATTTGAGGGCGCATGCGCGCAGGTGCCGGGGTCCCCCGTGGATAAATAGCATCCTTCTTCCTCCAGGTAGAGGCTTCTGATGTATCGATCCATCATTGTATTCCGTAAAAAGAAGATTGCGTTACAGTACAGCAGCAAAAAAATGCCCGCCATGGTCATCAGACCCG
Organism: Lewinella sp. W8; assembly: GCF_004375085.3. Lineage (GTDB taxonomy): Bacteria > Bacteroidota > Bacteroidia > Chitinophagales > Saprospiraceae > Neolewinella. Next base: position 126,940 of record NZ_SNAQ03000015.1, read on the forward strand.
ATGGATCGTTCGTAAGCCGCCACATCATCACGAGGAGTACCGTGAGTACCAGAAGGCCCGCCCAGAGCACCCGGTTGAGGGTGTGCCGGATGGTCAGATCATCCTTTCGGGAAAGGACCTCAATGATGACGGGCGGAGCGTTCATAGCATTTACGTTTCGGGCGTCACGAATACCGCCAACGGTTACGCCAACAGGTGGCGGAGGGAGGAACCAATGAGGTACACGAGCGGGAAGAAGGTCAGGCAGCAAGTGCAGATGAGCACATGCTGGCGATCGTTGGGCTGGGTGGTTTGTTCGTTATTCTTCATGGCGATGGGTGAGTTTAGCGGTTTTGTGGTCGCCAGTCAGTAAAGCACTGCTCTTTCTGACTGACACCCCAAAGCTCCGCCCTCCCGCACCGGATAAACTCGAAGAAACTCAGGAGAAATGCGAAATGGCTACCGTCAAAAGGGAAATTTCGCTTTTGTCAGTATTCGCTCGGGCGCTTCCCGAAGCGCTTTTCGTACAGTTTGGAGAAATAATGAGCGTCGGAAAAGCCGATCTGATAACTGACCTCCGCGACCGAGCGGAATTCTCCGCTTTCTAGCAGTCGACGGGCGCGTTCCAACTGGATCTCCCGCTGATATTTTTTCGGGGTCATCCCCGTAATCGCCTTGATCTTTTGCTGCACCCGGCGGGTAGACATATTCAGTTGGTCGGCCAGTTGGTCAATGCCGAAGGTGGGGTCGCCAACGCGGGCCATAATGATGGCCTCCACCTCTTCGAGCCACTTCAAATCTGCCCGGGATACCGGCTTGTTGGACGGCTCCGTTGCCGACTGATGCCCGGCACCATTAGCTCGCTCCCCGAGTCTGGCCCTACTGTTTTCGATCAGGGCGTGTACCCGGGCGTTTAGTTCGTCCTCGGCGAAGGGCTTGGTCAGATAGTCATCCACCCCCACCCGCAGCGCATTAATTTTTTCGGTTGACCCCGCCTTTGCGGTCAACATGATCACCGGTAAGGTTCGCCAGTCCGGTCGGCTGCGAATTTCCCGCAGCAGTTCCATTCCGTCCATGACCGGCATCATGATGTCCGTTACGATGAGGGCCGGAGTAAATCCTTCCTCGAGGATGTCCATTGCCTGGCGGCCGTGGGCCGCCGTCCGCACGTGGAAGTCTTCCAGAATCAGGCGCAGGTATTCCCGCAGGCTGGGGTTGTCCTCCACCACCAGAATGGGTTCCCCGGAAATGTCCGCCGTTTCGGCGGACAACTCCCCGATCGCCGGCGTCACTTCCTCCGCGACGGGCTGCGGGGCTGCGGCAAAGGTCTCCACCAGGGGAATCGAAAGGGTGAACGTACTACCCTCCCCCATTACGCTGTCGACGCTGATTGTACCCTCCATCAGTTCTGACAACTCTTTGCACAGGGCCAGACCAATACCCGTTCCCTCGTAGTGCTCCTCCGTACTGACGCGCTGAAAGCGATCAAAGATGCCCGAAAGGTCCCGCTCCGGTATACCGATCCCCGTATCCCGGACCCGAAGGATCAGTTGCTCCCCCTGCCGCTCACACCGTACACTTACCTGGCCACCCTCAGGCGTAAACTTGATGGCGTTGGAAAGGAGGTTGTAAATGATTTTTTCCACCTTATCCGGATCCGCCAGTATCCGTAACTCATGGTCCAGAGCGAATTCAAAGGACAAATTAATGGACCGTAAACGGGCGCTGCCTTCAAATTGGGCCAGGATACTTTTTACGTAGGGGTAGAGGACGATGGGCTCGGGTTCGAGACTCATACGCATGGCATCGATGCTCGACAGGTCCAGCAACTCGTTAATCCGCTTGTGCAGCTTTTTGGCGTTATCCCGCATCAGGTGCAAGAGGGTAAAATCCTGATTTTCCAGTCGGTTTCGCTTCAGGACTCTCTCCAGCGGACCAAGGATCAGCGTCAGGGGCGTCCGCAACTCGTGGGATACGTTCTCAAAAAACTGAGATTTCAGCTCATCCAGTTCCCTCAATTGCGCCGCCTGCTCCTCGATCAACTTTTTATCTTCCCGGATGGTCCGGGTCCGCTCCGCGACCATTTTCTCCAGGGTTTCCTGCCGCCTGAGCAGGGCATATTTTCGGCGACTGGTGTACTGCCAGACCGACACCAACAGGGTAAACCCCACCAGCAGGAGAAACCACCAGCGCAGGTAAAAAGGCCGGACAACAATCAACTCGATTTGTAGCGGCAGGGAGGAAAGTCGGTTCATCCGTCCCCGGGCGCGTACTTCCAGCGAATGCGCCCCGTAGGGCAGCCCAACCAGTTGCAAATTATTCCCCTCCAGGGCGGTCCATTCCTCCCGGATGCCCGGAATCCGGTAACTATAGCGGACGAGGTCGCTGTAGAAATAATCCTGCAGGGCAAATTCCAGATTAAGGAAATTATCGGTTGGGTACATCGTTAATGCCCCCTTTCGGATAAAGTCATTACGGACGCTTCTGACCCCATCCTGCTCGGAGGAAAAAAGGGACGCAGCCGACAGGCGCAGGGGGACCTGATACTCCTCCGCCTGATCAAATTCTGCGGGCGAAAAAGCCGTAATCCCGTTTAACCCCCCGAGAAAAATTCTGCCATCGGTGTGCTGATAATGTGACAGCCGATTAAACTCATTATCCGCCACCCCCTGCTCTTCGTAGTAGACCACCATGGACTTACTCGTGGGCTCAAACTGCACCAGTCCATTGGCCGTACTGATCCAGAGGAAACCCTCTGCGTCTTCCAGTACGGCGTAGAGCTCCAAACTCGGCAGTCCGTCCACTTTACGGTATTGTCGGTAATCTGGTTTACTCGGCGCCCGGGGATCATAGGACAGCTGAATCAAACCACCATCCCCCGTGGCCAGCCAGTAATCTCCCCGCTGATCCTGGTGGATATGGTGGAAGATAACGGCCGGCAGATAGTAATCTTCGGCCGCATTAGCGCCAAACTGAGCGACTACACCCTTATCCTTCTCAATCAGAAACAGTCCGTTCTGCGTGGCCGCCCAGAGATGATCACTGTCCTCCAAAAAATGCCACTTGGTTCCCAGACTAAAGTCCGTGAATCCGTTTTCCGGCACCATGCGATAGGCCTCCAGATTCCCGTCCATCACGACCACCTCTCCCCGGCCAAAGCCCAGCCAATATTGCCCCTCCCCGTCCCGGGTGAAACTCCAGACGCGCTTGGTCCCTAAGGCAGACAGGTCCGATGTTCTCAGGACCCTTCCCTCCCCGTCGGTCTCGATCATCTGCTTGCCCCCAAAGATCAGGTGATCGTTGGGGAGGCGCCTCACCGAAAAGGGCGTTGGGAATACCATGATGGATTCTCCTTCAGAAATTCTACGGTTCTCCCCCGTGTTCAGATTGATCGCGTGGGGACCGGCGGGATAGGTATAAATTAAATCGTTATCCAGGACCACCATCCCCCGGGCGGAAACCCGGTTGTCCTGATCCTTCAGGTAGGTCGTGAAGCGGGAAGCTTCCAGGGAAAGAATGCGGAGCCCGAGGTAATCCCCGAGCCACAGACCTTCGTTCCGGTCTCCCAGCACAAAGGCCGGGTTGATCACCTTGCGGTTTTTCAATACCCCCCGATTGACCAGTACCTTCCCCGACACCAGATCATACTCCCGAATGTCTCCCCCAACGAGGTAAAGTAAGGAGCGTCCGTTGCGAAATCCCGTAAATAATATGTCCCGGTTGCTGTGATCAAGTTGGTCCCGTTCCGTAACGCGGCCCGATTCATCAATCTTCAGTAAGCGGGTAATCTGTAGTCCTCCGTTGCCCGGCATCCGTTCTCCGGCCAGGCACCAGAGGTTCCCCCGATAATCGCTGGCCATGTGGGCGACGATCAGTTCTTCGGGCAAGCGGACGAACATTGTTCTCTCTCCCTTCAGATTAAGCGTGCCGTAGCCATCGCCCAGCTTTCCGAAAAAAATGTCTTCCCCCGCTGCGCCGATAAACCCAAAATCCCGGGGAAAGGGCAAGGGGCGGCAGGCCCGCCCGTCCAGTAGATGATATTTCCCGTCGGCCAGCTGAAAGAGAATGCCTTCGCTGACCGAATATATTCGCTCCAACTCTTCCAGGGTAAACGGCAGGTCAGGATAAACTGCCGTCAGTGATTGGACGCGTTCCCGGTCCGGGTCGACCAGATCAATACTGTAATACTTGTACTTCCCCCGATCTTCTTCGAAGCGAATCGCCCAAACGTTACCGGCCGGCCCTTCGAGCAGTTGGTCCACGATATTGGACTGCAGGCCGTCAGCATCTTTGGTGTAAACCCGAAAGTTATGTCCGTCGAAACGGTTAAGGCCGTACTTGGTCCCGATCCAAATGAATCCTTCCCGGTCCTCCAGCAGTGAGAGTACCTGATCGTTGGAAAGTCCTTCCGTCGTCCGGAACTCACGGGCACTGACCACGTATTCCTGAGCCGGCAAGGGGGCAGGAAACAGGCTGAATAACAAACACCCGATGGACAGCAAGACGAGGGTTAGCGATCGGATCACCTTCTGACGGTTACGACCCGAAAGATAATGTTGGGGTAAAACATAACAAGAATTTCCGCAAGAATCTGCCGTGTCCCCTTCGGAAGGGAAATCCTTTTTGGCACCAGGCACACCAAACTTCCCCCGCAAAAACATCTACCCTACAGTTACAATCCAAACAATTATGGTTACCAAAAAAACGCGCCGGGAAGGTCCCGGGGTGAATGCCGGCTCCATGGCCGACATCGCCTTTCTGTTGCTCATTTTCTTCCTCGTCACCACCACCATCGCCGAAGATCAGGGGGTGCTGGTGAAATTACCGATCTGGGACGACGATCCGATCAAGCAAGACGTCGTCGACAAAAACGTCCTCACCGTCATCGTCAACGCCGCCGATCAGCTGATGATCGAAAACGAGCGGGCGCAGCTGGCCGCATTGCCGGACATGGTCCGCAACCACGTCATTTCCCCCGAGCGGACGCCCAAGCAGGCGGTGGTCAGCCTCACCCACGACCGGGGCACCAGCTACCGGCAGTACCTGGAGGTCTACGACGCCCTCAAGCACAGCTATCAGGTTCTCTGGGAGGAGGTCGCCAGCCAGCGATACGGCAAAGCCTACGACATGCTCACCACGGCCGAGCAGCGCAGCATCCGCGACGAGCTACCAATGATCATCAGCGAGGCGGAGCCGAGCGGTCACGGGAAGGAGCTTTGATAAAAAAGGCCGCCCTCCCCCGGCGGGGAAGAACGGCTGATTACAAACAAAGTCACAAATTTCCGGGGGTTTTAGGTGCTCCGCCGCTTCTTGCGGCGGCGGTGGTGGCGCTGCTCTCCAGCCATGATGCAGCCGTACGGGAGGATGCGGTCCACCACTTCGCCGAGCCCGAAGGCTTCCATCTGCGCCTGCACGTTCTGGGCGTCCTTGTAGGCGGAAGGGAGCTCCGTCACGTCGATGCCACCGGCAAAAAAGCGGACGTCCAGCCCGGCGGTTTCCTCGTCAAAGACCGCCCGCACCGTGCGGTCAGCCTTGCGCTTGCGGTGGGCCGTGCGGCTAACGTTCCGACCCGCGCCGTGAGGCGCGAACCCCAGATTGGTGTCCGTCGTTTCGCCGCGGACCACCAGGATGGGCTCGGCCATGTTCAGCGGGATCAGGCGCAGGCCCTCGTGGCTGTCGGGCACGAAACGGTCATCCAGGGGGGTAGCGCCCTTGGCGTGGTAGAAAGTGCTTCCGTCGCGGAACACGAAATTGTGCTCGTTCCAGAATCGCCCCTGCACCTGCGCTCCGGCGCCCAGGGCCGTAGCTTCGTGAATCAGGGTATGGTTCAACTTGGTCCAGCGACGCACCGTCTGCAGGGCTTCCCAGTAGGCTTCGCCCTCGGGTTCGTCGTAGGGAATCCAGGCGTTGCGCTCCGCGGTGCGGGGAGAGAGCTCCTTGCGGAAGCGTTCGGCCACCTTCATCGCCTTGCGGTACAGTTCGGCCCCAAAGCCACGGGAACCGTGGTGGGTCACCATGATCGTTTCGCCGGTCTGCTCGGAGCGCCCCACGTACAGGAAGTGGTTACCGTCCCCCTGGGTTCCCAGGTGGGTATGACCCATGGACAGGCTCCGCTCGGTGCACAGGAAGGGGTTATCCTCCATCTGCCGACGCAGCTCCGTCGGCAGATCAAAGGGATCCTTACGCCCTCCCTTTCCGAAATGGGTAACGGCGTGGGCCGCGTCCAGCACCACCTTCGGATCGGTCCGCCCGAAGTTGGTCATCATTACGGAACAACAAACGTCGGCGGAGTGCATGGCCGGGTGGATGGCGTTGTCCGTCACCACCACACCCCCCACGGGAATCTGTCCGGGAGCACCGGTGGGACAGGCATCCGGCATCACCGCGCCCGTCACTACCGTCGGGGTGGTCATCAGGACGTCCATCGTATGAAATACCGCCTCCACGTTCGTGATCTCGTCCGGGTGCTCCGCCCGGAGATTACGGTGATAGGGCCGGGCTTCGGCGTGCGGATCGATGAGCTGGGGCTGGCGCTCGTCCAGGAAGGCCAGCATCTCCGCGCCCGCCAACTGACGGGCGTTCAGCTCCCGCAGGGCTTCGGCAAACCACTTGCCGGGGGTGTATCCAAGGTCAATCAGGGTCTTTCCGGTAATCATTTTTCGGGTTTTTCGTTTTCGATACTGCAAGGTATTTTTACAACTGCGCAATTATTTTGCGTAGTTGCCAAACCCGCCAAAATTTCTCCGTGCCCACCAACAAAAATGCGCTGATTCGCTACCGTACCATCGATAAGTGCCTGCAAAACCCCGGGCGTCGCTGGACGCTGGACGACCTCATCCAGGCCTGCTCGGATGCCCTTTACGAACTGGAAGGGAAGGACACCTACGTAAGCAAACGCACCGTTCAGCTGGACCTCCAGATGATGCGCGGAGACAAACTTGGCTACCTGGCCCCGATCGAGGTGTACGAGAAGAAATACTACCGCTACGCCGATCCGGATTACAGCATCACGGACGTCCCCCTGACGGGAGCGGATCTGGAGGTCCTGACCGAATCCGTCACGATGTTGCGACAATTCAAAGATTTTTCCCTCTTCGCCGAGCTGAACGGCGTCATTCAGAAGCTGGAAGACCGGATTTATCGGCAGTCCGCCAACGGAGCATCCATCATCCATCTCGACAAAAACGAACAACTCAAGGGGCTGGAACATCTGGACACCCTCTATCAGGCCATCAACAAGCAAATCGTGGTGCGGCTGGGGTATCAGTCCTTTACCGCCCGTAAACCCGGAGAAATTCTTCTCCACCCGTACATCCTCAAGGAGTTCAACAATCGGTGGTTTCTCGTGGGGCGGCGGGACGGGACCGAAAAGGTAGTCAACCTGGCGCTGGACCGAATCCTTCGGGTGACGCCCGATTTACGGGCCGAATACCGTAAGGAAAATTTTGATCCCGAAGCGTATTACCGCCACACTTTCGGGGTGACGGTACACAACGGATCGCCACTGGACATTCGGCTGTGGGTGGACCGGCATAATGCGCCCTACGTCCTTACCAAACCCCTGCATCATTCCCAGGAACTTCTGGAGAGACGGGAAGACCACAGCATTGTGCTCGGGCTGCAACTCCAACAGAATTATGAGCTGGAGCGGTTGCTGCTGGGCTTTGGCGAGGGCGTGGAGGTGCTGGCCCCCAATCGGCTGCGCCGCCGAATCCATCACCTGCTCCGGCGGGCCGTCCGGCGCTACGCCCCGAAAGATCAGTAGCAGGTTTTAATCACCGATTGGGCAATCAACCTATCGCCTTCCAGGCTGAAGTGGATGCCGTCTTCGCTGTTGCTCAGCAGGGTGGAGCCAGGTTGTTCCAGGAGGTTCACAAAGCAATAGCCTTCCCGGGTCGCCAGGGCCTTCACCGCTTCGGTGAGTTCGGCCACGCAGGCGGCCCCACCGGTAAATTCGTCGATGACCACCTCGTCGGAGGCCATTGGGGGTGGAGACACCAGCACGATGCGCGGAACTTCCTGCCCGCGGCTGGTGAAGAAATCACGCGTACGTTTAGTCAGCGTGGTCAGATTAGTGATGATGTTACCGTGCTGGCCGCCGAAGCGGGCCTTGCAGTCATTGGTGCCCAGGGCGATGATGACCTCATCAATTTGGCCCATTTCGGCGTAGCCCTGGCGTAGGTAGGAGGTCAGGTTTTCCAGGGTATTCATCGACATTTCGCTGCCGTAATTGAAACCGATCGTATTGCCCGACAGGGCCGTATTGACCAGGGGGCCGCCGCCCCGAAGCTGCTGCAGTTGGTCGACCCACCCCTTACCGACGGCGTTGCTGTCGCCAATCACCAGCAGATGTTGTTTGCTGAAGCGGGCCGAGCAGGCGGTAAATACCAGGAAAATCAGGGGAAGGAGGAGGCGTGACATACGGGTTCTGTTTGGGGTAACGCAAGGGGCCGGTAATATATGGGCGACGGAGCGCAGGTGCAATATTTTTCGGTAGGCCTTGTCTCCGTGGTTTAGAAGGTACGCAATCCGAAACATTAGAGACAAGGCATGCCTTGTCTCTACCGCACAAAGGTTTTTCTGATCCACGCCCGTTCGGCCAGAAACAAACCCCCAACCAGCACCAGAAAACTGGCACCCCGGATCAATAGGGCACCCAGCCCTGCGGGCCCGCTGATCGCGGCGGTGACGGCATTGGTCCCCAAGAGCACCACTGCGCCCCACACCAGGTATGCGGCGATGCGCCCCAGGGGGTAATCTACCGGAAAGTAGCGGCGGGACACCCCGTAGGCCAGTACGCACATGACGGCAAAGCAGGCCAGCATGGCCGTAGCCGGTGCCCAGATTCCGTATTTCTCCACAAAGGTGATGCTTCCGAAGAGCACGATCACGCTCCCCAGCAGGGCGATGCCACCGCCCAGGATGGTCTTGTCGGTGAGCTTGTAGGCCACCGAAAAATTCGAATACAACCCGAAGAAGAAGTTGGCGGCCAGCAGCAGGGGCAGGATGAACATCCCCACACGCTCTCCCTCATCGATGATGAGTTCCAGCCAGGGTTGAAAGAGCAAAATCCCCACGGAGGCCACCACCCCGATGATGGCGTAGGCGCGCGTCGCATCCGCGTAAATCGTACGGTCACTGCTTTCCAGACCTCGCCCGGCCTGCCGGAAGAAAAAGGGTTCGGCCGCGTAATTGTAGGCCGTAACGAAAAGGTTAAGGGCTACGGCCAGTTTGGCCGCCGCACCAAATTGTCCGGACCAGTATAAGTTCTCGGTGACCGTCCCCCCGTTGTACATCTTGATCACCCAGGGAGCCGCCAGAAAATTGATGATACCGGCCACGGCTACCAACGCCAGGGGGTAGGCGTAACGGAGCATTTCCGACCAATCCGGCACGATGCCCGTTGCGAGGGCTTTCCGCTTACCCGCCCGCCACCACTGGTCGAGCATCAGGGCCAGCAATCGAAGTCCCGCGGCGGCCGCCAGCGTAAAGAGGTAATAGCCGACCTGGTAGGCCGGATCGTAGGTCCAGCCCATTTTTTCCGCTACCCAAGCCGCGTTAGCTGGCCAGATGAAGAGCAGTAGGTAAATCAGGGCAATGTTCACGATGACGTTACCCAGGTTGACGGCCACGAAAAACCACGGCCGTTGATCGAGGCGCAGTCGGCCCAGCGGCACGGCGCTGAGGGCATCAAAGGCTACGGTCGCCAGCACCAGCCGGACGTAGACTACCCGATCCGGATACTTTAGCCAGCCGGCAATTTCTTCGGCGAAGAGCAGCATTCCCCCAACCAGGATGACCACCGCTCCGGTGACCCAGGCCTGGGTCCGGCGGAAAACCCCGTCGGCATGGTATTCCTGCCGGCTGGCGAACCGAAAAAGCACCGTATCCATCCGGAAGACCAACATGGCGATCAGGAAGGCCGTCCAGAACAGCAGATCATTGACCACGCCAAACTCTTCCGAACTCATGAGCCGGGTGATGAAATAGGTCACCAGGACGTAGTTCAGCAGTCGCCCCAGGACGTTGCTGAAGCCGTAGATGATGGTTTCGCCGCCAAGTTTGCGGAGGGTCATACGCGGTGGTTCACAATTTCAGGGCACAAGGTAGCGTGCTTCCCCGCGAAAAACACCGTGATTGATTATTCGCCGGGAAATTCCCGGTGATTGCCGCCTTTCTGTGCACCAGCGTTCTTTCGCGTGAGGCACGGTCCGATCAATACCGGACCGTTTGCCGGGACACTCTCCGTAGTTCAACAACCGTCATTCGTCGAAAAGCGGGTTACGGCCGGAGTGAAAAAGCTACATTTGGGGCGCTATGGGATTAATGGAAAACATCCGCGTTGCCCTGCGCAGCGTCAACGCCAACTTACTCCGCGCTCTGCTCACCACGCTCATCATCGCCGTGGGCATTATGGCGCTGGTAGGAATTCTGACGGCCATCGACGCCGCCATCTATTCGCTGTCTTCCAACCTATCCAGTTTGGGAGCCAACACCTTCGAGGTGGAAAGGAAGCGGGAAACCATCCGCAGTGCCAGCGGACGGGAACGCGGTAAGCGCTCCGACCCCTTCACCTACGATCAGGCCATGGAGTTCATGGAACGTTACGAATATCCGGCCGCCGTTTCCGTAAGCTTTTTTGCCAGTGGTGCCACCAAAGTAACCTTCGGAGACAAGGAAACGAACCCCAACGTATCCATTTACGGCATGTCCGTTAATTACCTCAACAGTAAGGGCTTCGAGATCGAGCGCGGTCGAAATTATACCTACCGAGAAGTGCGGGAAGGCGGGAATATTGCCATCATTGGCTCCGATCTGGTAGAAACCCTCTTCGACGGCAATGACGAGGAGGCACTGGGCAAAGAGATTGTGGCCGGGCGCCTGCGGGTGCGCGTTGTCGGCACCCTGAAGAGTAAGGGCAGCAGTATGAACGCCAGCGAAGACCGGAGGGTGCTCATTCCCCTGCAAACGGCCAAACGTTTCTACGGGTCTTCCCGCACCAATTACGATATCCTCGTCGCCGTCAAAGACCCAACGGGCATCGAAGCGGCCATGGCGGAGGCCACCCTTACGCTGCGGAAAGTCCGCCGCCTGAAGGCCGGCGAAGAGAACGACTTCGAAGTAGAAAACAGCTCCGACCTGGTTTCCATCATCAAGGAAAACACCGTCACCCTGCGCCTGGCGGCCGTCAGTATCGGCCTGATGACCCTGCTGGGTGCCGCCATCGGCCTGATGAACATCATGCTGGTATCCGTCACCGAACGTACCCGGGAAATTGGGGTGCGCAAGGCCCTGGGGGCAACTCGCAAAAACGTACTGTTGCAGTTCCTCATCGAAGCCGTCGTGATCTGCCAGATCGGTGGCATCCTGGGCATCATCCTCGGTGTTGCCGTGGGTAACGTCGTGGCCCTCATCACCGGGGGCAGTTTCATCGTGCCCTGGCTATGGATCGGCCTGGCGCTGATCGTCTGTACGGTGGTTGGGCTCCTCTCCGGACTCTACCCCGCCATGCGCGCCGCGGCCCTGGACCCGATTGAATCTTTGCGCTACGAGTAGGCTGGTTGCTGGTTGGCAACGACAGCATGCCGCAGCGGGTTGACCTCGGATACCTCGGCGCTCCCCATATCCGTTCGTGGGATCAGTCCGTCGCTATGCATACTGACGGAAAGCAGGTACTGAATTAGCTACGCCACTGGTCCATCAGGACCCCAGGAGGCACTTTGAACCCCGCTATTCGGGGAGCCTGGTGTAGCCCTAAAGCTGATTATTGTCGTCGGGGAAGGCCACTTTCGGTTCAAATGCCCGGGCCTCGTCCTCGGTCATGTAGCCGTAGGCGATGATGATGACCACGTCACCCACCTGGCACCTGCGCGCTGCGGCACCGTTCAAACAGATCACGCCCGAGCCTTCTTCACCGCGAATGGTGTAGGTCTCGATGCGTTCCCCGTTGTTGTTATTAACGATTTGCACCTTTTCACCTTCCAGGATGCCCGCAGCGTCCAACAGAAGGCCATCGATGGTGATGCTACCCACGTAGTTGAGGTTAGCTTCGGTGATGGTAGCGCGGTGGATTTTTCCTTTAAAGCGTTGAATTAGCATAATCTGACGATGAGGTTGGGGCGGTTTGGGGGAGTTAAATCGCTTTTAGGACGCAAGATTGCGACCATAGAAACGTAAAATTTTCTTAAGGGTTGGACGGGATGGCAATGCGGTTGTCAATTAATCGAACCGGGCCACAGTGCACGGCACAGGCCACGACGATTTCAGCGGCGGCCGGTCCGCCCCGATAAGGAAGGAGGTTGTGGCCAGTAAACACCTCCACGTACTCAGGGTTGAGTAGCGGGTGTCGCTGCATAGCGTCCATGGCGGCGGTCTCCAGCTTTTCCGGATCCCATCCGGCCAGCAGGCCCGCGGCTACGGCGCTAAGCTGGCGGTTAATGAGGCCGGCCGCTTTCCGCTCCTGGGGTCCCAGGCGTCGATTCCGGCTGCTCAGCGCCAGTCCGTCTACTTCCCGTACGGTTTCTACGACCTCGATCATGACGGGCAAATCCAGCTGCCGGACCATGGACCGGATCACGGCCACCTGTTGATAGTCTTTCTGCCCCAGGAACAATACCCGTGGTTTGACGATGTCCAGTAGCCGACTCACCACCTGGGCTACTCCCGCAAAGTGGCCGGGCCGGTGGGCACCTTCCATACGTTCGGTGAGGGAACCGAAGTCCAGTTCGGCGGCAGCACTTTCCTGATCTCCGTTGGGGTAAATGTCCGCTACATCGGGGCGGTAGAGAAAATCGCATCCGTGGGCAATGAGCAACTCCTCATCGGCCCGGGGAGTGCGGGGATAAGCCGACAGATCACTGGCTTCGTTGAACTGGGTGGGGTTGACAAAGATGCTCGCCACCGTGAGTTCGCAGCTGGTAACCGACGCGCGGATCAGGGCCATATGGCCCCGGTGCAGTGCTCCCATGGTGGGCACAAACCCAATCCGTTGGCCCTCCTTCCGGGCTCCGGCAAGCCGCTCGTTCAGTTCGGCGGCAGTCGTACAGATTATCATGACGGCTCCATCATTAGTACTTCACACGATCGTGCATGCCCCCAATTAATCCGGTTACCGGCGACCATATTCGGATGATAAAAACCCTTGCGGGCCACGATCCCGAGTGCCGTAGTGGTCGTCGGGACCGCTGATTTTATCATGAAAGCAGCGGCGTGCAGGTGCCGGACGGATGGGTACGGCAGCGTGCAAAAAGGTGCCGGGAAGGGCAAAACGGCGGCGAAGATAGTCCGTGTGTATAATATTTCGTAAATTTGCCGCCGGCTTTGCCCCCGCGACTGACCATAATGATGGTCCGCACTAAAGAAAATTCGAATTGATACCGCTTGCGATATGAGTAAAAAGAAGGTGCTAATTGTCACCCAGGAAATGGACCCTTACACAGAGTTAACTGACATCGCCAAAACCGTTAGGGCTCTGGCTCCATACCTCCAAAAAAACCAGATGGAAATCCGCGTCCTCATGCCGCGGTACGGAACCATCAACGAACGTCGCCACCGCCTCCACGAAGTAGTGCGTCTTTCCGGGATGAACATCATCGTGGACGATGATGACTACCCACTGATCATCAAGGTGGCTTCTCTGCCGGACAAGGGCGTTCGCATGCAGGTCTACTTCCTCGACAACGAAGACTTCTTTAAGCGCAAGTTCGTCCACCACGACAAGGAAGGCAAGCCCTTCGACGACAATGCCGACCGGGCAGTATTCTTCTGTAAGGGAGTAATCGAAACGGTAAAGAAATTCGGCTGGCCACCAGACATCATTCACTGCCATGGATGGATGACGAGCCTGATTCCCTTCTACCTGCGGGAAGCCTACCAGACCGAGCCACTGTTCAAAGACAGTAAGATCGTCTACAGCCTCTACGAAAGCGGTCCGGAAAACCACATCCACGAAGACTTTGCCCTCAAGGCCAGCATCAATGCCCTGATGGAAGAAGATTTGGCTGCCTACGTCCACGACGGCAAGCCCGACCTGCACCGCGGAGCACTCCAGTACGCCGATGCGGTCATCATCGGAAGCCCGGAGACCAGTGATGCGACCAAGGAACTCCTCGGCAGCGTATCCATTCCCGTGCTTGACGTACAGGGCGAAGAAGCTCCCGCGGCTTCCGTAGAATTCTTCCAGAACCTTCTTGAAGAAGAAGTCGCCAAGTAAACAAATCTCTCACTAACGGCCATCGTTAAGTTTTCCGAAACAACCCTCCATGGCCGTATGGTGTCCCTTTGATTGGACTGTTGAAGCGTTAGTCTGTTCTCCCCTCAGATCACTACCGCATCAACAGTCCAATACTTTTAACAGCTCACCGCTACTTACAGACTAACCGACTACGACTTTATTCCCCAAGCGAATGAAACAATTCATATTCCTGGCCCTGGTTGCGCTCACCTTCGTCATTCCTTCCTGTACTGAACCCATTACCGTTGGGTCGGACATCCTCAACGTCGACCGGGCGGAACTCGGTCAAACGATGGATTTGGAGTTCACCACCAAGGTCGTCCGCGATGATACCATCCTCACTTTTGACGCCTCCGTCAACGCGGCCATTGCCGGTTTCACCTTCGGTACGCTGGAAGACGATGTTTTCGGTTCCGTCAAGCACGGTGCGTACCTCATTCCCAATCTCTCCCGGAATTCAAGTGGATTTGCCCGGATTCCGCCCTTCGCCTTCACCGACGAGATGGTTGATTCGGTGGTGCTCATCATCCCCATCGACACGGCCAATGCCTTTTACGGCAACACCCGGGAGTTCAATTTCCGTCTCGGAAGACTGGCCAGTCCCGTAGATCAGGAACAGGACTATTACAGCAACGTAAGCTTCCCCCGGGGATTTGAAGACCTGAACCGGGAAAGCTCCTTCTTTGCGACCAAAACGCCACGCCTGCTCTACGATACGCTCGTCGCCTCCAACGGAGACTCCGTGCTGGGTTCCCACATCCGTATCCCCTTCACGGATCAATTTGTCACCCAACTCAACCTCCAGGATACCGCCACTTTTGAGTCGGATTCCGCTTTCTGGAGTTTCCTGGCCGGTTTTTACCTGGAGCCCGACGGCAATACCGACGGCCTGCTCACGCTAGAGCCCCAGCCCACCCGCCAGGGCGCCACACCCTTTGGCGGCTTGTACCTTTTCTACCCCGACACGGCCAATCAGGAGCCTACGTTCTACCGGGCTCCCCTTTTCCTCTGGCTTCCCCGCTACGAGAAAAACTACACTGGCTCGCTCGCCGGATCACTGCTTGGCCCCGACCAGGACAATGAGCAAGTACTCTTGTCCGGTCAGGCGGGACTCATGACCGAAATCACTTTTACGGATCTTAGTGCGCTGGAGGACGTGGTCATCAATCAGGCAGAGATCAGCTTCACGGTCGAGGAGGTCAGTGGATACAGCACCGAAGATCGTCCCATCCCCACCTTTGTGGCGCTCTACTACCGGAACGAAGAAGGTGTGATTACGCCCATTGACGACCGGGTTCGCTTGGGGAACCCCTTCTCCAGTGACATCATCCGTCAATTCCTCGGCGGGGAAGACTTACTGGACAGCGACGGAGACTCCTTCTACCGTCCCCGTTTCTCCGTCCACATGCAGCGAATGGTTAGTGGGGAAGTGCCGCCCACCATCTACATGCGCGTGGTGCCGGTAGACATTGATCCTTCCCGCGTAATTCTGGGAGGTCCCGAATCATCCGTGAAACCGGCTACGGTGCGGGTGACCTTTACGGAACTGGATTAAGAGCTTGTTTGGAATTTAATAATCGACTTCCATTCGGCCAGATGACCAAAATCCAAACAAGCTCTAAGTATTCATAAGTACGCGCTGCCCGGGCTTTCTTCCCAAGCAGCGCGTACGATCACGCCAACCTTTGCTCCCTGAGTACTGTTCTTGGAACCGACACCCTACCGGAGTCCGGGCTCCCCGTAGCGGAAAATCCCTGAGAAAGGGGGAGATACGGAGCAGGATATTAAGGCTTACCCCCTATGTACCCCCGGACCAGCATCAACTGCCCAAAGAGCAAGCTCAGAAAATAATCCCAAGTATGTGTGGAATTGTAGGCTACATCGGTAACCGCCAGGCCGACGAATTGATCATTAAAGGACTGGAACGTCTGGAATACCGGGGCTACGACAGCTCCGGCATTGCTATTTTAAACGGAGCGTTGAAAGTCCACAAGAAGCAGGGGAAAGTAGCGGCGCTGCGGGCGATCGTCAACGAGCATGACACCACCGGCACACTGGGCATTGGCCATACCCGCTGGGCCACCCACGGGGAGCCCAACGACATCAACGCTCACCCCCACCTCGGTGGTCGGGGTCGTCTGGCCCTCGTACACAACGGGATCATCGAAAACTACGGCGTGTTAAAAAACGCGTTGATGGCCGAGGGGCACACCTTTGAAAGCGACACGGATACCGAAGTCCTCGTCCACCTCATCGAAGAGATTCAGCGGGAGGGTAACCTCTCCCTGGAGGAGGCCGTACGCCTGGCCCTCAACCGGGTGGAAGGAGCCTACGCCATCGCGGTCATTGACCGCGAGAACCCCGACATCCTGGTGGGTGCCCGAAAGGCCAGCCCCCTGGTAGTGGGCATTGGCGAAGATGAGTTTTTCATCGGATCGGATGCCTCCCCCTTCCTGGACCACACCAAGAAAGTGGTTTACCTGGACGACAATCAGATCGCCTCGATCAGTCGGACCAAGGGGCTGAAGATCAAAAACACCGCCAACGAGACCCAACCGCCCTTCATCCAGGAGCTGGACCTGCAGATTGAAGCCCTGGAGAAAGACGGCTACGAGCACTTCATGCTCAAGGAAATCCACGAGCAACCCCAGACCATTGTGGACGCGATGCGGGGACGGATCAGCAGTAAAGATGGTCTGGTCTACCTCCGGGGTATCGAAGAATTTGCCAACCGCTTCGTGCGGGCCAATCGCATCATCATCGTGGCCTGCGGCACGAGTTACCATTCCGGTCTGATTGGGGAATACCTCATTGAGGACCTGGCTCGTATTCCCGTGGAGGTGGAATACGCCAGCGAGTTCCGCTACCGGAACCCGATCCTGAACGAAGGCGACATCGTCATTGCCCTCAGCCAGAGCGGAGAAACGGCCGATACCCTGGCCGCCCTGGAACTGGCCAAGCAAAAGGGGGCCATGATCTACGGAATCGTCAACTCCGTGGGATCCTCCATCGCCCGCCTGACCGACGCGGGCAGCTACATCCACTGTGGTCCCGAAATCGGGGTGGCCAGCACCAAGGCCTTTACCGGTCAGGTGACCGTCCTGACCATTCTGGCGCTGAGTCTGGCACAGAAGCTGAGTACCATCAGTAATACTGAACTGCAGCAGTACCTGCGGGAGCTGGAGCTGATTCCGGAAAAAGTGCGGGAGGTACTCGAGGAAAACGATCACATCCGCTACATTGCTCAGGAGATCAAGAACCACGACAACGCGCTTTATCTTGGCCGGGGATACAACTTCCCCGTGGCACTGGAGGGTGCGCTGAAGCTAAAGGAAATCAGCTACGTACACGCTGAAGGCTACCCGGCCGCGGAGATGAAGCACGGTCCCATTGCACTGATTGACGAGAATATGCCCGTCATCGTGATGGCCACCAACCCCTCCGCCTACGAGAAAATCGTCAGTAACGTTCAGGAGGTCGTCGCCCGTAAGGGTCGGGTGATCGCCATCGTTAACCAGGGAGAAAAAGCCATCTCGAAGATTGCGGACCACATCATTGAGATTCCCGCCACCGACGAGCCCTTCTCTCCGCTGCTGTCTGTCATCCCTCTGCAACTGCTGAGCTACCACATTGCCGTGGAACTCGGGCGGAACGTGGACCAGCCGCGGAATCTGGCCAAGTCCGTGACGGTAGAATAAACGGATAAATAAAATAATTCACGACCTTTGGGGCCGCACGGCGGCGAAGCTCCCGGAAAGCTGGCTTTACCGATTGCCCCCGGCACCTGCACCGGCTGAGCCGAGTATTCCGCTTTGCTTCACGCTTGCGCCCAAAGAAAAATTACCTCCGCAGCATTAACCCCCTGAACAGAGATTTCTGGCGCTGAATAGGCCAATAGGATTCGGGGCGCTGCGCGATTAAAGAAGAAAGATTACGTATGGAATGGGATATCGCTTATAACACCAGTCGAGACGAACTTGTCATCAGTGAATATGGCCGGACGGTGCAGGACCTGCTCCGCAATGCCAACAGCATTGAGGGAGACGAAGAGCGTCAGGCGTACGTGGAGCGCGTCATTAAGCTGATGCTGCAGATGCAGCCCGGCATCAAGACCCAGGATAATTATGAGGAGCGGCTCTGGCACCACGCTTTCGCCATCGCCGGAGAACCCCTGAACGTCAAGCTCCCGGAAGGCATTGAGCCCAAACCGGAAGCCGAAGACGAGTCGCTGGAGGCCCTGCCCTACCCCAGCAAGGAAAAAAGCCGGATGCGGCACTACGGGCAACACGTGCAGGCACTCATTGCCAAGGGCAAGGAGATGGAAGACGGTCCGGAGCGGGACCTGGTTACCTACACGGCTGCCTACTACATGAAAATTGCGCTGTCCAGCTGGAACCAGGGCAAGCACGTCAACGAAGAGATGATCCGGAAGGACCTCTACGAGATGAGCGACCGCACCCTCGTCCTGCCTCCCGACGCAAAAATCGGTGAGCCCGGCCCCAACCAGCCCGCCCAGCACGATGATCGCCGCAAAAAGAAAAAGAAGAAAAAAAATAAGAAAACGCGCCCCAGCAACCAGCACAACAACTCCGGTGGTGGCAATCGGTCGCGCTCACGGAGCAGGAGCCGGAACCGGAGACGGTAGAGGGTGACGTTTGATGTTTGATGTTTGATGTTTGAAATAGGACGTTTGATGTAGAGGTGTGCTTCCACACTACTATTTAACTGATGAGGTAAGCGTAAGCTGATCATCGTTTCACGACACCTACGAGCAGCTCGTTCCACTCGACGGCTCGGAGGAGCACTACAGCGAAGGTAGTACAGCCGGTCTTTGGAGCTGTCACTACTGGGCCGTCGGCCCGGATTGCTGCTTAGAAGTTTCGATTCCCGAAAAACAATACTCATTCGGTACCGGCGAATACTCCGCGAATCACCGCTAAGGCTCATTGAGGTCTTGGAAAACCGGCAGGTCTCACTACCTTCGCGGAGCAGTGAAAACCACGGTATATCCCGCCGTGACAAAACCAATTGAATGACCACCAACGGAACCTTCATTGTCGAAGGCGGCCACCAGCTCAGTGGCGAGATCATCCCCCAGGGGGCCAAGAACGAAGCACTCCAGATCATCAGCGCTACCCTACTGACCCCGGAGCCGGTGACGATCTCGAATCTGCCCGACATTCTCGACGTCAACAAGCTGCTCGACCTGGTGGCCGGACTGGGCGCCAAAGTGGAGCGGCTGAACCGCGAGAGCGTACGGGTGACGGCCCGCGACATTGACATCGACTACGTGCTCAGCGAGGACTACGTCCGCGATGCCCAGCGCATCCGGGGTTCGGTGATGCTCATTGCTCCGCTGCTCGGCCGGTACGGCCGGGCGAGCCTGCCCAAACCCGGTGGGGACAAGATCGGCCGCCGCCGGCTGGACACCCACCTGCTCGGCCTGCAGGCCCTGGGGGCAGACTTCGACTTCGACGCCGAACGCAATATCTACGGCTTTGAGACCAAGGGCCTGAAGGGAACCTTCCTGCACCTGGACGAAATTTCGGTGACGGGTACGGCCAACGTCGTGATGGCCGCCGTACTCGCCGAAGGCGAGACCACTATCTACAACGCCGCCTGCGAACCCTATCTGCAGCAACTGTGCCGGATGCTGGTCAGCATGGGCGCCAACATCGAGGGCATCGGTTCCAACCTGCTCCGCATCCAGGGGGTGAATAGCCTTTCCGGTACCGAGCACCGGATGCTGCCGGATATGATTGAGATCGGCAGTTTTATCGGTCTGGCCGCCATGACCCAGAGCGACATTACCATCAAGGACGTACGGCGGGACCAACTCGGGATCATCCCCCGCACCTTCGAACGGCTGGGTATCAAGATGAACTACCCCGGTGACGACATCCACATTCCCGCCCAGGATCACTACGAAATCCAGACCTTCATCGACGGGGGCATTCTGACCATTTACGACGCTCCCTGGCCGGGCTTCACACCCGACCTGATGAGCATTGCGCTGGTGACCGCCATTCAGGCCCGCGGCAGCGTGCTGATTCACCAGAAGATGTTTGAAAGTCGGCTCTTCTTTGTGGACAAGCTCATCGACATGGGCGCCCAGATCATCCTCTGCGACCCGCACCGGGCGACGGTGATTGGCATGGACCGGCGGGCACCGCTGCGGGGCATCCGCATGACTTCGCCGGACATCCGGGCGGGCGTGAGTCTCCTCATTGCCGCGCTCAGCGCGGAGGGGACCAGCCAGATCGACAACATCCACCAGATTGACCGGGGATACCAGCGCATCGACGAACGTTTGCGGGCCATTGGGGCCCGGATTCAACGGGAGGACTAGGGAGAACACCCGGTAGATGAAAACTACCGGGGACGGTGCTACCTTTGCTCCCCATGTTACTGTACAACATCACCACCAAGATCGACCACGTTGCGCACGCCAAATGGTTGCAGTGGATGCAGCACGCCTACATCCCTCACCTGATGGACAGCAATACCATTGAAGATTACCACCTCTGCCGCCTGCGCGGCGTGGACGAGAGCGATGGTGTCACCTACGCCCTGTTGCTGCGCTTTTCTTCCCGTCCGGCCTTCGACATTTACCAGGAGAAGTATGCCCTGGACCATCAGAAAATGCACGACCGGGAGTTCAAGGGCAAATACGTCAGTTTCCCCTCCCTGCTGGACGTGGTGGCGCACGGAGATTAGCCTTCCGAGCCCACCGGGGCCAAAATGAAGGAAGGATGTTACCTTGGGCGTCCAACCACCGTTTGATCCATGCCCATTTTGATTACCCTCCTGGCCGTTTTATTGCTGCTTGGCCTGATTATTGGCCTTAAGTGGCACCCCTTCGTTGCCCTGATCCTGGTGGCCATTCTGGCGGGACTTGGGCTGGGCATGGGTCCCGAGGGCACCATGACGGCCATCAAGGGCGGCGTGGGCGGCACCCTGGGTGGCCTGGCCATGATTTTGGGCCTGGGTGCCGTACTCGGTGGCATCATCGCCGAAACGGGAGCGGCTCAGGTCATTACCGATCGCCTGGTCGCCGGACGGAAGGGAACGGACGTTCTGTGGGGTTTGTGTTTCGTAGGTTTCCTCATCGGCATCCCGTTGTTTTACACCGTTGCCTTCGTCATGATGGCGCCGATCATTTTTGCCGCCAGCAAACGCACCGGCCTCCCGCTGGCCATGGTGGCCGTGGCGACGGTCGCCTCCCTCTCGGTTACGCACGGCTTTCTGCCCCCCCACCCCGCTCCGGTGATCATTGCCGACACCTACGGGGCCGATTTGGGGAAGACGCTGTTGTTCGGACTGATTCTCGGTGTACCCTCCGTGATCCTGGCGGGCCCATTATTAGCGCGTACCCTCAAAAACATGCCCCAGACGGAGGGCGCCATTCCGATGGAAGCCAAGGACTTACCGGAGCAACTGCCCAGCTACGGGGCCAGTCTGTTGTGTGCGCTGCTGCCCGTAATTCTTTTGGGCGCCGGAGCGCTGGTGCAAAGCTTTTTTCCGGGCGCCGAGGGGGAAGGCAACCGCTGGATCGCCCTGGTGACGAACGCCACCGTGGCCCTGCTCATCGGTGTGGTGGCGGCCATGCTCATCCTCGGTCGGCAAACCGGCATTTCCTTCGCCGACCTGATGTCTCGCGTGGGTAAGCAACTCGCCCCGATGGCCGCCGTCCTGCTGATCATTGCCGGCGGCGGTGCCTTTAAGCAGGTGCTGGTGGACAGTGGCACCAGTGACTACATCGTCGGTGCCCTGGAGGGCTTCAACGCCCACCCCATCCTGATTGCCTGGCTCATTGCCGCCGCCCTGCGGATCACCCTGGGCTCGGCCACCGTGGCCGCCATCACGGCGGCGGGTATCGCCCTGCCCCTGGCGCAGGGAGGAAGCGTTAGCCCGGAGCTGCTGGTGCTCGCCACCGGTGCCGGTAGCCTCACCTGCAGCCACGTCAACGATACGGGTTTCTGGCTCTTCAAGGAGTACTTCGGCCTCACCGTGCCCCAAACCCTCCGCAGCTGGACGGTGATGGAGACGGTGGTCAGCCTCATTGGACTCGTGGGCTGTTTGGGACTTTCCCTGGTGGTGTAAGGGAGCCTTACGGGGAGGAATGATTAGGTGACCAGGATAAATGACCGACTTTCTCCAAAAGCAGGTGATTCATCGACAGAGTCCAATTCCGCTTCTTGAGGGCATGGTCGTCTTTCGGACTTGCCCGGCCGATGGCCGGGGAAAGACGACACCATTGATTTGCTGCCAAGATCGGTGACCAGCACCCGCTAGTTCCAGGGCATATCGTCAATGATCTGGACGATGATTTCTCCCTCAGGGTCATTGGGCCGATACCCGAGCTGGATGATGGTCTCTCGCGGAAAGTCCTGGGAAAACAATGCGGTCCGGGACATTTCCGCCTCATTATGGAAGTAGTGAACTGCCCGGTTAGTGTTATTGGCTAATACCTTTGCGAGGGTGGTTTCCGCAAATTCCCGATGATCTTCCACGTCGTTCCAAAAATATTTTTGAATGCCGCCGCCGAACCTGGAATCCCGCAGCAGACAACCAAGGCGGGCATTGGGTGGTACGGGAAGCGTGCCGGGTATACTCTTGTAGGAGCGAATGGCGGGTAGCCCGGTCAGATTTCCATCCACAAAATCGAAGCGCTCGTTGTTGACAAACAGGGCAATTTCTTCCTCCTCTATGTCCATTCGGTAATCAAGCAATCGCATATTTTCTTCTGGTTGCTGCTCCCCGAAGAAGGATGCGGTAGTCGTGTACTTGAGCTCCGGGGTAAAACGCCCCACCACTGGATGGGGCAGGGAACGGTCAGCCCCCAGTGGACCATTCGGGACCAACTTGAGCACCCGATGATCCCTGAGCAACTCCCCCTCCCGCAGGGGCTCACTGGCGGCATCTATGTTGAAATAATGATCAAGTTGCACCACGTAAGACTCCGGATCATCATAACAGGGATGATAAATGGAGAAGTTTGTCTTGGAAATTCCGTGCAGGACCGCCTTAATCTGGGCGTATTCCTCGGGAGTAGGCAGGCGCCGGAAATACAGCTCAAACTTGTCGATTCGTTCGGGTAGCCAATCGTTCTGGTCGAACCAGTTCGCGTACACCTGGGCGTGATTTTCGATCAGTTGGCCCGCCCCGCCGGGCTGGGCCACGCTATCGGCTCCGGGAAAGAGTACCGGGGCAGTCTCGCGACCATTGATTAGGAAGGTAGCTACTACCAGCCACCCCATGAGTCCCATTGCCGCCAGACCAACGACCATTTTCTGCTTCCGGCGTTGTCCCATTTTCTCAATCCGGCGTTTCAGGCTCGGCTCAGAGAACGGCAGCGCCAGGGCCAGTTGTTGGCCGGCGATGCTCTGGCGCACCAGCGCCAGTTGGTAGGCCCGGCGGTCACCGGTCTGTTTTAGGGCCCCTTCGTCGGCCAGGTACTCCAGGTTGGCGCGCTGGGCGCGCCGCAGCCACCAGGCCCCGGGATGGAACCAGAAAAAGCAGAGGAAGAGCTCTCCAATGAGGATGTCCAGGGCGTGGAGTTGCCGGGCGTGGATCCGCTCGTGGCGTAGGATCAGCGGTAAGTCACGGGTTCCGAGTAGGTCAGCGGACAGATACACGGTCCGGCCAAAGGTGAAGGCCTGGCCGGCACTCGCTCCTGCTTCCAGTAGGCGGCAGCCCGCATACCCCGGCAAGGCGGCCGAACGACGATGAATGAGCCACATCCGGGCCAACTTGTAGGTTAATAACGACAGTAGTAAACCGCTTATCAGGCCATAGAGGTGGAGGTAATTCGGCGTCCAAGCGCGGACCGCCGGAGGAACCGCGACGGGGCTGGTAGCCGGCGCTGCGGCTGGAATAATCGTTACTGATTCCGTGGGCGCGGTTACCGCGGCAACCTCCGTGAAAACCGGGGTTTCCCGGATCAGGCGCTCAATCGTCTCGCTGGCGGGGGGTAAGGGACTGGGCAGGGGTAAGACGGGCAGCAGCAGGGTGGCGGCCACCCCGAGCAGCAGCAGGAAGCGGTTGAGTTGGTAGCGATCAGAGAATCGCAGGAGCAGCCAGTAAGCGGGTGGAAGGCAGAGCAAGACGATACTCGCCTTGAGTAAATAAGTAATCATGGTTTTAGGTGTTTATTCTTGTTCGTCAATCATCCGGAGGATGTCCTCCAGATCCGCCCGGGTCAGCTTCTTGTTGCGGGCGAAGTGGGAAACGAGGTCTTTATGGCTATCGTTGAAAAAGTCGCTGACTACCCGCCGGATGTCGCGCTGGAAAAAGTCTTCTTCGCTGATGGCGGGAAAGTAACGGTAGGTGGTACCAAAGTCCTCATGGTCCACGTAGCCCTTTTCCTCCAGCTTACGAATTACCGTGGATACGGTAGTGTAGGCGGGTTTCTTGCCGGGCATGGCGTCAATGATGTCACGGACAAAGGCGCGCTTCAGCTTAAAGAGCAACCGTAGTACTTCTTCTTCTTTTCGGGTCAGGGTTTCCATGGAATCAAAGCTATGGCTAAATTTTTAGTTGAGCAACTATTTTTATAGTTGAGTAACTATTTTTTTCGTCCCCCTTCCTTTCCGGGGAGTATTTCGTTGTCTTTTTCATCTTTGTGGCAAATCACTACCGATGCCCCTACTCCACCGCTTCCCCCTGCTCTTTCTGGTATTGCTTGGCACCTGCGCCACGGCGCCCAGTTGTTTTGCTCAAACTGCCACAACGCCCGCCTTCCCCGAAGACTTCGAGGGAAAATGGGGCGGCACCCTCGAGATTTACCGGCCGGAAGGCGTGGTACAAAGCGTGCCCATGGAACTGCACATTCTGCCGGTGGACGATACGACCTATACCTACACCATCATTTACGGGGAGGACAAGGTGGCCGGCAAACGGGATTACTACATCGTGCGGGGCCCCGACGGGCCGCACCACTGGGTTTGTGACGAGAAGAACACCATTCTACTGGACGGATACTACCTGGGCAATATTTACCAGAGCATGTTCACCGTGATGGGCAATTACATCATTTCTTCCGTCGAGCACCGGGGTGATCACCTCGTTTACGCCATCCACAGCGGCAAGGAAGCCCCCATCCGGGAAAGTGGCGGCAAGGAACACGCCGGAGAAGAAATCCCCCCGGTAAACTCCTTTCTGGTCAGCGGATTTCAACGGGCCAGGCTGGAGTTGATCGAAGAATAATCTCCCCCCAAAGAATTTTTGGACCAGACCCCCAGCAAAAACGAACAAATGCCCCGCCAGCTCATGTTGAATAATAAAAAACCAACATGTGTAAATTACTGGCCTTTATAATATCTACCCTCTTATCTACCACCCTGATCGCCCAGGATGCGGGCGTGAGTCTTTCGCAGAACGAATCGGATTTCCCGACGGAGAGTCTTGCCGCCTGGGATGCCGCCTTCCCCGACCAGAACGTTGGGTTTTTCCACGTGTACACGGATCCCGTCATTGATCCCAATGAAGTATACCTTCTGCGTGGACAGGTGATCGGAGGATACGAAACCGCGCTGCTGCCCAATAAGATTCAGCGGTTAGCCAACCGGATGGAGGCCACGCTATACGCCGCTGCCGCCGTTCGCGACGGACAGGGCGGTAAGTTGTACCTGGTGCGTATGGAAGGTGCCGATCAGGACCGCATCGAAATGTTTCAGATTGATGACGCGGTGGTGAAGCACGTACAAACCCTGGCCTACCGCCAGTGTGAAGGAAACGACTGCCGTCAGATCGACAGCTTTCTGACCGACGTGGACGGAGACACCGAATTCGAAATCATGCAGATTTTCCGAGTGCAGAAGGACGGAGAAACCCGTCGCTCGAATCGGGTGATGTATGATTACCACGAACGCTCCGGAAAATGGAAAAAGGCCAAGATGGTCAATGCACCCTGGGCCAGTACGGAATTCTTTGACCCAACGGACGACGATCAATAAGATACTGGACAAACAAACACACTGTCAATCCCTGCCTCAAGTTTTTGAGGTGGGGTTTTTTATTTCTTTTCCGTGTATGACCTCAGGCCAAAAGTCTATTCTTCTTCCGGATCCCGGATTCCGAGGAAGGGTTTGAGTTTTTCCCACAATTTTTCGGAGGGTGGGCTTAATTGGGGTTCCGCTTCGGGAGTACGGTACTGGCTCAGGATGTCCAGCAGACAAGTCACCCGGGCCTCGGTATCAAAGAACTTGTTGATAATGGCAACCTTACGACTTTCGACGAGACAATATCCCGACTGAAAATTCCCTTTTTCGTAGCGGACGGTATACCCCAGCTCCTTGGCGAGGGTCTCCAGTTTCTTCAGTCCGTGCTTGGTGTTGGGTACCATGTAATTGAAATTTCCCGAGCTTTTCTTTCCCGTACCACCCTGACCGGGAGGAAAAGGCCAGCGCGAAGATGCGAAGGAATTTTGATTCCTCCGGCGATGGCTTACCGCTCCGAATCTATAAATGCTATTTACTTTTGCCCCATGCAAAAACTACTTTTCCTGTCTTTCTTTCTGTTTTTTGCGACGAGCGCAGGTGCCCAGACGTTCCGTGGTTCGGCCCTTTTCGGGGTTAACTTCAGTCAGATTGACGGGGATGACCTGAATGGGTTTTACCAGCCGGGCCTTAACGCCGGCTTGCGGGTAGTGGCCATCCTGAGTGACCGTTGGCGCGTGGGTCCCGAAATTCTGTTTTCCCAACAGGGGGCCCGGCGTAACGCGAACACGGTCAACATCAGCCCCTACGACCGTTTCCGCCTGAACACCCTGGAAGTGCCGCTGATGGTTTACTTCAAAGACTGGCGCATTACCGCCGAAGCGGGCTTCAGCTATCAGCGCTTGATCAACTTCAGCGCCCTGGATTCCGGCGGGCAGGACATCACGGAGGTTACCGAATTCGAAGAAAACCTGGTGGCCTTCAAGGCCGGAGCAACCATCTACTTCAGTCCGAACTGGGGCATGAACATGCGCTGGTCCAAGCACCTGAGTGACTTCAACCGGCAGGCGCCGGACTTCCGCGGCCGCACGGTTAGTTTGCGTTTAGTGTATACCTTTGGTGACGGGGAAGAAATGCCCCAACCAATTGAAGAACAATGATCGGAAAGACCCTTTGCTCCCTTTGCCTCTGCCTTTTTCTCTTCGCCTGCGGAGGAGATAGTTCCAATAGCGGTGCCACCACCGCGACGACCAGCACCCAAGTGCCGGAATATCCGCCCATTCCCGTAGAGAAACTGGAATACCTGTTTGATAATGCGACCTACATGGACGCCACCTTTTATCAGGTTCCCATCTCCATCAACCAGAATACGCTGGATCAAATCCGGTCCAGCCTGGTGCTGGTGGGTGCCGAAGCACCAAAAATCAATCCCGCCTGTAAGCCGATTGGTCACCTCTGGTACCAGGTCAACGGCGTCAACGTGGAGGAAGCGGATATCTACCTCGGCGACCAGTGCACCTACTACGTCTGGTACGAAAACGGGCAACCGGCTTACGCCAACGGGCTCACTGCCGAAGGACTGGAATTCTACTACAACATCATGCGATCCGTCCAGGAACAGGCCGGAGGTGGCGGACAGTAGTTCCTTCCTTAACAAACCCTCCCCACTATGCACACCGTTCGCCGTAATGCGGTCATCGACCTGGGCACCAATACCTTTCACCTCCTGATTGCGGAGGTGAATGACGTTGGCCACATCCACGAAATTCACCGGGAGCGGCACTTCGTAAAGCTGGCGGAAAACGGGATTGCCGAGATCGGGCCGGCGCCCTATCGCCGGGGCCAGGAGGCCCTGAAACTCTTCCGCCAGGTGCTGGATGAGCAGGAGGTCCGGGAAGTCCGGGCCTTTGGCACGGCCGCCCTGCGCACGGCCAGCAACGGTCCGGATTTCATTCGCGAGGCCCGCGAAGCGGCCGGCATCGACATCACCCTCATCCCCGGAGACGAAGAAGCGCGCCTCATCACCAAAGGCGTCTTGCTGGCCATACCTCCGCCCGAAGGTCGCATCCTCATCATGGACATCGGTGGCGGCTCCACCGAATTCATCATCGTGGCGGACGGAGAAGCGCTCTGGCGGCAATCCTTCCCGGTGGGGGTTTCCGTCCTGCACAACGGCTTCCACCACCAGGACCCCATTTCCTCCGGGGAGGTGACGAGACTGGAGGACTTCCTTTCCCGGGAGTTGCGCCCGCTGCAGCGGGCACTGGAGCGCTACCCCGCCCACCATCTGGTGGGCGCTGCGGGAACCTTCGACGTGCTCGCCAACGTCCTCTACGACGAAAACGCCCCCAAGCATCCCACGAGCCACCAACTCCAGCTTGACGGGCTGGCGGAATTGCACGATCGCATCATCAACTCCACCCTCGAAGAACGGCTCCATACGCCCGGCATCCCCGCCCAACGCGCAGACATGATCGTGGTGGCCATGATTCTGCTGCGCTTCGTCTTCACCCTCGCGGGCATCCGTCGGGTGACGGTCAGTGATTACGCGATGAAGGAGGGGATGTTGTCGGAGATGTAGGATTCGCCCGGTGAGCAAGCTATTTCACATGAGGGAGGTTATTTCCACGATTAATCAAGCCTGGAACTGGAAGGGGTTTACGGCCACCGAAGCCATCCGGATCAATGATTTTGGAAACGTGATTTTTAAAACGGCCCTGAATGAATACTGGCGTTTATGCCCCGAAGAACTTAGCTGCCATAAAATTGCTTCCTCGGCAACCGAACTAAACCAGGTCCTCACCGAACAAGAGTTTATTGATGATTGGGAGATGGATCATCTGGTGAAGGAAGCCAAAGCCGTCCTGGGTGAATTGGCTCCATACGAAAAATTTTATCTGGTCCTTCCGGGGGTATTGGGTGGCCAGTACAACGTCAGCAATATTCGAAAAATTAGCTTTCAGGAATTGATTCGCCTGAGTGGTGACCTGGGTTTCCAGATTAAGGATCTGAAAGATGGAGATGAAGTAAAACTTACCACCACTGATCGGCAGAAGAAAGACGGTCCGCCAATTGGATCTTAACCCCTAATTCGTCAACCCAGGTTTCCAATTTTCAGCGTCCGTTATTTACCGCTCGCACTAGAATTGCTCGACCGGATTCTCTGACAATGATGATTCTGTAGCGCCGGATTTATCCGGCAAAAGGTTTTGATCAACGGCTGAAGCCGTCGCTACTGAAATGGCTAGGTTGGTTAAACAATGCAGTGCTCCGCCCCTCAATCATTCAGTCCTTCAATCATTCTATCCCTATCTGAAGGGTTTGGTCAAAGCCCTGGATTACCGCTCGCACTAGAAGTGCTCGACCGGATTCTCTGACAATGATCATTCTGTAGCGCCGGATTTATCCGGCATAAGGTTTTAACCAACGACGGTCCGCCAACTGAATCTTAGCCCCCAATTCGTCAGACGAAGCGTACACGGCTAGGCCGTGACGGATTCGTCGGACGACATTCAATCATCCTGTCCTTCTATCATTCTATCCTCCCCTAGTGCGTCTGGTCAAAGTCCTGGATCACTTCCAGCATGATGGTGATGTCGGTATAAAACTGCCGGATGAGCTGGAAGGAGAGGTTGGAGGAAAAGAACTTGGGCTCCAGCAGGTCGTATTCGTGGGCCACCCCGATGAAGAGATCCTTGTTGTAGACGGCGAAGAAGATGTCGCGGTCCTGCTCCCGTGAGAACTCCAGGATGGCTTCCTGCATCGGGGGCGTTAAGATGCCCGCCACGTGGGTACCCGGTTTGGCGTAAACCGCAAATTCTTCGCGGAAGCCGGGGTTCATAATTTCCACGTCCGCCAGTTTCCCGCCCGACGATACGTAGGCATCGATGGTGCGCTTCAGGCGGCGCAGGTTCTGGCGGGGCCAGACGGCCAGCTGGCCCGTAGTGGGTTCATTGAAGATGGCGTGGACGAACAAGCCACTGAACACCAAAAGGAGTCGGTTGCTGGCCGGACTGATTTCCCGTACGTAGGCCTCCCCCATTTCGAAGGCCATCTCGCCCACCATCCCGCGGATGTAGTCTTCCGAGTGGTAGGTATCCGGCATGGGACGAAAAAGCCCACTGCGCTCAAAACGATCCTGGTTGATCTTGCCCTTGGGGTCATAGGTTAGCGAGCGGTAATTGGGGGACTCATTCAGAAAGGTCATCAGCAGTTCGACGATGGCCGGCTTAAAGGCCTGACGAAACTTCTCGATGCGGAAATACAGGCTACCGATGTAAAAAACCACCGGCACCGCAAGTAGGAAAATGAGAAACCCGAGATCGTAGATCACGAACGCGGCCCCCAGGGCCGCGATGGCCAGCAGGGAAAGGACGATTCCCCGGATCAGTCGAATCCTCAGGCGCTCCAGCCGGAGCAACTCCGGCCGGATAGTGGTGTTGTAATACACCCGGAGTTCATCAATCCGCGGGGGTACGATCATGGCCCCCAAGATATTTGATTTTTTGATTTGTCGGCTCCACCACCGGCCCCACCCAACCAAAACGGCATCCAGGATACTCCTTGAATGGATCATGGGTGTCCGATCTGTTCCGGGCACCGACTTATGCCATCACTAATTCTTCACTACTTCTTGGGAAGCTCCAGAAAGTCCCCGTCCCAGTTGGGGCTACCGTATCTCCCCAAATCGCCTTACCTTTGCGCCCCTATGAAAATCAGCCACTTATTTTTTGCTGTTTTGCTTTCCCTGGCCTTCGCCAGCTGCCGTTCTGAATTTGAATCAGTGCGCACCAGCGGCAACCCCGAGCTCTGGCTCAAAAAGGCCAATGAGTACTACGATGCTGAGGAATATCAGCGGGCTCAGACCCTGTATGAGCTGACCATCGCTCCCTACCGGGGGCAGGCCGAAGCCGAACAAATCGCCTACCGCTACGCCTACACCTACTACTACACCAAGCAGTACGTGCTGGCGAGCTATTACTTCAAGAACTTCGCCACCACTTACGGTGGCAGTACGCTGCGGGAAGAAGCCGATTTCATGTCGGCCTACTCTAATTTCCAGCTCAGTCCCGTCTACCGCCTGGACCAAAGCTACAGCGAGAAGGCGATCGAGGGCTTCGAGGAGTTTGCTAACCGCTACCCCACCAGTCCGCGGGTAGCCGAAGCCAACCGCCTCATCGACGAGATGCGGGCCAAAATGGAGCTGAAGGATTTTGAATCGGCAAAACTGTACATGGACCTTTCGCGTTATGAATCAGCGATTCAGAGTTTCAACAACCTGCTGAAGGATTATCCCGAAACCCAGCGGGGCGAAGAAATTCGCTACCTGATGGCGAAATCACAATTTCAGTACGCAGAACGCAGTTTCGTTGCCCGTCAGCGGGAACGCTACGAAGAAGCGGTCGAGTTAAGTAACCTTTTTCTGGACCGCTACCCGGAAAGCGAGAATCGTGAAGAGATTGAACGCAATCTGGAAAAATCAAATAAACGACTAAACGAACTCAAAGATGTCAGATATCAAAGCACGGGCCCAAGGTCTTAGCCCAGACGTATCCGCACGTGATATTCAGCAACTGGTTAAGGACACCGACAACGTGTACGAAACGCTGTCCATCGTCAGCCGCCGTGCCCGTCAGCTTGCCGTTGACCTCAAGCATGAACTGGACCAGAAGCTGGAAGAATTTGCCGAAGTAACCGACACCATCGAAGAGGTGACGGAGAACAAGGAGCAAATTGAAATCTCCAAGTTCTACGAGAAGCTTCCCAACCCGGTACTGATCGCCATGCGGGAATTCCTCGACGACGAACTCTACCACCGGTACAACGAGCGCCGGGAGGAGGAAGATGACTTTTAGTCTGCGGGAGTTTGGAACATCTCCGCGGTAAGAAAATAATTCTTGGCGTCAGCGGCAGCATTGCCGCCTACAAGAGCGCCCTGATCGTCAGGGGGTTGGTGAAAGCCGGAGCCGAAGTACGGGTACTGATGACCCGGGCGGCGACCGATTTCATCAGCCCCCTGACCCTTTCTACCCTGTCCAAGCACGCGGTCGTCTCTTCGGTACACGACGAGGCTAGCTGGAACAACCACGTAGAATTGGGACTGTGGGCGGACGCGATGCTCGTCGCACCGGCTACCGCCACTACCCTCTCTAAGATGGCTCACGGGCTCTGCGACAGCGCCTTGGTGGCCGTCTATCTTTCCGCCCGCTGCCCCGTCTTCTTTGCTCCCGCCATGGACGTGGACATGTGGCTCCACCCCGCCACCGTCGCCAACGTCAAGCGGCTACAGTCTTTCGGCAACCATCTGATCGACGTTGCCGAAGGAGAATTAGCCAGTGGGTTGGTCGGCGCGGGAAGGCTGGCCGAACCGGAGGATATCCTGCTTCAACTGAATACCTTTTTTGCTCAGGGCGCAGGTGCGCAGGATGCCGGGACCAAACCGGTTGCCATCCCTCATGATTTAAGCGGTAAGCACCTGCTGATCACAGCCGGCCCTACGCTGGAGGATCTGGACCCGGTCCGCTTCCTCGGCAACCGCAGCACCGGCCGCATGGGCATCGCCCTGGCCGAGGCCGCCGCGGCGCGCGGCGCCACGGTAGACCTGCTCCTCGGCCCCACCCACCTCAGTACCCAACGGGAGGGCATCAACCTGATTTCCGTGCGTTCCGCCCGGGAGATGCACGACCGGGCCGTGGAACTCTGGCCCCGGGCCCAGGCCGGCATTCTGGCCGCAGCCGTGGCCGATTACCGCCCCGCCACCGTGTCGGAGCAGAAAATCAAAAAAGGCGAAGGGCCCCTGCGGATCAATCTGGTCCGCAACCCCGACATTGCCGCTACCCTCGGGGCCAGTAAGCAGCCCCACCAGACGCTGGTCGGCTTTGCGCTGGAGACCGAGAACGAGGTCGACAACGCCCGCACCAAGCTCCGCAAAAAGAATTTTGATTTCATCGTGCTGAACTCCCCCAACGAGGCCGGAGCAGCCTTCGGCCACGCCACCAACCGAATTCAGGTAGTGGATCACAATAAGGTGACGCCCTACGAGTTAAAATCTAAGGATCTCGTGGCCCACGACATCCTGCAGGAGCTGGTCCTGCGGTTATCCCCGACCACCTAGGCCCGGCACCATCAAACGAAATACTGACCAATCACTTCCCCATGGTACGTTCCCTACTTGTTTGCACCTTTCTGATCTTGCTTGGCACCTGCGGCTACGCCCAAAGTGAAATCGACTGGACGGTAAAGATCAACACCGATCAGATTACCCAAACGGACAAGCGGATTTTCAACGAGTTGGAAAGCCAGATCGTCCGTTTCCTGGACGGTATTTTCTGGACCAAGGACCGCTTTCTGCCCGAAGAACGGGTGGAAGCCACCATCTTCCTCACGATCAGTGAAGTCTTTGAGGAGTCCAATAAAGGCGGCGGTGCTTCGGTTGTCGTACCCGACGTCTACAAGGCCACCGTTGCCGTGCAGAGCAGTCGGCCCATTTACGGCACGACGGAAAAAACGCCGGTCTTCAATTTTCAGGATCGGTTCGTGCAGTTCCAGTACCAGCGCGGGGAGGGCATTCAGTACAGTGAGCAGACGTACACCGGAGACCTGGCCAACATTCTGGCCTTTTATTCCTACATGATTCTCGGATTTGACTACGATACCTTCTCCCCCCGTGGCGGAGAAGAACTCTTCAAGAAGGCCCAGGATCTCTATAACCGCCTGCCCACGGAGATTCAGAACACTCAGGGATGGCGCTCGGGCAACAAGAGCCGCAATCGCTACTGGTTGCTGGAAAATGTGCTGGAAGGCCGGATGCTGGTTCTTCGCCGGGCCTACTACACCTACCACCGCCTGGGGCTGGACATGATGACCATCGACGTGGCGGCCGCCCGCGCCAACATTACCCTGGCCATCGAAGACGCCGTGAAGGCCAACCAGGCCTACCCCAATACGATGTACGCTCAGGCCTTCGTGGACGCCAAGCGCGAGGAAATCGTGGAAATCTACAAGGGAGCTACCGGACCGGAGCAGAACACGGTGATTTCCGCCATGAGTCGGCTGGACCCGTCGAAGGCTTCCACCTACCGCAACATCCGGTTCACCGGTGGACGTCGTCCTTCCGTGAGCCGCG
The DNA here is from genome assembly GCF_004375085.3 of Lewinella sp. W8. GTDB lineage: Bacteria > Bacteroidota > Bacteroidia > Chitinophagales > Saprospiraceae > Neolewinella. Next base: position 161,216 of record NZ_SNAQ03000015.1, read on the forward strand.
CTCCCGTCAGGCGGAACACACGCGGAAAGCGATAATTTCTTCCGGTTCGAAAGTGTCCCCCAGCAGGCGATCCTCTTGTGGGGTGATGCTGGAGGCATCCGGTAAATTGCCCTCCCGAATCGCCGTGAGAACGGCCGGGTGGACGTAATATTCCCGGCACACCGCTACGGTATTACCAAGTTCTTCCGCGACGCCTTCCAGCGTGCGTAAATCGGGACGTTCCTCGTCGGGATTTTCCTGCTTCAGCGCCCAGTGCGACCGCACGGCGGCCGAAGTCCCCGCCCAGGTGCGGAAGTATTTACTGCTGAACTCATCCCCGAACAGTTCGCTGACGAGCTCATTCACGTCCGCGCTTTCGAGGTTGTGCATTTTGCCGTCCTTCCCCCGGTACCGAAAGAGTTCGTATCCGGGTAGTTCACTGACGTTCTTGATGAGGCGAACCAGCAGTGGGTCGGTCAAATCGACCGAACGGTCTACCCCACTCTTGCCGGGATAGGCGAAGTGGAGACTGGAGATATCAATTTCCAGGTGTTTACGGCGCAGAGTCGTCAGTCCGATGGTCCCGTTCAGTTTCCGGTAGCCGGCGTTGCCCACCCGCATCCCCGTTTCGTCCATGATGGCCAGGGCCAGGGCGGTCACCCGTCGGCGGGTCCACCCTGCTCCCACCTGGGTGAGGAGGTTACGGATGGTGCCCCGAGCCTCGGGTAGTCGGGCGGCAAATTTGATCAGGCGATCAAACTTATTCTGCTGCTGGTAGGCCAGCCACAGGGGGTGGTAGCGGTATTGCTTGCGCTGCGCATTGTCCCGCCCCGTACAGAGCAGGTGGCCGTTTTCCAACGGGCAAATCCAGACGTCGGTCCAGGCCGGCGGTATGGCCAGCGCCCGGAGTCGGGCCTTGATCCGGGGTTCCCGGATGGGGGATCCGTTTTCCCGGAGGTACTGGAATCCGCGACCGTAACGGCGGCGTGACCAACCGGGGCGGTCATCGGATACGTGGACTAACTTGGGGGGTACGTACTGCGTACGTGCGGGATGAGCTCCCATGGGTAGGTTTCGTTTACTATGCTCTTACCAAAGCTACCCGGGAGGCAAATATGTTCGTTACCGATGGGGTAACGGGCAAAATTTTAAATGTGCTAAAAGTCGCTAACTATTCTTCGCCGGCTTTAATTCGTTCGATGCGGGCGTGGATATTTTGTAGTAAGTCTGCCGGTGGGCGCTGCCACCCTAAATTCCGCTTCATAAAAACGCGATAAGCTTCGGGATTTTTCAGGTCTCCTGTTCTGCCATCTATGGATAGGTCCAGACAGGATTCGTGATCAAAGACTTCGGGTTCCCGGTCCGCCACTTCGGGCAGTTTGGGATCGATGAGCTTAGGCTTTTGGGAGTTGCGACTGTGATTTGGCATTGTTAAGAAATTGTATGAAAAAAGTGCCACTCCGCGAGCCTTTCGCGGAGTGGCACTGATGAATTTATCCGAGGTTGCGCGTATTGACGATACCGTAAGTATCCACGGCGTAGCCACTGAGCTGCTTGATCAGGGCCAGGCGGGCACGCCGCGTGGTAGACTTAACGGTATTCAGCTTCATGTCCATTGCCTCGGCAATTTCCTTTTCGCTGAAGTCATACAGATCGGCCATGATGATGATGGCGCGTTGGTCATCCTTGAGCAGGGCCATCGCTTTTACGATCTGATCGGAGAAGTCCTGATCAAGGGCTCCGGCGATCCGTAGGTCGGTAAATCCGGCCATAGAATGGCCTTCGTCACGCTGGTTGTAGGCGGTCCGTTCGTCCAGCTCCGTTTCACCCCGACGCGTACGCTTACGGTACTCGTTGATGAACAGGTTCTGGCCAAGGCGGAACAACCATGCACGGGCGTTAGTACCGGGTTCGTACTGATCGATTTTCACGTACGCCCGCGCAAAAGTTTCCTGCGTGAGGTCAGCGGCGTCGGCGCCGTTGCCACACATACGGAACAGGAAGTTGTACACCACCTGGTAGTGCTCCAGCATTTCCGTTTCGAAGATTCGCTCGCGGGTGTTGCGTGCCATAATGGTCCCTTGTGGGGTTTGTGCCGGCCTGACGATGCTACAAATACCGCCTTCCGGCTTTACCTAAGTTTAATCAGGTAAGGTTCAGGTTATGTTGTTTACGCGGGGAAAATGCCCCGACCGGGACCAGAAGTTGCGTTGGGTGCAATTTTTTTTAATTTTTTTTTGCGGGGGCCGCAGGTGCCGTGGTTTTTCGGAGGAGCAAACCGGTGGGTGGTTGTTCTGGGTGCGGGGGTGTTTAGAGACAAGGCATGCCTTGTCTCTACAGTGTGCCTTGTCTCTACCGGGGTGGGTATTTTCCCGTTTCGGGGTAAACCTTTTGGACCGCCGCCACCTTCCCTAAAAAAACAATCCGTACTAATGCGCTCCGGCGCCCCCCGATATGCGTTACACTACTTTTGGAACAACCGGATGGGAGGTTTCCCGCATCTGCCTTGGCACCATGACCTTCGGCCAGCAAAACACCGAGGCCGAAGCCCACGAACAACTCGACTACGCACTCGAACGGGGCATCAACATCATTGATACCGCCGAACTTTACAGTGTTCCCGCCCGGGCCGAAACCCAGGGCAGTACCGAACGCTACATCGGCAGCTGGATCAAGGCTCGCGGCAACCGCGACCGGTACTACCTGGCCACCAAAATCGCCGGCCCCCTACCCTTTGCCAGCCATATCCGTCCCAACCTGGGTTTCGGGCGGGCGCAGCTGGACGAAGCCCTCGGCAAAAGCCTGGAGCGCCTGCAAACCGACTACGTTGACCTGTACCAGCTTCACTGGCCCGCCCGGAAAGTCAATTTCTTCGGTACCCGGGGGGTAAGCAGCATCAAGCATGACCCCTGGGAGGATGATTTCCTGGAAATCCTGGAAAACATGCAGGAGCTGATCAAACAGGGCGTCATCCGTCACTGGGGGCTCAGTAACGAAACGCCCTGGGGAGTTATGCGTATCCTTCACCTGGCGGAAGTGCACGGATTACCCAAACCGGTGAGTATCCAAAACCCCTACAACCTGTTGAGCCGGAGTTTTGAAGTTGGCCTGGCGGAGGTTTGTCTGCGCGAAAACATCGCCGGGTTCCACTATTCCCCCCTGGCCATGGGGCGCCTCAGCGGAAAATACCTCCGCGGTACCGACCGCCCGGACGCCCGCCTCAATCAGTTCAAACAGTACACCCGCTACAACAACGACAACGCCCTGGCGGCCACGGCCGCCTACGCGGAGGTGGCCGAAAAACACGGCCTGAACCTCACGCAGATGTCGCTGGCCTTCGTCAATGACCGTGACTTTACCGGTAGCAACATCATCGGAGCCACCAGCCTGGAGCAGTTGAAGGAGAACATTGATAGCATTGACCTTCAGCTTAGCGCCGAAGTAATCAAAGACATCAATGCCGTTCAGGCCAGGTACCCGAACCCTTCGGTATAAACCTGTCCGTAACAAGTCTGTGAGCAGTGGCATGAAAGTGTAGCCCCGCTATTATTGATTCGTGACAGCACTTATCTTTAGCGCCATACACTTGCCCATCCCATGTCAAAAAAATTAAAAATCGAGCGAAGCGCCGGTGCCCTGGACATTACCTATTCCTGGGGTAACCCCTCCCGCTGGTTTCTAGCCTTCTTTTCTCTTTTCTGGAATGCTTTCGTCCTGTTTTTCCTGGCCGTTGGCGCGGGTTGGTTCATTGTATTCCACCTGATTGCCGGCGCGTTCATTGGCTGGTATACCCTGACCTTGTTCCTTAATAAGTCGGTCATTAAGGCCAGTTCCCAGGAGCTGACCATCACCCACGGCCCCATCCCCTGGTTTTCCAAGGATAGGCAGATTCCCGCGCGGGCGGTCAAACAACTCTACGTCGAGATTGGCCCGGTGAAGCAGAACAACCAGTCTACCTATCAATTGATGGCCCAATTGGATACGGACGCCAGGGTAAAGCTCATCGGCGCAGAAATGGATAAGGAAAGGTTACTCGAAGTAGAAGCTACCGTGGAGCGTTATCTGGGCATTGCGGACGATCCCAGCATGAACCTGAGCGGTAAATCCATGAATGGGCTCAACCTGGACGAGGTGCGGGCGAATCTCGAAAGGCTGCAAAAAATCAAGAAGTGGTTACCGGCGTCCATGGCGCAGAAGATGGAGGAGGCGGAGCACAAAATCGCCGCGGAAGCGGCCCGGCGGTCGTCCGATGACGGCATTTTCGTCCCCGGAGAAGACTGGGCGGCATCTTCATCCAGTGGATTCCTCAAACCCCGGATCCTTCCCGCTCCGGAGCACGATCTCACCTTCCCCTTTTACCTGAGTGGCACGGGAGATGACATCCTGCTGGAGGGTGCTCCCGCTACGGTGGGCCGAACGGCCCAACTCGACTGGGACAACGATGACGGTTCGATCAGTCGCCAACTGGAAGTAGTTTCCCCGGGAGATGGTGGCAAGCGTCACTTTTATGCAACCCGCGAGCGGGGTCGCTGGACGTACTACGAAGAACGTCGGTTAGACGATAATGAAGTCGCCAAACTTGGATTCTCCGAGGACCATCACCCCCTGCGCTTTGAGAATGGTCGCGAGCGATACTATCCCCGCGACGAAAAAACCGGCCGACGCTTCGTGCTGGGGCAGGGACATCCCGTCCGTCAGTTTGTCTACTTCACCTCCTCGTCCACCGCCCAATTCCGGGCGCTAAAATCGGGCAATCAGCCCTGGGAAGTTTACATCGAAGAGCCCATCGACGGCGCCAGCTTCGAGGCAAAAGAGTAGCCCATCCGGACGGCTGATGAACACTAGCCACCAGCCGTTCGGATAAGGACTATGGTATCATTCCTGGATTTCGATGATGTAGGCGATCAATTCACCCAATTTACCCTTGATTTCGCCCTCGTTCATGTACTCTTCTTCGGAGAAAACCTCTCCCCAAACCGGCATATCGCGCGCACCGTGGGCTTTGGCCATTTCTCGGCCATCAATCTGGAAGGCGACCTCCAAAATGGGGAACTCCTTACTTCTTCTGCCCTTCATGATTTGCGTGAGGTCCGCCGGTTGGGTCCCCAGAGAATCGATGACGATTCCCTTGCCGTCTTCGCCGTGGCAACGAGCACAGTATTTCATGAAGTGAGCTTCCCCAGCCTCGGCCTGCTTGGCGAAGGAACCGTCGGGGGCGGGTTCGGTGCAGGAATGAAGGATAAAAAAGAGTCCTGCCGTAAGCAGAAAGGCAAAAATGGTCTGAAGTTTAGATGGCAGCTTAAGCATGGCGTTTCGGAAACTAAATGGGTGATAAGATGAAGGACAGGCCGCAGGTGACCACGACTATTCCTCCTGGTTCAGCACCCAAATTAGTTCCTGAAAAAACCGATAAATACCAACAAGATCATTCCCGTTGGTGCAATTTGTCATTGTTTTGTCAACGGCCGAGAAAGGCCAGATCAAGCAAACAGCGCTTCGTAGAGTTCCCGCACCGTACTCAGGGTATGAATCCGGATGCCGTAGCGGTCGGGGTCCAGGCCCTTGACGTTGTATTTGCTGACGTAGATGGCCCGAAAACCAAGGCGATCCGCCTCCTGGATGCGCTGTTCGATCCGGGTTACGGCCCGAATTTCCCCACTGAGGCCAACCTCCCCGGCGAAGCAGACGTTCGGCGGTACGTTTACGTCCATGGCACTGGACAGCAGGGCCGCGATAATGCTCAGGTCAATGGCGGGGTCATCGACTCGCAGTCCTCCAGCGATATTGAGAAAGACGTCCTGGTTGCCAAGCGGGAGACCAGCTCGTTTTTCCAGCACGGCCAGCAACATGGATAGGCGCCGAAGGTCAAAGCCGGTGGCACTGCGCTGGGGCGTCCCGTAGACGGCCGTGCTCACCAGCGCCTGCACTTCCACCAGCATTGGGCGCATCCCCTCCAGCGTAGCACAGACGGCGGAACCGGACAGCTGCTCATCCCGTTCGCTAAGCAGTAATTCGCTGGGGTTCGTGACTTCCCGGAGCCCGGAGGAATCCATCTGGTAAATTCCCAGTTCGTCCGTACTCCCGAAGCGATTTTTCAGTGTCCGCAGGATTCGGTAGGTATAATTTCGGTCCCCCTCAAACTGCAGCACGGCATCGACGATGTGTTCCAGCAGTTTGGGGCCGGCAATGCTGCCTTCTTTGGTGATGTGACCGATCAGGAAGGTAGGAATCCCCGTTTCCTTGGCGAATCGCTGCAGTTCGGCGGCACATTCCCGAACCTGACTTACCGTACCCGCCATACTTTCCACGTGGGGGCTGGCCAGGGTCTGAATCGAGTCGGCGATGAGCAGGTCTGGCTTCAGGTCCGCCGCGTGTTGCAGGAGTTTATTGGTGTTGGTTTCGGTCAGCAGGTAACAGTTCTCGGCCTTTCCGCCGAGGCGATCGGCGCGCATTTTGATCTGCTCCTCGCTCTCTTCTCCGGACACGTAGAGGACTTTCTTCCCCAGATTGAGGGCCAGCTGCAGCAAGAGAGTTGATTTTCCGATACCGGGCTGCCCCCCGAAGAGAACGATGCTGCCCGGCACGATACCGCCGCCCAGTACCCGATTGAGCTCGGCATCGGGACTGACGAGCCGTTTCACCTCTCCCGCCACCACTTCGTCGAGCGGTACCGGGCGGGGGCCCTTCCCCAGGGGGCCCGCGGCTTTGGCCGCGGCGCCGGAGCCAACTGATCTCCAGTCCGGTTTCTGCTCTAAACGGTCATTCTTGGTTTTCACCACCTTTTCCTCCACGAGCGTATTCCACTCCCGGCAGCTCGGACACTGTCCCATCCATTTTGGTGATTCGGCGCCACAGTTGCGGCAGAAGAAGGCGACCTTAACCTTAGCCATAATACGATTTGCTATAAAAATTCAAATATACAACAAAATGTTAGCACCTAGTTCCCCTTACTCCTCCCGATGAGTACCACGCCGGAGATGATCAGGAAGGCCCCCAAACCCTGCACCAGGTTCAGGCTTTCTCCGAGCACAAAGTATTCCAGGACAATGGTGGCTACGGGGCCGATGGCCCCAACGATGGCCGCATCTCCGGCCCCCAGGCGGCGAATCCCCTCCGTCATGAGGTAACTCGGGATCACGGTGCAAAATACGGCCATAATGAGACCGTAAACGTACACCATATAATGCAGGCCCAACAGGGGCGCTCCGGAGAAGAAAACATGGGTTAGTACGGCAACACTGGCCACCACCAGCGCCATACTGGTGAAGCGAATACTTCCCAGCCGGGGCGCCAGCCGGCCACTTCCGATCACGAAGGCCGAATACAGCAGGGCGCTCAGCAGAATCAATCCTGCCCCCAGGGGCAGGTTACTCCCGGCGCTAAAATCAGCTCCACTGAAGGCCAGGGTGATTCCCCCGTAGCAGATCACCACGGCAATCCACTGAACGCGTCGTATGGGGACCCCAAAGATCATCAGTTGCAGGACGAGTACCATGGTGGGATAGCTGAACAAAATCAGGCGCTCCATCCCCGCGCTGAGGTAGCGCAGGCCGAGAAAATCGGTGTAACTGGCCAGGTAGTAGCCGCAAATACCCAGTAGGACTAGGGCCACGTAGTCGCCACGCTTTACCTTGCCGTGGGTACTGGAGCGTTCCCGACGGTAGTATCCGATGAGTAAGAAAAGTGGTAGAGAAAAAGCCATCCGGAGCCCCAGCAGGCTGATGCTGCTCACGGCATACTGGTAGGCTAACTTGATGACGATGGCCTTGCAGGAGAACAGGATGGACCCCGACAGCAGACACAAGAGTCCCAGTCTTCGGTTCCGAAGGTAAGCGGACTGGTCTTCGAGCGTTAGGGGGTTGGCCATGATGAATACGTGGGGCGAAGGTCGTGACCGACAAGTCGCAGTTTGGACGGATAATTACCCAACTTACAATCGCTAAATATTGCCCGTAGTCGGTCAGTCCTTAGTGAGCGGTGAAGTAGGCGACCAACATTCCGATGACGATGACCACAAACTTTTTAAGGGAGATTCCGTGTCCCCGTCCACCATCCGCTTCAAAGAGAATGGTGGTGGAAATGTGCAAAAAGCTACCGACGACCAGGGCCAGCACCCGGTTCTGCCACACGGGATCAATGCTGATGATTTCCCCCAGCCAGGCCCCGATAGGTGACAGGATGGCGAAAAATGCCAAGCACCCCCAGGTAAATATTCTGGAATAGCCGGAGTGGAGCAGGAGTAGTCCGAGCGCAAAGGCCGCGGGGATTTTATGGAGCACGATCCCAAAAAGCAGGTGCACGTTATCCGGGTGATCGTGCGAAGAGTGGTCATGCCCCATTAAGCCCTCCGAAGCGCCCAGGGGTAAGCCTTCCAGAAGCGCATGTAACCCCAGCCCGATCATCACCCCGATGGCGTACCGGTAAGATTGGTTGCGGTGCGTATGGACGTGGCCGTGCTCAACTCCCTGGCTGAGGCTTTCCAGCAGGAGTTGCACGAAGAAGCCCCCCAGCAGCCAGGCTCCGGTGTGGTAGCCGGGCTGCTGAAAGACCCCCGGCATCAGTTCCATGGCTGCAATGCCCAACAGATAGGCACCACTGAAGGAAAGCAGTAAGGGCAAATACATCCGCCACCGCTGGCTTTCGTCACGCCCCCGGAGGAATTGTGCGAAACCACCCCCAATGAAGACACTGGAAATCAGCAGCAGGTATTGCCAGATGAGCATTTTATAAAGGCATTATCGGTACACAAACGCCGGGCTCCCCCAAAAGTTAAATGCAACAGCATTGCACTTCTCTTTTTTCTGACTTTCTTCCTCCAATGGGGAGAAAGCTACCCAGTTCATGGCCACAGAAAACTCCGTTGCACCTGCGGTGACGCCAAATAAGCTTACTCCACCCTCACATCCGCCGGATTCCCCGGCAGCCCCCTCAGCCAGCGACGACCCGCCAGGACCACCAGGCAGGCAATCGTGATGCCCAACAGGGCGCCGAAGAAGATATCGGCCGGAAAATGCTTGCCGACGTAGACCTGCGCCAGGGAAATACTCGCCGCCCAGCCGTAGAGAAGGAATGTAAACGTCCGTGGCTTACCCACCAGCCAGGTCATTGCCAGCACCTGCGCCAGTGCAAAGTGATTGGTGGCGTGATTGGAGGGAAAGCTGTACTGCCCACCGCAGCTGACCAAAATACGCGCCTGGTCCGCGATGCTGGCGTCCGCACAGGGCCTTAATCGCCCCACCCAGGGCTTGAGCACGGAGGCCGCCAGTTGGTCCGCAACGGCGATCGCCACGCCCACGCAAAGCAGTAACCGCAGCGTGGACCGCCAGCCATACTCGCGCAGCAGCAAGACGACCAGAACCAGGTACAACGGAATCCAGGTGGTTTTTTCCCGGTAGGTGGGTAAGACGGCATCCAGCCAGGGGTGGGCCAGGCTCTGATTGATAAAATCAAAGATGGCGTAGTCAATTTGCATACTGGTGGGCAATATTTGAGCGCAAATATCCATAATCCCGGTAGGAATCCCCTGGGCTATATTTGCGCCCCCTCATCCGCATCACCAAAAGGATCAGCATCCCCACTACCATATGCCCCTGAAAAAATCGATTTCTGGCTTTCGCGGCACCATCGGCGGAAAGCCCGGCACCAACCTCACCCCGGAAGACATCGTCACCAACGTAGCGGGCTACGCCGCCTGGCTCAAGGAGAGCGGCGCCCCTCCATTGGTGGTCATCGGCCGGGACGGCCGGCCCTCCGGGTCCGTCGTGAGTGCCCTCACCGCCGCGACCCTCCAGAGCATGGGCATTGACGTGATCGACTGCGGATACGCCACCACCCCCACGGTCGAAATGGCCGTGACGCACTTCGGGGCCGGCGGCGGCATCATTCTCTCCGCCAGCCATAACCCGGTGGCCTACAACGCCCTCAAGCTGCTGAATGCCCGCGGGGAATTCATCTCCCACGAAGCCGGCCAGGACCTGATGGCCAAGGTCGCGGCGGGAGACATCACCTACGTGACGGTGGACCAACTCGGGAGCTTGCGGACCGATACCACGGCGCTACAGCATCACCTCGATGCCGTGCTTGGCCACCCCCTGGTGGAGGCAGAGGCCATCAAAGCCGCCAAATTCAGCGTCGTACTCGACGCGGTCAACAGCGTGGGCGCCGTCTCGATCCCGCCCCTGTGTGAAGCCCTTGGGGTAACGTGTGAGATCATGAACGGGGAGCTGTCCGGACAGTTCGCCCACAACCCCGAACCCCTCCCCCAGCACCTGGAGGGCCTGATGGAGGCTATGAAATCGCCCGGCAAGGACCTCGGCATTGCCGTGGACCCCGACGTAGACCGTTTGGCCCTGGTCGGTCCGGGCGGCCGCTGGATCGGGGAAGAATATACCCTGGCCACCGTGGCGGATTACGTACTGCAACGGGAACCCGGTCCGGTGGTCAGCAACCTCAGCAGCAGCCGTTGCGTGGCGGACGTGGCGGCCCGCTACGGCCAGCCCTATTATGCCTCGGCCGTCGGGGAGGTAAACGTGGTCAACAAAATGAAGGCGGTTAGTGCCACCATCGGCGGAGAGGGCAACGGCGGCATCATTGACCCGCGACTCCATTACGGCCGGGACTCCCTGATCGGCCTGGCCCTCGTACTCAGCCACCTGGCCACCTCCGGACAATCCATTAACGCCCTGCGGGACAGCTACCCGCACTACGAGATGGTCAAGGACAAAGTGGACGTCGACGCTGACTTTGACCTCAGCGCCGCCTTCGCCCGCGTCAAAGAACAATTCCCGGACGTTAAGCGCAGCGAAATTGACGGCCTCAAACTGGACTTCCCCGATGGCTGGGTGCACCTCCGCGCTTCCAATACCGAACCAATCGTACGGGTATACTCCGAAGCGCCGACCGCGGAGCGGGCGCGGGAGCTGGCCGCAGGGGTTAAGGGGTTGGTTTATTAGATTTTTGACGGGTTGTGCGGCGGAGTCCTTACCGGTATCAAGTCATAGTGAAAATCACTTTCCACTACCCGAATTCCCCTACCGCGATTCGTCAGACAAACTTTATATTGACTACGTCAGAAATAAAGAATTTGTCGGACGACCGCTAAGAGATAGGGGTAAAGATTTTTGACTTTCCTACCCACTACCTATCTATCCACTACCCGCTACCATTCTACCCACTACCCTACTCCTCCTCCGGATACGCAATCCGCACGTGATGAATACTCTTGAGGATGTTGCGGAAGACGCCCCGACAGGCCTCCAGTTCGCGGAAACTCAACCGGCTTTCTTCCAGCTGTCCGCCCGTAATTTTGCCCCCGATGACGTTATCGATCAGGGTGTAAAGTTCTTCTTCTGAGGGGTTTTTCAGGCTCTTACAGGCGGCCTCCACGCTGTCGGCGAGCATCATGATGGTTTGCTCCTTACTCGTGGGGCGCGGACCGGGATAACGGAAAAGCTCCTCCTGCTCTTCGCGTTCCGGATGGTCCTTGATGTAGTTGCGGTAGAAGTATTCCGTACGGGTGGTACCGTGGTGGGTGCGGATGAAGTCGATGATGACCTCGGGGAGGCCCGCTTTGCGGGCCATTTTGATCCCCTCCGTGACGTGACCGATGATGATACGGGCACTTTCCAGGTCGTCGATCTTTTCGTGGGGGTTGGGTCCGTTTTGGTTCTCGATGAAGTAACCGGGATTGAGCGTTTTCCCCACGTCGTGGTAGAGCGCCGCGGTCTTCACCAGCAGGGAATCGGCGTTGACCTCCCGGGCGGCCTGTTCGGCAAGGTTAGCCACGTTCAGGGAGTGCTGCCAGGTGCCGGGGGCCTGGCGGGCCAGCTTTTCGAGTAGCGGCCGGTTCATATCACTGAGTTCCACCAGGGTAATGGGGGAAATGAGCCCGAAGAGTCGCTCCAGCAGCGGAATAAGTGGGTAGGCCAGCAACACCAGGAAGACGTTGCCCGCGACCCAACCGAGGGTGGGATAGTCCACCGTAAGCCAGTTGCCGCCCCGCAGCAGTTCCAGCCCGATGTAGCCCACGCAGTAGAAGGCGAAGAGCAACAGCAGGCTGCGGAAGTAGCGCCCCCAGTCGCGGGTATCGATGTCCATAATGATGACCACCACCCCGGCCATGATGCTCAGGAAGGTGAAGGGGTAGCCCAGGGTGGTCAGGAAGCTGGCGATGAGCACCACGGCCACGTGGACGAAGAAGGCCAGGCGTTCGGAAAAGAAAATCCGGATCACGATGGGGACGATGCAGAAGGGCACCACGTAACTGCTCAGCCCGGGGCTGAGCTCGACCGTCCGCACAATCAGGGCGTAAAGCACCGGCCAGAGCAGGATGAACACCAGGTTTTTCAGCCGCCCGTAAATCCATGGGAAGAAGGTCCGCAGGTACAGGAAAAGTAACAGAATAACCAGTCCGCTCTGTACGGCAAAGCCCCCGAAGACGCTCCAGAAGGTGGCCTGAGTACTCAGGTTTTTGTTGTACTGCTGCCGGTAGCTGACCAGCTGGCGGTAATCGTCATCGTTTACCACGTCGCCCTGCCGGATGATGACCTCCCCTTCCCGGATCAGGCCGTCGAAGGGACTTACCGCCTGCAGGGCCAGTTCCTGCTCCCGACGGGTAAGGGAGTCGTTGTAGAACAGGTTGTAGTTGAGCTTGTCTTCCAGCAGCTCCAACAGGAACTCCGGGGCCTTCAGGTCGGTGTAGAACAGGCTGTCCTGTAACCAATCCCGGGCGTCTCCCGGGGTGTAGACCTGACCGAGGGTGCGCTGGCGAATCTCGTTGTTGTCGATGATCGTGATGACCGTACCCAGCCCCTCCATTTCCTCGGCATCCCGGGCCTGGATGATGCCGCGGTTATAGATTTTGTCGAGGGTCTCCAGACCGTAGCGACGGTGTTGTTCGGGTTCCCGGAGCAGGTCGGGGTTTTCGCCCCGGGCCCGGGCCGTATCGAGCTCGATCCGGAATTCCTTGAGAAAGGCCTCCCGCGCCCGCCGGGCCACGGCGGGATCAATGCTGTAAACCGGGCTGAAGTCTTCTTCTACTGCCTCGCGATCCAGTACGAGTTGCTGCTCCGTTTTGAGTACGGGAATATCGTAGGGAGCCACCAGGTCGGCGTAGCGCCAGGTCTGTCCGCGATCAAAGTTGAAGGGAAACTTCAGGTTGTCGGGATAGAGAAAACTGATGACGATGACGGCCGTCAGCCCCAGCAGCCAGCGCAACAGTGGCTTGGTAGAACTTGATTTTTCCTTAATGCGGGTTTCCTGATCACTCACGCGGTAAAAATAACGCGCAACAACGGCTTAACGGCGGTTGCGCTGGTTTTCCTCCTTTCGCAACAGGGACCGGCGACCGTATTGGCTGCAGATCGGGCAGTCCAGCATGGTGTGTCCGCGGGCCGGACAGTATTCCCGGCCGAAGAAAATGATCTGCAGGTGCAGCTTATTCCAGCGGTCCTCCGGAAAGAGCCGTTTGAGGTCGCGCTCGGTGGTTTCCACGTTTTTACCCGTGGACAGCGCCCAGCGGTAGGCCAATCGGTGAATGTGGGTATCGACGGGAAAGGCCGGCACGCCAAAGGCCTGGCTCATTACCACCGAGGCGGTCTTGTGGCCCACGCCGGGCAGGGATTCCAGGACGTCCCAGTCGGGAGGGACTTCCCCACCGTAATCCTCCGTCAGAATCCGGCTCAACTCCTTGATGGCCTTACTCTTGCGGGGGGAAAGGCCACAGGGACGGATGATCTCGCGGATGTCCTCTACCGGCACGTGCATCATTTCCTCCGGTTTGTCGGTCAGCGCCCACAGCGAAGGCGTCACCTGGTTGACGCGCACGTCGGTGCACTGGGCGGACAGCAGCACGGCCACCAGCAGGGTATAAGGGTCGTGATGATCCAGGGGAACGGGAACCTCGGGATAAAACTCCTCGAGTTGGTGCATGATGGCCGTAGCCTTCTCTTGTTTGGTCATGGGGCAAAGATAAATCAGTTGTTGGGCGACGCTGCGCAGGTGCCGTGGTTCCGGGATTCGGCGGAGACAAGGCATGCCTTGTCTCTACCGCATGCCTTGTCTCCACATCCAACGGCATGGCACCTGCGCAGCGTCGCCCCAATGCCTAAACACCCAACACCTGCCGCAGTTCCCGGATATCCTGAATGCGGTAGGTTTCCCCCAGATCGTCGCGGTCCGGGGCGCCGGGGCGTTGCAACCAACAGGCATCCAGCCCGTAATTCAGGGCGCCGGCAATGTCGGCGTTGGGATTATCACCGATCACCAACGTGCGGGCCCGGTCGGCCTTGTCCATCAACGAAAAGGCGTGGTCGAAGAAGCCGGCGTGGGGTTTGGCCACCCCGATTTCGTCGGAAATCACCACCACCTCAAAATAGTCCCCCAGGCCCGTGTTGGTCAGTCGGGGGCGCTGGACTTCCTTGAGCCCGTTGGTGATCAGTCCCAGACGGTAACTTCCCCGGAGCTCGTCCAGCAATTCCAGCGCTCCGTCCAGCAGATGGGTGCTTTCGCTCAGGTAGGTACGGTAATCAAAGGAAAGGGCCTCGGCCGGATGATCCAGCCGGTAGTGTTCGAGGAGCCGCTGAAACCGGATGGTGCGCAATTGTTCCTTGGGCAGTAGGCCCCGCTCGTAGTCGCTCCAGGCCCGGTGATTGATGGTCCGGTACTGACCGAGCACCTCGTGGGACCAGTCAATATCCCGCTCCCGCAGGCTGCGTTCCAGGGCCGATGCCTCGGCGGCATCAAAATCGAAGAGGGTGTTGTCGGCGTCGAATAATAGCCAGTCGTACATGGGGGAGTTTTAGTTACTGGGGGCTGGTTGCTGGTTAATAAGTAGAAAGTCAGAAGTACTTACCTCCTGTTTCGCTATGCAGCACCTCACACCCCATTCACGCCTTCGGGCAGGAAGGGACTGGCGTCTCCCCCACCCTTGATGATCTCCCGCACGATGGTGGAGCTGATGTGGGAGTAGGCTGGCTGGCTGATCAGGAAGATGGTTTCCAGTCCTTCCCCAACGATTTCATTGAGCTGAGAGATGGTTTTTTCGTAGTCGAAGTCGCTGGCGTTGCGCAGTCCGCGCAGGAGGTAGCGCGCGCCGATGGACCGGCAGTAATGCGCCGTGAGGCCCTCAAAGCTGCCCACCTCCACGGTGGGCTCATCGGCAAAAACTTCCCGGAGCCATGCTAGCCGTTGCTCGAGGGAGAACAGGTATTTTTTCTGGCTGTTGACGCCCACGGCGACCACAATTTTGTCAAAAAGGGGCACGGCGCGACGGACCAATTCGACGTGGCCAACGGTAATGGGGTCAAACGACCCGGGAAAAACGGCAGTTTTCATGATCGTGAAGGTAATCATCATCGGTTGATCACGGTCCTAAATGCCTACATTTGGCCGTGCTCGTCTCCGTAATCATTCCCGCCAAAAATGCCGCCGCGACCCTCTCCCGCGCCGTCAACTCGATCCTGGCCCAGGATTATCCGGAGCTGGAAGTGCTGCTGGTCAACAACAACTCCACCGACGACACCCCCCAGCTGATCGCACGGCTGGCGGAAGAACATCCCGCACGGATTCGCGCTACGGACTGCACTACGCCCGGAGCCAGCGCCGCGAGGAACCGCGGCCTCCGGCTCGCCCGGGGAACGTGGATTCAGTTTCTGGACGCCGACGACACCCTCGCCCCGGAGAAAATCAGCCGACAGGTAAACGGCATTACTCCAGAGACCCAGTGGGTTATCGGTGGCTACCGCCATCTGCTCCCCGAGGGGAACATTGATAACGTGCCCCACCAGGACCCCTGGAAGGGGCTGGTGCACGAATTCCGGGTGGGGTGTACGATCTCCAACCTGTACCGGAAAACTGCCCTGGAGGCCATCGGTGGCTGGGACGAAACCCTGCCGGACAACACCGACCCAGACCTCCATTTTCGCCTCCTGGCCGCCGGCCTCCCCTACCGGATTGAGCCCACCATCGACAGCTTCTATCACCACGACGCTACGGGGCCGCGGGTCAGTACCCGCGACGCGGCGGGCGGCAACTGGCGGCGGGCGGAATTGTACGGAAAGGTTACTGCTTTCCTACGTCAACATCGTCCGGAATACTGGGTCGAAAATGCGGACTGGTTTCGCGGTGCCCAGCTCGCGGCCCTACGCAAACTGTCCACCCACGACCTAACGGCCGCCGACGAACTGTACCGCAAACAGTTTGAAAACGGCAAATTACTGCCCCGCACCCGCCATCTGAATCCGGGCTACACCCGACTTTATGGTCTTTTGGGATTTCGGAACACCGAGGCCCTGCGTAAGTGGCTGGCCGGATGGTTGCCCACCAAGTGGAAAAAACGGCTGAAGGGCTGAGCACCGGACCGCCCTCATAATTCAATAGCGCTGGTGGAGGGACTTCTTTGGGAGGATCCGGGGCCACCATTCTTCCGTGCCGGTTTTTCCCCCTGAGTCTCCGCGCATTACTTCTTACCTTTGCCGCCTGAAAATCTTGCACCCATGTCCAGTCTCCGCGCCATTGGCCCCATTGATGGCAGATATGCCTCCAAAACCCAGGAACTCAGCGAGTATTACAGTGAGTACGCCCTGATCCGCTACCGGGTCCTCGTGGAGATTCGCTACCTGCAGGCACTGCACACCCTGGGCCTTCCCCAGCTGGTGCACATTCCCGCCGAGAAGATGGACGACCTGAACGCCATCGTACACAACTTCAGCGAAGCGGACGCCGAGACGATCAAAACCACCGAGCGCACGACCAACCACGACGTCAAGGCGGTGGAATACTTCGTGAAGGAAAAATTGCGCGAAGCGGGGATGGAAGACATTCTTGAATTCGTGCACTTTGGGCTCACCAGTCAGGACATCAACAATACGGCCATCCCCCTGACCCTCAAGGACGGCCTGGACGAAGTCATCTGCCCCGCGCTCGAAAGTCTGATCAGCAAAATTGATCGCTACGCCATGGAGTGGATGGAAATTCCGATGCTCGCCAAGACCCACGGGCAGCCCGCCTCGCCCACCCTGCTGGGCAAGGAGTTCAGCGTATGGACGCACCGGCTACGGGAGCAGCTCCGTCAGCTGCAGGAAGTTCCCATTCCCGCTAAGTTCGGTGGGGCCACCGGCAACATGAACGCACATTACGTGAGCTACCCCGATTACGACTGGCACGCCTTTGCAAATCAGTTTGTGGGGGACTGGCTGGGCCTTAAACGCTCCTACCCCACCACCCAAATCGAGCATTACGACAATCTTGGCGCCCTCTTTCACGCCCTGAACCGGATCAGTACCATCCTGATCGACCTTTGTCGGGACGTATGGACCTACATCTCCATAGAGTACTTCCGCCAGCGCACCATTGCCGGGGAGATCGGCAGTTCGGCCATGCCGCACAAGGTCAACCCCATCGACTTTGAAAACGCCGAGGGTAACCTGGGCATCGCCCGGGCGTTGTTCACCCATCTGGCCGACAAACTCCCCATCTCCCGCCTGCAGCGGGACCTGACGGACTCCACGGTACTGCGCAACGTGGGCCTGCCGCTGGCGCACGTACTGCTAGCCGTCAAGGCCATCGACAAGGGGCTCGGCAAGCTGCTGCTCAACCAGGATAAGCTTGCCGAAGACCTGGAGGCCAACTGGATGGTCTGCGCCGAAGCCATTCAGAATATCCTCCGTCGCGAGGGCTATCCCAAGCCCTACGAAGCCCTGAAGGCCCTGACCCGCGGTCGTACCAACATTAACGAAACCGTACTGCACGAATTCATCGATGATCTCGACGTCAGTGACGCCATTAAGGCCGAACTCAAGCAGATCCGGCCCGATAACTACGTGGGTAAATTCTAGACGCTGCCCCCGGGTGAACCACGGCACCCGCACGCCGTTGCCCAGTGGCCAGTCGCACAAGTTCATCCGACTGACTAGGCGGACATGCCCTTGCATTTTCTAAAAAAATCAACGATCCCGACGAGTTACGGTTCTGAAGAACAGCCCCCAACCCAGACAACTCCATCAAACAAATTCTACCATGACTTTTCGCACCCTTGGCAAAACCGGTTTTGACGTTTCTTCCATTTCTCTGGGCACCTGGCAGGTGGGCGGAAAATGGGGAGAGCCCTTCGACGACCGGGTGGCAGATCATATTATCAACGACGCCATTGACGCTGGGGTAAACTTCATCGACACGGCCGACGTGTATTCGGCCGGTGACAGTGAAACGGCCGTAGGGAGGGTCGTCCGCAGCCGTAGTGAACGGGTATTCGTGGCCACCAAATGCGGCCGACAAATCAATCCCCACGTCAACGAAGGCTATACGCCTGCGGCCCTGCGGGGATACGTCGAAGACAGCCTCCGGCGCACCGGGCTGGAAACCCTGGACCTGATTCAGCTGCACTGTCCACCCACCGAGGTATATTACCGCCCCGAAATTTTTGGGCTCTTCGAGCGCCTGAAGGAGGAAGGAAAAATCCGGCACCTGGGCGTGAGCGTCGAGAAAGTTGAAGAAGCCCTCAAGGCCATCGAGTACGATAACGTGACGACGGTACAGATCATCTTCAACATTTTCCGGCAACGCCCCGCGGAACTCTTCTTCCGGGAGGCCCAGCGACGGAACGTGGGCATCATCGTCAGGGTGCCGCTGGCCAGCGGCCTGCTGACCGGCAAATTCTCCGCCCAAAGCACCTTCGGCAAGGAGGACCACCGGCACTTTAACCGCGACGGCGCCGGCTTCGACAAGGGGGAAACCTTCTCGGGCGTCAACTATGCGCTGGGGCTTCGGGCCGTCAGTGAGATTCGGGACCTCTTCCCCGGAGAGGATAACCTGGCCCCGCGCGCCCTGCAGTGGATCCTGCAATTCCCGGAGGTGAGCACCATTATTCCCGGTGCCTCGCGCCCGGAACAACTCACCTCTAACCTTTCAACTTATGCACTGCCCGCACTCACCGAGTCTCAGCGGAGTGGCCTGCAGCGTATCTATGACGAAATGATTAAGCCCGAGGTCCATCACCTCTGGTAATCCACTGCTTCGGGTTGGGCGTACTCCTTTACCTTTGGTGCAACCAAAATGCACCCAAGATGCGCCCCTACATTCTGGCCGAAACCACCTGGGCGGAAGTCCAGGCTACCCATTTTGAGCTAGCCGTCCTCCCCTGGGGGGCCACCGAAGCCCACAATTATCACCTTCCTTACGCCACGGACAACATCCAGGCCGAGGCCGTCACCTACGCGGCGGCCAGGGAAGCCTGGGAGGCGGGGAAGAAGGTCATCGTCCTGCCGACCATTCCCTTTGGCGTAAATACCGGGCAGGCGGACATCAAGCTGGACATCAACCTGAACCCCTCCACCCAACTGGCTATCCTGGACGACATCGTCGCCACGCTGGTGCGGCACGGCATACCGAAGCTGCTGGTCTATAACGGGCACGGTGGGAATGACTTCAAGACCATGCTCCGGGAATTGGGGCTCAAGTATCCCGATATTTTCCTGTGCACCACCAACTTTTTCCGGGCCCTTCCGCGGGAGACCTACTTTGCCGCCCCGGGAGATCACGCCGATGAGTTGGAGACCAGCCTGATGCTACACGTCTGTCCGGAACTGGTACGCCCCCTGGCGGAGGCGGGAGACGGCAAGGAAAGGCTCCCCAAAATCCGGGCCTTCAAGGAGGGCTGGGTGTGGGCAGAAAGGAAGTGGTCCGCCGTTACGGCGGACACCGGTGTGGGCGACCCTGCGGGCGCTACTCCCGAAAAGGGAGAACGCTATTTCCGGGACCTGGTGGCCAAATTCAGCCAATTGTTCCGGGACCTGGCGGACGTCAATCCGGAGAATTTTTACGAAGATGAAAAATAACAATCAACTTCCGGCCAACTCACCGAACCATAGCCTTTGCACCGGGGTAATGGAGAGTATCATTCTTTCACTCAACCCGCTCTCCATGCGTGAATTATTACTCCTGATTGCCGTCCTCCTCTTCGCCACTCCCGCTTTCGCCGTCGCGGTTGGCCCCGTGAACGCTTCCGAAAACACCACTGCTACTCCGCAGGAAATGCGCCAAAAGGTCCGCGATGCGGCCCGGGAATACCGTGCGGAATTGAAGGCCATGTCCAGAGCCGAACGGCGGGCCCTGAAGCGGCACCAGAAAACGCAACTGAAGGAAAAACTGGCCGAGATCAAGGCCCAGCGCCAGCGGGGACAGGCGGCCGAAACCAGTACGGTACTGCTGATTATCCTCGCCGTTTTGCTCCCTCCCGTGGCGGTACTCGTCCACCAGGGAGAAGTCAACGACAAATTCTGGATTTCCCTCCTGCTGACCCTCTTGTTCTGGATTCCGGGGGTCATCTACGCCCTCATCACCATATTTGGCTAAGGGAGTAACGTATACCTCCGACAAGAAATTAACCCAGCAATATCATGTTACGATGGCGGCAGCGGCCCTTTGGGCCGCGCCGCCGTCTCCTAATTTTTCCCTCAGCAGCCGCAACTCCGCGAGCTGCTTTTTTCGTACCGGTCCCCCCAGGATTTCTTCCAGGTGCGTGGCAAGGTTTTCCGGATTGAACGCCTCCTGAATGAGTTCCGGCACCACGGGAGCGTCCATCACCAGATTAACCAGGCTGATGTACTTGATCCGGGTGGCCACCAGTCGTTTGGCGATCTGGTAGTTCAACCAATTCCCCCGGTAACAGACGACCTGGGGAACGCCGAAAAGGGCCGTTTCCAGGGTTGCCGTACCACTGGTCACCATGGCGGCGTGGGCACTCAACAGCAGATCGTAGGTTTGGCCGTGGACAACCTCCAGTCGGGGCGGCCGGGTGGCCGCCGCAGCAATCAACTCCTCATAAAAAGAACGGTCCTGAGCCGGAGCTCCGGCGATCACGTAGCGATATTCGGGGTGGCGAGCCGCGGCGGCCAGCATGATGGACAGCCCTACGGTAATTTCCTGCCGACGAGAACCCGGCAACAGCGCCACGATGGGCTCGTCGGTCGTCGCGAAAGGCCGTTCGGTAGCCGATTCTGCCTCCCGCACTACGTCCAGCAGTGGATGCCCCACAAAATTGGCTTTGACGTCATAGCGGGCGAAGAAGGCCTCCTCAAAGGGCAGGATGACGAGAAGCCGGTCTACGTTGGCTTTGATCTGGTGTACCCGACTGGTGTGCCAGGCCCAGATTTGTGGAGTGATGTAGTAGGTGATGTCGTAGCCCGCCGGGCGCGCCCACCTGGCCACCCGCAGATTGATGCCCGGATAGTCAATGAGTACCAGGCGGTCCGGTTGGAAGGCCGTAATGTCCCGTTTGCAAAACTTCAGGTTACCGAGGATCGTCCCCAGGTTTTTCACTACGTCCACGAAGCCCATGAAAGCCAGATCGCGGTAGTGCTTGACGATGTCAGCACCGGCTTCCGCCATGAGGTCACCTCCCCAGGCACGAAACTCCGCCTCGGGATCCTGCTCCCGGATGGCGCGGATCAGGTTGGCTCCGTGAAGGTCTCCGGAAGCTTCGCCGGCAATCAGGTAGTAGCGCAAGGGAAAGGAGAGATTATGGGAATAAAGGACAGTAGATGGAGGGCCACGGAGGGCAGGTGCAAAGATAATTGAAAAGGAGCAGGCTACGGAATAGGTCTGCTCCGCAGGCCGGTCGTGAAAGCGAAGGATTTAGGATTAAGGCTGAAGGACTGAGGTGAAGGAAAAGACTGAGGCAGAGGAGAAAGGTCCGGAATAGGTCTGCTCCGCAGGCCGGTCGTGAAAGCGAAGGATTTAGGATTGAGGCTAAAGGACTCAGGTGAAGGAAAAGACTGAGGCAGAGGAGAAAGGCCCGGAATAGGTCTGCTCCGCAGGCCGGTCGTGAAAGCGGAGGATTCAGGATTAAGGCTAAAGGACTCAGGTGAAGGAGAAGACTGAGGCAGAGGAGAAAGGCCCGGAATAGGTCTGCTCCGCAGGCCGGTCGTGAAAGCGAAGGATTTAGGATTGAGGCTGAAGGACTGAAGTGAAGGAAAAGACTGAGGCAGAGGAGAAAGGCCCGGAATAGGTCTGCTCCGCAGGCCGGTCGTAAAGCGGAGGGTTCAGGGGCGAGTAGTTAGGGTGGTAGTATTGTAGTAGGTAGTAAGGCTAAGGAAGACAGAAGAAGAAAGTACGCTCATCGGATGCGTCGAAGCGTAGCGGAGCTCATCCGATGTGTCGTACGGTCAAGAAAAGAGCAAGGTTCTGGGGATAGTTCAATAAACTGTGTCTGGTTAAAAGTTATTCCTGAGTGCTTTCCACATTCTCCCGCAAGAAACCCCTTCGGGGATTTATTTCGGCGCGGAGAATGTGGAAAGGACGGTCCCAGGCTCTA